>CBDBPM010000001.1:0-151880 GCA_965208735.1 Candidatus Poribacteria bacterium
TTGCCCACTGGCAGCCCCTCAAGAAATTTTTTGTTACGCTGTTCAATGACATAACTTGGGTGGGTTTTGAAGCATGGGACGGTATTAAGGGGTCTGCTGAAACGGCTTGGAACAGAATCACAGGTTTTTTCGCTGGTGCCAAAGACTTCTTTTCAGGTGTCTGGAATTCTGTTACCGACGCGACGAAAACGGCTTGGAATACAATTACAGGCTTTTTCTCTGGTGTTTGGGCTGCGATCATGAGTCCAGCGCGAAAAGCCGTCAGTTTCTTTCAGGATGTTTGGAGCGGACTTCCTGATAAAATCAAAGAACCACTACAATCTGCTTTTGATTCTATTTCTGGAAAGTTTGGTGATTTTACTGATAAACTTAAAGCACCGATGGAGCAGTTTTTTGGTTGGATAGGCGATAAGTTTGATTGGCTGAAAACCATAGTGGTTGATGTGCTGAATTGGCTGCCGGGCGTGAATATCGGTGAGTCTCTCGTTGAAGATAAAAAGAAACCTGCCTTACCTCAACTTGAACCTATCGCTGGTGAAAGTCCGCAGATGTATCGGTTTCGGCAAATGCAGGAACGAGACAGACTTCGGAAGTTAGAGGGACAGGATGTATTGCAACTTCGCACTATCGAGGAAGAAGAAGAAAAACGAAACAAGGCACGAGATCAGGCGATGAAGCGTCAACGTCGTTTGAGAGCGGGAACATCGGCACTCGGTGGTTTTGAGAGGTTTAGTGAATATACAAAGATGGCGGGGACAACTGCCATTGGAGGTTTCAAGCCATTTGAAGAATGGAAGAAAAGGCGTGGGAAAGCACAACATCAAACGCAAGCAGATACATCCGCAACCCCAATCGCCCGCCCGATGCAGACTCCGGAACATCTGCGCCCAGGTCGCGCTTTCAATGCGAACTTCCTACCGAACTTCATGACAGGTGTAAATCAGAAACTTGTCGAAAACTCTCCGAAATCAACAGTGGCGAAAATCATCGTGATTATGGTAAGCATTTATCTGAAGTAACACGCGAAAGGATAGGTGATGCAAATAGGGGGCGGAAGCGTACTAAAGAGCAGTGTCGGAAGATGAGTCTCGCGCGAAAAGGTAAAGGAACAGGAAAAAATAATGTTAATTACGGCAAACCTAAGCCTGAAGAACGGCGAAAAAGGATTTCTTATGCGTTGAAGGGAGAGAAACACCCAATGTATGGAAAAAAAATGACGAAAGAAGAAATCCGAAAAAGGGCAGAGGCACGTAAAAGCCCAGCGCGTAAATCTACCCATAAACTGTATCTTACACTTCCGCATGATTTGGATGTTACAGAAAAGCGCGCTCGACTTCGTGAATTGACAGGTTATAGCGTTCAAAAAATATGGCAGTGGGTAAAAGCGTGGGAGCAGGGCAAAACTTGATGCGTAAGTGTTGAGGTTGCATCGGTAACGTCCTCTGTTTGGTGTGAACGTGGATCAGAGAACTTGCAATTGCCTTCCTTATGTGATATACTATTCATACGCTCGTGGACAGGGTTCTCACCGCAGCGCATCCAGCGTTGCGTCCTGTCCCCACCTGTGAGAAGGTGTTAGCGGGCAGACGAGTGAACCCTTGTTTTACATCTGTAAGTCCCGTGGGACGGGTCCCCAGTTTTGTCGCTGAATGTGTCGTATACAATGAAAGGAGATCACCATGTTTCGGAAGCGGAGCAATCTCTTGATTCCGGCACCGAAGGAAAGCAAACCTATTGACGAATATACCTTCGTGAGTAAGCCTCTCAGGGAGCAATATGTCTGCAAGTTCAAAGGGAATTTTCTCACAACCCGCCTTGCAGAAAATGCGATTCTTCAAATGGAAGGCTCGTCTTACCGTCCACTACCGGATTGGGTAGCGTTTGTTAAAAAATACCACGAATCTCGTGGTGGCTTACCCACAGAAAAGGATGTGGCAAATATCGTGAGTAGGGCTCTGATTTCTTTGCACGACAAAGGGCGAGTTCGCACAAAAATCATTAAAAAAATCTCCGGCGGAAGATACCGAGTAGGTTGGAGAACAGTTGCGGGCGCTGTTTGAACACCTATCATTTTCTGCGATAGGATCTCCTTTTTGTCCGTTTTGTAGGAAAGGAGGTGTTAGGCATGGCAAAAAGCAAAGGTCGTGGTGGCAAGAGTCGCGGCGGTTCGCGTCCGAGTTATTCTGATGATACCCCTGTGTAATAAAATGCCCAATGCGGGTTCTCGCTTGATGGATGTCCTCATATGTGGCGAAAATCTATAGGAACGTGAGTTTGAAAAAAGTTTATGGTTTAGAAAACATAGGTAAATCATTGATTTGCTGAAGTTCAGAGAAGTTCAGCGAGGGTTTGTTCTCCAAAAGTTGATAAGCGATCAAAGCAGAGACGACATTGACTTGAAAGTTAACGTAGCTTCTATGCCGCGTGTGCTCTACTTGCGTCTGCGTCTTGAGTATTTTGATCACCGATTCAATGAGCATCCGTTTTTTCAGCAGCACTTCATCGCAGACCGATAACTCCAACGGATCCATGTTCTTGCGAACTTTGTAAACCAAGTTCACACCTTGCCCACGGAGCATCTCCCGAAGGTCTTTGGAGATATATCCTTTATCGGCGTAGAGACTCCCGTGGAGACCGTTGGCGAACTTCGTCAATGGTCTGCGATCATCGGTATTACCCGCTGTCAACTCAACATCTAAGATTTCACCGCTGTTATTGATCACTAAGTGAAGTTTAAAACCACAGAACCATCCCATAGATGTTTTCGAGCATCCGGCTTCGGCTGCAAAGACGCGATGCGATGAAATCCGCCGGTTGTCACAGACCCGCAGACGCGTTGAATCCACGAAAGAGATACCGCTACAGGTGCTGAGATTCGCTGAAAGATAAAACGTCAAGACCGTCAGGACTTCTTTTTTCAGCTGCACGAAACGAGAATAACTCACCAGATGTGGAAACTCAGCACACCAATAGACGCAGACATGTCTTTGGTAAAAATGCTTGAAGGTCCGATACCCACTTTGATGAAAGGCGATGAGGATCGTCATCACCTCGCTCGGATGCAGTTTTCGAGGACACCCGCGTGTTTCCGGTGGTATCTCCTTTGGCAGACACTGCTTTGCTTGCCATTTCTCATGTGCCAGAAAAAAGTCGTCTATATTACAGAAAAGTGTTAGGATATTCATCAGAGAACTCCTTTTGGATAAAGAACTGTCGTAACTTCATTATACCAAAAGGGTTCTCTTTAGACAAAAAATCATTCAATTATTTATCAAACTCACGTTTTCATATTTTGCATATTTATCCTTGATAATCTCAAAAATAATATAGGCAAACTGCTGTTCATCTTCAGGCAAGTCAGACAGGGTTGTTATTATTTCATTCATCGTTTACTATCTCCATAAAAAAACTGTTGTATGGTTCGCATCTACCGCTCATCTATCATGGGATTCATTCGTTAGACCGTCCATTAAGTCGTATCTCAGTAATTTTTGATAAACAATTCATGCCCTTTCGCTGCGCTGTCCTTTCGGTAATTGTTCATGCCATATTGGAGTGTCCATTCATGAATCTCAGCGAAATCAAAGAGATCGCGAATGACCGGTGAATCGTCGTAGGTAATCAACCATTTGTGTTGGCAATTTTTCATATTCTCAGCGAAGCGTTCATGATCAAAGGCAGTATGCAGCACTCCCCTTGTCCCGTATAGTTTTGATTCCGTTGCCTTCGAGTAGGGGGGATCAAGGAAGATAAAGACATCCTCACCACTGTGGAAAAGGGCGTTGACGTAATCCTCATTCGTGATTTTGATACCGGAAAGGTATGGGGCAACCATTTCAACCCGGTCAATAGATGAGGATGTGAAACGTTTCTCATAGGCGGCTTGGGAATATCCTCCTGAATCCACGACCCCTGAAAAGGTAATGCGATTGAGAACGAAAAAGCGGACGGCACGATCAAATTCAGAAAGCATTTCCTTATCTTCACAGAGCAAATCCTTTGACTTTGCTAACCTCTTAAATAAGGCGCGCCCGTCTGTCGTGGTTGTGTGTATATCTCTCAACGCCTCAATTAGTGGTGTAACATTATCTCTTACCTGTTTCCAGAAACAGTAGAGATCGTAATTCAGGTCGTTAATCCAATACGATTTGATTGCGACCTGGAAAAGGTCTCGGATTGCAAAGAAGACAGAACCACCGCCAACGAAGGGTTCTCGAAACTCCACAATATTCGCTGGAATAAGAGGGAGAATCTTTTTCAGAGCTCTTGATTTACCGCCTGGGTACCGCAGAGGGCTTTTCGCTGATTTAGGCATTGTTTCCTGTTATCCATATCTCTATCTTATTCATACCCGCTTCTTGGTTAAGTAACATAATAGTTTTCCGGTGTGCTGAACTCAAACGATTCACTTGGCAGAAATTGGAGACTCGGTTCGTCAGGGTCGGTAGGAATAGCTGACCTGTGAGATTACCCGTAAGTTTAAGTCGAGTAACAAATGGAACATCAGTTATGTCATCAACTCCCACTCGTTCCATATTCGCAAAAAGGATAAGTTTAAACAGACCGTCCTTGACATCTCCTATACTTGGAAACTTCTTCTGAGTGGTATTTTTTGATTCTTGTATGACTAACTGGTCACGCTGCCAATATATCTCGTCAGCCGTTAAATAGTACTCGCCGCCCTGATAATTGATTATCGAAAAAACACCTTTATCACCCTCACCAAGGGATTCTAACGCATGCACAGTTACGGTTTCTCTAAGCGCAGCAGCGTGTGAGTTAGAGAGGGTTTCGCGTTTGAAAGTGTCTACACAGAATTCGTTATTTACTTTGAATCCCTCAAGCGTGCTTAAGTGATCTTGCGCTTTGTGCATCACAACGTTTTCTTGCTGAGAGATTTTTTGATAACTTTCAACAGCATTCAAGTAGATCCGTTCAAAGTCATTCTCAAAATGGTTCGTATTCCAATGTAAAGCGTTTGATTGAAACTGACTAATTTCAATCAATTTTTCTCTCACATATTCAACATTCATGACCTGATTGGTAATTTTGTCTTTCCCGTCCACTTTTCTTGCGTCTTCATACCAAGCAAGGATGATATGGACGTTCATGAGATTCATCCATGAAAATGTCATGGCGTTAATTCTGTCGTTATCTCCGGCATCTCCCTCGTCTTTGATAACCGGAATTATTGTTACTTTTTTCGTGCTGAGCCGAAGTGTGTCGTAGATCCGCTGAAAAGGATATGAGCGGGTTCGTTTTGGGGATACCCATTTTGAAAATGCGAGATTGTTTCCCAAAGTGCCTATGTTAATCAACCCGCTCGAACGTGCTTTGTTTACATCAAATTGTGTGATCTCGTACTCCGTTAGTTTCTTTTGATTCAGGTAGGTATCAAAACTTACACCTTTCACGAGACCTTTCAAGGAATGTACTGCCATCGGAAATCCAGACCACTCTCTAAACCAAGATTGCGGATTCGGAGTTGTCAAGCGGTCTTGTGCCTTTCATGGTTGGATACCTTGCCTTTAGTGAGACACGGTTTTAGGGGTGTCCTGTGCGGTCGGTGAGACGGTCGTTTGTGCTTTGCGTAAAGAAATGATTGAGATGATGATAGCAGCAACCGCACAGATGGCAACAAGCCAATCTTTTAGGACGGAAACGCCAATGTTACGTCCTCGCAATTCCGCAACACCTGTTTCCACAGTCTGAAGGCGCGTATCTATGGTATCAATTTTTGAGTTAATGTTCTCAATATCTGACTTTAACTCGGTTTCTGACGATTTGACGATGTCACGTATCTTTTCGAGGTCTTCAGCGGTTAACTCACCGAAAACGGGTAAAGCGATCGCAGAAAAGAGTATCGAGAGAACAAGTATCGTTTTCATGGGGTGTTCCAGTGTCAGTCCATTTATCCCCCCGCAAAGGTGGGAGGGTGGCAGACATGCCTTGCGGCAAGCTTTGCAGTGCCACCAAAAATTGGACACGCATATTATATCAGATTCTGGGGTAAAAAGGCAAGTTGCTTTTTGATTCAGCGGAACCCCTATCGCGAACGCCACGATTTGAAAACGGACATCCAATTAAAAACCCCGGCAACCACGACCAGAACCGTAGCAATCCAAAGCGTAATTTGCATCCGATCGAGGTTCCGAGTGATGCTATCAAAATGTGTGTCTATCTCATCAAAGGTCGCGTCTATCTCACCGAGACTTGCATCCATCTCATCGAGGGCTACACGGGTATCCCTGAATGCCCCCTGCAATTCCCCTCGAAGTATCTGACGGATATTCTCCAAATCCGTTTCCGTTAGTTCGGCACCGACTGGAAGCCACGCGATCGTAGAAAAGAGTATTGAGAGCGCAAGAAAGGTTTTCATCGGGGGTCTCCTTATGGAGAGAGTTAATCATATTTGGGTTCGGGTGTCAACGAGAGAAAAATGGGAGTCATATACCATAAAAGTGCCGATTTCGGTCATGGTGTCCTACCGGATGTCTCTGAGGATTCTCGTCTTCTCATCTTCATAAGCGGCATTGACGGGTGCGAGGGGATATTTGCAGAATTCTGCGGCAAGGATGGCGTTGATTTCGGCAGTCACCATGCCGCCTTTCTGATAGGCTTCTATAGCGGAAGGCTGTTCAACGAGGCGTTGACGGACGATGTAGGAGTGTATTCTTTCTGCGGCTTGGTCATTTAACGCTGGCTCGGCGTTGACGGCTTGACGGAGGAGGGTCTTTCGCTTGAGGTTGAATTCTGTCGTCAGGTCCTCAAGTTCCTTTTGTTTGGCTTTTTCGGCGCGTATCTGGCGCTCCTTTTGCACCTCTGGGTCCTGATAGTTCTTCGGGATCGCTTCCACGATATACCCCGCACGATTTTTTACACCTACCGCATCCACTGACATCTCAACCTTCTCTGCGATGTATGATAATCAGGTTTCTTCACTTCTTTCACGTCATGCACCCTTTTGTGGTGAATATTGTGTCCTTAAAAATAGAAAGGGATCAGGTGCGACGAAATGCCGCTTAGATTGTCGTCTCAACCTGCGAATCAAGGAGTTTTTGCGAACAGGTTTGGTACTGGAAGTTATGCGAAAATGGGAGGATAAGAGGGGTATTGCCTTGAAAAAAAACGCGAGAAAGGACAACTGTTTGCGACTGAGTCCGGCAATCGAACGGCTCATCTCTGCCTATCCGTTGTTGAAGCATGAGGAAGAACAGGAACTCGCCCGTGAGGGGTCCGACGGTGCCCGAGACTTGCTTGTTTTGTCAAACTTACGGCTCGTCAAATCCATTGTAGAGGCTTTTCGGGGATGCGGTATTGAACCTAATGACTTATTCTCTGAAGGGGTAAAAGGGCTTGTCAAAGCCACCAAGAGATACAGACCCGATAAAGGTAGATTTGCGACTTATGTGCGCCATACCATACGCGGTGGGATTATGGACTATATTGACAAGAATCGAACCTTCACTCACGTGCCAAAACCTTTGCGAAAGGAAGTCAACCGCTTTCGCGAGACGCTTGAGAAGCTCGGGGGAACCGCTACAGATGCGACTCTCGCTGAAGACATGGGGTGTTCCTTAGAAAAAATCAGATATCTTCGTATCTGTTCAGAGCAATCCACTTATTCCCTTAGCGTTCCCCTCGCGGATGCGGATATGGACCCCCTGAATGGCACGGAGGATATGACAGTTATCGAGACACTTTGGGTAGACGATATTGGGGTCGCTGCAGTGGAGACTGCCTTGGATCTGACAACATTCCTTTCATACCTTCCATCCGTTGAGGCTGAGGTGTTGCGCCTCCGTTGGGGGATTAACGAAACCGAACCGCTCAGTCTCCGAGCGGTCGCTGTGCGGTTGAGAAAGGGCAAAACTTGGGTAGCAGACACAGAAAAGACTGCCCTGAAGAAACTTCGGAAAATTGCCGATGAAGAAAAAAAGCACTCAATCGAAAAAAAAACGGACGCTTCTGAGATTTGGGTCAACATTGAGGATAAAGACGAGAAATCACCGATCGGCGGGCCTCTCGTCTGTTTTGACGAAATGGCTTTTATAAGTGGCAGCCTCTTGTATTCTGAGAGGTGTGTCTCTAAGTGCTGTTTCCATTGAACATTTTTTTAATTCAGTATAAGGAGGTAAAATTCAATGATGACGTATGTTCGGAGTATCGTCCAAGTCACCCTACTAACAATGGTTTTGGTTTTTGGAACGATGCTAATAGTGGGCAGTTTGGATACCCCTGGCTGGTCTGATCCACATCATGGATATTATACAAAGGGTAAAATCCATGTGCAAATTGTGCCTTGGGTGTACGCTGGTGCTGAGGTGGAACACCAAGCTTACGTTAATGGGGGGCACGGTAGTCAGTCTCATTAGGGGCCTCACGACCCGCCCTAAAAATCTGCGAATGCGGGGAAAATCAGGTTTTCCCGCATTTCCATATCACGATCACAGGGATTTTTGGCATATGTTTGTTTTCCTGATTCTATTATCTTTATTCAGTTTTTCAGAAGAGCCGGAAGGTATATTAACAGGCAACTTGCCTTTAGGGATTGAGCCTGATTTCGAGATTCCCTCGGACAACCCTCTGACCCCAGAGAAGGTTGAACTTGGAAAACGTTTATTCTTTGACAGTCGGCTGAGCTTGGATGAAAGTCTCAGTTGTGCAACCTGTCATGACCCGGAGAAGGGATTCTCAAATGGAAGGGCGGTTACCGAAGGTGTTTCAGGACAGAATGGCAGCCGAAATGTGCCAACGCTTGTGAACCGAATTTATGGGGGCATGCAATTTTGGGATGGGCGTGCGGAGACACTTGAGTCTCAGGTGCTGGGTCCCCTCTTTAATCCTGGTGAAATGGCAATGAACGAGAACCTCCTCTTGCAAAGATTGAAGACAGATGCGACGTACCAAAGACTTTTTGATGAGGCTTTTGGAACCCCGGAGCCGACGGTAGATCGTGTGAGCAAAGCAATAGCATGTTTTGAAAGGACGCTTCTTACAGGTGCGACCGCCTTTGACGAGTATGAGTGGAATGGCATTGAGACAGCACTGAGTGAGAGTGCGAAGCGAGGAGTTTTGCTTTTCCGAGGGAAAGCGCGGTGCTCTACCTGTCATATCGGTACCAATTTCACAGATGAAAGATTTCACAACCTTGGTGCGGGGGAAGGCAGCGGGCAGAAAGATGCGGGGCGAGCTGCGGTGACGAGAAATCCTGATGACTTTGGCAAGTTCAAAACGCCATCCTTAAGAAATATTGAGCGAACTGCACCTTATATGCATGATGGGAGTCTATCCCGTCTGGAAGATGTTATCGAGTTTTATAACCGAGGCGGGCGTCCCAACTCACATCTGGACGCAGAAATGAAACCGCTTGCCTTAACTGACACTGAAAAAGCAGACTTGCTGGCCTTTTTGAAAAGTCTCACGGGTCCAGTTTTTTCAGTGAAAGTTGAAGAACTCAAGGCACTGAAAGAATGAAAAAAGCGATTTTTTTTCTCTGTATTTATCTGTTAATCAACACTGGAGGCGTGCTTGCTGCTGAGGGGACGGGCACGATTTGGGGCAGAATTCTATTGGACCAAGAGCTCCCACCCTTACCGCATATTGTGGTAGACAAAAATGTTGAGTTCTGTGGAGAAACGTTGATAGATACCGCGTTGATAGTTGAAAACAAGGGCATACAGGGTGCGGTGGTTTCTCTAGAGTGGAATAAAGAAGTGGCTGCCGACGGGACGCCTTTTTCCCCTTTACGTCTTCAGAGTCGTCAGTGTCGGTTTCATCCTCGTATTCAGGCGACTCGATTGGGTAATTATTTGATACTCAACAGCGGTGATGAGGTAACACATAACCCGCATGGGTGGTGGAACAATAAAAAAACCGTTTTTAATATAACCCTTTTGAATCCGAATCAAACGTTCAAGCGGAAGTTCAGGTGGGCGGGAACCTATCGCGTTGAATGCGACACACATACATGGATGAAAGCGTACATTTTAGTGTTCAAACATCCGTTTTACACGGTCACAGACAAAGAAGGTGCTTTTCGATTAGAGAAAGTTCCTGCGGGTGTCCATACGATTCATGTGTGGCATGAAGTCCTTGGGGAACAAAAGGCAACGGTAATTATAGAGCCCGAGAGCATCGTACGAAAGGATTTTGTGCTGCCACTGGTTGACAAACGTCCGAAGCAACTTATCCCGAAAACCGTTGCACCTTGGCCTTGAAATAGCAACGCCCTTGAACCTTGAGGCGAGATAAGGATATCTGCTGTTGAGTCTCTTAAATTCTCAAATTTAAGAGAAAGGAATGATACCTGAAAACCGTTATGAGACATTCTATACAACAAGTGTTCCTACAGGGGTGGGGAACGAGCCTTCTCATCTCACTATGTTTTTCGGGGTGTATCCTAGGAGGTCTCTTCATTTTTAGTCAGACTTCTGGGACCGGTAGGGTTGAAGAATGCTCAACGGATGATATTACCTATACCCTTAATTTAATTTCACCTGCACAGTTAGGTGTTATGGAGTGGCAAGTTGGGGCGTATGCAGTATATCAATACCGTCGAGTCCAAACAACCTTCTTATCCGCCTTGGAGGGGTACTTTATGCCGGATATTTTGAAAGCGGGCTTAGCCTCAAGGGAGGTAAAGTTTCATGTCATTGGTGAGTTGAGTTCGTCTAAACAAAGGCGTTATTGGATGAGGGTGAATGGATTCAACTTTTATAGAGCGATTCCGATAGATATTTATCGACTGGTATCGCCGACGGATTTACGAATCACTCCCGAGACACCGCGATTTGATTTTCCGAAAAATTATGTTCCCTCGCGATTTGGACTTTGCCAGCAGGCTTCTATTCCGATAGCAACCCTCATAAAATTGGGTAAATCGGTGCTTGAAACGCCAGCGGGTCAATTTGAGTGCGTTCAGTATCGCGTTGAATTTGGCACAAATTCCAGCCCAATAGAGATTTGGGTAAATCCCAAAGTTTCGCCATTGGGTATTGTTCGTCTGCGTACACCCAATGAAGTTTTGGAACTCAATTCCCACGGACAAGACACAACATTCGATATACCAGGACTGATTCAACCCGTTATTGACGGGGTATCAACATTAGAGCAAGGCTGTACTTCTTGTCATGGATATGATAACTGTCACGAGTTCATTTCGCCGCCTCGGTAGATGCTTGGTTGCGTTTACATTTCTCATCGTTCTCATCTGCGGTGGCTGTGAGAAGAAAACGGTGGAGATTCATAGTTTTGGGCAGCCAAAAGATGTCACCGAGGACCTTTACCACCGCTTAAAGTCGGGTATGTTTGAACCGGGCACAGATCCCTTTATTTGCCAAATTGTAAAGATCCCGCGTGTTAAGAGTTTTACGGATCTGCTTCACACGCGCTCTGAAAAAGTGCCTCATCAGATCGCTCGCGTTTCGTGGGATCGTGGTATTTTTCGCGTTTACGCTGATGACATGGCTCGGGTTGTTATTTATATGGATGAAGAAACCCTCTTCAGCCATGTACAAATAGCGGTGCCTAAAGAGTTGGGGCTTTCTATAGAATTCAGGGAATTTATCGAACACCCGTTTCGCTGAAGCGGCAAGCAGTTGGCAGAAGATCGGGGAGCGATAGAAGGGGTCGGCGGGTGACTCTCCCAAGATGCGTCTACATCCGGCAAACTGAAGCCTGGGGAATTGACGCGAAGGTGTTAGAAAGATGGTTTCAAAACATTATTACTTGATCGTCTACTTAGTCTGCTTTAGTTTTGCGGGGTGCTCCGCCCCAAATCAAATTGAGTTTGATAAAACTTTTGAACTCAGTTCATTTCTCAAAAACCATATTCGTGAACTGCCTGGGCAGAAGGTTCATTTCCAAGTGCTCACGCTGCGGGGGGAGTCTATCCCCTTTGAGATCTTAAGTTTCCAATGGGTTGATGGGGGTAGAATGAGTTTCCAAACCGGTCCGGAGGGGGAGCTTCTTATGGAGTTTGAGAAGGACATTTTGGAATATGAAGTGATGGTCTCTGTGGAATCAAGGGGGGAATCAAAGAGAAGTAAAGTCCGCGTAACATGGTAGCGTCCATTTTATAGATATGAGTTGTTCGTATCTGCAGAATATACCGTCTTTTTGGCGAGTAAGAATTGGAAGAAAGATGCTTAGTTTTCAGGCGTTAAAATCTCATCCACATCTGGTGGCGGGCTCTGTTTTTTACTGCTAACGGTTGCCATGACTTGGCCGCTTGTTGCGCACTTAAACACGCACGTGTCTCCTGGACAGCAACCTGTAATGACGGTTCCGTATCTTAATCTTTGGACCTTAGCGTGGAATCATCACTGGCTCAAAGGCGAAACGGATACCTATTGGGATGCGAATCTGTTCTATCCACATCGGAAAACACTTGCCTATTCAGAACCTCAATTAGGTATGGGTTTATTGACGTTCCCCCTGTTGTACTTAGGGACGAATCAGGTTTTGATGTACAACCTACTTCTGCTCGGTTTCATGTGGGGGGCGGGTATGGTGGTTTACGCGCTCTGTTGGCACCTTTTTGGAACGTCGGGGAAGGAGAATTCTAACACCAAATCGGACCGAAGTTACTGCTGGATAGTTTCTGTTACTGCTGGTATTTTGTATGGTTTTCATTTCTACGTTTTTGCTGAAATGGGGGTATTGCAACTTATAGCGACTCTTTTTCCGCCTCTGACGCTTTTAGGGGTGCATCGTTTTCTGAGTAGTAGCAATTGGACAGATGCGTTTCTTTTCTGTATAGGTTTCCTTGGATGCTGGTATACATGTGCTTATTATGGGCTCTTTTTGACGGTCTTTGTATGCTGCTTTGTCCTTAAATTTGGGTATAGAAAAGTATTGGATATGGAGTGGAAAACTTTAATCCGTGGGGTCTTAGCAGGTATGATAACCCTTGTATGCCTTGTTCCTTTGATCACAGGTATGCAATCTGCTAAGGCAGCAATGGAATTGTCTCGGCCGAAATTCCTTGTCCGTGACCTGTCTGCTGTGCTTTCGGATTACTTCAAGTTCCCACAACATAGCTGGTTTTATGGAAATATTTTGGGCATAGGGAGTCCGGATCGAGGAACGTTCCTTGGCGTGATGCTTGTGTTTCTTTCTGTCATTGGGGGTATTGCCATTTTTAGGGAGCGGTCGTTGAGAAACACAGATAACTGTTTCTTGGAGAAAGCAGGGTTTCCCGGGTATCATGGTAAGTTTTATCTCGCTATGGCAGGATTGGCTTTTTGGCTCTCCTATGGTATGGCGGTGGTGCCTTGGAACACCACGGGATTGGGAGTGTATCGCGTTATCGCGTGGCTATCGCCTTACAATCTGCTTTATCAATTTATTCCCGGTTTTTCCTCAATCCGCTCTCCGTATCGTTTCGCTATCTTCTGCGCCTTATTTCTCTCTGTCCTGGCGGGATGGGGTATGCTGCGGCTTTTCGAGCGTCTGCGTCCACGCTGGCGTGTGGTTCTGATCCCCATGCTTGTGATGCTCGTACTTTTGGAACAGTGGCCCCTTCCACTGAGACTCGTTGAAGTGCCGAGGCGTGTTGAGGAGCTTCCCCGTATTTATGGGCATGTCAGACAACTCCCCTCTGAAGCAGTTTTGCTTGAACTCCCTTTGGCAAGAGGTCCTTCAGAACAGCATTTGGAAGGAGAGGCGCGAGCCCTGTATTACAGTAGCTTCCATTGGCTCAAAATTGTCAACGGTTATTCAGGTTTCAGTCCACTTGCTAACATTGAACTCAAACATATCATAAATGAATCGTCTCCTGAAACAGTCGTGGCAGCATTTAGGGCCTTCGGTGTCCAATATGTCTTGGCGCATGAAGATAAACTTAACGCAGCTGAAAAACAGAAATTGAAAAGGTTACAAGGGAAAGAACTCATTCCTGTGGCACATGAAGGTACGGATAGACTCTACAAAGTTACTGCTAATTCTACGACCTCGGATCAGTGGGCTTGGCAAGTCCGAGGAGATACCTTAGTAAATTCGTCACGAGAAGTGGATACGATAAAAATTTCATTGCCTGAGGTTGCGGCATTAACCATGTATGAAAGCAGGACTTCTCCAGATTATGTTACCCTCTGCCTCTATTATGATATGGGTGACACCCAATGTGAACTGACAACGCCGTGGGAACGCGGCATTCAGTTCGAGGTAACTTGGTATTCTCAATCTGAAAAGAAAGACCCTGTACTTGTCAGCAGTGGCATCCATCGCGATAGCAGGCTGATTACGAAAAAACACAATGCTATAGAACTGGATATCCCTGCGCCGCCGCCTGGTGAATATTTCGTCAATGTACAGCAACGCGGAAACGGCGATGTCCGTGTTTTCAAGGGAGATGCAGAAGAGGAACACCGTCTTGTTGAAATGGGAACCCGTGTAATGAAAGGTGTCTGTCAGATATATGAAAAAGGCTTTGTCACGTTCTACAACGTGGATTGATATCCTTAAAAATCATATTTTAACCCTTGTGGCTGTTTTTAGCACTGTGCTATTAACGTTGTGGATTTTTTTTGATTTCCAGACGCAGTGGCAAGCTACGGAAGCTTTCCACGCTATAGTTAACGATGCACCGCTGAGTGTCAGACATCTCTTCATTGCGCCTGAACAGTTGGGGGTCGAGGCATGGGAATCCGGGGAGTCTGGAGTGTATCAATTGAAAACAAATGCCGGTTGCAAACAGGTTTCCTTTTACGTGATGGACAAGGCGGGAAGTCTACTTAACAACGAGTTTTGGTTGAAAACACAGGGGCTTGCGCGACACGACGAAATGGATATAGAAATATGGCGGCTTCTGAATCTAAAATCACTCCGTCCTGGAAGCGAGATTACCGGATTGATTTTTGCTAAGGGTGCCATCCCGTTTTCGGTGCAACAGCAACGCCCTCTGCCGTATCGAGTGGCACTTGAACATGTTGGAAATGAGGACGTAGAAACAGCAATGGGTGTTTTTGAATGTCGCCACTATTTAGCCAGGCTACAGTCTCCAGATGGAAGTTATGTACCTCTCTTGGAACTTTGGGCAAATTCGACAGTCTCGCCGCTCGGAATCGTACGCGCACGATGGCGGGATCAAGTTCTTGAACTGATTGAAACACAGAAAAGACCAACATCGGAAAATCCTGAGATGCTATCAAAAACGATTCAAGCGACCAAAAGCGAGGCTTATGATGGAATAGAAGTTTCCGATTCGACTGTTTCGGTATGTGCAAACTGTCATGAAACCGAAAAGGGGGGAAAGTCCTTAAAACAGGAGACACTTACTGCCCTTAGCGGCACGGCATTCGCTATTCCACAAGTGTTCTATCATCATTATGCTGCTAAACTGTTCCAGCCGCACGACCGACTCTCGCTCCAACTCATTTCTCGCCGTGGAAAACGATTGGCATTTCAACCGGTGCGATTTACTTGGGAGAAAGGTAGTTTCCGGGTGCAAACGGACTCAGCTGGCCGCTTGGTGCTATTGTTAGATAAGATTGGACACGAGAGTAACATTCATGTGGCATCGGAAAAAGGGCATTTGTTTCTGGACGCTTTTAGAGAGGACCTGTGAGGGTGCTGGCGTAACAACAATTTGTTAGGAGGAACACGGATGGGAAAATGGAAACTTATTTATCAGGTGTGTCTACTCTCATTTTATGCTGCTTCGGTGTTTGTATTGCCAGCAGAGGGTTATATCAGCAAACGTTATACCGTTGAAGACATAGTTGATGCATGCACTCACATTTTATTTGGAACTGTCACGGAGGTTAACCGGAAACAACTGACGGCAAAATTGCGTGTTGAAGAGAATCTTAAAGGCAGAAGCGAATTTAACCGGATTCAAATTCGGCTTGATGTCGGACAGGGTAGACATCCGGAAAAACTTATGAGATTGTTGAAAGATAGGCAGCCGATCATTGTTTTTTACATACAACAGGGAGATAGCATCAAAAGTTTGGCACATGTGAATGGGACTTGGTTTCAAATAATGGCACGGGATAGCCCCGATAAAAGCAAGGTATGGTGGGGATTGACCCATATTGAAATCTACCTTAACGGGAGCAAGACCTCTAAAAGGGTATCAACGCCTGATTTTCAAAGAGAACTGCGTGTGCTATTGGGTGAGAAAACATTTCGACTTCTTTTTCTCATGCGGAATATCTCTGAATCGGAACATCGTATCTTTTCGACCTTGAAACGTTTGGGGAAACATCGAATCTCTTATCAGAAAACAGAGGTGAGTAAGAAAGTAGAGAGCGTTGACGCTGATATTTTCTGGATTGGCTACCGTGCGGTTTCCAGAGATTCAGATTTTTTTTCCTCGACTCAGGAAAACGTGATAAAAACGTTTGTCAAAAACGGGGGCGTTGTTATTTTTTCTGGACAAGATTTTGAGGGTTTCGGTAGGACATGGGGACTTCCGGGGTCACTTGACAGTGTAGAAAATTCGACTCGGCGCGCTATCAAACCCGGATTAGATGAGGTGGATATCCTCAAACGACCGAATGTCATCTGTTCCAATGAGGTTGTGATTGACGACGCATGGAGCGGGTGGACTGAGAAGTACAGATTACTTACGATCCGAAATGGTGGCAAAGGAATCAGTGTCGCTATGCTGAAATATGGTCAGGGGCTGTATCTGATTACGAACCTCTGCAATCGGAGCAATCCGGAGGTTCTGGCGAACTCCCCCTTGCTGGAGAATTTGATTCATTTTGCCTGTGAATTTCTTTTGAAGGATTAACGCAGGAATTCAAGAAAAAACAGCGTCTACATCTCCACGCGAAAGCATGGAGTTTTAACGCTGAAGAATATTATAAAAACGGAGCAACCTTATGGTATTGACTCTCGCAGTCAAACCGAAAAAGATTAAAGCTTTCTTCATCTGATGCTTGAAAGCGCAAAGTAGGAAGTCTCTATGTTATATACGCTTATACGCCAAGAACTTCTCGCTCATGTGATAAGTGTGCGCTTTCTTGCCGCCGCTATTACTATCCTTCTGGTGGTTGCGAACACTGTTGTGCTGCTGGATGCATATGAGCGACGCGTGGCAAGTTACCGTCAGCAAGAAACAGTGAACCATCAGGAGGTGGAGGCATCGCCGACCTATTCGCAGTTAAATCTGGTTGTTGAGCGTCCGCCGAATCCTTTAAGTCTTTTTAGTGCAGGCTTGGATACGCAACTGGGTGGTTCTACTGAAATCTATCATAGCCATGTACCGCTTCTTTTAGATGCCTCTGTGCGGAGTTTGGGGAACCCGTTTCTGAACCTCTTTTCACAGATAGATCTTGTGTTTATTTTCCAAGTTGTGTTGAGTTTACTTGCGCTGCTTTTTGCATACGATGCAATTGCGGGGGATTGGGAAGCAGGTACCTTACGTTTGGTGATTTCACATCCCGTGCGGCGGGGTTCCATCTTGTTTGCGAAATATATTGCTGCGATGGCATGCTTGCTATTACCGGTGCTCATAAGTCTATTCATGGTGCTGATTCTGTTGTCTTTGGCGAGTTCGGTGCAATTGACAACGGATCATTTTCTGCGCATCGGCGGGATAATTTTAACGACGGGGGTCTACTTGTCGGTTTTCTACTCGCTGGGTTTGCTGATTTCCACCATAACTCGTCGGACGGCTACTTCCCTCATGCTCTGTATGTTCATGTGGGTGTTTTCGGTCATGGTTTATCCAAATTGGAGCCGGTTCGCTATTGATCCGGTGGGTGATATGCGCAATGAGAAGTTATCTACTGAGCGACAGGAGGCGCAGATTTGGGAAGAGGCAAAAAGGGAAGAACGTCGGTTTTTAACCAACAGTCTGCTGATGGGGAGTCCTCCAATGTTTAATCTGAACTTTTCAATGTGGAGCAGCATATCTGCCGGCAGACGCTATCAGATTAATTGTAAAGTGGATGAAAGCTCAGCAGGCTTGATTCCACATGTACAAGACTTTCATAAGTTCATCAGCCTGCTGCAAATTCATTCTGCGGAAAAGGCGGCGTTGGCGCGCGATCAGATGTTGATGCGAACTTACATTCGACAAGCAAGATGGGATGAACGGTTGATGAAGATAAGTCCTGCGGGTCTGTATAGGTTTGCGGCTTCTGCGTGGGCGGGGACGGATTTAGACGGTATGTTGGATTTTATCCTCGCTGTGCAGCAATATCGTCAGACACTCCTTGACTACTTCCACGATGAAGGTGCATTCGCCAGTCAACGCTGGTTTGCCTCTGATCAAGGGAACGTGGATTGGTCAAATTTACCTCGGTTTACCTTTCAGCAGACGGATGTCTGGGTAAACGTGCAGCGCGCCATAGTTGATGTATTGCTACTTTTTCTGATGAGTCTGGTGCTGTTTGTCTTCACGTTTTTGATTTTTATCAAGACTGAGGTTTAGGGCGTTCTGACGCGGGTGGTCAAAGCAACGCGGGCAGCATCTGGTAAATCTAAAGGTTTAAAATGTGGGGGTTAATCAATGATTTTGCATATCGTGAGGCGAGAACTCTATGATCATCTCAATAGTTTGCGTTTTGCCTTAACTGTTCTCATCCTGGTGATATTAATGGTAACCAACGCGTTTGTACATCTTCAGCACTACCCTGAGCGGATCAGAAAGTATTCACGGAACGTCATCACGTACCGGGATGAATTGAGCTCCCAAAAACACCTCTATCCGCTCCTTAAAAAGGGGCCTGGGAAACTGTACAAACGCCCATCTTCGCTTGCCTTCATTGCCGATGGTAGCGATGCCTTTCTGCCGGATCGTATTGCGTCAGACGGTGGGTCTTGGGAGAAAAATGTGTTAGGCACGGCGGTGAAAAGTATCTGGTGGTTGGAGTATCCGACGAGCAACCCGAATGCAAGGGATATTCGTCCGAAGGCAGTGGTGATCGATTGGGCATTTATCATCATTTATCTGCTGTCTTTCATACCGCTGTTATTTACCTTTGATGCGCTTTCTGGCGAGCGAGAACGCGGAACGCTTCGATTGTGCCTTGCGAATCCTGTTTCGCGCCCTGTGCTGTTGTTAGGCAAGTTCTTGGGGACCTTTATAACCGTCCTGATTCCTTTCTTTTTTGCGGTCTTACTGAATTTGGCGATAATTTCCACGGATGAATGGACACGACTTGCTGAAGAAGACTTGGTACGTTTGGGGGTTATCGTTCTCATTGCTTCTTGCTACGCGGGCATTTTTATCGCAATGGGGCTGATGGTGTCTGCTGGCACTCGAGAGAGCCGAGTCAGTCTTGTTGTTGTGGTGTTGGTCTGGGTGACACTCGTGGTGTTTATGCCTTCCACTCTCGGCACTCTGGCTACAAAATGGATGATGCCTGCTCAAACTCAGCATCAACTTCAGGGTGCTAAAGATGTGGCTATTGCACAAATAGACACAGATTTTAAGAACAAGTTGAAATCCACGAAAACCAGTCGGTTGCAAAACGGTGAATTTTTCAATAAACTTCGGCAACTTGCAAAGTTACCGTCTGAAGAAGCTACAAGGCGGGCTGCATTGTTGGAAATGGAAAAAGAAGGGAACGAGGAATTATATCTCGTGGCGGAGCGAATCAACAAGGATGTGAACATCCGAGAACGCTTGAACCGCGCGCATTTAACAGCACAAATCTCACAAGTTCAGCAAGGTAGAAGGATCGCTCGGTTATCGCCAGCAGCGGTTGTCCAATATACCCTTGAATCCATGGCAGGCACTGGATTGACTCGCCATTTGCAATTCATGGAACGCGTGCATCTTCACACGAGAGCGTTTCGAGACTTCATTACCGAAATGGATAGGGGAGATACGCAGAGCCTTCACATTATCGGCATCCCGGAAGGGATGTCTAAAAAGTCAATCTCATCTGCAGCACTCCCGGTATTTGGAGACCAGATTACCTTTAGAGATACGTTGAGTATGGCAACAGTGGATATATTGTTGCTCGTTCTACTGTTGGGTTTGCTTCTTTTAGGGGCATTCCTTGTCTTCTTACGCGCGGCGGTATGAGTCTTTCTTATGGGCGTAAGATGTTTAAAGGGGATATTTTCCCCAGGATCTGACAATTTAAAAGACTCAATAGTGATTCATTATGACTTCTTGTCCTTTACCTACTGAATTGGACAGGAACACAACTCTAAAAGGAGAAACAACAATGATAAAATTCTTGCGTAACTCGCACTGGTGCCAATTGGCCCTGTTAGTGATACTTGTCTTAGGGATGGTAACAGCCCTTGATGCTAAAACTATAGAGTCTGTTATTCCGTCGGACAGTTTCCTATATCTGAAGTTACAGAACTTGGAAGAATGTCGCCACGCGATTGAGACTTCAGACAATTGGAAGACGGCTGCAGACATCATTACGGCTTCCCCGAAATGGTCCCACGTTAGTCAATTCATTCAGACACTCCCCCTATTCTTGGGTTCAGATATTCAAGGGTTTATTGAAACCTATTTGGGCGATAAAATTGCTATCACTGTTTCGCCCGGGTCGGAAGGGCTGCTGATCGGGGTCGTTGTGGAAGATGAAATCAAAACGCGGCAGGTAGAGCAACTTATTGCAAAAATCGTTCAAACTCTTGCCAGCACCAAGGGAAATCATGTCCAACTTGATGAAAGCGAATATAAAAACATCAAGTATAGGACTGCACAGATCAACGAACAAAAGTTCGAGTACGGCATTGTGGATGGAACGCTCCTTCTGGTCGGCATTACCCCGGGCAGTTTCGAGAAGATGGTTGATGTTTACAAAAGAAAGGAAAAGTCAATCATAGCGAACCCTGAATATCAATCTGCCGACGAGGAATTCGGGGAAGGCGAGGTGTTCGCATTCATAAATGTGGAAGAGGCACGTCCATTTATGAATGCTATCCTGCCTTCAACTCTCAGCAAAGGATTGGAGAATTTTCGCACATTGGTGTTAAGTTGGGAAGTTTTGCAGAAAGGCGGGAGCCAACATGTGTATGGACGCTTGAAAACAGACAGTCCGAGATCTCCGATTCAACCGGGGCAGGAAAAGGAAATGCTACCAACAACGCAGGCGTTATCCGGAAAAGAGGGATTCTTTTTAACGGCTACATCGTCAACTGCAAACACAATATGGCAAATGATCGGATCCGATTCTGCGGATGACGATTCAGGGGCTATTCGTACGGAACCCTCCGTGTCTGAGGGGCTTTCAGGACTTCTGATGCCTCCTCAAATGGACCTGCGAGAGGCGATCGCTGGGGAAATTGCTATATCGGGGAACTTTTCTTCCTTTCGACTTTTACAACACAACACACTTGGTATAAATCTTGATTTCCCGGATGGTGTTGTTGAGTTTGGCTTCCCAGCAGTGGATTTCGGCGTTATTTTCAACCCAGATTCTCCTGAAAAATGGGAGGTGTTTCTGACAACACTGCTTGAAAATCTCACAATTCATTCACGCCATCAGTTTGACTATAAAGGTTTCACATTCAATACAGTTTCTATACCTGGGACAATCTATTATGGAAATGTGAATGAATTGTTTGTGCTCTGCTTTTCTGAGGGACATCTTAAATCGGTGGTTGACAACGTTTTAACCGGGAACGGAACATTTCCTTTCGCCAAGAGATTTGAAGGATCAGCAGGGCATATAACTTTCTTGGCTGAAGTTAACTTAGATGATTATTTATCGTTGATAGCTACCGAGGAAGAATGGGAACTGTTCCCTAAAAAGATAGGGGATTTGCAGGTTTCGGTCCGTGAGTGGGAAGAGGCGGCATGGATGGACATTAAAATCTCGCCTGAAAGGAGAGGTATTGATGCTGTTGCATTGCTAGCCCCCGCTATTCTCTTGGAGATCCTTGAAATTCCATTTCCTCAATGATAAGCAGTGGAAATCCTGTTCCAACTGGAAACCTGTTGGGGATAACCCCCGACAGGTTTCCTCGACTGGAGCAACGGATACCTGACTTTTTTCTCAAAAGGAGTTTTTTCCATGTTTAGGAGAATTTTGGGTTTTTGTGTAGTAGGTTTACTTGTCGTGATGGTAGGATGTGGTTCATCAAGAGACAAAGGTGAAAAGAAAGAGACCGATGCGGCGATAGAACGTTCCAAAGTAGACATCACTAAGGTAAAGAAAGAGACCGATGCGGCGATAGAACGTTCCAAAGTAGACATCACTAAGGTAAAGAAAGAGACCGATGCGGCGATTCGGGAAGCACAACAAATTCAAGCTTATGCTGAAATCATCAAGACGAAAATTGGTGTGGACGTTTCAAAAACACAAGTTTATACCGACCGTGAGAAGTCGGATATTTTGGCGGAAGCGGATAAGGAGCAGGCACTGATTTTGGCTGCATCGTCTATTAAACCAGCAAAACTGCAGGCACTGATAGGGGCGGTACGGATGCGATTGGAGGCAAATTCGAGCTCAGAGCGTATCGAAGCAGAAAAACAAGTGAAGATCGCAGAAGCCGCAGCGTCCACGGGGATTCCGAAAGCCGAGGTTTCCGCTGATGGCATGGTTAAAATCGTAAGTGCCATGGCTCAAGCGGAAACGGAGCAACAGTTAATTCGATTTGCAGCAACTGTGGCAGCGATTCGGATTCTAAGGAAATAAAACACACTCTCAAAACAATAGTCAACTTCGGTTGAACGGGCTGCAATGTATCTTATTCAATCCATTGCATGGTTTCTCGGAGTTGTTCCTTTGCTTTGGCGTAATCTCGGCGAGCTTGATAAAAGACGCGTTGCGCCTCTGTAAATTGTGCTTGTGTTTGAAACGCATCGTTGTAAGTCATATTTTGATACCCCGGTATTTCAACCGTGACCTCATCAAGCACGCGTTCTATAGTTCGTAACCTTTGCTCAAAAATCTGCACGCGTGTTTCTTCGATCTCCGCCCGTTCTCTGGCATTTGCCACTTCACGATAGGCACGTCGCACCGCGACACGGATTGACTTTGTTTTTTCGATATACGTCAAGTGCAACCGCTCCAGTTCTGCGATTTCTACGGCGCGAAGATTTTTCGTCTTGTTCCCATCATATAACGGGATATTGAAGTTGAAACGCAGTTCCCACCCGTCTCGTGTCCGCGGACTGGTTTGAAAAATGCTTGACGCATCTCGCTCTCGGTCGAGTATCACTGGATCATAGAGTGCCTTTGCGTCCCACGTCTGGTTCCGTTGATGTTGTTCCAGCAGCACATGGAGATCTTTGTAGCGCGCTTCGGCAGAGAGTTCGGGAAATCGGTGCCAGATGGTCTCTGCGGCGAGGCGTTCTTGACGCAGAATATCACCTTGTAAGTCGCGTAAATTTAGGTTGTTTGCGAGCGCGAGTTCAACGGCAGTTTCTAGGGTCAGATCGTCTTCAGGGAGAGGTTGTGAGAGCGTCACTTCTGATAGTGGATTAAGTCCAGTGAGACGAATGAGTTCTGCGGTGTCCACGTCAAGTCGCCGTTGGAGTTCGTTGAGTGCGAGTTGCTGTTCGGAGAGTTCAAGTTCCGTATTGAGGCGACTGAGGAAAGGGATCCGTTTTTCTGCGTGCTTGATTTGCGTGCCTTTGAGTTTTTTATTTAGTTCTACCTCAATCGCACGCCGTTCCTGAATCTCTTCCTGTGTGAGGATGATATTGTTCCAGAGATTACGGACATCGTGAACGCTCTGCTTTCTCACGCGTTTGTATTCAATCTCTGCCTTGCGGACTTCCTCCTGTGTGGCATCGAGACCTTCGGGGATTTCACCGAATTGTGCGAGAAGCATACTTGCTTGTGCGCGGGTGAGATAGTCTCTTTCATCGATATCACCATCTCTTTGGCGTTGATATTCGCCGGTGAGTCCAACTTGTGGCAGATAAACCGCCTTGGACACCCGTAGGTTCGCCTTGGCGCGTTCCACCACTTTTTCCGCCTTTTTCACGGCTTCGTTGTTCTGTAGTGCGAGTTCGATGGCGCGTTCGGGGTGCAGTGCGACGAGTCGTTGAACTTGGGCAGAAACATCTACAATACTCAAAAATAGAAAAGTTACAAAAGCTATGAATCCTTTGCTCATTATAATTTCCTTTTATAGCGATCAGCGATCAGCAATTAGCAATTAGCAACTCTACTTTATCAGAAAACCTCTTTACTGACTGCCGACTGCTGACTGCCGACTGCCATTCCTCAACGTCGGCTGATACGGATTGTGACGATAACAATCCCAACCATTAGGAGTATCAATGCACCGAACAGCAACGTCGTCACCGACATTTGTGTCTGAGACTCGACTTGCACCGTGATCGAACGATCGCGTGCCTCAAACTTACGGTTATCAACCGTGACTTCCGCATTCAACTTCGCTTGATATTCTCCCACGCTGATGTCCGTAGGTGGACTCAAGGTCAATTGGATCTCCTTCTCTTCGTTCCGTTCCAATGCGTCAATAACTTCAGGGATAACTGTATATTTCCAATCCGTATTGACATCGACAAGCATACGAATGTCAACAAGGTCACGGGTGCCGATGTTCTTTAGCGTCGCCGTCATGTTGACGTCTTCGCCTATCTTGATCGTTTGGAATGCGTTAGGCACAAATACTTCAATCTCCGGTACACCCTTTGGAATCAATTCAAACCGCTCGACACCACCTTGGATACCCGCAATCCTATCGGCAGGTAAATCCAATCGATTGTTAACACCACCGAGTTCAGTTGCCTCCGCCTCATCAAGCACAGCGACGTAGAACTCAAGCGTGCTGTCGAGATAAGACGCATCCAATTCCTCTGGTAGATAGACAATCAGCGAAAGATTCCGCTTCGATTGTTCCTGCGTAAACTTCACCTGAGACTGACGAGATTTTGTCTCTGGATCTTGGAATTCAAAGGAGAGGCGATTCAGGAGGTTAATGAGACGCAACTGAAATGTATTCTCCGTTTCTGCCAACCGATCGAGCGTCAAATCATAGGTGACACTGCTTCCCAAGTTCCCTTCCTGTGAGAAGCGGAGTGAGCTGACATTGACCACATCGAGTGCGGATTCTTTTTGGAGATAGATGAGCCGGATGTCGGGCTCGTCAAGTTCGGGATAGTCTAACGATACCTTCAGACTCTCGACATCCTTCTGGAGTTGGAACGTCAATTCCGCGGTTTCATTGTAACCGAGCACTGGGATATTCTCTTCGTAGGGTTTGACGATGTTCGTGTCATCGGTAACGTCGAGTAAGGAGACATAAATCCCACGAATCTCATTCGCTGCGGCAATTTCTTCAGGAGTCGCGTTACTCGGCATTGCCTCGGTTGTGGATGTGTTTTTCAGTTGAATCGTCACCATCATTTGGTTGTCAACGCGAAACTTCTTCGCACTGAGGATAGAGATGTGGCGTGTGTCTTCCTCAAGATGGATTTTATAGGGGATTTCCCGATCAAGGTATTTCAGACTCACAGTGAGGTTGTCGACATTGCGTCGCAGTTCAAAATCGAGGATTTTCTCCTGACTATCTTTCAATGTCGGGATGCGATGCTCATAAGGAAAGCCGATGATAGAGTCTGTATCGTCTTTAATAGAGACATAGACGTTGTTGATTTCCTGTGCGGTATTGGTGTCTATTTCCTCTGTTTCACCCATGATCACACCATACGTAAGAACAACTTCCAGACGCCGCCGGTCCTTCTGTTTGTATCGCCTCGCCGAGACCACAGAAATATACGGATCCTCCTGTTTGAGATGGATGTTTTTCTGCTCCTCACGCCCCGAGTACATCAACTCTACGACGACATCCCGCACATTCTCTTTTATGAGTTCAAACACCAAAGTGACAGATTCACCCTCTTTGAGCGTCTCAATTCGTTGTTCATAAGGTTCAGTAATGGTCGCTCCGCTTGTACCATAACCTTCCTGTTCTTTAATCTCGACGAAGATGTCGTCAATCTGCGCACTAATGATAATGTCGCGTCCGAGCACTTTTGAGCTTTCAACGAGTTTGACGGGAGACGAAGAATTCCGCAAAGTGATTGAGAACAACTCCCGACCATCGATGGATTCATAGAGTCTTGTCGCTTCAACGGTGATATGCCACTCATCTTTCAGTGAATTAAGTTCTGTCTGTTGGAGCGTCAGTTTTGCCTGTTCATATTCATCAACGGCACGTTCGTAAGCCTCCTCTGCCTCATTCACTTCGGAGACGGTGACGATGTTGTTTTCCTCCATCATCATCGCCTTGAGATTTTCGAGGTCCACCTGCTTCTTTTTCATCAGGTTTTCTGCCAATTCCATCTTCAGGCGATCGATTTCTATGAGGATTTGACGGTTCTGTTCCTCTTTGGTTTTCGGGCTGTTATTGTTAACAGGTGGGGTCTCTTCTGACGCTGCTGCCAGTGGAACAGGCAGTGATACCCCTATCGCACTTATGAATATCAGTACAAACATCAAGCGAGAATGGAAGGATGGATAGGTGGAAGGATAGGTGCCCAATCTTCCAGTTTTCCAATCTTCCAATCTTATCTTCTGTCTTTTCTTCCATCGATCCATATTTTTACCCTTCTAACGCAGTTCGGTTTAAACTTCTTCAGGTTCGTATCCAGCGACATAGTGCAGATATAAAGCTTCGAGATCTTCTTTTTGAATCTCCTCCCGTGTTAACTCCCGTTCAAGGTTGCCTTGCACGAGAATGCCGATCCTGTCGGCGATCTCTTTCGCGCGGAAGATGTCGTGCGTGGACATGAAGATGGCTTTGCCTTCCCCTTTTAACTCACGCAGCAGATTCAGGAAATCGGCACCGCCCTTCGGATCCAACCCCGAAGTCGGTTCATCAAGTAAGACGGCTTGTGCGTTCTTCATAATCGCAATGGCAATACCCAGGCGTTGACGCATCCCTTTGGAGAATGTCTTGACGCGTCGCGTAAAGGCTTCCTCCGGTAAACCGACACGTCTGAGTGTGGTGTCGAGTTCCTCGTTTGATACTTTCTTGCGTCCACCGAGTTTTGCGAAAAAGGAGAGATTTTGCCGCGCTGTAAAGTTGCGATAGAGTTCGACGTTCTCAGAAACGTAAGCGAGATGTTTCTTCGCCTCCAGTGGGAACTTCGGGATCTCAATATCACCTACCAGCGCAGTGCCGCTTGTCGGTTCGATGAAGTTCAGCAGTATAGAGATGGTCGTGCTTTTCCCGGCACCGTTGGCACCGAGAACGACATAGATTTCGCCATCGTCCACTTTCAGATTCAACTTGTTAACAGCTAAAACGCTTTCGTTATAGACTTTGGTGAGGTCGCGGGTTTCTAAAATCGGGTTTCTCCTATGGCTAATCGCCTTTAAATTAATCTAAAGCGTTTTGCAGAGCGGACGCTAATTCCGTGCTTTTGTTGTTCGCTCAGACAGCATATAGAGAAGCGCGTGGCAACTCCAAAAGCAAACAGTTAACCAACTTCGGTAGAGTTCACTCTTCAAAATTTAAGGACACAGTTTTTAAGTGTAAAGGGTGCATAACATGAACGCCCACCGGAAATATGACATCAGATTTGGGTGTGTTTGTTTCTAAGTGGGGTTTTGGTATTGAGAGAGCTGAATTTTGTGGGTGTTATGAGTTCAGCTTTGCTCCGGAGCGTCGGTCTTTACCCGTATTTCGTAAATCCGAGGCGAGTTTCTCAAGTTGAGAGGCGATCTCTTGGAAATTAACATCTACGCCTTGGCGTACGAATTGATAACAGATATCTTCCCATTTCTGGTGCCGCGTCCATGCTATTTTACAGATTTCGACCCAAACATCAGATCCAAGGGGAAGTGATAAGGGTTGAATTTCATCAAAATGGACCCCTGCTAAAATGCGAAGAGAATCTGTAATTGATTTCCTCTCGTTAAGCACAAGATTAACAACCTCTCCACATTCTTTTGTTGTTAGGCATCTCGCCTCTATAATTGCGATAGCAAATAACCATTGGTCCTCTTCGCGCTTGAGTCGAGCGATTTGATAGCCCTGCCCAATTCCGATATGTCCCTCATCTATTTTCCAGCGGATGCCACTTGGAAGTTGGCTGATGCGATGTCGCATAATCCAAAACTTGTCGGATTTACCTACTTCCTGTGTAATCGCTTGATAGGTCCCGAATTCTTGATATAAGACATCCACTGCCTCTGCGATTTCAGAAGGTTTCCTTTGCGGATGTTCAACTATGATCTGTTTTGCAATTTTTAGATTCATCGGAATATCTATCATTCTATGGTTTTATCGTTCAGCATTCGCCCTCAACTCTGCTTTTTCGAGGGACATGTTAAAGATACCTCGCTCCGTGGCGGCACCATAGAGTCTACCGTTAGTAATAGCGAGGGCATCCACGCCATCTGGAACCTCTGAAGAAACCTGTTCCCAGTGTCCACGGGTATCTAAGCGATATACCGCTGTATCGGCGATGCCATAAACTTTGGTGCTATCCAGCGCAAATTGGTTGATGACGATGCGTGTATCAGTCCTATCGGTTACCACGCGCCAGTATTCTCCGGTTTCCGAAACCAATACGCCTTTGTCGGTCGCGACGTAAAGGCTTGAACCGGAAAAGACCATCTCTTTGAAATGCGTAAAGTCAAGCGGTAAATTTGATGTAATATCTCTCCAATTTTCACCTGCATCAATTGACTGAACCAGTTTGCCATCTCGCTTTCCTACGTAGACAGTTTCTCCTGAAACTGCTATTTTGAATCCAGCGTGGGAATCTTCATCAACCGCTTGACTGGTGTCTATTAATCCGGTATTCTTCCATTCCGGATCCCCCAGTCGCCATTTGAAAAGCGTTCGTTTATATTCGGCGTAGAATACACCGCGGCTGACAGCGAGCGTCTTGTTTTTCACATATTTTTCAGAAGAATCCAACGTGATTTCAGAGAATCGACTGTGCTCGTCTTCTTGGCTATCTGTCCGTAGTCCAACAAACAACCTTTTATCATCAAAAGTAGGGATGCCTGGCAGTGGAATTAGCAGATTGCCATCTGTAGATAAATGGAAAATTCGCAAGTTGTTTTCTGTAAGCACAACTAAATAAAGTGTGTTACCAGAGACCAGAAGTTTTGAATCAAAGGAAAGCTTGATAGGAGGTACCTTTTGTTTTACGGATTCAGCAGCCACTCGAATACTTTTCCAAGACCTGCCTCCATTCATTGACTGAAAAACTTCATTAGCGGTATGCGTGTATAATGTGTTGTTGAGTGAAATCAGACTGATGGATCTTGTTCCTATCATCCCGTCCATAAATAGATGCCATGACTCACCTCCATCGGTGGTGCGGTGAATACCGAATACGCCGGCTTTGTAAAACGTCCTCTTGTCCACGGTTGCCGCTGGAAAACTATTGAGTATAGATGTATTCCCTTCAATTCCAAGCTCTGTCCAAGTTTCGCCACCATCTGTCGAACGAAATCGCGTAATACCTAATGCTAAAAGCGTTTCGCCAGCACCTAACAACTTCACACCAGATGGGTATCTCGTCCAGGGGGATGTGCTTCTCGGCGTTATTTCGGTCCAGGAGGCTCCGAAGTCCCTTGATCGGAAAATCTGGGCGGCATTCGATTCGTTAGAGTCGACTTCTTGTTCCATGTCCTGTAGGGTTAATTCCAACATATTAGGTCCCATTCCAACATAGAGGCTCTTTTCAGACACTGCCAAGGAGTAGACAGTATTTGACATCCCTACCGGTAGTTTCCGCCAGATATCTGAATCGAGACGGTGGAGACCACTGTTTGTGCCAGCAAACAGATTTTTTTCAAGGGCAGCAACAGCTGAAATCCTTTCACCTGTCAATCCTTGGTTAAGATGTGTCCATTGTTTGCCACTATCTGTGGATCGGAAAATGCCTTCATCCTCAAGTGCAAGATACATTGTCCCATCCACTTGTGAACCGTGTGCTTGGGCTTCATCGATGACGATGAGTCCAACGGGATTCCCCTCCGGGCGAGTGCAAAAAAGGTTCCATGTCTGACCGTTGTCGGTTGAGGCGAATATTTCATCAGCAGACACAACATAAAGGACACCTCGATCTTCTACCATCGGCACCATTGATTGACTTATCGGGAGACTTACATTGATTCGGGTCCATGTTGTTGCATTTGGTGCCAACTTGTACATTCCTGTTGGTGAAGTGGCAAAGACAGAACCTTCAGATGCGGCGAAGATATCGTTGACATATCCCCCTGGCGGTGAGTCTGACTGCGTCCACTGCGCCGTAGAAAACTTGCGTCGGTCCTCTTGTGCGTTAGATCTTAAAGCTGTTTCAGAAATCTGTGTGCCAGCACCGATGCTTTTGCCAGGGGCAGGGGATCGTCCTAACTGTTTTCGGAGCGTCGGCTTCGATAGAATATCAATCACGATAGGTGCCTCAACGATCTCAATCGTGGGTTCAGATCGCGCCTCGAAACTATAGGGTCTCTGAAAACGGGCAAGAAATTGATTACCGAGTCCTAACATCAACAGCACGAAGACCGCGGCGGTCCCCAGAGCCATCCATGGAACCATCGGTTTTCCAGCTGGCGGTACGATGGGATTAATTTCGGCGACTTGCCGCATGATGCGTTCGGTGAGATCGGCGGATAACTGCACGCCGCCGAGAACCTCACGAACCCAGGATTCTGCTTCTTGTAGGCGCTCACGTCCCCGACGCAGCCGGCTCTTGATTGTGTTTACCGATACACCCAAGAAGTTCCCGATTTCCTTGGTTGTCATCTCACCGAGAAAATGCAGCGTTACGACTGTTCGTTCACTCTCTGGCAGTTGTTCGAGAAGTTTGTTGACGACCTCAGAGCGATGTTCTTCGACTTCTGTCTCACGTTGATTCATGGTATGATGTATATAATCAGATTCCTCCATTTCCACAATGGAAGTGTCCTCCAGTGATTGCATTGTGGTTTTAGGTTTGGACCTTTGAATCCAATTAATAGAGAGCCGATTCGCGATGACATAAAGCCATCCAGCAAAAGATTTGGGATCTCTCAATGTCTCAAGTTTTTTGTATGCCTGTAGGAAAGTGTCTTGGGTAATCTCTTCAGCATGGTGAAAATCCCCAATCTTCCGCCAGATAAGCGCGTGGACACCTTCCTGGTACTTTTCGACTAAGATGGCGAATGCTGAATCATCACCTAATAGAGTTTTACGAATCAATTGGACATCATCTTCTATCATCAGTGACCTCCGGGCTAAGTGATCGAATCCGCACTACATGCTTACGTTTCACATCTTGAAGCGATATATCCTGGGATCCAATCTTGATTCTTATAAAGAGTATACCAAACATGAGAATGCACGGAAACTTTTAAATTTACAGTGCTATCTTGGTCTACCGTTTATAATTAATGACACGGTTTTGGTATAGGAAGGGTGCATAATATAAAAAAACAGAAAAGAATTATTTTTTAATGTCATCAAGCCTCGGGGTTACAACCCCTCTACAGGAACTCCCCTCCTAAATTCCCCTTATTGGGTATCGGAATTAGTAGCGTTCCCACTGCAGAAAGCAGTGGGAACAAAACATAAATCAACTATTGGATCTACATTCCTTATGCTCATGTATACAAGTGCCGTAAAGTTTTTCCTTACACACTTTGACACATCTCTCTCCCGAAGAACAATCATCACTGCTTCTACATTCAGAATAATCATGGGCAGAAGCTGTGTGTAGGACTTGGGAGAATAGCAAGGCTCCACTTGCAACACCTAAAACTAACGGACCTCTAACGGTAGCTTGTCCGACTTCAGACGTAAGGAACTGTTTAACTTCGTTGCGAAACTCTTGCATCATTTGGATTTTTCTCCTTTCTGCTGGATTGCTTATCCAGCGAAATTAATTTCCCAATCTCTGTTGGGAATTCTGTTTCCAGGAAACCTGCGTGTGTTTGAATCCAGTATCCAAACCTTTTTCACACAGATGGACGTCTTGTTCTCCCGCTGGAAACGTTTGAAAGCCGAATTAACCTGAGCAAACCTCTCACATTGAGAAGATCGCTGGTTAAGTGTTTTCAAGGTGTTCATATCTGTCAATGTTTGTAATTATTGGCAAGGGGCACCTTTCGCGCGTAGCAATTGCGTTGCTTGAAACGGGTGATTATCTACCAAAATCGTCGGCGAGGCGTTGATGCCTAATTCGGTTGAGCGTTTAATGTTCTCTCGGAAAAGCTGATTGGAAACCTCTGGGGTGTCAAATAACCGCTGAATCTTTGCGACATCAATGCCGAGTTTCTCTGCACATACTTCCCAACTCTGATCCAATTTCTTTCCCCGACACAGAACGTAGTCGAGGTACTGATCCGGGAATTCTTGTGCTATAAGAAGTTGCCGGATATTTTCCGCCACCTCCGGGTAGCCGTGAAGACTCGTAAACGGCGTTATATCTTGTGGTGAAGATGCCTTCTTTTCCCGCGCAATAAACCGAAGTTTGAAGTCGATTTTGTCGCCAAACTGCTTCACTATCGAGATAATTTTCTCTTCCGCCTGAACACCGAAGGGACAATAACTCATCACAAACAGCTCTAAAGTCGGTTTTCCCATACGCGCTATGCGAGATGCTAAAAGTTCTTCTAAGTTCATGGGTTGGCGGCTGTGGTCGACATCCTTGGTATGGAGCGCGACGACATCTGCAAATCCGGGTGAGTGTTTTGTGTCGTGGCATTCCAAACAGAGAGACGTGTCTGCGCTGCTACGGATATTGCTCTTTTTTGGGTTGCCGACGTGTTGTTTACCGGGACCGTGGCACGTTTCACACTGAACGCCTTTGAATGCTGAATTCTGATCGCCTATCTGAAACCCGGTTGGATAACCGAATCCTGTGGTATGGCATGAGACACACCCCGAATCAAAATAGCGTTCTTTTTTTAGAAGGGTTTCAAAAGCGAAGGCGTGTCGTGTCGCAGACCATTGGAGATACTCTTGCTGATGACACCGCTGGCACGCCATCGCTGAGGCATATCCGTTTTGTGGGTTTTGCTCTAAGTGCTCCCCAGCGAATAGCGGCGTAACCTCAGCGGATTTCGAGAATTTTCGATAGAAATCCGTTAGCATTTCGCGCACGGGTTCGGATTCCGCTACATCGCCTGCCAATGCTATTTGTGTTGCGTAATGGCGATCGAGTTCACCCTTTGCGTTTATCCAGAGTGCCAACAGTCCTAAAGTCTTGCCCTCAGATTCGGATGCGACATAAAGCGTTTCCCCATCAGTCTCGACGTTTTCAAGTTCGTCAGGTTGAATGACAATATCAACGCTCTCAGAGGTTTCGGGATTTCCCAACGCCACAACAAGGTTCGCTTCTGAGAGGGCAGCCACAAGGGCAGCCCCTACTGTTTGCTCTTGAACGTTTCCTGCGACAAAGGTGATTGTATGTTGCCCAACTTTCTTGTTGACAAACGGAAACCGTGTGAAGCCGGTCTCTGTAGCCTCAGGTGCCAAGAACGGAAACGCGGCAACAGTAGAGAGTCGACTGAGATAGGTATTCCCATAAGAAAGATCCGCCTCACTGAGTGCAAGGACATCGTATCCCATAGCGGACATCACCTTGAGGTTCACCTCGCACCGGTGCGTATCAATTTCCTCTTTTCCATCGAAGATATTTCCTGCATCAACCAAGAGTGTTGGAAACCCGTTCTGTCGAATCTGATCGACAACGTAAGCGCGCCTCGGCAGCCCACCCGCTTGTTCTTGATAACACCCGCATGGCTCCAACTGGCTTTTGGTGCTACCCGTATAGAGGATAATGACGGAAGGTGACTCACTTTTCTTGAGTTCAGTGAGAACGGCTTCCAAGGGTTCTCCAAAAACAGGGCGCGCCTGTTGTTTTGCTCGTTCGATTTGGGACACCCGCTGGGATTCTGCCCATTGTAAGTATAATGGTGGTGCCGTTACGCTCACCGTTAAGAGCACCAGAACGAAGATTGCACGTTTCATAGGAAAAATCAAGGATTGCTGATCCCACTCCTTTCACAGATAAAATTAGAAAAATTGCATCAACTTCAGATAAAAGGGACCTTGGCAAAGGATCGTTAGAAGGACCCCGACGGTAATAATCGGGGCAAAGCGAATCGCAGGTTGGACTTTTATCTGATTGCCAAATTCGGCAAACGCGCCCGCCCCCATAAGGTGTTGCAATTGATCGACTTCTTGGGCAGTCAGTCCCGCGGGATCAGGAGAAATAATAACGTTTTTACCTCGACCCCTTGAAAATTCAACCTGTCGTTTTTCGTAGTGGATGCTGCCATCGGGCTGTTCTACTCGAACGATTTGTTCAGCGGGAACCATGCCGGGCTGGAGACGACTTACCTCAACGGTGCTATCTAACATCACACTCGCCACGCTCAGAATTAACTGCTTCGCGACAAAGAAAACCAGAAAATATAACGCGAAGAAGGCGGCGAAACTGGCGAGAAACACCGGTAGAGATGGAGCCGCTTGAATCGCAAGATAGAGACATGCAAACCCAATGACAGCGTAATAAACCGGCGTTTTCGGCAGCAGCGACAGCAATTTCTGGACCATCGTGAACGCCACCAAGACAAAAACGAGGTCCAGAAACAGGTCGGTTTCCCACCCAATATACTGCAACAGGGATGTCAGTGCGGAACCAACACCGATAAAAAGAATCAGGCTGAAAAAGCTTTCAAATACCTTTGCCTTTTGGAAGTTCGACCTCACGAAGTAACGAAGCAGTTCAAGTTTATTTTCTATGGATACAAACTTGAAAATCAGATAACCTAACGCGGCTATGGAGTAAGGAATAATGATATTCAGTGCGAGCACCAAGGGTGCGAACCCCAGAGTGCCGCTGAGGTTTCTAAAAAGTGATACCGGAAAAATTAAACAGAGCCCCCAAAAGAGTTTGGCATCCCCAGGCGAGAAAATACCAAACCAATAGAACGCAACGGCGATAAGCCCGCTTCCAAAGAAAAGTCCGAGGAGATAGAGCGGCGTTGTTGCACCAAGATACCATGCCATGAATTGGCTCAGCGTCCCTACATAAAGAAGTCCGAGGGAGCAGAAATTGCGAATCCGATGGGTCTTCAGGTCGGTGTAACTCGCGTATCCACAGAAACCGAGTGCCAAAAAAATCAGAAAGTATTCGTAGTGTGACATTGTATAAAAAGAACCTTTCGTTAGGAGTGGATGTTTAGCACGTAAGAAGGACTAAGCGGCATCTGCTCGGATCACCGCGTTACTGGAGATGCCTTTGGTTGCAGAATCTTCATCTACGTAGGAAAGCTCTGCGGCAGAACTCCGAACCCTATCACTCGTCGGTAGTTGCGTTGATGTTGCAAAAGATGTTTTCGCCTTGAAATGCATGAAAACTGATTCTACTTCAGCGGTTTTGTGCTGGGTGAGTAGTGTCTCGCCCAAGGCTTTTTCGAGATGTTCATACCTGTTGATTCCTAATCTATATGCATCGGATGTCGTTTCAAATGTGTTCGGATTATATCGACGGCAGAAAATCGGTGGGAATAAGTTCACGGCTGTTTGATGCTTTCCTGTCTCTAAGGACTGGCTTTTCTCAAAGAGTTGGATGTGTTTCTGAGCGGTCTTCTGCCACGTATACTTCTGCGGGAATTTTCTTGTAACGCCTTCAAACGCGGCACGCATGTCAGAAGGGACCAACCCTGCATTTATGGTTGCTGAAAGTTCATGCATCGGCACATGGAAATTCCCAAAGTTATCCCACTGACACTGAACACTCACGCCGGCACCTGAAACTTCTGGTGGCATACCGTATTTTGTCATAGCGACACATGGCGTACCGTAAGCCATTGCTTCTAAAACCACCGAGAAGGATGTGCCTGGCATCGCAGGAAAACAGACCAAGTCGAGTGCTTGAAGGAAAACGGGTAGAATCGAGGCCATCTCCTGACTATCTGCGCCGAAAATCACCACATTGTCAGGTGGATTCTTATAGTGCTGTGCCAACACGGAATCGTAAACAAAAATGGCGAGATGTCGGTTGACTTGGGCGAACTCCGTAATCCACTGGGCACCCCGATTCGGTTCAAAACCAGAAATCAGTCCAACGACGGGCTGTTGGGTAAACATTGGCTTATGAAAGAGAGTGGCGGTATGCTGTTTTGCTAACGCCTTACTTATCGGTTCAACCCTGTTGATACCCTCTGGGATTACAGAGATGTGTCTCTCGGGGATGCCGAATTCGCTGAACCATTCTTTCATCCACGATGCCTTAACAACGAAGGTATCCGTTGCTTTCTGGGATGCATGGAGCTGCAGGAGCGTTTCAAGCATAGAACGTTGGATTTCTTGGGTATTTTCTATACAGTGAACGATTGGAACATCGGGGATCTGATAGTATAACAGATTATCTGTCAAAGACTGGGACAGGAGCAATATCCCGTCGTATCCCTCTCTTGCATACCAAGCAGACGTGAAGGTATTCCTCTCTCCACTCTCTATCTGACGAATACGAATTTCCCCGAGGGCTTCAAGGTTTCTGGAGTCTCCACTGTCGTTTTCGGTGTTGGTAAAACCGAGGGTTTCTAACGCTGTGGATTCAGCGAGAGCCGTCAAAAGGTGGAACCGGTTGAGATGGGTGATGTAGTCAAGGGACGATTTTTCTTGGGTAAACTCAAAGGGAGCCAATATTTTGAGTTTGCGATCGACAGGTTGTAAAGCGTTAGGTTGCTTGGCTGAAGTCGGTATCTGCGTTAAAAGTTGTCCGTGCTTGCCAAGCCGTTCCAATCGTGCAATACCGTCAAAGATAGCGTTTACCTTGTATTTTTCTTTCAAGGCTTCAACGATTTGATACTGTGTCTGCGTTCCGTATCGCTGTAGAATGTCCCATTCGACCCCGTTGACTTCAACGATAGCGTTGGTTTCAAGGTCGGCGACGTATTTTCGATCGTTTTGTTTGAACTTATGGTGTCGGTTGAGTCGGTAATCGGTATTAAATTTCACAGTTTGTATCCTTCTTTCAGGCGGTTGCGTGGATTAAGCCACAGACCCGTTTGAGTATCGCCTTTGCTTCTGCCTCATCTTCAATGACCGCCGCAAGCACCGCCTCTGCTTCCCGGACAGTATGATCTTTCAAGATGCTCAACACAAGCCCGTCCTCAACACGGAGCGGGTAGGCGGCATCCCTTATCAGACAAGGCTCATAATGCTCATTCATGCCTAATACAATGGATTTATACCTCGGTTCCTGTCTCCCTTGATTCGCCGGTCCTATGCTTCCTAGATTGTGAACTGCCTCTGGAGGTGTAGGGGCGAACACATTGAGGAGTCTATTGGGACTGACGAGTCGTCTTTTTTCTTGGAGTTCTTCAAACAACTCGACAATCCGGCGTGCTGTTTTATCCCACGTGAACAACAGGGCGCGTTCTCTGGCTTTTTGGGAAAGCGATTCGAGCATCTGATCGTCGCTCAATAGCATGTTAATCTTCTTGGAAAAGTCTATCGGTGATGGGTAACTGACGAAGGTTGCTATATCGTGTTGAAAGTTCTCGGCATCAGCAACCAACCCTGCTTCCCCGACAACCGATGGCACCCCATCAAAATTGGGGACGACAGGTGGCACCCCGCACGCCATTGCTTCAAGCACAGTCAATCCAAAGGTTTCCTCGCCGGACATTGAAAGGAAGCAATACACATCGAAGGCATTGTAAACCGTCGGCAAGGCTTTGCGAGGGTGGAAACCGGCGTAGATGAGGTTATCGGGAAGATCCTGTGAAGCATACCTACCGAGGCTCGGTCCTGCGATCAAAAATAGGAGGTGCGGGTTCAATTCTGCGAGTTTTAGGTAGACAGACGCTCCTTTTTCAGATTCGACACGAGAGAGATAACCGACCGTTGGGGTCGTCAGAATGCGATCGTCTCCGACGTGGCGGGCGAGTTCTTGTTTGGCTTTCTCTTTGTTCATTGGACGGAACAACGTCGAATCTACGCCGTTGGGTAGTGTATTGAAGAAACTCGCATCCCAGACGTAATCTGCATAGAACTCACGGACATAATCGGATGGAGCAGTAAAACCATCAAAATCTCGCATTGCAGCATAATGCCGTAATATGGAATTGATTGCCTCACTGCCATGCCCGCGGGGTGCATGGCATTGAACAAGAATCGGTGGGAGTTGAATATGCTGATAAAGTGGAAGGAGCCACGTCTCGTGGTCTTGATGTAAGGTGAGAATACCGAAATAGGTCTCATTGATGTTTCGGCTGAGTCGCCCAAAGTCAGCCACGTTGATGTCAACTTCATACAGATTATCGGCTAATTTCCGATTTCGGTTGCTTGTGAAGTGGATATCCACGTATTTCGCGAGATGCTTGAACATATAGGAGAACGCCATATTGGTGCCGGCAGATAACGTTTCAATATTAAAGAACGAATCTGTGGCGATGCCGGGTATGGCAACAAGTAATTTCCGCCGTTCACTTGCTACCGCAGCAGCTTCCTTGAGGTTTTCACCGCGATTGAATAGCAAGCCGGCGGTCTCTAATTCCGCAAATCTCTCAAACGCTTGAAGAATGTCATCTTCTGCATAAGAGGACTTCAGATCTTCAACAATTTCGCTGTTCGTGTGTGTCTCTGCGAGTTTTAAGATGCCGACCATCACAGCAGAGAGTTCAACGGTGGTTGCTTTATCGAGATCTGCGGCATAAAATGCCGCGTCTTCTTCAAACAAGTAAAGAGGGTGTAAAGTTTTTGGAAAATTGAACACTGTTTACGTCTCGTCTTTCTGTTGTTCGCTAAACAACACTTTCGATATTCAAAACAGAATATGCTGGTGGTATAGATGCACAATTTTAGGAAAATATGCCCTATGTCATACACCAAAACCATAAGGATTTGTTTGGATTTCAAAATTAAGGACACAGTTTGACGGCATCAAGGGTGCATAATTTCAGTAAAATATGCAATTCTCATACAGACTTTTTCTCGTTCAAAATCGCCCACTCAATATTAAGTCGTAATTTAGCCGATATTTGTCTCGGTGTATAGGATGCACCCTTGTTTAGCAAAAATTGTGTCCTTAATATTAAAAAGGGATAGGAGGGATGTGTTCGTATTGATCCGACCTATTGCTGTGTTTAAAGCAAATACAGGGCTACGGCTTTTATAAGAAGGGAGGTAACAGATGACTATCAATTCGCTGGTCAAAGCGATCGAAGACCTCAGCAGCGATATTCACGTTGAGGTATTAGATGGAGCAATTAGAGTACGGGGTAATGCGTATCGCGTGAGAGGTAACTTGAAGTTATTAGGTTTTCGATGGGATCGAAAAAATCGGGAATGGTATTATTTGAGGCCAGAGACTGATTTAGATGGGTATGAATTTGAATCTTTCACAAATTGAATTTCAAATTCATCCAGTTCTTCGGCGTGGAAACCGTCGAATTCATTCGGATGTTTCCACGTTGTCTCTTTTTTCACACTTTTCGTAAAAAAAGGGCTTTTGGCAAGCAATGCCGTTATGAAGATTTTAGTTTGCCCTGGAAGTGTCTGAAAACGAATTCGATTTCACTCTGTGTGTGATGCTCTGTTAGTGCTTCTGCTAGAGCGTTTTCAAGGCTCCCATATTTCTGGGATCGTGTCTGATACGCACAGGATACTGTTCTATTAGTTCCAGGATCATAGTGCCTACAGAAAATCGGATGAAATATATTCTTCGTAGATCGTGGGGTATCCCGTTCACAGTGTTGTCCCTCTGCAAATAGATGGATAATTTCCTGTGCTGCTTTTTCCCAAGTGTATTTGTGAAGCATATCCTGTGCTACTTTCTCAGACTTCACACGCATGTCAGAAGGTCGTAACCACTGTTTCACGGTGTCTGAAAACTCAGAGAGTGACACGTAAAAATGTCCCAATCCATCGTATTCCGCTGGCACAGCAATCCCAGCTCCCTCAACCTCTTCAGGTATCCCATATTGGCTGAGTGCGACGCAGGGAGTACCGTATACCATTGCCTCCAAAACCAATGAAATAGGCGTTCCTGGAATCGCCGGAAAACAGACTAAATCCAGTGCTTCAAAAAACATAGGTAAGATTACACGGGTCATGGGATCTTTGGCACTGATAATGACCAAATTTCTTGGTAGGGTGTGCTTTAGATCCCCCAAGAGGGGATCGTACGCAAAAACAGCGAGATCGGGATTGGATTCTGCGAAAGTGAAAAGAAAATCCGCACCAGCGTTGGATTCAAATCCTGAAATCATACCGACGACAGGGTGTTGCGCAAACATCGGATTCTCCAAGAGAACGGCGGTGTGCTGCTTCGCTAAAGTTTTGCCTATTGGCTCAACAGCGGCAATGCCATCGTGAATGACACGGACTCTTTTCTCTGGAAGCTTAAAGTCATCAAGCCATCTCTTCAACCATGAAGCTTTCACGACTAAAGTATCCTTTGATTTTTGGTGGGCATAGAGATTTAAAAGTGTTTCTCGCGAGGTATTTCGTCCGTCTTGTATATTCTCAATGCATTGAATAATTGGTGTGTTCTGGATTTGATAATATGGCAACTCATCTGTCAAATTTTGAGAAAAAAGTAAAATTCCGTCATATTCATCTATGGCATACCATGCTGCTGAGCGGGTATGTCCCTCTTCAACTTCTATCTGCCGAATACAGAATTCTCCTTCCGAGTCCTGAGTTGTTTGCTGCTCTGGTTCTACCTCTCCGGCTTTGGAAAAGTTAACCATTTCTAAATCTGCCAACTTTGACAGATGTATTAGAAGTTGATGACGATTCATAGTTGTTAGGAAGTCTTGTGAGGCAAAAAGGGGTGGAACCAACAACTTTGAGGTTCGCAGGGTTTGTTTCGGATATGTATTTGCCTGTTTTGTCACTTTATCCATTGGAGGTCCGAAAAATCCTTGTTGCCTAAGTTCCCCCAAACTTTCTATACCCTCAAAAATAGATGTGACTTTGTATTTAGGTTTCAACTTTTCAACGATCTCTTGCTGGGTATGTGTGCTATAGAGATCCAAGATGTCCCATTCTATAGGGTTCACCTGAATGATGTCTCTGGATTCAAAATCGATGACATATTTGATACCATCTTTCTCAAATTTACGGTGCCGATTCAAAGCGTAACGCGTATTAGATGTCATAATCCGTCTCTCTTTCTTTTACGAGGTCGCGTGAATTAACCCGCGAACTCTATTGAGAATGTCCTTCGCCTGTGTTTCACCGTCAATCAAATCTCTCAGAACTGCTTCGACCTCCCTTGCAGAGTGGTCTTTCAATAGGCTTAGCACAAGTCCGTCCTCTACTGATTGAGAATACATAGTCGATCCGAAGAGGGAATGCTCATGGTGTGTATCCGTGGAGGATAGGAGAGATTTGTATGTCAGAGATGGTTTTCCTTGTGTGAATACTTCATTGTGTGGGGCAAAGACGTTCAAGAGTCTATTTGGACTGACGAGTTTCCGTTTTTGATGAAGTTTTTCAAAGAATTGAACAATCCGTTGAGCGGTTTTATCCCAAGTGAAGGTTAAGGCGCGTTCTCTGGCTTTTATGGAAAATTCCTCGCGCATTTCGGGGTCATTCATCAATTGGTTAATCTTCTTGGAAAAATCTATCGGTGAGGGGAAACTGATGATAGGCCCTATATCCTGTTCAAAGTTATCAGCGTCTGCGATGAAGCCTGCGTCTCCAACGACCGATGGAACGCCATCAAAGTTTGGAACCACAGGTGGCACCCCGCACGCCATCGCTTCAAGGACAGTTAGCCCAAAAGTCTCTTCTCCAGACATAGAAGGGAAACAATAAATATCAAATGCGTTATAGATAAGCGGCAACGCTTCACGCGGATGGAACCCAACGTACAGAAGGTTGTCAGGGAGTTCCCTTGAAGCATAGCGTCCGAGGTTGGGTCCCGCGATTAAAAAGAGTAAATGTGGATTCAGCGTCGCTAACTTTAGGTAAACAGATGCCCCTTTTGCCGACTGAACTCGGGAAAGGTATCCAACCGTTGGAGTTGTTAGAATACGCTGATCTCCGACACGGTTTGCGAGTTCTTGTTTAGCTTTGTGTTTGTCCATGGGACAGAACAATTCTGAATCCACGCCGTTCGGGAGTGTGTTAAAGAAACTCGTGTCCCAGACATAATCAGCATAAAATTGTCCGACATAGTCCGAGGGAGCGGTGAAAGCATCAAAATCCCGCATGGCGGCATAATGACGAAGGATGGAATTTATAGCCTTACCGCCATGCCCCCGCGGTGCATGAATCTGGACCAGGATAGGTGGCAGCGCAGTGTAACGATACATCGGAAGTAGCCAATTCTCATATTCTCGATGTAAGGTAAGAATGCCGTAATACGTCTCACCGATCCTTCGGCTCAACTGTCCGAAATCCCCGATACTGATATCAACTTCATATGCGTTATCTGCCAATTTTCGATTTTGGGTTCCTGCAAAATGAAGATCGACGTATTTGGTAAGATGTTCCACCATATAAGAGAGTGCTACGTTAGTACCCGTGGAAAGCATCTGAATATCAAAAAATGCGTCAACAGGTGTGCCCGGTATCACAACAAGCACTTTCCGCCTTTCACTTTCTGCTGAGCCACTCCATTCAAGATTCTCACCCCGGTTGAATAACAAGCCTTGCTTCTCAAAGTTTTCTAATTTCTCAAACGCCTTATTGATTTCATTTTCTGGATACGATGTTTTCAGAGCACTCGTGATTGTCTGATTTGTATGCGTATTTGCTCGTTTCAAAATGTCGGCAATCACAGCAGATATCTTCACGAGGTGCCCTTTATCAAAATCAGCGGCGTAATGAATACCGTCCTCTTCAAAGAGATCGATTTGATGAAGGATTTTGGGGAAATTAATCATATTTACCTCTCATCTTGGCTTCTCGGAATACAGATGCCATAACATTGAGTGTTTTCTTGGTAGAAGTGTCGCTTCATGTGGGAGTACTGTTTCTACATTATCAATAGACATCCCGTCCTCATCGGTTAATCGAAAATAAAACCCGGCTCTTTTCTCTCCTCTTTGAACGACCTTTACAAGGATTTTATTGAGTCCGCTATTTAATTCTACAGGGACAATGTATTCGTCAACTCGTGGCGTATACTTCTGATTGGGATTCAGGTATACCAACTTATCGTTGATCCAGACTTTCAAGGCACCGTTGACTCCAATTCGCATTTGTGCTTTGGTTGACGTAGGTAATTTCGCGTAACTCAGTGCATAACAAGCCATCGTGCTTGTCTTCAGGACGCTCCTTAAATCCACATAACTCTGCACAATATCGAAATCTGGATACACCCAATGGACTTTCCTTTCGAGCCACTGATCCCGCGAGGTCTTACTAATAGCCTTGTATTCTTGATTCAACTCAATCTCGGTTTCCGGTGGTAATACTTCATTAAAGGCAGTAAGTCCGCGATAATCCTTACGAGTTGACCAAGGACCAATTATGAACCAATCACGATTCAAGATAAAACCCATTTGATTTTGCAATTCTATAGCAGTTTGAAAATCTCCCTTTGCCCGGTAAATCTCGCCAAGCATAATTGCCAAATACGGATTTTCTGGTTGTTGTTGGAACATGTCGGTGAACGTATCAAGAATAGGTCCCAATTCATCCAATACCTGTAAAGCATCTACCTCTAGCATATCTGTAAGAGAACTTTTATTCCTTACTTTGTTAATCATCGTTTGGGCATTACTTAGGTTCTGCCGCTGCTCTACAGTGAACTTGAAAACTTCTGAATCAATTGATGCCTCAAGGGGCAAATGGAGTATCGGCACCATTTCGCTATATTCGTCTTGCGATCTTTGAGATGTACTACAATGCTGAATTCCAAAGTCTTTGCTTTTATAGACAGCACCGTTAACAATCAGCGTTGGGGAATCTTCAATCGTCAGAGGCTGCTCCTTAATGTTATCACTAAGAAGTGTGAAACCCTCTTGACTTTGTGTTAGCTGTTCCACCTTTTCCGTGTCGATCCCAAACCGTTTTGCACAGGTTTTCCAACTCTCATAATTCCGGTAATTTTTGTTATAACAAAGCAAATAATCTAAGAATACATCGGGGTAATATTTGGCGATAACCAATTGACGAACATTCTCCCAGATTTCTGGTATACCATGCAAACTGTCAAAACGTGTCAGGTCATTTGTTGGTTTCCCGAAGTCATCGGCAATGTAATACATTTTAAAGTCGATTTGAGACTCATAACGTTTGACAATAGGAATGAGTTGTCTTTCGACCTCGTTTGCAAAAGGGCATAAACTCATCACATATAACTCCATAGTGGTCTTCTCCTTTTGCTTAATTTCGGTCACCAATTTGTCAAGGATATTCGGTACCTTTTGGGTATGATCAACTTTCGGGAGGGCGACGTGAAACCGATTTTCAAAGTTAGGAGAATGCTTCTGGTTATGGCACTCCAGACAGATGCCTTTCTCGACCTGACCCCGGATGTTTTCTTGGGAGGGATATTCGATGTGTTTTCCACCGGGACCGTGGCATGTTTCGCACCCTACATTTCTCAGATGGTCTTGGTCAGCCTGAATTGTGTATCCTGTATCGTACCCAAAACCCACCACATGGCAGGAGACACAGTCTGGGTGGAAGTGTTTCTGTGCCTTTAACAAAGTGTTGAAAGCAAAGGCGTGCCTGCTGGATTGCCACTGCTCATATTCGGGTTGATGACAATCAGAACACGTGTCGCTGCCGACATAATGGTTTTCTATATCCATCTCCGCTGATTGACTTGTAAATAGGGGTTCCGCCAACGCTTGTAGTGTTTCATCGGCAGCAATTTTGTCATAGAAAGCCTGTAAAATAGATCTCACCGTCGGTTCATCAGGCACAGTTTCATCCATAAATAATTCTTGAACGCGGTAGTCGATTATTTCTCCGAGATCATTGAGTTTCAAGTCAATTTTACCCAACGTTTCTCCGTGTGGGGTACAGTAAGCGATCACTGTGTTTCCGATGTTTTCATATGGTTTTCCGCGTAACTTCGGTTTCATGCTGATGAGAATATCAATTTCTTTGACCTGCTTGACGATTTGACGATTGTCTTCTTTCTCCAGCGCACTGAGTAAAATCACAGTCTTCGCGTTTTTTGATTGCGTCTCAACTTGTTGCTGCAAACCCTGTATGAGTTGAGTCGTGGATCGATTGGGGAGGTAACTCGCTCCTAAAACAAGAAACTCATTTTCGTTTATTTTCTTTGTTAGTTCCGGTTGGACAAATGCATCGTTTTGCCATAAAGGCGGATTGTTTGTTGAGATGAACGGCAATTGGAATTCAGCCGCAATTTCACCTAAAAACGGTTCTCCAAATCGTAATTCGGTCGGAGAAAGCAGAATAGCATCGTATCCGATAGATTTCATCGCCTCCATATTGGCTTTTGCTTGCAATCGATCCAGAGTGTTGTCCCCTTCAAAGATACCGCCAGCATCAACCAACAAAACCGGATTTTGCTGTTTTCTTGTCCGCTCAATCAGCATAGCTCGCCGTGCGATACCTCCTGATTGACCTGGATAACACCCGCAAGGTTCAAGATAACTTTGGGTGTTACCCGTATACAGAACGGTAATGACATTATCACCTTCAAGGGGCTGATAGTCTATTGGGGGTTCAGAGGATTCTGTAGGTAGAGAGTTTTTCGCTAAGAAAAACTGGTAGACTAAAAAACCTGCAGAAAGAAAAGTGAAAACAGCGAAAACAATGAATAAAACTCGGGATCTGCTCACGATACGCCTCCTTACTCCGATGAAGATGCATTTGAGGATTCTTCTCTATACGCACTGATTTGTTCTTGAACTGATGTTGTCGCAAATTTCGCCGTGCTTTGGAATAATTGTCGTATATCCTTCGTTTTCTCAAACGTCAACAACATGACCTTGGCGCAAATGAGTTTGCTATAGAACAAGTCCTCTATTTCCTGTTCATCCAAGTCACTGAAAAAATCGAGCTGAATCGTGATTTCAGATCCACTCTGCTCTTGAACTTCAATGGCTTCAATCTGGTCAGAAAGCATTGAAAGTGTTCTTTCAATAGCAGGCACGCCAAAAACTTGAGTATCTACGTCAATCTCTACCTGCTTGAGCTGAAAGCCTATGTATTGTGGTTGCCATTTCGCTGCTTTTTCTGGGTATTTGATTTTCATCTAATTTATTCTCACTTTACACTTAAGTGGGGACCTATCTTTAGTTTTTGGATACAGTCTCGCCCTCATACATTAGACCGGGATGTTGCTTGAAAAACAACACTTGACATTTATGGTAGATTTTAGAATTACTTATACATCTGAATAATATCCTCAATGGACTTTTCTGGGTAATATTCGCGTTTTCGTTTAATATTAGCAAAATCATGTTCAATAGGATTATAATCGGGTGAATACGGGGGTAAAAACATCAGTTCTGCCCCTGTGGCTTCTATGAGTTCTCGTGTGCGAGGCGTCTTATGGAGACGCGCATTGTCCATTATGACGACGTGATCCGAAGAAAGTCTTGGACATAAGACTTCGGCTAACCAGTCATTGAAGTGTGTTGCTTTGCATCCGCCTTGAACTAACTTCGCAGCGGTGAATGTGTTCTCAATGCGCGCTGCGAGCAAAGTTGTTGTTCGGCTGCGTTGACTCGATATCAAACCCAGAACACATTCACCGCGGGTCGCATAAGCATAACGTCTATGGCTTTCTTGACGAAAACCGCTTTCATCGGTATAAACGATAGACTTCCCCAAAGCTTTCAAAGCTGCGAGTTTCTGAAGATACGTCTGGCGTTTATCTTCGCATCGCTCCTTATACCCGATCAGCTTTTTTTTCGAGTGTAACCGAGTTTGCGAAGACCATACCACACGGATGACTTGGAAACCTGAAAATGACGCGCCCGTTCGCTGAGAGTTTGGTCCGGAAAATCCAAGACATGTTGCTCCAACGCAGTCGGATCAAGAACACGGGGCGCACGGGGTCCCGGTTTCTGATACGTCAAGGGATCTTCAGCGCGCAGCCATTGATAAATCACACCGCGTGAGATGGAAAACCGTTGGGAAGCCGAGACTTTCGTGCCCCCTGATTCAATGTATTTCAGGACACGTTGGCGTAAATCTATTGAATATCTCATAGCATTAGAGACTAACACAAGTTTCATCTAATGTCTATATATTTTTAGCATTCACCATAGTAAATGATTTTGTCTGAGATAGTAATTTAGCTCCTGTCATCAATCCTTGGGGATTCGATACCAGACTAAGGTCTGATTTTGATTGCTGCCCACGAAGTTGCCAACTTTCCTGTGGGAGAGACAGTCAAGGGTTTTGGGGACCACGCAGGCTCTATCGCTACTTGTAATTGTTCAGTGAGAGCAACGCTCTTGCGATCATTGATGTTCATTACATAGATACCATAGAGGCCGTTTCGTTTTGAGGAATAGGCAATCTGTGTTCCATCCGGCGACCAACTTGGATGTGTATCCTCAGATTTGCTGGTAGTGAGGTTTTCCTCTTCTTTGTCATCCACATTTATGATATAGATGTCCCAGATTTTGTTGCGGTAAGAAGCGAAAGCAATCTGTGTTCCATCCGGCGACCATGAAGGTTGTGTGTCCCATTCTCGAGCATTGGTGAGTTGTGTTATATTCGTACCATCCGCATTCATCACGAATATATCAAACCCAAAAACTCGAGCAGATACAAAGGCAATCCGTTTCCCATCCGGCGACCAACTTGGATCACTATCGGGAAGTGGATGGTCGGTAAGTCGTCTTTGGTTTGTCCCGTCGGTGCTCATTGTATAAAGTTCAACGTTTCCATTGTTCCCATGCCGTTCGGTTTCAAACACAATCCGTAATCCATCTGGCGACCAAGCAGGACTATAATCGGGTGCTGGATGTTTGGTAAGATTAATCGGTTCGCCACCATTTACGTCGATCACGTAGATTTCAGCTAATTCAATAAGTTTATCGGGGGCAACCCGGTCCGATTCAAAGGCGATCTGTAACCCATCTGGCGACCAAGTTGGTTCCCAATCGCCTCGATCGTGGTGAGTGAGTTTTTTTTCATTCTTACCATTAGGACCGATAACATAAATATCTGGCTCCCACATACCGCCAGACGTAAATGCAATTTGCGTCTCAGCAGAACGTGTGATACTTATCAAAACTAAACTGAGAAACAGTGTAAAGGAGAGAAAATTATTTCGCAGTTGATTTTCTGGTTTCAATTGGATCCTCATTTTTTCCTCCATTAGATATGTTCAAATAACCAGTTTCAGTCGTAGAGAAACTCGGTATCATTTCTCCGACTTATCCCAGTAATAACCTATGCCTTTAAGGAATCTCTAAAGCGCGTTCCAAAGGTTCCGTCATCTTATAACAGGTACCGCAAATAGGTAATGAGAGTAGTTTTACACAGGACAGTCAATAAACATCCTAAACAAATCACACCCGCTAGACTGACATGTTCCTGGACTTTAATTGTGTCGCCAAGTTGTTGGAATGCGCCATCTTTCCATAATTTCTGGATCTCCTCGGCTTTGTCTTGGGATATTCCTTTTGGAGACACGTCTAAGACAATATGGTCTTTTTTCCGTTTGGGAAATATAGCAGATTCTTTTTCATACCGGATCTGTCCATTTGGCATTGTGACTTGAAAAATGCGCTCGGCGAGAATTGTTCCCTCGGTTAAAGCATTAAAGTTAATGTCCCTAACATACAGGCTCTGCCCTATCTGCCAGATGACTGGTCTCAAGAGAAACGCAATAACAAAGATAACAGGAGCCAATATCAAGTAGAAACTTCTTAAGGAGGGTATTAGGAAAATACCAATGAGACATAAAACGGAGATCCAATTCTGATACCTCTCAAGCCCATGCTTTTTAACAAGTCGATTGAAAAGGATAATAAGAAAAATTGAAAAAATTCCCGATATTATGGGACTGATAAAAGGGTACAGATACCGTCCGGTGAGAAGAGAGATCCCGCGGACAAGTAGAATGAAGTAAGATAAATCAAGGAATGCTCGTTTGAGACTATCTACGAGAGATTCAGTATTTTTAATATTTTCGATGAAAGCAGATAATTTCTCATTCCATGAAGTTTTCAAGAGAAGGTTGACCAATATAAATATCATGTATATGACAAATATATTTTCAAGCATCATTAATGGAAGTGCATTCCCTGAGACTTGAACAGTTGTAAACAGCATAGGGGGTGCTGCCACCGAAAACCCCCAAAAAAGTTTGGCATCACCCGCGGACCAAACCCCAAAAAAGTAGAGTATCACCCCAAGGACGCATCCGCTAGTTAGAAGCATTACACTCGTTGTAACATTCTCCTTAGCGATGACTCCACCGAATAGCAAATAAACAATGTGATTAAAAATTCCGAATCCGACCAACCCCAAGCTCACTACATTTTTTATCTTTCTATACTTAAAATCTGTATAGCAAGCATGAATCGAGCAGGTGATAAGGACACTAATAATAAAAGTTTGGTAGAGAAACATATTTACTTCCTCAGGACTGTTTACAGAATGTCTTGTGTATTTATCGATTCAGTAGAATCCCGATATGTCTTCACCCAGCTTGTCATAATTGCTGAATCCTGTGGATCATCCATTAGCTTTCTAAAGAGATATGGCCACCTTTGCAGAGCGACCTCACATTCAAAATCGTCTGGCCCTTCTGGTAAAGGACTACCATGCTCGCGGATGCTTCTAACAGCACAATGTCCACAGTATCCACTAAATACACAAGAATTACACTTCGGTAAAGTCTCGCTGGCAATACCCCTTAGCATCCTCGCAGATTCAGAAGTAACGACTTCATCATAGGTGTGGGTCATTACATTGCCAAATTTCATCAAATCAATAGATCGCCCGAGATCACAGAGAAAAATATCGCCCTTTTGATCAACCGTTAACATGGAAGTACCTGCACCACAGGGTCTTTGCAAGCACATATAATCCTGTGTATCAAGCAAAACATTTTGTAGCATGACCATGGTATCACCTTCGATGAAGAAGTTTCCAGTTTTGTTGATTTCGAGTATGTATTCCAATCCTTTTTTCCAGAAATCAATGTACTGATCAGGCGTGAATTTAAGAGAATATGCCCTTTCGTGTGCCCCTTGGACATTAACATATTTTAGATACACACCTGATAACCCGAGGTCAAGGTATTGATCGATCAGTTCTTTTTCGTATCCGATGTGGTTAACCGTCAACACGGGCATCACATTAACATGAAGTTTATACTCCTGTTTCAACTTTTTAATCCAAAAGGTCGTTTTTTGGAACATCCCCTTGCCACTTGCCAAAAATCTCTGTTTGTCGTTAATGAATTCAGGTCCATCAAGCGAACTCCCTAAGGAAACATTCCCTCGAGTTTTTATATCTTCTGCAATTTTATCATTCATTAAAGTCATATTTGAGACAATCGTGAAGTTCATGCCCTCAATGCCGGACTGTTCAGCTTTCTCCATGGCGTAGTCCATCCCCTTCTGAATAAGGTCATAACGGATAAGGGGTTCGCCGCCCTGAAAATGTATTTCTCGGTGTCCTCCGGTATTTGGGACAGATAAAAAGAAATCCAGCGTCTGATATAGCAGTTCTTCGTCCATATCCCAACTCGTATCTGTGGCGAGTTCCGATTTTGAATGACAATAGGTGCATCTTGCGTTACATCGGTTGGTTGGTACCAATATCAATGTCTTTGGGACACCGACGAGGTGTGTGTAGCGATTACGAACTGTTTGGACAACGTCAGGCAAGTTGCCTTCTGTTAAGATTATGCCGAGTCCTTGTAATGCAGCATACAAGTCAGGAGACTCCTCAACCCTCTCCTCTAAGAGAAGCCCGTAGTCTTGGTCATCCAAAATAATCCACGCACTATGTCGCGTTGTCACCAAGTTCTTGTTATCCGCAAGTGGGTAGGTAAAGTATTCATTCACTCGATACTGTGCATTGAGAAGATTCGGCTCGGTTTTAGAAATCATTTCAAATTGCGTAAACATCGGAACTCCTTTTTGAAAAAATTATCATATACACATACTTCAATATGCCTTTACTCAAGCACATTTTGGATTCTTTCATCGGAATGTGTCTGCTCAGTTAAACGGTCACTTACCACTGCCTAACTGAGCAGACTAAAAGTGGGAATACAATCCTATTTCGCCACTATTAGCAGAAACCAGGATTGACACAACTACCATTCGTTGTTCTTATACAACCGTTAGTGTGTGACCAAGAGTTATAACAATGGTCAGTTGCTGGACAATCTTGTGCGTAGGCACACTTAGGACCACCGGCTGATGCTACTTGGGTAGCCAGCACTTGCATGACTAAAGTTGCGCCAACCAACAATCCTGCGGATAAAGCAGCATTTTTGCCTGTACCGCCTTCCTCATCTTCAAGAAAGTCTGCCAACCCCTTGCGGGCGACTGTTGTTAAGTCGGTAATCTTGCGTATTTCCATCTTGGCTTCACCTCCTTTCTTTAAACTCAGGTGACCGAAACTGCCACCTGCGTGTAAGGGAGAAACTCCCTTAAGACACGGTCTTCATATTCAACATATCCCTCAAGAGCCATACTTTCAATTTGGAGGGCACTCAGGGATGTAGGTTACCTGATATTTTTAACATCCCCCACAATGTTACCAACTTCCCCTGGCGAAACCGCGAATGGCTCTGGCTGCCAAGACGGAAAAATATCGTGTCCCGCCGGATTTTGCGTTAAATCCCTTTTCATAGGCTTATGAGTAGAGATCGCTCGATCCATCAATTAGCGGAAAACTTTCAAACGAGTTGATGAACAATGCAAATTAGGATCTTTGCTGTCAACAGATATTAGGATCGCCACAATTTGGGGGTCTACCACAACCTGCCCACTGCCAGTTTGAGCTAAAGCAAATATCCATTCGCGGGCAATCTTGCGCGTATGCACAAAATCTATGGGCAGCATCTGCTGCTTGCGTTGCAATAGCATGCATCATTAGCGTCCCGCCCACTAACATCCCTGCGGATAAGGCAGCATTTTTACCGGTGCCGCCTTCTTCGTCTTCAAGAAAATCTGCCAACCCCTTGCGGGCAGCTGTCGTTAGATCTGCAATTTTTTGGATTGCCATTTCGGTATAATCTCCTTTTTTCAAGTTCAGGCAACACAATGTATTACCTGCGTGCGGGGAAGAAAACTCTCCTAATACACGTTCCCAATTTCCAAATCAAGGTTGTTCAGTTCCTGAGACATTCTTTTTTCAAAAATAGACATATCAGCACCATTTTTTGGATAAGAACTACAAAGAATGTACCCGTTTTCCAGTCGTATTGGGAAAAAATAACAGAGTTGTTTTAGACGATTGGAAATTTGGAAAAGTTTGAGTCGAACAAAATCGAATTTATTTCTTCCTATGCCGATGGATAGATTTATATGATTGCCCTCTGTTGTATTGATCTGATAAGTAAGGACTTCCAATAATTTATCTTTCTGTTCATTGATTAAATTCGGTCCGGTATCTAACGTTCTACGGTCATAAGCAATTGCGGAGGCGAGTAGATATTCTCGTATATCTGCCTTTTGGTGCCAGCGATTCTCTTTTAAACTCACCTCAATGAGTTTCTGTTGAAATAGCAATGCACTGTAATCCACAGGCATGTCCGTCCGTCTCGGGGTGAGTCTGACGCTGAGTTGCTTTTCAGGATCTCCTTGAATACGGATAACAAGTTCGGTTAGTAATTCGTGTGCTGCGAAGAAAACAATGTGTAACGGAAAAAGTCGGGGATCCAAAGTAACTGCTATCCATCTCCGATTAAGTGGTTGAATGTTTAATACGGGTTCCATGTGTACCTCCTTGTGCGTTTTCCACCTAAATGGGTTCACCTCATCACAGGTTTCTGTGGATTAAGTAGCGAATATATCGCGGACGATCTCTATCTCTTTTTGGGTATGGTTTTTGCTCAGAGTTCCAATAATAGCATCGTTAGTGTCACGTTTAATAAGACTCGGGAACATGAAGGTTTGCGCTGAAACCGTTCCACTGCTCGGATTATATTTTTGGCTGAAACGGACCATACTATCGTCGTTAGCTTCACAACTGAACCTTTTACCGATTAACCCATTTATTAGGTGAACATACGCCCTTGCCACACTATCCCAATCAGCGTTATCGTCACCTTCCAGTGTTCGGGTTAATGTCAAGTCAACTTCAAACAAATTGCTTAAATCCACAAGGGTAGAATGTCCGGGGAAACGTTTCGCTCCAATCTTCTTAGGAAGTGATATCAAATGGAATCCTTCGGTGTGTTTCAGCAGATACAAAAAGATTTCATATAACCAAGGGCTCTCAATCACAGCAGCGTCGAAAGACCGCATTGCGGCATACATCGCAAGTGCACTGTTAATAACCGTCTCTATCTTTGGGATTCCATGGATGCCACCAAGGTGTGTCGTGCCTTGGATATCATCGGAAACCCGAGCGATCACAGGCATCTGGACAGATTCAAAGAGTTGTAATGTTCTCAAAGAATCCGCATGCAGCAATAACAGGGCATCGTGTGAACTTGAGACACTTTCTAAACATCTCGCCAATGAATGATCGGATTCGGTCTGTATAGCAAACTCGTGAATGCCGGTTTCTCGGAGGATGGATGGGAATTGCTGTTCATTAAACACAGCATAACTGATCTCAACATAGTCAATCATTGCGCGAAGAAGGTTCCAACTGTCTTCTGAGTGCGGGTCTGGCGTGTCGAGGCTATGCAACGCAAATACGCGTATTTGGTTCTTCGGGGTCTTTTTTTCCCTGAAGATGGGTTCATAAGCATTTTGGGAAATAATAAGCCCGATTTTGGCGAGACGTTCCAGTTTCCTAATCCCTTCAAATAGCGTCTGTTTTGGATATAGAGGCTTTAGCTGCTCAACAAGTTCGTGAAATGTGCAGGATTCGCAATGCTCCAAAATAGCGTGGACCACCTCATCCACCGGTAGTATTTCTCCGACCTCTAAATCCACAACATAGTACTGTTGGTCGTATTGGAATCGATGTTGGTTATGTAACTTGACTGGAAACTGTAACATAGTTCTAACTTCCGAATTTAAATTCTTAACTTTCCTTTAATAATGGACTTTAGCTTGTCGCATCCACAAACCCTTGAATACGAAACAATATATCTTTCGTGGTATGATGGTCTTTGCATATATGCTTTAGCACAAACTCAATCTCATGAAACGTGTGTGTTTTAAGGAGTGAGAGGGCGATACCTTCAAGAAGCGATTGTGGATAAACCGGCAGCATGAGCGAATATTCTAATTCCTGAGAAGTCGTACCGATCAAGACAGACTGGTGTTCAAGCTTTCCTTCGGCGAAATTGTATTGCGGTACAAACCGGACAGGAAAGTTTGATCGACCTGCGAGTTCCTGTTTCTGTTTTAACTGAAGGAATAATGAAATAATCTCTTGCGCTGTGGATTCCCAACTGTAGTGTAAAGCGCGTTTTCTGGAGCGCATCCCAAACTCACCCCGCTTGATGGTATCATCAAGCAGTTCGGTTATGCCTTTTGAAAGACGTTCTGGTGAGACACAGGCAGCGAAACTCCCGATTTCTTCAGAGAAGTTATCTGCCTCAACGATTATTCCTGCGTCTCCGACTAATTCAGCAAAACCTGTGAAATGGGGTACAACAGGGGGGACACCACAACTCATCACTTCCAATATAGTGTTCCCAAACACCTCTTCCCCCACCATAGATGGATGACAGTACACATCAAATGCGTTAATGAAGAGCGGAATTTGATCTCGCGGGGGTTGACCGGCATAGATCAGATTTGGCGGGAATTCTCGGGTCGAGCAGAACTGGGTCGTTGGGGCAACCACCAGAAATAAGACATCAGGATGCATGTGTGCCAATTTGGTAAAAATGATCGCACCTTTTTCCAATTGAAATCGAGAAAAGAAACCGACTACTTTTTGCGTTTCAATGTCAGGGATCCCTAAGAGACAGGCGATTTCATTTTTTGCATGCTGTTTATCCATAGGTTGGAACAATTCGGTGTCAACACCATTCGGCACAACGCGAAAACAATCGGTATCCAACAGAAAACGACTGTAAAAATCCTTAACCGAATGAGCGGGACACAAGAAAGTATCATAATCTCGCATCAATGCATATAAAAAGAAAATCAGGTTTATCAACTCGCCACCGCGTCCTCTTAAAGTGCCAAGTCTCGTAATCACAGGTATCTGAGTATCAGTTAAAAATCGGGACAAATGATAGCTATTAGGTTGGAGTAGCAGGATACCATCATACCCTTCGCGCATCAAAAACCTTGGTAAAGCCTCCCAATCTTCATTGGAAAGTGAGGTGCCATAGATGCCTTTCCCAAGTTCCTGTTGGTCACTAAGGAGAAAAAGATCGGCATACTGCGCGAGCGATTTGACAATATGATGTGTTGCGATCATGGCACCACCGGCTATATAGGTTACATCATCTGGAAAAGGATTCGCCATCGGAAGAAAAATACGCAACCGTTGTGGATTCTCTAATGCCCTGGTGGGTATCCGTTCAGATTCAAAGATAAGCCCTTGGTTCTGTAGGCGTTCTAAATTTTCAAATACCTCAAGGATTTCCTGCTTGTTATACTTGGGTGTCAACTGTTCAAGGATCTCAATATTCGTATATTGATCACACCGCTTAAGGACATCCCATATCAGTGCGTTAATCTCTAAGATCTGGCACTCCTGAATGTCAACGACATAGAGTGCGTCTTCAGAAGCGAATTTGTGTAACTGATGCGTCGGTTTTGGAAGATTTAACATATAGCTTCTCCACAAGCAAACAGAGGAATTAGGTTGCCTTTCTATAACTAAGGACACATTTTTTATACAGGTGGGGTGCAAGAACTGCAAAAAATGACGATATTTGATTTTCTGTCTAAAAAGAGGGGTAAGATCGATGCTTTAACTCATGGACGTAGGTGTCGCTTCTTTCGATGAGACTGCTCCTTAAGAAAGACGTTGCTTTCCCAGCGGAACTCCGTTTCTCTTTTACCCCCAAGTTTCTCAAGTTTTTCACTAATTCTCATTGTTTGTTCAATAAGGAGATTCTTGCTTCCGATAGATTCAACGTTGAGTCGCAACAAGGGTTCGGTGTTCGATTCTCGGAGATTAAACCGCCAATTACCGTGCCCACAACTATTAGCAGCAAGTGGGTGGAAACCTGTGTGAAATCTGACCGACAAACCGTCAACCGGCATTTCAATACAAGGATGGTTCCCCAAAGCGTATATTTGTTGTTGGACGACCCCCATAGCATTTCGCTTATGACGCTCGGTTTCAAAGGAAAAGTTAATTTCACCTGAAACCGGATATGCCGATCGGAGGCGGTTAACAGATTCAGCAAGAGATGTCCGACTGGCATTCAGGTATTCAAGGATGAGCAAAAATGGAATCATTCCATTATCGGTATAGAAATTGTCTTTGAAGTAGTAGTGTCCACTCGCCTCTCCTGCGAAAAGGGCACCGGTTTCTCGCATCCGAGATTTGATAAACGAGTGTCCGCATCGGTTCAGGAGGGGTGTGCCATTTGCAGAGACAACGGCGTTCTCTACTGCCCAGACGGCTCTTGGATCAAAGATGACAGTCCCTTCTCCTTTCTCTCGCAGGAGTTTTTCGGCAAGCAACGTTGTAATGTAGCAGCCTTCGACAAATTCCCCATTTTCATCAAAGAAGAAACATCTGTCGGCATCTGCGTCCCATGCGACCGCTAAATCTGCCTTTGTTCGTTTAACCGCCTTTGTGGTTAATTCCCGATTTTCGGGTCTCAAGGGATCGGGTCTGCCGGCGGGAATATTGGAGAATGTGCCATCGGGTTGGGTAAACAAGCGTTCGCAGATATGGATGGGTGTCCCTGCTAACAGCCGTTCGGCAATCTGTCCAGCAAGCCCACTATTGGCATTGATGACTACTCGCTTGCTGGAGAGCTGCTGCAAGTTTGCAAACGAGCGCAGGTGCCTCAGGTAGGCATCCAGAAATGGAATAGGTTCAGGGATTATGCAGCAGTGTGTTTTTTGTTTTCCAGATAGGGTTCCGTTTTCGATGACATCTCGGATATCGAAGAGACCGGTATCGGCTGATAGTGGTGCGGCATGCCGGCGGACGAGTTTCATACCGTTATATTCAGCCGGATTGTGAGATGCCGAGACGACAATGCCACCATCTGTCTGGTAGTGCACGACAGCGAAATAGAGCATATCGGTCGAAATCTGACCGAGGTTGAGGACCTCAACACCCGAGTCTATAAGCCCCTCCGCGACCTGCTGCCACAGTTGCGGTGAACTTTCGCGGACATCGTGTCCAAGAGCAACGATTTTTGGTTGGAAGCGATCCGCAAAAGCACGGGCAATTTCGTAAAAATCTGTCGGTTCAAAGTCAACGCCGAAAACGCCCCGAATATCATACGCCCTAAATATGTCACGATTCATTGAAAGTCTCCATTTTGGAAATGCTGTCGGGCATACGCCAGCCGCTCAGGAACACCAATGTCAATCCAATCGGCATCGGATTGTAATGTATAAATATCTCGGATATTCGGGAAAACATCTCTCTCAACTGAAAATTGCTCTTGATCTCTGGGAAATGCGTCAGCAATACTCCTATTGAAAAGGTATACGCCACCATTGATGTAACCCGCACGATGGACAGATTGTTTCTCGCGGAAGGCTGTGATTCTCCCTTCGCTGTCTGAGACGATTTCACCGTAGGGACGAATATCAGGGACACGGATACTCAGTAATAGCCCTTCCATGTTCGGATAAAACTTACCTAACATCTGCTGCGGCGAAAAGTTAGCAAGGAGTACGTCGCCGTTGAGGACGAAAAAAGGGGATGTGGTGATACATCGCATAGCGTTCTGAATTGCGCCGCCGGTGCCGAGTCGCTTCTCCTCTTTGGCATATCGGACCCGTACACCGGCGTAGTGATGACCTACGCTCTCATAAAGCACATTGTGTAGGTGCCCCGATGCGAGGATGACTTCCTCAACATTGGCATCTTTTAGCAGCTGGATCTGACATTCCAATACCGTTTTGCCTGCAATGTCAAGCAGAACCTTGGGAATGGTTTTCGTGGTATTGCCTAATCGTGTTGCGAGTCCCCCACATAAAATAATGGCTTGCATGTCGATCTCTCTTTCGGTATCAATTTCGTTCATCAGAGGCATTTCTCAGTTGCTAACGCGTTTTCATGCTAACGCACCGTTCACAGGTCCGAGGTCTGTGCCGAAAAAGTTGTTCAGTTCATACGGATCTTCTTGATCTGCTAATTCGACCTCTTGAATCTGTATCTCCACGCCGAGCTCTATCATTTGCTGGAGTGCGTCTGTGAGTTGATATTCTCCGTTCTTCTGCCGTTTTGCATGCATTAAGCCATGCAGACACTGAAACAGCAATTGACTCTCGCGAATGAAGTAGCAGCCCGCAATCGCCAAGTCTGTTCGCCGTGGCTTCTGAATTAAGCACCCAACAAGCCCATCACGGAGTTCCACTAATCCATAAGGTCTTTCATCAATGATCCGCCGAACAGCGATCGTTGAGTACTCGCTTTGCGAAAATGATGCCCAATCCATATCCAACACAGCATCGCCAACAACAATGACGATAGGCTCATCGGAAATGTAATCACTTGCGAGTGAAACTGTATGCCCTAATCCTTTATTCTCCGTCTGTTTGACGAAAGAAACTGGTATCTCACTATGGTTTGCGTCCATGTAGGATTGAATCTCATCGTTGTGGTGACTGAAAATAAAAATAAAGTTGGAAACCGGAAGTTTACACAATTGGTCAAGTAGATGCGCAAGCGTCGATTGCCCATTACATCCGAAGGAGGGTTCGGATCCGTGATGCGTACACGGTGTTAAACACGGCACGCGTTCTGCAAATGGAAAAATGACTTTCATGATACTATTTCCTGTGAATCATATATGATAGTGGTTAAATGGAAAAACCCAGTTTTTGCGTGCCCATATCGGCGGATAGAGGCACAAACCGTCAGACTTCTTTGGACCCTCTAAAGGGTTCGTCCTGTAGGTAAGGTCGCAGCATGTGCTGGATTTTTTGCCGCGCGTGGTATAGATGGGATTTAATGGTACTCTCCGATTTGTTCAAGTGTGAGGCGATCTCTTTTATCAGAAGTCCATCTCGGTAATAGAGGCAAAAAACCTGGCACTGGTGAAACGGGAGTTGACGCACGCACTCGCTTATGATGCCTCTGAGTTCCACCTTTTCGAGGATTTCCTCCGGACCGGGTTGCATCTGTGTCATTTGGAGTACATCATCGGCGTTATCAGGTAACGCCTCGCATGCGAAAACAAACTGTCTCTTTTGTTTACGAAGGTAATCTTTACTACAATTGACAGCAATTCGGTGGAGCCAACTGTAGATTAAAGATCCTCCCCGGAACCTCGGCAACGCCTGCCATGCTTTGAGGAATACTTCTTGGCAGAGGTCCTCCGCTGTTTCGTGGTGGCGAACCCACCGGTAAATGAGTTTATAGATTCTCTCTCGATATCTATTGACGATAGGCGTAAACGCTTCTGTATCGCCTTTCTGAACTCGCGCGATGAGTTCCACTTCATCAAGAGCGTTGAATTTCTCACGTCCCGTTAAAGTTGCATTCATGCTTGCCTCCCGAAGGTTATTCTTAAAGTGCGATGCCCTTTTACAAGTAGGGACACAACTTTGGGGTGAAAAGGGTGCATAATGCCCAAATAGCAGTCAGCGATCAGCAATCAGCAGTTGGGAATCGGCAACCAGAGTCAGTTAGTGGCAATAGGGAAGGTGGAGAAGGGTGGAGGGAAAGTATGGAGGAACAGAAGAGGGAAGGATGGAAGGTGGGAGGAAGTCAAAAAGTGTCAGTCAAACAAGGAAGAGGCGCAGATTCGCAGTCTATGCAACTGGAGTCGATTCTATGGAAGAGGACCTTAACTTTTTAAATTTTTTTGTCGTTAAACAACAAAAAAGAGAGGACTTTTTCTGTAAGAAGAAGACGTTTGGGTGCATGTTGTTTAACAATTTTAATACTTTTAAGAGTTTTAAATGTTTTAAGGGTGCGATGCACCCACGCCACACCTGCGTTTTCAGATTTAAACATGATAGTTTATGGGATGAAACATGATAGTTTATGGGATGAAACATGATAGTTTATGGGATGAAACATGATAGTTTATGGGATGAAACATGATAGTTTATGGGATGAAACATGATAGTTTATGGGATGAAACATGATAGTTTATGGGATGAAACATGATAGTTTATGGGATGAAACATGATAGTTTATGGGATGAGGAAAAGAGTGCGGTGCGAACCCAGTAAATATCAACATCCAAGAAGACAAAACTTGCACTTTTCAACCCTAAACATGATAATATTTGGGATGAAACATGATAGTTTACTTGAAATATTATCATATTTTCTTGTATTATATTCCTAAGTCTAAAAAAAACATGGAGCATAAGTCAAATGCTTTTAGCTGAAGTTGATGAAGTTATCAAGGCGAGTCCAGCAATTCAAATCCAGGGCAGGATCACCCATCTCCAACGTCGTGCTTGGAACGTGTTGCTCGCGAACGCCTACAACCAGCTCCCGGATAAGGAAATCCATCGTGTGAGTGTTGTTGAGTTGGCGATGAAACTCGGTTTTGACAGTAACAACCATGAGTATCTCAAGGAAACTTTAGAGGCACTTGTTGATTGCACTGTGAAATGGAATATCCTCGGCAAGAACAAAAAGGAAATATGGGGCGCAGCGAGCCTGTTAGCAGAGGTACGTATTGAGGATGGGATCTGTTTTTATCAATACCCACACACATTGCGCCAGAAACTCCACAACCCCATTATGTATACAAAGCTGAACCTACGGCTTCAAAACCGATTTAAGAGCCAGTATGCGCTGATTCTATGGGAAGTCTGCTTTGATTATTTCGATGTTCGTTTGGAGCGAGGCGAAACGCCCTTCATCCCGATCGGAACGTTCAGAGGATTGATGGGACTCGAAAGCGATGAATATAGGGGTTTCGCATTCCTCAACCGAGATGTCATCAAACCTGCGATCAAAGAGATTAACGACCTGACGGACTATTTCGTTGAAGTCGAGCAGAAACGCATCGGACGCAAGGTTGCCGAGTTAAAGTTCCGTATCATCAAAGTCAAGAAGCTCCCCGTTCAGGAGTCGGTGTTCCCGGATGTAGAGGACCTACACCCCGTCGCTGTGGAGCTTGTTGGAGCCGGAGTTGACCGAAAACTCGCGATCAAGATCGCTGATGCCGAGTGGGATTTCATTGATCCAGAGAAGTTGCCTGAACCCGGTGCCTACCCCGATTTTCTCACCTACGTCTCCGAGAAGGTTGAGATGTCAATGTATGTGTCGAATGTCCATAACGCTGCGGGTTATATCGTTGAGGCAATCCGTAACAACTATCAGAACGAAAATGTGAGAAAGGAACGTGAGATCCGCGCAGAGCGAGCGCGGGAAAAGGAGTTAGAGGATCTCACTGCGGAGTTCTATTTTAAACGCGGTAATCTCCTACGGCAAGCCATTCAAGCCGACTCGGAGCTCGTTGAACGTGCCGCAGAGCGGATTGAGTTACCCCTCATCCGAAACCGGATGCTTGACTACGACACGGCTATGCAAGCGTATAAGGAGATTCCGATGGTCAAGGCAGAGATCAACGCAATCCTTGCTGACGATTTCTGCCAGGAGCTGCTTGCGCCGGTTGTTTCAGCGTATGAGGAAGAAAAGGCGAGAATCTTGGAAGCCGTCGGATAGTACGGCTATTTAATTGTCCAAAAAAAGTGGATAAAGGAAGGGACAATGGAGTATGAAAATCGTCCTTACCAGAGCGAGTGTCTGGATGCGTTAGGTGAATCAGCTGTACATCGGAATCTCTTAGTTTTGCCGACTGGGGCGGGTAAGACGTATATTTTTTCGCGTTACAGTGCTCAGGTCCCGGGGCGGACGCTGATGATTTCGCATCGTAGAGAGATTATCCATCAGACTACGAAAACTGTTGAGCAGGTTACTGGCATTCAGCCGGGCATTGTCATGGGAAAAGAGAACGAGGTTGGGGCAGATACGATTATTGCTTCAATCCAGAGCTTAGCGCGTCGTTCCCGGCTTTTACAGCTCCCAGAGGACGTGGAACTGATCGTTATAGATGAAGCACATCATATTGCGGCAAATACCTACAAACGGCTGCTGTATCGTTACGGATTGATTGATAAGTTGACATGCGGGCTGAATAACGCTAAAGGGATAACGCCTGTTTTTTCTGAAGATCGGGAGTTGCTTGGGGTGACAGCGACCCCGAATCGGACGGATGAGATTGCGTTGGATCCATTCTTTGATGCGATTCCGTACCGTCTCTCGACGCTGGATCTGATACCGGAATATCTCACAGATTTCAGTTGCCTTACAGTGAATACGGGTGTCGATTTATCAGGCGTCCGAACCCGGCAGGGCGATCTTGTTGAGGGACAGCTCGGTGAAGAGATGCTACGACAGGGATTGATAGCAGAACTCCCACGTGTAATTGCGGATCACCTCGCAGACCGAGATAGGATCTTGATATTCCTACCGACGGTCGCAACGTGTGAGCAGGCAGCTAGCGAGTTGTGTTTTGCGGGTATCAATGCGCGGAGCGTGGTGGGTAAGACACCGAGATCCGAGCGACAGCAGACGTTGAACGATTTTGCTGCTGGCGATGTCCGAGTCGTTGTCAATTGCATGGTGCTCACAGAGGGTTTTGATTGTCCCGAAATTGATGCACTTGTGATCGCCCGCCCGACGAAAAGTGGGATGCTGATCCAACAAATGGTCGGACGCGGGTTACGCAAAGCCGAAGATAAGTCGGATTGCAAGATCATCGATTTATCGTTCAGACGGCGTCAGCAAGACCTGATCAGTGTTGCCTCAAGCGGTCTCTTCGGTGCGTTCCAAGATCTCCATTTCGAGGCACCTGAGAAATCGATACTCGAACTTATAGCACTGCAAAACGAGAAAGAAACACATTTACGGACACTCGTGAACCACTTAGCAGCGATCTCTGAGCAGAAACGTGAGACTGAGAGAGGGGAATCCGCTGCAACTGAGGAGGAAATACGCCAGATTACCGACGCAAGCGAAGAGATACATCTGCTACCAGGGACTTATATTCCGTTGAACACTGTGGAGTCGGTCGTTTTACTCTTAGATACGGCGATGTTGCGTGATCTGTTAGGGGATAAGGTATCAGCAAGCGATTTTTGGAAACGATTCGCACACAAGTTCACAGGGACCTCTATAGCGATGCGTGATAAACCAATTACACCCGCACAAGTCAGCTTCCTTGCCAAACTCTTGAACGTGCCGGTAGAGGATTTAGAGATACTCAACCGGGCGGGTGCCTCGGCTCTGATCGGCACACTGATTGCTATGGAGCCGATCACCGATAAGCAGTATTTTTATCTTAGCGAAGTAATGGGCTTTGCGGAAACAGACATCCCAGCCACCAAGCAAGAGGCGATAGAACTTATCGGAATTTTGAAAACAGAAGAGATGCGGAAGAGCACATCAGACCGTGATTCGACGCGTGATTCCGGCAAGCACGTCTCCTACAGCAGATCTGCTATCATAGCTACACCGCGGCAGTCTGAAGAGCGAATTGCTGACTGGGATGGCGATGATGATCTACCGTTTTGATACCGCTGACATACTTACCCAAATATGCGATGCTCAAGAGGTAAAAGTAATCAGATGAAACAAAGATTGGAACTCGAATTAGACGTTATCGCAGACCTATCGCCATTGGAGATCGCGTTGAAAGTTGAGCAGGCTGTTCGGGAGGCTGTTGAGGCAGTCAATGAGTCCTTTGGGGCCGAGTTGGAGTTTGATATTTTTCTCGTACTGGATGGTCGCGCAGTTCGTTTTTTGATGGAGCCGGTGTAAACTGTATTGATATATTTTTGGACTTTGAAGGTAACGTAACAGAGGTTGAGTCCTCCAATTTTACGTATGTTCTAAACTGTGAGATTCGAGAAACGTTACATTCAAAGCCTCTTTTCGCCTTAAAACAGGTTTTTTCCTTACTCTCCGATTAACGTTAAGCCAATTTTTAGGGATAATTCCAGCAAAACACGGAATAACTGACAGTTAAACATTACAAAAAACTGCAAATCCACCTGAAAAAACTGCTGTTTGTTTCGGTGCGACCTCTAGTTTTCTTTTGTCTCCAGAAATGCCTGAAAGGCTCTATGTATCTGAAAACGTTCAATTTTTCTGTTCGTCCCGGCAAATCTCCGTGCCAGAATTTTGTTTTTACGGGATTCCTCTGGAGCATCGGAGAAAACAAATTGATCTTCCTCTACTTCTGGTCCAAGAAATGTTAAATCATGAAGAATATCAATAATGGGTTCTAGCATTTCATCTGAAACTTCCGCAAATCTTAAAGCGTCTAAAACCTCACTCTTGGTTAGAACAGTGTGCATTCCAAAGAACGCAGAGAGGACATTTTCAAGGTTTATGTGAGGGGACGTGTTTTCTACGTTAACGCTTTCAAAGACATACAGAGAATACATCTTCTCTGCCTCAATTATATCTTCTTCTTCTATCCGTGTGTGCCTCCTATTAATGGCTGTTGTTACCGCCGCATTCACGAGAAAGATAATATCCCTAGGTCTTTTCAAGATAGTATTGACTATATACTCTCTAGTCGGGATTCCGTTAACGGTCGGACAAAAGTATTGATTCCACAAGGTAACCGGATCTGGTGCTATTTCAAAGGACGAGATAAATCGTTCCTCTATTATACTACCCAGCAATTCTGTGTCGTCCCACTTTAGCAAAGAATAAGGCATTTTATCTGGTTCACGAGCCACTTTCCTAATCTTATAAAAAATGTCGGAGCGTAGGAAAACAGCAAGGCTGAGCTGTATGCTTTTTCTTCTGCTATCCTGCTTTTGAAGTTCCATCGGAAGTTGTCTTGCTACCTCCAGTAAACCCCACAAAATTTCAGACAGTGCCTCTATATTGTGTTGTCGCTCCTGCGCGTGACCGTTTTGCCCTTCCCAAGCTTGGTCAAGGTTGTCAACCAGAATAGCAACTCTTTGCTCTCTTGATAGAAAATTTCCCAATTCTGTTCGTAGTTGTTTTAAAATACCACTGTGAAGAGCCTCAGAAACTGGTAAGTAGGAATTCTTATCATTAGATTCGGTTATTGCTTTCTCAAGACTTTGAGTGCAGAGTTCTAATCTATTGGAAAAATCTGAACGAATTATCTCCTTATTTTTTTCAACGAAATCGAAGAAGCTCTGCGCTACAGCACTAGTCGGGTCGGATGGAGGATTCTCCAACTTGTCAACGGTATTGGCGATCTCAGTAAGAAGCAAAAATTTCCATAAGCTTTCTATTGTATATCCCTTTACATTTCGATGTTGATAGCGTTTGAGAACGTCTACTATCCCCTGCATTTGGTAAGGTTGTGGTTTTATTACGCAAACTACGTTTTGCTTTCGTTTATTGAGTACATCCTCTAATTTCATCAAATTCGCTGTTTTCCCTGATCCCTTACGTCCAACAAATACGGTCTGGTTCCCGGTTACCGCATCATCGTATGCGACAGTTGGAATAAAGTAATCTCCTATCAGACTTTCTGCTTCATATTCGGCGATATATTCTCCAAAGCGCAAACTTTTAAGATCTGTTTCCAGTCTCGCCGTTGAACGAGGAATCACAGTTGATTCCTGGTTAATTTTCAAAGATTCTTCAATAGGTGAGAGCCATTCATCCAAATGCTCAAGGGCGTCACGAGCATCATCATAGTGTTTAAGATAGTCACGATAATCAATAGGAGATAAAAAATTACCTTCAGCAAGCATAAGCAAAGGTATTCCAGAACCATGTGCCATGCCACAAACCAAGGCATGTCTGGCAGTCTGAAGATGAGCACCTACTCTGTCGGGATTTGTGAAGTGACAAACCAAACCCTTGCAATCGAAGACTCTGCTGCCGTACCAAGGCAAGGTTTGAACAGTGGATTCACGTGGGTCATCGACAATAATTTTGTTAGGTAATCTCTCCTGAAGTCGGTGGGACATACGCATAGCTGCTTGATTTTCGTGCTGGCTCTTCAAATAAAAAATACTTTGATAGCCACCTGGTCTTAGATTTGGCTCTATCGCCGTGCGATAAATTGTGTTGTCTATGTCCATGATTGGAGGATTCGCGTAGAACCCAGTAACAATGTCGTTTGAATTACAATACGGAACGTATCCTACGGTGGTTAAAACTTTGAACTTGTCGAACATTTTCTTTTCTTCTGGGTATGACTCGTCAAATATAAACCATACCCGCTTATTACGCGCTATAGCATAACCGAGTTCAAACATCACATTGGCGTTTAATCCTGTTAAGTCCGCAAAGAAAAGTTCCGCTTCATTAATCGCGGTGCAAATAGTATCAATAACAACCTTTCCACCAATATTACATTCCTCCCAAGTCTTAATATCTACTTGCTTCGCTGCGTTTAGTTCTTGGACAGCTGCTTGAATAGGCTCCCTTAAAGTTGGCTGGTGTGATGAATATGCAAAAAACGCCTTTGGGGTTGTATTTGTCACTACATCTGTCTCCTTTATGATTGCGGATATGAAGGGTATTGTCAAAATAACGATAGCATAGGATTGATGTGAACCGATCGGCTGTGTTACTCTGTAATACGGACTTACAAGGGACTACTTAGAGATTGATAAAGTATGCTAATTCTCTCATTTATTATATCGTTTTCCTCACTAAAAAACAAGTGAAATAGATTGTCATTTAAAGTCGTTCGTCCGCTATAAATGCGACCTCCGAATCACAACTTATCCAATATCCGACAGAACAACGAAGGTAAAATACCTTGATTGGAATGTTCGCGTGATTTTTCTGAGTGTATGTGTTACAATAACCTAAATTGAAACGATGAATGTGAGCAATTTCACCACCGAGAAATTCTTTTGGGAATTGCTGGTAATCAGAAAGGACGAATATGGCGGAACAAAGCTACATAGATTTAGAAAGAATTATTACACCCATCAACCCCGGCTTCCAAAGCACACTCGACTATATCCGTGAAGCTGCCCGATCCGAACGCCAAAAAGGCGATCTTTTCGAGCGGTTGATGCTCACATATTTCTCTCAAGACCCCGACTACCAACAACAATTCTCCGAAGTCTATCTCTATAAAGACTGGGCGGCACTCCAAACAGGCTACGACGCAAACGATATAGGCATCGACCTCGTCGCAAAAGAACGCGATGGCGGATACTGCGCCATCCAGTGTAAATGCTACGCGGAAAACACACGGATCTCAAAACCGCATCTCGATTCATTCATCTCCGCATCCGCCAGCGAACTTTTCACCTCACGACTCATCGTTGATACCGGCGGCGAATGGGGACCCAACGCCCTCAGAACCATCGATCCCATCAAAGATAAGCTCCGTATCATCCGATACAGCGATCTTGAAAGCAGCCCGTTTGACTGGCCCGACCTGAGCCTCCAAGACCCCGAACAACTCACCTATCAACAGAGTCGCTTCCACCTCAAAGACCATCAAAAAGAGGCGTTCGATGACGTTACCAACGGCTTCAAGGCATCAGACCGCGGCAAAATGATTATGGCGTGTGGCACCGGTAAAACCTTCACCGCACTCCGAATCGCCGAGGAGATCGGAGGTATCGCCGGCAGGGTGCTGTATCTCGTGCCGTCTATCAGCCTCCTCTCACAGGCGATGCGGGAATGGTCGGAGCAACGCGGCATAGACCACTCTTATATCGGCATCTGTTCAGATACTCGTGCAGGACAAACGAGCGAAGATTCCTCTATACTCGAACTCAAGATCCCCGTTACCACAGACCCGTCGTCTATCTCCCACACGCTACAGAACCCCGATGGTGACAAGATGACCGTCGTCTTCTGCACCTACCAGTCCTTACCGCTCGTCGAAAAGGCACAGGATGAAGGCGCGCCGCCGTTTGACATTATTTTCTGCGACGAAGCACACAGAACCACCGGCGTTGAAGCTCCCGGCGACAGAACATCCGCATTCGTCCTCGTCCATGATGCCGACCGCATCCGTGCCAATAAACGCCTCTATATGACCGCTACCCCACGCCTCTACACCGAAGGCGCGAAAACAAAAGCCGCACGCCACGACACGGAAGTCTTCTCTATGGACGAGCTGGAAATCTATGGACCCGAATTCCACAGACTCGCCTTCTCCAAAGCCGTCGAGATTGACGAACTTTCCGACTACAAAGTCGTCGTGCTTGCTGTATCCGAACGCGAAGTGAACGCTGCATTACGCGGCGAGGGCGATATTAACATCAACGACGCAACGAAAATTGTCGGCTGTTGGCGCGCACTCCAAAATCCTGAATACAAAGAAAACGGAAACCACGAACCCGTCAAACCCTTGAAACGCGTCATCGCATTCACAAACAAAATCGCCGAATCAAAAGCGATGGTCAAACACTGGGATGAGATTGTCGAAACCGCTACCGAACGGCTCCCCGATGATCAACAACCCGCCGACTTTAAATGTGAAACGAAACACGTTGACGGCACGTACCACGCCCTGAACCGAAAAGCACGCCTCGACTGGCTAAAAGGCGATACGGACGGCACCTGCCGCATCCTCTCCAATGCCCGCTGCCTCTCTGAAGGCATTGATGTCCCCGCGCTCGACGCTGTGCTCTTCATGAATTCACGCAAATCTTATGTTGACATCATTCAGGCAGTCGGACGCGTCATGCGAAAAGCACCTGGTAAACAGTACGGCTATATCGTTCTACCTGTCGCCATCCCAGACGGCGTAGATCCCGCCAACGCACTCGACGATAACGAACGCTTCTCAACCGTCTGGGGAGTCCTACGCGCACTCCGTTCCCACGACGACAGGCTCAACGCCGAAATCAACAGAATAGACCTCAACAAAACGCTACCCGATCGGATTATCTTCGGCGGTGACGGTGAAGAAGCACCCATCGGTCAACAGATGTTCCTGCCCATCGATATTCCACCCGAAGCGATACTCCCCAAAATCGTCGAGAAATGCGGTGACAGGAAATACTGGGAAAGCTGGGCAAAGGATGTCGCTGATATTTTCGGTCGACTCGTCGGACGTGTCGAAAACCTACTGGAGAACCCCGAAAACGAAGCACTCCGCGAATGGTTCGACGCATTCCATACAGAGTTGCGAAGCTCCATAAACGACGCGATTACCCGCACCAACGCCATTGATATGATGGCACAACACATCCTCACCAAACCCGTTTTCGACGCACTCTTCGAGGATTACGACTTCTCCGCTCGCAATCCGATGGCATTGGCATTGGACAACCTACAGAAAGATTTCGCTGAATTCGGACTCGAAAACGAAACGAAAGATTTGGAAGGCTTCTACGAAAGTGTTCGCATGCGCGCACAGGGCATCGACAACAGTGAAGGACGACAAAAGGTCCTATCAGAACTCTATGAAAACTTCTTCGTTACTGCGTTGAGAAAAGAGGCAGACCGTCTCGGCATCGTCTACACACCCGTTGAAGTCGTGGACTTCGTCTTACACAGTGCCAATGAAATACTACAGGACGAGTTTGGACGAACCCTCAGCGATGAGGGTGTCCATGTGTTGGATCCGTTCACCGGCACTGGCACTTTCCTTGCCCGCTTGCTACATTCCGATCTTATCCAACCCGACGACCTTGAACGCAAGTACCGCGAGGAACTCCACGCCAATGAGCTTGTCCTCCTCGCTTACTACATCGCCGCCGTCAACATCGAGGAGGTCTTCCGTGGGAGACGCGGAGAAGACAGCGGTTATGAACCCTTCAACGGCATCGTCCTCACCGACACCTTCAACCTCAACAAAGCAGAAGACCTAACCCTGTTCCCCAGAGAATGGCTCCCCGAAAATAACGAGCGTGCCGAGCGTCAACAGAAACTTCCAATCCAAGTTATCATCGGCAATCCTCCGTGGTCAGCTGGACAACGGAGTTCCACAGATGATAATCCAAACGTGGAGTACCCTGAACTTGAAAAACGTGTTAGGGATACTTACGTTGAACGTTCTACGGCGACACTGAGAAACAGTCTCTACGACACATACAAGATGGCAATCCGATGGGCTTCGGATAGGATTGGTGAACAAGGGGTCATAGCTTTCGTCACTAACGGTTCGTGGATTGACGGGAACGTTGATTCGGGGATCCGGGCATGTCTATCAGAAGAATTCAGTTCAGTCCACGTCCTGCACCTACGAGGCAATCAACGCACACAAGGGGAGGTGTCTCGTCGTGAAGGAGGCAAAGTCTTCGGTTCTGGGTCTCGTGCTCCTGTTGCTATTACAATCCTCATCAAGAATCCGAATGCAACACATGATGATTGTAAAATCCACTACGGAGATATTGGTGGTTACCTCACACGCGAGCAGAAACTGGAAACATTGCAAGAAGCGGTGTCCATAAAAGGATTTAATGATTGGCAGACAATCACGCCTAATAGACATTATGATTGGATTGAGCAGCGCAGCGACGCGTTTACTGATTTCTACCCACTCGGCACAAAAGAAGTAAAGGCAGACGCAGCAAACAATGCTATTTTCAAACTTTTCAGTAACGGCTATAAGACCGGTAGAGATGCATACATCTATAACTTCTCACGTGATGCTTGTGCCGAATATGCCGAATTGATGACGCGAGACTACCTCGCAGCTGTTTCGGAGCTTGAGGTAAAACCTGAACTCACAGTTGATGAAGTGTCACGCCGCTATTCCACAAATATTAAATGGGACGATACGCTCAAGAAAAAGCTAAAGCAGAAGAAAAAAACGGAATTTAAGGATAGTTACATCCGAAAAGTTGTATATCGTCCATTTATTGGCACAAATTGTTACGCTGATCACACCTTTGCCCAGAGAAGAGGCAAATTGCATGAAATTTTTCCAGATGGTTCAAGCGGAAATCGTGCAATCTGTGCAACTGGTGTCGGTTCAAAAGTCCTGTTTTCGGCTTTTATGACTAATACACTACCGGATCTTGAATTGATTTCAAAAGGACAATGCTTCCCGCGGTGGCAATACCCACGCCCTGCAGATACATCAAACACCACAGGCGAATTTCAAGGTTTTGACGATGCACCCGAGCGTATTGACAACATCTCAGACACCGCATTGCGAGCCTTCCGCGATCACTATCGCGATGACACCATTTCCAAAGACGACATCTTCGATTACGTCTACGGCATTCTACACGCACCGAGTTATCGCGAGCAATTCGCAAACGATTTATCCAAGATGATACCACGCATCCCTTATGCCCCCGATTTCCGCGCCTTCGCAAAAGCAGGGAAAGCACTCGCAGACCTCCACCTCAATTACGAAACCTGCGAACAGTACCCGAACCTCAGCGTCGAACCCCTCAAGCCTTCCTTACTTTGGGAAGAAAAATCCGAACACTTCCTGCTTGGCAAACGTGCAATGCGATTCGCCGATAAGCAAGAGCGAACAACCCTCATCATCAACGAACACGTCTGCGTATCCGGCATACCAGAAGAAGCGCATCGGTATGTCGTCAACGGCAGAACCCCGCTCGAATGGTTCATCGACCGTTACAAAATCAAGCAGGACAAAAACAGCGGCATCATCAACGACCCCAACGGCTGGTTTGAGAACCCCCGCGACCTCATCACAGCGATAGAGCGGATTGTCTATGTCAGTGTCGAATCCACCCGAATTATTGAGAACTTACCTGATCAGATAACCTCTGACTAAGGAAATCACTGGGCGCGTTGTATTAGGTACTTCTTTTGGTATTTACACAGCCTACCCAACTTAAATATTAGGAGACGCACAAAGTATGCTACCAGATTTTCTTAAAACGAAAGAAAAACTAAAAAGAATGATTGATGCTGAAAGAAAAAAGGCTCAGTTGCAACATATGGGACCATTTGCTGATGTTTCCCAATCTAAAATTTTTGAAGGGGACAAAGTAGTTTTTATTCGTGAGGATGGTTCTTGTGAAGAAGTAAAAATGGAAAAAGCGGAAGTCAAAATAGAGATTAAATGGGAAGAAATCGAGGAAATGACTCATGAGCGGGTCCTTGATAAAATCGATACTTTGGCAAGAGATATGGGGAAAAAAATAGCAAAATCACTTTATGAATTAATGAGTGAAGCGGCAGAAGAAGCAGGCAATGTGTCCTCCTCTGATGGGGCACCAATCTCTGTTGATCTGCTGTTGGAGGGAATAGAAAAGATGCACTTGTCTTTTGATGAAGAAGGACAAAGCGGTTTAACTTTTGCTGCAAACCCCAAACTTTCACCTTCGCTTGACAAAACCATTTCACAACTTAAGACCGACCCACGTTATCAAACACTTATGGAAGAAAAAAGAAAGGAATGGCATGTTAGAGAAAGTCGTCGAAAATTGGTTGGATAACGCAATTGAGCGGTCGTTTGAGAAACCTTTCTGCTATATGTTATCCGCCGAGGGACATACAATAATTCACCCTACAAAACACAACGCCATGGAAATGGGAAAAGATATTATAACTATTGCGCCTGATGGGACCCCCTGTGCCTTTCAACTGAAAACTGGCAATATCTCCTTATCCAAATGGAGAAATGAGATTGGTCCGCAGATAAATAGTTTGGTCCAAGGAAAAATAAACCATCCATCAGTTGATAGTTCAGAACAGCATAGATCTTATTTTGTCACGAATGGAAATATTGCGGAAACAGTCAGTCGTGAGATAGATGATACCAACCAAACATGGATGACCCTTATTCATCCTGACTGTCATTTGAAAACTATTGTTCGTGGACAGATTCTTGAGAAAGCCAAAAAATTGGGGATTGATCTGTGGCCTTCAGAATTAACAGACATAAAGACGCTCCTTGAAATGTTTCTTGAAAGTGGTGCAGGTGTTCTTCCGAAGAAAAAGCTCGCCTCCCTGTTTGAATCTACTATTCCGCTCAAGCTTCTTGATAATGGCAAAAAACCACCTGAAAAGCAATGTGCTCGCGTTATAGCAAGCACTGCTCTTTTATGTGCAATTGCTACCTCAAGTTTTACCAACGAAAATAACCATGTAGCCGAAATTGAGGCATGGATGTTGTACATAGCGTATGTTTTAGCAGTCGCGGAGAGATGGAAGCTTCCTGTTAAAGCATATAAAAATGAGCTTGAAATTGCCAAGGATTCTATCTATAATTCTCTAGCAAACCTCTGTGATGAGATTAAAGAGCGAGATGAACTTATAGAGGGCGATTTATTAGAGGATTCTTATGTTTACAGGATTCGCCTGACATGGTTATTGGGATTGATGAGCGTCTACGCGTTGTGGCGGCGGAAAGATGGAATTTCTAAAAATGATGTAGACAATTTTCTCAGTGAATTCTGCCGGGAGAAACGACACCAATTGCAATTGTGGGGAGAGGCAGCGGTCCCGCAATTTCTTGCCTTTTTCTGGTATTTTCGGAAAACCACTGGGACAACTGACCCAGATTTTCTTCTCTTAGATCTGATTTCGTTAATATGCAAGTATAATGGACCCAACTCAAAAATTTTTCTAGCTAACCCTTACTACGAAGTAGAAGATATTCTCCCTCACCTTCTTGCTCCCATTCTGGGTCCTAGCGAAGATCCGTTGGATGATACTTTCACAGGTAAATCTTACGCGTTAGAAGGGATTGTTCACCTTGTTGTGCGCAGAAATTGGAAGCACAATATGAAAATCCGCTGGCCCGGTATCTCAAGATTGAACTATATATCCTTCAAACCCGAAAACTCTTGGGATTTTTATAGATGGGAGAATGAAAACGGAACAAGATATGATGCGTCACCTAAAAAAACGCAAGAATGGGACGAATTAAAAGAATTGGCTTGTAATCCAGGTGGAGACTGTATTCCATTATCTATAAAGGATGACCCTGTTCTCCTATTGCTTTTCTTATGTGTATATCCACACAGAATGAACACAGAAATTATGAGATGGTTGGATACGCAGATGCAAGAAATTCCACGACCATAAAAACCATGCTCGCGCTAAATAATTACCAACTAATGATTGCTTGAAAAACAGAAAGAGGAGATTGGCTGCCACGCGAAGGTAGTTGCTAACTAAGAGATATTCATGCCAAATCGCAAAATAAACTGGGTCAACGACCACATCGAAATCTGTGACCGCCTCGACGAACGCGTCTATCTCATGGAAGAATACCTTGACAGCAAGCCTGATGATTTCGACGGGATCGAAGTGAAGCGGTTCTTGTTAAGTCAAGCCCGTGAGCAGGTAACGTGGTACCGTCAGTCGATAGAGGGACTTGATTTTGTCGGCTGTGTTGCCTGCCGTCGCGCTCTGAAAACCGGACAAACCTTTCTCGAACACTATCTGCCGGCGTACAACTTCCGTGAGACCGAACGCGGCACAGAATATAAACGGGACTCTGCATTCCCGATCTTGCCCCCGTTGTGGTCGCGACGCGATCCCGACGATGACGAAAGGGATTTCCCCGATGTTAGTGAAACTCCAGACGGCGGATTACCTGATCTACGCTGAACTCGATAAAGTTGAACGCGTCACACACTTGGCATCAAAGAACAGGATCCGACCACAGACGTGCTATACGATCCTTCACGAGATTGAGGCGCGCGGGGATTATCAAATTACCTGGGGCTTGGTGGACGACGGATATTCCGACACCATCAGGATTTCGCGAAACACAATTGAAAGGAAATCTTAGTGAGAATCAAAGAAGAAATTAAGAGAAATGGTGCTTTTTGGCTTCCGTCCTCTCCTGAAAGACAAATATCTGGAACACTCTCAATATCAGATGGCGGAAACATCAAACTTGAACTCGCTCAGTCGTTTGATCCCAACATACAAGCACAGTTAGTACCTACCCATCCAGATAGTTTAAACCCGATACTTGGACATGTTGAAAAAGACGGTCCCGTTAGGATTGATCAATGCTACCGTGTATCGAAAGATCCTAATATCACTCACGGTAGATTGATGGCACCCCTTGTAATCTGGGCAAATAGGGCGTTTATGGGTCTCCCATACGAGGAAGATGTGAGTCTACGCTTTAATACCTTCAGTTTTTCCGTTGAAGGAATTGACGAATGGGTGGGGATCACAGGCATTGACGTAGATGAGCAGCGAATTGAAGAAGGTTCATTAACCATATCATACAATCGACCAGCAGATATTTCTATTAGTTTTGCAAACGGTATGCAGCTCCTAATTACGTTTGCTTGGACTCCGCCAGGGTTTCCGAGGGCCAAGAGGGCAGAGGTGTACCAAAAGACTTATTTCCAGTTGATTTCACCAGATTCACGTGAATTGAATGAGTTCATTTCTGTTGCTCAAAAGATTACTGCCTTTCTGTGTTTTGTCATGAGCGAAATTGTCTGTTTAGATGAAATGTCGGCAACCTCTAATAGTTATCCCAAAGAAATCGCGGACGGTGGCACTGACCCCATACGAGTGAAAATTTATTGTGCAAGTTGGCCTTATGCTAAAGATGAACCCGCAATTGATGACTTCGGTATACTGTTTAAATACAAAGATAGGCAAGATTGTGGTGAAAAATTAATTAATAACTGGATAGAAAATTACGAACAGATGACCCCTGCTTTCAATTTGTACTTTTTGGCAAAAGCTCGGACACTACCCTCCTTAGATTTACAATTTTTGACTTTAGTACAGGCATTAGAGGCATTTCATCATAGGACATCTGGTGGAAACTTGTCGCTGAGTAATAGATTAAGAAAAATGATGGAACCTTTTGATTGCCTCGTTGATGACGAGAGAAGACCAAAACTAATCAAGTGTATTGTAAAGACGCGAAATTATTTGACGCATCATAACCCAAAATTAGAATCGGAGGCTGCTAAAGGTAAAATGTTAGAGGTTCTCTGCCATAAAATGAATGCACTCTTTCGACTCCAATTTCTCAAATTGATAGGTTTCGACGAACAAGAAATCAACGATATTGTAGATAAATGCACATACCTCAAAGCGCAATGTAGCATGTAGTGTTATCTGCCAGACAAGAGAACATGAAAGGACATGACACACCATGAATATGAATCTACGCTTTTGCGAGTCCAAAATAGACTACTGGGCAAACCGATACACGAAACGCCAGAAAAAGAGCAATAAGGTTAGAGAAGAGTATCTAATGGGTATCGAAAGCAGAGTTCAGGATTGTGGCTGCCTCACGAAAGATGAATTGTACGAATTGGCATATTGGAAATCACACAGAAGTGACTATTGGATATTGGAAAACTCCGACGACTTTGTGAAGGAAATTACCAGCAGTGCTCTCTCTGCTAACAACGATTGGGAAAAACTGATGACGTTGACTGCGTTGCAAGGGGTAAGAGAGCCTGTAGCCTCCAATTTTACGGTGAAGGGGAATACCCTATCCTTGACATACACGCACTTTGGTCTGTCGGGCAACCATGGAAAATAAGGAACACGTATCCGTTTTGGCTGGACTACATTCAATTTTGCCGAGACACTGCGAACCGGAACGGCGTTTCAATGCGAGATCTCGATCGGGCATTGTGGAAGTATTCGTCCGACTACAGTAAAACGAGATGCCCGCGGTAATATAATGGTTAAACCTCGAATGTAACGTTCATAGACAAACGTCCAGTTGGTTGATGCCAAGCGTACAGATGGTGTATTCTCTCCCTCCATAACATACCCACGCCATATTTTTCAAATCCTCGGTAATATACGAAATAGGAAAATGGGAGACAATATGTTCGGTGATGAAAACTACCAAAAGATCGTACGCCAAGTTCACCCGGTTCTTATAGAGAAGGCGAAATCTCGTGAAACCATAAGTTATGGAGATTTAGCGCGTGGATTTAAGATTCTGTCCTATGGCGATCCAATGTCTCAAATACTTGGTAGCATTGTGGCAACACTTTATGAACTTGGTCAGAAATGGAAAGAGGATATAACAGTGCTGGTCGTCAGCTCAAACGCCGGTTACCCGACCATCTCTTTCGGATCATTGATTCCAGTATTCAGTGAAAGAAAAATTAACACTAAGTCTAAAACCCTATGTGATGCGTTTATGAAGGACACTTAATATGAGATATGAGCAATCCTCATCGTATCCTAAATTTCTTGGAGTTATCCCATGAACCAACATACTGTTCTCACCGTAAGAAATGGCGACCTTGACAGACTTGATCCGGGCACCGCGGTTGAATTTTTCCAGAAGTTGCTTTGGGCGGAAGCACGCCGGCTCGGTATGGAAATTAGCAAGGTTAACATTTCGCGTTGGGTCAATGTTCCGGACGGTGGCGTTGATGCTACTGTTGAGGATGCACAATTTGGAGGAGGACAGGGGTTAATCAAACCAGGGAAGACGAGTTATCAGATTAAAGCAGGGGCCTCGTTTAAACCGTGGCAAAAATTGGTGATTAAGGAGGAGTTCTTCGGTACAAAACCTCTTGGACGGCAGAATCTTGGCGAGAGTATCCGCGCTTGCCTTGACACTGATGGCACTTATGTTTTGGTTTGCACTGGGATAGACTTGGTTGATTCCCAACTTAGAAACGCCCGCGAGCATATTAAGGAATTTCTAAAGCAGTGTGGTTATTCGCATCCGAAGGTTGAGGTATGGAGCCAGAACACTTTAATCGGTTTCCTGGAAATATTTCCATCTTTGGCATTATATCTCAATGAGCGCGGTGATACAAGGTTCCAGCCGCATAGGAATTGGAGTCGACACGCGGACATGCGGGTGCCTTATGTTCCAGGGCAATCACGGGACAATTTGATTGCGGAAATCCAGGATGAATTGCGAGTAACAGACCGCGCTGCCCACATACGGGTGTGGGGTGAGCCTGGCATTGGTAAAACGCGGTTGGTTTTTGAAGCTACAGAGAGTGAAGATCTGTCTCCACTTGTGATCTACTGTCGTTCGGCTGCTCAGTTTGAATCCAGCAGGTTGATGAATGCAATCCACTACAATGACCACCTCTCTGCTATTGTAGTGATTGATGAATGTGAGCCGAGTAGTTGGGCACGTATCTGGAATGAATTGAAGCATTGCGGACCAAGGATTAAGTTAATCACTATCTACAATGACTATGAGTCACAACGCTCGGATGTTGCCTATTATGTTGTACCTCCGCTGGAGTTGGAACAAATTCGTAGCATAATCCAGGAATATACAGGTATTCCTGATGATCAAGCCGACCGGTGGGGTGAACTCTGTAGCGGTTCACCAAGAGTTGCACATGTCATTGGTGAGAACTTGGTAAATCATCCCGATGATTTGCTTAAACCCCCAAGCACGGTTGACATCTGGGAACGTTATATTGCTGCAGGTGATAGGCCGGATAGTGAGAAGACTGAGCGGCGACGATTGGTGCTTCAACATCTCGCGCTTTTTAAGCGATTTGGTTATGAAGCGGATGTTGCCAAAGAGTCCGATGCTATCGCCGAAAAGATTGAGGCGGCTGACCGTGACATCACATCACACGAGTTTGAGAATATAATCTATGAACTCCGAAAACGTAGGATCCTTCAAGGCGAGTCTACACTCTATATCACGCCAAAGGCACTCCAGATTTGGTTATGGACACAGTGGTGGGAGCGACATCACAGACGATTTGACCTTCAGGATTTTACCAAGGACTTGACCCTGGAATTGGTTGAATGGTTTAACGGCATGTTTGTCTATGCTGCTGAGTCGGAGGCTGCTTTAGATATTGTTGAGAAACTCCTTGGTCCAAACGGACCTTTTCAGGATAACGAATATCTGAAGACAAGGTTGGGTAGTCGTTTTTTTCTTGCACTGACTGAAGCAAATCCAATCTCGGCCTTAAGATGCTTGATGCGAACAATAGGCACCTGGGATAGAGAAGCACTATTGGAATTTCGCGATGGGCGGAGGTCGATAGTTTGGGCCCTTGAAAAGATTGCTGTGTGGCGAGAACTATTTACTGATGCAGCGCGATTACTCCTCAAACTTGGTGAAGCAGAGAATGAAGTTGCTGCAAACAATGCCAGTGGGGTATTCGCAAAACTCTTTTCACTCGGTTCTGGGAGCGTCGCTCCGACTGAAGCTTCCCCGGCAGAACGATTTCCTATCTTAGAAGAAGCGTTTCAGTCCGGTTCAAAAGAGCAGCGCGCCCTTGCGTTGGATGCTTGTAGTGAAGGGCTTGAGGCGTACCATTTTTCGCGGATCTCTGGTGCAGAATATCAAGGTTTACGCCAGGAACCCGAGTTGTGGACCCCCCAAACACACAGAGAACTCTTTGATGCCTACCGGCGCGTCTGGAAACTCCTGTCGGCCCAATTAACGCGTTTCCCCGAAGATGAGCGTCAAAAGGCAGCGGACATTCTACTTCAGCACGTACGTGGACTTGTGAAAAGTTCGGAAATGAGCAATATGGTTGTGAATACGCTTCGGACATTCGCGGAACAAGCACTCGTTGATGAAAAACAGCTTATCAAAACCGTTTCTGAATTTCTTCACTATGAGGGCAAAAACCTGCCCGACGACATCAGGCACTGCTGGGAACATCTCAGGGATGAATGGGTTGGTTCTGACTTTCATTCCATGATGCAGCGGTATGTTGGGATGAGTTTGCTGGTAGATCGAGTCGGCGAAAACAGCAATTGCGTGGATCGAGCTCAACCTCATATTGAAAAACTTGCTCAACAAGCTGTTGATATGCCCATCCTTTTGCAGCCTGAACTCCCTTGGCTCGTCACAACTGAAGCAGAGGAAGGATACCGATTTGGATACGAGCTTGCTAAGAGAGACGAGGGTTTTACGTTTTTGCCCGCCCTGCTTGAGGCACGACGAAACTCTACAGACAACGCGAGTGAGTTTTTTTTGGGTGGCTATTTTCGTGTCGTTTCTGAGCAGGATGTAGCATATTGGGAATCCCAGTTAGACGCGCTAGTTGTGGATACTACACTGAACGTGCTCATTCCGCAAATCACGCGGTATTCAGGGATGACAGATCAGGCGGGTTTGCGAATCCTCAAACTTGCCAAGCGGGGTATTATTGGTATTAATCATTTCAGCGTTTTTAGTTCTGGTAGGGTAATTGAGCATCTTTCCGATGAAGTCTTTACCCAGTGGATTGAATTTCTGTTGAGGGACATAGACGAGTCTACTATATCAATGGTATTGCGGCTTTACCATCATTATCACATTCTTTTAAAGCCGGAACCGACTTTATCGTGTGACTTGGCGTTTCGACTGCTAACGCATCCGATCCTGTTCCAGGAAGCAAGTTCGGACGTATTTTATCGGGTAGTTGATCACAATTGGACAGAGATTGGAAAGGCGTTTTTAAACCTCTATCCGGAAAAGAGTCTGGCATTGGCGGAACTTATGCTTGCTAACTTTGGTAAGTCTGGCACGATTGTTGAAGCACACTTCCAAACACGTACTGTGTTGACTGAGATCACAAAACGGTTCCCCGCAGAAATGTGGGAACACATTAGCGAATACTTGGAAAGACGAGACGACTTTTTAAGAACGCATTACTTAGAGAGATGGCTCACAGGGGAAAATACATCGGATTCTGCTTCAACAGATACGGAAAGAGGAACATTACCGCTCATGCCTCGCGAAAAAATCTGGGAGTGGATTGATGGAAACATTGAGGAACGTGCAAAGTATCTTGCTTCCACTTTTGGACCTTCAACCCTCTCGGTGGACGAATGGCAAACCTCTTTGGCACGTGACCTCCTTGTTCGCTATGGTGATCGCGAAGTCGTTAGAAATCACCTGCGAGCAAATTATGCGATAGAGGTATCGTGGGGACCGGAGAGTTTACACCTTGATCGAAAAAAGCAGGAGTTGCTTCGCATCAGCGAGGCGGAAGTTAACGCCGAAAATAATGCTAATGTCAAGCAATGGGTTGATAGATACGTGGAAGAACTAGATGCGGACATTGAACACGCAAAGATTCGAGAGGAGAGACAATTCTAACAGCGATTTTGGGCCCATAAATAACAAGGCTAAGAAACGGTCATAAAAAAGGTCTCTTCCGAAAACCAAACCTTTTTCTACAACTGTACTGTCATCAGGTTCTCCTTTCCGTTAGATTGTATTGTATCACAATCTTGGTTTAGCGGGTGGCCCTAATTTCCGGTGGCAGTACAGGCAGTACAGTTTTATGGATAACCAGTGTAAATATTCTGGCGAATCTCTCACAAGGAAAATAGTTCGAGAACTGATTGAGAATTGTTCAAAGGAAGCCCCGTATAATTATTAACGAACTTTACTTCTGCAAGAGCCCAGAAACCCTTCTTAGTTAAGGGGCCTGTTCCAGTATTGACTATGAACGACACCAAACGATCTTGAATCGAAACTATAAAGGTCCAAAATGCTGCGACCCGCGACATAGACGGAGGTAAATCTTAAAGTAAATGAACAACCAATCCGATTCTCAGAACGATCTCAACAAAGTCTTGGAGAAAATCAATGAAATAGTGGAAAAATCAGCAGATGGTGACTATATTTACCGCGGTGAACCTGAGTGTTTTGAGAAAATATCTTCAAGTCTCTATCGTGAGTATCCGCGTACAGAGGGCGAGCACTTTGATATCGAACGTGACGAAGATATGATGCTGGACGAGGCAAAAGAGTATACTAACGAAAGCGACCCAATTAAAATCCTAGCTGAACTCCAACACTTTGGTGGTAAAACGAACTTGATTGACTTCACTGAAGATTACCTCATTGCCCTTTTCTTTGCTTCTGATGGCTCTCATGAAAAACCTGGCAGGATTATCTTACAAAAAAGGGAATCTGAAAACTACAAGGTCGAAAAATCACCCAAAACAGTTAAGCGTGCTGAGTCTCAAAAGAGTGTATTCGTTCAATCACCTGATGGTTTTATTAACCCAGATATTGAAGTACCTATCCCCGTAGATCTTAAGTTTCCAATGCTAGAATATCTACGAAAATATCATAGGATTTCTGCCGAAACAATCTATAATGACCTTCACGGCTTTATTAGACGAAGTGCTTCCACAGAATCTCTTAAAGGTCGCAGTTGTCAAGCAGCAGGAAACCGAGCAAAGACCTTAAAAGAAAAACAAGAACACTATGAAAACGCTATTGGGCATTATACCGAAGCTTTAAAGCTGAAGCCAGATCGTATTGACTTCTATAACAATCGAGGTAATACTTACCGCGCCATGGGGGAGTCCGATCGTGCTATTCAGGACTATGATGAAGTTGTTAGACATCGACCTGATTTTATTGAGGTTCGTGTGAATCGTGGTCTTGCGTACTTTGACAAAGGGGAACAGGATCTAGCTCTTCAGGACTATAACATGGTAATAGTACAGAGACCTGATTTTGCTGTAACTTATCTTAATCGCGGCGCGACTTACGATCTAAGTAGCGAAGATGACGAGGCAATTGCAGACTATACCGAAGCAATACGACTAAAGCCAAATTACCCTGAAGCCTATTGCAGCCGTGGGTTCGTTCATAGCAGTAAAGGACGACACGACGAGGCAATTGCAGACTATACCGAAGCAATACGACTGGCCCCAAGGTTTACTAAGGCTTACCGAGATCGAGGGGCTGCTCACGATAAAAAGGGTGATTTTGACGAGGCTATTGTGGACTATACCAAAGCAATAGAGTTGGAACCGGATGATGCTGAAACATGTTTCAACCGTGGCAGTGTCTACTACAAAAGCAGCAATTTTGATTCTGCTATTGCGGACTATACCGAGGCAATACGGCTAAAATCAGATTACGCCGAGGCGTGCTATTGGCGTGGGCGTGCTCACGATGAAAAGAATAATTCCGATCTTGCGATTGAGAGTTATAACCAAGCGATACAACTCAACCAAGATTATGGTGAAGCATACCTTGCTCGCGGTCTGGTTTACGATAAAAGTCGCAGATTTGATAAAGCTATGGCAGACTATAACAGAGCGATTGAACTGAATACAGATCTTGCCGAAGCCCATTATGCTCGAGGCCAGATTTACTTCGTTGTAGGTCAGATTAACGCTGCAATCAATGACTTTAACGAAACTCTAAATATAGATCCGAATAATGTCAAGACCTATAGAATACGCGGTGCTGCTTACCTTGCCATAGGACAAATTGACCTTTCCATCAATGATTTGAAAGAAATGCTCCGATTAGAGTCAAATGATGCTAAAGGTTATAGTCAACTCGGTTTTGCCTACACCACCAAAGGCGAACATGAAAAAGCGATTAAAAACTATAACATGGCACTGGAACTGAATCCATCTTCTGTTGAGGCTTATTGCAATCGTGGGGCAGCCTATGGCAACACCGATCGACTTGACAAAGCCATTGAAGACTATAATCGGGCAATAGCCCTGAATCCAGACGATGCCTCTGCCTATGATGGTCGAGGTTTCGCTTACTATGAGAAACAGGAGTACATTCTTGCTATTGCAGACTATAACCAAGCAATAGCAAGAAAGCGCGATTATGCCCGTGCTTATTGCTATCGTGGTTTGGCTTGTTTACACTTAAAAAAATGGGTGGATGCTAGGGAAAGTTTTACTATTGCGAGTTACATAGGGATGGATGTTATCGCTGCGTTTCGTCATCATCACAATAGCGTCGCAGATTTTGAGAGACAAAACGATGTTCAATTACCAGCAGACCTCACAGCGATGTTGGAGCAGTAGTGGGGTTGAAACTTGCATTTATTGGCTACAGATTGTGGTATTTGAAATGAATTACCGTTGGCATTTCAGAGTGCACCAACCAAGCAGCTATAATAGATGCGTAACAGCTTGTTTCTTTTTCTTGCCCAAAACCGATTTTTCTGGCAGTCCAGAGTTACCTTCTCGCGTCTACTATTTTTCTTTTATTGATGGATTTTTAAAATAAGAGATTGGATACGAGGTGCCAATACAACGACAAAATCTCTACTGGATCTACTTTGAGTTGTACTGCCTACGGTTTTATACTCAAACTTAAACGGAATACCAGCGCGTCGGGTGATCTTACCGGCATCCAAGGGAGGCACTCCGTTATGCTTAGTTTTGCGGAGAACATCAAGAATCACGGATTCAAGGAATTCCAAGCCCAGTTTTCTTTTTTCTGTTCGGTCTTGCCTTATAAGTGTCTCTATAGCACTTTTGATTTTTACCTTATATTCCGCTGCTTCTTCTGGCATAAGGATTCTCCTCTAAAAGGACTGGGGTGCAGTGTAGAGGAATTAGGGTGAACACGAAGTATAATATCATCTGACGCATTTGGCATTTTGTACTGCCTCCTTTACACGTAGTCTATTTGTTCTTTACTTTCCCGAATAAACGGACGGAAGGTCGAGTTTAACTTTTCAAGCGTTGTAAACATCCACTCAAACTGCTGCTGCCAGTCATCTCTGTCCGGTGTAATATCCTTATACACGCCTATGACAGGACCTAAAGAGGGGAAATATGGTTCTTTCTGCCATCTTAACTTCCCACCAAAAGTAGTCTCAACAGCTTCCTTTTCCTTCTCTAACGCGTCAAAAGCATCTTCGGAGTGTCTCAAGCTGAGATTGACAGCTATTTGTGTCTGATCAGGTTTTCGCCATGTTGCAAGCCAGATGTCCCTGTCTGATACACTTTTGATGCTAAGACGAAAACCACAGTATTGTGTATTCCGGTTCCATGTCAGAGGAACAAGCGACAGCCCATAGGTATCGCAGTATTCTCCAAATTCATCCCAGTACTCCCGGAGAATACTGTCCGCATCGTCGTCGTTGACGTGTTCCCTTGATGTTTCTCTGGATTCAATCGTGGTTTTTAACTCACTGAACTTCTCGATCAAATTGGTGATTCCTGCCTCGAAATCTACAAGGAGCTGCCGATAGCCGGCCTCTAACGTCCTTTGTTCAATGACACACTCCTTCACCTGTGGAAATAGTCCGAGAATCTCCTGTTCCGATAATGGAGTTGGCAGAAGTGCTTTACTTGAAAAATCCTCAAGTGTAAGCCCATCCATTATCTCTGCCCTATGCTCAATAAGACGGTTTAGGGTGTGATCAATGGTTTCAAGTTGTTTCTGTGCCAATTCATTGCTTACGTTCATCCGTTCCTGCATTTTATACCTCTTTGTGTACTTATTGATTACCTTATCCTTTGAACTTTACGGAACTGTAAAAGCGTTAGATTTTCCCCTTTGGCAAGCCACGGGGTAAAGTGATGAGGTTCAGTTTCCCACACCTCGCTGAGATCTACAGGCGTTAGTTGTTTGAGATTTTTTACACATCCTATAGTGCTTCTCTTCATAAAAGCAGGTTGATTTGTTGTCCTTGCACAACCTGCAAAGCAAGGGAGAGGTTGACTCACAATTTACTTGCTTTTTGAAGATGACTTACCGCTGCTGGACTTTGCGGAAGCATTGCTTCTACCACTACCAGACCTGTTCCCTGTTTTTGCAGGGTCCTCGGGCGCGAACTGCCGCGACTTTTGCCATAGCTAACACCTTTTTTCCTATTCAGGTTCTATTTCACTGGATTTCAGTTTTTCGAGTGCCAGTTTTATTTCAGGCGTAAACACCTCTTTGAATTTCAGGAGATTCTCAACGTGCCATACTCTAATGGCTTCTAACTCACTCGCATTGGATTCAATATTGCCACCACGCTCGATATAAATTCGGCATCTCTTTCTTCGGGGTGTCTTTCTATCGCCGCGCCGGTTCCAGCATAACGGCATGTTGAATCTCGCATTGATTTCAGATTCCTTTTCTTTGAGAATATCAAAGAAGTTTTTGTTTCTTTCGTAATCTGTGAAATCAATGAGCAGGTATGTATGCACAGTTTCCCCTTTGGGAAATCTTGCGCTGTAATAAATATCCCTACAATCTGACGGAAAGTGGCAGTAATTACTGCCACTTGGGCGATGTGCCCTGGTCCAGTTATGCTGTTCCCTCATCTCATCAATCAATGCCTGAAAATAGGCATCATACCTTTCGGGTCTACTCATTGTTATCTTCCTTGTAAATCAGATTTGCGAACTTAACGCAAACGAACTTGCGTTAAATACAATAACCTCGCACGCCGATCCCGATGTCGATTCCCACGAAAAACGCGGCACCGACCTGCCCTGGATCTCGTCGGTGCCGCTGAGCTGCTCGTCATCTTCTTTTTTGAGTTTCGACAGGCCATCGCCCCGCAGCCCACTGCGTCCTCTCAACAAAACTATGTTTCTTTTTTCGTTGCTTTCCTCTGTGTTTCAACGTGCAGTTTGAGTCGATCATCGATTTGTTTTTGGGTTAAAATGAAAAAATTCCCATCCAGGACCCAGATTTTTTTTAGGTGCTAAGTCAGAGCCAGGTCCATCTACCATCCGTCCTTGCGCAATGAGGTATTTGGGGATTTTGGCAAAGTAGGTTTTATTACCGTCAAGAAGCGTGAGAGCACGATCTTTGCTCAGAGACGTTCCACAACTCGAAAGCAGCCTATAAATAGAATCTGCCAACCTATGTGGGCTTTTTGCTAACTTTTTTTCAGCAGATCCAGCCGCAGATGAATATCTTTGAGTTGATTTAACACCAAATCTTTTGATGATGAGGACACGCTCTCGGAGTTCAACGTTGCAACCTAGCAGGGACGGATGAAAACGGCATCTATCGCCTTGAGATCCCCGATGTTCTGACAACGACGGCGATCCAGCCACAAGGCAAGTCACTTACAACTTGAGCCGGTATGAAACAGCCCCTTGATTAAGGCTTTGATTTCGTCCGTAGTTTCCAGACGCGAAAGCGTATATTTTCTTCTATGGATAGGATTAAGACGACTTTCGATTTGATGCTTCACAAATTTACGAAGGGTCAGGACGATTCTGTTGCCTCAATTCCCTGAATGTGCTTACAACTTATCGATGAAGGCGGCGAGGGTTGGCGTCTCTACGGCTTCACGGAGTAGTGCTTTGAGACGTTGTGTGTCATCAATGGCTTTGAGTGCGGACTGTATGGAACTCTCTGTCGCTTGAAAACGAATCTCAAGGATCTGGAGAATGTCCTCTATCACTGTCGCTTTAGTTCCTAACTGAACGCCTTTGGCAATAATGTCTTGATAAACCGATGATTCTTGCATAATGTCCTCCGGAAAAAGATGCGCGATGGCATCTGAGTCATGGACCAACCCGCCCATCACCCATAAGTCTAAGAGTAAGTTATTGCGGATGGGCGCGTCAAGAGATAGTGATTTCGTTATTTCGACACACTGATTCAGCCACGTCAGTGCGTTGGTGCCAGCAGGTGGCTTCATCAAAGGGCAAAACGGCAGCAGTCCCGGCTGTTGTGCTTCAAGCACCGATTGCCCGTCAACTTCGATGAGACGAATCACCTTATACTCAACGATGAGACGATGCCCAGTGACATCTTGAACATAACCACCCGGATCGTTTCTACCCGCATTCGGACGTAGGTAGATGACGTGTGAAAAGATTGGCAACCCATAACGTCCATAACATCGACCGAGATAATCAATGGTACGTTGTACCATGTCCACATGAGTGCTGTCAGTCGTTTGGAACTCACAATGCACCAATACCTCTTCACCATCAAGCAACACTTTTATGAGGCTATCCATCTGTCGGGTTTCAACGGTCGTCAATTCACTATCGAGATGTTCCAGAAACTCAATATCCCACCCCTCCATGAGAAACCCAAGCATATCTTCTGGGAAGGTGTCAATGACATCTTTGGCAACTATATCAAATCGCTGATATGGTAAATCCGTTGTCTCGAATGTGGGTTGTCTTACATTCTCGTTTCTCATAAAGATAGTATAGCGTATTGTCTGAAATTATGCCACGCCTTTCACTACGATGAGGTCGTATCGTTAACGGGTGAGGGTGAGGCTTCGTATATTTACCAAGGGTCAGGATTCTGTTGCTCAATTGCCTGAAATGCGTGGCAAAGTATAGAATCAAAAATAACGGGGATTTACGGGTTCCATAACTAAATTGCTTTTGGACGCGATTTGCGTAAATCGTTTTTGAATATTTTTAAAATTTAATTTGACATCGTAATACCTTATATGGTATAATATTATCATAGGTTCAAAATTATTATCATAGATACTAATAAGGAGCATCATCATGAGAAGAGGCAGAGCAAGTATTCCACAAGAGGTGCGAGAAACACTCGGTGAAAATATCCGAAGGGAGCGCGTTATCCGAAAAATGACCCAAGCCGAACTTGCTGAGAAGATCGGCACGTCGCAAATGATGATTTCCAGGGTAGAAAAAGGCAAAGACTCCCCTTCGGTTTGGAGATGCTACCTGATAGCGCAGGTTTTTGATACGAGTATTGAACGGCTTTTAACTGATGACCTACAAATAGGTAAATCCAATAAGGAGTAGTAATCATGTCACATCAAAATCAACCCTTAGTATATTTTTTCGCCAAAAGCACCTTTGGTGACACGAGTCCAGATTTCATTAAAATTGGTTACACAGGCACAGCACTTTCGCTCCGGAAAGCAGCCCTCCAAACGGGGTCTGAATCCCTGATATGGGCGATGGGAGTTCTCCCGTTTGACACAGAAGACGATGCCCGTCGCGAAGAAAAACGGATCCACAAGCAATTTGGAGGATTTCGGGCATGCGGCGAATGGTTTCATGCAACACCTCGGATTATCCAGCATATTGAGGATTATGCGGTACAATACACTGAACTGTTTATAGAAGATGTGCCGCCCACTTCAGATGAAGAAGTCATAGAACCCGATTTAGAGCCTACCAGAAGTGAAGAGGCGATTGCATTCAGAAACTGGCTTAAAGAGTGCCGGACCAGGAATGAACCTAATATGACTCAGGCAAACGTGGCTGAGATGGTAGGTTGTTCTCGCGGATACATCTCTTTCATTGAACAGGGCAGAGGTATGCCTGGTAGGGAGTTACATGACGCATTGATCCGTTTATTCGGTGATCCTTCGGATTCTACCACCGAAACAGGACCTGACAAGCCTTTAGCTGTTAAAATGCCAGATGGCACTTGGATTGCAGAGAATACCGGAATAGACACATTTGTTCAGGTAATTAAGGCAATAGGAAAGGCAATAGGAATTGAGGAAGTCAAAAAGCTCGATTTGCCTGTCAATGAAATACCTCTAATAGCAGATCGTGATTATGAGGATAAAGCGCAAAAAAAAGTTGAGATAGAGGCACGGACATATTGGATAGTTTCTGGGACCGATACCGAAAGAAAGAAAAAGATTTTAGATGATATTGCCGATAGGCTTAATGTCGATATGACCGTCTTTGCTAACCCAAAAAAGTAATGGATACTTGAGATTTAGCAGGTGATTTCCCGATTTATTTTGATTAATTTCCTATACAGTTTTCCAATCTATTGTAAGTATTTTAAGACATAAAAAAAGGAGCGAACAATGTTAACTATAATTTCCCTTCAACACGCAGCGGGTCGGGCGATCCCTTTAGAAATCAATCGCCACCATATCAAGATCGGCATTAAGAACCAACTGGTGACAACGAAGGTAGACCAGATATTCGTCAATCCAAACAACTTTGAAGTCAACGGTATGTATCTCTTTCCCGTACCAGACGATGCAGTCGTTTCAAAACTCGCGCTGTCCGTTGATGGAAAGTCGGTAAGCGGGGAACTCCTCTCTCAGGAACAGGCGCACCAAATTTATAGGAACAGTGCTCGCTATGGTGGGAATAGGGCGATTTTGGAGCATATCGGAACGCGAGCGTTTGCAGTAGAAGTCCCCAGAATTCCAGCGTCTGGTGAACGACGTATCCAATTTGAGTATTCTCAGATTATTCCAGCAGATAGCGATCTCACGAAGTACACCTACCCGTTATCGCTCGCGAAATCGGCATCCGCACCGATCCGAAATCTTCACATTGAGATGGAGGTTGAAAGCGAAGAAGAACTCAGAACGGTTTACTCACCCTCACACGAGGTTGCCATTGACCGCAAGAACGATCGCCATGTGCTTGTCAGTTATGAAGGCACAGATGTAGACCCAGACGACGATTTTCTCTGTTACTATGCGGTTTCAGACGAAAATTTCGGAATTACTTTACTCACACATCGTGCCGATGAGAAAGAAGATGGATATTTCATGCTGCTCGTTTCGCCTAAGTATGAAGTAAAACAGACGGAGATTGTTGAGAAGGACTTCGTCTTCGTTTTGGATCGATCAGGTAGCATGGCGCGTCGAAAGGTTGAGCAAGCGAAAGCGGCACTCCGCTATTGTGTCCAGAATCTGAATGATGGGGATCGATTCAACCTAATCCTGTTCAACACAGACATCACCTCCCTTGCTGATAAACTAAACAGAGGTGAAGAGTGGTTCGGCGGCGAACGCTGGCGCGATTCTGCGACCTTGTCTGATAAACTCATCAACGTGAAGGATGGATGTGAAAAAGCGTTTGCGTTTATTGAAGGTATTGACGGACGCGGCGGCACAAATATCAACGACGCATTGCTCACAGCGTTAGCCGAAAAACCGGATCCGAACCGCCCACGGATCATCGTCTTCCTTACCGATGGGCAACCAACTGCTGGTGTAACGAATGCAGCCAGAATTCTCGAAAATGTAGCGAAGGCGAACAAAAATCAATCTCGCATTTTTGTATTCGGTGTAGGGTATGATATAAATGACCACTTACTCGACAAAATGGCGGCGGATAACGGTGGAACGCGTAATTATGTAACACCAAACGAAGACATCGAAGTTGCTGTGTCTTCTCTCTTTAGGAAAATGAATGAACCGGTATTGGTAGATGTCGGGATCAATTTCGGTCAGATTCTGACGAAAGAATTAACCCCCAAAAATCTGCCAGATCTGTTCCGTGAGGAGCAGTTGACAATCCTCGGTCGCTATGAAGGACACGGCGACACCACTCTGAAACTTCGCGGAGTCATCGGTAGTGAACAGCATGAGTTCTCTAAAGACGCTCATTTCTCTGCGCTTGAACCCGACAACGATTTTTTACCACATCTCTGGGCACAACGCCGAATAGCGGAATTGGTAGATGAGGCTGCTTTGAACGGTAGAACCAGAGAACTTGATAAAGAAATTGAACGGCTCAGCAAAAAGTACGGCGTGCTAACACCTTACACATCTTTTGTCGAGGCAGATGATGGTACGCTCGCAATGGACTATCAGTCTACAATGTCAGATGCCTACACGTCAGCGATACCTATCTCCGAGAGGATTAAAATCAATAGTCAAATCGAAAATGATAAAATCACTCGGTCCAAGAGACAGAACGCTAATACGAGATATTTTGGACGGAAGACCTTTCATCGCCACGGCAATATGTGGGTAGACATCGAATATGACGGGACATCGGAACGACAAATCGTTGAGTTTGGCAGCGAAGCCTATTACGAATTGATGAACGATCTGCCTGATTTGGCAAGATACTCCAAACTTGCTAAAGATGCTATCACTATGATTATCTGCTATCAAGGCGTAAATTATGAGATAATACCGCCCACACTGTAGATTGCGAGTCCCTGAAATTCGCAAATCACTAATGAAACGGAAAGCAAATTTTGTTAATTAGGCCACCGATAATTGATGGTAATCGAGGGTATTCAGCTTTCAATGACAGGTCTATGTTCGTGAAAATTATGTGTGCATGGATAGCTAAATACTCTCGGATATTCATGCACGCATTGTTACACGATTAAATAGTTCTATCCTGATCTGGATAATATCTCGCTTTTTTGCCGAATAAAGTGGATGGAAGACACAGAAAAAGAGAAGTATAGCAAGCCCGAACCGTTTAATCGGAAACTACGTCTTTAGAGGAAACAACAGGGCGTAATGGTCACGCTCATAACATTGGGGTCTTATCGTTTTCCATCCTTGAACCTTGCGATTGCGCCACGTTCGGCGAGCTCTGCCTTGGCGTAGTGCGCGGGCATTTGTGATGATTTCCAGCGTCCAGCGACTTGCATATCGACGACGGTTGCCCCGGCTTGTGCGAGGGAGACAGCAGATCCGACGCGAAGAGAATGTCCGGAGATAAAGCCCTCCACGCCAGCATCAGCAGCCCGCTTTTGGATAATACGGCGTGCCGAATGTGGGTGCAATCGTGTCGGCTGGATATGGTCGCCGCGTCGGATGTGTCGGAACACAGCACCGTCTGTAATGCCAGATCGTTCGCAGTACCGATCCAACACGTTTCGTGTTGCGTCACAGACATAGAGACTTTCGCTTGCTCCTTCTTGGTCGGTTTTAGAGGTACGGACTATGAGTGTCCTTTCCTTGAGATCGCCGATGTTGACGGCGACGACTTCAGAAATCCGCAGCAGACAATCAGACATCAATCGAATCATCACGGCGTCGCGTAAGCCTGCAAGTGTCCCCTCGGTTTCTGCGTAGATACAGACCCGTTCGACATCCTGCCATATCAGTCCGTCTACCTGCCCGCGCCCTCTATCCCTTCCTTCTCTGCGGATACCCGCCAATGTTGCCTGTGTGATCGGGAAGTTGATAGATTCCTGTGATTGATGTTTCAGCTGCCACTTCACAGCTGCGACGGCTTGCGCGATGGTTGCAGGTGATTTATCAGCTCGGTGCAGTTCGGTGATGTAAGCCGCTAACAAGGCATCGGAGAGGCTTCGACTCGATAGCCACGTCTCTAAGTTGTGGAGTGCGCGCTGATACGCCTTGAGCGTATTCTCTGCGATAGACGCTTTGATGAGCGATGCGGTTTCCTCGGGGAGTTGTAGAGATGTTGTACTGGGTTCGGTGTTAGCGAGTGCGTTCATAATGACCTCTGAATTAGTTTTGTTACATGTACGTTTAAAGATTCTTCTATTTGCATCAACCGCAGTACAGGACATTGAAGTGCTTTTGTCTCTTTCTTTGCATAATCTCTCAATTCCGATAGACATTCTTGAAACTTCTGATTGACTATGCACTCAATATCAATTTCATATCGTTCTTTGATATTTGCTTTAATCTCTTCAAGATGTCGGATCTGATTGTTTTCCGGTTTGCCTTTTGTGTCCTTAACAATAGGACTCCAAAGCATGAAATGCTGACTATATTCACGCAAGTATTTGCGGGCGTATTCAATATTTCTGGCGAACTTATCTGTAAGTTTCTGAACGTTATTAGGTCGTTCATATTTGAGACCTGTTGTTAGATGAATGGCTACCTCGCAAATATAAACCCGTTGTTCAGCCATGTTCAGTCCAACAACGTCAATTTCACCTTGAGATTCAATAGTGTACAGGTTCACTTGGGTGAAGTCACAATCTCGGATATAACGTAAATATGAAGATACAAGTTGTTCACCTACGTTTATCATTGTGGTCTCCTTGGTGGCTAATGGTAGAGTTCAGATGCAACGAAAGCATATAAAAAGTTGATAGTGCGGCATAAGGGTAAATATATTTAAAAATCCAGGATTCCTACTAAGAATGGGGGCTTTTCAAGGTAAAACGCCGGTTGTCTTGTAGGAAAAAGGGTATCACGAGAACCATCCTACTCTACCGCCATACTCACGGAGTACATCCGCTGTCTCATGTGCATTGTTCTCTTGTGCAATCTGTAAAGGCTTTATTCTACGATAGCTCTTTGCGTTGGCATGTGCGCCATATTCCAACAATACCTCTGCTGTCTGACGCGCATTCCACCTCGCCGCTATGTGGAGTGGCGTATTGTCGGGGTACCGATGATCATCGTACGTAGTGATACTGTTTTTTGCATCGACCTCTGCGCCATTTTTGAGCAATAGCTCTGCTATTTCATGTGCATTTTTCCGTGCTGCCAAGTGGAGGGGCCTATCATTATCTTCGTCCCTTGCATCGACCTCTGCGCCATTTTTGAGCAACACTACTGCTGTCTCATATGCATCGATCGAAGCTGCTAAGTGCAGTGCTTCCATGCTCCGTTTTCTCTTCGCGTTAACATCTGCGCCATTTTTGAGCAATAGCTCTGCTATTATATGTGCATTTTTCTGCGTTGCCAAGTGGAGCGGGGTATTGGAATCTTCGCCCCTTGCGTTGGCATTTGCGCCCTTGTTGAGCAATACTTTTGCTGTCTGAAGTGCATTTTGTGCCACTGCATCGTGCAGGGCTGTATTATCATTTTTTCGCATTGCGTTGACATTTGCGCCCTTGTTGAGCAATAACGTCGCTATCTTAGTATTATTGTTCCACGCAGCTAAGTGCAGCGGTGTGAAGTTCCAATTATCCAATACGTTGAGACGTGCCCCTTTATTGATTGCCATCTCTGCGGTTCTGTAATTATTGTCGCGTGCGGCATAGTGCAGGGGTGTCCTACCCTCTTTATCCTTTATGTGATAATTCATCGTTTTACCCTTTGTTGTACGTTCATCAGGTCCCCCACCCAACTTACGGATCGCGAGGCAGTCGATGCATATAACAACTATAATAGGTTAATTTTTATCATTAGCCTAATAAACTATATCCTACAATTAATGAAAGCATATTTTTTCGGATTAAGCAAATTATGGCTAAAAAGTGCGTAATACTTGAGAATCTTATACAATTTCTTGTGAGATAAGTTCTTGGTATCAGCAATGGGGTCAGTAGATTTTTTTTAGACAGGGATATTGCTGGATTGGTACTTTTAGATGAGTAAGAGATCGGATTGATCTTGGGAGCTGCTGATAAAAAACGGGTTAGGGAAGTTGACAGATTCCTGAATTGATGCTTGAGCTGCCACTTCACTGTGGCGACGACTTGCCCAATCGTTGCCGGGGATTTGCCGGTTTCGTGCAAGGCAGTGATGTAATTCGCTAACAGGGCATCGGAGAGGGTTCGACCAGATAACCAGACTGTTAGGCTTTGGAGTGCGCGTTGATATGCCTTGAGTGTATTCTCTGCGATCGATGCTTTGATGAGGGATTCGGTTTCCTCTGGGAGCTGTAACGGGGCAGTATTAGGTTCGGCATTAACGATAGCAGTGTTGTTTGGCATTCAGATGTATCCTTCCCTTTTTGAAAGCAAATAGTGTTGTATAAGACCTGTTTTTTGATCCCATAAGGTTTTGAGCCATTCATCTGCTAGGATTCGGTCAAAATGTGGAAAACGAATTTTTTGTAAAAAAACACAAATATGACATTTTTTTCATTTTATGCACGAAATGCTCTTAAAAAACAGGTCTTAACACGTCACAAATCGCCAAGTTCTATTCAAAACAGAAAGGGACGAAACAAAATTGCTCGGTTTTCCAAAAATGTTGCACCCGCTGCATCTCTTTGAGGAAGGGGGTGTCACGTATGCTGCCGATATTGAGAAAGCGCGCGTCGTTGAGCTCTCTGCCGTGATGGTGGACATCCTCAAACTCGCCGAAACACAAACGGATACCGCGATGGTCGAGACACTGAAAACGGCTTATGCGGAAGACGACATTGCTGAGGCGTTTGAGAGATGCGCGGCACTTCAGAGAGAGGGCTTGCTGTTCAATCGCGGTGAACACCTACAGCGGAGTCTGGCGACGGAGAGTAAGTGGCGAAAGTTGCTTGTGGTGCTACCCGGCATCCCTGTGGATTCGTTGTTCGATATTGAAACGTTATCCGCTGGCACGAACATGGCACTTTCTTATATGATTCAGCATCTCACGAAATACGCAGACCTCCACTTTGCGGGTTCCCAGAACAGGAAGATCGCCGATGCCGTGTATGAAGTCGATATCGGCGTTGAGGACTTGATCCGCCTTCGGTCGAAAATCGGGGAAACGTATTACGGCATCCTGACCTTACATCAGGATCATGAGCGATGGCTACTGCCGCTGTACCGACACCCGGAATTCCCACCGATTCTGGTTCAGAATCACGCACCGCGGGGACATGGGGGGCAGGCGATCAATTCGATGTTGCGGCATTACGCCGTGATGCGAGACTGTGATGGGTTTACCGCCCCCTCGGATTACGTCCGGGAGTTCTATGCCGAGTTTGTCTGGGATCCGAGTTTTTTCAATACGTTGCCGAACGGTGTGGATGCCACGCTATTTAAGCCGATGGAAAAGATGGTAGCGAAACGCGAAATTGCGGAAGCGGTCGGAGATGACCGTATTGAGAGAGTACCGACCGTTGGGTATCTCTCGCGGGTGCAATCGGAAAAAGGCGCGTCCGTCTACGTAAAAGTGGCAGAACTCAACTCACATCTGATGTTTTTGATTGCGGGTCCGAATCTCGGAAGGTATGCCTCTCGGAAACTCCCGGAGAACCTTGTTTATGTGGGCTTCCATCCGCGTGAAAAGCTACCGACCGTTTACAACGCGTTCGATGTCTACTGTTTTCTGTCGATGTCGGGTGAAGAAACGTTCGGATTGACAGTGCTTGAGGCGATGGCGTGTGGTGTGCCGCCGGTTGTCCCGAATTTCGATGGCGTGCCTTCCGTTGTAGGGGATGCTGGTTTGGTCGCCGAGGCGAAGCGTTTTGACCGCGACATCGCAACCCTTGTGAGTTACCCGTGTCCGATAGATGTTTCCAAGAAGATTAACACGCTATTGGGGAATACAGAGACGTGGCAGACGTTTTCCCAGAGGGCAAGGGAGCGGGCGGTAACCTTCACGTGGGAGAAGACGGCGCGCCGCATCGTCCAAGTGTTTGAGGAACTCCATCAAAAAAAGAAACTTATCAATCCAAACAGGCTCTTGAATGTGTTTACGCCGGTACAGTCTACCATAGAAAGCAAAGCGGAGCGGGGACTGACACATAGGTCACTTGTGCTGAGTATGAACGCGCATTACGAGCGGTGTCTGATACGGGAGGCGGTGTATCCGTTGCCTGTTGCGGAAGGACTGGTGCTGAGCATTTTGAAAGACCATACCCCCAGGGAAGCAGAGTCGATTCTTGCCGAATGGGTTGCCAATCAGACAGAAGCCAAGGCGATTCTCGAAAGGGTGCAAGGCTTAATCGATGGGACGGTCTAAAAAACAGAATAGGAACAAAATTATGGGACCTCAGCGGCGTTACCGCTTAAAACAGCATCACACATTTGAACACGAGGGTCGCAAGTATGTGGCGGACCTTGAAACGAGTGACATCGTTCCCTTGAAAGACGTGGAATGGGAGATCCTGTCGCGGTATGAATCGCAGACGCGGTATCAGATCGTCGAGGGTCTGAAAACGCAATACAAACTCACAGCTATCTTCGAAGGGATTGAACGTTTGGAACGGCTTGGAGAGCAGGGTTCCGTTTTAAGCCCGATCGTTGAGACAGCAGAGCCACCGACTGTGAATCGACCCCCGAAACTGTTGGTCCCGTTCCATTTTTCGAGAGAAAAGCCGGCGTTGGATTACGTCACGAATCTGAACCGTTATCAGTTTTTGGCACACCTTGCGGCAGCCGCTGCGTTGGAGACGTTGGCTTTTCCTGAAGAAGGTGCGGAAAGAGACATTCCGGAGTTCGACGAAGTTCGGATTCGGAACATCGCGACCGCGAAAAATAGTGCTTTAGCACCGCCTTGGTATGCGATGGAGGGGTATGACGGTATCTTGCTTCTTTCACAATTCGTGACAGACGACCTATTATACTATCGGATTCCGGATGTCCCGATTGTTCACTGCATCGAGGGAGCCCAGCGGCTACAACACGTGTTGCCAAGAACGCTTTTGACGCTCAGCGCGTTCCAAAGTCCGAAAGATACACTGGTCGTCAGAGCCTCATGGATGAAGGAATGGCTCACTGAATTGGGGGTGTTAGTGGAAAATGTGCGAGTGATTCCGGATGGGATAGACGTTGTTAAACCGATCGGCGACAAGGCGTTGGCAAAGCAGTACACCGCCGCCCTCTTTGACAAACCGATGTTCGTTGAGAGACCGGTTGTTGGGCTGATCTCCGGGTTTGAACCCAAGCGTGGTGCGGCGTGGATTTCTGAATTTGCGCGTGCCAATCCGCATGTCGCGATTTTCGTCTATGACACGATGTTGGAGCAACACTACCACCATCCGCCGGAGAATGTGGTCATCTTCAGTGCGGATGATGAGGAAACTCGGTCGGTGCTACCGATATTCTTTCAGGCGTTGGATCTCGTCTGTTTCCCTGCGATGCCAGGGACCCCGCTCTCAATCGTCTTAGAAGCGATGGCATACCGTGCGCCATGTGTAGTGATGACGAAGTATGGGATGCCTGCAGAGCTTGCGGGTGCCGGGGTTGCCATAAAGTCAGACTGGGACAATTTCGGGAATTTCCACGTGCCGATGGCAGAACTGTCGAGAACGATATTCAAGTGGTTACAGCCTTCCGAGGTGCGCGGACTGTGTGAAAATTTTACAGAACGGATCGTTCATCGCCATACTCGGAAGAACGCTGCGCGAGAACTTGTCAAGGTGTTTGAAGAGAGTCTTCAACGAGAAACTGAGGACGTTAGGACAGACAGCACGCTGTTCCCGCCGGTTTTCTGTCGGCGGTATGAACCCGATACGGGCGCAATAAGGTCTTGTGCGTATCGGTTAGGAACAAATAGATATGATGGACTTGAACCGGCTTTAGCGGAGGTATTAGGGGAACGGCATACACCCGCTGAAGTGGCATCGGTTTTCAAGCATTTCGGGCGGGAGGAGACACCTCCTGATTTTTAGAGGATTGTCAAACATTTATAACGAAAGGCTTTTGTTGTAAAATGTCGGCTTACGAATACTTTCTTATATTTTTAGCACTCATTTTCTGTGGGTATGCGAGTTATACCGACCTGAAGACGCAGAAGATCCGCAACCTCTGTTCATTGGGACTCCTATATGCGGGGACACTGAGTCAGTTAATGGCGTGGTATCTCGGAAACCCGACAACGCCGCTCTATATCGTAGCACTTTTCTTCGGGAGCGGGTTGATTGCGTTTGGGTTCTATTGGTTCGGTATCTTCTCGCCAGGGGATTCCAAACTGTTTTGGGGACTGTGTCTGATGTTCCCATTATCGCTGTTCAGGCACCTGAGCGGGAGTTTGAGTTTTCCGCCGTTGATACTTGCGCTAAATATCATCATTCCTTACGCAGTAGCGGTTCTCGGGTACCTACTTTTCAAATTCGTGTCTATACGCAACAAAGTGGCACTGTTGAGGGGATTCCTGATCTCAAACTTTCAAGGCACGGCTGTGCTTGAAAAACTTTTCAATCTACTACTTTTCATCGGTATCGCGACGGCGTTGACATCCGTGTTCGAGTTGCTCGAATGGCAGCCCGACCGGCTCCTGCATCTACTTTTGGTCTTGACGATGTTTGCCTTAATACAGAAATTAGTGTCGCCGGTTCCGAAAACACCGGTGTATTATGCGGTTGTCGGGTTTATGTGTGTATGGTTCTCGGTTCGATCGGCACCCTCTGTGCTAGGACTTCTCGTCAGTTTCGCCTTTTTCTTGGGATTGTATCTCGTTGTTTTCGTGGTTGCGAGGCAGTTCGTCCTGAGTTTAGCGAGCCTGACGTTCGATCACACCGTTGACGTAAAGGGGCTGCAAGTGGGTATGATTCCAGCGGAACAGATTGTTCGGGTAGCACAGCCGGACGGCAGTGTCCGTTATGAGAAAAGACAGGTCGATTTTTCCAGTGGTCGGGACGACACCCTTGTCGTTTCGCCGGATCCCGCGGGACTGGATGCCGAGGAGATCGCACAATTACAGCATCTTGCAGCAGCGGGTGCGCTTGCGGAATTTGGCAATCAGATAAAAGTTCAACCGTCTATCCGCTTTGCGCCGGTGATCACTGTCGGTGCACTGCTGACGGTGCTTTGCCAGGGCCCGTTCTATCTGAAGTTGATACAATTATTTTAATTTATGATATGAAAGGATTACAAATCAACTGATATTGATTTAATATGTTTTATGAAACGCGCGATATTCATTTTAATACTTCTAACGGTCGGGGTGACGTTACCACCCTTTTACGCACAATGGGCAGAATCACAAAGGCTTAAACAAATACAGGAGATAAAACAGCAGGTACGCACGGTTCCCGGGGATCGCTTGGAAACGGTGCTATCAAAACTGGAAAGCGGTGAGCCGCCTTCTCTGATTGTTCTGTATACCGGTAGCACGGAAAGCCATCTGGAGCCGTGTGGGTGCTATCAAGAACAATCCGGTGGGTTGCCGAGACGTGCGTATGCCGTTGAACAGTTTCGAGAACGTGGGTTTCCGACGCTTTTAGTGGATGCCGGGAACATCTTTGACGGAGAAACGGAGATAGACGCAAAGCGGTGTGAGGTCAACCTAAAAGCGATGTCCACAATGGGATATGACGTGGTTGCCCTCAGTCAAGCAGATCTTTCGTATGACGATGCGTATTTGCGTCGGCAGCGTGCCAGTGCGACCTTCCCGTTCCTTGGAGGACACGGGACACGCCACGATTTCACGCAACCCTGTCTCATTGAAAAGGTAGGGGCATACACCCTCGCCTTTGTCGCAGATATGGCATCTGAAACTGCAGTGTCGCAAGCGGATATTATTCTATCTTTGGGGACTCCTGAAGATCCCGAGCATATCGATGTCATCATCTGTCTCGACGACATCGAACCAACGGCATCTGAAGCCGGTGTGCTTTCTGTCGGTTGTAAATCTGAGGGCAAAACGTTAGGTATGCTGGCACTTTGGCTGGGAACAGACGGAAAACTGGTGGATCACTATGCAACAGAATTAGCGTTGACACAGGAAGTCGGTGAGTCTGCGTCCATCCGTCAGGCATTAACAGGTTTCTATCGGAATGTTGCGGCTGAAACTGCCGATCAGGGCACACCGCTCTTTGCCGATCAACACTTAGAACAGCAGACCCGAAACGGGTATGTCTCAGCGACAGCGTGTCAGCAGTGCCATGAGCAAGAATACCTTCAATGGTCGGCAACACGACATGCGTTCGCCTACCAAACGCTCTTGAAAAAGGAACGCTACTTTGATGCGGGGTGCGTCTCCTGCCATACCACAGGGTTTGGGTATCAGACGGGATTCCAGATCGGCGATCCAGAGCCAACGCTGACAGGCGTGCAGTGTGAGACGTGCCACGGTCCCGGCAAGCAGCATGTCGGCAACCCGAAAAAGAGCAATATCCGTAACGGTGCGGATACATCGCTGTGTATGGAATGCCACGACACGAAGCACTCCCCGGGGTTTGAGGAGGTAGCGGCACTCCATACCAAGGATGTCGACCACAGCCGCGCGCCGATGAACCTTGAGGAACTCTTAGGGTCCCGCATCGCACGGATGGGGAAGCCAACGTTGGAACTCTTCGTGATGAGTTACTGTCCGTTCGGTGTTCAGGCGGAAGAAAAGATTATTCCGATTGTGAAGGAATTTGGGGGGCAGATCGATTTCAAGCTCCAGTTTATTGCGCAAGAGAAAGCGGAACCCTCGGCACACGATATAACCCCGTTTACGAGTCTTCACGGGTATCCGGAGGTGGCGGAGAACATCCGGCAACTGCTAATCGCACGGGAATACCCTGACCGGTATCTCGATTATATTTTGTGCCGCGGCAAGAAGTTGGAGAAGAGCTGGGAGACCTGTGCAGAGAAACTCGGTATCGATGTGGCGAGGATTCAAGCGTTGTGCGACGCACCCGAAACGGAGCAGCTTTTCCGAGAGAACATTCAGCGTGCCGCTGCGTTAGGGATTAAAGCTTCACCGACGATTCTCGTCGATGGGCATCAATTTCGAGCGAATCAATTACTACGGGCGATTGGAACGCCATGCCAGTAGCAGAAAGTTTATGAACTGGGATTCGATGTCTCAATTGAACCCGTTTTTTAAACGTTTTCAGCGGGCTGGCTCCACCCCATAAGCGATATGAGGAAAAGCAATGAAAATCTCCATCGGAGGTCACGCGATCACAATCATCACGATGGCGCGCCTCTGCCGATTTTCATCTCTTTCTTCTCGTGCTGAAAATGGGTTTCCTGACAACTGTTAGGGGATCGATCCCGCTGGCGCGGAGCACCGGCAGAAAGGAGAAACCTACAGATGAAGAAAAACAACATTCGCGGTAAAATTAGCCAATTCCTCAAATCTGAAGAGGGACGCGTGGGTGTCAAATCACCCTTGGCACTGGGAATCGCAAGCGCAAGCGTGTTGGTGGCTCAAGCAATGGTTACGCCCACTGCTCAGGCACATATGGAGTGTATTCCTGACGGGAGTGACTGTCCGGAAGGTAAGTATTGCGCGGTTTGGTGTGACGAGTGGAGTGTAGGAACCTGTATAGGCGAATGGCACAGCCAATGCGAACCCCTTTGATTCTTGACCAAGTTATCCAAGGATTGGTGAATTGATTAACAATCCGTTTCCGGCGGTTTTGCTGTCTCTAACAGAGAACCGCTTCGGAGGTCACGCGATCAGGATCATCGTGATGGCGTGCCTCCGCACACGCCAACAATCTCGAAAACGATATCAAAAAACAGACAACATTCTTATATCAATACACAGCAGGTTACCTTGAGGAAAACCGTTTAGCGACATTAGAGAGCATGTCAACACAGCCAAATCTGTTTATTCATGATGGAGAATTCTGATGGCAAAAGATGATGTTCAACTCATCCAAAAAGTTTTGTCGGGCGATGATGAAGCGTTCACTGCGTTAGTCCGCAAACATCAGAAGAGCGTTCATGCGCTTGCGTGGCGGAAGGTGGGTGATTTCCATTTGGCGGAGGAGATTACGCAAGACGCGTTCCTTCGGGCATATAAGTACCTCTCAACGCTCAAAGACCCCACTCAGTTTTCTGGATGGCTGTATGTCATCACGAATCGACTCTGTAATAACTATCTTCAAAACAAAAAATCGGACCTAAAATTACTGGAGGATGTTCCCGTGATAGAAATGCAGAAAGCATCTTATCAACGCTATATGTCGGAGCAAAACGAACAAGAAGTGCACGTGCATCGCCAGGAACTCGTCAGAAGACTTTTAGCAAAACTGCCGGAGAGTGAACGCACGGTCATGACGCTTTACTATCTCGGCGAAATGACAGCGAAAGAGATCGGAAATTTCTTAGGTGTATCGGTGAACACGATTACGAGTCGGTTGAGTCGGGCGCGCGAACGGTTACGACGGGACGAGGAGTTACTGGTGCGAGAACTGCTCGGGAGTGTTCAGTTATCTGACAGCCTCACGGAGCGCATCGCTCGGAAGGTTTCCGATGTGAAACTGGCACCCACTCCGAACTGGAAACCGTTCCTACCATGGATGGCTTTTGGTGCGGCAGCGGTTTTGGTAATACTACTGTTAGGGGCAAGCAATCAATACCTTCTCCGTTTCCAGAAGCCGTATAGCTTTGAGGCACAATCCGAACCGACAATTGAAATTGTTGACACACCGATTGTCCTTGATATCGAAGCGAAGCCGGCTGTGCGAAATCAGGCGGGACGCGCTGTCACGACCGATGACAGCAGTGGTACCGGCGTACAGGTGTCAGACTCGGTTTCTGCGTCTGATGCCCAGGATGCGTCAGTTAGACTCTCCGCGTCGCGGTGGACACAAGCAGCGGGCCCGAGAGGCGGTCCGGTATTGGGTGTATTTGCGACCTCTGAAAGAACACTCTATGCTTTCTCACAGACGGGTATCTACAGGTTGAGGTCAGATGATCCGGCGTGGACGCTCATCAACAGTAGCGTACCGATTGACGGGGTCCGAGTGTCCATTGCAGAGCATAGGGATGCGCTTTATCTTGTCTCTAACGATGCAGTGTTTACCTCAATTGATGAAGGTGAGACATGGAACGCACTTTGCTCTCGCCCCGAGGGAGAGGTTATGGGATTCGTTGTCACGGATGAGGGGCACGGAAACGGTTCGCAAGTGGGTATCGCGATGTATCTTGCCATACATGATAAAGGTATATTTCACATTAGGGACGGTGGTAAAGAGTGGACACGCCTTAACAATGGATTGATGGACAGAACAATTTCTGCAGTGGCTGTTATTGGAGATACGGTATTTGCTGGGACAGACAAAGGTCTCTACCGTCTTGATGCGGGTGTTTGGGAACGCTTGCTTTCGGATGTGTCTGGCTCTATCTACTCGTTAGTGGTCGCTGAAGACAGTCTCTATGTTGGAACAGGTCCTGATTTTCTCGCGCTGCAACAGGTAGGATCAAAACCAACAGAAGTCATGCAGACAACATATGACAACAATTCGAGTTTGAACAAGGTATTCCAGTCAACCGACTTGGGAACGTCATGGATCGAAATAACACCTACGGATGGATCTCGCCCTATAACGGCACGATCTGGTATAAGTTTAGTAGTTATCGGTAAGACGATCTTAGCGCAAGCCTCTACTCGGTTCCGGTCGAGAGATGGCGGAAAAACATGGACAAACCTTGGATTTGATATGGATTCGTTTATCCTAAATGCTTTTCCATCTGTAGCGGTGGACGAGAATACCTTTTACAAAGCGGGTCGTTCTGGCATTCATCGCACAACCGATGGTGGCGAGTCGTGGCACCTGTTTATGGACGGGATAGTGGGAACCCGAATACTGGATCTGATTGCGCGCGATAATAGGCTCTACGCACATACCGGCGATGACATCGCCCAGTCAAGAGATAGTGGAGAATCGTGGGAGATGATTCGGTTTGGTGCGAATGCAGTTACGGACAGATCGGAACAATCCGGCCCCAATTTCTCCGCGGACTCACGCTTAACGGTTGCCGGCAATACCCTTTATGTAATCTCACGTGAAGGGAATCACTTACGTGTTTTCCATCTGTCGAAAACCGATGACGGTGTACTCATTCCGGTTCAGGACGCTCCTACTTTTGAAGTGGATGTGTCACCTATTGGGATGTCGGCGGATATTAAAGAAGCGACACCGGTTCACTTATCTGACACACATGAAAAGGACGATACTCCTGTCGGAACATTGCGGCGTAAAGAACATGAGAGAATTGGGGCGTTCATAGTCAGTGGCGAGACGTTTTATGCAGAATATAGACGGCAACTTTTCAAATGGCAGCCCGGTGATTCGGAATGGAAAGACACCGGATTGGTCGATACCGGTGAACCGTCGGACGAGGATCTGAAATATGGGTTCAAGTTAGCGGTTTCGGGGGAGACGGTCTATGTTGGGAAACGGGATGGCAGGCTGTTCCAATCGCTGGATAGTGCGGACAGCTGGAAAGACATTACGCCCACCCTTCCGCTTCGTTTTACGGGTTTCAAAGCGATTGTCTTTGCGGGATCGACGGTTTACGTCGCGACAGACAAGGGTGTTTTGGCATCACAAACCGGGGCACACTGGCGCGTTATCGCTGATGACGTTGTTATCGACAGGCTTGCTGTGAACGGTCTCACGGTGTATGGTGCTGGTGAGAGTGGTGTCTATCGTTTGGATGTTCATGACGAGTGGAAACAGATGTCGCCGCAAGTTCCGGGGAAGGTGCTCTCGCTTGTCGTCGATCGCGACAGACTCTATGTTGCGACGGAACGGCGTGGGCTGTTTCACATTTCGCTGGAGGAAGAGAATTACACCGTGTCTCATAAATAGCAGTTTTTTCTACAAAATACATAATTTTTTGTTTTTTTTGACATTTATGCACGAAATGCGATCAAAAAACAGGTCTTTAATAATCACGTTGCTATTTTCAAATAATTGAATTTAGCGTTTGTAGAATTTCCCGCAGAGGACAGAGATAGCCATAAAAGCCTTGCGGGGATAAATGGGGATGTAGAAAACCGGACTACGATAAGAATCGGTATGCCAACGATCCTGAATACGCCGAGGCACGTAAGGCTGCCCGACGCAAAAAGTATGCCGAAGACGCTGCGTATCGGGAACGCGAGAAACAACGCCGTCGAGACTGGACACGCGAGAATCCCGACTACAAGGAAAAGCGACGGGAGTATATGCGCGAATGGCGGAAGAAGAATCCCGATTACGATAAGAATCGGTATCGAGCGAAGGCTAAGGTAAATTAACTTAAAATCAGAAGATAGGAATGTGTGCTTGGGTACATACCCCTGTTTTGTTATCGGAAAGGAGATATAGTTTTGATGCGAATATTGTCTTATTTCCTAATTCTTGTTGTTTTTCTTTTCTCTATTTCTAATGGCGTAACGGCACATGAATGTCATGGGGATGCGGAAATACAAGCGAATATTGATGCCAAGATTGACATCATAAGGTTGCTGGCGGATGAGGATGACTGGAGTGAAGAGGACGTTGATCGTAATGTTAGTTATAATGGCAATGATTATGGATGTCATGAAGACTTATTGGTTGAACATAGAGGCCGTATGATAAGAGCCTATCCTGCGGGTGGTGGTCATGCTGGCTGGGATGTGGTTTTTACTCAAGATGATCATCACCCCTTTTTTTCGATAACCAGAGGAATTCTTGTGGCTCTTGGTGAAGGTTTTAGTAACACCATCGCTATTTATGATCCATCTAATGAGAGGATGGTGCTTTATTTACATGCAAGTTGGGTAAATAGGCGTTTGAATATAGGACAGTGGATTGATTTCAAGACCTATCTGGGAGATCAAGGCAGCGAAGGTTTGGCTACTGGTGACCATGTCCATATTGAGGTCAGGGAACTGACAGTGAGACAGAGAAATCTCCTATTTCCCGAACAAATGGAAGAATTGACAAGAGCCTCGGAGGGCAGATTTGATTGGGATAGACCCACAATAAATCCGATTCCATATCTACATGACTTTGCGGAATGGTATTTAGCAGAAGAAGCAGCGAATGCTTGCTTGATATGGGCGGAACTTAGAAACATAGACTAAAATATCAAAACCGTATTTTCAATTTTCTCGAAATTGTGTCAAAAAAAGGAGTTCTCTAATGTTCAACAAAAAACTAAAACTTCTGAGTCTTGTCCTGCTCTTTCTGTTCATTATCTACCCACCTGTTCATACAGAAGAGTCATCTGTCTCGGATTTGCCGAAGCCGTATCCGAAGCTCGACTTCTCCGAAGATGTTGCTTATAAGGTAATCAGAGTCATTGACGGTGATACGATTGAACTTGAATATGGACCCAAGAAAAAAGACGGATTCCGATTTTTGGGTGTCAATACTCCGGAAAGTACAACCCGGAAACAGCCTTATGGAAAAGAAGCTTCAGCCTTCGTAAAGAACTTACTCGGTGACGAATCTGTGTACCTCCGTTTTGATGGTGATACCCCTACCCGGGGCAACTACAAACGTATCCTTGTCGATATCTACCGGGCACCTGATGGGCTTTCCGTCAATTTTGAACTCGTTCGGCAGGGGTATGCGAGAGTCATGACAAAGTATAGCGCGCCTCACAAGGGACTGCTCTTACATTATGCGTATAAAGCGCGTCAAGCGAAACGCGGACTCTGGGGGCTTGAACACTATCTGCCGAAGGACTATACTGTAGACCCTAAATGGGAGGATATCACTGTCTATGTCTCGCAAACGGGATCGAAATACCACACTGACGCGTGTAAGTTGAGAGATGAGGAGTGGGTGAAAGTCACACTTGCAGAAGCGGATTTTGACTACAAGCCGTGCTCGGTATGTGACCCGCTGGAATAAGCGGAAATAATTGTCAACTTAACAGCAAGAGCTACAGTAACGTTAAGTTCACGAAAAGGAAAATAATATGTCAAGTTTACCTAAGATTGCTCAAGGCACCAATCCAGATATATTACGGCATTTAGCGGAGCATGCTCCCAAAATGGAAGGTAAAACAGTCAAGAGAGTAAAGTTTGGTATACGTGAACATCACAGAGAACTTCACCAGAGTGATGTATTATTGTTAGAATTCACAGATGGGAGCATCCTTTCTATACAAACGGGATCTAATGCCCGAAATGTAGTACAGGATGTAAGAAGTGGGGCAAGAATAGAAATAGATGATTTTCATACAGATTTTGTGCTGATATGGAAAGATGAGGATTCTGAGGGGGGTTTTCATAAGTCTCGTCCTGATCTGGGAAAGTGGGATCGTTGAGGTTCAGCTTTACCCCAATTCCTAACACTGCACTCCAGTACTCATTATAGGAGAACCCTATCCAGTTTCATAACGGTTGGGGCATGGGTATACGGAATGGGTACAATCTCTGGCACGATACAGCACTCGTGAAGGCACTCGGTGCGGATCACCCTGATGATGCGTCGATGCTTGTGATTCGGGCTGTTTGGAAGGCGTTGCAAGTATCTGAATGAACATCCGCTTTGGTCTTTTATGAAAGACAAGATTTTATTTTTCTTTTTTGGTGCTACATTGGTGACACTCGTATATTTCGCAAATGATATAAGACAACTTGCTAACCCGTTTATTAAGGATATTAAGGGGAATTTGGTTTCTTTAATTGCTCTTGGACTTACTATTATTAATACCAGTATCCTTGTATATGTACTGAAAATAACCAAGGATAACGAAAAAAAGTGAGGCGTTAAGAAGATATGAACATCCGCTTTGCCCCCAACATCTTCGTTAAGTTAGAGGAAGGCACAAACATGGCTGTAGACATAAAAAAAATGGTTGACACAATTTGTAGTCTGACCGTTCTGGAACTTTCTAAACTGGTTAAAGCCCTAAGGGATAAATTCGGATTAGGGGCAAAGGATGGTGATCAACCTAAATCTATTCCTGAACCTAAACCACTTCCTGAACCTGATGTCGAGCCCGTTCTCGATCCTGAACCGCTTCCCGAACCGCTTCCCGAACCAAAACCTGAGCCTGAATCACGATCAGAGGAAATACCATTAGTCCCCGATCCTTCATCTGTACCAGACCCTGGTCCTTTATCTCAAGTTCGTAATTCTTTGCCTGTCAAACGTCCTGAAGTCGAAGACTTTGCTTTTGTATATGCGTGGAGGTATTCTGGTAGTAAAAGGTTTGCGAAAATTGGTAAAACTACGAGGAAGTCGTTTTATAGTCGATTTATTAAAACTTATCATCCTACAGATGATCCGATATTGATTGGTATTTTTGAGTGTAATAACGAACCTCATGCCTTAAAAGTTGAGACTTATCTCTTGCAGGAATTAGAACGAACGCGCCCAGATGTCCAAGGGCATGAATGGGTAAAAATTGACGAGGCGTTTAATAAGATGATTGATAACTCATTTTTATCGGATCCTAATGAACTGGAAAAGATATTTGGTAGTGGGATAAGAATAGAGGGATTGTAGATAGTATAATGAACATCCGCTTTTCCCCCAATACCCTTTCAAGGAGGCGTTAATGGATTTTATTGAAGAACTCAGAAACTTATCCACCCAGATCGAGAAGCAGAAAGACCATGCCACGACAGAAGAAGCAACAAAACACGCCTTCGTCATCCCTTTTATCAAGATTCTCGGCTATAACCCCTATAATCTCACTGAAGTTATACCGGAGTTTACCGCGGACATCGGGACGAAACAGGGTGAAAAGGTTGACTATGCTATCTTCAAAGACGATGAAGTCATCATACTCTTAGAGTGCAAAAAGTATGGAGCAGACCTTTCAGACGCGCATACCTCACAACTCTACCGCTATTTTTCAGTCGTTCATGCCCGAATTGCTGTCCTCACAGACGGTGTGATCTATCGCTTTTATACCGACTTGGAAGAAACCAACATCATGGACAGCAAGCCGTTCCTTGAATTCAATATGCTTGATATTCAGGAACCTATTGTTAATGAACTCAAGCGTTTCACGAAGCCAACATTTGATCTGAGTGCAGCACTCACCGCCGCCAGTGACCTGAAGTACACGAAAGAGATAAAACAGACGATGTTGGGGCAACTGGAGGCACCCTCTGAAGATTTTGTCCGATTTTTTTTATCTCATGTTTATAGCGGTGTAAAAACACAAGCCGTGGTTGAACAATTTATTGGTATTGTCAAGCGTGCCTTGAATCAGTTTCTCAACGAGCAGATTAATCAGCGTTTGCGTTCTGCTATCGAAAGCGGCGAAATGACTGAAGATGCGATTGATGTTGAGACACCCGATGAGACGACCGAGGAAGCAGTTGCGTCGCGTATCGTGACGACTGAGGAAGAACTGGAAGGCTTCTTTACTGTCAAATCTATTGTGCGTGAAGTTGTCGCCTCCGATCGGATTTCCCACCGGGATGCGCTCCGGTATATGTCCGTCGTTTTGGATTCGAGAAAAATCATCTGTAGGCTTCATTTTAACTCGTCTCGGAAATACTTGGGCTTGGTTACCGAGGACGGTAAACAAGAGCGCGTTGAGATCGCTGGCATAGACGACATCTACAGCTATGCGGATCGGCTCAAAGCAACCGTCCAACGCTATGAGTCTCCAGAACCGCTGGAAGCGGAACTCTACGACCATGGAAGTCAATCAGCAGAATAAAAGGGGAATGTAATGTTTTATAGATTAATTTTAGCGATATTGGCAACTTTCGTTTTTGTTTTCAGTTATGGTTATTGTGAAAAATCAAGTAAAGAGAAAGAATCTGATTTCCATTTCAGGAAAACACGTTTTGGTATGACTATGGCTGAAGTGAAGAAATCGGAAAAGGAGAAACCTGTTGAGCAAGATGAGGATGTGCTGGCATATGAGGATACAGTGATGGGTATCGAAGCAATTGTTTTTTATAACTTTGTAAATAAACAGCTATTTAGTGGTAGTTACTTAATACAAGAACAATATCGAAACAAGAATAACCATATAGACGATTATCAGAAACTAAAAAGTGCCCTGATAGAGAAATATGGAAAACCTGTTTACGATCAGAAAAATTGGAAAAATCCGCTCTATAAAGACGATCTCCATGAGTATGGATTTGCTGTGAGCATAGGACATCTTGTATATAGAGCAGAATGGATTAAGTTTATGAGAGGCGGAAGGAAAGTAAGAATTTTTATAGTGCTTACCGGCGAAAACTATAAGATAAATAGCGGTGTAGTCTATACAGATGTTCTTCTGGAAAAGTTTTACAAGGAGCAGCAAAAACAAAAAGAAGAGTCCAAACTGTAATAAAATTGGAAAAAGCAACCCGCTTTCGACTCGCCACCCTCCTAACCCTTGTAATACTGGCAATGCTCTCAATTTGGATAAACTGTTAGGAAAAAGGATTTTAGTATATGGAAATAGGTATTCTATTAACACTCACAATTCTTATTTTGTTTTTCTCTATCTATCAACAGAAAACATTTCGGCGTACGAAGCAACATTTCAACAGATTGAAGAACGGCTCAGAGATCAATTGCTCAAATCACTACAGAAGCAAACCTTTATATCACCCTTCAATTATCAGTCAGAATGGTGGCAAGACTACTCGTGGTTATATCGGCATGTACAGGGTTGGCAGTGCGAAGCATGTAAACTCTCACTCGACTTAGATCGGCAGTATCTGCACACGCACCATCTCAATGGAACACTCTATAATGATCCTAAAGATTTGCAGGCATTGTGTATCGCGTGCCATTCAGAACAACCCGGTGCAAATCATAAGAAACTCGCAACCGAAGAAGACTACCACAAGTTTAAGGAAAAATATGGCGACCAATGGCGATTACGAAAGAGCAGAGCATAATTGAAATGAATGTTACGTAAGACACCAAACGTTAAGTTGGGAACACGAACCCCCATGTCCGCTATGTTCACGGACAATTTGGAATCCCTCACCACTGAGAAAATTAACATAGAGTTAACTTTACAAACAATTTCATCGGTATTTGAGACCTGATTCTCCTTACACGGAAACAAAACGTTAGATAGTGGATTCCCAATCGACGTTTAGCCGCGCCACTGTGAGCCCATGTAAGTGAGCCGGTGTCTCTTGAATATACCAGTCCAAGTCCATTTAGTCTTATGGTGGCGTAATTCGGGTTAGGATCGTTATGTCCCGTGAGGATTTTTCGGAGTTCACCAGCGTCAGTCAACGGTTCAATCAAAAAAATATGGAGACTGCCCGGGATCCAAAGGTCGGACAACTTCAAACTTGCCTGTCATCGATCTTCGCGTCAAGACGATAATCCCATAAGCACTGTGTGTGCCTCGTGTCACCCAATGCCCCTCACTCACCAAGACATCCTCAATACCGTCATTGTTAAAGTCGGCACGCACCACTTCCCGCAACGATTGCTCCAGACCCTCGTCCTGTATCTTCAAAACGTGTTTCGCTTTTTCTATTACCACCAGCTCCCCAGTCTCTACCTTTTGCTGATACGTCGTTTGTAAATCTTTTGCGAACTCTTGACGGCTTTTGTACTCGCCAATATGCGGAAACAGCGAAAACGGAAGCAACTCTACATCCGCAACGCCAACGTCTGTGATAAAACTTTCTTCTGCAACAGACGCTATTTCAAGGGCGTTTAACACGGCACAAGGATACTTGAAAAATGATGCGATTTTTCTCTCGAAATTATTCGCTGGGGAATAGCCGCTTTTCAGCCCAGCATCATATTCTCGACACGTTCGCACTTCAATCTCGTCGCCCTTTTTCTTCCAGAGCCTAACACTCTCAATACCCTTATTCTCTCCAAAACTTATAGGCAGATCCCGAAGCCCATCAATCTCAGACTTCGCAATAGACTTCACTTGTGTCCCATCGGCAAACTTGATGCTCTCTATAAGGTCAAATACGATCACAGAATCCGGAAGCGGTTCTTCAGCTGCCAATAAAGACTCCTGGGCATCAGCAAGTTGATAGGAAAAGATAAAAAACAGTAAACACAGGATACTACAAAAGGTTCTTCGGTTACTTATCTTCAAGGGGGACCTCATCATTGACTCCTTTTTGCGTTGGGGTGTTTTTTGTACAATCTGAACACGGCATCCACCAGATATACTCTTGTCTATAGTCAGGAACAGTCGTGTAATACGGACCTGGATACAACTCATTGTAAAGTTTCGGGTCAAAGATGATAAAATCGAAACGGAAATACTCGTACTTATACGTTACTAACGGTTTCGTCCATTTTCGTTTTATGCAGCAAACATATTCTACGGTCCCCAAGACTCGCTGGATCAGGAGCGCAGGCATCTTAATCGGGGGTGTCATCGATTCAGAGACAATACATCCTTGACACAAGAGCGATACACAGAGAAAAAATAATACAACTCGCCACATATTCAGAATCCTGTTATTTCTCTCAATGTTGCGTAAATCCTAAGACCGGTTTCCACTACCGGGGTTGGTGGCTTCCGTCAGAGACGGCATCTTGCACCGCGGCGTAAAGGTGCTGCAACGAGTGATAGTAGTCCATCTCAGCGAGTTTGATAGTATCCGCGTCGCGACCGGCGCGTGCTTTGCGGAGCTTCTGAAACTGTTTCGTCAGCTCGCGATTGGCGTTCTCTAAGGTTTTATAGTGTAATTCGGAAAGCATTGTTTTATGGATGCGACCCTTCGTTAATTAACGATGCGATGCAGAACTTAACAGGTTATGCTACGATCTGAAAAAAATCCTTACGAGAATGCCCTGTAATGCTTTTCTGGGACACGCCCTGTGGTCTAACCCTCACGCAATCGGCGGTTTATCGTTGCGCTGAAAGAAACCGTTCAACGCATCTGCTAATATCTCTTGCGTGGTCATTCCCTTCTCAATTCCGATGTGTTTCATCTGACGGTAGACGGCTTCATCGAAATAGCCCCCGATATGTTTTTTCTTTTCACGAGAGGGCGCGATTTTCTTTTTGTCGGTCGGTGGAGATTCCACGACTTCTAATTCGGGTTTCGGTTGCTCGTTCTCCTTGAAAACTTGTGCGAGATTCACTTTCTTTCCGGTTCCCATATTATACCCCCATCTCGTCAGCGATGTATGCGTAAAGTGCGTTGATTTCGTTTGTCGCTTTACCCCTCGGCTCAAACTCTTGGACAGTGAGCCCCGCGTTATAGGCATGAACGAACCCGATCCGATGGCCAATCTCGCAGGGTGCGCACGGGATGTCATACATTTCCACGGCTTGCCGGGCTTGTTCAGCGAGATCCCCGCGTGCTGGCACGGCGTTTAGAACAATGTGTGCCGGTACTTTCGCGAGGTGGACGACATCGATGGTGGAGCCGATCGCCTGTAGATCGATGAGTGCGGGCTTACACGGCACTAACGCCATATCGGAAACACGCGCCGCGTCGAGGGCAGCGGTCTCGGTATGGGGTGCGGTATCCAGAATTGCCAACGTTGCGCCGTTTTCCTCTGCGAGTTCAAGGATGTGTTGTAAGCGTTCCGAGTGTGTTGAGATAACTGCCGGCGTATCGCCATCGCGGTTGTCGCGCCATTTCGCCGCGGAAGACTGCGGATCCAAGTCTATTAAGGCAGTCGTGTGTCCGGCACGTTCCGCGGCGACGGACAGGTGTGTGGCAAGAGTGGTCTTGCCGGTACCGCCTTTTCTGCTTAAAATCGCCAATGTTTTCATTTTTACCTCCGTCTGTGGAATAGCAGTCGGCTGTCAGAATATTGGCAGTCGGCACTCGGGGCGGTTTTTTCTTGCGAAAAAACCTCTCGGGTGTCGGAAACCAAGAGGTGTTCTGTAACACTTGCGTCTTTGCTGATTGCCGACGGCTACTTCTTCAAGTGTGCACACCTTCACATGCGCATGTGTGATGCTGTGCAGATGTGATGTTCTGCACATGGAAGTAAAACGTTAGATTTGGGCTGTGGTTTCAAATCACAAGTATGAATAGTTCTATTTAAATCTTTGATTAGCCAAATACGTCTAAAGATAATGATTATTTTAAAAAATGTTGGTAACAAGGTATGCCAGCGAAACTTTTTTGCCGGTAAAGGAATTTGTATTGAGGTATTTCTGTAGAGGAGTGCAGCGATCGAGAGATCGTACCTACGAGATGGAAAACCCAAGGCACTGAAGAATTACCTCGCTCCGATGCTTCTTGCTCGACGATTTGCAAGTCGTGACTTTCTCCCACCATACGTCCTTTATCCTTAAGTTCACACAGGATATGCCGAACAAGACCTACCTGGACATACGGGTAAATCTCGAGACAGAGGCTAATTTCTATCGGACTGAGAGACTCAGGCTGTCCCTTGGGGAAAACATCCAACACGACCTCTTTGAGGAGAAATATACCTATTCTCCCCAGTTGTTTATTACACACGCGATTTTTGTATCCTCCATAGAACGAAAGATTTCCTTGAGTGCAGTTTCGGCATCATTAGAGTTTATGTCAAAATCAGCAATGTTCCATCTTGAAGTTCCGGCAATTGCAACGAGCCTTTTACGGCGGATCGGTTGTTCCTCCCATCTTCTTCTGACCGTATCCTCGTCTATCTCAATCTTTTGGAATTGGTTAAGGTTTATGATTGCCAACGGTTTTTTAGTTTCAGAGTCCCTGGACATGATGTAGTGTCCACCTGTAATGACACCCCATCTGAAGTCTCTTTTTTTTCTCTGAAGAGAAGCAAGAGCGTTACAGATATCTTCAAGTATTTTCTGTCCCTTGTCTTCATCTTTGAATGTAGCGATGAGATTGCTTTCGTACTCATCAAGTTTATCATTCTCTGACTGGACATAGTAGAGTTTAGAGGAATTACTACCTCCTTCTACTTTAATACCTTGAATTTGGTTGAGATTTATGATCTGATCCCTTTGAGTTAGAATGAACATAGTTATTCTCCAATTAAAGCGAGTTCCATCGAGAATCTGTAAATGGCACAAAACTTATTAACTCTTCCCAGGGATGATTTCTCTAATTATATGTTGTATTGGACTTGCAGTATCAGAACGGCTTGTTTTCGCCGAGAGGTACCCACTCTGATTTGCATCAAAAATAGCATTAGTGGATGCCAATAACACCTGATCTCGTGTATGTGGGTTGTTTCCTGATGCTGCAGCAAATGCCTCAAAAGTTGCCAAGGCATTCTTACGATGGAGATTGACAACCTCTAAATGTTTTTCGGCAGTATAGTTCTTAATGGAACGGTTGAGCAACATATAAAACACTGAAATTACGAAACCTTTTGTAAAAAAATTTTGTAGAATTGCAGTCAACTGATCCCCAATAGGTTTTATTAAAAACCAGAAAATGATAACAGTGGAAATGAATCCAATCGCCATACAAATCGTGCTCTTAAGCCATCGCCGAGCACTATCTCGATGCTCTTTCGCTTGATTATCAAAAAATTTCACATGATCCGAGATTGATGTTGTCGCGATCTGATTCTCACGCGTAAGTTTCAGTTCATCTAATGTTTGCAGTTTTGCTTCACTTTCATTATCAAATTTTTCCCACTTCTTCACAGCGTCGCTGAAAAAATCGTCAAACTTAGTCTGAGACTTCTCAATCTGTGTAGACCGTAAATAGGCTACAATCGGCTCTAAAGCGGATCTTGCATCACGACAAAAGTTAGAAATCTTTTGTAATAATTCTGCATGTCTCTCCGTTGGATTTGCACCGCTAACATCAAAACCTTCTATTTCTTCTGATATTTCATAAAATTTGGGTAAGTAGTTCCTAACTGTCTGTATTGTAGTCTCTGATAAAGTGACATCGCTAACGTTACTTGAAGTCAGTATTTCACGGAAAATTCCATGAACAACTACTAAATTCTGATGAACACTTTCAAAATCAAGCCTGCTTCCAGACAGATCGGAACGCTTGAGTCTTTCTAAGTCAACTTTCCCCAAATCAAGTTTCATCATAAGGGTGATAAATCCTGACAGTGTTCCTTGAGGCTCCTGTCCAGTTTGAGGATCCCTCAAAAGTTTACAAATCGTTTGAGTATCCTTTAGTCGATTATTCAAATCAGGTAACTCTGATACGAGTGCTAGTGGGGAATCTGCCTCATCTGTTTTTGCTGCCCCTATCTCGGAAGATGAGCTGATATAATAAGTTTTCTCTCTACCAAAGTCAGCTAACATCCAGTGTTGACCTGATCCTTCAGTCCAAATCAGGTAACTCTGAGAAAGCGAATTATGTCGCGTTTCAAATTCTTCTTGTAGTTTAAACCACCTCTCTCTGCTCAAAATATCCTGAAATCTACCCATATCTAAGTTAAACGAGGTTTCCGTTTTTTCACTTGAATAAAGTTCTTGCAAAAGTTCTTGCATAAAAGCCTCCATAAAGTAGATTGCAAAAGTCCATAATAGTGTTTATGTATCTATGCCATCGCCCGACAAGCACTCCACAACTTTCGCGTTAATGTACTTCCATTTCATTATACTCCGGGTTTTTCCTCTCAAAGCAGGATGTAAAATACCACACTCTCATTATTTTAGAAGCTCTCCTCTGGACGGAGGTTTGTAGTTCCCTGGTATATTACCTGGTCCAAAATTCCATGGCACTAATTCTCCTGCATCATTCTGATATTGCATAATATATCCTAATTTTCTCTCATATTGTTGACTCGCTCCGATTGCTCTATCTGTGTGTACATACACGAGTAACGCCCATACTTCTGCTTGTTGGTCGTCTGTTTCTGCGGTATTAAGTGCTTTTTCATAAAACTTCACAGCTTTTGCGAGTTGACCGGACTCTTTTATCTCCGTTCCCTTCTCTTTGTAACGCTGAAATTTCACCTTGTCGCTCTTTCCAGAAAGCTGGAACCACATTCCTATAAGTGAGATAATAATTGATAAAAATTCCACCATAGCTATATCCCTCTGGATGAAAACTGGTTATAAAGTTGTATCAATGTTCCCGGTTTGGACAGAATTTGCCACTATGATGTCATACATGTTTGAAAACCTGTGTTCAAAACGGTCTTTATACCGCTGATCGTCATTATGGTAGTAGCTTACAAAGACTTTGTGCCGGTTACTCATTCAATATTCACCTTGGTATTATTCATAGGGTTATTTCTGCTCCGGAGATCTACACAACTGGCAAAGTGTTGATTACTCTGATAATTCGTTTCCCATTTCTACCTTTGGAAGTTCAAGCGTTTTCGCTGCTTCTTCTGGTGAAATTGTTTCAACTTCGCGTAATTTACCTACAACCGCATGTGAACGCTCTTCTGTCTTTTTAAGGGCGTTGGAGGCGTTTCGTAGGTGTTTCTGCGTGAGACCTAACGCGTTATTAAACACACCAAACTCCGTCTTGATGGCAGCGAACATTTCTTGAATTTTACTAGAATGCTTCTGAATCGCTAAGGTTTGGAAGCCCGCACGATAACTGAGCAAAATCGCAGCAAGGGTCGTTGGACCAGCAACGATAATCTTGTGTTCTCCTCGTAGTAGTTTCTCTATTAGGTCGGCGTGTCGAAGGACTTCTGTGTAGAGCCCTTCTGTTGGTAAAAACATGATAGCAAACTCTGTGGTATATGGAGGGGCAATGTACTTTTCAATCTTCTTTGCTTCAGTTTGAACGGTTCGTATGAGTGATCGGATCGCTTTTTGCTCTGCTTCTTTATCGGCTCTCTCAGCAGCATCAAGGAATCTGTGATGGTCAGCCATAGGAAACTTAGAATCTATTGGCAACCAGATATATGAATCTGGATTATTATTGTCTGGGAGGTGAACAGCGTACTCAACCCTTTCAGAACCTGTATGTGGTTGTACGTTCTGACTATATTGATTCGGCGCAAGGATTTGTTCAAGGATCGCGCCTAGTTGAACTTCTCCCCATGCACCGCGTGCGCTGACATTTGTTAGGACATGTTGAAGATTCCCCACGTTTTCAGCAAGGTTTCGCATGGTACCAAGCCCATGTTGAACAGCTTCAAGCCGCTCGCTGATGATGTTGAACGAATTTGTAAGCCGTTTCTCTAATGTTGTTTGGAGTTGTTCATCAACGGTTTGGCGCATCTGATCTAACTTTTTCTCATTACTGTCTTGCATTGCTTGGAGACGCTTATTGACAGCTGCTCTCACATTTTCAATAGAGGACTCGTTGGATTGCGTTAACGTGTTGATTGCCTCAGTACTGCTTGTGAGTTCGCGGGACTGTGCTTCACCAAGTTTACCGATAGTCGTCACAAGCGTAGTTCTCACGCCATCAAGCTGAGCGGTGAGGGTTTTACTTAATTCGCCTATATTTACCACAAGCACCTTTGTTGTGGACTCTTGAGTGGTTCTCACCTCAGATCGAATTTTCTGTTCGGATTTAGATACTTCCTCATGTAATGAACTTAACTCATCTTGTTCATCCGGCTGAGTCTGTGTCCTTGCTATAAGCGAGAGTCGTTTGAGCACGAAAACGAGCAGTCCAAGATTGCCTAGTAATAGAATACTCCATATTACATTCCAAATCATTACGCTTTATTCTCCTAATCGTTATTCCTGTTTGCTGAATGCTAACTGTGAGGGTTCAGCGGATGTTGTTTCTGCATATCCGTTAGATATTTCAGCAATGTCAATGAACGTTGTACTTTCAAATTTAAGTAATGTAGATTACACGCTTTCAATGCTGTCTTGTATCCTCGTTAAAAAAATCGTTCCGGGATGCTCTGTTATTGTCTGTTTCTGAGGGCTTGTTTGCTGGTAACTTGGACGCGAACCGCCGCGACTCTTGCCACCATCGCCCTTGCCACAGGCGTAGATACAAAACGGAGACTCTACCGTAGAAACCGGCAGGGATTCAATTATGTATAACGAAGGAATAGCTTGTAGGCTCGTCAGCCCCGTCTCACGGGGTGGACAGGACGCAACGCGAGATGCGCTGCGGTGAGACTCCTGTCCACGAGCTTCGGAAGAGTATAACAGAAAATGTCTGAGAGGTCAAGAGGAATTGCATAAGTGCAGGCGTGCAGATGTGCACGTGTGCAGGATAGAACTCAATCTCTATTCCACAGGATCCGTATCGGAGGCACACGAAAGGACTACAAATTCGGTTCCGCAACAGCATCTTGCACTGCGGTATAGAGGTACTGCAACGACTGAAAGTATTCCATCTCGGCATCCTTGATACCTGCGTATCGCGATTGGCGCGCGCTTTGCGGAGTTTCTCAAAACGCAGTGCTAACTCACGATTGGCGTTCTCTAAATTTTGGAAGTGTAATTGGGAAATCATGATTGTTGTGATTTGCAGGATTAGGCGTCCGGAATCCGAGCCCTCCTACGGGTTATAGCGTTTTCAGTTCTGGAGTGCCTCGCGATATACGGAAGAGCGTTTGAATATGAGTTGTAAAAGTGCAAGTGAATCATCGTCAAAAACTTCTATTGTCTCGCTGTCGAGGTCGAGGTGTTTTTGGCAATAGGTTTGAAGTTTCTCTATCACGTCGCTGTGGACACCGGTCACGGTATAGGTTCTCACGGTTTTGATCGTGTGCCTCGAGGCAACGATGCTGTCTATGAGCCCCTTAGCCGTCTCAAAACAGGTATCGCTAAAGATGAACAAATGCGCAAGGGTTTGTAAAGATACCGGCGCAGGTATGTAGCGTTGAGGCAGTGCGTACCTGATGGATATATCGGGGTTTCTATTCATATTAAAAGCTTCCTGTTTTTACGGCACAGGTTGTCGCCAAAAGCCCCTCCGTTTTCTAAGAGTTTCGTTCAATCTGTATCAGGTCGTTGAAAGCTTCTTTGGTAATTTTCAAGTGTTCCTCCTTCGTTAACAGTTAGCAGTCAGATGATATTTCATTGGTCTCCCTTATAGAATGTGTGCGTTTTTCCTGTTCTGTTGGTTGCGTTGGTGGCACCGTGAATTCGGTGTGGCAGGTCGGGCAGCGTTGGTGATAGAAGATACGTAGGGTATCACCACAGGTGTTGCAGTCGATCCAGCCGCGACGGACATCAGCCATTGTTATTGTTTGTGGCATGAATAAAATTCCTCCTTATCTCCTCGGTTCTCCGTTAATGGTGCGTTTTAGGTCACAAACTAACAGTTTGTGGTACAAAGATCCGTTGTGCAGATTATCAAGGTTGCAGGTGTGCACACCTGCACGATTTCAAGTCTGCACGGTTGCAGGTGTTCAAGTTTAATGCTGAGAATCTCGATCCTATTGTGGTCATCGAAGCGTATCAAATTGTGTTCCCGGAAGATGACGATACGGTTTCCGGTACAGACTGATTTCGGCGCATCACTGTGTTCTTGGTGTCCCCAAAAAACTTCTCTCACTGTTTGGTGCCCTCCACACCCAATACACGAGACAGTCCGACAACCTTTCCAACGATCTCCTGTCCTTCTTGAAATGCGGCGATCTTCCCTTGCGTTGTCAGTACAGTATATTGTGTAACAACAAGCCGAGTTGATAGTTCCAAGTGCCACGTCTAAATAGTTTTTGTGGAGCGATTCAGCTAACACAATCACTATCACTGAAGTGTTAGCAATCATATAGTTTGCAGCGAACCACTTCCACTGAAACTTTCAGCGTCTGTTTCCTCTGCTATCCGTGCGTCAGCAATTTCGTTTTTCAAATCGCCCAATATCTGAACGGCAACATCGTCACTTGCTTTTCCGTTAGTACTGTCCATATCTGCTTTTGGCTTCAAAGGAATGTCCATTTTTAGAAGATTTGACGGATTATTTGCCAAACGCTTTATCCTTTTACGTTTTATATCCCGACTGTCAAAGCATTAACTGACGAGAAAGTGAAGGAACTTGAGAAACTTGAGGACAAAGGGTGGATTGATCACGACTATAAGCGGAATATGATATGTTCCCAAGCCAAGTGCGCTCTTCAAAAGACCGGTGACCCGACACTACAAGAACTCAACTACTGTTTCCCGGACTATAACCACACCCAGTGGATTCAAAAATGCAAGGACGGTGAAAAGCGTAGGCAAACAGCGCAGACAGAGACTGGTAAGCCACAGCCCAGAACAACGCAAGCCCCCCACCCGTAAACAGGCTGAAGCACGCCTGAATAGCCAGCCACAATCCAAAGGCAGCGAGTATGAGTTGACGGCAGAGGATTGGAAATGGCTTAAGAAAGGCAATCACGCACTCGGCGGACGGCTTGATTATAGGGCAGGATTCACGCCAGAAATGCTGGAATTGGATATTAAACTCAATCTATCCAATCACCGAACACGCCTCTATATTTACGCAAGCCTTCATTGTGCGAAGTCCACGGGTATAAGTAGTCTGTTTACGATAGAGTTTTTAGCGGTAAAATTGCAGTGTAGTCGGAGAGATATACGAGAGGCAATGAAAGACCTTAAAAAAATGGGACGTGCCTTGCCGAACCCCTACCCGAAGCACTACACCAAAGACTTTACGTTCATACTTCCCTGCGTCAAGGAAATGTCCGAGGTGAGCGCGAATGTTGGTAGGATAGAAGCTCTGACTGGAATGAAGAAGCGTGAACTTTGGGAATGTCGAGAAGAACTCGGTTATGTTGTTAAAGGCGGGGGCGAAACCGACGGTGAGGGGGTTTGACCCCCTTCTTCTTGGTTTTCATAAAATATGTGTTGGGTAACTCTTAAAATTGTCTTAAAGAGAGTCTTAAGGGTTTCCCGACCCCCGTAACGACTGGATTCAAAGGGGCTCTTAATCAATAAATTGATTAAGTAATCATTTTTTTGATTAAATAATCAAGAAACCGATTAATCAAAAAAGCGATTAAAAGGGAATTATTTTTCCCTTTTAATTCGTTGGCGAATTGGAACGGGAAAATTATTACTCTCACAGAAGGTATTTCTATGCCTTACGAAATGCCCATTGATTATCAGGTATTGATAGACAACAAATGCTCCGGGAGTGAGTATGCAGTCTATCTCTACATAAAACACAGGTATGTTTCAGCAGGCAGCCAAGTGGGTTTGGGGCTCTCTGAAATCAAGCACGGGTATGAGCCTGACGATTATAGGGAGCAGGGACTCCGCGGAATAAGTAGAGACGAAATTAGAGACGATACTCAATACACGCTAAAACAAGTTAACAACGCCCTTGAGAAACTCAAAGAACTGGAACTGGTGATACCAGACAAAGGTGATAACGGCAGATACTACTACCAAATCCACTTCCGCCTCCCCTTTATTGACGATAAATCGTATCCCTTCGAGTAGACAGAATTATCATTCTTTAATAAGTAAAAAACATTGCTATTTTTGTGGCAATATGCTACACTAATTGCGTGGTAGACCCCCAAATTTGTTTTGGGGCGAGCCGACGGTGTGCAACCACCAATCGGCTCTCGCGACTGCCATAGTCGAGGTATGACAGACGCTACCTGAAAGTATAGCATAGAATCCTCATTTTATGCTGTAGTTTTGGGTAGCCCTCTAAAACCGGGGAATACCAGACACCTTCCTGTCTACACTCCCCTAACAAAAATAGGTGCAATATGCAATCAAACACCGAATTCCACCCGATTTTAACGCCGGTGTTGCTCACGCTATGGTCATTGGCGGGTTTCTATGCAGCGTGGCATAGCCGAGACGACACTTGGGGCATAAAGGGCATTCTCTTTGTGCTGTTTTTTCCAAGTATGACGGCGTTCTATAGTGTCTATATTTTCGTAATTTTGTATCGGATCGTGAGAGGTTTTTCGGCGGGTATCCAAGAAGGACGTGCTGAAAAGCAGGACGAAAGGAGGGACACATGAGAGGGATTACGCATTACGAGCAAGCCGTAGACGACCTGTTTCGCAATTGTCTACACGACACCGCACTCTCGGCATTGAAGTTGACCCCCAAGCAACACCTAATCACATTCCACCTGACGCTTGGAACGCGTATACGCGTTCTCTACAATATGTGGCAGAACGAGGAATTGGTGGCTTCCACTGGAACAAACCACCCGGACGCAGCCAGCCTGTTCATTATCGTCAAGTTGTGGGAATATCTACAAGGTGTTGACATTCCACTTTTCAGCAATGCGTCTGAATCCTCGGAGTCCGACCTAAAATCGCAGCAAAAGGCGTATGCTCGGTATCGAGAAGCAATGGGGGACATACTGGAACTTGAGCAGATAGTCGGTTGACGGCAGAACGTGTCAAAGATTTGTAGGGTAGCCCCTGTGTTTGAACCTCTTGGAAGGGTATCACACAGGGGCTTTCTTTTGAGGGGGGTGTAGCAAATTTACTTGTAGGATAATTCAATAAATTCACTAACTTCAGATTCAGATAATTCCTCTTGGATTGCTCTCAACTTTGCTTCCATATCTTCGATCGGTTTAATTTTAGCTCTTTGTTCTTCAATGGATATAATGGGTATGGGAAAATCCTGAATGTGCCCCGTTCTACCTACGTAGACGGAAGTAGCCTAAGATAGACGGCTTCGGTTTTTTCGTCTCGTCCGCTGGTGGGGCAAGCATGAGCAGTTTACTTTTTTCCTGTTCTGTCTCAAGCATAGACAACAATTTTGTCTCACGTGCTTTTGCGTCTACGAGTTCAGCCTTTGTATCAGCGAGTTGCTCCCGTAGTAACTCAACGATTTCTGATTGGTCTACAGGTGTCTCCACTTGTCCGTTCTGGTCTATTTCGGCTGTCTCTACGTGTCCATTTTGTTTTCCAGCCAGCCTATTGCCGTTGCCATTACTATTTTTCAGACTGCCGTAATAGCGTTCCAGTTCGGCTACGTCTACCTCTTGTAGCCCTCGTGTGTTTTTCCAGCCTTGGCGTGTTTGCGGAACGTTGAGCGTGCAACCGGGACTAACTTTTCAGCTTCCGACATGATTATCTTGCTCATTGTGTCTCATTCCTTCTCCAAAGAGATTTGTTGAGACAAACGGATTATGAGCGAAAATGATACAAAATTACGTAATAAGTAGTTTTAGGCTTGAATTTAGGTTTTTTCTTGGTTAATAGAATCCAAGAGGGTTTTACCATATTCAGGGTTTTCTAATAAGGTTTGGCAATGTTTTATGAGTTCTTTGATTTCTTCTTCTGGCATAAGACATGCTATGTACATGGCAGAAGGCAATCTGTTACCAGAACCTAAATGATTATATATTTCATGCAACCCTATATTGATATTAATATTTTGATTAGACATTCTATTACCTCCATTTATAGCACCTTTGCTTTTTCAGACATGCTATGAGTTTTGCTTGTGTGTCCCACCGCAGACTCCACTACCATTGCGTAGAATTCTCTATATATTCAAACAGTTTTTTACTCGGCGCAAACCATTCCTTATGGACACGTAGGCTTTCAAACTGCTTGTGTAGTTTCCTTTCCAGTTCTTCACCGCCACCTTAATTTCGTGGTTTTTAGCCGGTGCTCCACTCCCCCCCAGATCAGACAGCAAAAGCAAACGCCTCGATTGTCAAAAGAACCGTGTGCGAAGTAGCTCTCGCATTCCTCGCACTTTTCAGAGCAGTTCTTGCAGTAAGCCCCTAACTCGTCCGAGTATCCAGTCTGTTCACCGAGTCTACTGGCAGCAAACTCCGTTTTGTTGAAAAGACTTCTACACGACCGACACACAGAGATAACTTCCTCTTTCGTTTCGCAGCAGAGGCAACGGTCGTTTCTCTCGATAGGTAAATTCATTGCCACTTTTTCCTTATTGACTAAGACGATCTACAAGTAGGAATTGTTGATTTTTTGCTGTTGTAGATTGGTTTAAGAAGCCGGGTTAGATACTCGGTTCGGAGGGCTATAAGAGGACGATCTTCTATCGCCAATTACTTTTCACAGGTAGGGAAATAAAAAAGAGGCGAACTTTGAAAGCACCCCTCTTTTATCGTAGTGAGCGATTTCGGACTTTTAACCCAGTTTACGTTCCTTCAGAATCCGTGCTACCGCTTTCACCTTGCTGTGGAGGCGGATTATTACCCCCACCTTGCTGTGGGGGTGGGTTATTACCTCCACCTTGTTGAGGCGGTAAAGGGGCTATATCCACGGGGGCTGGAGAAGGTTCTGTTGGTTTAGCCCAACTACTTTCATTTAAATCGCCAGTATCTATAACTTGAGTTATAATTTCGGTGGTTTCATTCTTTTTGGACATGGGAGTTATCCTCCAAAGATCGTGTAAAGCAGATAGCCTGCAAAGAATAGGTTTAGCCAAAAACTAAAATGTGACATTGCCTCTAAATAGTTTACCCAATTTAATGCTCGATTTTCAATTAAATCAGCAGTTCTGCTGTTTTCATGGTAAATTCTTTTTATCTTTTCTTCGTTTATGTCAAATGCTTTCTGAATCGGATAAAAAGCAGCCATACTCAATAATATCGTTGTAATCGGTAATAGAAATCCAAGGCTCAATGGAAATTCTATTTCGCTAAACAATTTCTGAAATCTCAAAGTGGTAAAAATCAGTCCGATTGAGACAGCATTCACAATTTTGTTGTGTTCAATTATATTAAGGCTTTTAAGGTGATTATTTTCCCTGATTTCCTCTAAACCGATTTTATAGTATTCCTTCTGAGTTAGTCTTTCGTCTTGTTCTGACATAATTTAGCCGTCTCCGTAGGTTGTATTATCCTTATAGCACACCCTGTTTTTCAGCAGGGGACAAGTTCCACCTGTAGGTTGTCATTCTTAAAAGAAGTCCGCTGTCTGTATACTATGCCGCTTCGCTGCCGATTTACAGGATTCAATATATTTGCGACACTCGGCATTGTTAAGTCCAACATATTCGTTGGGGTCTATTCTGCGTAGAGACCTATAAATAAAGTGATTTGAATGGTATTTGGGAGGATATTCAATCGGTTTATTTAGATCCGAGGATATAATAGGCAATTCACTGCTGTCTATAATTATGGATTCTTTCTCGTCTAATTCCTTTATAGATTCAAGAAAAATCTCACAAAAACGCTTTCTAAATATAGGATTGTGTTTTTGAATAAGAGTATCGCCTAATTCCCCTACTGGTATAAAAATTTTGTATTCGTTAGCATTGGATAATTCACTCAATTTTTTTAGGATACGTCTTTTCATACGTTCTTTTCGGGATAGTAGTTCAGTTATATCTGAAGAATTTGATATTACAATAACAATTAATTGAATTACATTTATGATAAGACTGATAATGATTGCCATATTTCCTCCTACAGCATACTTTACTCTTTTAGCCGTGTGATCAGTTCTTCTTGGGTATTATTTCAGAATTCCTCCCTGTTAATTTAACCATAATAAGCAGAGTTTTGTCAAAAACGGTTCAGGTTGTAAAAGCAAAGGGCGCACTCCTAAGCGGTAGCGCGCCCTCCTTGTTGGTTTATCCTTGTTTTTGTGGTTATCGCCCATACAATGCGTGAATCCATTTCGGCACAGGGGTTATCTTTTGAGGGCTTGTGGGCGATTCCGTGAGGTTTAATCCCGCTCACAGAATACTCTCAAACGATTTGAGTTGCTCAATTTTCTCCCCGATACCGCAGACACTTCCGCTAATATCCGATAGGTCGTTTTCAATTTCTGCGAGAAGCCGTCTGCGTCGAATATCTGTCTCACTCGGACCCGGCACGAATTTCATTTGAGCGTCTATGAACGCGTCGTCAAACTCGGATAGTGTGTCTGATAGCCTCTGTAAATGTTTTTCCAGTATCGCTAAATTCATATAGATACCTCCTTTGTTGTGAGTCTACCCATTTAAACGTCTGATATTGAAATTTGTTCGGGTAGCCCCTGCTAATTTTTTGAGGTGGGAAAAGTGGCTTAAGCCCGCTTGTTTCCTATACTCTTTAGACGTGAGGAATACCACTTTGTTCGGGTAGAAAAGCAGAAAAAAACACACTTTTTTTGCCTGTGTTTCGCATTGAATTTCGGCTATTTTTTGCTCTATACTTTGCGAAAAGTGTTGAATTGTGGAGGGGTGTGTGGTATAATAGAATTAGGCGGAAATAGATACGGAGAGACAAACACAAAAGGATACCCATAATGTTCATAGATATTACTGGTTATGTTACAGAATTACACGGAGAGAACGGTTTTAAGATTAAGGTTACAAGCGATAGGGTTTACAGTCGATCATTCAGTAACCTTCAAGTTTCAAAAGAGGTAAGCATTTACATAAGTCCTGACCGTTATCCGTCTGACGACAGTAGCGAGTTTAAACTAATAACAGTAGAGGACCAAGATCAGAGAGATAGGATAAACCAGTTCCGTTCTCTTAGCAACGCATTGAGAATGGGTGACCGAGTAAACTGTGCTGTATTTGTAGTTGAGAGAGAAATCCGTAACGAAGTTGAAACCTATGTCATTAATTACCGCCCTAAAGATATTAAAGCCTATGCTGATTTTGACTCCCTATGGCTATGCCCTTACAACGCCTGTTTAAAACGATTAGAGGTGGAGTCCTGGGAATCTCTAAAATTCCGAAAACAATGGTTTTATACGTGCCTAAACAGAGAAAAAGTCGAGGAAATAACTGGTAGTGAATCGAATAAGTATAGAGACAAACCGTGGATAAACAGACACCCTATAAGAACCTTTCTAAGAATATGCTGGATACGGGTTAAAACCGCAGTCTCCAACTTATGGAAAAGATTTACAGGGCAGGAAATCGGCATTGCTATTGGTATAATCAGTATTGTTGTCACTATTATTGTCGCTATATTATTTAGATAACCATAATCCAAACCCAATCTTACTTTGTGAAAGGCACTATAAGGAGATATTATGGCAGATAACAAAGTTCCCAAGTTACGTAAGAGTAGAGCAGAAGCTACCGAAAAGATACAGAGCCGGATTGAGATAGGCAAAGAACTACGTGAGGCTCAAATATACTCTGAACAAGACTTTGATAAATTAGAAAGCTCTACAAAGAAATGGACTGATTACAACAAAACTCTGTTTAAGACTTTATTTGACGAATCTCCCCTATCACTTACACACGGATCAATAATGGTTGCTGTGACAGGTCAGAGTTTAAACCAAGAATTAACCAGTCATAGGAGAAATATATCTCGTTGGATTACTGATTTAGAAAGCGTTTATGAGCAATTGAAAGAATACGAGGAATTGCCAAACAACACTCAACAGCCTACAAATCAGGACACTATGGATAACGAAAATAAGAAAATCTTTATTGGGCATGGTGGTTCACCTATGTGGAGAGAACTTAAAGATTTTATAGAGGACACATTAAAACTTCCTTGTGCAGAATTCAATCGTATCTCGCCTGCGGGTTACTCCACGAAAGAGCGTCTTAAAGAAATGTTAGAAGTATCGTGTATGGCATTCCTTATCATGACAGGCGAGGACGAACAAGCCGACGGTTCACTGCGTGCTCGTGAGAATGTGATACATGAGGTAGGATTGTTTCAAGGCAGGCTTGGTTTTAAAAGGGCTATTATCTTGCTTGAAAAAGGTTGTCAGGAATTTAGCAACATTCATGGACTTGGACAGATTAGATTTTCAAAAGGAAATATAAAGGAATCTTTTGGGGAAGTTGTTGAGGTCTTGAAACGAGAATCCATAATATAAAAGGGGAACCGGTATGAAAGAAAAAACACAGGAAACGGCTATCGTTCCTTCACCCGAAACGACTGCGGAACTGATACCAGAGCCGACAGCAAGGCTGGTAGAAAAGTCCTTTGCCGAGAATACTATGCGTAACCGCAGACACGCTCTAAAACAGGTTCAGGAATGGCTCCAGGGGAAACAGATCACAGACGGGCTACTCGCTACCTATATCACACACCTGTTCGACCAGGGTAAAGCTCCAGGAACAATCAGCATTGTCGTTTCCGCAGTCAAATGGTTTCTCAAGCACCGCAACGGGGGAACACCGGTGGAACTCCCCATTACGTCAGCAACCCTATCAGGTATCCGTCGAGAAGGACGTGATAGAGGGCGTGGGCAACGGAACGGACTCACATGGAAGGAAGTGGAAAGGATATGTGCCGTTCAGGAAACCGACGGCACGCTCCGCGGTATCCGCAATTCTGCTATCCTGCGGGTCATGTCGGACGGCTTATTGCGTATCTCCGAAGTGACGGAGCTCCGTATCGCTGACCTTGAGGATAACACACTACGGCTTCGGTTCTCAAAGACGGATCAGGAGGGTTCAGGGGAACACCTGTATCTGTGTGAGGACACTCGCCAGATAGTTCGGGAATGGTTGGAACGGTCGGAACTGGCGGAAGGCTATCTCTTTCGGAGAATGACACCGCGGGGCGACAACCTCTATCGAGACAAAGAGACGGGTGAGCCGTATCACTTGACGGACGACGGGGTGAGGCGGGTTATCAAGACCTGTGCTGCGAGGGTGGGGCTGACGGAGAAGGTATCGGGGCACTCCCTGCGGATTGGAACGACCGTCTCTCTGGCACAACGGGGAGCATCTCTGGTGGATATTCAAGTGGCGGGTCGGTGGAAAGATCCGGGTATGCCTGCTCATTATGCACGGGCACAGTTCGCTGAAAAGGGAGCAATCGCCAGATTCAAGGACGGAAAGTCGTGAACAGCCGGGGCTTTCTAAAAACCGGGTATGTTCAAGGTATCAGTTTTGTATGACCGACGCTTGTAACGCTGTTTCCGCTCTTTTTGTTTTTGGCGGTATTCAGGTTTTTGCCAGAGTTTAGCATTTCTCTGGCGGGTTTGGTGTAATAAAGCGTGTTCTATTTCCCCCGTGTAGGTTTCGGCGTTTTCAACGATCCAGTCTCTCATTTCGGGGGTAAGATAGAATATATCCCTGAAGGCATTAGAGGATTTAAAACGATTGAGTATCTGCTTTTCCTTGGTATAAAGTTCCTGTTTGGATTGGCACCGGATCAGCCCGAGTATGTGGATTTTAAAGTGGGTGCGCTGGTAGGCTGTCCTTCTCTTGTAGAGGTCTGTAGTCTTTCCAATCGAGACGCGGTATCCTGCGAAAATAAAATATATATAGTATCCGTTAGGTTTTTGCATGGCGTTTCCCTTTTTTCTATGTAGTAAATCAGTTTCTGCGCCGAGTGTCAAGAGAAAATGCGTGCGTGTCGGGGAGCGGGCAAGAAGAAACCGACGAATCGTTTGGGGTAACTGGACGGTGTGGTCTCTACGTTTGGGTCTGCGTGGAAATATCCAAGGACGGGTATCTGTGAATTTCACAATGGACTGATCTGTTCATAATCTGACAGTCTTTCGGGTTCGGGTGTAAACGCCGGCAAACTGCCTTAATCTGCTCCAAAGGGTGGGGTATGTTCGGGGTGATCTTCCAACTTTTGGTCGCGGGTGTGGGTGCCGGTGCGTTTTTTTCTGGCAGACTAAATGATAAAATATCTGCCAGCAGTTCTCCTTTTGAATTCGATAGATTTCTTGTCCGAGTTTTTATATAATCGAGGAAAAAGAAGAACGATTTTGAAAAAACAAGCATTGTGGACACATGATCTCACTAAGATAAAGGAGCGGGTAATAGTATGAAGTTTTCACAACGACGCAAAAGGTATCTACGAAAGCGGATCAGTACGTTACGCAATCGCGGGCTGTCAAACAAACAAATAGCTGTTAAACTTGGTATCTCAGAAAGCAGTGTCTATCGGCTGGCGGGTAAAACAGGCGTGTCGGACGGTGAGGCGCAATTCTTTCCGGAAGGGTCTGCACCTGCTTCTCCAGAAACGAAGGAGTTGGCGGTGCGTCTATTGAGATATTTAGGGCGGCGTGAAGTGGGCTGGCTTTTCGGACGGTCCGCTTCTACGATCGGGCGTTGGAAGCGCGATTTTAGCAATCATGAAAATCCTACAATATAGGTTTAACGTGGATAGACGCGAGACGTAAGATTAAGTGCAACGTCTGTCTGAAAAGAGCAGTATTAAAGTCGGATTCTCATAGGCAGTGTAAGGGTTGGTGCAGTGGCAGTGAGGGGACAAAATTTAGGGGTAAAAACACTAAAAAATAAGAGGTTTTCAATGGATACAAACAAAAATACAAACGAAAATCGGCTATATCTCACAGATTGCGGATTGCTCCCGGACAGGGAATTAACCAATGACATTCATGGATTTCATAATAGGTTGGCTGAGTGGTATTTCACCAATTCCATTGATTTTTGGGGTTGGCAAACTTGTCCATTTTCCCACAAAGAATCTTTGCTTCAACCGTCCCAACCGTTTTTACCATTTTGACGATCACGATTTTCGATAAATTCAACTATGAAAGGGGTTCTACCCTCTAACCGTAGGAATGTATAATTCTCCAATGGTGTATTGATCAACTTCTGAATGACCTTGTGAAAACGCTGACTTGCCCCAACTTACCTATGTCCTGCGACGATCCGAATGAATGGGCTTGGAACGTTAAAGACATTGAGATACAATTTGTTGTATCTGTTAAAGATACAGTCTTTCTCGTAGAGAGATACCAAAACACCATTCTAATGTGGTATCTTGAAACGAATGAATCAGAAAAAGACGTTCAAGAAGCCAAGGCGTTTTAGTCCAAATATGTATCTACAAACCAATAACTCGAATGGAGAGAAATCCGAGTGTTAGATTATCAAAAATATATGCGTTCAAAAGAGTGGAAGGCGAAACGACAAGAGAAATTAGAATCATGTGATCACAAGTGCGAGTGTGAGGGTGGGTGCTACAGAAAAGCAACCCAAATCCACCATTTGCACTATGACACACTGGGCAAAGAAAGTTTGGAGGACTTGCAGGCACTCTGCCCCAAATGCCACATGCAAAAGTCCCGTGTAAGAGGATTTTATGGTGACGTGCCGCGGTTCTGTTGTCAGACCGAGCCGATAGACGAGAGTGAACTCCCAAAAAAAATCCTACCGTATAATGTTTGGAACGAGGCTAACTTTTATTACCAAATAAATTCTGATAAGTATGAGGGTATCGCAAGTGAGTTAGGGACAGCTCCCTTAATTGCCTCACTGCTTGATAACCTCGGAATTTTGTTTGCCTGTGGCAAGATAGCAGTTGAACCCAAAATCACGAAGGCGATAGAAGATTACGCAGACGTAGTGCCTGCTTCAGAGGCGGGTTTGGAGGGTTTTCGTATTCCTGTCTATCGCATAAAACCGGAATTTCAAAAGCATTTTCCAAGAGACGAGTTTGACGAGTAATAGAGGGTTTGCATGGCAATAAATCAAATATCAGGAACACTCGACCTACAACAAAAAACGGTTAGCATTGTTGACGAATATATTCAATCCATACTATCAGATTCTAACTATTCTACTAATCATGATTCCTATGCTGATTTTGTTATGCAGCATATCTTTGTAAATATCAGGAATAGTTACCAAGACGGCATATTTATATCGCAAGGATTAATAAACAACATCCCTTATTACGTATCCACTTCCTTATTCCACGCTCTACGTTCCGCTCAAGAATTTCTTGTTGACCTTGCCTATATTATGAGCGACTTAAAAAATAAAAAAGGGAATGAATATCTGCGTTACTTGAAATTCATACTCACTATGGAGAGGAAAGAAAATAAAAGACTGGGTTTAGATAACACCTACGTTGAAAACCTACTTAAAAGGAACTTTCCACCTAATTTACAGTTACCAAAAAGGGAAACTCAATGGACGGATACCAGCCGGAAAGGTAAAATTGAAAATGGGTTGAAATTCTACAAAATAGAACTCCCTCATTTTATGGATTTTCGCTCTAAATTTCACTCACAGTGGAGTTCTACCGCACATGGAAACAAAGACACAATTTATAATTCCGACGTACACCTGAAGAAAACCGCCTGAAGTTAGAATCAGATTTAACCTTATCTGTCGGTCTCTTTGACATAACGTTATTATCAGCATTAGAATGCTACGTTAAACTGTATTTAGGACGGAACAAAGACTACAGGAAAATAATCAAATCTATGTTTCCCAGTGAGTATTTGCAATTCCATAAATTTCAAGCACAGATAAAGGATTCGTATGGAAAATAAAAAGCAGGAAGGCACACTGTCAACGGCTATCGTCCGCACTACCGAATCAACGACCGTAATACCAAATCAGACAGCCGAGCTGATAGAAAAATCCTTTGCCGAGAACACTATACGGAACCGCCGGCATGCCCTAAAGTGTTTTGACGATTGGTTGAACGGACGCACCTGTTCCGACGGACTCCTCGCTGCCTATATCATACATCTCTTTGACATAGGCAAACCCCATGAACAATCTCTATCGTAGTTTCCGCAGTGAAGTGGTTACTTAAGCACCGCAATGGCGGGAAGCCGGTTGACCTACCCATTACCTCTGCAACCTTGTCGGGTATCCGCAGAAAAGGACGCGATCGGGAGCGTGGGCAACGAAACGGAATCACGTGGAGAGAAGTGAAAAAATAAGTGCTGTTCAGGAAGCCGACGGCACGCTCCGCGGGCTACACAATTCCGCTATCCTACGGATTATATCCGAGTGACGGAGCTTCGCATAGACGACCTCAAGGACAACACACTTCAGGTTCGGTTCTCCAAGACGGATCAGGAAGGACAGGGCAACACCTTTATCTGTGCGAGGACACCCGCCAGATTGGAGGAAAATGGTTGGAACGGTCAGGGCTTACGGAAGACTATCTGTTTCAAAGAATGACTGCGATGGGCGACAACCTCTATCGAGAGAAAAAAAACGGGTGAGCCGTCTCACTTGACAGACGACGGGGTGCGAAGGATTACCAAGAGTTGTGCTGTGAGAATGGGGATTTCCGATAAGATCTCAGGACACCATTTACGGATTGGGTCAGCTGCGTCCCTCGCAAAGGCTGGTGCGCCCCTTGTTGATATGCAAGTCGCCAGTCGGCGGAAAGATTCCGGGTATGCCAACTCATTATGCAAAAGTCGAGTGCACGAGCATTTTAGGCACAACTCACCAGCCCGTCAGTATTAAGGAACAGGAACAACGTTTTATTTAACGCAGCTCTCTTTGGTGTCATGATTTAGCGTATGAAGTCCTACCTGAACATTGGCACGACCATTTTCCGCTGCCTGACTTGCGAGACGAAGCAGAACGGATACGATCACGGGGAATAGTGCGAACTTTAGGAAATCCGAAAATTGTATCTGCGGAAACGGATCGCTGCCCGCGCGATCGCGGATTTACCAATGAGGAAATAACCTGAAAAAAGCGCATCTCTGAACGTTTACAAAGCCCTCACTTCTCTGTTACAGTATTCTCCAAAATGTCTTTCTTGTTGAGTCAATTTCACTAAAAAAACTGCCCTGGGAAAAGGGCTATTTTAACCGATTTTTGTGTTTTTCATGCTCGGAGAGGTATGAAAATTTGGTATTGTGCGTCACAAGGGTATGTGGCTTTATCAGTGTGGTGGCGTGGGTTTATGGGAGATTTCTGAAGCCGATCGAAAATCACTGTATTACATTTTTGTGTAGACAGACGCGGAACATGTGATTCACAAACAAAAGGGAATATTAATGTGAATTTACAGAACCTTAAAAGTGTGCTGCACGGCGTGGTTATTACGTTTATCGAAAACTTTTTCCTTGGCAGCAAAGCACTTTTTTATATAATTGTTGTATACATAGCAGATTAATATGACCCAAGCAAGCGACCAAGGACAGAAGCAAGTCAAAGTAGACTAAAAAAATCCGAACAAATTTCGGAGTTACACGTCTAAAGGATAAGAGAACGCAAGGGTTTAATGAAACTTTTTAATCAAATACGGCGTTCCAAAAAATGTGGCGTTTTTTCGTTTTTTCTTGACAAATAGTAGAAAAAAATGTTATACTATTTACATAAGAACGGGCGATGACCTAAATTTTTAGGTCATAACGTCCACCGACGCATGGGGAGTAGCTACCCCGCAAAAATGTGTCAAACCTACCTAATCCTCATATCCAAGGTCTTTAGGTTGTTTCGGTTTGTGGTTGTGGGTTGTGTGTCATTAGATTCACAACCCACAGACACTCTCAATCCAGCCGATTACCTGATATTTGGGGAAGGTAACCGAAGCAATTTAGAATTAGACTTTGAAATATGAGAGAGACCTTTATTCCCAAACTATTACGAAAGAGCATAAAAAAGTTTTTAGCTAAAACTATGCACATATAAGGCTGGTCTAACTCATATCTCAACAAATGCTTCTCTGATGTGAAGCAAGGAGTATTGAGATATGGAAACGCAAAAGCATGTGGGTATTGATATATCCAGTGCCCCTGCTAAAATTCCTATCAGCCGACTGGACGACCACCGTGATTTTAAGGGTAGGCTGTTCACATTAGCGACTGCTTTCAAGGAAATCCGTAAGGGTAATAGCACGGTCGGCAGATTTTATGGTTGTGAGCGTGTCCGCAGTGACAACTATAAGTCGTTGACGCTCAAAGAGGCAACCGAATTAGCACGTCACCATAAACGCACAAACAAAGACGCATACGCAGTTTTCAAAGAAAGTATGCCAGCATTCTGCTTCGGTTGTTCATTGGACGGCAGAAGCCCTGATACGCCCACAGGTATTTTAGGTATAGACCTTGACGATATAAAGGATATATCAACGGCGAAATCGTTTGCTCTCGGTACATTTTACACGCTTGCGTGCTTCACAACGCTTGGCGGTAACGGACTTCGGATACTTGTGAAAGTTGACCCAGTTCCTACACCCGAAACACATAGATATGCGTGGTTCGCAGTCCGCAACAAATATAAGTTTATCGCCAATGTTGACCCTGCTGGCAAAGAAATGAATAAGTTGTCAGCACTTGCCTACGACCCTGAACTCTTTGTCAATGAAAAAAGTTCTCCGATACATTGGAAAATTGACAAAGAAGCATTCCTTGCTGAATTTCCGTATGCTGATATTGAGCAACAGGCGTTGAGCGGGCTACCAGACGAATATAGCGTTGCGATAGAGGAATTAGAATACAAAGAGAACGGCTGGAGCAGAGAGCGGTTGCCTTGCCTATTCAAACATAGGGACGGGGGTAGCCACGAAAACGACAACTGGGGCAGCCGTGCGAATGGTATGGAAGTCCGCAAAATTGAGGGCGGATATGAAGTTCGGTGTCATAAGTGCGACGGTCGCACCGAGCAGTTTGTAGCTAATCCGCAAGCCCAATCGGTTTTCAGTAGATATACCCCAAAATTAGCATATCTCCCTGATACAGAACCCGAAATGAACACACTTCGGTCGCTTCGCGGTCTACTCAAGGACGAAGTTATTGCGTGGGGAAAAAGGACACAGAACACACGAAGAAAGCATATACTGATACTTGGCACAGGTGCTGGCACGGGTAAGTCCACGACAACACTTGTCAACCTTGATCAGTATACAGACATATCTCCGACAATCAGCCTCGCAGACGAAAAGTTTGAGAAAGCACTTGGGGCTGGCAAAGACGCTATGCGACACCGCTCACGCACCTACAACATTGACGCTGCTGAAGGATTACACCCTTACGAAGTCCATATCGGACTGAACGCAGAATTGGGCGAAGTGCCGTGTGCCTACCCAACACATTGTAATTCTCTTGCTCAAAAAGGATATGCTCCGAGTAAGGTCTTTTGTCCGAGCTGTCCGCACATAGACACATGTAGAAAACAAGGCTATCTCTCTCAATACAGCCTTATGCCTGAACATGACTGCGTGTTCTTGTCTTGGCAAGACGACTTCTTTTCTGACCCTGCCTATGCCATTCGTGCTAATCAGATTGACGGAGATAAGGATATGGTATTAGTGTTAGACGAGCCGAACCCCGCAGATTTACCACCCAAGCGGGTTATCAACACAGAAGTCTTGCTCAAAAAGGTTGCTGATTCTCAAGGTGTAACGCACGATTTTTTGACGGATTTAATTGAGAAATTATCTACAGCACAAGAGGGTGTTGATTTTGTTGAGAGAACAAAGGCGTTATTAGAAGCCGATAAATACAGACATGTTCTACCGACTATTGACGATGAGTTGGCTAAAATATCCGTCACAACCACATTCCATAAAGCCGAGAATCCGGTCAAAGGATTAACGGGCAAACCTTTACACGACATGTTTGCTATTGTTGAGTATCAAGGACAAGCGGTTACGTGTGCTGTTTTGAGTAAAAAGGTGTCGCCTGTTCTGTTTGAAGTCCATAGCGATATACCTTGGATAAAAGCCCCGAATAAAGCAGTAGAACTCGATAAACCTTATAGGTGGTTTGTATCGCTGGCAGTATTCTGTCGGCTTGGCTTTGGAAGTCTTGAGAGTGTTGAGAGTATCACCAGACTGCCTGTTCCACTGACAAAATTCGTCTCCGACTTAAAGAACTTCGTTGCGTCCAGTCATTCTGAAACACCACCCTGTCACCGCACAAGCGAGGGGTGGGAATACTATCTCAAACCCAGTATGAACGCACGTCGCGGTATTCTGATTTCAGCAGGCGATACTGAACAGGAAATTCGGGAATTATATGCTGAAGCGGATATAGATATTCAGTCCGTTGTGGGCAACCCTCCTGAATGGAAAGAGGATTGTGAGTTATACCAAATTTCAACAGGTAGATATACACCGCGACAATCGCTTTACTCAAAAGACACGAAAACAGGTGAAGTTGCCTTGAAAACAAAAGGCATAGACTTTATCAACCTGATACTCAACGAGGCAAAGACTGGCGAAAAGATTTTGGTGGTCTGTCCGAAAGACTTTACCCATGAAGGCATATTAGCCAATGAGCCTCTTATCGCACAAATGCTCTCTCTGCCGAACCTGTCTGTAATCAATCACCACCATGCCGAAGGTGTCAACAGCTATTCTGATTATGACAAATCGTTCATTTTCGCTTATGAACCTATACCGACGGAGGTAGAACGTATCGCAAAGCGTATCTACCGCAACGCAGACTTGTCTTTTGAGCGTGAACAGGTTAATGTTGAAAAGGGCGGTGTGGTGTTAGAGAACGCTAACAGATATGTTGACGAGCGTGTTCGTCGGGTCTTTGATAAGGAATGTGAAAAACGGCTTATGCAGGCAATCACACGCTTACGCCAAATGCTCAACACAGGTAAGAAGTGTTATCTGCTAACCAGTGAACCTGTCAGCGGGCTACCCGTCAAACCTATATTCTTTACGCTTGGAGAGGCACAAGGTTGTCAGGCTGAACACGGCACACTGGATACGTTGAGCGAGTATCTCAAAAAGCGTGCGGGTATGTCCATAACTGAAGTCGTAGAAGCCGACAACATTTCAGAACGCACAGCATACCGCAGAACCCAAAATCAACGCCAAGAGGCAAAGTCCGAAGTGGAAACAGCCGTTGCAGAAATGAAATCGCAAAGGGTCTCCATTCGGAAAATCGCTAACGAATTGGGTATTACACGAGGAAGGGTTGTGCGGATTTTAGAAAGGGCGGAACTGTCTGCAAATTGACAGGTTACTTAAAGGTTACTTAAGCAACCTGTCAATTTGCAGACACCCGAACTACGATAAGTAAAACCACTCTACAGAGTGGCTATTGTAACAAACAGGCAATATGCCTGAAAGGAATTTTTATGTTTATTGAAACCCAAGACACCAACCTTGTGAATGTTGGTGCGATACAAGTGTTAGCAAAAGACTTTCCGGTTGGGAAGTTCCCTGTTATTTCAGAACTGCCCAACTATTATCAGCCTGGGCTGGATAGCGTGCCAAATAATAAGATAACCGCCACAATCAATGGTGAGCCTATTACGCTCTACGAAACAAAGTCAATAGGCGAAATATCGGCTTGCTGGCATATAATCAACGACTATATTCGTCTATCGGAAATACCGTTTTATCAAAGAAAGGGATATGGAGAAGTTTCTCAAACCAACATTTTGTCGCTACCACACTTGGAGGTTGCTTTAGGAGACGTTGCCGAAGAATTAGACAACAAACTCATAGGTGAGTTTGACGATAAAAAACTGAAATGAGGTCAAATGAATAGCATTGTCAAAACTTGCAATACACCCCAACTGAATGTGAGTGAGTCATACGCTGTTGTTGAGATATTAATAGCGAACTCTGATATTTATAATTACGAGTTTACCCAAGAACTTTTTATCGTGCCTAAATCGGAAATTCACTAAAGAATTAAACATTCCACTTAGAACGGTTCAGAGTGTGTTAAACCGAGCAACCTGTCAATTTTAAGACACCCGAACTACGGTAAGTAATTTCACTAACAAAGGAGAAATATGAGCGAATTTGAGAAAAAGAACCTTGAGCTCTATGAGCGTGAAATCATAGCTCGTGAAAGGCTTGCTTCAGCAATGGAAACGATAAACAGTAGATTGTTTGTGTCAGCAAGTAATGAACTGAACATTGATAATATCGCTGAGGCTGTAGCATGTCTGGCAATGTTTTCAAAAAACGCTTCAGATAATTTGGGCAGAATTGCAGACCATTTAGAAATAGGGTAAACGGGTATTCCCGTTATTCGTGATTTGTCGGAAAAGCCCCCCGACCGACACCCACAACTCAACTAAGGAGGAAAAAAGGAATTGAAAAATGGCATGGATTTCACTTGAGCAAGCGGAAATTGAGAATAGCGAACTATCGCGACGGCTTGTTGCGGAGTTCTTGGCGGAACGCAGTCTTTACGGTTTCCGAAGTGGGGAGTGTCAGTATTCCAGCCTCGCTTCCCGAAAAAGTTGAGCGCGGTAAAGAGTTCCACGCTGATTTGAAACAACGGATTATCGCTAAACTCTCTGCCGAAATCAGCGTCTAAATTTCTGATAGGTCAGAGCCGAACAACGCAATACGTCCCAAAACAAGACACAGCGACATGACGACCTGACCCGTAACAAAACTCTACGAAAAATGAAAAGGGTGTGCAGTGCTGCGCGCCCTTTTTTTGTTGCCGATTTTTATTTATTTTTTCCCGAATTTTTGGGGGAGTTATACGTCTAAAGAATATCGACGACACGTGGCACGAAGGCACTTTTTTGACTACACTTTTTTGTCTTGAAGTCGTCTTATAATTGAGTGTAATTCAGCAATCACTTTCAGTGTGTTCGGACAGGTTCTGCATCCTTGCTCACCAGCCAAAGCAGACTGAAGACTAACCTAACAAATTATAGTTAATCCTTTAGGAGGAAATATGCAGTCAACTGACATAAATAAAAATCAAGACTTAACTTTCACGGTATGTATACAAGCTGTTCCTAATAAAAACTCCGACGGTGAATACTCGGTAACTGACTGGAGGAATGGCGTTAAGTATTATGACGATTGGTATTGTTTTTCTGGTGTTCTTGGTTCAATAGACAGAGTAGGAGAGGAAGTTGAAATACCTGAAAACTTAAAAATCAATGTTTGTGTTCCGCTGGAAGGTGAACGCACTAACAAAATCAGGAAACACGTTTTCCCCCTCATAGAAGTAAGCACGTGGGTCAAATGCAAGGGAAATCTGCGTAAGATAAATAGTGAATCAAAGAAGCCTGAAATTGTAGATATTGCGGATGTAGAGCAAGCCTATGAGATTTGGGTAGAGGATATTGTCGTTATCCCCGTGGAAGATAAGGTCGAATATCTCGCTAAGACTCTAAAATCTCACGGTATAGAGGTCAATATAGCCCATACAAGAGAGGGAGTTCTGATCCAAGCATGGAACGGTGGATATGAAGTTATCCAGCCAACTCTTATTCGCAACCTCACAATGAAAGAAACCGAGTTACATTATTTTCAAGACGAAAACTTTGGTGAGAACAGTGGTGCTGAACCTTACGACCCTGACGCTTCCAATGAAGCGGTTTGAGTTCCAAGTCACAGAAACAGACGAATCATGATACTATCAAGATTGGAGCAAGACCGGATATTCTCATACATGTCTTGACGAGCAAAAAAGGGTGTGCAGCACTGCACGCCCTTTTTTGTTGCCACCCCTTACAAAATAAAAACCGTAATAAGACAAAAATAAACTCTAAAAAAAATGAAAAAAGTTTGAACCTTTTGTGCTAAAAAATTGTCAGATCAATAAGTTTAGACTTCTCTCTGTCTATTTTTAAGCACAAGGAGGAAAGCAATGAGCAAGCAGATTACAGACTTCAATGAGGCAGTTGATTACGTTTTTGACCACCTCTACGACTCTGCGAAACTTGAAATAAAGCATACTTCCAAGTCAGACTTGATATGCTACCACTTGTTGTTAGGACAAGTGGTAAGGAACAATCTAATTTTGTGGGGAAATCCTGAACTTCTCCAGTCCGCAGACTGTTCACACCCGGACAAAGCCTCGCACAAAATTGTAGTAGCCGTTTGGGAACGGCTACAGAGCATTGACGACTCCGAATTTACCGAACCGCGTCCAGAACCGATTGACTCAAACTGGCATGCTTCAACGAAGAAGCATTGGCAAAGTATTTTGAGGCTATGGGAGAGGGATTTTTGAATTGAAAAAGTGCCACAAACCCGCGTTATGACTCACTTTTTTCGTATTTTTTAATAAACTTTTTCGCTTTGAAATCGTCTAAATTAGTGACAAAAAAAGACGGGGGTTATCCGTCTAAAGAAGACCCCCGAATCAGCCAACAAGATAGTGTTGCCTGTGCTTTTAATTATAGCGTGGGCAATGCGAAAAAGTCAAGGAGACTCTCAATGTATAGAATTGTATCTACCAGCCCGCGTAAGTATGTCGTCTACAGAGACGAACAGAAGTTAAGAACATTCAAGAGCGAAGCAGCTGCGTTTGCGTATGTCGCTAACATTCAAAGGACAGGGGGTTAGTCATGAATGATTTTTCACTATCAAACGAGTTAGGTGCGAAGTTAGCCACATGCTATAAAGAGCAAATTTATGACGAAGACGGTGTAGGTTGCGGTGCAGGGTATCTATCTTCACTGGTGTGGGATATGTGGTGTGGACTCCCGGCGAACCCCTACGATCCAACCCCTTACATTTGTTCTATCCTACCCACAGAGATACACCAAAAAGTAATGCTTTGTGAGGACAAGTGGATCAGTTGTCTTACAAAGGTCTCACAAGACGCTTTGTATTGTGAGAGTGTGGACAAAATGTGGGAAATAGTGAAAAGCGAAATAGCGGCGGGGTAAGTAGCGAATGAAGTCAAAACCCGCGACTTACGCTATCGCTGATAATATCAGAGCAAGTCAAATGGAAGCTTCTGCCGAAGGGTATGCCCAACTCAAACGCTCACGGAGAGCAGTCAAGCCCAAAGCACCTGTTCAACCCAAAAGCGTTTTCAAGACGTTACCCAAGCCTACAGAGCAGAAACCGATAATGCCCCATGAGTGCCAAGGGAATGCTCAAGGGTGGCTGGAAGTTTTCTATGAGGTCGGTAACGAGTGCGTAGAGGTCAAAAAACGGAGACGCACCTCGAACAAACCCCAATAGCAAACGTCTAAAGGGCAGAAACTGCGGGGGTTCACAAGACTCCCGCAGTTAGTCAAGGAAGTGGAACAGAATGAAGAACACAGAGGAATTTCTAAAATCGCTATCGTGGGACGAGTTCTGCTGCTATCGTGTTTACGTTGAGTGCGCGCCGCGGCACGCTGTAAAGAACCGTGGACACTTGCTTGCGAAAATAGAACTTGAACATAAACGCCGGTTGGAGCATAATTTGATACCGAAAGACCTACCAAACGAACCACCATTTTAAGCGAAGGGAAACACTATGAAATTTTTAGAGGCGTAAAAAAGGAAGTTGGTGGGTGTGCCGTCCAAGTGGACAATGAAGGCTATACCACCAAACTCTCACTTGAAAAATCTTTTGAGGTCGTCCAACACAGCCCGACAGGTTTTCAGTGGGGCTATCAGGGTTCGGGTCCGGCTCAACTCTCGGCTGCTATCCTTTATGAAGTGACCGACGACCCCGAAATCGCACGCTCATACTATCAAACATTCAAATTTGACCATGTAGCCAAGTGGGGCGAAACTTTTGAGATAAGCAAACAAGAAGTGCTGAATTGGTTGAGAGCTGTCGGAGCAGAAATTACATTGAGACAGGCTTTCATAACCTAAAAACACTAATCAGACATTTGCTAAACGAGCAAAATTTGAAAAGTGCTGTCAGCCCAGTAAATTCAAGGGTTCAAATTCCCAATGTAACGTTTTACCTTTTTTTCTGTATGCTTAGGCTATCCAAATTCTGAACGTTCAATAATTTTTTTGACCTACTGTTAATTTTTCATACGCTTTGAGGCTGTCCTGCTTCAAAGACATTTAGTAAACGGGAGACCCTTAACGACCGGAACCCGAAATTAACATAGAGTAAAGGGAAATTGCTTTTTTTCCCTTTCTCTGCTACAATAAAAGCGTGGTAGTCCTCAAATTTTGTTTGAAGGTGAGCCGAAGGTGAGTCACCACCAATCGGCTCTGCGACTGCCATAGGCAAGTATGACAGACGCTACCTGAAAGTATAGCATGAAATCCTTATTTTATGCTGTAGTTTTGGGTAGCCCTCAACAACACAGGATTGCCAGACCTCTCTCCGTCTACAATCCCCTAACACAAATAGGTGCAATATGCATGCGGAATACACCGCTGTCGATATTTTGACAGTGGTATTGATTTACGTGTGGGTCGGCGTTGGTGCGTATATTACGCATAGAGCGCGGGACGAGGGCTGTGGTATACGAATTCTTTTGGCGTTCCTTTTCACGAAGGGACTGATAGCGTATTACACAGTCTATATTTTTGTGGTGCTATACAGGACACTTAAAGGGTTTATCGTAGGGATCAAGGAAGGACGTGCCGAAAAGCGGGACGGGGGAGAATGATATGAAGAATTTGACACTACTGCTATTGTTTGCGGTCTTTCTGATAGGCTGTGGGGCTGACGACGATTTTGAGGATTATCGTGAGGAAACTTTTTTGCCTTATGTCCACCCGCTTGAGATTGCACCCGGTAACAAGCAGCCTATCGCTTTAGCAGAAATTAAAGAGAAAACGCACACGCCTGAACGAATTTCAATGCCAATCACAAACGAATTGAGACAACTGCTCTTTACCCCCGCTGACGAACTCCTTGACGAAATTATTGCGATTGAGAGAGAAGAAGACGAAATAACATTACCCGTGGAGGGGTTCTTGAAAACACTACAAGCGATTTCAATTATCTATCCACAAGAGACGCTTACAAAATCGGAGTATGACTTTTACAATTTACTGCGGAAGTGGAAGGAACGTGAGGCTCAAGAAACTTACTATACGCGCTACATAAACGCTGGCGGGGTAATTATTTTGGGTTCAGACGACGTGACTGAAAGTGAATTTAGGATTGCCCGCGGTATTATTCTATCAATGACTTCCAAGCGACCCGTTTTGCGAGAACGGCTCAACTATCAGAGAGAAATGCCAAACTTTCCCGGTCAACACTTTAGAATGGTCATAATTCCTGAAAACGAAACGCTCGCTGATATACCTGAATGGATCGGATATAGCTCAAGTTTCGTTCCTCATGGCATTTGTGGCTCATTTTGTGCCTCACCGACTAAATGGGAGTGGGGCGGGTTCGTTCACGAGTTTGGGCATGCGATTGATTATGCTATCTATGAAACGAATTCTAACTTTCGTTCAAGAATCCAGTTGCTTTATGAGACAGCAATGGCTGCAGGAAAATACGAAGGCACTTACGCAGCCACAAATGCTTTAGAATACTGGGCAGAAGGTGTAAAGCATTGGTTTTTGCCGTGGCATTTTCAAGAGAATGGGACGCGTCAAGACCTGATAAACTACGACCCTGAACTCTACGAACTTTTGGCAGAGTGGCTACCAAAGACAGAATTAGTGTTAGAGTGAGCGTTTTTTGTATCCAAACTGCTGATTCGGCGTTGAAATACCCAAAGACTATTCACTTGACGAGGTTTCCCTATGTCAAAAGTTACGCTTAAAGAGGCAATTTCGCAAGCAGAAACGGCTGAATCCCTCCAACATTAAGGTTCTGTCTCTCTTTTTTATCGACAAAGTTGATAACTACGTGCAGGACACCGGTGTGATACGACAGCTGTTCAGAAAGCGTTTTAACGAGTTGAAGCTGAAATATCCTGACTGGAAGGACATAGACGTTGAAAGTGTGCAAGCTTCTTACTTTTCACAGAGGTGGACGAAAGGCGGGGAGGTTATTTACGAGGATAGCAAAACTGGCGAATCGAAGAAAGACGCTGCGACATATGATCTCATTATGAAGGATAAGGAATAACTGTTATCCTTTGAAGAACCAGTCCGTTTTATCTTCTCACATTCCGCTCTGCGCGAGGGTTGGGATAGTCCGAATGTTTTCCAAATCTGCACGTTAAACCAGACGATTTCTGAAATGAAGAAGCGACAAGAAATCGGGCGCGGTGTGCGATTGGCAGTGGATCAGACCGGAGGTAGGGTTTACGACGAGAAGGTAAATGTGCTCACGGTCGTAGCAGAGGACGCCATTGATGGAACAGTCGAAGGTGTCGTTTTCAACATGATGGGCAAAATTGTAAATTATGATCCGGGTGATTGGCTTGCGGGTACAGAGAACAGTACCGTTACGCTGACCATCACACTCAACTATCTCAAGATTATGGTTAATGGGATTGTCAAGCACGAGATTGATGTCCTCAACGGCAAACGTATCGTCAATGGTGTTGACCAACGCGCCGAGATCAACGCGGCACTCCACGCCGCCTAATTTTTTTTAGAATATCGCGTAGCGAAATAAACCCTCCCCCCGCTACACGTCCCCCCTTTATTGGTTATTAGTTATCAGTACGCGGTTTATGCCTGCTTTCAGGTTCAGTTAAGAAAGTAGTGGGTATTCATTTAACATTTATAGTAAAGTTTAGAATTAATTAGACACTCTAAAGAGGCGAAGATACAATCCTCGCCAGTGGCGGGGCGGGTTGTTTCGCTGAGCAACTGTCCACATATTTTTCGACTTTACTATAATAGAGGAGAGAACTTCTTATGGCACAGCAAGCCAAGCAGAACGGAACAAAAGATAACGGGAAAATCATTGAGGTGGGCAAAGTATTCCCCGCGATGACGACATCACACCACCCGATCCGAGAGAAGGCGATCCGCCCCTTTTGACTCCTGATGAGAAGTTGCTACCTGTTGAAGTGGAACTTGTCCGCGCCATTGAGGTAGACGGTCAAGAGTTGAAAAGTATTGTGATTGATCCTGCCAACATGAACACGGGAATGATGATGGCACCTCAGTAACAGAAAGGGCAGGACGATATAAAAACGTTCCGCTGGATTTGCGAATGTACCCGACTCGCGGAACACGACGTGCAGAAGATGCTGCCTGCCGATTACAGGAGGGTTGCGACGGTTATTGGGGCTTTCACCTAATCCGTGCCGATTCGCTGCGTGAGGTGATATTAATTATCGCAAGCCACACGAATTGGTCGGTCGCGGACTTGAAAGCAATGACATCTGATGAATTGGAGTTTTGGGCGGAAGGATTGGCGGATTTACAGAGAGAAGCGGAAAGTCGGCGCGAGAGTTCGCGTAGCAGGTAGATTGGGAATAGGCACTTTACGGGTTGACAATGCGTTGTTGTTTGAGCGTTTCGATTTCCTGTGTGAGTGTTTCGATGTGTTTTTCGAGGGCGCGATCCCTTCCGCTACGTCTATGTGCTAAAATGCCCCACACCGTCGCGCCGATGGCAAGAATTGCTAAAGGGATACCGATGCAGGCAATGATGATGTTATTTTGTCGGTCAAAGTTCTTTTCGATACTCTCAAACTTGTCGTCAATCTTTTCATCTATATTCTTAATTTCGGTTTTTACTCCTACTCCGTCAGTTTTTAGCGTTACGATGTCGGCTTTTATAGGTTTGATTTCTTCTTTGACAATCAAGCGGATTTTATCAAGGTCTGCATCCGTTAACTCACCAAGAGCGGGTAGAGCGAGAACACATAAGAGGATTGAAAAAAGCAATGTAGTTTTCATGGTATGACTCCCTTTGAGTATAGTAAATCATATCTGTATACGGGTGTCAATAAAAAAATGATGCCCGATTCCGTAAGATGGCAATTGGTCGGGGTCGGGTATTTCAGCGGAGTTGTGAGAGAAAAGAACGGCGAAGTAGCGAAATCGGTGTATCGCCTGTTAATTCAAACCCATAGTACTATGCTGACATTTAAGCACCCTCCTCCTTATCTTTGGGTTCCAATATCTTCAGAATAAAATCTTTAGCATCACCAATATTTCCAGTTGGGTGTCCTGCTATAAAAGATGCGTATGAAACCCTTGTGAAGACGCTCGCCTTAACCCATACATATTTTATATTTTCATAAAGTGGCGCAGCATCAGTACATCTTGAGAGAAATTCTTCATCCCTCTCATCCCAATACGGATGAGACTCTCTATTAACATAGAATGTAGGATAAATAATATTTGTCAACCCTCCTTCCAAAGCGCACCTGCTGCAAAGGTAGCCATGCCCGATAGAACCCATGTAGTGAACGTCACCATAGTCTCTATAATCTTCGCCAACATCTATGAGATTATTCCATTCATGTTCTTCAAATTGACCGTTGCAGCCACTACAATAGCGGTAATTCGTTTCATAGCGTTCATAGCGACGTACTTTTGGCTCAGGAAGTGGAGGCGGTGGGCCTTCACCATCATAATCTTCAATCGAGTCTATCCTTTCAAGTACTTCAGAAACTGGATGGTACCATCCTTCATAGTTACTTACACTATGAGGTTCAAACTCGGCTTTAATAGTCTTTTCCAAATGGAAGGTTCCTAAAATCGTTTTTATCACATCACATGGAAGTTTCAAAGATTTCAGAACTTCTTCAGGTGTCCGTGATGATTTCTTGACAGTAATATAACCTAAATCTGGTAACTGGATAAAGATAATATTCCAAGTCTTTAATGACATAAAAAATCTCCTTCGGTCAGTGCCGAATAAAAAGAAACGCACTAAGTAGTTTCGGGCTTGAAAGAATCGCTTATTGTGTGATTTTTTCTACAAGCATTTTGTATATACAACCTGCCGCGAGCAATAAACAATGAGTAGACGCATGTGTTTCACCTTTATTTTCTATAATATACCTCCATTCAGTATGAAATTCACTATGAGATTTAAGTAAAGATTCTATACTGCCATATCTTTGATCTTCTTTTGATAGTTCCGAAGTTTCCAATTTTTTATACATATCCTCAACACATATTTTTGAATCATCCTTTAAAGAATTAAAAAGGTCATAGAGATTATGTATAGGTTTAATTTCACCCCCCTCTGCCTGAATTTTGGTTTTAAGTAATAACTCTATGGTATGTCCCAAAATTATTAAATGACAAGCAACTGTTCCAAGAACATGGTGATTATCATTAGATTTAAATCTTGTTTGGGCTAAATGCTGAGTAACTTTTAAAACATCAAAAGCCCCAGGGAAAAATGATTTTGCCGTACCTATATCAAATTCAACTTTACGCCACGTTTTGTCTTCGAGCAGATTTGCGCGTTTGCCAGTGGATGGCATCAATCTTAGCAATTCCCATAACCGTCTCAACGACAATCCCGATGCGATCAACTCACATTCATGATGTACTTCTTTTACATCTTGCCGTAGCGTCTGTACATCCGGCGGATCTCCATCCTTTCGCGGGTAATTAAGCATCAAATCATGGAACCTCTGGGCAATTCCAGCGAGTTCTTGCACAAGACTTTTAAACTGTTGTTTCCACTCACTTCTTGTCATTTTCTCCCACTCTCCTATCAATTTAACTTTATGAGTTATACTGGTAGACTCACATTTACTTTTCAAAAAATGGAATAATCTTTTTTAAGATAGCATATACTACCCCGCCTCCAGTTAATAGTTGTAGTGCATACGCTTATTTAGACCACAATTTAGCAAAGTTAAGATAAGGTTTGTCGTTGAAACTCCATAGGTGTCAAATATCCTAACGCTGAATGAGGGCGTTTGTGGTGATACACCTATGTGATAAAATGACCGATTTGAGAAATGTTCTTCGCTTCCCGGTGTAACACAATCTTGGTTTAGAGAGTGGTCTAAATGTCCGATGGTAGCACATTCACCCTCCAGGGTTCTGGCATGCCTGCTTTTATCCAATCTTTGATGAGCGTGTCAGAATCTAATTTAGTCCTAAAATGAATGGTAGGGTTTCCCTGACCTTTCGGTACACGTACTATGGAAACGCTTTTGAGTGTGTACAGAAGCAGCAATTCCATATCGACTTCTAAATACACCGTATCATAATTTCCAAAACCATCCTTACTTCTGACATGGTCTCGTATTATTGATTCGTACCTTTTAGGGACAATAAACGAGCGATATGGATATTCATCTTCCTCCGAGTGAAAAAGATGAAAAAACACATTGCATGCCTCAAATTCAGGATAGTCTGGATTGTTAGTATGAATCCATGTAACATAATCCCCGTCTGGAGGAAAGAGTTGCCTAAACACTTTTTCTGACACGGCATTGAGCGGTATGATTCTTAACTGCATTGTGTGTTTTCTCCTTAAAAATAGCGTTCAAGTATAAAAAAACAATAAGCGGTTTTCGCTAAAGAGAGTGTTCAATCTCTGACATCTACGACCTTGCGGGAAGGAGGTCGAAAACGGTTATACCGTTGAAATTTACAGATTATATTCAATATGTTAAACGAGGTATCGCTCGTCTGCCCGCTAACACCTTCTCACAGGTGAGGACAGGACGCAACGCTGGATGCGCTGCGGTGAGAACCCTGTCCACGAGCGTATGAATAGTATATCACATAAGGAGGGGAATTGCCAACGTCCACACCGAACAGAGGACATTACCAATGCAGCCTTCAACACTCACTTGTTACGTTTCGCCTTGCTCCCATGCTTTTACCCATTTCTAATTTCAGTGACTTTTTTTGCCCGATTGTGTTAGAATAATCATGTAGCATAAAACCAAATCCCTCCCTTGCTACATGAACTCCCCCTAATAGTCATCTCATTGTTTACTCTACTATTCTCGGTAAAAACAGATGCCAGACGAAACAACAGGTAATTCCAGCATTGATGGTATGCTCGGTGCGTTCTTCGGCAACGTCTCCAGTCGTACTTTTGGGGGCATAAGCAAGCAGTTTGACGGACTTGAGAGTAAGTTCAGGCAGTTGCAGAACGTCGCACAGTCCAGTTATGAGACGATGCGTGCGGGAACAAATAGAGCGATTGATGCAACGGAGTCGTTGAATCGCAAACTCCGTGAGCAGGCGGAGCGTATCCGCAAGATGCCGAAGATGCCTCACCCCACAACTGGACAGCCTCACCCGACAACTGGACAGGGCCGTGATCCGTCAACGGGACGCTGGTTGCCGGGTCGCGGTGGTCGTGGCGGTGGCGGAGGCAATACGCGCTTCGGTTCTCGTTTTTCGCCCGGCGGTGGTCTCGGAGGAATCTCAGCATTTGGGGGTCTCGGTTCTGTTGGGTTGCTGTTCGGTGGTGCATCTGTGGCGAAAGGGTTTTCGAGTTTTGATGCGAATTTAGCGACGTTACAGGCGGAAGCAGGACTTAATCAACAACAACGAAAAGATGTAACAGGCAGTATTTTGGATATTGCGGGATCCACGCAGTTTGATACCCAACAGGTGAGTTCAACGCTGATTGCGATGGTGAAGGATGGCATTGCGTTATCAGACGCTTTGGAACAAGTACCGAATGTGTTGAAACTCGCTGTGGCGGAGTCAACAGATTTAGAATCGGCGTGGTCAGCGATGCGCGGGTTCGTACAATCCACGAATTCCGAATGGTCGGATTCCGTGCGTTTATCTGACATGATGTCTAACGCCACGTCTTTGAGTGCCGCAAAGTTGTCGGACTTACAAGATATTGCCTCGCGAGGTCTAACGGCACACTCGTCACTGGACGCTTTCTCAACGGAAGGTTTTTTAGCCATATCAGGTATCCTGAAATCTTTGAATATTTCTAATGAGGTTATCGGGACCGGTATGCGACAGTTTGGCACAACGATTGCACGCGCAACCGAAGGCGGACTCGATCCGAAGGCGATGGCACAACTTCAGGCGCGGGGTATCCAATTTGAGCGGGGTATGACCGAAGTAGAGGCACTCAAAGAACTCCAAGCGGGTGTCGAAGGCATGCAGGACACGGAGTTAAAGAATTTCTTTCATGACGTGTTTGGTGAACGTGCCAAGAAGGTATTTGAGAATATTATCCCGAAGGTTGACGAACTCGCCGAGAAGATGGAACTCATTCGTAAGAAAGGGACGGTGAATGAGAAGTTTGAAGTCCACGCGAAGTCTTTGACCAATCGCTTCAAATTGCTCACATCGGCAGGCGATTCGCTTATCAAGAAATTCGTGATGATTTTGAATGAAGGCGAGGCGTTTGGTGGGGGTATCGGGTGGGTGACCGAGAAGATAACGCAACTCACAGCGTTTATGGAGTCAAACAAAGACGCTATCCAATCGTGGTGGGGCAATTTTCAGGAGATACTCGGTGGATTATTCAATCTTATTGGGACGGGAATAGAGAAGTTTGCTCAATTTTGGAGTGGTTTAAGCGAAGGCGAAAAAACGCTTTTGACGATTGGGGCTGCGATCGGGTTGTTTATAGCCAATCCAGTGGCGGGTCTTATCGCCGCGGGGGGCATAAT
>CBDBPM010000002.1:4800000-6053980 GCA_965208735.1 Candidatus Poribacteria bacterium
ACGAAAGTCAGGTGATTGTGGCGGAGTACAAATGGAACGACGACACACATCAAATTTCTTTGGCGGATCTAAACGCTGCAATCGCGGAATTGCCTGTTTACCGTCAACAGAACTATAAGAGCCGAGCGGATAAAGCCGAATATCTTGAAGAATTCATAGATGAACGGCTCAAAATTCTCCGTGCGATTGATGAAGGATTTGATAAACTCCCGGAACACCTTAAGAAACTTGATGACTACACGCACCAACTCATGGTTGAAAAATTAACCGAGATGGAAGTTGATGCTAAGGTCGGCTATATGACTGACGACCTCATGGTACATTATCAAGGGAATCTTAGCGAGTACGTTGAGGATGAAAAAGCTCGCGCAACCTGCATTACGCTTGATGATGAGGACCTCGCCCACGAAACGCTTGACGCTATTAAAGCGGGAAAAGACATCGTTGAGATGGCGAAGGAACTCTCCGAAGCAGGAAAACTCGCGAACGGACCCGGCACTAATGAAGATGATCCGGGTAATACCAACTTCTTCACAAAATCCGCTTCAGCGCGCTGGACGGAGTTCATAGAAGCCGTTTTCGCTCAAGAAGTCGGCGAAATGACAGATGCTGTCTTTGAAATTGATGTCAATGACGAAACCTTCTACCTTATCTTCCGTAAAGAGGAGCATCAACCCGAACGACAGCAGGAATTTGACGAGGTCAAAAGCGATATTGAAAGAACTGTTGAGCGTACAAAGAAACGCGAGCGCATCAATGAATGGGTCGCCGAGATCTCCGAGAAAGGCAAGTTGAAAACCTACGCTGAGAATATTCCAACGCCACCGCAACCTGAGGAAGCGGAGACCGAGGAGTCAGAACAGTAGCCTATTTCCATTTGTGGAAGCAATGTCCCTAACCATAGGGTTAGGGCGAAAAGGAGTTAAAATTGAAAATGCTCACAAGAGTTGCCCAGTTCAAGGGCAGAATAGATTGCAAACTTCGACTGCCGGTCGTCCCTTTACTTTTACTTGGGATTCTTGCCACGTACCCCATCTTTTATGGTTGCGGCGACAAGGCTATCGGTGCTGACGGAACAGTTATCGCTGAATTTGAGTGGAATGGTAAACAGCACATCACGCTCGAGGAGATGATGCAAGAGATTAGCGAACTCCCGGAATATAAGCAACGGCAGTATCAGGACAAAGAGGGGCTCGAAACATATATGCTCCTTATGGCGGAGAGTCGCTTAATTCTCAATCTTGCTCGCGACTATAAACTCAACGAAGACCCGGAAATTCTTAAGAAGGTTCAGGACTATCTTCACGAGTTGATGGTTAAAAGAATTACCACCCAAGAAGTTGATAATAAACTTACCTTGTCTGATGCCGACTATATGGCATACTATGAGGCGCACAAAGCGGACTACGTCCGCCCTGCGCAAGTGAGGCTTTTGTGTATCACCCTCCTAAATAAGGAGCGGGCTGATGAAGTCTCCGCAGAAATCAAAGCGGGTAAAGACATCGTCGAAGCCGCCCAAGAACTCTCTGACCGAGGCGAACTCGTCGGTCCTGGTGCGAATGCATCCTCCCCCGGCGACACCGACTACTTCAGCCGTGATTCTTATCCGCCGGGAACCGAACCTTTCTTAGACGCTGCGTTTTCTGCAGAGATCGGTCAAGTTCACAATGATGTTATTGAAGTCGAAGTCCAAGGACAGAAATACTTCATGATGTTCCGTAAGGACGAGGCTCGCGATGAATACCAAAAACCCTTTGAGGATGAGGATGTCCATAAGAGTGTGATCCGGAAGGCTGATCGCGAAAAACGGGAAGCACTTATGACGGAATGGATCAGCAACCTCCGCGAACGTGCCGAGGTCAAAACCTATATTGATCGGATCCCAGAGGCAGAAGCCGAAGAACCGCCTGCGGAGGCGGCACCAGAAGAATAGTTTATACTGTAAGTGTGGCGCGATTCCTGATCGTGCCACACTCCTAAAGGAGCAGGCACATGCTGTATAAAAAAGGGTTATATCTCACGTTGATCGTCCTCCTTATCATCAGTGGTGGTATCTCAAGCGTTCAGGCGCGCACATTTGATAGGATCGTCGCTTACGTCAACGACGATGTTGTGACCAAGCGCGAACTTGATGTCTTAGTGAATCAGCGCGCAATGGAACTCCAGCAAGTTTATCGCTTTAGCGAGCGCGAGGCACTCAATGAGGCTGAACGCCAACGATCCGAGTTGTTGGACAGGCTTATTCGGCAAATGCTACTTTTGGAAGCGGCGTTGACATTGAGGATTACTGTCAGCGAGACAGAGGTGGAACAGTACATTAAAGAATTTAAAGGTAAATATCAAATCGAGACCGACGAGGAATTCAGGAAGCAATTAAATCGAGAAGGCATGACACTCGTCGCATTTCGTGAACAATCAGAGCGGAACCTCAAAACCGAGAAACTCGTTATGGGCAGAATTGTGCCCAGATTACAGATACGCGATAGCGAAATACAAAAATTCTTTGAAGAGAATCGAGACCAGTTATCAACTAAAGCAGATAAAGTCGGTTTAAGACACATTTTTATCGCCTTCAAACCCAACCAAGCGGATCGCGATGGCGCTTATGAAAACGTCAAAAAAGCACTTAATGAGATCGAAACTGGGGGCGCGAAGTTTGAAGATGTCGCAAAACGTTATGATACCTCCCAGCAGACAGGGGATCTCATAAAAGCTTCCACCGAAGAACTGAGTCAATTTCCGAAACTCTTTCAGGATTCACTCACAAACTTGACGATAGGTGCGCTCAGTGAACCTATTGAAGGCGACAGAGGTCTCTATGTCTTCACGGTTGAAAATAAAACTGATGAGATGATTGAATTTCGGTATTTCATTGTCCCGTTGGTTCCAAGCCCGTCGGCTATACAAGAGACACGCAAGCACACTGACGAAGTTTACGCAAAATTGGAGGCTGGTGAAGATTTTAGTAAACTTGCCTTGGCACATTCTGATGATGATGAAACGCGTGAAAACGGTGGGGATCTCGGCGTCCGATCGTTATCGGAACTCAATCCTAAAACGCGAGCGATTATTGAACCGCTGGTGTCCGGTGCCTTCAGTCAGCCCTATGAAACTGAACTTGGATTCCACATCTTCAGAGTTGACGAACGAGATAGTCCCGGTCTGGCTGAAGCGGAGAAAGCACAGATTACCGTAATACTCCGTCAACAGCGATTTCAGGAAGAATGGGACGTGTACACCAACAAATTGCTTGAAAACGCCTACGTGAAAATCAATCTAAAAGAGTAAGAAACCTGTGAGAAAGAGCGGTTCCGATTTGCCTATCAATCACCAGCATCACTATGCTAACGCAGTGTACCCTTACAAAACAAACCTCCCGTCGCGAATATACGCATTGCTTGTCTTTGTGCTGAAGCGTGCTGGCATAGTGGCAGTCATATTAATCGTTGCATGTCTCTTTTCTCCAATGCAGGCGGTTATAGCACAAGATGCCCAGCCGCCTGAACCGCCTGCTGCCGAGGCGGAACCCTCCGATTCTCAGGAACCGTCCGAACCGCCTGCTGCTGAGACGGAAACCCCCGACTCCGAAGCACCCTCTGAGCCGCCTGCTGCTGAGGCAGAAACCCCTGATTCCGAAGCAGAGACACAAGAAGGAGAAGAAAGTGGCTCAGAACGGTTGAATCCGGAGACGGATATACCGGAAGAAGGCATGGTCATCGGCGATGGTGACGATATGTCTATTGTGGATAATTTCGTTCAAATTCACGGAAATGCCCTCATCAAACACGAAGATGTTATTTTGCGGGCAGATCATGTCTGGGCGGATTTTGACGAGAATCTGTTGCGGGCATCGGGCAACGTTCATCTCAAGGTCGGCAATGAAGAGACCTACTCTGATGAACTCATCTTCAACCTCGAAACCAAGAAAGGTATTGCCCGCAACGGCTTTACATACAGCGATCCGTGGTACTTCGGTGGAAGTGAAATCTTTAAAATAGAAGAAGACCGCTCCTATATCCGAGGCGCGACGCTGACGACTTGTTCATTGAAACACCCACACTACTATTTCAGCGTCACCGAAGTTATTGTCCGCATGAATCAGGAGTTGATCGCCAAAAACATCGTTTTGCGTATTGGTGGGTTTCCGCTCTTCTATTTCCCAGCGATTCGCCGTGATCTCCGTAAAGGAAAAATAGCAAAGATTATCGTCAAACTCGGAACTGATAGCTACCAAGGTCCCTATCTCAGTATCATCCAACCTATTGCCCGTAAACGCCGTTATGACGGTGCCCTGCTTTACGATAGAAGCGCGCGTCGGGGGCAAGGTTACGGCTTTGAAGGAAAGTATCGGTTCTCGGATACAAAGTTCCAAGAAATTTATATCCCGATTCCAGATGATGTAACCCCTAACCAACGGACCAAGCTGCAAGAAAAAGCCCAAGAATTACAGGACCGACTTGACGGTGAATACGATCGCTATTGGTTGAAGCAGCTTTTTCTGGAATATAAAATCACTGATGCCGATGTTACCCGTGCCAAAGAGAAGGTGGAAGAGCTCCTCAAGCAGCTTCAAGAAGAAGGCGCAGACTTTGCTGAACTCGCGCAAAGTAATTCTGACCATTCGGATACCCGTTACGATGGCGGCGACCTCGGTTTCCTCGCTCGCGGTGAAGTTGATGAGGAAGGTGAACCTAAGCTGGATCCTGCTTTGGAAGCAGCTGCGTTCGCATTACAGGAAGGCGAAATTAGTGCTATCGTCCAAACCGAGTCTGCCTTTCACATCCTTAAAGCCGATCAAGTTGTTGATGTCTACGGTGAGCGCGAGATTAAACTCCGGCGTATTGACATCGCTGTTACCGCAAGCAATGATACAAAGGACGCACTTCGCGTATTAGCAGATGATATGCTCAAACGTGCACAGGAAGGTGAACCCTTTGAACAGCTCGTGCAAGTATCCGCGGACATAATGGAGCGTCTGTCCGTTGAATTTGCTGATGCAGCGCAACCCACGGTCTCCGAAATCAATGAAGGCAAAGGGCTACCATTAAATGAGATGGAATCCTCATGGCAGTCCTCTGTCAGGCGTTTAGAGAAACCCGGAGACATCATTGAGCGCCGACCGATTACTATGCCTGAAGGCATCTACATTTTCCAATTAATCAGAAAAGAGGAGACTCCGATTTTTGAGACGGTCGCAGAGGAATTTGAAGCCGAATGGGAGACGTTTTATGAAGGCGTAATGAATCCAGCACCTGAAGAGACCGAAGACGGTGCTGAAACGGATGACACAACACAAGATGCTACCGAGACCGAGACTATTCAGCCGCAAGAAACTGATGCTGCCCCCGCTGAGGAAGCACCTGTTCAAGAGGCTGATGCCGCTAATATTGATGATACACAGAACGCCGAGCAGAACGAAGCCGATAATGTTGATGGGGCACAGAACGCCGAACAGAACGAAACGGAGGCGGACGATCAGAACGGGGCAACGCCTGATCAAAACGAAGCCGATGCCGAAGACTTAGCCACCGAAGAAAACACTGAAGAAACGGTAGAAGGTGACGAAACGGTAGAAGGTGAGGAAACAGCAGAAGAGGAAGAGGAACTTAAAATTTATCGGAAGCACGGATTCCGCGGACGGTGGGAAGACCCAAGCCCCGTAGCCTCGGAAGCACAAAGTTTGTATGCTGGCGATTTAGGGAGGCGCCCCATTCAAACCAAAAAATCTTTTCGACTCATCAAAGTTGATAGAAAGCGGACCTATCGCGGCGACTTCTATATCTACACTAAAGATGTTTATTCTGCCCAGCGACAAAGTGCAGTCCGAACCGGGAAGAACCTGATTGCGCGATGGGCGCACACACATTCCATCTATACGCCGTGGGATAACCGCCAAGAGGGGCGAAGACCCATCAGTTTCAGTGGCAGAACGGAACTTCGATCCCAGAGTTATAAGGAAGAATACCAACTCCCGAATCAATCCACACTCAATTCTTTTGCGATACTCACTTATGGAACCGGTTTATCCACAGTTGATTTTTATGATCTTGATGAAAATGGGAATCTGAAGTTTTCACGAGAGACTATTGGAGACATCACAAGTAGGCTTGAAATTCGGCACATCCACGATTTCACGGGTGAAGGCACAAGGTCGTTACAGAAACTTCCCCGACTAACTGTGAACTTTTCACGGATGCGCCTCAGCGCGTTTCCACTCTTTTCTACCCTCAACGACAGCATGTTAACGATGGCTGAAAAATTTGAAACCGAGAAGCCGTTCCTCTCAATGTTCACGTTCCCAACACTTGAAAGCACAAGTATTGACCTTGATATTGAACTCGGTAACTTCTTTAGAGAAGTATTTCGCAATAAAGACGGTGAGGAAGAAAGAGATGTATTTCTGAAAACAATGGACCTCGGTTTTGATGTTCGCAAGCAATCAACACTGCTGATTACACCTTTACGAGAACTGCAGCTTAACCTCAATCTCAATTCAAATACGGTCTGGCACGACCGAGACCAGGATCAAAATAAGAACATTCTTCGGGGCGTTTTCAGTTTTAACGGATCGGCTACGAATACCCTTTTCCGTATCTACAACGTCGATTTTATCCCCAGATTACGGAAATTGCGGCACGAGGTGCAATCTTCGCTCCGCTTTGATTATCAACCTGCTGTTGATCGGGATGATAACCTCTATCCGTTCGGTCCGAGTACTTATTTCTATGAGCGAAAACGGCTTACCTATAATTTCAACACGGGCATTGAGATTAAAACCCGGCGAAGCCAATCGCCGCATCGTATCGTGTATTTTGATACGCGTCTGACTGCTGATTTCACAGATTTTGATCCATTATTTGAGCGTCAGTTTGAACCTATTGAGAGCGATTTTACGATCGTTCCGCTTCCGAGTCGAAACCTTAACATGACGATCCGGATGACGCACGATCCGAATCCGCATCCAGATGACGGAAAACAGTTCAAGATGGTCGGGTTGCGTTCCAACATCCGCTACACCCGACAGTCTTGGAATGTCAGTATCGGTAGTTCTTTTAGCAAAAGGCACACCTCAAGGCGTGCCTCTCGTTCTATCACCGCCACTGGACGTTACCGCGTGGGGCGAAACTTGGAATTTAATGCCAGCCTTATCTATTATCCGATTGATGGACAGTTTTATCAGCAACGTTTAAGTATGACGCGGAACCTACACGATTGGAACCTCCGGATTTCTTGGAGTCGAATCGGTATTAAACGCGAACCTCCTTACGACAACGTCCGTCAAGACTTTACATTCCAAGTGAGTCTCATCCAAGAACCCGCAGTTTCAATGGGTGTCGGTTATGACGCAACAACTGAAACGTGGGGCATCCGAACATTACCGGCAGGTACACCTTATAACGCCTTCGGTGTCGGCAACTCGCTCGGTAGGTCTTATTTCTAATGTTTGACCCTACGTCTCAGGCCCAGGTCCGGTAGGTTCGGTTTCCTAACCGAACCGGATACTACGCGGAAACTTTGAAGACTTCAAAAACCTCTTGAATTCCGCCCTGTAGCATAGACTGTTAGTCTGTGGCAGGTCTCTGTTGTAGCATAGACTGTTAGTCTGTGGCACGTATTTCCCAATCCGAGAAAATCCGTGATTTGCGACGTACTCGCCCAAATGCGATCTGCATTCAGACAACAATTGACAAAATATTTACATACCCTCGTATCGCTGAAAATGTTGTAAAAATTTTGGAAGATAGGGTATAATATCAAAAGAAATTGAATGGAGGCAACAAATGAGTGAGGAAGTCAAAATTGAGGAGAGTTCTGGCAATGTGTTTCTGGATATCGGTTTCTCTGAGGAAGAAGCGGAATACTTACAGTTAAGAACAGACCTTGCCTTTGCAATCTACCGTCTTCTTGAGGAGCAAGAACTAACCCCAGCAAAGGCGAAGGAGTGCTTTGGACTTGATCCAAGTGAACTGTCCCGCCTGAGGAAGATGGATTTTTCAGATTTCACTGTGGAGTGGCTGCTAATGATTCTGAAAAAACTGAACCACAACGTTGAAATTCACATTACACCTTCAAATGGAACAGTCAGACCTCAGCGAGTTTTTGTGACGTAGCGATACCTTCTTTACTTTAGAAAAGGAAATGTTTAATGCTACTCAAGGATCGCGTTTGCATTGTAACCGGTGGGAGTTCCGGCATCGGGCGCGGCATCGCTCTTGAATTTGCCCGTGAGGGTGCACGTGTTGCCGTTGTTGATAGGCGAGAGGCACCCCTTCGCGGCAAATATCACGAGACCGATGTTAAGACTCCAACTGTCGCAGAGATCGAAAAACTTGGCGCGCAGGGTATATTTCTCCAAACCGATGTCGCAGACGCGTCGCAGATCGCTGACGCAATCCAGCAAACTGTTGACCATTTCGGCGGTCTTGATATTCTCGTTAATAACGCCGGTATCCACATCCCCGGTGGTGCACAGGAGATCTCAATCGCCGATTGGGACAAAGTCGTTGGTGTCAACCTCCGCGGCGTTTTCGTCGCGACGAAACTCGCAATCCCACATCTGAAAAAATCAAAATTTGGAAGAATCATCCAGATCGCCTCTGTTCACGCCTATGGTGGTGGTGCGGGACCTGCGTATGCGCCCGCGAAAGCCGCTGTTGTGAATATGGTTCGGGATACCGCTTTAGAAATCGGACAGGACGGGATAACCGTCAACGCCATCTGTCCGGGTTATATCGAAACAGCGATCCAAGACTATCTCACCGCAGAGCAGATTGAAGAGGCGTTGGAAAAAACCGCCATGCCGCGTTTCGGTCTACCGAGAGACATTGGACGTGCCGCTGTCTTCCTCGCCTCCGACGACGCAGAATGGATCACCGGTGCCTCTCTCCTCGTTGATGGCGGATTCGCCGCAGGCGTATAGAAGACTGCCTCTCTTCTGTAGGAGCGAGTGTTTTTGCTTGGGTATTTCTTGTCGCTCGCGATTCTTATGGGACTCTCTCCTGTAGGAGCGAGCTGCGCTCGCGATCTTTGTAGGATCGAGTTTTGCTTGCGATCTTTGTAGGAGCGAGCTGCGCTTGCGATCTTTGACAACTGAATTAAAGGAAAACGACAAATGCAAACAAACCCATGGGGTACAATCCGCTTCACAGATAAAATCGCATTAATAACAGGTGGTGCCTCCGGCATCGGTAGAGCAACGGCGAACCGTCTCGCAGCCGAAGGCGCACACGTCATCATCGCCGACAACAACGCCGAAATGGCACACAAGGCAGTCTCCGAAATCCAAGAAATAGGCGGTAAAGCCACCTACATAGAAGTCGATCTCGCTGATGATGAAAGCGTTATTGCCGCCGCGCGTGCTGTCGCCGAACAATTTGCCGGACTTCATGCCCTTGTCAATAATGCCGCTATCTTGAGAAGCGGTAAGATTGAAGACGGCGCGTGGCTACCGAATTGGGAACCCGAAACCGCAGTTGGTCTCCGTGGTTGGGTGCTGATTACGCAGCATCTGTTACCGCTTTTGAAACAAGAGCGTGCCGCTATCGTCAACCTCTCATCGGAAGGCGGATTTCTCGGCAGACCCGGACAGTGGGTCTACGATGCGATTAAAGCCGGATTGGTTTCTCTCACGAAAACGATGGCATCCGAGTTCGTCGAATACGGTATCCGGGTTAACGCTATTGCACCGGGTTGGATTGTTACAGAGATGCACTTCGGTAAAGCACCCGACCCCGCCGCTCGCAAAAAGGAATTAGAGGAAACTCCAATCAATTCCTGCATTATGAAACGCCTCGCCGCTCCCGAAGAGATTGCATCCGTGATCGCTTTCCTCCTCAGCGACGATGCCTCTTACATCACAGGACAGACCTTACATGTTGATGGCGGACGTTGGGGAATGTCCGTCGGTTAATTTTCCACCCTCAGGTCCAGTCGGCGCGCTCCCCAGGTCCGGTAGGGTTTTTGCTTGGGGTATTTGATAGGGGTTTTTGCTTGGGTGTTTCTGCGGATTTCTGCGGATTTCTTCACGGTTTGGAACCGCACTAGCTCTTAGCCACAAACCGTGATTGCCAAAACGCTTATATTTTCATTTATGCTAAACAAAACCCACACCACAGCCGTTGTCCTCATCCCACCAGAAGCCGTACAACCCCCCATCCAAGCGATACGCCGGATTCACGACCGAAACTTCGAGCGTTGGATGCCCCATATAACGCTGCTCTATCCATTCGCAGAGCGTCGCGATTTCACAGAAATTACCTCTGCACTCGCCAAAGCCGCACAACAGGTGTCCCCTTTTTCTATTGAACTCGCACGCTTCGACGCTTTCCAACACCGAAAGTCGTGTACGATGTTTCTCGTTCCTGAACCCGAAGACGAAATCGTACGTTTACACACGATACTACTGCAGTACCTACCAGATTACGATGATACAGCACGGTTTGCCGGTGGATTCCATCCACACCTCTCCGTAGGACAATTCCAGTCCCGTTCTCTCCGTAGCGAACAGCAGCGACTCCAAGATGAGTGGCAGCCGATACAGTATGATATGGCGGCGATCAGCCTCATCTACCGTTCACCTGAAACAGATGATCGATTCGTCGTTGCGGAACAATTTCCATTTCAGACAAGGAGTCAGTAATGAAAACAAAAATTTTCTTAACCCTAATCGCAATTTTATTTATATCCTTTTTAGGGTGCGAACGCGTAAAACAGGTCATTACACCCGATACTCCCTCCACAGATGCTACCGCTATTAAAATCGGTGTGATTCAACCGTCAGGATACTACACCGGTTTTGCCCAAGGCGCAGAACTCGCTCAGACCCAAATCAATAACAACGGCGGTCTACTCGGAAGGCAAATTGAATTTATTGTCATGGATAACCAAGGAGAACGTCCCGTACCGGACGCAGCGGAGAGTGTCCGTATCGCAAAAACGCTGATTGAGCAGGAGAATGTGGCGGCAATCCTCGGTCCCATTTTCTCCAATAATTCCATGCAGGTCGGACCTGTAGCCCAACAACTTGGTCGTCCGATCATTCCCGGTTCAGCGGGTGAATTTGTGACCGCTGCTGGAGATTTCGTCTTTCTTGTTGTTCCGCCAACTTCGATTCAAGGGAGAGTCATGGCAGAATTCGCGACGGATACTACCGAACTTGCTGCGACAACTGCCGCGACAATCCGTCAGGCGGACAGTGCTTACACAGAAGGACTCACTCGCGCATTTGAAGAGCATTTTCAAAAACTCGGTGGGGCAATCGTTGGCAGCGAAGTTTATCAGATCGGTGGTGAAACCTTTGATACACAGTTGAACAGCATTAAAGCCGCAGCCCCGGATGTCCTATATATTCCCGGTGTTATTCCAGATATTCATTTCGTGATGAAACAAGCCAGAGACATCGGTATTACAGCGACTTTTTTAGGGATGGATAGTTGGGACGAACCTGAAAAGATATTCAGCACCTTGAGTGACAACACGCCGTTGGAAGGTGCTTATTTCACCGCAAATTTTAGTGTGGAACTGCCAAATGCTGAACATTTTATCCGGGATTATACAGAACTATTTATGGTGCCACCAGACAGTATGGCAGCCGCAGGCTATGACGCTATGTCGCTGTTGGGTATTGCGATCGAAAACGCACAGGTGCTGAATCCATCCGATGTTCGAGACGCATTGTCGAATATCACCGACTACCAAGGTGCGACGTTGATCTCTCACTACGATGTCAATCGGCATCCCGTTAAAAGCGTTGTGATTAACACAATTCGCAACGGACAGATAGAACTCTACAAGGTTGTTGAGCCGTAGTAGTCAATCATCACTATAGCAAAGGAAAACAGACATTATGAACACCAATCTCACCGACATCGAAAATAGGCTTTGGAGTGCTGCCGATGAACTCAGAGCCAATTCACGTCTTAAAGCATCCGAATACTCAACACCTGTCCTCGGTCTTATCTTTTTACGATACGCCGATCACAAATTTACACACGCTGAACAAGAAATCAGCAGCGAAGCCGATCCAAACAGCCGCAGGCATCCCGACCTGAGAATGGAATGTCAAGCCCGCGGTGTACTTTATCTGCCAGAGCATTCACGTTTTCAATACCTACTGAATTTGCCAGAAAGTGAAAACATCGGACAAGCCATCACAGACGCTATGAAGGCAATAGAAGCGGAAAATTCACAAATAGAGGGTGTCCTCCCCAAAACGTACAATCGTCTCGAAAAGAGCACACTCCTTGAACTCCTCCGTATCATGGAACAGATCCCTATGGACATTGAAGGAGATGCTTTCGGGAAGGTTTATGAGTACTTCCTCGGCAATTTCGCCATGAGCGAAGGGCAGCGCGGCGGTGAATTCTTCACGCCGACTTCGCTCGTCAAACTTATCGTTGAGATTATACAACCCTTTCACGGGCGCATCCTTGATCCCGCGTGCGGCTCCGGGGGCATGTTCGTCCAGAGTGCAGCGTTCATTAGCAACCACAAGAAAAACGGTAACCCGGGAGACATCAGCGTTTACGGCGTTGAACGCGTCGCCGAAACCATCAGGTTGTGTAAGATGAATCTCGCCGTTCATGCGCTTGAAGGCGATATCAAGCAAGCCAATAGTTACTATGAGGATACGCACAACTGCTTCGGTAGGTTTGATTTTGTAATGGCAAATCCACCCTTCAACGTCGATCGCGTAGACAGAGAACGCATCAAAGACGATCCCAGATTTCCCTTCGGTATGCCTCGCGTTGATAATGCCAACTACCTTTGGATACAACTGTTCTACACTTCGCTCTCCGAATCTGGGCGCGCAGGTTTCGTCATGGCGAACTCCGCCGCTGATGCCCGCGCCTCTGAACTCGACATCCGCCGCCAAATTATTGAATCGGGCGCAGTAGATGTCATCGTCAGCATCGCCTCAAATTTCTTTTATACTGTTACTTTACCCTGTACCCTCTGGTTTTTCGATAAGTCCAAACGGAACGGCGATAGACACGATAAAGTCTTGTTCATTGACGCACGCCATCTCTATCAGCAAGTGAGCCGCGCACATCGGGAATTCACACCCGGACAACTTGAATTCCTCGCAAACATCGTCAGATGCTATCGCGGAGAAGCACCGGAGAATCAACATGACAGCGCAGATTTCTTCGCCTCAAAATTCCCCGATACAGAATACATTGATGTCCCTGGGCTTTGCAAGATCGCTACAATTGCCGAGATTGAGACACAAGGCTGGAGTCTGAACCCCGGACGCTATGTCGGGGTTGATGAACAGACAACCGATGATTTCGACTTTGTTGAACGATTCACGCAGCTCAACGAGGAATTAGCGGTACTAAATGCCGAGGCGCACCAACTCGAAGAACGCATCGCCGAGAATGTCGCAAAAATTTTGGAAGATTAGGAAACCTGTCGCATAAACTTTATGAAGTTTAAGAAAATATTTCGGTAATTCTATGTTCTCCCCAGGTCCGGTAGGGTTTTGCTTGGGTATTTCTTCGCGGTTTTGCGGTGTACTCACCCAAACTTGGTTTCCCACACGCGGAAACCAAATTTGTCTTTGCTTTACATTTGTGATCTGCATTCCTAACCGAACGATAAGTGTCAATTTAGGGGAACCCCAGGCCCGGTAGGTTCGGTTTCCTAACCGAACCGGATTCTACGCGGAAACCTTAAAGACTTCAAAACCCTCTTAAATCCCGTCTCGGTTCTCAGACCCGATAGGTTCAGTTTTGCGGCATACTCGCCCAAATGCGACATGCATTATTGCGCGTTGCGTAAGTCCTTTTAGGTTAAAAATCTGGCAATTCTCTGATGCATGTGATATAATATCGCAGAGAAAACAACCGAAAAAATAGGACGATCGCTTACTGCCCGACCCGAACAACAGTTGATAAAAAGGATTTCATAATGTCTGACGAAATGAAACCTGATCTACCCACGACAACTGAAGATGAAACAAACACAGATCTTGATGTTGTTCCCGAGGATACAGCGGGAAACGTGCTTGAGGTTGTCACCAATTTTGTATCAAGATTGGATCCTTCTACTTGGTTAGCGCGGAACGCATCCAAGGCTTTCGGCAAATTATGTTCTGCCCCGAAGGAGTGGTATGATGCCTATTTTGAAGGAAAAGCTGCTGAAACTCGGGTGGAATCAGAGGGGGGTGTTAAAATTAGAGAAGAAATTATTGCTCAAATTGTTCAAGGTATTAAGGTAGATCCAGAGTATGCTCGGAGAGCAGGGCACAAATTCGCAGAAAAGATAATTGGAGAGCAGCTCAATCTTGATAAAATTTCCGCTATTGCTGCAAATGAGCTTAACAAGGAACAATCTGATAATTCAGTAAATCAAGACACGAGTGAACTCAATGAACAACAAGCTGCTGGTTCAACGAACAAGGACACAAATGGTAGCGAGGAAAAGGTAATCAACGATGATTGGCTCAATAGTTTTGAAACAGAAGCACGATCAAAAAGCACTGAAGAGATGCAGCTTCGCTTTGGGCGTATCTTAGCAGGCGAAATTGAGAAACCAGGCTCATACTCAATAAGGGCTATAAAAATTCTAGGCGAATTGGATCAATATACTGCAGCATTGTTCAAGAAATTATGTTCAGTATGCCTCGTTATGGAGTTTCCTTTTACTAGACATATTGCTAAAATGAAAGATCCTATTCAGAGCAAAGGTCCTAGTAGGAGAATTTCTGATATGAGAGTCCTTTCTCTAGGGGGTGATCCCGGGCAAGGCGATCTTGATAAATACGGCTTGGGTTTTCACGAACTTAATGTCCTAAATGAGTATGATTTGATTATCTCTGTTTATAACTCTTCGTTTGAATACAGTTTGTTGGTAAATGACAAGGATTGGTCGCCTATTCTTCCATTTTCACATCAGGCGAAAGAGTGGATTTTATTATCTTCGTCTGAACAAAATGAGAATCAAGGGTTTAAGTGGTCAGGTGTTGAGTTTTCGCAGGCAGGGCGTGAATTGTTCCAAATAGTTGATATAGATCCTATGTCGGAATATACTGAGGATCTTAAGAAGTTTTTTGCAGAGCAGAACCTAATAATGACTGAAGCTTAATTCCAATGAAAAGGGAACAATGTGATAGATAATCCAGAAGTAGCCTTGTGTAAAATCGCTACCATTACCATGGGAACCTCTCCGAAAGGGACAACCTATAATCATAACAGAATTGGTTTGCCATTACTGAACGGTCCCACAGAATTCGGGAAAATCCATCCGCATTGCACACTTTACACAACTGACTCAAAGAGAGAATGCCAAAAAGGCGATCTCATTTTCTGTGTTCGCGGATCAACAGGCAGAATGAATTGGGCAGACAAAATCTATTCTATCGGGCGAGGTGTCTGCTCAATTAGCGGAAATACATTATTGGAAACCAAATTTATTCGTTACTGTTTGGAATGGAAACTTGATGGACTTCTTAGCTTGGCTGGTGGATCAACATTCTCAAATCTGACGAGGGACACAATTAGGAATTTCCTAATTCCATACCCAGAGTCCAGACACAAAATTGCCGCTGTCCTCTCTGCTTACGATGACCTCATCGAAAACAACACCCGCCGCATCAAAATCCTTGAAGACATGGCACAAACGCTCTACCGAGAATGGTTCGTCCATTTCCGATTCCCCGGACATGAGAACGTCCTGATGGTAAAATCGCCGCTGGGACTGGTACCACAGGGATGGAAGGTTAAGCAGCTCGGTGAAATATGTCATGTGTTAATGGGGTTGTCACCAAAATCTGAGTTCTACAATGAAACAGGAGAAGGTTTACCTTTTCATCAAGGCGTTACAGATTTTGGGCAGCGATTTCCAACAGATCGGGTCTACTGTACCATTCAAAAGTGCATCGCAGAGGTTGGTGATATACTCTTTAGTGTTCGCGCTCCCGTTGGTCGAATCAACGTCGCGAACAAAAAGATAGTAATCGGTCGTGGTCTTTCTGCAATCCGTAGTAAAAACGGCGATCAAGCATTTATACTTCAGCAATTGAAAGATAGATTCCAAGAGGAAGACACTATGGGCAGTGGAACAATTTTCAATGCCATCACAAAATCAGATTTGTTGGGTGTTCAACTTCTGCAGCCTCCGAGCTCAATAGTTTCCAATTTTGAGGAAACTACCGAGCCAATCTCTTTGGAATTGGCAAACCTGACAATACGAAACGCCAACCTCCGCCAGACCCGTGACCTCCTCCTCCCCAAACTCATCACCGGCGAAATTGACATATCTGAATTTGACATTAAAACCGATTGAAACATGGAGGTATGCGATGATTTCAGGAATTGTGACAGAGATTTACAAGGAACTGCGTGGGGTTGCTGCGGAAAAAAGCCTCGCGTCGAAAGCAGAAATCGAAAACAGTTCTCATCATTACTATCAGAATTACAGAGATCGTCACGGTCAGGTCAAAGTATTCTGTGTAGGGATGCGTAAGCCGATACCGCTTGACGATGTTTATGTAGCCGTTCAATTCTTGGAGGACCGAAGCAGATCAAAATATGGATCCCTCGAAGAGGTCGAAAAGGCATTCCGAGCGAAACATCGATCCTACTTTGTTTCAAGTTCGGATGAGCGAAAAGATGGAACAATAATTGCCAATGAGGAACAGTATTTGATGTTGATTGGTGGTCCAGGAGTAGGCAAATCAACCTTCCTTCGCAAGGTTGGGCTTGAAGCCTTGAAGGGAGCGGAAGGAAATTTTGCACATAAATGCATCCCCGTCTTCCTTGAACTGAAGCGGTTCACCGAGGAACAGGTTGATATTCAGACCCTAATTACTGATGAGTTCAAAGTATGTGGTTTCCCACATCCGAATCAGATGGCGCAGAAAGCGTTGGAATCAGGAAAACTCTTAATCCTCTTTGATGGACTTGATGAAGTGCCAGCTGCGAATGTTGACAAAGTCATTGAAAAAATTGGAGATTTTGTTGATCGATATAGTCAAAACCGATTTATTGCGTCGTGCCGGATAGCAGCGTATAAAGGAGGGTTCGCGCGGTTTACAGAGGTAGAGATGGCAGAATTTGACGATGTCCAGATTGAGACATATATCAAAAATTGGTTTGATTCAACACCTCACCAATATCGATATCAACTTGACAAGGAGATGAAAACTGCCGAACAGTGCTGGAAGGCGTTGAACACAATAGGACATCACGGGACCAAAGAGTTAGCACGGAATCCGTTATTACTCACGCTTCTATGTATGGTTTACGACAACTCGCAAAACTTCCCGCGAAATCGGGCGGATCTCTATGAAAAGGCACTCAGCATTTTTCTTGAGGAATGGGCGGCTGAAAAGCGGATCCGTCGAGAAGAATCAATCAGTCAGTACTTGGACATTGCGGCTGAAAAACGGATGCTCTCTGAAATTGCAGCGAAGAATTTTGAGGAAAACCGTCTCTTTTTCAGTAAGGATGAACTCATAGATCAGATTCAAAAATTCGGTGAAGGAGATGCCAATACGCCGCTAGCGTTTAACCCCTCCAAAATTCTAGAAACTATCCTCGTAGATCAAGGACTTTTGGTTGAGAGAGTTAGCGGATCCTACTCTTTTTCCCACTTGACGTTTCAGGAATACTTAACGGCGAATTATGTCGTAAAGGATACACGGTCAATTCAAGGGTTGGTGAGCGAGCATTTACACGATGAACAGTGGCGGGAAGTCTTTTTACTGACTGCTGGGCGGATGTACGAAGCAGACGTTTTGCTCAAGGCGATGGAGTTGGAAGCTGCTAAGTGTATCAACTCTGATCAACTCAAGATGCTATTGCGGTGGGTGGAACGGATCACGGGCACTACAGACGATTCTATTAACCAAACTGACAAACGAGCATTGGCAATTCACCAATATTGTTCTTTATGGTTGCTGAGTAAAATTTATGATGAGGTTCAGAACAGCGTTAAACGGTACCGTGACCTCAACCCGGACTTCAGTCTTTATAGGGATCTTGATTTCTACGGGGATCCGAACCAAATCGGTAACCCAGAGTACCATGAATACGTCTTTCTTTATCAAGAGCTTGACCATTACCGAGACTTTTATCCGGACTTCTATCGAAATCTTGATTTCTATCCAAATATCCACTTGGACAGAGACTTCTACCGAGACCTTTACCGAGACCTCTATCTTTACCGAGACCTCTACCTTCACCGGGATCTTGATCAAGACTTCTACATCTATTGCTACTTGGACTGCAGCCGGTATTTCAATTACATAATTTACCTTGGTTCCAGGCAAAGCGTTTCCATCTCCGTATATTACAATCAAAATCTCTATTTCTACCAAGATCTTTACCAATACACAGATGCCGATTTTTACTCTTTTATTTCTTCTAAATTTGAAGATCGGTTTGAGAGGGAGCTAGACAATCGGATATCGTTTGTTGAACGTGTAGAGCAGGCGAAGATTTTTGAAGGAGTAAACCTTCAACCGATGATCCAGCGATTTGAAACACAACAGGAATTCATCAAAGCAGCAAGATATGGGAAGCCTGTTAAACCACCAGAAGAATCTATCCATGACACATGGCTCTCCGTTTTGCAGATCACGGACGATATGCTTGCCATTTCACATGAAGATATGAAAAATTATATTAAGTATCTTCGTACAGTAGAACTTATCATTGCGTGCAAAAAAGCTGCTGGTCGTGTGACACCCGAGGTATGGGAAGGTATTGAGAATCGTTTTCTGACTTTGGATGCTGTAAAGGTTAACAGAACCAGTGGCACGAAAAGCAATTGACAAAGACAACGCCACGGTGTATAATTTGCAATAACGGCATTAGGAGGAGACTTATGCGCGATGTCAACGCTCGGTATCTTGTTGATTGTATTAGAAAATGCCCGCATAAGTAGGTAGAGAGGCTTAACCATCCGTAGTATTCAGGAAGGAGAAAATGAAATAAGTGGAACCACTGAATTAACAACTGATCAAGAAGTGCTATCAAAAGATAAACAGTTGACCCCGCGTGATACTACAGATCAAACGGATGCTGAACAAAAGGCACTTATGGATTACGTCGAGGCACAACTTCGGAAGTTATCCGCGTCTCCGGGTTTAGATTGGGATAAGATGATCGATGAGGAACGGATAGATTTTGTTGATGACCTCGTCCACGAGGACCGCGAGTGCAAACGGTAAAACGGTAAAGGTAAAATCCATGTCTGAACAAAAGGCATTCTTAGAGAAAATTCATATCAAAAACTTCCTGAGTTTGCGGAATGTTACACTTCCGCTGAAACCTTTGACGGTGCTTGTTGGTCCCACTGCGAGTGGAAAATCGAACATCTTGGAAGCCCTGCATCTTCTCAATTGGATGTTCACTAACAAACCATCCTCAACAGGATCGATTCGAGGTTTTTTTGGGGCAGGTGAAGCAAGTCGCATTACTTTTCAATCAGAAGCCAATGTGAAGGAGAACGTAACTGAATATGAATTGCTGCTTAAAGTGGGAGAAACGTTAGCCGAATATGAGCTAGTGTTCAAAGCGGGAATTGATAACCCTTTTGTTGCTGAGAGATTATTGGTTGACGATGTTCCAGTTATATCTATTCAGAATGGGCAGGGCATAGTTAAGGATGAAGATGGTAAGAATCAGACAAAATACTCGTCCAATCGGCTTGCTTTGGAATCTGCTGGTAATTATGGAAATAAACCTATTACAAGTGCTTTAACGAACTTTATTAAACAGTGGAAGTTTTATGATTTTCAGCCGGATTCTATACCACTCTATATTGAGTCTTCTTTATGGCAAGACCCACTAGACACATTGAAGGAATTGGGCGAAATAACAGGCATTAGTGATAAAGGTTCAACATTATCAGTCTTACTTCCCCACTGGTACGAAAACGATCAAAGGCGTTTCCGCAGTGTCAGCGAATCTCTTTATGCTTCTATGAATATAAGAATAGACCGTTGTACAATTGCTGGAAACAACAGATTTTGTCTTTTGGAAAAAGGCAAGAAACCAATTCCTTTACAGAGAGCATCTAACGGCACCGTACAGCTCATTGCATATTATATTTTGCTCAATCAACCTGAATTACCATCGGTAATTGCTATTGAGGAACCAGAGCGAAACCTACATCCCGGTGCACTGAAGGAAATTGCATACATACTTGAAAAATTGGCTGAACGAACACAAGTGATTATCACAACCCATAGTTCGCAGCTCCTTGACACTTTCAGTTCTAAGAGTTTATCGGATTCGCTCGGTGTTCTACTTCTACGTAATCGCCCTGGGCTCGGCACCGAAGTACTCAACCTTGAAGAGATTCGTGATAAGCGTGAAGCACTGGCGGGTTGGATAGCGGATTTCGGAATCGGTAGTGCCGTTTTCGACAGTGGACTGCTACAAGACCTTATGGAGGAACCCGTATGCTAAGCGTGAGAGTTTGGAATTTGCAATCGGACTGTGACGCTAAAGCAGTCAAATTCTTGGAAAACGAATTTCTGAGGTTTAGGCAGCTGGGGGATATCGCTATCCGAACAGCCGGAAGAAGTACACTTCGCACGTGTCATAGAAAAGGCGCACCTATAAGCAGCAGCCTAAGGAAAGCGATTGAGCATTATTTCAAGCAAGACGACTATATTATTTTTATTCTTGATTCTGCTCAGCAACGACAGCATGCGTCAAAACCTCTTGCTAATGAGGTTAAACGAATCGTCAAAGATTGTAATTTGACTGACAAGGTGTTTTTCGCGCCCGACATTCAAAAAGGCGAATCTGCCACACCAACGCAGTGGCAGGAGATTGTTTCGCGCTTCCGCTCTGAAGTTGAGAATAATCGCAAACGGTTTCAAGAGAAATGGAATAAAACCCTCGCACACTTTCACGATGCCTTTGCCGATATTCCAGAGGAAGAAGTGATACGCGATTTTGAGGAAGCACTCGCAGAGGTGAGGCGTGAACGAGCCGAAGCTGCGGATGTTCGCAAATAATATCCAAAAGGAATAGATCACAATGATTCAAATTTCTGAGCCGATAACACTTGAAAAACTATTACCGTTGATACAAAAGCTGCCCAAAGCCGAGCGTGAGCAGTTGCGTAAGTCCCTTGAAGAGGCATCACAGTTGGATGCCGCGATTCTACGTTATCAAGAAGGTGAAGTGACGCTCGGCAGAGCCGCTGAGTTAGCTGGCATCCACCGTTTTGAGTTTGAGGAGGCTTTGGCAGCAAGAGGTATATGGAAAATCGTTGAAGTTGATTCAGCAGAAGAGTCGGAAGCGCGAGTTTCTCTCATAAAAAACCTTCATAAATCAAATGAACCCCTATAGCGAAGACCAACTCATAGAACAACCCGCCATCAACCTACTTAAAGAAATCGGATGGGAGACGCTGAACTGTCAAAACGAATTTGAACAGACGGAAGAGAGTCCACTCGGTCGGCAAACCAGATCCGAAGTCGTCCTAACTGCCCGATTGGAAACCGCGTTAAAACGCTTCAATCCTACTGCAACCGATAATACTATCGCCAAGGCAGTTGAGGAACTCACCCAATCCCGCGCAACCATGAGTCCTATTGAAGCCAATCGCGAGATTTACACCCTCCTGAAAGACGGCGTAAAAGTTTCCCTCAGCGAGCCAGATAGCGAAGACGAGACCGTTGAAGTGCTTCAAGTCATCGACTGGGACACCCCAGAGAACAACGATTTCTTCGCCGCATCTCAATTCTGGATTACCGGTGAGATGTACACAAAACGTCCTGATATAGTATGTTTTGTCAACGGAATTCCGTTAATCCTGATGGAGTTCAAACGGATTGATGTTCACCTCCGCGCTGCCTACAACGACAACCTCCGAGACTACAAAGACACCATCCCACCCCTCTTTTGGTATAATGCCTTCATAGTCCTCTCTAACGGCACAGAGAGTAAAGTCGGAAGTCTTACTGCTGATTGGGAACACTTCGCCGAATGGAAACGTATTCATAGCGAAGCTGAAACCCCTAAAGTTTCTTTGGAGACAATCCTGCGTGCACTCTGTACACCCGAACGCTTACTTGATATCGTCGAGAACTTTATCCTATTTATGGAAGTACAAGGCGGATTCATCAAAATCCTCGCCAAGAACCATCAATACCTCGGTGTCAACAACACGATTGAGTCTCTAAAACAGATTGAAGATAACCGAGGCAAACTCGGTGTCTTTTGGCATACACAGGGCAGCGGGAAAAGCATTTCAATGCTCTTCTTTGCACAGAAAGTACTTAGAAAGATACCCGGAAAATGGACATTTGTTATCGTTACCGATCGCAAGGAATTGGATAACCAAATCTACAAAACCTTCGCGAGTACAAGTGGTGTCCTGACACAGCAAGAGGTGCACGCAGAAGATATAAGACACCTCCGCCGACTCCTCAGGGCAGAAGACCATCGCTATATCTTTACCTTGATTCACAAGTTCCAGACACAAGGTGGCGAGCGGCATCCTGTCCTTTCTGAGCGGTCAGACATCGTTGTCATCACCGATGAGGCGCATCGGAGTCAATACGATACACTTGCTTTGAATATGCGCATCGCACTCCCTAATGCCGCGTTCATCGCATTTACCGGCACACCGCTCATGGCAGGCGAAGAAAAGACAAAATCGGTCTTCGGGGATTACGTGAGTATTTACGACTTCAACCAATCTATTGTGGATCGCGCGACCGTACCACTCTACTATGAAAACCGTGTGCCTTCGCTACAACTGATAAATGAGGACTTCAACGAAGACATCGAACAGATCCTTGAGGATGCCGAACTGGATGAAGCACAGGAGGCTAAGCTTGAACACGAGTTTGCGAGAGAATACCATCTTATCACACGAGATGAGCGATTGGAAACGATCGCCAAAGACATCGTTGAACATTTTATGGGTAGAGGCTATCAAGGGAAAGCCATGGTTATCTCAATCGACAAAGCGACTGCCGTCAAAATGTTCGACAAAGTGCAGAAATATTGGAAACGTTTTGTTGGACAACTGAGATCCGAAGCAGCCACACGATACGGTAATGAAAAAGCCTACTTGCAAGAGCGGATCCGCTACATCGAAGAGACCGACATGGCTGTTGTGGTCTCTCCGGGACAAAACGAAATCGACGAACTCAGGCAAAAAGGCGTTGACATCACACCGCACCGCACTCGTATGAACACAGAGGATTTAGAAACCAAATTCAAAGACCCCGATGACCCTTTCCGAATTGTCTTCCTCTGTGCGATGTGGATCACCGGCTTCGATGTCCCCTCCTGTTCAACCATTTATCTTGACAAACCGCAGCGAAACCATACTTTGATGCAGACCATTGCCAGAGCGAATCGTGTCTTTGAAAATAAAAACAACGGCCTGATTGTTGACTACATTGGCGTTTTCCGTGATCTTGAAAAAGCACTGGCGATTTATGCTGCGGGTGCGGACCTGGAAGGCAACCAGAAACCTATTGCTGATAAGTCAGAACTGATTGAAAAACTCCGAGCGGCGATTGCCGAAATCACCGAATTCTGTCGAGGTCTCGGTGTTGACTTGGATACAGCCCAAACAGACGACGCTTTCCAAAACATCGCCCAAATCAATGACGCTATGGAACGTATCCTGATTAACGATAAGACCAAAAAGGGATACCTACAACTCGCAACGAACGTCACCAAGCTATACAAAGCGATCCTACCCGATCCCGATGCATACCAGTTTACCAAAATCTGTCAACTTATCCATATCATCGCGCAGAAAATCAGAAATTTGGCACCACCGGCTGACATCTCCGGTGTAATGACAGAAGTCGAGGACTTACTTGACCAGTCAATCGCACCTGAAGGCTATCTCATTGAGATACCGGCTGATGGCTACGACGCAGAGCCGATTGATCTAAGCCAGATTGATTTTGAACAGTTAAGCGAACGGTTCAATACACAGCACAAACGCGTTGAGGCAGAGAAACTCAGAGGCGCAATCAACGGCAAACTCGCCGCAATGATTCGTCTCAACAGAAGCCGTATGAATTATCAAGAGAAATTTGAGCAAATGATCGCAGAATACAACGCGGGCACGATCGGTGTTGCGGATTATTTTGAGAAACTTTTTGATTTCGTTAACGATCTCAACGAAGAAGACCAACGCGCCGGTACCGAAGACCTCTCTGAAGAGGAATTGGCGGTGTTTGATCTTCTAACACAACGCGAACCTCATTTAACGGCTCCAGAGCGGAGTGAAGTGAAAGATGCTGTGAAGGAAATGCTTGAGACACTCAAACGAGAAAATTTAGGCTTGGATTGGCGGAAACATACACAAACACGTGCACAAGTCAGACTTGCTGTTGAAAATATACTGGATAAAGGGCTGCCGCAACCTTACACACCAGAATTGTTTAATCAGAAATCCGAGGCAATTTATCAGCACATCTACGATGCTTACTACGGTGAAGGCAGCAGCATTTATACCGAAAATTAGTAGATGTCCGTTGCATAGAATGCGGTGGACCCAACTTCGTACTAAGCACTCACGCGGATAACCTGTCCTTTTTGGAGTGTTTTCAATACGGTATTTACTTGAGGAATCAGAGGCGCGAGTGCTTCATAGTGGTTCCTATTGGCTTCCAGCAGAACAATACCGAGTCCAATCTCCTCCAAGTTTTGCTCATACAAAATGCCTCTGTCTGTTGTGACAAAGGCATCAAATTCTGCCGCAGCCATTCTCAAAAGCTCTCCGTTCTCTTTCCCTTTCCAACCGCGGTAGCTGACTGTAATAACTTCAATTGAGTTAGCAAAAAGTGAGCGCAGTTGATGGGGAAGGTTTTCGTCAAGCAACACGCGCATTCGCGTACTCCAATGTCATCTCCAGATAAGCAACCGCTTGCTCATGTGAGACTGTCGGAAAATCAGCGAGGAACGTATCAAGTGAATCACCGGATACAAGATACTGGATTAGAATTTCAACGGGTACTCGGGTGCCAGCGAAAACTAAAGCACCATGCATTACACGTGGATTTTGCGACATGATTTGCTCTTTTTTCATGGTGTGTTTTTCCTTTGGCGTTGTAAAATTAAAAACAGATGGATTGTTTCAACTTCAATAGGCGCGGTTTGAAACCGCGCCTACTTGTACTGAAACACTCCGATTATTATCCAATCTCACCAATCTCAATCAAACGAGGACCCAATGACAATCGATCACCCAATGACAATTCTGGGTGTGGCAGGTCCCCGAATAACGGACGGAAATATCCTGTCCCCGCTGGCGACATCTGGTACCGTTCGGAATCGTAGAACCGTAGATCCAGACTTCTTCGGATAACGTGACCGGATGCATCCCGCTTTAAGACCTGTTCTAACGGCAACAGCGTCGGTTCAATCCCGACCTCCGTCCGCGTAATCGTTGCAACACCGTTGAACATCCCGTCGGAGAGTGCTTGCACCGCCATAGCACCAGCCTTCATAGCGATGTCTCTATCCAGTGGTATCGGGCTTCCGCACCGCTGGAGATAGCCGAGTATCAATGCCCGGAACGCAGAACTGGAAATCTCGGGCAGTAGTTTTTTCATCGTCTCAACAATAATTTCTGAACACCCTCCCGGTTTCGTATGCCCAAAAGCGTCGAGTTCTGCCTGTGAGGTAATCATCAATTCCCCGTCATCATTCCGAATGCCTTCCGACACGACAACGATGACGTTCCCTTGTGCTGCGTGTTTTTCACGAATCGCTTCCGCCAATCGCTCCGGTTGATACGGCACTTCGGGCACAACGATAAGATCGGCTTGTCCATAAGCGGCGGATAAAGTCAACCAACCCGCATCTCTCCCCATCGCTTCAACAACAATCACACGATCGTGTGAATACGTTGTAGTCCGTAGGTCTCTGACAGCGTTGATAATGCTATTTGCAGATGAAGGAAAACCCGGGCAGAAGTAGTTGACCATCTTAGAGTAGTCAACTGCATCTCCCTCTGGCGGATTGACCCCGACATCGTTATCAATGGTTTTGGTGACGAACGTAGTTGTGAATTGCTCTGACAGCGCGGTGCCAACTGTTAGCGTGTCATCACCACCAATCGGGATGAGACCGCTAATGTCCAGTTTTTTTAGGTTGCCTACAGCCTCGTCTAATTTATTATCTTTAATTAGGTTCGTGCGTGAACTCTTTAAAAGCGTCCCCCCTCTATTTTCGTCAATCAGATCAGGCGTTAGCGTAAAGTAGTGCCCACCCTTCAAAACACCACGCCAGCCTTCCATGAATCCAATCAGTTCAAAACCGAGTTCCTCGGCTTTCAGCGCAATGCCTTTAAGGGTAGCGTTGAGCGCGCTCGTATCGCCACCCCCTGTTAAAACACCAATCTTTCTTTTCATATAAAACTCCTTTATGATACAAGATAATAACTAACGTGAGTTTGGTAAAAACGAGACTGTGTGCTTCTTGTAGGGACGAGGTCTCCTCGCCCGTAGGGGTTAGGTGACCTAACCCCTACTTAACGACTTCAAGAAGAACCGGCTTATCTAAAGCGAGTGCTTTTTCAAACATCGGCTTAAAATCGTTTGGATCTTCAACGCGTAACCCAACTGCACCAAACGATTCAGCGAATTGCACAAAATCTGGATTCACCAACTCAACACCGATACGTTTACCGAACCGTCGCAGCTGACCACGCTCAATTGAGGTGTACTGATTGTCGTTCATCACGAGCGTCACAACGGGAAGATTATACATCACCGCTGTTGCGAGATCCGGACACGTCATTAAGAAACCACCATCACCGCTCAGCGCTACAACTTTCCGATCAGGATAAGCAACCTGTGCACCGATGGCACCCGTCAATCCGATGCCCATTGCCACAGATACACCAGAGAAGATATAACTCCCAGGGTGGTAGCATGGGAAATGCGGCAGCGCACCATAACCGGTGATGTTAACGTCAACCGACAAGATGGCATCGCGGGGCATCACATCGCGCATCTCCTTGAGGATGCGAGGACGTTCAATCGCCATAAATTGTCGGCGTAATTCTTGTAAACCTTCACCCCAACCGTCTGTCCGTTTCTCGTCACGGAGCGCTGCGTTCAACTGGCGTAAAACCAATTTCGGATTCGCGCCGATACCAACAGTTGCCGGATATTCCTTGTGAATCTCCTCGGGATCGGCTTCAATATGTAACAGCGGTTGCGGAATCTTGAGGCTCCAGTTGCCGGTATCACGATAGTTAAATCGGGTGCCGACCGCAACGATAAGGTCAGAGGCGTTCATTGCTGCTTGGGCAACGCCGTCTCGGAAGATACCGATAGAATGTGGCGAGTCTTCCGGCACCGAACCTTTTCCAAAACCTGTCATCACGATTGGCGCGTCAAGTAACTGTGCGAACGCAAGTATTTCTTCAGTGGCGCGTGTATGATTAATACCGCCGCCTGCGATAACCAGTGGACGTTCTGCTTGACTGAGGAGTGCTATAGCAGCATCAATATCTTGGGGAGCTGCTGTCGTCTGAATACCGTTATTCCGTGGCGGAATGGGGAAGTCGGCTTCGGCATCCAAAGCATCTTTTGCCAGTTCAATCAGCACAGGTCCCGGTCTCCCTGAACGGAGTGCGCTAAAACTCCGGTTGACCGCGCCCGGAATTTGATCGACGCGATGCACAATCTCCAAATGTTTCGTCATCGGTGTGAAAGCGGCTCTCTGATCTAACCCGTGAAAACTTTTCTTCGGGTCCCGTGGTGCCAAGTAAGAGGGGTTCTGCCCGGTAATCCAAAGCACCGGAGACGATGCAGTATTGGCTTCACCAATGCCGACAGAGGCATTATTTGAGCCAGGACCCGGTACAGTCATACAAACACCGACATCCCCAGTAGCACGCGCATAGCCATCTGCCATAAACGCCGTACCACCTTCATGCCGAGTAACGTAGTGCTGGATACTGTCTTGGTTGTTATATAACGCTTCGTAGACAGTATCTAAATGATTCCCCGGTAAGCCAAAAATATCTTTAATGCCTTGTGCCTTCAGACATTCAACAAAAATATCGCCACCTGTCATAGTTGCTCCTTTCGTATACTTAAAATGATAGAGACTGTTTGAGTCGCAATGCCACTATTCTATGATACCACGAAGAGTCGTCCCTGTTTAGGTGTGAATACACTATTTAGGTATGTCTTTTCATCAGCGTGCCAAAACGCAACGTTTTCTTTTCTTGCGCTGAACAGATCAAACTCCGAAACACGCGTCGCCTTCCGTCGTATTTCAATCAAGGTCTCTATCGGTTCACTGCTTGTGTTGAACAGATAGAAAATTTCGGAGGTTTCTGTTTCTCTATGGCGTACGTGAACGCTATCCGTCGGATCGTTATCCGGTTTTACATACACTGAGACAATACCGGACACCCATTTTCGGAAACATTTTTCGAGTTTCACCGCTTTCTCATCCGGTAGACCTCGCAGGATCGTTGCGCGTCGTCCAAAGATGAGTTGTTCAAGCGGGTACGGTTCAAGTCCGATCCGACCATTAAGCAGATACGGCGTAGGTTCATCTACGATCAATCTCCCCTTTGCTTTCGTGAACGCCTTTAGACGCTTGACGGTTTCCTCTTGGAGCGATATGCAACTCGGTAGCAGCACAACGCTATAAATCTCTTTGGTGTCCGTGCCGTTGTTCGGGAAGCAGAGTCCACCACTTTTACGACCCCGTTTTCTCGCGGCGGCAGCGTTTATAATCTCTGCAGAATCCAGCTCCTGCTCAGAGACAATTCTGAAATCGTAACCCAATTCCGACACACTTTGGCACAACCATCCCCACGCTTTTGTGACACCACTCCAAGATTTTTCATCGGGCTTTGTCCAGAGGCTCTGCGTCGGCGCTACCATAAGGATCGGTCGTTTCGGGTAGCCGATGGCTAACCCTTGCGGCACATTATCAGAGGCACTGCTTCTGTTCATCCAGAGGTTGAAACCGAGGCTCGCATCTTCAAGGAGTCGCGATGTTGGCGTGGACACATCCGTTTTGTTGTTTTTTTTTCGGGCAATCCCCGCATATTTTGTGTTACTGCATGCCCATTTAGCGACGACGAATCGCTTCGGTGTATCTATTTCAGTGGTATTCAGAATAGGGCAGTCCACTTCTGCAAGCATGGATCCTATCTCAAATTCTAATGTCTTTGCACTTGCCGGGAGGCTTAAAGCAAACCGAAGTCCCTCTTGATGACAGAAATCACGCAAACCGGCAAGGAAGCAGGTCGCGAATCGCGTCGTCAACGCCTTCCAGAAAGTGTTTCTGACAGCCGCTGAGTTGTAAGTTTCATAGAACACTAACGGCAAGTATGTTGCGAGTGTCGTTTCCGACGTTTCCAGTAGGACAGGACTCCACGGTACTGATGATGTTCCGGCTCCTAAAACGCTCACTAAAGACAAAAACTTCGGGAGTTCACAGGTAAAACCGACAAGGTATTGCTTGCCGTCCGTTTCTAAGTAGCCTCTCAGCATCCGTTCGATAAACTGGGATACCCCGTGGTTACTTAGTAGGTCGTCTGCGGCTTCTTCTGTCTGATAGAGGTTAATCACGGTGCGTCCACGAAGCCGCTCAGCAATTGTGAAGTCACCTGCCACACATTGGTGAATATAGTCGCTGATGTTATAACACGGCTCATCCGCGTGTGGTTCTGCAATTAAGTAGTATTGATTAAATTCTATCCCGCCAGATAGTTGGGAGTCCCGAAATGTGGCTTGGATCGTTGTTGCTGTTTCCGCATCGCTGAAAGATAGAGCTATAGCGTTCAACTGATAGCGTGTTTGCAATAAAGCGGAAGGCAACGTAATCCATGCGTGTTTGCTCCGTCGTAATTCCGCCTGATGTGCTGCTGCGTTTTGTATCGTTTGCCACGATAGTACACTTCCCGCGCTAAAAGCATCCGTCTGCACAACTGTCAGCTCCTATCCAAAAAATTTGCAACTGTTAAATATTTTGTGATATACTTTTAACATTGAGAGTATGTACAGGTTTCCTAACTTTTCGATTTTCGCATTAAAAGTTTAGCACACCTCAATAATTCATGCAATCAAAAGTTTGCTATCCTACTCGCCCGATAAACTGTGATCCGCGTGCTTGGTATTAGACTTTGACATCCGCCGAACTACAACACCAAAGAGAATAACTATGAGGCTATTAGAAAATATTATATCAGCGTTTTCCGTTCTTCGAGCGAGCAAATTGCGTACCCTTCTCACGCTCTTAGGCATTACCATTGGTATTGCCGGGATCATTGCGATGATGTCTTTTGGTGCCGGTGCTGAAAAGCTTATCATGGCGGAATTTGATAAGATCGGCGGTCCGAGCATGTTCGGTGTTTATCGCCCTGGAAATATCCGAAAAAATGGACGCTGGCAACGCAACAACAGTCCACACCACCTTGAGATGAAAGACCTCCGCGATATCCTTGCAGAATGTCCCTCCGTTGAAGTTGCGACTGTCGAAGGTAGTTACTACATTAATCTCGGTATTGACGGAAAATTTCAACGCACCTATCTCCGCGCAACAACAAATGAATATCAAGCCGTTCGCGAATGGCGTACGGAGTATGGTAGATTCCTCGCTGATACCGATATGGACGCGTGGACAAAAGTTTGTGTCATCGGCTCAAAGATCTGGAAAGAGCAGTTTAAGGGAGAAGACCCGATTGGTAAGGAAGTCATCATCAATAACTTTGGGAATAACAAACGCTTTACGGTTATCGGGATTATGGAGAGCCGCGGCGACGGGTTAGAGCGCGGCAAAAGCGATGACAATATGCTCTTCATCCCTATCACGACTGCACAGAAACGGTTTTGGGGACACGATCATGTTGGGCATATCATGGTGCGTGCGAAAAGTCCGTTTGTGGTCGATCAGGCACTCAAAGAGGTGAAGACCATTATTACACGCAATCATGGCGGTGATGACACCTTTTTCCGAACTTGGTCCGCTAAACAGGGCATCGCAAACGCGAAAAGGATGATCCTTATTATAGAGACGGTATTAGTCGTCATTGCGTCTGTGTCCTTGATTGTTGCGGGTATCGGTATCCTCAACATTATGCTCGTCTCAGTAACAGAGCGGATACCGGAGATTGGACTGCGGAAAGCCGTCGGCGCGAAGAGTTTTAACATCCGAGCCCAGTTCCTCACAGAATCTGTGCTTTTATGTCTAATTGGGAGCCTGCTCGGTATCGCGGTAGGTGCGGTTGCTGGAAAAGGCTTTGCTTGGATAGTGGGTAAGTTTTTAGAAGAGTTGTCGTGGCCCTCAGTGATTACTCCAGAGGCTGTGTTGATCTCCGTCGGTGCCGGTGCTGCCGTAGGCATCTTCTTTGGCTATTACCCTGCCAGTCAAGCCGCTAAAATGACTCCCATTGATGCTATCCGCCATACATAATAAGGAAACCGAGCATGCATATATTGGAAAATCTGATTTCAGCGTTTTCCGTCCTCCGCGGAAGCAAACTCCGTACTGTCCTCACACTTTTAGGGATTACGATCGGTATTGCGGGTGTCATTGCGATGATGTCTTTTGGCGCGGGTGCCGAAAAACTTATGATGGCGGAATTCGAGAATATCGGCGGTCCGAGTATGTTCGGCGTTTACCGACCTGGATATATTCGAAAAAACAACCGTTGGCAGCGCAATACCAGTCCACATTTCTTAGAGATGCAAGATCTGCACGATATTCTGGCAGACTGTCCCTCTGTTGAAGTCGCTACTGTTGAAAGAAGTCATCCGATTGACTTTAAAGTTGAGGGCAAACACCAACAGACCTACATGCGCGCGACAACAAATGAATATCAAGCCGTCCGCAGATGGAAAACGGAATACGGTAGGTTTCTCGCCGATACCGACATGGATTTCTGGAATAAAGTCTGTGTGATCGGTGCGAAGGTCTGGAAAGAGCAGTTTAAAGGACAGAACCCTATTGGTAAAGAGGTGGGTATTAACAACAGACGCTTTACGGTTATCGGTATCATGGAGAGCCGAGGTGATGGATTGGAGCGCGGCAGAAGTGATGACAATATGATCTTTATCCCTATCACCACCGCCCAAACCCGTTTTGGTGGACGGAATCGCGTCGGTGCTGTTATGGCGCGTGCCAAAAGCATTGATGTCGTTGAGCAAGCACTCAAAGAGGTTAAAACCGTGATAGCGCGCAACCACGGTGGCGATGACACCTTTTTCCGAACTTGGAACGCGAAGAAGGGCATTGAAAGCGGGAAAAGAATGATCTTTATCATAGAGTCAGTTTTGGTCGTCATTGCGTCTGTCTCCTTGATTGTCGCGGGCATCGGGATTCTTAATATTATGCTCGTCTCGGTAACGGAACGGATACCGGAAATCGGACTACGGAAAGCCGTCGGTGCCAAAAGCTTCGACATTCGCTTACAGTTCCTCACAGAATCTGTACTTTTATGTCTGATTGGGAGTCTACTCGGTATCACTGTAGGTGCTGTCGCTGGGAAAGGTTTTGCGTGGATTGTGAGTCGATTCTTTGATGAATTATCCTGGCCCGCTGTGATTACGCCGGAAGCCGTGCTGATCTCTGTCGGTGCCGGTGCTGCCGTAGGCATCTTCTTCGGTTTCTACCCCGCCAGTCAAGCCGCTAAGATGACCCCTATTGATGCAATTCGGCATACGTAAATACTTAATACCAAATTTGGGAGGAGGCAACTGATGCTTAATACGCAAACAAACCCTGAATCCATTCAAGAAATACCGGTGCCCGATACGATGACGCTGGAGGAGTTTCTTGAAAACGACTTAGAGGGGTATGAATATGTAAAAGGAGAATTAGTCCCGATGCCACCAGCGACGATGATACATGGTGAGATTAGTATTAATATTATTCACTATTTGGATGCATACGTTCGGGAGCACCAGTTAGGACGTTTGTATACCGCTGAAACAACGTTTCAATTGGATGACCGGGTAGTGAAACCGGATGTTGCGTTTGTTTCGACCGACCGATTACCAGAAAATAGAGAGAAGGCATCACCGGTTCCGCCGGATTTGGCGGTTGAAGTCGTCTCGCCATCAGACAAACACTATGATGTTACCGAAAAAGCACTCGCCTATTTGAGATCAGGCACACGCCTTGTTTGGGTGATTGAACCCGTCGCTAAAACGGTAATGGTTTACCGTTCCGAGACCGATTTCACTGTGCTGAACTATGAGGACACATTGACAGGCGAAGATGTCGTCGAAGGATTCACATGCCCAGTCGCCCAACTTTTTGAATAGATTTTAAGGAAAACAATGCCTATTTTCATATTAAATGATGTTGAACTTGTTCCAGCGAAGAAAACAGAGGTTGAACGTGAGAGTGATGTGGAAGAGTGGCTTGAAAACAGTCCGTGGGCAGTTATACAAGATGAGTTACTGTGGATTGGTAGGCAAACAAGTGCAGCAGATGAGGAGAGAACAATCTTTCCAGACTTGCTCGGAATTGATTCAGAAGGTAATCTTGTCATTATTGAATTTAAGCGCGGAAGAACTCCGCGAGATGTTGTAGCACAATTACTTGAATATGCTGCATGGGCAGATGAGCTTCCACCGGAACAGATTCGTGAAATTGCTAAGGATTACTTTAAAACCCGCGAAGAATTTCAAGAAAAAAACTTTGATGATGCTTTCAGAGAGGCATTTGATATGCCTGATGACAAGGAAATTCCGCTATTAAATCAGAAGTTACGTTTATTCATAGTTGCAGAAGAAATCCCAGGGCAAATAATCCGTGTTTGTCAATTCCTCCGGACTTCATACAAAATGGATATCGGTTGTATAGCGGTTTCAAAGTTTCAGACTAAATCGGGAGACGAGATTGTTAGTACTGAGATTAAAGTCGGAGATGAAGAGACCGCTACCTCTAAGAAGCGGCATCAACGAATTTCGCGAACATCGCGGTGGTCAGGAAATAAACTAGAACAAGAACAGGTAGTGTGGGAAGCAGTACAAGAATTTACAAATGGAGATCCAAACACTACATTTGCACCCGCAGACATTGACAAAGCCGTTGAAAATAGGTATTCCGATTTTCCGGTGTACACAGTAAGAAGGTGGATAAGAGGAGGTTGTGTTAACTTCCCAAAACGGAGTGATTATCCTGACAGTGAAAATAAATACTGGAGGGTAGAAATAGGAAAATACCGTCTATATAATCCCGAAATTGATGGATAATAATATGTTTGCTCGCACAGGTAAAAGCCCCAGCGGGGCGAAAGGTGTATAGAAAAATATACTAACCCAATTAACACAAACCCATGCACCAAACGCTTCCACCCATGCACGCACCTCCCACAGAAAGCATCAAATACATCGGCTCCAAACTAAAACTCATCCCACAAGTTCTTGAACTCGTCAAAAAAGTCGATGCTAAGACGATCCTCGACGGCTTTGCAGGCACAACCCGCGTCTCACAAGCACTCGCCAAACTCGGTTATACCGTTATCTGCAACGACGTTGCACCATGGACAGAAGTCTTTGGCACATGTTATCTTCTCAACACAAAACCGAGAGAGACATATCAACCCCTCATTGATCACCTCAACGCTGTTCCACCTGTTGATGGTTGGTTCACAGAGCATTACGGCGGACACGCCAACGGCGGGTGTGCAGTCCAAGCCGATGGACTCAAGAAACCGTGGCAGCTTCACAACACCCGTAAACTGGATGCGATCCGAGAAGAGATCGAAACCCTCAAGCTTGATCCGGTCGATAAAGCGGTCGCACTCACGAGTCTAATTCTGGCACTCGACCGTGTTGACAATAGCCTCGGTCACTTTTCCGCATATCTCAAAGAATGGGCACCCCGTGCTTATAAAGAATTAGTCCTTGAAGTGCCGGAAGTTTTCACGTCTGAAGGAGCGCATCAGGTCTACCAAAGCGACATCTTTGACCTCGTGCCGCGTATCTCTGTAGACCTTGCCTACTTCGATCCACCGTACGGTTCAAACAACGAGAAAATGCCTCCGTCCCGTGTCAGATATGCTGCCTATTACCACCTCTGGAAAAGCGTTGTGCTTTTCGATAAACCGACCCTTTTCGGCAAAGCAAAACGGCGAGAAGATACGTCAGATCCCCTCGCCGCGTCTGTATTTGAGGAATTCCGGAAAAACACCACCGGACATTTCATCGCCGTTGAAGCCATCGCAAAGTTAATCCGAGAGACACAAGCACGTTGGATTCTGCTATCCTACAGTTCCGGTGGTCGTGCGACTGCGCAGCAACTCAATGAAGTCATGCAAGACAACGGAAAACTTCTCGCTGTCCTTGAGCTTGACTATAAGAAAAACGTCATGGCAGGCATGCGCTGGACGGATAAGTGGATAAATGCCGCTGAAAAGCCGAACCGAGAATTCCTTTTCCTTCTTGAAAAAACAAGCTTTTCGATTGAATAGGACTTAGGCATTACTTCTTAAAGTCCCCCTGATAAGGGGGATTTAGGGGGTTAAAATATGTATGGAAAATACCGATTTTTTTCGTCTAAACGTCCAATATTTGTGTAAGTTTGTGTAAGTTTGTTGAAGGTCACCTAATCGTCTTTAGGTTTTGAACCGAGCCGCCAATGTATACTGCACGCCAGCGGCCAATCGGTACAGATACCGTCTATTTTATTGGCGCGGGCTTCGTCCCAGATATCGGGGCGATTCTCGCCGATGTGCAAAGCGAGCCAGACCTGCTTACCGAGTTTACGCGCCTGTTCCATCGCTTCCACATTCGGAATGAACTGCACCCACAGGCAATCTGCCAGCGGATCACGCAGGGCTGCAGCGAACTGGTCGGCTTCACTATCCTTTAGATACACCGTGGTTCGCAGCTTCGGGTTGGCTTCTTTGAAGCGACGACTTGAATCACTGGATTGACCGAAGGCGAAGAGTTGGTCGAACAGTTCGTATTCTTCGACGAGCCGCACGATGCTCTCTTCAATCCCCGGCGAGATGACTTTCATATTCAGTCCGATGGTCACTGGTGTTCCTTGGCGTTCGCGAATGAGTTTGAAGACCTCTTCTAATGTCGGGACCTTCTCACCAGCGAAACGCGGATCGAACCAGCTGCCAGCATCCAATTTTCGGATTTCTGCCAACGTCATTTCGCTTACTGCGCCGGTGCCGTTGGTCGTCCTGTCTACAGTTTTGTCGTGGATGATGACAAGGTGTTCATCGCCTGTTTGGTAGACATCCAACTCGATTGATAGCCCTAACTCGATGGCGGCGGCGAAACTGGGCAAAGTGTTTTCGGGCGCGTACCGCACTACACCGCGGTGAGCGAGCAAGATTGGATCTGCGGGTAACGCATTCGTCTCTGGTTCCGGTGGTGCTGTGATCACACACATAAGCATCAGCATGTTGAACGACATAATTTGTCTCCTAATTGCAAACGAACCTTATATGGGCGGCACGAGACAACAACTTTCCAAAACTAATCCTTTAAAAATGCCTTAACTCTCGGATGCTTCAGCACTTCTGGATTCAGAATATGTGCCGGTACGCGCCCCTGAATTGCGTCTTTAACCTGTCCAATCGTGCAAAGGTCCAACCGAATACCAGATTCAACAGTCATGCCTGCATTATGATTCGTAGAGATGATACGCGGATGATCCTTGTGAATCGCCCGCGGTCCGTTCACCGGATCATCTACGACATAATACCAGAGCCGATTTTCACTGACTGCACGGTTCGCTGCTGCATCGTCAACAAGGTTCCCACGCGACGGATTGATAAGAGACGCATGCGGTTTCATCGCGCAGAGTTCTTCATAGCCGACAACAGTATCTGCACCGGATAAGTGCAGAGATACGGTATCGCTCTCTCTGAAGAGCGTCAGCGGTGTATCGACAGCCTCTGCCCCAAATTCCGCTGCGAGTTCAGCAATATCCGGACGGACATCATAAACCAAGAGCCTCCCTTCCTCACCAAGAAGCGGACGTGCACGGCGAGCAACCTCTTGACCAATCCTACCGAAGCCGTACAAACCGAGCGTAGAACCCATCACCTCATGGGTCTTGATAAGCCCAAAATCCCCACTATGAGAGGCTCTATTGAGTGTGTAGACCCGTTTCAGGGTCGCAAACCACTGGGCAATCGCATATTCAGCAACGGTCACCATGTGTTCAGGGGCAATCGTGATAATGACACCATATTCGGTCGCCAAATCTACATTAACGGTTTCATACCCCACACCCCACCGCGCAATGATTCGGAGCGATGTCGCGGCTCGGTAGAAACTTTCATGGAAAGGCACCGAGCTTGCAATCACGCCAACAACGCCATCAGCGTGCGCATCCGTCAGTTCACGCGGGTGGATACTTAACTCACCGAATTGCTGTAAATCTGCCAACGCTGCACGGCGTTCCGCAGTGTCAAATTCGGTGTTTTCAAAAATAGGAGAGAGAAAAATTTTTGCCATAAGTTTATCAGTTTAGCGACTAATACGCACGCCACCTGCCTGCATCGCTTTTTCCGCCTCTTCTTCTGTTGCCCAATTGAAGTCACCCGGGAATGTATGCGCCAAGGCGGAATACCCGCCCGCGAAATCGACAGCCTCCTGCGGCGATTTACCGTTCAACAGACTATAAATTAACCCCGACGAGAAACTATCACCGCCACCCACACGATCAACCAGTTCTAAGTTCTCATAGATACGCGAGAGATAGAATTCTGAACCATCAAACAGGAGCGTCCGCCAATCGTTGAGCCACCCGGTTTTCGCGTCGCGTAACGTCGTCCCGATCATCTCAATGTTTGGAAAAGCGTCTTTGACGCGCTGCGCAACCGCTTTGTAACTCTCCGGTTCAAGTTTACTGTATGCTTCGGTTGCCCCTTCCGCTGCGAAACCGAGCGATTTCTCAAAGTCTTCCTCGTTACCGATGAGAACGGAGACGTGTTCCATCATAGGACTGTTCGCTGCTTGTGCTTCCTCTGCGCTCCAGAGTTTGGAACGGAAGTTCAGATCGTAACTGGTTTTGACACCTGCTGCACGCGCCGCTTGAAGTGCCTCTGCCGAGACAGCCGCCGCGGATTCCGACAACGCCGGTGTAATCCCACTCAGATGGAACCACCGGGCATTGCTAAAAATAGATGCCCAATCAATCTCACCGGGTTGCACTTTGGAAATCGCAGAATAGCCGCGATCATAAGTAACACTACTCGCCCGCGGTCCCGCTCCCATTTCAAGGTGATAAAACCCGTTCCGCTCAAAGCCGACACCGTCGAAGTCCACCCAGATGATGTTGGACATGTCCACACCGAGTTCGCGTCCTTTGTTACGGATATAGCGACCCGACCAGTTATCCACGAGCCGTGAGACCCACGCTGTTCGTAGTCCGAGTTGCGCAGCGTTGACAGCGACATTCATCTCCGCACCGCCAGCCGTGATTGACAGCGATGTCGCGTTCTCAAGCCGCATAAACTCCGGTGAGGTGAGACGAATCATCGCTTCTCCAAATGTGACTAAATCATACATATAGTTTATTCTCCTGTTTAAGTGTCTGTTGTATTCTGGTATTCGTGATAAAGATTTTCGATACATTGCCCACAGAAGCAGTAGACTCTGCCGTATCCACCGACCTCTTTTTCAAGCAATTGGTTCATGGGGAACTCTTCTTGGCAGACTGCACAAAGTTCTATCGGTTCTTTGGGTTCACCCGTCTCATCACCCTTTTTCTGCCGAGACGTGAAATGCAGAACCAGCCAAACGACGATAGGTGTGAAAATTACAAAAATAGCAAATAACATTACGTGTTTCCCTCATAGTGACATACAGCAACTATAATGCCTATTACTATAGTCGATAACTGTGAAGATGTCAACGGAAAATTGTCTAACAGCCATCAGCCATCAGCAGTCAGTGATCAGTAGACACTATTTCAAATATCACCATAGGTGTCAATTTAGCGATCCTCCAGGCCCGGTAGGTTCGGTTTCCTAACCGAACCGGGTTCTAAGAGGAAACCTTGATGACTTCTAAAACCTCTTCAGTCCTGTAAGGACGGTATCTATGTAGTACGCTAAACCTTCAGTTTCCCCGTAGGGGCGGCATCTGTATAATAGCGAAGTTTCTATAGATGTCACCCCTACGGGGTTCAAGGCTTCTGGTAATATGTATCTACAGAGATGCTGAAGAAATACCCAAGGAAATAAACCCTACGGGACTAAAAAATATGTCTGTTTCTCTTAAATTGACACCTATGGGGCAATTTCAAACATCACCAGTGAAGGACAAAGGCAACCGGTTTCTGAGTTGTCAACTTCTTGTCCATAACTGACACCTCCTAAGAAATTGTTTTGATTAATCGCCATCGCTGTGCTAAAATACGTAGGAAACTTCTTACTTGGAAATAATAACAGGTTAACCGCAAGGAAACTTAAAAGTACATGCGTAAAATAGCACATGTAGACGTTTATCCGACTGCTGTCGGGATGAAAGATGTTTTTAATATCGGCACCGGCTTCGTCGGCGATACCGGTACTGCAGGCGACCACGTCTTTGTTAAACTCACAACAGACGATGGCTACGTCGGTTGGGGTGAACAACGCGCCCTCCCTTCGTGGAGCTACGAGACAACCGAATCTATCACAACTACTATCCGACATCACATCGCACCGTTACTTCTCGGACAAGATCCACTGAACCACAACACCATTCACCGTGCTATCTATGACGCATTGAAACCCGCTGTCAGCAACGGACACCCCTTTGCTAAAGCGGCAGTGGATATCGCTTTGCACGACCTGTGTGGACATATCCTTGATGTCCCGATACATACCCTCTTTGGTGGAAAACGCCACGATGCACTCCCACTCGCTTATGCATTGAGTATTGATACACCCGAAATAATGGGACTGAAGGCGAAAGCCTTGGCGCCTTGTTCCTGTTTCAAAGTCAAAGTTGCGGGTATCCCTGCAGCAGATGAAGAACGGCTACGCGCTGTGCATGAAGCGATGCCAAATGCGAAGCTTTGGATTGATGCGAATCAGTCCTATACGCCATCGAATGCGCTTGAGTTGCTAAAGCGCGTTGGAGACATTCGGGAAATCTACTGTATGGAACAACCTGTGGCGAGCCAAGACTGGTTCGGCATGAAACGGGTTCGGGAGGACGCACCTATTCCGATCGCGATTGACGAAGGCTGCTTTACGTACTTTGACTTGGCGAAAATAGCGCGCTTGGAATGTGCGGATGCCGTCGTTTTGAAGGTGTGTAAATCTGGCGGCTTAGCGGGATGTATCAAGAGTGCGCATGTCGCCGAAGCCAATGCGTTAGAACTTCTCGGTAGCGGTTTGACGGAAGCCGGTATCGGTTTCATCGCCAGCGTTCATCTCTTCTCAACTTTGGATCTCGTGCTTCCCGCGGAGCTCAACGCGCCCGCATTTTTGGAAACCATGGCAGTGAGCGGTGTCGAAATACACGACCATGTTGTGACAGTACCAGATGGACCTGGACTCGGCGTTACGCCTGATGAGGATTACATCAAGGCGAATCTTTTGAAAATCGATTATTCTTAGATAGAATAAAAACCTCCACAATAATCGCGATGACGATGGCGCATGTGCAGAGCAGATACGGACTCTGCGTGCCCAATCGCGAATCTGCTGAGATACCGCCTAAGAGCGGACCTAATAAGATTCCCAACCCTAATATCGCCTCGTGCCATCCACTCTTGTTTCCTTTATCTATATGCCTATCCAATCCGTAGTAGAGGCTGCTGAAATAGGTGAAAGCGGCGGACACGCCGATAACCCCGAACGCAAATGTCCAGAGAAGCGTGTTTTGGATTTTCCATATTCCGAGAAAACTGATTACTGCTAACAACTGAACTATTAATATCGGCGCGAAACGATAATGCCATCGGGTCGAGTAACCAGTGCCAAGGACAAGGAACGCCAGCGTCTGCATACCGCCAAGCGTCAGCATCAGGTTGCCGAATGTTGATGGGAGCATCCCCATCTCCTTCGTGAGTTTCGGGGCAAGACGACGCAACACACCGAGCAGGAACCACGAAGTAAAATTCGCACATCGTGCAAGATTAAGATGCATAGTTCGCACAGGTTGGGGTGGATAGAGCGTTTCAGCGGGTTCTGTGGTGATCTCAGAAGAGGCATCGGTTTGTGGAATGTCGGATGTCCGCAGACTGTTTGCTATAATTGTTCCCAAAGTGAGTAGACACAAGACACCGGCAAGATAGAACGGTCTAAAGGGGTTCGCATCGCCATACAGGTAACTCGAAAACGCTGGTCCAAGGGTGACGCCAATGCTCCAGAACAGATTGAAAAGCATAACCCGGTGGATGAGTTGACTTTCACCTTCGCGTTCAGCAAGCCATGCCTCGTAAGCGGGCCAGAACAGAGCCATACTGATACCGATGCCGGGAAAGATCAGCATGAGGTGCATGCTGTTCCGACAGTGTGGCAGTCCGATACTCACAGCACCCAGTACCAAACAGGCAGCGTAAAGCAAGGATCGACGATCGATTCGATCCGACAACCGTCCGCACGGAATAGCGAGTACCGCGAAGAAGGCAGTCGTAACTGCCATCAACACGCCTAAAAAGGTTGAGGAGAGTCCAAGATAACTGGTGTAAAAGGAGGTGTTGGTTAAGATACTGGTATAAGCAAAATCGATGAGTAGAACAGGGAGATAAACTGTGAAAAGTTGGCGCATATTATGTCGTTCCGCACCGAGTGTTAGCGTTCTATAATCCTTGCATCGATCATGTGATAGGCAGTAGCACCAACCGGCTCCGCCTCAATACCTATTTCGTCTTGTGTGAGACCGTCATTAGCCGTGGCTCTTGCATAAATTTCGACGGGATCTTCCTCTTCAGGGACGTGCCAATCCCATTTCCATAGCACCCATGAGAGTGGCGTATCCTGCGCCCAAATTTCTGCTTCTTCCCATGTCTGCCCATAATCAACGCTGACTTCTACCTTCTTGATACCGTCATGGTTGCCCGCGTCGAACGCTGCACCGCTCACTGTATAAACCTTACCGCCAGTAATTTCTTCACCATCACTTGGTGTGCCAATCATTGTAGCGAGTTTCACATTCGCAATCGGATCCCAACCCCGTTTCTCCCAATAACTCTCATGTTCTGCTGCGAGTTGGATATTCACTATCCATTTCGGGTTTTTCGTGCCGTAGTGCCCCGGGTTCAGCAGTCGGATAGGGAAACCGTGTTCTGTTGGAAGCGGTACACCGTTCATCTCGTAAGCGAGGAGTGTTTCTTCACGCATCGCGTCTTCGAGTGGAATTGCTGTATGGTAGCCATCTGCACAGCGGAAAACAACCACTTTTGCTTCGGGTTTGGGTACGGCTTTCTCAAGCAGATCGCGAAGCCGAACGCCTTTCCAATTCGCATTACTCATCTGCTCCGTGCCAATCGGGTCGCCGATACATTTCAGGGTTCGTATCGCCTTAACGGCTTCCATTGCTGTAATATCCGCAAGCCGCAAGGGTAGCATTTGTTTTTCGACTAAGCCGGTGATTGCCATCCGCCACGTTTTAGCGTCAAGCGTAACAGGATCACCGATCTGCAGGATATAGAAGTCAGCGTTGGGTGTAATCAGCGTCTTCGGCTTCAGTAGCGGTTTCGCTGCTGCGTGTCCTTCTAATTGAAGGGGCAAGACCATCCCCGCGGCACTAATCGCACTCAGTTTTATGAACGTTCGTCTTTTCATTTTTTCCTCTATTCATTCGCATCCGCATCGTGATTTTTACGACACCTCTCACCATGATCGCTGTGCCAAGAAACAGCGTTAAAGGCAGCCCCCAATTCCAGTCAAAGAAAAAGTAGGCGATAAAACTGACACACATCAAAACGATGAAGGTGTTCAGGAGTTTTTTGTTTTCATACCATTTTTGCATCTGTTTATATTTTTTCAAAGCGTATTTCTAAAACGATTGGGTGGTAGGTGCAAAATTTGCCAGTTGCACCTACCGTGGCACTGCAAGGCCGAGTTGCCTGTGCAAATTAAAGCATATCACATAAATTCATTAATGTGTACATAAATTTTTTGTTAATCCAAAGCTATTTAGTTTTCGGTTTTTTCGTCCAATTTTAGACCCAGGCCCGGTAGGGTTTTTGCTTGGGTGTTTCTTCAAGGTTGCCTCGTCCGTCTTTCAAGAAGTGTCTTATTATACCATTTCTGTTAATAAACCCCTCTTTATGTAGAACAAACTGTTAGTTTGTTCCGCACCGCTAAACATTCCATGAAAACCGGTAATGTCCTATCATCATTTAGAAATGGTATTATTTTTAGAGGTCACTATAAATAGCCCCAGGCTAATTTGAAAGAGGGGTTGCATTCTACACGAAAAAGTGCTATGCTATCCGTATATTTCAGACACAAACCAAGACGCATTTTTTCTGAAAGGGCAGGAACACCTCATGGCAAAACAACCGAATATTCTTCTTCTCATGACGGATCAGCAGCGTTTTGATACGATCGGTGCGCTCGGAAATCCGATGATTCAGACCCCTGGGTTAGATCGAATTGTAAAAGATGGCACAAGTTTCACTTCAGCCTACTGTCCATCACCTATATGTGTAGCATCGCGCTGTAGTTTCTTGCTCGGACAATGGCCGCATCAGACGGAGTGCACGAGCAATTCCGCAATGCCGCAAGATCGGGTCTCGATGATGGAGCTGCTCAATGAAGCAGGCTATCAGACGCACGGTATCGGCAAAATGCACTTCACACCGCAAGGACGCAAAATGTGGGGATTTGAAACGCGAGACTTTTCCGAAGAAGGTGCCGGTCCCGACGATTTCACGGCATCTCTTGTTGAAAACGGCTATGATCACGTCGTTGCACCGCACGGTGAGCGGAGTGAATACTACTACATCCCGCAACCCTCGCAACTCCCTGCCCGTCTACACCACACACAGTGGGTAGGCGATAAAACGCTTGAATTCTTCTCACAGCGAGATACGGACCGCCCGTTTTTGTGTTGGAGCAGCTTCATTAAACCGCATCCGCCGTTTGAATCACCAGTGCCGTGGAACAGGCTCTACCGCACCGTGGAGATGCCGTTACCCTTTCTACCGTCAGATTATGAGCATCTGCATACCTATTGGAATCGGCATCAAAATCGTTACAAATACCGCGACCAAGGACGCGATATGAATCTCCTTCGGACAATGCGCGCCGCTTACTACGCAGCCATCTCATTTATCGATTATCAGGTCGGTCGGATCCTCGACTACCTTGAATCAGAAGGCGAGTTGGACAACACGCTAATCCTCTACACTTCCGACCACGGCGAATTGCTCGGTGACTATGACTGCTATGGAAAACGCTCGTTTCTTGATGCCGCCGCTCGTATACCACTGCTTGTCCGCTATCCTGAACGTTTCGAGGCAGACGCGCAGTGCGATACGCCGACGAGTCTTGTTGATGTGCTACCGACGAGTCTCGGCGCAGCGGGTTTGCCATCGCAGACAGATCGGAGCGGTATGGATCTTGCGGACCTTGCTGCTGGAAATGTGCAACGGGATGCCATCGTCGGACAATTGGGACAGGAAAGCACCGGACTTTATATGCTCCTCACAAACGAATACAAATATATCTACTCCGCTGCGGATCGGCAAGAGTGGCTTTTCAGGCGTATACAAGGTAGACTTGACGAGCGGAGTCTTGCAGGTAATCCAGGGTATGGCAGGACACTGAGTGCTTATCGAAAACGTTTGATTGAATGGCTGCGCGAGGACGGATATGAACTTCCGCTTGACGGTAATAGATGGCGCGACTTCCCGCCACCCGTTGAACCTGAGAATCCGGATGCGGGGCAACTCTTCCAAGATGGACGTTCTGTGAGTGATCAGTTCCCACCGGGGTATTCACCGAATGTTGACACACTCAGAAATTGAGCGCGATGCAATAGTTAAAGTCTGTTCGCGCTGTTTATTCCGCTTTGCTGGTGCGGTTTGATGAAGATTAAAGATTTAATTCGGGCATTTACTATGGAAGAATGTTTCCTACTTGCTGTTCACTGATTTTCCGATCTATTCCAATGCTATTACACTTTGAAAGAGAATTGACAGCAGTGTATACTTTTTTGGATATTTAGTTTGACTTTATAAGCTGAAAACAGTATAATTATTTTAGTATTAAGTCAAATAATTTGTAGTTATTAAAATTTAAAAAAGTTTTGTCTTAATACTTAATAAAGAGTGGTTCGTAAATTATCACGACTGTGAAGGTAGGATGCTTGTTGAGGTTGAAAGCTCATCTACTGATAATTGAGTGCCTCTGGCTGATACCACAATTGCCGATTACTGCAATTTTTGCGTTGTATACTGCAATTTTTGCGGTTTCTCTACAATTCTTGCGTGACCATAATAGGGCAGGAATTTTGAAGTAGCGTCCAGAGTTTTAATGTTGGTAAATCCAGTTTATTTCTGTGTTTTAGACGAATGGCAGTAAATTACTCTCAGAGTTTTAGATGTTGCAATACAAGTATGTCTTTTACTAAAAGTGTTGGCATGAAACTTGCTTAATAATATTTATCGTATTGGCTCACATTAAAGTCATAAATCTATAGTCATCTATAACGATTTTTTATGCTTTTCTTTAACAAGTTCGGGCATATTGTCCAACACTCCTAAATCATGCCTATCCATCGTTCTATTAAAACCTTACTCTCAAAGACTACCTGGCATGCCTATAATATCTATCGTAAAGGTGTGCACTACCACTTTAAACTCTCACGAGCAGCTGCACTGTTAAACGCACCGCGCGAAACTATTAAAGCATTTCAGACAGAACGTTTAGAAAAACTCCTCCGACATGCCTACCAAACAACATCCTATTACCGTAAACTGTTAAAGACAGAGACACCTGATCTATCTCAAATTCCACCACTGGAGAAGCAGAACATTCGAGAACAATTGGACGAACTCTGTTCTACAGCCTTCACAGCGGAGCAACGGATTGAAAACGCTACTGGTGGTTCAACAGGGACGCCGCTTGTGTTCTATCAGGATAGGAACTATTGGAATCAACGGAACTTGAGCGTCTACTATTTCGATCGATGGGCAGGCTGGAATTTCGGTGAGCCACAACTCGTTATCTGGGGAGCTCCGGTAGATTTGGAAGACGGTGGACACTGGAAACGTCGGCTCAGCAGCTTCTGGCGAAATCAGTATTGGCTCAATGGGTTTCAACTCACAGACGAAGTGATGCTGGCAATGTTTGAACAGATGAATCAGTCCGTCCCACAAACTATCCTCGCTTATCCGTCATCGCTTTACCAGTTTGCTACGTTTCTTTCCGATAACGGCTTAATGCCGAAATGGAAATTGAAAGGCATTATATCTTCCGCTGAGATGTTACATCCACATTACCGCTCCTTAGCCGAGATTATTTTCAAAGCGAAAGTCTATAATCGCTATGGTGGACGGGAAGTCGGCTTAATCGGAATGGAATGTGCGGAAGGCAGGATGCATATCAACGCTCGCGATCTTTACCTTGAAATAGACAGCTCTGACCCGTACACCGAACCCGGAGAGATTCTGGTCACGCAACTCAATAATTATGCTATGCCGTTTATTCGGTACCGGATCGGAGATGTCGGTATGCTCTCAGACGAGATATGTCCGTGTGGCAATGACTTACCTGTTTTGGCGAAGCTGCTCGGACGTAGCACAGCAACTTTCCGTACGAAAACTGGGACATTAATACATGGTGGCTATTTTACACGACAGTTCTATGGGGTCAAAGGCGTGAACCAGTTCCAGATCATCCAAGAGACCCTTAGGCATTGTGTTTTGAAGGTGGTTGTTAACCGACGGTGGACAGAGGCAACGCGACGTCACCTCGTTCATTGTATCCAGAAGGCGCTCGGTGGTGATGTCGTTGTCACAGTTAAATTTGTAGACTATATTCCGGTTTCTGCGTCGGGAAAGCAGGAATACACGATTTCAAAAGTCGGGACGGATGTCGATATTTAAAAACCGTTGTCAACGCAAAGTTCGTTGAGCGGTGCAACGCGTCGCGTTCCACCCGGAAGGTAAGCCAAGATCATGCCGTCAATCGGCAAATTTCGATCCGCCACAACACCGGTACTCTGTTCAGCAGTTAAACCTTTAGAAAGTAGAAGATAGAAAGTATCCTTCCCCCATCCCGGTGTGGTATAGAAATTCCCCTGCCCTTTTGAAATAACCAGATCTGCCCCTGATAGCGCGTTAATGAATTCCGGAGTTGCCTGATAGAGATTGCTCCCGATCGTTATCGCACCTGATGATAGTAACCGGAGCGTGCCGTCCGGAATGGCTGCTTGAAGCTCCCGAAATTGCGGATAGTTGACAATTTCGTGCAGATCAGCAACGGTTGCGTCGTTGCTGGCGTTATCCGCTTTGCCGACAAGGGAAATATGGTGTCCAGACGCAACGAGTTCCTGAATGAAAGCGACATCAAATATCACCTCTCCGTCGTTATCAGCGAGCCAGAGAATCTGCAGCGGTGTCCCTTCAATCACCTTTTCGTGGAACGCGTCATAGCAGTTGATAGAGAAAGGCGTTTCGACCGCCGCGCGGAGCGCTTCAGAGAAATAGTCAGGATTCGCTTTCAATTTCTTGACTACCCGCTCACTGCTGTAGTCGATGATATTCCCAGCGGCAACCAATTTCAGACGCGTCAACCAATTATTATCCCAAAACTCTGGCAGTAGGGCGAGGGCAGTCTGCCGCGCTTTCAGTTTATCGTGATAATATGGGTTCGGATTGCCAGTATGAAGCACTACCAACTCAAAGATACTCCCCCAGAGTTCTTCCGGTGTGAGCGATTCAATAAGGTAATCGCCGTTTGCGCGTCGCAGATCCAAGAGGGTTTTTACCGCGGCGCAAGTCGTCTGCTGTAACTGCCGATCGCGCGTCGCACGCGGAATAAGTTCCGTAGCACTATGCGATTGCACGTGTTGCCGGAGGTTTTCCCAATCCGGTAAGTCGCGCTTTTCCCCGAAAGTGAAAACGCCTGGACTATATTCCGAAGGCACAATCTGATCAAATAACAGTTTCGGTACGGCAGGTGGGACTTGTGTTAACGGAACACCGAGGGTTCGGTGCGTCAAAATAATACCGGAGGGAATCACTGTTCCACGTGCCACAACCCCTGAAAGTTGAACACTATTCCCTACGCTTGCAGCGTCAAATGTGGAATTTTTGATGGTACTTCCAGTAGCAAGACCACGCACAGGTTCTGTTAAAGTTTCTGGGATCGGGTTCGCTTCAAATAGGGTATCATTCGCAGAAACGCCTTCTAATCCAACAGCATCGCCTACTGTTGTTGCACCAAGCAGTGTAACGTCTTCAAGCCTGCAGTAATCTCCGATCCGAACCTTTTCGCCGAGATGCACCCTACCGATAAGATAGCACGCCGTGCCGATTTCAATGTCATCGCCACCCAATGTTATCTGTGCTGCTGGATCGACACGAACACCTTTTCGCGCGAGGTATTCACGTGTTTCGGCAAACAGTGCCGCTTCACCTGCTAAAACATTCGACCAGCGGTTCACCCCAGACAACACATTGCCACGATAGATAAAAGCGTTTGTTTTCAGCCCATCTTTATAGCAGTGTCGGATGAGATCAACGTGATGGCGTTCGTCGTTCCGATTTGCATGCGGTTCCAAGCGATGTATCCGAGCTAACAACGCACTTTTCCGAATGAGTGTGATACCTGTGTTGGTGTACGCCTCGCCGCGGTGCCATCGGTCCCACATCTCTTGTTTTTCGGCTTCCGTCATATCGTACCACTCTTTGGTTCCGGTGAGTTTTCCTTCAGTATCGAAAAAAAGTCCGCCTTTGTCCTCAACAGTTTCAGGGATTTTACCGCAGAGCGTAACATCCGCATCGGAGAGGAAATGGGAGAGCAGTGTCTGCGCGAAAATAGCGCGTTCCAAAAAGGGTTCATCGCCGAATGCTACGCCTATCCATTCTGCGTCGGAGTCATGGAGCGCGGGGAGTGCGGCTTGCAGCGCGCCACCTGTGCCGTTCATCTCTGCTTGGATACAAGGTATCGCATCGGGACCAAGCAGCTGCGCCGCAGATCCGCTATTTTCTTCTATGCGTGATGCCATCTGTGGGTTAATCACAACGATATCCGGTCGGTTGCCGGGCAGGTAACGTCGCGAGTGTTGGAGCATATTCTGTTCCCCGAAGGTGATGTCCAACGTTTTGCTCAAGCGTCCAGTGGGATCAATCCGCGTGCCTTTACCGGCAGCAAGCACTACCCATTGCGGTGTGAGCTGGCGTTCAAGTGTATCTTCGGAGCGTGTGGTGAGGAAATTTTCAAGTGCTGCTGTATCTGCTGAGATTGCCGTAAGTGTATCTTCCAGATCGCAGCCAAGAAGGTTTTCAAGAATTGATATTATATTTTGGGGTGGGCGCGTTTTTGAAGTAGGCACGTCGCTGTTCATCAATCGCTTTCTCCGAGTTTCGCCGCTTCTTCTAAGCGTATTTCAATAACTTCAAGGAGGTTTTCTCGTGCTTCTTCAATATTCCTTCCGCAGCTTGCCACATCTAACTCAGGGCAATAGGCGGTGTACATATTGCCTTCTTTCCAAATTTCCTCTGTTACTACCAGATTCTTCATCGTAGCCTCCATATTTATGACATATTATAGGATCGGTTCATCAAACACTTTCAATGCGCTTTTAACTTCAAGGGCTAACGCTTCTGCTGTGAGGCTGTCGTCAAAAGGAGAGATTCCGACTTCATAGAATGCTTGCATACTGTTTTCCAATGTGGGCGTTTGGTAGGCATGCGATAACACGCCTACCTATATTTACGGGATAGGTGCTATTACTTGATGCCTCTCTGTTTGAGGTGTGCCCATGTAGTGGCTAACTTTCTGTCTGCTTCGACGGCGAGGACACCGCTCGCTAAATCCGAAATCTCTGCTTCGCTCAGCATTCTATCATAGATGCGAAGGTCGTCTATGAGTCCAGACCACGATGTGCCGTTATTATCCTTTGCCCCTTTACCAATGAATAATGTGGTGGCACCAGAGATTTCTCCCACTTTACCATCGTCATTGTGTGTCGGATCATCATCCAGTTCGCCATCAATATAGAGGGTCAGTTGTTCACCACTTTTCCAAGCGAAAACGAGGTGTTGCCAATCAGTCGTTTGCACATCGCTTTTACCCTCATACGCTTGACCACCGCCCGTTGTCGTAATTGCGCCCTTGATAAGATTCGTACCCCCTGGCGTTGACCAACTTGCGGCATCGTAACGGAACCCGAACACACTATCGCCGCCATCAGGCTCTCTACCAAAGACAATACCTTTGTCGTGTCCAACGGTATCAGATTTTACCCAAACAGAGATGGTAAAAGCCGAAAGTCCGTTGATATAATCTGCACCGTCCGGGTCTTCAACGACTGCACCTGCACCATCAAGTTCCACCGCGCCGCCGATCTTACCGCCATTCGGTTTCCATTTGGCACCATCGGACAGTTTTGCGTCGTTGCCATTTCCACTCTTATCAGAAGCATCTTGTCCTGCACGGTCATCAAATGGCAGATAGATCAGTAAACCGTCGTTGAGACCAGCACTGGCGACTGATGTGAGGTAAACAGTCACTATGAGTGTTGTTAGCATGAGCCAATTTAGGGTTCTCATTTCGATTTTCTCCTATGAGTGACATGTTGTTAATTTAAAAAAAGGGACAGGCATAGAGAAACCTGTCCCTATAACCTTCACTATACGTGTTTAGACGTTACACACGTCATACGCGTGTTTCATTGCATCAAATGCGTCACCTTTGGGACCGAATTCGTGCCCTACATAGAGTTCGTATCCGGTGTTTACGATAGCGCGCATCACTGCGGGATAATAGATTTCCTGCTCGTCGTCGAGGTCGCGCCGACCCGGATTACCGGCAGTGTGATAATGCCCGATGTAATCGCTGTAGTCCGTAATGTTACGGATGAGGTCGCCTTCCATAATCTGCATGTGATAGATGTCGTAGAGGAGCTGCGCTCTCGGAGAATCGACACCTTTGCAGACTTCAACACCCCACGCCGTTGTGTCGCATTGGTAGTCTGGGTGATTGACTTTGCTGTTCAGAAGTTCGACGCAGAGATTGATCTCTTTCTCTTCGGCATATTTGGTGACCCGCGACAACCCCGCAATTGTGTTATCGCGCCCCTCTTCTTCGGATCTACCTTCCCTGTTGCCAGAGAAACATATCAGTCCGGGGATGTCATTTTCTGCGGCGATGTCAATGTTCTTGAGGAGTTCGTCCTCGATCCGGTCGTGGTTGCTCGGATCGTTCAAGCCGGACGGCAGGGACGAATGCCCTACGATAATCGCAATGCGCATCCCTTGATCCTTGACGACCGACCAGTGTTCTGCTGGAAGCATCTCAACAGATTTATAACCGATTTCAGCGGCTTTCTTGATAACTTCTACTGGGTCTCTGCCACGACTGAAACCGCCAAAGCAGATGGATTGATTAATTGGCATAATTCTCTCTTTCTTTAATCTTTAAAGTAGTGCTTTGTCATCCTTAAAATGATGGGTCGAAAATATTTCTTTCACATACTGATTTCAAGAGACACCCGCCTCTTCGGTAGGATCGAGTGTTTTTGCTGGGGTGTTTCTTGTCGCTCGCGATCTTTCTACCCTTCAAACCTCTTCGGTAGGATCGAGTGTTTTTGCTGGGGTGTTTCTTGTCGCTCGCGATCTTTCTACCCTTCAAACTTGGCGTGACATAGCAGTAGTAGACAGACTCCGTTGGGTTTCCGTAACGAAGCATATCTGCCTGTTATTTTCTATAAATCAACAGCCTTACCGGTACGGAAAGACGTACTTGCTGCGAGCATGATACGGAGTGTTTCCAAGGCATCGCTATAAGGCGATAGAATCTTAGAGCCGTCACCGCTCTTAACAGCGTCAATGAAGACACGATCTCGGTCTGCTCCACCGTCGCCGGGCAGCGGTTCTTTCTCACCACCACGGTTCACTTCGTTCGCACCACCAACGGTGACAACGAGTCCACGCGTGAACACTTCAAGATGGACACGACCGAACCCTTCCATGGCGCAACTTGAGACGATATTGGCGACTGCGCCGTTCTTAAACTCGATATTCACCATGCTGATGTCGTCTACATCGTAGTTCTCAATATGCGTCATGCTACCGCTTGCGGCGACACCGTGTACGGTTTTACCGTCGCTGCCGACGAGGAACCGTGCGAGATCAAAGATATGCGTTGTCTGTTCAACGTGCTGTCCGCCGGATTGTGCGCGAACCCGCCACCACGGTGTACCGGGCATGCCGCCGATCCAGTAGCCGAGCGCACCGAGAATTTGGGGTTGCTCGTCAAGCATTGCCTTCGCATTCTGCGCATTGCCGCCATAGCGCCAGTGGTAACCGACACTCGTGATGACACCGGTCTGCTCAATGTAGTCATTGATGATGATTGCGGGTTCGAGTTCAGAATGAATCGGCTTTTCAATGAACATCGCGATACCTTGTTCACAAGCGATGCGTTCTTGTTCACCGTGTGCAAAAGGCGGCGTACAGATGTAAACCGCGTCCAAATCCTCTTTGTCGTACATGACACGATAGTCGGTGTAAGCGTTCCCGCCGAATTCTTCGGCACGTGCCTTCGCGCGGTCTTCCGATATATCGCACATCGCAGAAAATTCAACGTCCTCAAAGTTATCTTTGAGATTGTTCATGTGCGCGCCCGCCATACCGCCGGTTCCGATAAAACCGAGTTTCACTTTATCCATGTTTTCTCCTTAAAAATGGGTATTTCAAAATCCCTAAGTTTTACTGCTATAGTTTAGCAAAACCTTCTGTTATATAGCAAGTAATTTATTCTATTAGTTGTCAGTTTTCAGTGCGGTTTTTCTGCGAAAAACCTTTCAGTTGTCAGAAAAGAGATGTTCGGTTTATCTAAACCCTTCTTAACTGGCTGCTGATGGCTAATTGCCTCTGCAATTTATTTTCAGATGTGTTATAATATATTTTTATCAAATTCTTCGGTGTCAAAACCCCCTTGCTTTAGCTGGGGGATGTAGACACCGCCTTTAGTTGTTGAAAAATAACTTTGACTTTAGCCTAATAATATGGTATACTAATAGTATCAAGTTGGCAGACATGTCAAGCGTAGTCGCAAGGCTACGTGTCTGCCTACCCACTTGACAGGGGTTAAAAACTTGATACTTGATATACCATGAGAAACACTAAACATAAACTTTTTTACGATAAATCTCTGAAGCGTCTGCATGACGAGTGTAATATCTGCGGTGTTGTGCGAAACCACTTCATTGCGTTGTGTATGCGATATTACCGTCGCTATGGTAAAGGCTTGTCGTATTCTAAAATGTCTGCTCATTTGACGAAACTCAAGAAACTTGAGAAGTATCAGCATTGGAATATCCCTTACTCATGGTCGTTACAAAATGTTTAGAAACGGTTATCACAATCTTTCAGAGAAATGAAAACACTCGGCAGAGGACATCCGCAATTCAAGTCGTGTAAGAAACACAAAGGTATGACCTTTCGCGGTGAACAGGTCAAATTTGAATATCTTTTGCCGAAGCAGAAAAATGAGAGAAATCACCCGACGTATCGTATGCGTCTTAACGGTCGTTGGTATCGTTTTGCCTTACACAGAAACATAGAAGGCAAAATCTTAGAGGTTCAAGTAACAAGAGACGCACTCGGAGATATGTATATTACACTCACTGAAGACTATAGCGAAGTCAAACCCGAACCCAAGACAGGTAAAGCTGAAGGGTTCGATATGGGTATCAAAGACTTCCTGACTGGCAGTGATGGTCAACGATACGGTTCTCCGATGTTCTACACACAGAACGCTGATAAGTTAGCGAAAGCACAAAAAGCGCATTCCTGTAAAGTCAAAGGTTCTCATAACAGAGAGCGTGAACGTAAGAAGGTCGCTCGTATTCATAAAAAGACTGAAAATCAGAGAACCGACCACCATTGGAAACTTGCCATAGATTTGTGTCGTCAGTTTGATATTCTGTTTTTTGAAGACCTTAATCTTGACGGTATGAAACGACTTTGGGGTAAACAGGTTTCCGATGTTGGCTTTGGTGAGTTCATGCGGAAACTTAAACACCAGAGCAAAAAGCGGATACGCTCTGTGCTGAAGATTGGTCGGTGGTCTCCGACAAGTAAAAGCTGTTCTGTTTGTAATCATAAAAACGATAATCTCACGTTAGCAGACCGTGAATGGACGTGTCCAAAGTGTAATACGCACTTGGATAGAGACCAAAACGCTGCTATGAACATTCTCAAGGAAGGGGTAGCTTCCTTTGGTTTAGGAGACGTAAGACCGATTGTTTAGCTTGGCAAAATAGTTGGCTACTCCGTTGAAGCAACCAGTCCGCTTCTGAAATCCACAAACGCTTTCGCATAACTTTGCGGAGGTTCCCCCATGTTTTAGCTGGGGGTCTATCACGGTCGGAGCAATTCATCCATAAACTGAGAAATCGCATCGCATAGGAGGACACTATGGGTTTCAAATTTGGATATAGCACTTTACGTTGGCAACAACCTGATTTTGAAGAACTATTGACCCAACTCAAAGCCGCGGGTTGGGACGGTTGGGAGATGCGCCAATCCTTAGATTGGGTCGGAACACCGCAGCGCATCCGACAGATCTGCGACAATGTTGACCTGCCCGTCGCTGCCGTCACAGCACGCGGGCTGCCGATCGACAAGAACCCGGAACAGATGGAACTCAATAAACGCAGAATCGACTTCGCCGCAGCAGTTGAAGCCGACTGTTTCATGTTCATGGGTGCAGGCAAACCGAAGGATAGACCCGTGGATAGCTCCGACCTCGCAGCACTTGCTGATGTCTCCGAAGCGTGGGCAGAATACGCCTCACAATACGGGTTAGAGGTCTGTTATCATATCCATACGAATACAACCGTTGATTCTATTGATGACTGGGCAAAATATATGAGCCTGCTCCGAAAGTGCAAGTTATGCATAGACGTGTCGCATTCCGCACTCTGGGGTTACGACCCGATTGAGTCGATTCGGCGTTATAGCGATGTCCTCGTCTATGTTCATCTTCAGGATTATGCGGGCTACACAGGCGGAGAAGGTAGCAATTATGACGTGGATTGGGTGGATGTCGGTGCTGGAAATGTAATGGATTTTCCGGGAATCATGTCCACTTTAGAGGCACTCAAGTATGATCGCTGGATTACAGCGTGTCCGGGCATGGTTGAAGAGCGTACGGATCTCGAACGCATGTCCGTTAACCGAGAATATTTGCGGCAATTAGGCTATTAGGGGAATTGAGGTTAGAAACCCCTCCTACAAAATAGGCTATTAGAAAAATGAGGGTTAGAAACCCTCCTACAAGAAAGGAAGAAACAAAGCGTATGAACACACCGGCGGGGGAGATCCGCTCTATTCTTGCTACCGATTGTGGTAGCACTACCACGAAAGCGATTTTAATTGAGAAACGGGATGACGAATATCAACTCATCGTGCGTGGCGAAGCACCTACGACTGTTGAAGCACCCGTTGAAGATGTGACCGCAGGCGTTATCAACGCCATCACTGAAGTTGAGGAACTTGCTGGACGCAAACTCCTTGATGATGGTGTCATCATAAAACCTCAAAACGGGGACGCGGGTGTTGATATCTATATTTCGACGAGTAGTGCTGGTGGTGGCTTGCAAATGATGGTCGCCGGTGTTGTCCGTAACCTCACAGGAGAGAGCGCGGAACGTGCGGCACTCGGCGCGGGTGCGATTGTCATGGATGTTATTGCTTCTAACGACAAACGCCTCCCGCACGAAAAAATCGAGCGTATTCGGCATCTCCGTCCCGATATGCTACTCCTCTCCGGTGGCGTTGATGGCGGGACAACCTCACACGTCGTTGAATTGGCTGAAATTATTGCCGCTGCACGTCCGAGCCCGCGATTGGGTATCGCCTACGAACTCCCCCTTATCTATGCTGGAAATATAGACGCTCGTGAATCCATTCAGGAACGTTTGCAAGATGTCATGGCACTTGATATGGTAGATAATCTGCGTCCCGTTTTGGAACGTGAAAACCTGATGCCGACACGGCACAAGATTCAGGAGCAGTTCCTTGAGCATGTCATGGCACATGCCCCCGGCTACAAGCGACTTATCGACTGGACAGATGCTCCGATTATGCCGACCCCCGGTGCAGTCGGTGAAATCATTCAAACCGTCTCTGATCAGCAAGATATTGAAGTCGTCGGTGTTGACATCGGTGGCGCAACGACGGATGTCTTTTCTGTTTTCAAAAACAAGGAAGCAGAACGGATCTTTAACCGAACTGTCAGTGCGAATCTCGGTATGAGTTACAGCGTCTCGAATGTCCTCGCTGAAGCAGGTTTAGAAAACGTTCTCCGGTGGGTCCCGTTTGATATTGAAGTCGGGGATCTCCGTAATCGCGTCAAAAATAAGATGATTCGTCCAACGACGATCCCGCAAACTTTACAAGAGTTAATCCTGGAACAAGCGATTGCCCGTGAAGCCCTTCGGCTTGCCTTTGAACAGCACAAACAACTCGCCGTTGAATTGAGAGGTGTGCAACAGCAACGCACGATCTCTGAAGCCTTTAGTCAGGCGGAGGGTGGTCAGACGCTTGTGAATATGCTCGCTTTAGATATGCTCGTCGGGAGCGGTGGCGTTTTATCGCACGCGCCGCGTCGGCAGCAGGCGATGCTCATGATGATAGACGCATTTCAACCTGAAGGGATAACCCATCTGGCTGTTGATAGTATTTTCATGATGCCGCAACTCGGTGTGCTTGCGCAGGTTAACCCTGAAGCTGCTACACATGTCTTTGAACGAGACTGTCTCATCCACTTAGGCACCTCTATCGCGCCGATCGGTAAAGGGTATACAGGGGATGAATGCCTCTCCGTTGAAATTACGGGTGAAGGCGTAATGCCAATTACTGAAGATATTCAGTTTGGTGAACTGCGTCGCTACCCGCTGCCGTTGGGTGAAAAAGCGACACTGAAACTCCAACCTTCACGTCGGTTTGACCTCGGTGCGGGGAACGGGAACCCCATTGAAACAGAGGCGATGGGTGGTGTCGTAGGTTTAGTTATTGATACCCGCGGCAGACCGCTTGAAATGCCCACAGATTCTGAACAACGCGTCGCGCAACTCACGAAGTGGCATACGGCTTTAGATGCTTATCCAACTTCATGAAAAAGTGATAGTTTTCAGTTGATTGCTGCAAACTGAATATCCGTGCTTTCATCACATTCATCACATTCATCACATTCATCACATTATACACTTGACAAATTTTTGTTAAAAGTGTATATTATGCATAATTCGTATACATAGACGTACAATTCACTTACATAGTATACGAATTTTCCCATGAATCCGAATTATATTCAGATTTACCTAACCGTATGGCAAAACATGCAGGTGCCAAAATCTGCTGTTGTGCTTTTAATTGTCTATAAGGAGGCAAATTTAAATGAAAAGATTTTACCAGTTGACATTCGTAATCACGATGATTTTCCTAATGGTTATCGGAACCTCATCTTCTGCATTCGCGCAAGCAAACGATATTGAGGGTGGGCCCTTGAAGGAGGCCGATTTCCTCAAAGATCCGGATCCCAATGGTGATGGGCTCAGAGAAAGTCACGCTAACAACAAAAACTGGATTACCAAGTGGTATGGACCCGATGGCAACTATGAAAATAACGGTGGTTTTCAGGCTTCTTCTAAGATAGATCTTATTGATGAGGGCACCGGCGGTAAACTCACAGAAATCAAGCTCTCAACAACCGCCGGTTTGAATCTGACACAAACCGTTGATATGAAATGGAAGGCTGGGAACGGGGGTACGCGAAAATGGACGGTCTTTGAATTGGATCCAGCAGATGGCAACAATATGAACAGAGATGGTCCGGTTGATAACGTTGATACTTATGGAATGATTGTTATTCATGCACCTGTGGCAAGAAAAGCCATCATGTCCCCGGCACATGACGATCACGCCCAAATTTGGATTAACGGCGAAAAATGGTACAACAACTCCAGATGGACAGGTGCCGCACAAACGATTCTGCACAACGTTGAAGTTGATTTGAAAAAGGGTGGTAATGTACTGCTCTACCGGGTCGGTGAATCCAGCGGCTCCGCGTATATTAACCTCCATTTTGATGATGACACGCACAACGAGTGCAAAATCTATCCGAATAAATCTAAGGACCAGAAGAGTTTCTTTAGCGAAGTCGCCGGTAGTCTTGATGTCGATCCTGTTGGGAAGTTAACAACGACTTGGGCGGACATCAAGCAAAGATAAATCGTAAATCGGGGTTACAACCCCACGATTTATGTGGCATTTGACAAATATTTGTGAAAATGCTATACTAATTTTTCGGAATGTTTGAAACATTTTCAGCATTTCTACGTGTATTTAAAGAGTTCTAAGAGGCACTTTAGTGCAGCTTAGTATTCTTAACTCTTAACCCAAAAAAGGAATTACAGATAAATGAAAAAGTTTGGTATTTTAACACTCGCGATTGCGATTGTTTTCACACTCGTTATCAGCGGCTCACACCATGTATTTGCAGCTGATCTCCTCCAAGGCGGTCCCTTGGCAGAAGATGCACTCTTTGAAGATCCAGACCCCAATGCTGACGATCTGAGAGAAGACCACTCTGACAACGAAAACTGGATTACCAAGTGGTATGGTCCAGATGGCAACTATGAAAACAGTGATGGCTTTGGCGATGAGGCTGAGAGAGATCTCATCGCCATAGGTACCGGTGATAAAATTGACCAGGTCTCACTTTCAACGATGGCAGGTTTGCTCATGACACAGGATGTTGATGTGGAATGGCCCGACCACGGTGGCACACGTGCCTGGACGGTCTTTGAAATTGATCCTGCGGACGGCAACAACATGAACAGAGGTGGTCCGATTGATGACATCGAAACTTATGCTGTTATCGTTATTGATTCCCCGAGCGATATGACCGCCATCATGTCTCCAGCGCACGATGACTATGCCCAAATCTGGATTAACGGCGAAAAATGGTACAATAACTCCAGATGGACAGGTGCCGCACAAACGATTCTTCACAACGTCGAAGTCAACTTACAAAAAGGTGGCAACGTGCTGCTTTATCGGTGTGGTGAAGGCGGCGGTTCCGCATACTTCAACCTGCACTTTGATGACGCAACCCATGACGCTGTTACGATTTACCCGAAAGATGCAACGGATCAGCAGGGTTTCTTTGATGAAATCGCTCCGCTGACCCCAGTTGAACCTGCCGGGAAATTGACAACAACTTGGGCAGACATCAAACAGATAGGACTTACGCAATGAATTAAAATGTGTTATAGTTTTTAATTATGATAAGCATGAATCTTTCTGAAAAGAGACAACCGCTGTTCTCGGATTATTGCCAATTTTTGTTAGCCGGTTTTCAGAACTTCACACAGACACACTTTGCCAATCATACGGAGAAATGGAGCCATGATCAACTCAATCGTCTCCTGAATACCGAACGTATCCCTGCCCGTGAACTCTGGCGTTCGGTGCGAAACGATATTGAGTTTGATGAAGACGGATACGTTCTTTTTGATGATACCGTCATGCCAAAACCTTATGCGAAACAGATAGAACCTGTTCGCCGGCAGTGGAGTGGCTCCGAAAAACGTGTCATCCAAGGCATCGGTCTCGTGACATGTGTCTATGTCAATCCGAAGACGCATCAGTATTGGATTATTGATTACCGTATCTATGATCCAGACCGAGACGCGAAAACCAAACTTCAACACCTTCAGGAGATGTTGCAGAACGCCTACTTCGTGAAAAATCTCCCGTTTCGGGTCGTGTTAGTAGATTCTTGGTATGCTTCAATGGCAGTGCTAAAAACGATTCAGAGTCTCTCAAAAATCTATTATGCTCCCTTGAAACGCAATCGTCTCGTCAATGACACTGAGGGTGTTGACCCGCACAAACGGATAGATGATCTGACGTGGACAGAATCAGAGTTGCGACAGGGTAAACGTGTTCATATCTACAAGTTTCCGAAAGGCCACCAAGTGAAGTTGTTTCGGATAGCGTCCGGCACCAGACGCACGGAATATATTGCCACCAACGATTTATCTCAATCGGATGTGACTGCGACGCAGCAAGAATGTCGCGTTCGTTGGAAGATTGAGCAACTTCATCGTGAGCTCAAGCAAACGACAGGTATCAGCAAGTGCCAAAGTCGTCAACATCGTGGACAACGCAATCATATTGCCTGTTGTTTGTGGGTCTGGGTCAGTTTGACGCGTGCTGCGCGCACGACGGGTCAAACGATTTACCGCCTGAAAGAAAGTTTATACGAGGACTATCTGCGACGAGAGATCAAAAAGCCTTCTATTGTCGTCAACTTTGCGTAAGTCCTAAAACAGAAATAAGCAATCATTGCTATTTTTTGTAGGCGCGCTTCTTACAGCGCGCCTTATTTTTTTTAATAGTTGTCAGTTATCAGTACGGTTTTCTACGGAAACCTTTCAGTTATCAGTAAAGAGATGTTCTGTTTAATCAGATTTCCCGTTTATAGTAAAATCTATAGTTAATTGTGCACTCTCAAACAGTCTGAATGCCTATAACAGGCATTCAGACTGGCACAAACTGGAAGTTTTGCGGCGTACACGCCCAGATGCGACGTGCATCATGCTACAAAGATGTCCACTTATTTACGGGTTTCACTATAATTAACAACTCTCACTGCGAGGCAAACTGATAACTCAACACCGAAATCCGCTTGACAAATCTGAATCGGCACGTTAAAATATTTCCACAGCACCTACCTAAACAGAGACGCGGATTGGTCGGACTATGCGACATAAATGCCTTATCTGCTTTTTAATCTTACTCGCCTCTGTGCTCGTCGGATGGATCGGCGGTTGGACGCGCGCCATGAAAGCCGGAAACGAGGCGTATCTGCACGGGAACTACGACGCGGCACAAATCGCCTTTCAAGATGCGACATTTCAGAAGCCTGAGAGTCCGCTGGCACACTATAACCTCGGCACCGTACTTTATAGAAGAGGCAGGTTTGGTGAAGCGGTACAGGCGTTTCGGGAATCGGTCGTCAGGCACGGTGGAAAAACCGAGCGGACGCTAAGTCTGGCACATATCTATTACAACTTGGGAAATGCTCAATTTAAAACAGGCGATCTTAGGCGGGCGATTGAAGCCTACAGGCACTCGCTCCGTTTGAATCCACAGGATGCCGATGCAGAACATAACCTTGCCTTGGCACTTCGACTCGCGCAACAACAAGAGGACTTGGCACAACAGCAGCGTGCCAATAAAAACGCGGAACCGCAAACCGAGCCGGACGCTATTGGCGAAGCGGAGGCACTTCAACTCTTGGAACGTTTTAGTAAGAATGAGAATAGGCTACGGCAAAAATTACTCCAGCAACAGCGCAAAAGCGGACCTCGACGTACGAAGGATTGGTAAACCGTTGAGAAAAACGATCTATGTTTTTTTTCTGGTACTTCTTTTCATATCTCTGCTTCTCGCCACTGACCAGCATCTGATAACGGCGGAGGCTGCGCAGCCTATCATCAATGTCGCTGCTGTCATAAATCCCCGCCAGATTCAGCTCGGCGAGAAGGCACGGTTGGACCTCACCCTTTCGGGGGATACCGCTATCACGCATATTGAGGCACCGAAGTTCAATTTTCTGCCTGCGTTCCTCGCGGTACCCCTCGGCTCCGAAACAACCCCTCGATTGGCATCCAATAAGATTGCCGTTTCTATGGCGTGGGCTTATGAACTAATTCCGCAGGCAATTGGCGACTTTTCACTCTCCGATGTCCGTTTCGCCTACCAAGGCAACACCTATTTCGCAAATCCCGGATCCATCCGAGTCAGTGGTGCTGATACTTATACGGATGTTTCAACGCGCAGCGTTCATCAAGTCGAAGTCGAAGTGAGTACCACCGAACCGTATCTCAATGCTCCGCTGACATACACCTTTCGCTATCTCTATACCGCAGTGCTGCCGACGCAAGCATCGCCAACCCCACAACTCCCGACATTCCCCGATTTTTTAGTTGAGGAACTGCCACCCATGTCGCCACAAACGCAGCGCATTCGCGGGAAAACGTTTTGGGTACAGGAACAGGTGCGCCGGTTATATCCACAGCGGACAGGACAGATTGTCATCGAACCTGCGACATTATTGCTCCCTATCCCGCGTGGACGTAAGACGTTGAAAACGAACCCGTTGAAGTTGACTGTCCAACCTCTGCCTGAAGTCGGAAAGCCGACGCAGTTTAGTGGTGCCGTTGGCGAATACCAAATCTCTGCACAGGTGGATCGTAGTGCTATAGAAGCGGGACGCGCCCTCACGTTGTCCCTGCAAATCTCTGGACGGGGCAGCATGCAAACGGTTACGGCTCCTAAACTGCCAGCGATCCCCGGTGTCGTTGTGAACGGACCCAACCGCGTTGAAGGTTCTGTTCCGACAACACAAACTTACGCTTACGTTTTAATCCCCGCTCGATCCGGCACGCTGCGTATCCCTGCTATCGCGTATACCTACTTCGATCCGAGCCGTGCAGTTTATGCAACGGCACAGACAACACCTATTCCTGTTTCCGTGCGTCCAAACCCGAACGATGCCGTTGACGTTGGGACGGAGCCTCCATCGTCGCGGCTCTGGGTAATATTATCGGCGGTGTTGCTCCTCGGTCTGTTAGTAGCAGGCGTTCTCTGGTACCGTGCCAGATTACAACGGTCTGCGGATGCGCCAATCAATACCACTCGAACCGGTTCGGTTGACAACGTTGAACCGAAAGGACGAAAAGGGCAACGGGCAGAAACAGAAACTACGTCTCCGGTTTCACACGCGCGCGATGCACTTATGGCACTCGCTCACAACGACACTACTGATACGGCGACGGCGTTTGCGAATGCACTCGCACAGACGTTGTATCAATACCTTGAGGACACACTTGGACTCACACAACGCACTATTGACACGGCGCGCGAGGTGTGCATGCAAGCGGGTGTCTCTGAACACATTCTTGAAGAACTCGTTGATCTCCTTACGAAATGTGATTATCATCGCTTCGCACCTGTGCCGCTCACTGCGAACGAACGTGACACGTTAATCACACGCGCTGAATCGGTTATCAGCAAAATAGCCATCAGCAGTCAGCCATCAGCCGCCAGTTAAGAGGTTTCCATCAGTGGTCAGAAAGTTTGCAAGTGTATCTAAACTTGCGAAGTATCCTAAAGTTGGTAACCACTTTACGGGCGGAAACATCCAAGCAAAAACACTTTAGCACACTTTACGGACTTTAAAACTTTCCAATAACCGATAACTCTATAAGGAATTTAAAACATGGATATATTCTCTCTCTTCGTTCTCTGGATACACGTTATTGCCGCTGTTGTATGGGTCGGCGGTAACCTCATTTTAGCGATGGTGATCGTCCCACACTTCAGACAGAGCCTGCCACCTGTCGAACGTATCAAACTCTTAATGCAGATCGGCAAACGGTTTGAACCTGTTGTTTGGGGGTGTATCGGTGTGCTGTTTTTTACCGGCATCGTCAACATCTTCTTTTCCGTTGACATTACTTCTCCGAGTCCTATCTCAGATGCTTTTATGCGAACCCTCCTGATTAAAATCGGACTTTTCTTCGTGTTGATCATCCTCACGGTTTTACATAGCATGATTTTCGCCCCCCGATTGGCAGCAGCGATTGAGGATTTAGACCCGACACTTGAAGAACTCCCACCCGAAATCAAGCCGCTCCGTTCGCAGATGTCGATTGTATCGAGTCTGATGGGTGTCGTTTCGTTGCTCATCCTGCTCGCTGCGGTTGCACTCCGTATGGGCATATAACGTCCCCAATCAAAGTAGGTGCGGTTTCCCAACCGCACCGGGTGCCGCGAGTATCCTTCGGTGTCTCTTTTTCGCTTGTCTGAATCACGGATTATCGCGGATGACACGGATGACGCGGATTTTAACAGTAACTAATTGTCTGAATCGCGGATTACACGGATTGCGCGGATTATCGCGGATTTTAAGAGGTTTCTGATCGTGTGGTGTCTTGAGTCCTACAAGGTCAGTATTTGTGTAGAAACTGATAACTGAATACTGACAACAGTTCTCTGACTGCTGATGGAAACCGATGGCTGATCGTTAATGCATCTGAACTGTGATTGATGGGATCTATGGGATTACTATGATAAGAGATTTCCGTCCGGTAGGTGCGGTTTCCTAACCATCCATTATGTGTCAATTTTAGAAAAAATAACCCTTGTAGTCCCCAGACCGGTAGGTTCGGTTTGCAACCGAACCGGATACTACGCGGAAACCTTGGATACTTCAAAAACCTCTTCAGTCCTGTAAGGTTTAGGTTCATACGCGTACTACATAGATACTGAAGAAACACCCAAGGAAATAAACCCTACGGGACTAAAAAACATGTCTGTTTCTCTTAAATTGACACCTATGGTGCGGTTCCAAACCGCACCTACCGGGCCTGGGGGTCTGAAATTGGACGAAAAAACAGAAAACTAAATCGCCCTGCCCATTTTCTAAAAGACCATTCAATTTTAAGAAATTATTGGATTGGATGTCTTTCTTGCGAAATGCTGCGTATGAAATTTCACAGTTTTCATAGCAAATCGGGAAACTATGAAATTTATGAAGTGCCATAAACCTAAACCACAACTGTGTTTTTGACGGTTTTAGTGAAGTGTGCTATGAAGCTGCTATGAAATTTGCTATGAAATTTGCTATGAAATTTTATCACGGATCTTGGTACTGCTTCGAGCAGTGCAAGGATGGCAATGTGATATGGTTACAAATTACATCAATAAGCACAATAGTTATGTCGCCCGCCTCGTGGATTACAAAAGCATCAAGGTTAGAGGCGTGCTGTGTTAGCTGCTTTTCAGCTTGATGAGTGCGTTGTGATACTTGATGAGTGTGTCGACTTTCTTTTCCTTAGGCATTTTCTCGTCATCAAGGATTTCAGTAACAAGGCTTTCGAGGCTCCGTTGTGCGAATCGGACACTCTCGTTAAGGGTGTCCTTTTGTCGAAAAGCATTCCTGCTGACTAACAACTGATGCGGTTCAAGTTGCAGGACTTCTGCGAGCTGCATGAAGTTCTCATCTTTTGGGAATTCGGCTCTCGCAAGCCACCGCATAACGGTTCGGTAGGAGACACCGATCTTTTCATGAAGCTGTTTAAGCGTGAGGTTGCATTCTTTTAGACGGACGCGAATGAGTTCGCTATCTAAGTAGTAATTATCAGAGTCAAAGAGAGTGGTATCGCTTGCACTCTGTTCCGGGATTGGGTTGGCGGGTTTGGTTGCCATGAGCTCCTCCACGAATTCTTCGCCACCTAATTGCTCGGCGAGGTCTAATAATTGTTTTTCGGTCTTTTTTAGATCCATGTTGAAAAAATCCTTCTGTTAATGAAATGTGTGACGTTGACTGTGACGTTTGGCACGTCACATGTGACGTGCAGAACCTACGTGTGACGTGGGAATGTGACGTAATTTCGGAAATTTTTATGCCTCTATGTTGTCCCTGCTGTTTCAATTTTTAGAGTGCTGCGCCGTATTTTGGGTGTTGCACTCTAAATCACGTATTAATTATACGACGCATTTTGTGGGGAATCAAAAAGAAAATGTATGAAAATATTGGATATCTATTGGATATCTATTGTGATTCTATTGTTGTTGCATTTTTTTTCTTCGGTTGTCAGTTTTCAGCGCGATTTTTCGCGAAAAATCTTTCAGTTTTCAGTTAAAGAGGGATTTGATTAATCAGAATGCTCCTTAACTGCGTACTGACAACTCATCTGTCTGAACTGTGATTTATGGGATTTAGGGGTTTTTGGGATAAGCGGTTGGCTTTTTGTCTGAATGCAGGTCGCATTTGGGCGGGTACGCCGCAAATCGCGGATTACACGGATTGCGCGGATTATCGCGGATTTTAAGAAGTCTCTGGTCGTGTGATGTCTTTAGTTCTACTTAGTTCTACAAGGTGCGGTATTTGTGCAGAAGCGGATAACTGAGGACTAACAACCAATCTTCTGATTGCCGATGGAAACCGATGGCTGACCGTTAATTCATCTGAACTGTGATTTATGGGATTTATGGGATTGCCATGATAAGAGATTTTCGTCCAGTAGATTCGGTTTCCTAACCGCACATAAGTGTCAATTTTAGAAAAATAACCGTCTCACCCCCAGGCCCGGTAGGTTCGGTTTCCTAACCGAACCGGATACTACGCGTAAACCTTGAAAACTTCAAAAAACCTCTTCAGTCCCATAGGGTTTATTTGCTTGGGGTTTTTGCTTGGGTGTTTCTGTGGATTTCTTCAGTATATTTATAGAAACGCGTTCGCCCCGGATCTAAGCCTTGTAAGGGCGGCATGTTTATAATAACTGCTCTAAAAAGTCGTGAAAAATCTCTAAATTGACACCTATGGTTCGGTTTCCTAACCGCACCGGTTCGTGTAAAAGAGACGTGAAACCCAATAATTTCTTAAAATTGAATGCTTCTGATCATGTGTTAAGATTTCCTTGATCTTTTCCACCGAATATGTTTTTATATATTAAGTATTGAAACTGACGAAAAAAACTACTCCTACCGCTATAGTGTGAAGTGCCAACGTTAATTTCGACCCAAAACCAGCAAAGTTAAGACAAAATTTTAACAGAAAAATACTTACGAAAAATAGAGAGTAAGATAAAGGAGGAAAGTATCTGATGAAAAATGGAACGTGTATTTATTGCAATAAACTAAAATCGTTGAATGAGGAGCACGCGTTACCTCAGTCACTGCGCCAAGATAACACGCCAGAATGGATAATCGAAAACCATTTGTGTCAAAAGTGTAATAGCGACTTGGGAAAACTTGATGTCGTTTTGTCCCAGCGTTCTAACGTTGGATTTTTGTTTGACATAATTCAGCGGGAACGTGGGCAGAGAAATAAAAGTATTCATGCTTCTCCTTATCACAAACCCCAAAATGACATGAATCCGATACGCGTGCTGTTTCCAAACCCTGTATATGATGACCTCATCATTCTACATGAACCCGACATCATGAATCATCAGGCGAACTATTTGGGTGTCATCGCCCTGCAACCGCAGATGATTTTGACGCAGTATCGTGATGGTCAGACCTATAGAGAGATAGTTGAGGAAAACAATAGGAAATATGACACCAAGAGTTTACAAAATGGCAACTGGTATACTCATGATGAAGAAAACGATGTATTCTGCTTATTCGGAAATACTCACATCTTTCCACCAAGGGCAGCACATCGTTACTTAGGTAAAGTCCATGAATTCAAATCTAAGTTTATGGCTGATTACCCTCGCACACGATATGACTTGCGGGTTATATTTCCTGAAGAGGGGAGAGGTGAACAGAAATTCTTTGATTTCTTCAATAAGATACAAGCTGAAACGAAAATGATGATAGCAGAAGATAAAAATCTTCCAATAGAAGTATTCAGAAAGCCAATTACGCCCATAATAGATCAAAAAGCCGAGTCATTATTTTTCAGAGCTATTGCGAAACTCGCTTTTCATTGTTTTTTGTGTCACTGCCCTAAATTTACAGGACATGAAACAGTGTTTAATTCGGTCAAAAATTTCATCTATCAAGGCAGTGGTCCGCCTTCAAAGTTCGTAAAGGCAGTCGTAACAAGCGAAATTATCAAAAACGATGTTTATGAAGGGACAGAACATCTACACTATTTTGGGTTTTTCATCAAAGATAAGAATATCGGGTGTCAGATAGATTTATTTACTGGCTTGATAGCTGATGCTTTTTCTTATAATGTCGTCTTGGCGGGAAATCCAGATAAGGAATGTTCTCATCCAGATAGTGTTGAATCTTTTCCTTTCTTTGTCGATCCGCAAAGTTTTCTGAAGAAAAGAATAGAGCCTGTAAAAGCAAAGATAGTTCACCCGAGCGAGATGGGAATCATACGACCGTCTAAAATGAGTGATTTGCTGTGGTTGAGAAGGTAATCCGGCAATGAAGCACCGTGATAATGCTGCTGAAGTACTGTTATTATATCACAATCTTGGTTTAGGGGTGGCCCTAATTTCTGATGGCAGTACAGTCAAGGAAATACGGCGACACCTGTTTAGGTATCGCCGTATCGCTTTATGATCTATTGTGTCAAATTTTCTCTGCCCAAATCACCCACCCATCCAATCCAAATTCTATGGCTTCAATATACAACGTGAAGGTATAGGATTTGGCGATAAGTAGTTTCCGGCTGGGGAAATTTATAATTTGACTTGAAAACGCTTTTTCTGGTATGCTATTTTTCGCATGGTTGGTAGTGAACTTCACCCGCGCTACCCAGTGCTGTCACTACCTATCCGAGCGAAGTCGGATATCATGCAAGGGTAACCATGTGATCCTCAACGAAAAACGCATAATAAGGAAACGTTCAAAACAAGTAACAATTGAAAGGGTTATTAGTAAATGTTTGAAAAAACACTTGACGAAAAACTTATTGAAATTCTCAAAAAACATAACGACTATTTTGATAATACAGGCGAGTTGTTACGCGAACGCGTCAAACGAGACGCTTACGACCTCGACAAAGACCTCATCACACTATTACTCAGCGATGATACTGTCGCTGCAGAATTCTTTGAGGAAATCGCAGGACGCTGGATTTTCAACAATAATAAATTCATTGTCTATCTCAACGATGTAAACTTCCTTGATAAGTCGTATACGAGGTTCAAAAGCAAGATCGGATTGAATATTGACGGCAAGTACCTGCAAGAACGCGGAGAAGTCTCACTTGTCTGGCCCTACAAGGATTGCGTCCTTGAAGGCGGACAGACAAAGGAACAGCAGAAGCAATCTGAAATCTTCTTCAATGAAATCATCGCGCCGAACGAAATCAATCAGATGTATGAAAGAAAAGTGCTTACTCACTGGAAACGCTACACTGCTGAAGGTGAACAGGACGTTACGGAAATCCAACGGGATGAGAACGGGACAATCCGAGAAAACCTGATTATCAAAGGAAATAACCTTATTGCCTTGCATTCTCTCAAAAAGCAATTTCACGAAAAGGTAAAACTGATTTATATTGATCCTCCGTATAATACTGACGATGATTCTTTCCAATATAGTGATAGTTTTCCGCGGTCTACTTGGCTGACATTTATGAGAAATCGTTTGGAAGTAGCAAAAGATCTTTTGAGTAATGATGGCTTGATTCTAATTCAAATAGGACTTACGCAAAGTTGACGACAATAGAAGGCTTTTTGATCTCTCGTCGCAGATAGTCCTCGTATAAACTTTCTTTCAGGCGGTAAATCGTTTGACCCGTCGTGCGCGCAGCACGCGTCAAACTGACCCAGACCCACAAACAACAGGCAATATGATTGCGTTGTCCACGATGTTGACGACTTTGGCACTTGCTGATACCTGTCGTTTGCTTGAGCTCACGATGAAGTTGCTCAATCTTCCAACGAACGCGACATTCTTGCTGCGTCGCAGTCACATCCGATTGAGATAAATCGTTGGTGGCAATATATTCCGTGCGTCTGGTGCCGGACGCTATCCGAAACAACTTCACTTGGTGGCCTTTCGGAAACTTGTAGATATGAACACGTTTACCCTGTCGCAACTCTGATTCTGTCCACGTCAGATCATCTATCCGTTTGTGCGGGTCAACACCCTCAGTGTCATTGACGAGACGATTGCGTTTCAAGGGAGCATAATAGATTTTTGAGAGACTCTGAATCGTTTTTAGCACTGCCATTGAAGCATACCAAGAATCTACTAACACGACCCGAAACGGGAGATTTTTCACGAAGTAGGCGTTCTGCAACATCTCCTGAAGGTGTTGAAGTTTGGTTTTCGCGTCTCGGTCTGGATCATAGATACGGTAATCAATAATCCAATACTGATGCGTCTTCGGATTGACATAGACACATGTCACGAGACCGATGCCTTGGATGACACGTTTTTCGGAGCCACTCCACTGCCGGCGAACAGGTTCTATCTGTTTCGCATAAGGTTTTGGCATGACGGTATCATCAAAAAGAACGTATCCGTCTTCATCAAACTCAATATCGTTTCGCACCGAACGCCAGAGTTCACGGGCAGGGATACGTTCGGTATTCAGGAGACGATTGAGTTGATCATGGCTCCATTTCTCCGTATGATTGGCAAAGTGTGTCTGTGTGAAGTTCTGAAAACCGGCTAACAAAAATTGGCAATAATCCGAGAACAGCGGTTGTCTCTTTTCAGAAAGATTCATGCTCATCATAATTAAAAACTATAACACATTTTAATTCATTGCGTAAGTCCTATCAAATTGACAATCGAGAATTAGCTTATTTAAAGTGTCTTTGCGATGAAGTATTCGACAACAATTTTAGAAATGGAATTATTGTGAAAAAGGGGCAAAAGAACCTTCAAAAGCAGTTTGATGTCGTTGATAAATTGAACGCAGGATACGATACCATCCTCTTTTACAGCAGGAATGCCAAAACCAAAGTTCCGAATCTCTTTAAGATACTGAAAGGACCTAGCACAAGTTCATGGAACAATCATTGGCGCGGCACTGACAGAGGGACAATGAGATTTGAACTCTTTGGAATAACGCCTGAAACAGGACAATGGCGATGGAAAATGTCAAGAACTTTTGATGCTGTTGAAAATTACCTTGAACTCATTAACTATATCAAACTGCATGGAATAGTTGAAACGGACATAACGGACGAATGCATAGATACCTATTATAGTCAGTATATCCAAGAAAACAGTATCTTGAGTCATAAGGATTTTGAATTAGTAAGGCTTAGCAAGCATGGGAAACCTGAACATTACATTCCCGCGACTGATACTATTTTACTAAGTGAGAATTGGACAGACATTAACGTTGCTGGGAATCAATCAGACTTTTCACACGAAAAAAACGAAGAGATTCTGAAACGCATTTTGGAATGGTTGACAGAAGAAGGAGATGTAATCCTTGATTTTTTCGCAGGTTCAGGCACCACTGCTGCGGTTGCCCACAAGATGAATCGTCAATGGATTACGGTTGAACAGATGGATTACGTGGAAACCGAGACGGTAGAACGCCTGAAAAACGTGATTGACGGTGAACAAGGCGGTATCTCAAAATCTGTAGGCTGGCAAGGGGGTGGTGAATTTATCTATTGTGAAATGAAGGCGTATAATGAAGCGTTCATGGAACGTATCCAGTCTGCTGAATCTACTGAACAACTCCTTGAAATCTGGCGTGAGATGCCGCGTAAGTCAATTCTCAACTGGTATATCAGTCCGAAAGCACCTGAGAGGGCAGAAGCGGAATTCATTGCGTTAGAAGATCTCGATATACAGAAACAGGAGTTGGCGAAGCAGCTTGACAAAAACCAACTCTATGTGAATCTCTCTGAAATCTCGGATGAGACATATCAGGTTAGCGAGTCCAATATGCAACTCAATTCGGACTTTTACGGTAACAAGGGGGATGATGATGAATAATCAGAGACTTGATCAAACCCTGGATATACTTTCTGATAATGATGTTATTGATAAACAGATGCCTCCGTGTATTACGCAGAATTTGAATCCGACTTTTGAACTCCGTCCATATCAAGTAGAGGCGTTTGCGAGGTTTATTCACTGCTACCATAACGGAGTCTCCGGCAATCCTATACCGAGGCATCTTTTTTTCAACATGGCAACTGGTAGCGGTAAGACACTTATTATGGCGGGGTTGATACTCTATCTATATGAACAGGGATACCGGAATTTCCTCTTTTTCGTCAATGCGGACAATATCATTGAAAAAACAAAAGACAACTTCCTAAATCAAGGGTCAAAAAAATACCTGTTTAATGAATACATATATTTGAACGGAGAAAAGACCACTGTAGAGAAAATAGAAAATTTTGAAGGTGCGAACCCCGATAACATCAATATCTGTTTTACCACTATCCAGAAGTTGCACAGCAATTTGAGTACTGCAAGAGAGAACGTCTTAACTTTTGACGATTTTGCGAAAAAGAGAATTGTGCTACTCTCCGATGAAGCACACCACACCAACGTCGCCACAAGGGAACAGATGGCTTTACCATTGGAACAACAAAAACCGTCTTGGGAGAACACTGTAGAAAAGATATTTAACGCTAACGATCAGAATCTGTTATTGGGATTTAGTGCAACATTTGAGGAAAGTAATGAGGCAATTGTTGAGAAGTATAAAGATAAAATCCTATACCAATACGATTTAGTAAAATTCCGAAATGACAAATACTCAAAAGACATCTCAATAGTCCGATCTGATTTTAAAGGCACAGATCGTATGCTACAAGCAATAATACTCCATTATTACAAGCAGACTGTCGCTACAAATAACGGGATACAACTTAAACCCGTTATTCTGTTTAAAAGTAAAAAAATATGTGAATCCATAGAGAACAAAGATGAATTTCACAAACTTATAGAGAATCTCACTGGCACCCAGATAGAAACAATACGCCAATCTTCTGAAGTTTCCATTATCAAACGTGCTTTTCGCTACTTTGACGAACAACAAATTAGTTCCGAGGATCTCGCGCGTTTCCTAAAAGATGCCTTTGACGAAACATATTGCCTTGCTGTTAACTCTAAAGTTGAAAAAATAGATTATCAGTTGGAAGTGAATAGGCTTGAAGACAACGCGATACGCGCTATCTTTGCTGTTGAGATGCTCAGTGAGGGATGGGACGTGCTGAACCTGTTTGACATCGTGCGATGTTATGATACCGGGGGCACTAAAAACTCAACACCGACCAGAGAAGCACAACTGATTGGGCGCGGGGCGCGCTATTTCCCGTTTACGCTACAAGGATATGATGACAAGTATAAACGCAAATTTGACAAAGACATGAAGAACGATCTACGGGTGATTGAAGAACTCCACTATCACAGCATGAACGATTCGCCCTATATCACCGAAATAAAAAACGAGTTGGTCAAACGAGGTCTAATGGACGAAAAAGTTGTAAGCAAAAATGTGAAACGTAAAAAGTCTTTTAAGCAATCAAAACTCTATAGACAAGGTTTCATCTGGTTGAATGACAAAGTGAAAAAAGACATGCAACAGGTCAACTCCTTTGATGATTTAACCACGTTGAGCGTGAAGCAGAAATATCATGAACATACACTCTCTGCAGGAAGCGGCGCAGCAACAAGGATACTTGACGACAGCGACACATACGAAATAACAGAACTTGACACTAAAGATGTATCCCTTACGGATATTGAGCACAATATCGTTCAAGCTGCCATTGCCCGTAACCCCTTTTTTAGATTTGACAAACTTACGCAATATTTCCCAAACCTACGCACTATGGAAGTGTTTCGGACATCACAAGATTATTTAGGCGGGTTAACTATCAAATTCAGAGGGCTGGCAGATCAGTTATATCAGCTGGATGACTATCCTCATGAAAAACTCGAGGCGTGTTGTGATCTGCTACATAAAATTGAAATTGAATTGAAAGCTAATTTTACGGAATATGAAGGCACGTCAGACTTTCAGATGGTACCCATTCAAGATAAATTTGACGATAAAGTACTCAAGTTCAGTAAAGGTAATGCGCGCATCAATCAACAAAGCCGGAGATTTAATAACCAATTCGTTAAAAAGAAGAATTGGATCGCGTATAATGGACTTTATGGCACCAGTGAGGAGCGGGATCTCGTAAAACTTATTGATGAATGGATAAAAAATTCGCCAGAATCATACGATGAGATTTATCTTGTTCGGAACGAGAGACATTTCAAAATCTATAACTTTGACGATGGTCGCGCTTTTGAACCTGACTTCGTGCTGTTTCTACTTCAGAAAAATGGGGAAACAACCACATATCAACTATTCATTGAACCCAAAGGTAAATTCCTCAAGGAACACGATGAATGGAAAGAGACCTTTCTAAAAACAATACAAGAGCAAGGTATCACTCATATACTCGTTGATAATCATAAATACCGAATTCTCGCTGTCGGGCAATTCTATAGTAAACAGGTAAGAGATCAATTCAAGGAGAAACTCACCAATATATTGCAACTCGCGACAAAAAACGAAGATATATAGCAAGTCATCGCCTGCACTTGCTTGCATTGAAACTCACCCGCAGCCCCGCGATGATGAGTAGGGGGCCTTCTGTTGTATGGATAGCCTCTTGTTGTTGAGGATTGGGTCCTGATGTAGGTGTTTGTGTCATTGCTAATACTCGGGAAGTCTCCTTATTGCGTTTCATCTGAAGGGATGAATTTATAGTAATGTTTCCTGCCTTCCGTACGTATTTTGGCTCGGTCCCATCTTTCTAATTCACGGAGGGTATCACCGACTTGCGTATGAGGATCCCTTAGTTGATGCGGTTCCCCACCATTTTGCAGGTGATATTGCTCTATTCTGTCCAAAATATCATCGACAGACAACCACTTCGATGTTTGTGAGAGTTTGTTGACACTCCTGATAGAACATCCTAAAATGTCCCTGATAATAGGCATGTCCAAGGGTTTTCCTTCATGTTTATATTTTTCCATCATCTGTATCACCTTTGTAGTAAAGCATGTTGGATTGGAATCAGATGTTCATATAATTCAACTTCTTTCATACGTGTTAATCTGGATTCCAATAGGCAGCTGGGATTTGTCCTTTAAGAGTTTTTTATCTTGTAGTTGTCCATTGTATTCTAAAGAAACGGCTTTTTCAGGTCGGAAATTTAAGAGCCCAGTAGCGATATCCCACGACGTTGCGTGTATAGCATCAACTGGACTATAATCCATCTTTCCAAATTTTATATACATGGCATAGACGAGGGCACGGTGATTACCGTCCTCAACGTAAAAAGATCCAGTGGGACACTCTTCTCTTTCACCTCCACTATAATTAGACAAATTCCGAATCCAGAGTTGACCCATCCGATCTTTATCAAAACTTTGACTGATATTCGCGTGACGCTCAAACCAAGGTTTGTCTTCACTTTCGGCAACCACGTCTATATTCTTAAAGACTTCAGTCGGATCATATCCGTTATAACTGGATTCCGCTATGACTTTCTTGACAACCGCCTTAAGAGGCACCTTGCATATACTTAGCAGAAGTTTGTGTTCTTCTGGCTTGTCTTTCCAAATCCCTGGAGCATTCATAAAAACAAGGTTGAAAAATTCATCTTCACTCAATTCAAGCTGCGTAAATTCGTAGAGCATTATTTGGATCTCCCAGTTCCATTTGTTTTATCCCCCTGCGAAGGTGGGACGGTGGCAGAAACGGAGAAGGACTCCGAGTCTTCACAGTGCCACCCAAACTGGTATAAGTAGTATATCACAAAAAGGGAAATATTACAAATTAAACGTTTGCGCAAAAAAATTAATTGACGTGTTCGATAAGGATCGGTATAATATATTTGATGGTTTTCATGAAGCGTTCTAATCGAACCAGTGTCAGTGTCCCCGTCCTAAAGGACGGGGGTTCCTGTGCGAAGCGCATGCCAAGCGTTCACTCCACAAGTTAAACGACTGACTACAGTAAAATATCGCGGTACCTGAGCGTGGCAGCTCACACGACGTTTCGGATACTCCTCTCGTCTGATTCCACTCTGGAACTGTGATCTGGAAGGGGCAACATATAACCCGAAAGGGAATTTACGATGAACTTCGTTCCTGTCAAGAGCAAAGACGGTGAGAAACTCATGCCAACTACACCTACGCGTGCGGGCATGATGATAAAATGTGGGGATGCGACATCTTATTGGGATAACGGTATCTTCTGCATTAGACTTAACAGGGAGGCGTCGAGTCGCTACAAGCAAAAGATTGTAGTCGGTGTAGACCCGGGTAGTAAAAAAGAAGGATTCACAGTTAAGAGTGAATCACACACTTATTTGAATGTGCAAGCAGATGCTCACAATCAGGTTGGAAAAAAGGTAAAAAAAAGGCGTGAGTTGCGGAGCGGTAGAAGGTCCAGGAAGTGTCCGAACCGCAAAAACCGCACGAACCGCCTCGCGAATAGAGAACGGATTCCGGCAGGCACGCGGGCGAGGTGGGATTGGAAGTTAAGGATATTGCATTGGTTGTCTAAACTCTATCCAATCACCTCTGTATGTGTAGAGGATATTAAAGCGAGGACGATACAACGTGCTAAGAAATGGAACCAGTCTTTTAGTCCACTTGAAGTCGGTAAGCAATGGTTCTATTCTGAAGTTTGGAAGCGATGGGAGTTGTTCACCGTTGAAGGGTGGGAAACAAAAGAGATACGTGATAGATTAGGTCTAAAGAAGTCGTCAAAGAAACTATCGGAGACTTTTGACGCACATTGCGTAGATTCTTGGTGCCTCGCTTATCACACGGTTGGTGGTCGGAGTATACCGGATAACACAGACATTTTCTGCGTAGCACCAATACCCATACGACGGCGTGAACTCCATAGACAGAACCCACAGAAAGGTGGGAAAAGACCGAGATATGGTGGCACAATGTGCTTGGGTATCTCTAAGAATACATTAGTCAAACACGTAAAACATGGTCTACTTAGAGTGACGGGATTTGATAAAGCCGGACTGAATCTGAGTGAGTTAGGCACTGCTAAACGTGTTGTTAGAAACGCGAAACAAGGCACATATCGTGTTTTACGAAAACTTAACTTTAGATATAAGGACGGCAATTCCGCACCATGCTAAAGAAGTTTCTACGCAGATGTCGCCCCGCTGGGGCTAAAGAGTGGATGCTGCTATAGACATACCGCCCCGCTGGAGTGGAGTTGTTTTTATCAAGGGGCTGTGAACGTCTGGAACTTTTGGAAAATATGCGGGACCTTGAAACCGCAACAATCACGCTATACGCATTGCCCAAACTTTGGTACTGAGTACTGACAACTGAAAGATTTTTTTCCAGAAAAAATCGTACTGAGTACTATCTGCCTCAATACCGCACAAATCCCATAAAATAAATTTGCCTTTACAACTTATATATATTATCATATATAATGTATACTAAAATTAAGACAAAACACGAGCAGCCGATAATCCCGATTCAGACAAACAAAATGTTACACTTTTTACCCAATTATTTTTTTCGGGCAGTAAAAAAAATGACACCGAAAACGCCTCAGAAACCAGTCACCACACGAGTTCACACGGAGAAACAAAAAAACATGCAATGTTACACTGGTGTAACATTTTCAGGCATCCACAACAACAAAATGCATCGAGACAAACCGTCTCGAAAAAAAAAACGGGAATCACGTCACATTCCCACACCATACGTGGATTCTGCACGTCACAGTGACGTTACGAACGTCACATTAAACCTATCGGAGTATCCGATTTACACAATAAATTTTACAGTGAAGGTTCTAATCCAGCAAATTCTTGAATCCCATAAATCACAGTTCAGACAAATGGGCAGTCATCAGATGAAGATTAAGAATTTAATCGGGTAATTTCTTGCGGAAGTCCGGTGCGGTTCCAAACCGTACCTACCGGGTTTGGAGGAACATAGAATTACCCAAATATTTTATTAAATTTCATGTGATGACTGTCAGTGTTCCATCATAAAATTTCATAGCAGCTTTCATAGCAACTTTCGATAGAACGGCCAAAACCCACTTGTAGCGTGGATTCATAGCATTTCACAAATTTCATAGTTTCCCGATTTGCTATGAAAACTGTGAAATTTCACATTGCTCCAAAATCCGCGATTCAGGCAGGAAGATGGTTAAGCGCGGAATCAGCGCGAACGGAAGAGGAAGAAGAGTAGGTAAGAAGCAATGAACAGGATGTTCACGACGATCAGGCACCACCGCGCAAGTCGGGTTTTCAGTCTTGGGAAGAGGTAGATGGAGGCGGCGAGGATGACAATCCGTTCTATCGGTGCGACGATACGACCATAGTGATCCGAATCCCAATAGGAGATGGGACTTTCAAAGGCGAAATCGGAGAGTGGGTAGAAATGAGCGTGTCCGTCGTCGTTGTGGGTTAGGAGGTCGAAAGCACAATGGATGAGCAGGCTCCATGCGAAGACGGTTATTTTCTCGGAGTTCAGGAGGTAATATCCGATGCCTAACAGAATCAGGATTAGTGGAACGGAGTTGAAAATATCGAAGAAATTCTGCCACGCCTCGGTGAAGTATAGGGAACCCCAGAGTTCGGCTTGTGGGGTTTTGCGGATGATGCTTTCGATGATGAAGAAGATGAATAAGGGTAGGTCGGGTAGCACGGCACCGATGAAGGCGTAGCAGTGGAGGAACGGTTTATCGCCTCGTGAGAGGAGCGCTATATTCAGGATGGCGTGCGAGTGTGTTGTCATGGTTGATGGCTGACCGCCAATTTAGAGACGCCAGACTTCGCTTGTGAATGCTGGGAACAGGCAATCGAGTAGCACCGCAGGCGTTGTGCCGTCTGTCCAGCAATCGACGAAACGGGAAGTCAATTCTTCCGTCCGGCAGCGTCCACAGAGCAGCTGCAGGAAGGTAAGATCTGGGAACGCTGCGTCACCATCTTCAATGTCATTCGGTGTCCAGTCCGTCAGCTGCGTCACACGACCGCGTTCAAATGTGAAGTGGATGCCGCTCCGGTAGAAGCTGAGTTTGAGGTCGCCTGTGTATCCCTCCGCCACCGTGCCGATGAGATGTTTTTCGAGTGCTGGCTGGATATGCTGTAGAAACGTGACTAAATCTGGCACTCGGATGTACCATGCGTACGGCGGTTCTTTGCGGGCAATGCTTTTAGGTAATGTCTGGTAAACCGGATGCTCACGACCCAACATGAATTGGACGCCTGTTATTTTTTTGGTGTTGCTCTCAGAAGCTATCGGTGTCGTTTCCGCCTTTTTCCACAGCGCGCGTAATAGCGAAGGTATCAAATTCAGATAGCCGACTCCCGGCTTCAGTTCCATCCGGATGACAAGCAAATTCGTACCCGAAGTCGCGGACTCCGAAAACCCTTCGACGCACCACTGAAGATGTTGCACATATCCGAGCCGCGTCCCTGCCATATCTTCGATGATGCGCCATTCGTGTCGTGCGTCACTCCCTGGTGAGCGTCCGTTGAATTCATACTCCCAGAATGCCGGTGTCCGCGGGCATGCGAAAACGTGCGATTTAATCGCGTTACCGTAAAGTTCTTGGATGAAAGCGTTATCCGTGTCCTGTCTCGGTCGGAGTTGACACGTTTCGGTCTCCCCTTTTTTCAGTTTCCGGATGTGTATCCCGTCGATGGTCCGTTCGGCTTCCATATCGAGTGCCATCTCATATCCGAAAAGTCGGTAATACCATGGGATACCCGTGATACCGAGCATCAATTCCCCGCGTGCTTCACTCAACGCATGGATTACCTCAAACTGTTTTCGGACAAGTCCTCTCCTGCGGTATTCGGGTTCAGTAGCGACGTATTCGGGTTGTCCGAACTTGAACGGGATGCCGCTGTAAGTCCATGTCTGCGAAATGAGACAGGCAGATGATACAATTTTCCCGGTTTTAGTATCTTCAACGACCGTGAAATCGCTTGCTTTACAGGTCGGGTGATCTCCTGACAGCAGGTCTTTGGCGCACTGTCCCGCGCTTGCTGCTTCATGAAAGCGCGTATTGAATTCAACGAGCATATCTATATCGTCGGGTGTCGCGAATCGGAGTTTTAGGTTATCGCCTAAATCTATTGGGAGTTGCGATAAGATGTTGTTTTTTGACATTGATGTTTCCTATGAGGTAGTGGTCTGTAGATTTTATCATAGTTGTAGGAAAGTGTCAAATGTATTAGCCATTAGCATCAGCATTGACACCTATGATGCGGTTAGGAAACTGCACCATAAGTGTCAATTTTAGGGAAACAGACATATTTTTTAGTCCCGTAGGGTTTATTTGCTTGGGTGTTTCTTCAGCATCTCTGTAGACACATATTACCAGAAGACCTTGAACCCCGTAGGGGTGACATCTATAGAAACTTCGCTATTATACAGATGCCGCCCCTACGGGGCTGAGGGTTTAGGTTCATACACGTACTACATAGATACTGTCCCTACGGGACTCAAGAGCAGTTTAGAAGTATCCAAGGTTTCTGCGTAAAATCCAGTGTAGTTTCAAATGGTGCCTACCGTTTCTGGTGGCAACGACGGTTATTTTTTCTTAAATTGACACCTATGATGCGGTTAGGAAACCGCACCTACCGGGCCTGGTGGTGAAGATTTGATCGGAAAAACGAAATTACCACAAAAAACTGGATATTTTGAAAAATATTGGTATAATAACGGGACGTTCTAAACATGATTCAGCATTGGATTCAGATGAAGTTCAAACCGCGTCCCGCGCTCTATTTTCTTATCCCGTATCTACTCGGCATCATCATAGGAAGTTGGACACCTATTCCGTTGCTGTGGCTCTGGCTCGCCGTACTATTTTGTATTATCGGTAGCATCGTGACACGGCACCGGAGGCGGTATCTCTGCTACGGGTTGCTCCATCTCGCTGTTTTTGCAGGCGGTATGCTCCGTCTGGAAACCGCCTCGGATTCACCGATTCCGCCGCACTTTTACAACCAACCGGTGAGTTTCTCTGGCACCACTATATATCAACCCGAACGCGGGGAGGCGTGGGATGCCTGTTACGCCACCGGCGAACTTCAACTGCTGTCGGATCCAACACAGGAGGTGTCGGCAAAATTCCTCATCAGGTTTCAAAGTCTGGTGCCACTTCGCTACGGCAAACAGATAACCCTCACGGGTGTCCTGCAGCAACCGCAAGGCAAACGGAACCCCGGTGGATTTGATTATCGCGCCTACCTCGCACGGCAAGATATTGTCGGCATCATTGATGCGAAAGGGCTGCTACGGATAGGCGAACAGCGTGGATTTTTACCCTTACGCTGGATAGAGGCACTCCGCATTCGGACAGAGCGCGTCATTGACGTTACCTATGCAGACACGCAAGCGGTGGAACCGTCGCTGCACGCGCAGCTGCTCAAGGGCATCTTGCTCGGCAAACGGAGCGATCTCCCGACAGAGACGTTGGACATCTTCCGAAACAGCGGTACCTTTCATGTGCTTGCTGTGTCCGGTTTGCACGTCGGTCTTGTCGCGATGTTCTGTTACTTTGGGTTCTCACTCTTTCGGTTGCCACAGAAGGTGCTTTGTCTATTAACAATCGCGGCAGTATTGATTTATGCGTGCCTGATCGGTTTCCGACCCTCCGTCTTCCGGGCATCGCTCATGGCGATCCTCTTTCTTTTTGCAACGCTTATTGACAGGGATGCGGATCTCTTCAATCTGTTAGCATTTGCGGCGTTGGTGCTGCTCCTTTTGAATCCGCTTCAGATATGGGATGTCGGATTTCAACTCTCTTTTATCGCCGTTGCCTCGATCGTCTATTTCGTTCCGAAAATGGAGCAGCCGCTGCGTCGGTTGTGGGAAAATGAAGACGACTCGCCTTCAGAAGGTAGCCTTTCTGTCCTGACGAGATTTAGGCATAGGGCGGTTAAATGGCTCGTACTCTCCTATCTCGTCACACTCGCAGCACAAATTGGGACAACGCCGTTGATCGCCTACCACTTTTTCCGAACCTATCCACTTGGCTTTATCGTAGGTCCATTTGCGGTTGGGCTTGTCTCGCTTATCGTTGCGGTCGGCATGGCATCGGTATGCGTCGGTTTTATCTATCTACCACTTGCGAAATTGATTGCACTCCTTAACCACGCTATTATCTCTATCTTCTTGGCACTGATCGGGATATTTGGGCAGACGTGGGGTATCGTGAAACTAACCCCGCCGACGTTCGGTGTCTTCGTCTTCTACATCGCCTTCTTTTTCGGGATCAGTCATTGGCGATCTGTCTATAAGCACTGGAGAATCGCAAGCCTCATTGGGTTATCTGCTGTTGCAATCTGGGTCTGGGATACCGCGTTCCATGAAAAGGGACGGCTGTTGGAAGTGGTCACGCTCGATGTTGGGCAAGGCGACGCGGCGTTCGTTCGGTTTCCAGACAATCGAACGCTGTTGATTGACGGCGGTATCCAGCGGACATATTACGACGCTAAGAAACAGAGATTGGTTGATTATGATGTCGGTAAGCGTGTTATTGAACCTTATCTTGATTTTCGCGGGATTCGGAGGCTTGACATGGTGGTACTGACACATCCCGACGTTGACCACGGCGGCGGACTTGGATATATCTTAGAGAATTTTGAAGTCGGACGCGTCCTCGGTATACCGGATATACCGCTTGATTCCCAAACACATCGGCGATTGCACGCGATTGTGAAAGCGAATGATATTCCGTATGCGTTTCCGTACGCCGGAAAAATTGAACTCACACCGACAGCGGCGTTGAACCTATTGCATCCGATTGATGCCGCGTCAACCAATTTACTGGATCAAGACAAGAACGACGATTCTTTAGTGATAAAACTGACATACGGTGAGGTAGACATCCTGTTCACAGGCGACATCGGTAAGAAAGCGGAGGCTCGGCTCATCGCGTCTGGTCAAGATCTACGTTCAGAGATTTTGAAGGTACCGCATCACGGGAGCCGTACGTCCAGCAGCGCAGCGTTTATAGATGCAGTCGAGCCGCTGTATGCGATTTTTTCACTCGGTCAGAGCAGTCAGTATCAATTTCCGCATTCGGATGTGGTTGCGCGGTATCAAGCGCGGGGCTGTGTACAGTTGCGGACAGATACAGCAGCAGCGATTGCGCTCCGCACCGATGGAAAGCGGTGTTGGGTTGAGGGGTTAAAGTAGTTGTCAGAGTACTGGTTATCAGTTTTCAGTACGACTTTTTCTGCGAAAAAATCTTTCAGTTAATAGTTGCCAGTTGTCAGTTGTCAGTTGTCAGTTGTCAGTTAAGAGATTATTTGTAGCGGTTACTTTTTCTGCTACTGCCACAAGAGACCTCTTTAACTGATGACTGAAAGCGCAGCGTACTGATAACTGATAACTGAAAGGCGTACTCGCCGTACTAATAACTATTCCCTCTAATAACTATTCCCCCGGTGCAATAGCAATGCGGATCTTATCCTGACGCGTCGCATGTTCAAAAGCGTCGTTAATGTCTGCTAATGGATATGTCTTCCCGATAAGTTCTGCAAACGGATAGCGGGACCGGTTTTCTTCGACAAAACGGAGCGCGGTGCCGAGAGCAGTGTAGTGGTAATTGTGAACGCCTCGGAGTGTTATACATTTTGTGACAAGGTGATGCGCATCCACAGAAGTATACGCCTTTGGATAGACATAACCGAGCGTTAAGACCCGCCCACCAACTGCTGCCCAGGTAACCAGATTTGGTAATCCACTTATTACGCCGCTAACCTCTACGCCGAGGTCAACGCCACGTCCGTTTGTAAGTTGTTTTAGCACCGAATCAATTTCTTCAATGGATACTTTTTCTGGATTAAAGGTGTGCGTCGCACCGAAACGTTTAGCAATCTGCAAGCGTTCCTCGTTGATGTCTACTACAGCAACGATATTATAATCCTGCTCTCGCAAATAGCACGCTGCATAGATGCCCAACATCCCCGCGCCGTGGATGATAGCTGACTCGTTAGGATGTGTGCCGATAGTCGTCAAGCCGTTGACTACCGTCGCAAAGGCGCAGTTGACCGGTACTGCCTCTCCATCCGTTACAGTATCAGGAATGTGATAGATAGCCGTCCCCGGACGCAGCAGAATATGTGTGGCGAATCCGCCGGACACAGCAGTAGCGCCTTCATTCCGTGCGTGTCCGTATTTAAACATAGTCTCGCATTTTTGTGGGAGTTCTCTATTGACGCAATAGTCGCAGGTGCCACAAGAAGTTGTGAGGCTCCACGTAACTCGGTCTCCCTCGTTTAGGGGTTCGCCGGTTACGGAACGGAGGTGTGTCGGTGCTGCAATTGTGCCGACGATTTCGTGTCCAAGCACACACGGTGTGTCTGCACCGCGACGCCCCGATACTGTATGGAGGTCGGAGCCACAGATCGTTGCAAGGGAGACGCGAACGAGGGTATTATCTGGCGTGATGGTTACAGGCATCTCGCAAATCTCGAAAGGTGTGCCTGTGCTGTGAAATTGGGAAATTTGTGCTGATATTTGCATTACGTCATATTCCTTAAAGATCGGTTATTATCGTTTGCAAGTATGCAACACTTTGAGGGGTATGTCAACAAAATTCAGTTATTGGCGGTCAGCCGGTAACAGGGACTGCTTTTAATTTGACAATGCGCTAAGGATTCCGTATCATATAGTATAACTATTTTATACAAAATAGGACTTACGCAAATTGAGCAAATATCGGACATTTAGACGAAAAAAGCGGTAATTTCTTTATTTTCAACCCCCTAAATCCCCCTTATCAGGGGGACTTTAAGAAGGAATGCGTAAGTTCTACAAAAGATAAGGGACAAGACATAGCAAATGAATAGAACGGCTGAAGTTCTTATTGAAGCCTTACCTTACATCCGACACTTTTATGACCGACAGATTGTCATCAAATACGGTGGTGCTGCGATGGAGGATGATACACTTATTCACTCCGTTATGCAGGACATTGTGCTGATGAAATATGTCGGTATTCGACCGATCATCGTTCACGGCGGCGGACCTCGGATTACTACATGGATGGACAAAATTGGGAAAGTGCCAGAATTTGTGCAAGGACTGCGTGTAACGGACGCGGAAACCGTTGAAGTCGCTGAGATGGTACTCGGGTCTATTAACAAAGAGATCGTGTCGCGTATCAATCAACACGGTGGGAAAGCGATTGGACTCTCTGGGAAAGACGCTAATTTGGTGCTTGCAGAAAAACAGGAGACGCAGGTCACGGATGAAAACGGGCAGAAAATAGATGTGGATTTGGGGTTCGTCGGAAAGATTATCGGTATCAACACGGAGTCGGTTACTGCGCTTGATAAAGGCGGCTATATTCCAGTGATTACACCAATTGGTGTCGGTGTTGATGGTCAGACGTATAATATTAATGCCGATACGATGGCAGGCGAGATCGCATCGGCGTTCCAAGCGGAAAAACTCATTATGCTCACAGATACGCGCGGGATTCTCCGAGACCTTTCGGATGACGCGTCGTTGATGCCAACGATCCGTATGAGAGAAGTGGACGAATTCATTAAAGAGGGGTTCATCGCGGGTGGCATGCTGCCGAAGGTAGAGGCGTGTACAACGGCACTCATCGGTGGTGTGTATAAAACACATATTATTGATGGTAGGATTCCGCATTCGCTGCTGCTTGAAGTTTTCACTGAGGGTGGCATTGGCACGGAGATCGTTAGATAAACGAAATGTATAGTGTCTATTGTCTGAATCAGGATTCACAGGATTAGAGGATTTTCGGGGTTAGAAACACGTCTTGATTGCGAACTGCGTATCGTTAAGTGTCCAATCTACGATAAATATCCTAATACTGATAGGCAGGGGAGAAGAAGATGGCAGAAACTAAAAAAATTGCTGCGATTATTACCACTTATTTCCAGCACTCACACGCAGACGTAATCGCCACGAAATATATGAAAGGCTTCCCGACAGATACCGGACTGCAGATGCCGCGCGTCGAATTGGTATCCATCTATCTCGATCAGGTTGATGAACGAGATATTGGTGTCGGTTTAGCAGCCGAGCATAACGTTCCCATCTATCCGAGTATCCGGCAGGCATTAACGCTCGGCGGCAACGCACTGGCGGTTGATGGCGTGATACTCATTGGTGAACACGGCGATTATCCGAATAACGAGTTTGAACAACACATGTATCCACGCCGCTATATGTTTGAACAGATTTGCGGTGTCTTTGCGTCGAGTGGTAGATCGGTACCGGTCTTTAACGATAAACATCTCGCTTACAATTGGGATGATGCCATCTGGATGTATGAACGCGCAAACGCGCTGAATGTGCCGTTCATGGCGGGTTCTTCGCTACCGCTCGGTTGGCGGAAACCGTTCTTAGAGCATCCACTCGACACAGCATTGGAGTCGGCTGTTGGCATCGGCTATGGCGGTGTGGAGTCCTACGGGTTCCATGCGCTTGAGACGTTACAATGTATGATTGAACGTCGAGAAGGCGGCGAGTCAGGCGTTGTGGCGATACAGTGCTTGGAAGGAAATTCGGTTTGGGAAGCCGGTGAGGCTGGAAAATGGTCTACGGAATTAGCAGAAACGGCATGCGCGCAGATCGAAAATCGTCCCGATAGCACGTTTATAGAAGGGTGTCCGAATCCAACAGCGTTTCTGCTTGAGCATAGTGACGGGTTCCGTTCCGCGGTACTGATGCTGAACGGCTACGTCTCAGACTTTGCTTATGCTGCAAAAGCGGCGGATGCTGATTATGCGACGGAGGTTTACCTACAAAATGGACCTCCACACGGACATTTCAGTTATCTGAGCCTCAATATCGAGGAGATGTTCGTAACAGGGGAACCGCAGTATCCGGTGGAACGGACGCTGCTCGTGACGGGTATCCTTGATGCGCTTATGCACTCGCGAGCAGATGGGAATGTCCGAATCGAAACCCCGCATTTGGCGGAACTTGCGTATTACTCTTACGAGAAGATGCCGATCCGACCCATAGCACCACGTCCTGAAGGTGCGACGTTAGAAGAATTACGTTAGAGATAGAATTTACGGAAAAAGCAGCAATTTTGGTGTTTTTAACCCCCTAAATCCCCCTTATCAGGGGGACTTTAAGAGGCAATGCGTCTGCCTTAAGTATTTATCAATCTAATGATCTGTGTTACACGAATGCCACAATCTAACAGATTGTGCTACAAATAGAGTCTCAGCGGGACAATAAGTGTATCGTTAAATTGAAATCCATGGCGCGGCAATAAGCCGCGCCTATTGTTTTAGCGTTCGGGACGTGCGGGGACACCTGTCTCAGCGGATTCGTAGATGAGATCCATCAATTCAGACTGGATAATCCCGTTCAGCGGGTTTGTCCGCGGTTCGGCTCTCCCTAAAATGGTATCGATGAAGTTATCATCAGGTGAGCCAGCGGACATATCATCTGTAATTGGGGGCGGATCCAACGCTTCGCCACCTTTCCAGACGCGAATCCAACCGCCGCCCCAGCCATCAATCTCAATCCGACCGTTCTCAAAGACTAACGCCATGTGCGTGCCACCCGGACTTGGGCAATTGCCACTTACCGCCATCGCAGCGAGCACACCGTTTTCAAACTTGACGTTCATCGAAGAATTGATGTCTACCTCACGGTCATGGTTATCGGTATATGCGTAGACTTCGGCGACTTTCGATTCGACCGTCCAACAGAGGCTATTCAGGAGGTGCGCGCCACTGTCATAAGCCTGTCCACCGCCGGAGAGTTTCGGGTTCTGCCGCCACGTTCCGGTGGTGCCGCCTTTCCAACCCTGTGTGATATACCCAATCACCAGTTCCAACTTGCCGAGATCACCATTGCGGACGACCTCTCGGGTGTAGTAGAAGTTCGGCGAACACGGCGTATTGTAGCCGATCGTTAGGACTAATCCGGTTTCTTCTACTTTCTCAGCGAGAGTATACGCATCTTTAGAAGAGGTAACCATCGGTTTTTCCATCAATACATGGCACTCGGCTTCAAGTGCCTGCATGCCGTGCTCAAAATGGAGTGTGTGCGGTGTAGAGATTAACACTGCGTCCGGCGTAGTCTCCTTGAGCATTTTACCGATGTCATCAAAGGCACCCGGGCGCGGGCTGAGATCGGGAATGTTCCGATCAATATACCCGTCGGCGATGTCTATGTTCACATCGCAGGTACCGACGATTTGGACATCGGGGTTCGCATTCATGCGTCTGGCGTGGCCGGAAGAATTTCCACCACACCCAATCATGGCAAGTCGAATTTTCGCCATATTTTTCTCCTTGTTTTTTTAAGTTGTCAGTTATCAGTTTTCGGTTTCCAGTTAAAGAGGTTTCTGATGAGACGAACGCCTCTTTCTGACATCTGAAGGATTGCGGTTCCTGCTCCGAGAGCTAATAAACGACTGGGCTTTCATGCTGAAACTTCGCTAAATCGGCGACACTGATTGCATCATCGCCGAACACCCGCGTAAAGGCATGCCCATGATGCGATTTCGTATCACCGTGCATGTAGCAGACACTGAACGCGCGCCGCGGAATATCCGTATCGTTTGTCCCAGAACTATGCAGCATCCAATTATGGAGTAAGACCACTTCTCCCGCTTTCAACTCCATCGGTAGCGGTGTCTCCTTCGCGACAATGTCGTCGATGTGTTCCTGTGTGAGAAAACCAGAACCGTTTTCAGGATTGATGAGTCTGCTATGCGACTTCGGAATGATATGTACGCAGCCGTTCTCAATCATGGCTGGATCTAAAGCCGTATAGATCGTAATCTTCGGATCGCGGTCGAGATCCCTCCACCTGTCTTGATGCCACGTGAGCTGCGTGCCTTCGTGTGCCGGTTTATTCATAAACATCGCCCGGAAACAGGCGACGGGGGTACCGTCTCCGTAGATTTTCGTGCAAACTTCTTGGAAGACCGGTTTCTGGAGATACCCTAAAAAAATCGGATCGAGTTCAAGGTTCTGAATTTTCCGATACAACAACGTCGCGCCCTTGTGTCCTTTCGACTGCGGTCCCGGTACGTTTTTGCCGGGTTCCCGGTCCAATTGCATCATAATTTGGTCGTAATCCAAGGGTGCTGTGCCGAGCATGATGTCATCCATCCGCTGCTGCAGTTGTGCGAATTCGGCATCCGTCGCAACTTGTCCGATGCGGACGTAGCCGTTTTCCGTGAAATGTTCCCACTGTTCATCTGTTATATGGTGTTCCATGCTATGCCTCCCAGTTGAGCATGTCGTGGTTTCAAATTTTGTAAGCAGAATTTTCCCCAGGCCCGGTAGGGTTTTTGATAGGGTGTTTCTTCACGGTTTCTAACCGCACCGGACTTCGCCAAGAAATTACCGAACTAATTTTTAAATCTTCACGAAACCTGCAGACTGCCCCAAAAGTTTGTATACAAAGTATAGCATATATTTTAAGATGTCGAAAAGAAAATTGCAATGTTGTTGTTCTTTCCGGTGTGAAAATATTTTGTTGATTGTCTCATCTCAGTGTTTTTTGAAAATAATGCAACCTTTTGAAATCTAAGTTACGTCACTACAATCAATGGATGTTAAATTTCAGGTGAGTTCTCACTCACACACTGAACGGCACTTTTATAGTGAACTTTAGAATTAATAAGACATCCCAAAACCGGTGCGGTTAGGAAACCGCACCTACCGGGGGAGAAAGTGTCTCTTTATTTTTACAATTTACTATAGTTTGGAAGGCACTTGGAAGGAGAAAACCGTGCGATTTTTCATGATTAATCTGATTCTTGTCTTTTTGTTGTTCTTTGGGATTGGTTACCTTGCTTTCGGCTAAACGCCTGAAAAATTAAGGACGCAGACACTTGAACAGCGAGAGGATAAGATAAGACTGACGGATGTTAGCCTAACTGGAGATCAATTTTTTATTTTTTTTACAAATAATGCAACCTTTTGAAATTAAGTAATTACGGAATCTACTATAATTCATAAAATTGTCCAAACTTTAGTACCATAATCAGAAAGGGAATCTAAACATGCGATATCCACCACTCAATTTCATCCTTGCGTCAACCATAATCGTCTTGGTGTCCCTTATCGGCTGTGCGGAAATAACAGACCAAGAGATTACCGCGGCAGTCACATCGTGCGACTTCGAGTTAAATTTTACAGAGGATAGTAGCGAGGTAATAATGATAGTCAAAGGCAACGTTACAACAAATATAGATTTAGATTTTTTAGAAGTAACCGCATTCGCTGAAGGTGCTGAAGAAGGCCAATCCGTATTTGTCGGATCGCAGACCTTTAAAGATATCCGGGCTGATGAAACTAAAGATTTTGTTATCAAAGGGCCTATTGATGTAGAGTGGTCTCCATCCAGTTGCAGTATTGAGACTGAGGGTAAAGCCGAAGGCGGTTTTGACTGGAACATCTCTTCGAAATAACTTGACTACTAAAAAATGATAAAAAACGTACTCGGTGAACTTGTGACGAGTCAGATTTATGTCTCGACGCTCACCGCAGGCGAGTTCACCGCGACACAAGTCGAAACATGGCAGGCAACACGAAAAACTGCCATTGAACCCGTTTTTGATTTGCTCAGCAAACTTTTGTCAATCACAGGAGCGCATAAACCTTTACCACTGCGAGGTGTGGCGTATGTTTCCACCTTTTTGGGCATTGGCATCCTATTGTTGCAACTCGCAATGCTAATGAATGTCCGATGCGGATTGCCAACCCGAAATGTTACCCACATCAAAACCGTCTTTCGATAAAAATTACCGATTTATGAAACACCCTCAATTAAGTTACGTCACTTCAATCAACGGATGTGCTAATTCTGAAGGAGACTTGCAATGGAACAGACCGACGTTAAACTCATCCAGCAAATTCTACAAGGGGACCCGGACGCGTTCAGTCCGTTGGTTAATAAATATCAGAAAGGCGTTCACGCACTTGTGTGGCGTAAAATCGGTGACTTTCACATCGCACAAGAAATCACGCAGGACGCGTTTCTCAATGCGTATCAAAAACTCGGAACCTTGAAAAATCATAACCTGTTTGCCGGGTGGCTCTATGTTATCGCCTCAAATTTGTGTCTCGACTGGCTCCGAAAGAATCCGCCACCGGAACAATCCTTGGAAGTTACCGATGCAAGCGAGGTGAGTCAGGTGTCATATTCTCGATACATAACCGGAAAGCAGACGGCGGAAGCGGATGAGGCACGTCGTGAAGTCGTCAAGAAACTGCTCCAAAAACTGCCAGAGAGTGAACGCACAGTGATGACGCTCCATTACATCGGCGAGATGACAATCAAAACCATCAGCGAGTTCCTCGGTGTCTCCCCGAATACCGTCAAAAGCCGCCTCAGTCGCGCGCGTAACCGTTTGAAGAAGGAGGAAGACATGATCCGACAAAACCTCGGCAGTTTTCAACTGCCTGCGAACTTAACAGAGACCATCATGCGAGAAGTCTCGCGTATCGTTCCCACTGCACCTGAGGGGAATAAACCTGTATTGCCATGGGCACTCTCCGCAGCGTCTGCTGTTTTAATTTTTCTACTCATAGGTGTCGGGACACAATACTTGTCTCGTTTCCAGCGACCGTACAATCTGAACGCCGCTTCGGAACCGACGGTTGATCTCATTGAGGCAGTTTTTGTTTACGATTCTCCGGCGAAACCCGATGTTCGGAATCAGGTAGGAAGTTCAATTACGTCTGGTAATAACCCCGGTGCCGGTCAGAAACCGGACGCACAACGCTTCGCTGCAGCACTGGTTGAGGAAACCGAAGTTTCAACGCCTAAACCGCAGTGGATACAGACCAAAGGACCTGAGGGAGCCGCAGTCAACACACTTTTCGCTACAACAGGTGGTGACATTTACGCGGGAACACCCACCAGTCTTTACAAATTATCGGACGATCAGCGTAAGTGGAGACTTGTCAATGTCGAAACCGAAACCTCACGTAGCGTGCAAGATTGGTTGATAAGCGGTGGACAAATGGTAGAGCGCAACGATACCCTCTACGTCGCTACTGATACAGAAATATTGGCTTCTACAGATAGTGGTAGCACATGGAATTCGCTGGGGACCCATCCAAAAGGCGTGCCGGCAGGCTTGGCGATAACCGACGCAGGGTTTTACCTCGGGCTTACTGAGGGAGTTTATCATTCCCAAGATAGCGGCGCATCGTGGATATCTCTGAAAGATGGATTGGATGCCAAGAGGATTCACGCACTCGCTGCCGTTGAAAACACTGTATTTGCTGGCACGGATAACGGACTCTATCGTCTGAGCGCTCGGACGTGGGAAAGGGTGTCTATTCGTCCAGAAGGGACAAGCGAAGAAAAACCAACTATCTATGCCTTGATAGTTGCAGAGCACCGGCTTTATGTTGCAGCTGCGGAAGCGTTTACAAATAGATTGGAGATGCACTCTAAATCAGGAATGACCGATAATGCCTTTTGGTCGCTTTACCGTTCAACAGATTCAGGCAATTCTTGGTATTCTATAGATCCCTGGGAAAGATTGGAGAATGAGAAAGGGAGAAACAGGAAGAATAGGTTGCCCAATAAGTTTCAGTTTACTGGAGCAGATATGGTAGGCGAAGATGGTTCCTCTTTGATGGAGATGTTCTCGAAAATCAAGATAGTCGCAGCAGCAGAAAGGGTGATGCTGGTAGATGCGAACGGAGAACTTTTCTACTCCATAAATACCGGAGAGACGTGGAATTCCTTAGATTTAAAGCTCGGGGATTACGGGATCGCCCCACCTGTGCTGATGTTAGATAAGAACACCTTCTATAGAGGTGTCCCGCCCGGAGTTCAGCGGACAACCGACGGCGGTAAATCGTGGCATCAGTTTAACACTGGACTCGTGGATACTACCGTTACCACATTGATAGCTATTAACGGTAGGCTCTACGCAAATTCAATGAATGGGTTTGTCACCTCAGTAGACGGTGGTGAGTCGTGGACACCGCTTCCCAGCGATATTGATGCCGGTGCTATTATTAAGGCTTATGACGGTGTTCTCTATGCGAAGAGGGGAAATCAAATGAATTCACCTTCACCCCTATGTCGCCTCTCTATTGAGGACAGTCGCGTAAAGTTTATCCGTGACATGCCTGCTTTTGGGCATGTCGGTCGCGGTAATACGGTCCAGGCAACGATAGACATACCACCAGAAGTAGTCATGACCGCGATGGAAGCGATTACAGGTAAGAGTAAACAAGAGCTTGAAACTCTTAATCCTGAACAGTTCAATGAGATACTCAAGGATAAGGGTATTATCGGTCCTGACCAGTTAAATGAGGCATTCAATGAGGCACTCAAGGATCATGTTGATCTTGAGCAGCTAAAAAATGAAGCACTCAATAAGGCACTCCAAGAACCAGCATCATCTGGTATGATGTCGTTTTATGGTGGCTTTGCCGTTAGTGATGATACCTACTATGTCGAATACGAGCAGCGGCTTTTCAGATGGAAATCCGGTATGACTGAATGGTATGACACGGGGTTGAAAGATGAAGCCGAACCCCCTAATCTTTCTAACCTCTATTCTGCTGAGTACGCTGAGGCGACTGATCTTATTCATTCTCTCGGTGTCAAACTTGCAGTGTCCGGTAAAACCCTTTACGTTGGCAAATGGGATGGACACCTCATGCAATCGTTTGATGAAGGGGATACCTGGAATGATGTCACTGCCGATCTTCCGTTTTCTGTTTCTGCTTACAACACAATAGTCTTCGCTGGATCAACTGTTTATGTAGCAACAGATAAAGGGGTCGCATATTCGAGTGATGGGACGCGTTGGCATAAGATAACCGATGCGGAAGGCACGCCACTCGTCATAGAGAAATTTGCGGTAGACGGCGCAACACTATATGGTGCAACGGAACAACAAGTGTATGAATTGAAGGAGAATTCGAGCACATGGAAACAGATTACGCCAGAAGTTCCAAGCACGATCACCGCCTTTACCGTTGATGATAACACGCTTTACGTTGGAACACTCGGTCGTGGTGTACTCCGTTTCACGCTTGATGAATAATTGCGGCGTTGACCGAATAGGATCTTCAAAAGGCGTGTTCCAAGCGCGCCTTTTTTTAACCTCTAAAAAACGATGGCTGTACAACATTTTTCCTTCACAATCAAGGTTTATTACACCTCTTAAACGAGGCATTGGTAGTTAAATCTCAGAATTTTACATTTTTTTTTCAAATTATGCACCCTTTTTGTCTGTGAGATGCGTCTATATTAACAGAACCTGTTATGAGCAACAGCGAGAAAAATTGTCGTTGAAAATAAACCTTATGAAAAATGTGTTAGGAGACTACAAAATGGCTATTAAAGACTATGATACGGCAATTCGGCTAAAGCCGAGCAAAACGGTCCTTACCTTTGCCTACGTTAAAAGAGCCAACGCGAAATTGGATAACGGTGACAATATCGGTGCCATTGAAGATTATAATGCGGCGATTCGCCTACAACCGAAAAGTTCTGTTATGCTTACCGTTGCATACCTCAATCGCGGACTCGCGAGGTTCAATATCGGGGACGCTATAGGTGCTATTAGAGATTATAGCGAGGTTATCCGTCTGAAACCGACAAATGCTATTCTCGCGAGTGCTTATGTCCATCGTGCTGCAGCGAAATCTAAATTAGGGGACAATATAGATGCGATTAAAGATTATGACGATACGATTCGTCTTGCTTTAGAGAATACAGACTTTGCTGCCTACGTCTATAGTAAGAGAGCCACTGCTAAGTTGGCGATAAGCGACAATATAGGCGCGATTGAAGACAGTGGGACAGCGATTCACCTTGATCCCGACCTCGCTGAAGCGTATGGTACCCGAGATGACGCAAAGTCGAGTCTTGGTAACTATGCGGAAGGCGTCTAAGGCTACAGTATTGTGATCCGTTTGTTATGTGAACTGTGAGACATTTGCTGAACGAACCCAACATTGGCGAGGCGTAAAACCTCGCCAATGTATGTATAATACCTAACTACATTGTCAATTTTCCCGCTATGCCTCGCGCGTTTAATGTCAACATGATTCACCTAAATTCGTTATCATTTACACACTTGTGTGCTTGAGGTATACCCACAAGGTATCTGAGAATCAGAGATTGCGTTTGACAATAAGACTTTAACTTGTTAAAATGGCACAACTGTCCCCTATTGTGTTTAGGATTAGAAAAGGTTATGAAAACACGTATTTTTATTGTATGCCTATTGCTAACTGCATCTGGACTAACACACGCACACGCCAGAACGACTGATGGCACAATCGCTTTTGATTGTCCTGATGCACCACAGACCAAATTTCAATTCCATTTTACGCGTGAGCTGATCGCACTCGCTGGCACGACAGCACCTTTCAACACAGTGTCGGATGTTTATTTTCGCACATATCACGCTGAAGCAGGTATATTTGATAGGTTCGCTCAGTATTATGGTGAAACCGTGAAAGCAGAAAACTGGCAAAACCTACAAGAAGATAACGGCGTGTTTCTCTATATTCTGGAGGCATCCAGTGTACAAAGTTCGCAGTCAAATAAATCAATTTCAGGTATCTTTGCGGTTGTCCAAAGCGACAGTGATGTCCATCTGCTAAACATTGTAGGTGATATTCCACCGCAACAGACAGGACAACTCTTAGCAAATCTGGGGCAACTCGGGATAGAGATACCTGCGCTAAAGTCGCTTGATCCGCAAACGTTTCAGAGATTTGAAGAACCCCCAAAACCGATGCCGGTACCAACACTATTACGCACGACTGGCAAGCAGCCGGATTTTTTTAGCGTGAAGTTTTCAACGAAGAGAGACGCGTCAAAGTTCGGTTTTTCGTTCTCAAGGAGTCACAATGAAACCCTGCATGGACAGTGGAGTTATTATGGACATCCGATTGAACAGATCCATATTCGTTCTGACAGCAAAGGTACGATCGCGCAAATTGGTGAGGCACTTCAAAAGGGACCCGCTGATATTGAGGCGTTGCTGAATAGTCTTTCATTCCCAAACTCCCCTGAACATAAGCAGAAACTTATTGTCCACACATCGGAACGTCTCGCGACAATTAGCGTTGGGAATATACCCGACCGTAAAAATGATCCTTTTATGTTGGCGAAACAGTTTCGGACCTCAGAAGGGGAGCCAATCCATGAAATACGGATTCAAGGGCATCGAGACACACATCTGAAGGATGTCAGAAAGGCACTTGAAAAAGGTCCGGAAGACATCGAAAAGGCGATCGGAGCACTGCCGAGCGAGATATCGGGCTTAGAAACGGCACGTCTCAGGATTGAGGGAGAAGGTGCGCAACGCACAGCAATCGTGACTATAGTGGAAACGCCGCTGCCGTTACGTTTTTATTTCGATAGTGCCCCGTGGGTTGGGTTCAATCGCGTTACCGGATGGGAGTTAGGTGCACAGATGGATTCCGGTTTTCGGAAAGAGAAGTCTTCCGGCACATCTTACAACATCAGCACTCCGCGTGCATTTCGTGGAGACAATCTCTCAAAATTTTTCGGACGGGTCGGTTACGGATTTGGGAATAAGCAGTTCTACTACCGGGTTGGCGGCAAAGCTGCTTGGGGTGAATCAGATGCATGGCATCTTGGGGTAACGACGCAGCTCCATCGCACGACAAGCGTCATCGCCCCGGAACTTTTTCCGTTTTATGATGATACGGGAATGATTATTCTCCGAGTTTTGGGCGTGCCGGATCATCAGGATTATTACTTGAGGGAAGGGCTTGAGGTCGCCTTGCAGTGGAGACCCATTAAGCAAAGGCATTCGTTCAAACTGAGTCTACTTGCGGAGGCACACGACAGTTTACAAAAAAGCACGGATTGGCACTTCTTCAACTGGCGGTCAAAAACAGAGGTGCGTGAAAATCCAGTGGTAACGCCGGGTCGAATGCGGAGTGCAATGTTCAAATACGATTATAGTACCCGGCACGATTTTCTCGGTTGGCACAATACCTTTTTCGCTGAGCATAGCAATAGTGTTATCGGATCTGATTATGATTTTACACGGTATCAACTCCACCTACGTTATGCGCATCCGTTGGGTAGCCATCGGATACGCACACGGGCGGTCGGGAGTTTTTCAACCGCCCCGCTGCCAATTCAACGCCAATTTGCTATCGGTGGACCCGGGTTACTGAACGGCTATCCACTTTACGCATTTGCGGGTGACCGGGGATTCCTTTTCAATATTGAGTTTCTCTTCCATTTACCGGCGTTAATGGCTTGGAATAACCCATTCGATTTTTCTGATTTGGATCTTTTTTTTGTGTTTTTTCTTGATGCAGGACAGGCATGGAAGGTGTCTGAGGAAAAGGATATTTTTGATCCCAAGAGCAATGCCGGTATCGGTTTGCAGTTTGGTGAGACAGACTTGATCTTGCGGTTTAACGTTTCAAAAGCCTTTGAAGCCGATCAAGGGATTCGGTTCAACACAGCGTGGTTTTATAGTTTCTAAGGAAAAAATAATCCTATTCTAACCGCACCGTTTCAAATGCAGGAGGGTATAATGCGATGCGAAAACACACAAATCGTGCCTTATTGCTATCGTTTGTTCTCCACATAGGATTGATGTTAGGACTCTCCCCGTTTCTGATCAATCATTACGATACGGAGAAAGAAAGCATATTTGCGGAGATCCTAACAGTGGATCCGGAAAAGCGTGTGAAACGACAGGTTCTGCCGCCGCGCCTGCGGCTGATGGCGCGATCGGCAAATGCCGATGCAGCATCCAATTCTCCTGCTTCACCGACTTATACGCCGCGGGTCAGTGCACCTAAAGCCCCTATTTACACCGATGTTGTGCCTGATGTCGTTACACACGCCGATATACCCAAAACGGATCGTCCGAGTACCGTTTCCAACACCAGTTTCGGTGAAGGGAAGACGCTCGGAGGCCCCGTTGTCATTGAAGGGCAGAATGGAAGAGGCACGGGCGGCGTTGGTGTCGGTTTCGGTGGACCTGATCGTCAGGGGAGCGGCTTTGGCATGGGGTTAGCCAGTGGAATGGGTGTATCGGAAGCTGGACTGGATATCCCGATTCGTATAGATACAGGCCTCGGTATTTTTGGTACAGAGGTGAGACCCGGACACGGATTAGTTGGAGAGGTTTATGTACCAGGGGGTGCTATCCCCCGAATGCCTGATTTTGACAGTTTGGTGCCTATCTATACTTTTGTCACGGCGAACTTAGATGTCCCCGTACGAAACTATACGCAAGGATTCCCGACACCGAAAATGCAATCTGTCATTGAGAATTTCGCGATTCGCTTCCGTGCTGAATTAGAGATTAACATGCCGGGTGTGTATGTCTTTGAACTCTATTCAGATGACGGTTCGCAATTATATATTGATGGGTCTCTCGTTGTGGATAATGATGGGATCCATCCAGCAATGAGTAGGCAGGGGCGTATAAGGCTTGGAACGGGCATACACGCTGTTGAGATTCACTATTTTCAAGGTCCTCGACAGGCGATTGCGCTACAATGGTTTTATCAACCCCCAAACGGCTCCAGACAAATTGTGCCGTCCAATGTTATCTACTATCCCGGCAAACCAGAGATCCCAGATGCCTTAAAAAAGCTGCAGCAACGCCTGAAAAGGGTCCAAGAATAGTAGCGGAGATGTCGATGAAATATACTATTGCGGGTACGTTTGTGCTGTTCTTATTTCTGATATGTTATTCAGTCAATTCGCAATCCGACAACGGGATTGTCCCTTTTGATTGCCCGGGCGTGCCATCGTCTCAGTTCCAATTTGATTTGAGTCGAGATGTGATCGCGCTCGTTATGGAAGACCCGACCGCCGATGTTGCGCCACTGTTTAAAAGCGTGGATAACTTATATCTCAAGAACTACCGAAACCGATCCGGCAATTTTAAGAAGATGATTCAGTATTACAGCGAAGTGCTAAAAGGGCGTGGTTGGCAAGCGTTAGGACGGTACTCACAAACTGATGCTGAAAAAATTAATCTTCATCTCTATATCCTCCTCCAGAATGACACTGTTAAAGGCATCTTCGTCATTGTCAAAGACAAGGACGGTATTTTCCTGATAAACATTGTCGGTAAGATTCCGCGGCAGCAGCTCGGTGAGTTGTTACTGAATTTGAATCAACTCGGTATCGAAATTCCGAGGTTAATGTCGCTGAAGCAGCGTGATTTAGAGCTTGCACCGCCACCACCGCCTCCGTCTGAACCCGTCAAACCAGATCCAGACCCGCCGATTACAGAAAGGCGTGAGATAGCAGAACCTCCGTCACATGAAACACCAGAGCCGCCGCCGCTTTGGGATTGGTACGCTGATGGCGAACAGATTCATGAGGTACAGATTCAGAGCAAGCTCATGTCCCCTGAAGGCACTGATCCAAAGTCGATTCAAGAAACAATAGTAGCCGAAAGGGAAAGTATCCTGAAGATTCTAAAAAACGGTTCTGGTGAACTCAGAGAAGTTTTGCCGGTTCTCGCGGGTGTGCTTGATGATTCCAGAAAGGTATCTCTGCGTATTACAGAAAATGGCGAGAAACGCATTGCAATCATTAGTGTTACATCTACAGAAAAAATATCGGTCCTGAAATCTATGAAGATTTCAGGTGATAATGGGAATCAAGTCCAAATATCAATAGATGATAGGATCATTTCGCAAGAAGATGCGGTTGATACGCCACCTGCAGCGACACGGTTTTGGGCGAAAGATGCCCCAATCCACGAGATCCGTATCCGTGGAAATCAGAAGGTGCCAGCGGCACGGATTCGGCAGACCCTTGATAACGCCTCGCCTGACATTGACAAAGCACTCAGGACGCTCTTTAAAGTAATGCCTTATTTTGAGACGGTAAACCTACAGATTGATGAGGCGGATGCAAGGTACATCGCCACGATCTCTGTAGAAGAAAAACCGCTTTCTACGGATGCCTATCTCGGTCTGAGTCCGCCGCTACGCCTCGGTTTTAACCGCGCGACAGGATGGGAGATCGGCACCGGCTTTGAAGTCGGAAAACGCAAAGAGGTGGGGCCGCTCTGGATGTGGAATATTAGAAATTCGCACGGCAACCAAATCTCAAGGCTGTTTGGAAAAGTCAGTTACGCATTCGGCAATCCACATATCCATTACAATCTGGGAGGAATAGCGAATTGGGGCAAACCCTATACTTGGAATTTAAGGCTCACCGGTCAACTCCATCGATTGACAGATGCCGTTGCACCTGAACTTTTTCCGGGCTACAACAGCGGAATAGGAATTTTCCAACGCATTATTGGCACGCCAGACCTTCAAAATTACTATTTGCGACAAGGTGCTGAGATCGGATTGTATTGGTCCCCTATTATGCCGACGCATTGGTTTAGGTTGTCCATGCACGCTGAATCACACACAAGCCTACAGAAAAGCACCGATTGGTTTATTACCAATTGGGGATCGAAACTCAGTCTGAGAGAAAATCCGTCGATAACCGCCGGTCAGATGCGGAGTCTTAGTTTTCAATACGATTTTCATAATAGAACGAAATCTCTCGGCTGGCACAATACTTTTCTCGCTGAGCATAGTAATACAAGTGTGGGTTCTGATTTTGATTTCACACGTTTACAACTGCACCTTCGGTATGCTTTTCCGTTGGAGAATAACCGAATTCGTACCCGGCTTTTGCTTGGTTATTCTGATGCGCCACTGCCAATTCAACGCCAATTCGTGGTTGGCGGCATGGGAGGACTCAGGGGGTATCCTTGGTATAGACAGGAAACCGGGGCTGATGGTATAATAACCTATGAGAGTGGACATACATCTTCACCTTATGCGTTTGCAGGGGACAGGGGATTTCTTTTTAATATCGAATATCACCACAGTCTATCCGATCTATTCAGTTGGCGAATATTCAAAAATGCGTTTCTTATTGCTTTCCTTGACGAGGGGCAAGTCTGGAATGTATCTGACGGTGCGTATACTTTTAATCCGAAGGCAAGTGTAGGCATCGGTTTACAGTTTGGTGAAGACGACTCTGCTGTTATAGTTAACGTTCCGGGTTTACATTCTGGACGCGATGATTCTCATTTTCGGGTTAATATTGCAAAAGCCCTTGAATCTGGTCTTGGTGTTCAAATTACGACTGCTTGGTATCGCAGTTTTTAATCTAAGTAAACGTCTTCATGTATGCGTGTTCTCAGATACCGATGTTTTTCAAAGCAGGATAATATGCGAATTCTCCAGATATTAGTCATCTCTGTTATGATATATGTGCCGGCTACCACCTTGAATTCAGAGGATGACAGCGACCTATTTACCTTCGTCCGTTTGAAATATAGCGGTCAATTCACACGACTTAGTAGTTGGCGTGTAGATTGGCCAGCCTCGGATCGGAATTTTATTTGGCAGCTTAGTAAACAGACAAACATTTCGGTCGCGCCCCGCGAAAAGATTATTGAAGTTGGCGCACGGGAGTTATTTGAATATCCTTTCGCTTATATGCTTGAAGTCGGTAGCCTCAGACTGAGCAAGCAAGAGGCGGAGAATCTAAGGGAATATCTTTTGCGAGGTGGGTTTATCTTTATTGATGATTTTCACGGAGAACGTGAATGGAAATGGTTTTATACCGAGTTCAAGAAGATTTTCCCGGAGCGTGAACCGATAGACATTCCGATCTCACATCCGATTTTCCGCTGCTTTTTTAAAATTGACAAGTTGATCCAAATTCCAGGACTCCGTTCACTCTTTAATGATCGAACCTACGAACGACACGACGGATACCCGGCATACTGCCGCGGGGTGTATGATGATTATGGGCGGTTGATGATGATGATCAACTTTAATTCCGATCTTGGCGATGCTTGGGAACACGCCGCTGAGGATTACTACCCGCGTGAGTATTCTAATATGGCACTGAAAATGGGTATCAACGCCGTTGTTTATACCCTCACCCATTAGTCAGATTTTTTTCTTTTGGAAGTTGTAATGGGTCTCCATAACCCATAAATCCTGTTAAACTTTTTGCGTTAATGAGAGTCTAAATCAGAAATTCTTTCGGGGCAAGTTTCCATATATGTTTATGTTCCTATAGGATTGCAGGAAACTTATGTGATGGAAATGCCATCCAGCAAAAAGTAGGGAGACAAGAAAAATATGCTCACGCGTAAGCAGAAGTTAGATTTTTATGAAAATGGTTATATTTCTGTTCCTGGTGTTGTTCCAAGACTGATGGTAGATGCCGCACGAAAGGCGATTAACCACTCTATCGGCGCGGTCGGCATGCACCAAGGAGACTTAGAGCGGTTTCGGGCACAATCTTATTGCAACGAGATTCGCCAAGCTCCCGAGCTGGTGGATCTTTTCGGTAAGACCCCTGTTCGCCAAATTGCCGAGTCGTTGATCGGTGAAGGGAATGTTCAGATTCCTGGATCTGCTCAGGTTGCGCTCCGGTTTCCCGGTCCATTGCGTACGGATCCGAACGAACCGCGCGGACATCTTGACGGGTTAGGCAGCGGCACGAACGGTATGGAAAAAGGTGTCTATCGGCGTGGTTTTACTGCGCTTGCTGTGGTCTATCTTGCGGATGTGCCGGAGCCATACAACGGAAACTTCACCGTCTGGCCGAAATCACACAGTTTCTTCGCGGATTATTTCGAGAAGGAAGGACATGAGATATTGGCAAACGGCATGCCGCGCACTGAGTTGCCTGAAGGCCCTAAGCAGATCGTCGGTAAAGCCGGGGATGTTGTTCTGACACATCATCAGATTGTTCATTCTGCGGCACCGAACGCTGGAGCTGATATCCGTTACGCTGCTATTTTCAGATTGCGGCACGTTGATATTGAGCAAAACGGCTATGATAGTTACACCGATATTTGGAGAGAATGGCCCGGGATTCAAGAGGCGATTACACCTACGGATGATTAGGGTTTCGATGAAAGGGATACGGGTGGGCACTGTGGCACCACCCGTAGATTTCCTATTTACTTGGATGCCTTAATGTCCGCCCAAGTTGTACTTAGTTTGCCATTTGGGTCAACAGCAGTGAGATCAGCGAACGGGTCTGAGGGACCACTGGCAAGGTGTCCAATTTCTTCCTCTGAGAGCGCACGATGGAACATCAGATACTCGTCTATCAGTCCGTTAAACGCCCAGGTAGGTCCGACATTCGCATTGAAATCAGCGGCTTCTGATCCGATACCAATAAATCCGTAACGTGCCAGTCCTGCCCCGATGACTTCCGTTGGGGATTCTACACTCGCGTCCAACTCGCCATCGACATAGATGCGTTTCTCTTTACCATCAAATACAGCGACGAGATGATGCCATTGATCGTCTGCGACATCTGTGGCACCGAACCAATCATGTATCGGACAGCAGTGGTCAAATGCAACAAAAGTTGTGCCGTTGTTGCCTCCCACGTCATCCCCGACAGCAAAACGGAAGAATTCGCTCCGGTCCCAAGAGGAGATCATCCCTCTTACGTCCGTTTTTACCCATGAAGCGAGGGTCAATGCCGGAAATGGATCGACATATTGGTGCTGCCGAACAGAAATGTATTGGGCAGCGTCACCCGGAAACTCCATACAATCTCCGACTTTGCCAGCTACGATATTTAAATCACTACCGTGTAGGAACCCATCATTTCCGTTGCCAGACACATCAACGATATCCTCGTCTTGGAGTGTGTCTTGATTGAAACTGTAGTAGATAACGAGATCATCTTCACTAACTACTTGCGCTTGGACCGTCAGAATCGATCCTATTAGCATCAGACATAGTGCCAAAAATCTGCACATAAAGGTAGTTTTCATTGGGAATCTCCTTTTATAGCCTTTTATTGTAAATATGCTTTGTAAGCACATACGTCAAAGGCATATTTTTTACCCTGCCAGATGACTTAATTTTCCAAAAGATTGAAAATAAAATCAATCGCGAATAATTAAGGGTTGTAAATAACAAGATAGAGGACCCATTAACACCATCTATTCAAGTGCTTTTACTGTGTATCCTTAATATTTGCCCAGGTCGTGGTGAGTTTGCCAGTCGGTTCAACAGCAAATGGGTTGCTTTGTCCCTTCGCGAGGCTCTCTACTTCCTTTTCGGAGAGTGCGCGATGGAACAGCATGAACTCGTCCATAAGCCCGTTGAATGCCCAGGTAGGTCCAACTGCTGCATTAAACGCCGCAGCTTCTGACCCGATACCAATAAATCCGAATCGTGGCAGCCCTGCCCCGATGACTTTTGATGGCGCGGCAATTTTTTCATCGAGTTCGCCATCAACGTAGATGCGTTTCTCTTTGCCATCAAAGGTTGCGACGAGATGATGCCATTCGTCATCAGCGACATCTGTTTTGCCAAACCAGTCGTGTATAGCACAACAGGTGTCAAATGCGACAAAAGTTGTAGCAACATTTCCGCCGACATCATCCCCGACGGCAAAACGGAAGAATTCGCTTCTGTCCCAAGAAGCGATCATGCCTCTTACCCCTGTTTTTGTCCAAGCGGCAAGCGTGATTTCCTCAATTGGATCTTCATACATGTGTTCCCGCACCGAGATGTACTCAGCGGCACTGCCGGGGAACTCCATACATTCTTCGACTTTGCCGTCTACAATTTCTAAATTATTACCGTGTAGAAAACCGTCGTTTTCGTTGCCAGACTGGTCTAAAATATCATCACCTTTCAGCGTGTCTTTGTTGAAGCTGTAATAGATGATAAGTTCATCAGTACTGATGCCCTGCGCATGGCTTGCTACTACTGCGCCTATAAGCGTCAGCGTTAACACAAAAAACTTGAAAATAAAATCAGTTTTCATTGTGAGCCTCCAGTATATGTAACACACGCATCAACACGTGTTTTCAGAGCGGTTAGTATCTCAAAACATAAGAAGTTGGGGTTGGAATGTAGTGGGCAAAACGTGATTGCAGTCTATAACCCAAATTGCCACTTAAACAGGAGTAAATGCTTGGAAGTTGCTTGCAAATCTATACGGACTTCTTTATCGCAATTTTAGACATTTTGTTGACATCTCGGCAAAAGTTTTAGCAAAGAATCAAACTTTTTCCGAATAGATTTGACTAAATAAATGGAAGCAGCATAGGAACACCTCCTTCGGAATCACCGAATTACAGTTCCAATAATCCAAGTCGCCTTTTAATAAGGTATAAGCACTTGGAAGTTGCTTGCAAATCCATGGGAACTCCTTTGTAGCGTTCTATCCTACCACAGACCCAAACGCTAAAAGGGAGTATCTCATGAATTTAACTAAAAAGTTAGTGTTGGAAGGCAGTGCGCAAGTTGTGATTACTATCTTATAAAAAATGTAATAAAAAAGCAACAATTATCTTTTGTCTTTTGTCAAGAATTTTTCCAGATAGTACACATCGCAGAATTTGCCTTCAAGTTTCACATGTTTTTTGGCAGTGCCGATTTTTTCAAAACCGAGGTTGCCATAAAACCGGAGGGCACGGATGTTGTCTGCGATTACCTGAATAGCGATCTTTCTGAAGTTTTTCGCATGGGCAAATTCAAAAGAGGCCTCTGCAAGCAGTTGTCCAATCTTGCGTCCTCGGAAGTTAGATTGTACCCATGTCCCGATTGTTGCTACATGTTGCATTGAATCGGTATATTGCGCTAAAGCATCTGGTTCAACGATCTGAATACCAACGATCTCCTCGTCTACCTCGGCGACAAACAGCGCACTTCGATTGCATAACCCTTCAATAAATATGCGTTCTTCTTCTACTGTGAAGGGGTTGGTTAACGCAGTATATTTCCCTTCCAAGATAACAGAGTTAATCACCGCCGCGACCGCTTTCGCGTCATCTGGTATCGCTTTTCTAATGATGGGTTCCATGTTTTTCTCGCTACGTTATGTGATTTTACCAGATCTCATTCAAAACTTTCTCTTACAGTTCCTTTAGGAATATCCACCAATGCCGAGTAGCATCCGCGCTTCAAAGTCTGCATCTTTGAGAAAATCGTGGGTTAATCCGTCTTCGGGTTGTGCCCCGCCGTGTGGCGATTTTCGCAACCAAGTCGGTGTATAACTTAGAATTAACATGCGCCGTTTGGCGTTTAGCGTTGGTAAGCCTCGGTGCCAGAGATTACCGTGGATCAGGACACCTCCACCGGCTTTCACCTGTAGGTGGACTTCACCTTCTACAGGTTCGTGTACAGTCGGTGATGCTTTGTCTAACCAGTCGTGAGACCCAGGAACAATGGCGACTGCGCCTGTATCTTCGTTCAAATCGTCAAGATAGATGAGACAATCGATGCAATGTGGACGTGAAAACCACGGCGGAATCGGGTTTGAAATCACCCGCATGTGTTGGTGCCACGGCGTTTGGTGTTCCCGACCATCACCGGGATAGGTGATGCGTGCGCTTAAACCACGCAGACGGACGAGCGGCCCCATCATTGCTTGTGCAATCGACAGTGTCGGTTGAAATTTCAAGAGGTCTAAGAATACTTCATCCTTGTCCATCAGGTGCCGCGGAATGAAACCCCAACCTTTCTTGCCAGCGATGGCACTGTCGCGTTTTTCCGATTCGCGTTCTTCTAAGCGATCTAAGGCATCTCTCAACTTTTGAAGGGCTTCACCCTGAAAGAGTCCTTCTCGAATGAGATAACCGGTCTCAGCGAACGTTTGCAACTCTTCTGGGGTAGCATGCACATCCACTTCCCAGTTATACCCAGTCTCTCCGGATGGATCAAATTTGTTCATCATTTCATAGCAAAGTTTATGCCGTTCCATAGTCCCCCCAATTCGTTTTAGATCGTGGGCATTACGTTCCCACCACATACTGGAATGTAAGCACCGGTGATATAACTCGCAAGGTCTGACGCGAGGAAAAGCACAGCGTTGGCAATTTCTTGGGCAGTCCCACGACGTTGCATCGGCACTTTGCTCCAATAATGCTCGTCTGATTCACTCGCCACGCTTTTTTCGCTGATCGTCCATCCTGGGGCAACTTGATTGACGGTGATGCCATGCGCGCCGACCTCTTTAGCAAGCACTCGTAAGACACCGTCCATCCCGCGCTTGCCGGATGTATACGCACTCTGCCCTGCAAAGTTTTGCATGGAACATTCTGTGTTAATGCTGATGACGCGTCCCCATCCGGCTTCAATCATCGCAGGAACGAAGGCTTGCGCCATATACACGTTATGCAGGACGCAAGATTGGAACTGGCTCTCGTAGTCTTGGGGGGACTGTTCCAAAACGGATGTCCAATTGTACTGAATCACGGCGTTGTTCACAATAATATCCGCTGTACCGAGTGTGTCAACGACAGCGTCACGCATGGCATTTATTGCGTCTTGATTTGTGACATCTGCCTGTACAATGGTTGCTTGGGTGCCCTTAGCCGTAATTTCGTCCTTCAGGAGGTGCGCCGTTTCTTGATCTCGGTAGTAGCAGATTGCGATATTCGCACCCGCTTCCGCCAGTGTCCTTGCCATCACGCGACCCAACGCGCCTGAACCCCCCGTAATTACTGCCACTTTATTGCTGAGATCAATCGGAATCATATTGCCCTCTATGTTATCCCTGTAAAAAATGAGTAGGAATACGAGACATCGGGTAGTTTCCATTCTCGTCCCGATTCGCAACGACTTCCGGGATTTCGCGATCCCAGTAGTCTGGTACAGTATTCGGACGACTATGCCATGCAAGAATTAGGGTTCGTCGAACATCGGTAAAGTTTCTGTGTGCGGAGTGCAAGATACGCGCATCTGCTATTACCAACGAACCGGCTTTCGCACAGACATCTACCTGATCCGGATGATCGCTGAACATGATAGGGTGATCGTCATCAATGAACCGTGCGCCTTGTTCATGCGCTGGCACTAATATGTCGTGCAAGTCGATCCGCTTACGGTGGGTGCCCGGAATAACCTTTAAACATCCGTTTTCTCGGTTTGTATCGGTGAGATAATAGTTGAGAAAAATCGTTTGGGGCCACGGTGCGCAACTGAGTGGATCGTTCCAACGCATCCAATCTTGGTGCCAATAGAGTGGGGGACCCCCGGATTCCTTCGTCAGAATAATGATCCCGCCAGATGTCGTAAAGTCGCCGAAACCAATTTGTTCGAGAGCGTCGCGGGCGGGTTGCCACGCCAGTAGTTTCTGAATGTGCGGATTATCTTCACCGCGGACGTTGACGTGCTGTCCTTGATAAACGACATCATCGGGTTCCACATGTCCTGCGATGAGTCGCTCCGATTCGTCGTGGAGTTCCTGCAAAAACTCCTCTGTTAAAACATCGTCGATAACGCAGAAGCCGTCTTCAATCATTTGCTCCCGCTTTTCTAATGCAACTTCAGGGGTCATCACTCACTCCTTTGTCTGTAAATATCGTCATAAAACTGATTCTGATAGATTGTAGCCAAAAGCCTATCTTAATTCTATAGGAATTTGCAGTAGAAAACAACAATTTTTTCTACGATTCGATTATGTTGTCTTAGCACACAGAAATACCAGAGCCATTCAGTTTCTCGTGGTTCCAATTTTTTTATTATAGTAAAGCCTGTAATTACTTATACACTCGTATTGCTGTGTGAATGTGTCAAGTTCGTTCTCACGGAGGCACAGGAGACCAACGGTTCCTATGCTACAAGTGTAAATATATTTTCGTTTTAGAAGCGACCTCTTGGGCGCAATGCTAACTGACTCCTGACCGCTGATGGCTAATGGCTAAAAACAATTCCCTTGACAAAAAACACCATATCTATTAGAATTATATATAATATAATGCCTCAAGCTGCTTGGACACTACACGGAGAGACACTGGAATGCAAGGAAGGACTGAATGCTCTATAAAGGGTTAGAATTGGATCGGTTTCAGGAGGAAGCGATCGCGGCAATTAATCGGGATACCTCGGTGATTGTCACTGCGCCTACGGGTGCCGGCAAAACTGTTATCGCAGAGTACGCTGTCGAAAAGTGCCTTGAGGAAAACCATCGCGTTATCTATACCGCACCTATCAAAGCCCTGAGTAATCAGAAATATCGGGACTTTTATGCTGAATACGGCGACAAAATTGGCATTGTTACTGGCGATGTGGTACTAAATCCGTATGCCCAAGTACTATTGATGACGACCGAGATTTTTCGAAATACTATCTTTGACGACATTGAGCGATTACAGGATGTCTCTTACGTCATCTTTGACGAAATCCATTATATTAACGATATTGAGCGCGGTACTGTTTGGGAAGAGAGTCTTATCTTCGCACCTCAGCATATTAAATTTGTCTGTTTGAGTGCTACGATTCCTAACATCAACCCGTTCGCGGAGTGGATGCAGAGCGTCCGAGATATTGACATTGAGGTCGTCGAAGAATTAGAACGTCCGGTACCTTTGGAGCATCACCTCTATTTTAAAGATTACGGTATTGGCAGTGTAAAGCACATCACTGCACTTCGCAACAGAGCAAAGAGCGAGGGACGTAAACGGAAATCTGATCCATTTGATGATAAACCTATAAAGGCACTTCCGTCTGATTTCACGGAGACACGGCTCATTCCACACCTCCATCGTGAGAAGCAGCTACCCTGCCTCTATTTCTGTTTTAGCCGAAAGGGTTGTGAAGAAAACGCATCTTCATTGGTATTCGGTTCGCAGTTGCAGTTGCTGAATAAAAGCCAGAAAACAGAGATTTTAAGGCAATTTGACAAACTTTGCGTCCAGTTTGACATCGTTGAGGAGAAGAAGATTACTGAATTTCGTAGGCTTGTCAGCTGCGGGATCGCCTACCATCACGCAGGTATGTTACCGACGCTTAAGGAGGTCGTAGAAAGGTTATTTACTTCTGGATTAATTCAGCTCCTCTTTACTACTGAAACGTTTGCTGTCGGTATTAATATGCCCGCCTGTACTGTCGTCTTTGATAGTCTGGAAAAATTTGACGGTATCGGGTTCCGTTACCTCAAAGCGCGGGAATATCACCAGATGTCCGGACGTGCTGGCAGACGCGGGATTGACACTATCGGCTACGTTTACGCCCAAATTGTACCCGCTTATGCCGATTCAGGTGAGATTCGCTCAGTCGTTGCTGATAAGATAGAGCCAATAGAGAGTCAGTTTAATCTCTCCTATTCCAGTATTCTTAATCTTTATCAGAAATATGGCGATGATATATACGATGTTTACACGATGAGTTTAAGCAATCATCAAAATCGCGTACGGGTGGCGGAACTCAACAAACAGATTGAGGTTAAAACAGAGAAACTTCAGACACTACCGGAACCCGAGTGCATCCATGACGGTATTGATGGCAGCGAGCAAATTCAGAAACATTATCGCCAAGAGCGAAATCGTAAAAAAAAGATCCAGCGTTTGTATGTAGAGATGGCACAAATCAGGTCGAATACCAAGGGAAAGAAACGGAAGAAGGAACGCGCGAGGAAATTAAGGACCATTCACCAAGAGATAAAGCGTTTTGAAACCACTGGTGAGCAGAGCCTTTGTGAGGAATGTCAGTACTTGCAAACATGCACAAACAGATATAAAGCGATCCGCAGAGAAGGAGAGCGACTTCAGAAACTTAAAAAGAGGACGACTTATATTGAGAATGATCCGAGGCAGCAGATAGCCGCGCGTCTGAAGGTCCTTGAAGAATTGGGGTATACGGAAGCGCAGACGCTTTTGCCGCGCGGGAGTACCGCCGCACATATCTACGGATATGAAGTCCAATTGACCCAATTGCTGTTTAGCGGCTTTTTTGAAAGGCTTACGGAAGACGAAATTAACTGCCTCATGGTCGCAATCGTTTCTGAACCGCGTAAGGACGCTTACTTCAAACCTCTCAAGGATGAACGCTTATTGGAGATGCTATATGCTGTCAGTTCTGAAACCTCATTTATCCAGTATTTAGAGGGCAAGCATAAGGTGACAGAAATTACGCCTATGTTGGAGCTTCGACTTTGTACTGCGATGTTGGCGTGGAGTCGCGGTTGTGAATTTGATAAATTAGAAAAATATGCCCATTTGGATGCTGGCGATTTCGTCCGAACCTTCAGACTCGTTATTGATCAGCTCCGTCAAATTCGCCGGGCAATGGCTGGACATACGGCTCTCGTTGATAAACTCAACCGATGCATTGGAAAAATTAACAGAGACGTTGTTGATGCCGAGCGACAATTGCGAATCGGTCAGGAAAACCTTGATGAAATGACAGCAGAAGATGTTGCTAACGTTGACGCATCGCCGTCTGCTGCGCAGGAAAACCCTGTTTCAGACCCCCAGGCCCAGTAGGTTCGGTTTGGAACCGCACCTACCGGGGAGAAAATGTCTTTTTATTTTTCCAATTCACTATAAATGACCGTGAGGATCTCTAAGAAAATACTTGTAGTGTAAAACAATCTATATTAGAATAGTCCGATAAACATATATAGATGCCGGATATGTAGACGTACTGGCTACCACATGGTGCGTAGAGATACCGGCAGCCTGATAACAATAAAGGAGTATTACATGGCAAATCAAGACTTCAATTTGGCTGGCGCCCTTATAGTGCGCTCGGTTGAAAAAAATGATGCAGCGGATTTACAATTATATTGTTTTCCTGAAAAAACCAAGACGCAGGTTACGAAAGACTTGGATGCCGATTTGGCGGAAGACAGTCAAACCCACCGCCTTGTAGCGGAGGTCGGCAAATGCGCGATCGGACAGATCTCCATAAATCGGAGTGCCGTTGACCCTGAAGTCGCGGAAGTAGGAGACCTTGCCGTGTCTGCGCCTTTTCGACCCTTAGGGGTGGCTGACCATCTCATGCAGGCGGCTGAGGCCACAGCAGCAGCAGATGGCGTGAAAACGCTCGAAATTGAACTGCCGTCTTCCGAGGCACCTGTCATCCAGAGATATAAGGATTGGGGTTTCACTGAAAAACCGCTTGTTGTCCTCCAGAAGTCGCTTGAATCGGCACCGGAAGAAGTGGAAGAAACGGGCGAAGATGAAGAAGAGGAAACTCCAGCTGTTGACGCAGGTGGTGAGCAGCAAGAACTCCTTGATACTTAAGAATATTAGAAGAACTTATGCATCTCACTTTGTTACTTCGTAAAGTTTGAATTTTGAATTCACTCCGCTGTAGGAGCGAGGTCACCTCGCTCCTACAGTCCCGAATGTGGACTGCTGTACGCTCAAGTTGCAACCACGTTGAAGATGTAAGTAACTCTCACGCTGAGCGTGTAGGAGAATTGAAGATGAAAAAAATTGGTCTTGTCTTTCTACTCGTCCTTTTTGGTGTTGGATGTGGCACCCAGAACGAAAATCTCGCGAAGGGCAAAGAATTGATTAAATCGGATAAACGGCGCAAAGAGGAACGCGCTGTCCGAGAATTTAAACTCGCGCTGCAGCAACCGACGGATAATGCTGAAGCACATTATCTGCTTGGGCTTTACAACTCTCAGGAATTTTACGAACCTAATACGCCTGATTGGGAAACGGCATCGATCGCTGAGCGCGGCAAACAGATGTTCCTTGCCTATCAAGAAGAGAAAGGCAAGTATCTTGAAAGACTCGTTTTTGAGACGCTTCGCGATGATGATCTGGATATCCAAAACGCCGCACTTGAGGCGTTAAAAAGCGTCTATAAGCAAGGTGATAGAAGACGGCTTCTCAGCCAACTCCAAAAGGCGATTAAGTCGAGTGATAATCGCGATAGACACAACGCGCATTGGGTCCTTGGGCATCTTGGCAAAGATGACCCCAACACAATTGTCCCTATCTTGGTGAAACTTCTGGAACACGGACGGACGGAAACCCGCTTGAATGCTGTCAAAGCACTTGGAGAGGTCGGCAGTGAAGATGCTATTCCGGCACTTGCTATGCTTATTGAATCCGGTTCTGCGAAGTGGAAACGCGACCGCGAAGAACCCGAGGTCCGTCAACTATCTGTGGAAGCTCTCGGAAAAATCGGCGGCGCTGCTGTGCCAGAGTTAGTCAAAATTGTGGAAAATAAAGGGTCATCGCTGCGCGTTGATGCGATCCGCGCGTTGGCAGTACTCGGTGATGAGAAAGTTGTGGACCCTCTTTTAGATGCTTTAAAAGAACAGAGCAGTCGAGATGTTGCTATTCCTCTTAATTGAATCGTGAGTTGTACTCGCATCTCGCGGTGTAGCTTGCAAGCCGGAATATGCTTTTAAATGGAAGGATGCCTATATGCTGGGAAAAATAACAAGGTTTGACAAACCCCGACACTTGATGTATATCGTGCCCCTTTTCGCACTGATAGTAGGACTCGGTTGTGAAAATCAGCATTACGATGAACGCCTGCAAATGCGATTGCAGCAGTTAGATAGCGACCTCAAAGACCGTTGGTCGACGAGTGGGGTCGTTGTTTTAGAAACTACCCCGAATGGATCCGCAGATAAGGCGCAACTTGAGAGCGGCGAACTTATCTCTTATGTGATTGTGGAATATCCTATCCGAAGTACCGGCGACTTTAACAGCGCGCTGAAAAAGGGAGTAGAAGAAGACAATAACCTTATTCTTTATCTGAAAGATAAACCACCCCTTCGCATCGCCCTTCGTAGAAAAGGGGATAAGGTCGGGTTGAGCGTTGAAGGGAATGGCACCGTGCGCGTCAAGCAAATTCAGCCCGGTACCCCTGCCGCAAACGCCGATATTCAAGTAGGGGACATTGTTGAAAAGATTGTTGATGAACGCAAAATTTATAGCCTTGATGATTATAAGAAAATACTCGGTAAACTCTCCAAACAGCAGGTCACTTTCCGAACCTCGGAATTAATAGGCGTGAAGATTGCGGCTGTGAGTGCACTCGGTGATTTGGGTGATGCCCGCGCAATTGAATCGCTGGTGGATATTTTCAGAAATAATACAGAACTTTCGCTTCGGAAAGCGTCAATTAGCAGTTTACAGCGTCTCGTTGAATTGAGCGTCCTAAACGAACTCTTCGAGCAATTCAGGCGTGCGAATATGAACGAACTTCCTGCCGATAGCCTTCAGGCGCAGCAATTGGAATCTGCTGCTATCCTTGGCTTGCTTACCTTCGACCGAACCGAGAACACCGCTACCCTCAAAGCCCCATTCGGAACCCAGTTCAGACAAAGATCCGAGGCACTCTATCAGAAAATTAATGAAGGCCAACTTGCTGAACTTGCACAAGAATACATCCAAATTAAGGTAGAGCCGGATCAGGAAATTCGACGTGCCTGCCTCGCAATACTCGGAATTCTTAAACCGGTTTCTGCGATTGATACGCTTGTTGTTGTTCTCGAAAATTCGGCGGAAATTCCGGGTATCCGTTTCCAAGCAGGGGTCGCGCTCAGACAGATAGGTCAACCTGCTGTTGATGCACTCATTACTGCTTTTGAAAGTGAGGATACCAGCACGAAAGATATTGCGGCTTCCGCACTCGGCGGCATCGGCGGAATTAAGGCGCGGGATCGTCTGATCAAAGCTTTGGAAAATACCAGCGAACCCGCAATTCAACTCACGCTTGTTGATGCAATTGCCAAGATCGGCGACGCACCTTCAATGCAAGCACTTGAACGCCAACGTCAGCAGTACCAAGGTGATGATGACAGCGGTATCCGTATCTTTTTAGACGAGGTTTTCAAAAGTCTGACGCAGAAATCAATGTGATTCGACGAAGGTTTTCGTAACAGGTTGTAGGCGGCTAATGAAAATAGGACTCATTTCAGACTTACACACAGATGTTACGCCTTTGAACAAAGCACTCGTCCCACATCTGATTGATGCCGTGAAGGCGGCACAACTTGATATTTTCGTGCTTGCAGGTGATCTTGCCCGCCATTTAGTTCAACTTTCTGAAACCCTTAACGCATTTCAGCTTGCTGATTTAGCGTGTGAGAAATTATTTGTTCCTGGCAACCATGACATCTGGGCAATTGAAACACCCGATGTCACAAGCGAACAGAAATGCGAGATTATTTCAACACTCTGTTATGAGTGTGGGTTTCACCCACTCATGGAGGCACCTTTCATTAAGGAACAGATCGGTTTCTGTGGGACTATCGGTTGGTACGATTATAGCTTCGCACCGGAGGGGTACGACTTTTCCGATGCCGAATATGCCGAGAAAACGTTGATGGGAGCCGTCTGGAACGATAAACGCTACGCCAAATGGTCGGAGACAGATCGTGTTGTCGCTCGGCGTTTTGAGGCAGAACTTACAGCACAGATTATTGCTGTTCGAGGTGATGTATCACGTATCGTTGTTGTTACGCACCACGTTCCCTTTCAGGAGTGTATCCACTACCGTAGTGAATTGCCGTGGGATTACTTCCGTGCATTCATGGGAAGTAAGCACCTTGGGGTTCTCTGTTTGGAGGAACCGCGTGTCACGCATGTCCTCTTTGGGCATACGCATCGGTCACTTGATATGCAAATTCGCAATGTGCGGGCTATTTGCGCGCCTATCGGTTACCTCCAAGAAAAACCGACGGTAGGGTTGCAGGATTATGCTGTGCAATGCTTGACTTGTTTCGAGATATGATTAAATTCGGAAGATAGAAAGGAAGTCGTTATGGAAATAACCTTAACTAATAGCAATGATGCGGGTGCTCTTGAATTCCCTTGGGGTGCGATTAAATGGCTCTGCAATGATCAGATTGACCCTGAAGCCGAGATGACTTTCGGAGTGGTCTACATTAACGCTGGCGAAGGGAATCCGACGCATTACCATCCAAACTGTGAGGAACTCATCTATGTCCTCTCCGGTGAATGCGACCACAAGTTGGGAGAAGAGGTTATCCCGCTCAGACCTGGCATGATGTTACGTATTCCGCGCAATGTCAAACATAACGCCGTCAACACCGGTTGGCAACCCGTAACAATGATTATCTGTTATTCGGACGCTGACCGACAAACTGTTTTTGAAGAATAAAAACCGATCGTCTTGTAGGAGGGATTTGTAATCCCGATCTTAGTCGGTATACTTCCTGCCAAAAGGATTATTGCACCACGGTATTTGTAGGAGGGATTTTTAATCCCGACTCTATCTTACCATAAGGATTATTGCACAAATGGCGAAAGAACCCCGCTGCAGTGTCAAAATCTGCGGCATTACCTCTATCCATGATGCTCGGCTTGCCGCTGACACAGGCGCGGACTACGCCGGGGTGTTAGTTGATGTTGCCGTATCCGAACGGACACGCTCCACTGCCCAAGCCGTCGAAATCGCAAGCGCGAGCCCTATCCCAACTGTCCTTTTACTATACAATCGCACAACATCCGACATCCAAGCAGTCGTGTCGCAAGTTCACCCTTATGCCGTTCAACTGCTTGGACAGGAGACACCACAGCAGGTGGAAGCACTGAAACGCAGCGTGACATGTCAACTCTGGAAGTCGGTTTATCTGCCCGCGGGGAGTCCGGAAAATGTGGATATGCCTGCTGTCCGTGCCGAGATGCAAGCCTACACGGATGCCGGTGCAGATTTCCTTCTGTTTGATAGTGTTGATATGAGTCTGGAGAAACCGAGATACGGCGGCACTGGCAAAACCTGTGATTGGAATATCGCCGCTGAACTTATCTCTGAGAGTCCGCTGCCGGTCTTCTTTGCAGGAGGGATTCGTCCAGAGAACGTCAAAGCTGCGATTGAGACGATCCGTCCGCACGGGATAGATCTCTGTTCCGGTGTTGAAGCCTCAAAAGGTATCAAAGACCCGCAAAAATTGGAACAACTTATGGAACAAGTTGAACAATCCAGTTAAAAACGCGGAAAATGTCTTTATCTGTAAATTAGTTAATAGAATCGCTCCAAGGCACATTGTGAAATAATGATTGGGCAAGACGCTTGTGTTCCTGCCTTATGAAAATAACGGAGGTTTTTTATGAAAAATCGTATTGTCTGCCGTGTGCAGGCTTTTAGCAATCTTTCTCGGTTAACTGTTGTTCTCACACTTGTTTGTTTGATGTCTATTGTCAGTTTTTCTACTGCTTTCGCTGATGCCCACGAAGCTGAAGGCGAAACAATGGAAGAGAAACCGATGGAAGAACAACCGAAAATTACAGGATGGTTCCAGATCGATGTCGATAGCTTAGGCACCTATTTTTTAGTGGGTGCGAGTCATCCGCTCGGCGGTGGCATTTCATTTGATTCTAATATCTATGTTAACAATTATTTGGGCGAGTTTGATATGGGCGTTACATTCCCTGTTATCGCAAATGACAGCATGGCACTGCTGCTAACACCTATGCTCGGCGTTGGATTCAAGTATAATAGTCCAGATGGTCCCTACGCCTTATATCCACAAATCTTTGCGATCCTGCCCGCCGGTAAAATCTTCGGTTTCCATTGGACAATCAGTACAATTTCTTCCATATTTGATGACAAAAGTATTAATGAACTCTACAACCGGACTTACATTACTTATGCCTTAAACGATACCGTCGCTATCGGTCCACAGTTTGAATCCGTCCTCGGTCTCGGCGAGAATGGCGCACTATGGGCTTTGAATTTCGGTGGACGTTTGAATATAGGCTACGGTGAGAACAACACCCTCGGCTTATATGTCGGATATGAGACAAAAAAAGACGAATGGGAAACGGGACTTACCGGGAGGATGAATTTTACGCGTAGATGGTAGGCATATTTTCCTATCAATCTGTAGACTTGTAGGCGCGCTCCAGACAAATGGGAAGCGCGCCTATATCTTTTATCTCCTATAACGCGTTGAAAAGAAAAATGGTAAACACATCAAAGTCTGCTATAGCGTGTGTGATCTTAATCTTTGCTTTCTCTGTAAATGCCACAAACGCCCAAGAACCCCTCCCATTAACCTATTTGACAGAGCCTATCCAAATTGATGGTCTGAGCGATGAATCGGGATGGCAGGAGATTGAACCACTCCCCCTGATCATGTACAAACCCATCTATAAAGGTGAACCCACTGAGAGAACTGAGGTCAGAATCGCTTATGATGAGGATTATTTCTACTGCTCAGCGCGGTGTTATGATACTGATACCTCTGGAATTCGTGTGAACTCGCTCTATCGGGATAGATCAAGCAAGGATGATAAATTTGGAATTATCCTTGACACCTTCAACGATAAGAAAACTGCCCTGTCATTTTGGACGACACCAGCCGGTATTCGCGGTGATGAAGCCGTTTTTAATGATGGCAAATCTGATAACAAGAACTGGGATACCTATTGGGATGTCGCCACGGTTCAGAATGAAGACGGATGGTTCGTTGAAATGCGTATCCCATTCTCCAGTCTGAGTTTTCAGGATGAAGCAGGTCGGGTGACCATGGGGTTAATCGCTTATCGAAATATTGCCCGAAAAAACGAACGGGTTGTCTTCCCGGACCTGTCTCCAGAGCGCGGGATTGATACACCCTCACGAGCGCATCCTATCGTTTTAAGCAAGGTGTACAGTCAAAAACCAATTTACTTTACGCCTTACGTCATCGGTGGGCTTGAACAAACACCCGCGTTAAACGATAGTAAAACCGCCTATCATCTCGAAAATGAGTTGGCGAGAAATGCTGGACTTGATATTAAATATAATGTCACCAGCAATCTCACTTTGGATACTACGCTAAATCCTGACTTTGCCCAGGCAGAAGCCGATGAGCAGCAGGTTAATTTAAGCCGGTTTTCCCTCTTCTTCCCAGAGAAACGCCAATTTTTTCAAGAGCGTTCCGGGATTTTCGCCTTCAACTTCATTGAGCGTGCTCGGCTTTTTCATAGCCGCCGGATCGGCATCCACGACGACGAACAAATTCCTATCATTGCGGGTGCGAGACTTGTTGGACGTATCGGAGATTGGGACCTCGGTTTTATTGACATGCAAACCGCACGTAAGGAAAATATCCCCAGTGAAAACTTCGGGGTACTGAGGCTTCGTCGGCAAGTTCTTAATCCACATTCTTTCGCTGGAGTCATGGTAACAAACCGTATTGATGAAGAAGGGGATTACAACTTCGCGTACGGACTTGACGGTATTTTTCGGGTTTTTAAAAAAGAATATTTGACTCTTAAGTGGGGGCAAACTTTTGAAGAACAAGCCGTTCAAGAGCAACCATCCAATTTTGTCGATACAGCGATGTTTCTCGCAGAACTCACCCGGCGCACCGATGTTGGATTCGATTATGAACTCGTCGCAGCGCGGAGAGGCAAGGACTTTTCGCCCGGACTTGGATATACAAAACGAAAGGATTTCACGCAACTGCAGTGGGGGGCTCGTTATGATTGGCTCATGAAAAAAGGCACCTCAATTAGAACGGTAAGTCCGTTACAATTTAAAGGGTTCGTTGTGCTCCGGAATGAAGATAGTTCTGTGGAATCCGCACAACTTGATTATGATATAGATATAGAGTGGAAGTCCGGGGCAGTCGTGACACTTGACCTTCAAATGGATTATGAGGACCTCACCGAAGAGGAAGAATTTCCAAAAGACACAGTGGTTCCACCAGGGAGTTACACCACCTTTGAGGCTAAGAGTAAATTTGATATGCCCAGTAAAAAATTGTTCCGCGCGGATTTCGATTGGGCTTTCGGCGGTTTTTATGATGGATGGAGGCTGGAATGCGGCGTTAAACCAACCTGGAATGCGTCCCGACATTTAGAAATAAGCAGTGAGTACGAAGTCAATGTTATCCGTTTTCCTGAACGTAATCAGGGATTTAATGCACATGTTATTCGCCTTCGCACGCGCGCAGCTGTGAACACACACGTCTCTCTGAATGCATTTGTGCAATACAATAGTGCTAATGATCGATTCTCAACAAATATTCGGTTCCGATATAATTTCCGAGAGGGGAATGACCTATGGCTGGTCTACAATGAAAATTTCAACACATACAGAGAGGATAAAGTACCAAGAAAATTGTTGACAAGGGGACGCACAGTGCTACTAAAGTATACCAATACATTTGGCATATAGCAATGAATAGCACAGATGGACCCAAGATGTTCAGCGATGTTGTTAATAACGTGAGTTTAATAAATAAACGCTAATGATTACGACGAGTACATATCTATTGAATGCTGTAGCAACTGGTTGACTTTCTGCGTCGGTGCCCTCATCACGCGATCGGATATAGAAATCTATCCAGCAATGGAAGCGCAACCTGAATGTAAGTAAAGTTTATCCCTGAATTATCCGTAAGGCGAGGTCTTTTGACCTCGCCTTATTTTTATTTAATAAAAGAAAATTATTTGCTTGAGTAGATTGGAGGCTTACCTAATATGCATTTATAGTAAAGTCAACAATTGAGTAGACACTTCTCCTTTAACGGAAGATGGTTCGTAGGGGCGAGGTTGCCTCGTCCGTCTTTCAAAACGTGCCCTATTATCTTTAGGTATCACTATAGTTTTCGTGATTTCCTCGATTTTCGGAGGGCATCGCGGGGTAGAATCGGAATTGGAGATCCTTCCACAGTTGTAAATCATTGCCTGACAAAATATTTTTTTTACGGGATGTAACGTTTTGCCAAAAAAATGTGTCTTTAATAATGTAGTGAAATGTGTCTTTATGATACTATGATAAAATGTGTCTTTAATATTATGCTGACATAATTGTGCGGACTGTATTGCAACGCACAAAATCCAAGATTCAGTGATTAATGAGATATTTCAGTGGGTGTCAATGCAGCTAAATCTATTCATGAGGAGGGAAATCTGTGGAGAGAGAAGACGATGTTCAATTGATTCATGCCGTTTTATCAGGCGACGACTCAGCATTCGCCATTTTAGTTGAAAAACACCAAAGAAGTGTTCACGCCCTCGTGTGGTGGAAAATCGGTGATTTCCACTATGCTGAAGAAATTACACAAGATACCTTCCTCCGCGCATATTAAAAACTTTCAACGTTGAAAGATCCGAACCAGTTTCTTAGGTGGTTGTCCGTCATTGCGAATCGGCTTTGTCTGAATTGGCTGCGCAAAGAAAAAAAACATGAGGAGCAATTACAATCATTGGAGGACACACCTATGGCAGAAGTGGAGGAATCTGATTATGCGCGTTACGTATCGGAACAGCACGAAACAGAAGCAACTGAACAGCGTTTTGAGATCGTCGAAAAACTTTTGGAAAAATTGCCGGAAAGTGAGCGTACAGCGATGGTGCTTTACTATCTCGGCGAAATGACAACGATAGAGATTAGCAAATTCTTGGGGGTGTCGGTAAAGGCAATAAGGACTCGACTCTCTCGCGCCCGAAAACGGTTGCGAGAAGAAGAGGCACTTTTGGTCCAAGAAGTTCTGGGTGGCGTGCAGATACCATCAAGTATAAAGCAGAACATCATGCGAGAAGTTGTTGACATGAACCCGACACCTGCTCCGAAAATAGAACCGTCCTTCCCGTGGGTAACTGTTGGAGCTGCTTTGGTTGTAGCAACCCTATTGATTTTCAGTGTCAGCAACCAACACTTTATGTTCTTTGCGCGCAATGATGAAGACACGAAAGATAAAAAGGATTTCACTGCGGATTTTACCATAACACTCGGAACCCATAGGAGGGGTGCTGATCTTTTACAGGAACTGATCAAAAAGAAATGCATGGTCAGTCAATGGTCCATTGAAGCCCTTGGAAATCCCGATTTTCCGGTGGTGGCAGAGGAGATAACGGTTGATATCGTTGTTGTCTCTATGCTGGAGATGGGGTTTGCTGAGGGTGAGCTTGCCACCCTTGATACCATTTATAATCGTGCAAAACAGTTAGGACTGGAAATTTGTCCAGTTGAGACTGCCGCGCAGCTGCGTCTGGAATTTCTCGACCAGCAACTCTGGGCAACCGGAGGGAGGTTGGGGAAGTTTTTCGTCGCGAGTGAACCGTTTGTTCTGACCCCTGATGGCTTCCCTAAGATTTTCAGTGTCGTGCGGGGTGATAGATTCGTGCCCCCCGAAATCGGTATCGGTCTATGGCTGATTGCAAATGGTGCCGTTAATGCCGAGGATCCGGAACACCCTAACAGACTGTTTAATCCATTAGATGAGGATCGTGACCACGGAGGTCGTTTTGCATTCGTTATTTCCAAATAAATATAAACTAAGGAGACTCAGATGAAGCATTTAGCCCTGCGATTTAGTATAATCGCCTTAACTTTTATAACCCTAACAGGTTGTGCTGTCCATGTAGAGCCTGAATTGCCACGGACGATTATCACTTTTGACTACTCGCCTCCGGAAACTACGCCCGGGTCAGCCAATCTTACGTTCGCTGTTGTTGGTGCCGAGATAGTTGGTGGTAAACGCGGAACCCCTATTCCGCTTTTCAAAACCTTTGCAAGCAATATGACGAAGGACTTTGGGGAAATACTGACTGCCCGTGGCTTTAGTGTCAAAGGTCCTTTTCAAGACTATGACATTATGACTTATACCGATAAAGAAGGAACTGATCTTATCCTCACAGCTGAAGTCGAGTTTAGTTCAGATACAACACAAATTAGACCTTCAAGTATTGGAAGATTACATGGATTAATAATAGTGAGTTGCCATGTCAATCTTGTGGCTTATGAGAGCCTAACGAGGAATCGTCTTTGGACAAAGAGCATAGCGATTACGCCCATAACGGTGGAACTTATCTCCAGAAATGTGTATCCAAATGGTGCAAGTTTGGCGACACTGCTGGCAAATGAGAATAAATTTCACAATGATGTTGGTCGCGCCCTTGAAGGACAATATACTGAAGTTTTGAACCGAATTTATGGTTACATTGAACCAGAGTCCATGGCCATTGTAGGCGAGGCCGCGAAAAAACTGAGAAAGCAGAAAATCGCACAATAGATATCTGCAAACCACTGAATGCGTCGCTAACTTTGGAGTATATTTTGAAAAATCCAACTTTAGCAAATAGTTTAATTCAATTAATTGATAGAAGGAGATTCCAAATGCGAGATTTTTGTCAATTTTTCTTAGGTGCTGTGATCTGTCTTGTTGTTTTTGCGGGGTGTAGTTTACCGGCTATGCCACCGAGAGAACCTATTACGTTCGACTATGCCCCTCAAACGGAAGTTGCTCCAGGTTCGGCTAATGTCACATTTGTTGTTGTTGGTGCCAAGTTAGCAAAGCCCGCACAGCAAAACCCTGCACATGCACTTTTTTCTCTCCAGGTGCCCCTTTTTGATGACTTCGCGAACGCTATGACCAATGATTTCATAGAAGTTCTGAACGCTCGAGGCTATGGTGTAACAGGGCCTTTCAAAACGTATGGTGACATAATTCATCCAGTTAAGGAGGGGAATGATTTACTTCTCACAGCGGAGGTAAATATTATAGCAAAGACGAAGAACATCCGAGTTGGGAAGGCTTATCCTGGTAACCGCTGGACACTCGTAGGCTCTATGAACGTTATATGTGATGTCAAACTTGTTCTTTCTGAATGTCTGACGAATGAACCAATGTGGACGAAGAATGTTACCTTAGACCCTTTCACTGTACAAATGAATTCCTTGTACCCGTTCTACACAGGGGCAGGTTTAGCCTCACTTGCTGCCCAATATGGAAAAATACCAGTAGAGGGACTGAACTCAATCTCTCAGGATACGTATAACACACGTGTTTTTCCTAATTGTCCGATAGGTGTATTTTTGGAAAAAGATAACAAGTTCCACTCTGATCTTGGGCGCGTTCTGAAAACGCAGTATAAAGAGGCTCTCGGTGTGGTCTATACCTACCTTGATCCGAGGGAAATGGCGATTGTGAAGAATCAAGCTATGGAACTGCGGAAGAGAAAAGTCTATTAAGACCCTCAGATACCTTACGCTGTGAGAATGAATCTCTGTTGGTTTCCGCCAGCAGAGATTTTTTATAAAGGCTATAGATTTATGCGAAAAAGGAGACTGACTCTATGAAAACGAGGCGTTTATTTTTTTTTACTGTTATCTTTGTGACACTTGCATCGACACCAAACACCTTTGCCCAAGACTACACACAATGGGGGTTACCGGAAGGTGCGAAAGCACGCATCGGTAAAGGGAGGATAATGGATATAGCATATTCTCCAGATGGCAAGCGTTTAGCGGTTTCGAGTCGTATCGGGACGTGGCTCTATGATGCACAAACAGGTGAAGAATTTTCCTTGTTTGCTGGGTATACTTATGCTGTAAACAGTATAGCGTATAGTCCGGATGGAAAAACTATCGCAGGCGGGCACTGGAATGTGCAGTTATGGGATGCTAAAACAGGGATCCGCAAAGCAACACTCACCGGACACAACTATTGGGTTTCTGATATAGTGTATAGTCCAGATGGAAAAACAATCGTCACATCTACTTCCGACGGTACGGTGCTCTTGTGGGATACCGAAACAGGTACCTACAAGACACTCCATAAAACAACACACCCTCGAAGTTCACCGGATCTTGGTCCCTGTATAGCGTATAGTCCGGATGGAAAAACTATCGCATTCCGAAGCACTGATAACAGCGAAAACGTGATCTTATGGGATACCAAAACAGGTGCCCACAAAACAACACTCACCGGACACAACGGATGGGTTTCTGATATAGCGTATAGTCCGGATGGAAAAACTATCGCAGGCGGCGGCTATCTGGGATACTTATGGGATGCCGAAACAGGCATACACAAAGCAACACTCCCGGAACCACCAATATTGGCTGAGTTCGATAGCATTGCGTATAGTCCGGATGGAAAAACTATCGCAAGCACTGGTGACTACGGCATCGTGACATTATGGGATGCCAAAACAGGCACCTATAAGGCAACGCTCAGCCACACCATAACCTCTAATAGTAGTTACGGGGGTTACCATAGAGTTGTGTATAGTCCGGATGGAAAAACTATCGCAAGTGTCAATAGCAATGAGAGCGCGGTGACATTATGGGATGCTGAAACGGGCACCCACAAAATAACGCTCACCGGACACAATGGGGTGGGGGGATTTTATCATTCTAGTATAGCGTATAGTCCAGATGGAAAAACTATCGTAGGGATCAGCACGGACGACAGCAGCGACGTGATGTCATGGGATGCCGAAACAGGTACCTATAAAGGAACACTCGCTGGGCCTCTAGATCTAACTACGATCAATAGTATAGCATATAGCCCGGATGGAAAAACTATCGCGGTCGCGGATAGCTATATCCTGCGATTATGGGATGCCGAAACAGGCACAGTCATACACGAAATTACGCTACCTGTATCCACTAGCTTTGATAATGTTGTATACAGTCCGGATGGAAAAACTATCGCAGGGGCCAGCTGGGATGGCACGGTGCACTTGTGGGATGTACACACCGGCACACGTAAGGCAACACTCACCGGACATGTTCGGGGCGGTCTCAGTAATGTTATATATAGTCCGGATGGAAAAACTATCGCAGCCGTGGGCGAGAAGAGTATCCTGTTATGGGAGGCAGAGACGGTTACTCATAAAGAGACCCTCATTGGACACACGGATGGTGTTAATAGCGTAGCGTTCAGTCCCGATGGCAGCACACTCGCAAGTGGGAGTCGGGATGAAACTATTCGTCTGTGGGATGCCGAGACAGGACGAAACATCCACACTCTCACAGGGCATACGGATTGGGTCAATAGCGTAGCGTTCAGTCCCGATGGCAGCACACTCGCAAGTGGGGGTGATGACAAAACTATCCGTCTGTGGGATGCCAACACCGGTAGACACATCCGAACCCTCATAGGGCATACGGATTGGGTCAATAGCGTAGCGTTCAGTCCTGATGGTAGCACACTCGCAAGTGGGAGTTTCGACGAGACTATCTGGCTGTGGGATGCCAACACCGGTAGACACATCCGAACCCTCACAGGGCATACGGGTTCGGTCTATAGCGTGTCATTTTCCCCGGATGGCACCACTATCGCAAGTCTGAGTACAGACGGCACTGTGCTGCTGTGGGAACTGAATCCTACCCCAACATCAGATACCGCAGTCAGTCTTTCACCAGTTAGTGTTGCGTCTCCAGGTGTCGGTGAGCAACTCACCTTCTCTCTCAATATCATAGATGGACAAGACATTGCAGGCTACCAAGCCACTGTGCAGTTTGATATGACCGTTCTCAGTTATGTGCAAAGCGACAATGGCACCTATCTCCCCACAGGTGCGTTCTTTATTCCACCGCAAGTTGAAGGTAATACCGTTCAACTTGCAGCGTCTTCTCTTGCAGGTGATGCTATGGGAGATGGCATACTTGCCACGATTACCTTTGAGGTTGTTGCTGTGAAAGACTCAACCGTGCAGCTATCTAATGTACTATTGACCGATAGCGCAGGCGGTAGTTCAGTCCCGCGAATAGAGAATGCTGAGATTACCGAACTGCCACAACTCCCAGAGGATGTCAATCAGGACGGTGTCATCAATATTATTGATCTAACGCTCGTCGCATCTAATTTTGGTAAGACTGGAGCTAACGCTGCGGATGTCAATGACGATGGTGTCGTCAATATCATAGATTTGACGCTCGTCGCGGCAGCATTCGGCAATACCGCAGCCGCACCTGAAGTATGGAGTCGCGATTTGGAGATCGCTCCGACAAGAGCAGAGGTAGAGCGGTGGCTGCGTCAAGCACGGCAGGTGAATCTCACAGACCCTACTTTTCAGCGTGGGATTGCCGTGCTGGAACAACTCCTTGTAGGATTGACTCCCAAAGAGACTGCATTGCTTCCGAACTATCCGAACCCGTTCAATCCTGAGACGTGGATACCTTATCAACTTGCAGAACCTGCGGATGTCAATATTTCCATTTATGCTGCCAATGGACAGTTGGTTCGGAGGTTGGTATTAGGGCATCAACCTGTCGGTATCTATGAATCTCATAGCCGTGCGGCGTATTGGGATGGCAAAAATGCATTGGGTGAACCCGTGGCAAGCGGTGTCTATTTCTATATGCTAACGGCAGGCGAGTTCACGGCGACGCGCAAAATGCTCATACGGAAGTAAGAGGAGAAACTTTTTTATGAAAACTCAGTTATCTTTGATTTTAACAGCATTTTTGGTGACATTCACTTTTGCCCCAACACTTTTGCTCAAGACTATACGCGATGGGGTTTACCTGAAGGCGCAAAAGTTCGCCTCGGTAAAGGAGGAATAAACGAAATAGCGTATTCTCCTGATGGGGAGCGTTTAGCAGTTGCGTGTTCTATTGGTATCTGGATCTATGACGCGGAAAGGGGTGAAGAACTCGACCTGCTCACCGGGTATACGGGTGGGGTCAGAAGCGTAGCGTTCAGTCCAGATGGGAACACTATCGCAAGTGGGAGCGGGGACGAGACTATCCGCCTGTGGGATGTCGACACGGGTAGACACATCCAAACTCTCATAGGGCATACGGATTGGGTCAATAGCGTAGCGTTCAGTCCAGATGGGAACACTATCGCAAGTGGGAGCGGGGACGAGACTATCCACCTGTGGGATGTCGACACGGGTAGACACATCCAAACTCTCATAGGGCATACGGATTGGATCAATAGTGTAGCGTTCAGTCCTGATGGGAACACTATCGCAAGTGGGAGTGGGGACGAGACTATCCACCTGTGGGATGCCAACACTGGCAGACATATACGAACTCTCATAGGGCATACGGGTGGGGTCTTGAGCGTAGCGTTCAGTCCCGACGGCAGAATCCTCGCAAGTGGAAATAGGGACACGACTATCCGTGTGTGGGATGTGCATACCGGCAGTCTGCTCAATACTCTCACAGGACACAGGTCGGCGATTTGGGACGTGACGTTCAGTTCAGATGGTGGGTCACTTGCATCAGCGTCGGGGGTTTGGGATAAAACTGTCCGTATATGGGATGTGAAATCATGGAGCCTTAAGCACACGCTCTTAGGGCATACGGATTATGTCTTTAGTGTTTCGTTCAGTACGGATGGTCAGACGCTGGCTTCGGGAAGTCGGGATGGTACCATCCGTATATGGGATGTAGTCTCGGGTGCTCACAAGCAAACACTCACGGAGCATACGCCTTGGGTAAATAGCACTTCGTTCAGTCCAGATGGTCAGACGCTGGCTTCAGCGGGGTATCGGGAAATCCATCTGTGGGATGTAGATTCGTGGAGCCTCAAGCAGACATTCACAGGACAGGGGGATTTTGATAGTGTTTCGTTCAGTCCAGATGGTCAGACGCTGGCTTCAGCGGGGTATCGGGAAATCCATCTGTGGGATGTGCACACCGGCAACCTCCACGACACCTTCACAGGGGATCCGTGGTCGTTCAATAGCGTAGCGTTCAGTCCAGATGGCAATACAATTGCGGCAGGTGGGGACAATACCCTTTACTTATGGAATATGCACACTGGCAACCTTCGTAACACCCTCATTGGACATACGAATAATGTCAGTAGTATCGGATTCAGTCCGGATGGTCAGATACTGGCTTCAGCGGCTTGGGATCGTACTATCCGTGTGTGGGATGTGCACACTGGCAGTCTGCTCAATACTCTCACAGGACATAGGGATAGCATCTATAGCGTAGCACTTAGTCCGGATGGTCAGACGCTGGCCTCGGGATCTTCCACTATCCGTGTGTGGGATGTGCACACCGGCAGTTTGCTCATCACGGAGTCTACGAGTGTCAATACCGTTGTGTTCAGTCCGGATGGTCAGACGCTGGCCTCGGGAAGTTCGGACGGCACCATCTATCTGTGGGATGTTCGTCTGTGGGATGTGGATGTGGTTTCGTGGAAGATCATGCACACGTTCACTGGACATACGGGTGGAGTAGAGAGTATAGCATTCAGTCCTGACGGTAATGCACTCGCAAGTGGCAGTTCGGATGGCACTATGCTCCTATGGGATGTTTCGCCTTCTACTACCACCAACGTCATTGTACGTATTTCACCAGACTCGCTGGCATCAGCCGCTGTCGGAGCGTCCGTCACATTCTCCCTGAAAATCGCTGATGCCGAAAACATCGCAGGTTACCAAGCAACTGTTTCCTATGACACCACTGCGCTTCGATATGTAGTGAGTGCTAACGGCGATTATCTCCCTTCAGGTGCGTTCTTTATTCCGCCCGTCGCTGAAGGTAATATTGTGACACTTGCGGCATCCTCACTCGCCGGTGAAAGTAGTGGCGACGGCACACTCGCCACACTCACATTTGAAGTCGTTGCAGTGAAAGCATCCACTGTGCAATTAGCGAACGTGCTCTTGACAGATGGTTCCGGTGGCAGTTCAGTCCCGCGAATAGAGAATGCTGAGATTACCGAACCGCTACAACTCCCGGAGGATGTCAATCAAGACGGCGTTGTCAACATCATTGATTTGACGCTGGTCGCGTCAAACTTCGGAGCAATAGGACAAAACACCGCGGATGTCAATGGCGATGGCGTTGTCAATATCATAGATTTGACGCTGGTCGCTGGGGCGTTTGGCAATACCGCGGCCGCCCCGGAAATATGGAGTTTCAATCTCGATTTCCTGACGACAAGAGCACAAGTAGAGCAATGGCTGAGCGAAGCACGACAGTTGAACCTAACAGATGCCACCTTCCAACGTGGAATTACCGTCTTGGAACAACTGCTCGCCGCCTTGACACCGAAAGAGACGGCACTCTTGCCAAACTACCCAAACCCATTCAACCCAGAAACATGGATACCGTATCAATTAGCAGAACCTGCGGATGTTAGCATCACCATTTACGCTGCTAATGGGAAGTTGGTGCGGACACTGGCATTAGGGCATCAGCCTGTGGGTATTTATGAATCTCGGAGTCGTGCTGCGTATTGGGATGGTAGAAATGCACTCGGTGAATCGGTTGCGAGTGGCATTTATTTTTTCACCTTAACAGCAGGCGATTTTACTGCGACACGGAAGATGTTAATACGGAAATAAATCTATTTGTTAACCGTTTGATAATCATGTTCATTAACTTAACTTAAAGGAGATTACAATGAAAGCATATAGTAGTTTAAACAAGTTGAAAAACATCGTGTTGTTAGTTCCGATACTTCTATCTTTAGGGTGTGCAAACTTAGTGGAAACACTCTCAGCAAGCGGGTCTTACCACTTTCGCAAAACCCGTTGGGGCTACACCCGAGAGATGGTACTCGCTTCGGAACAGGGTAAGCGGTTACATCTTAGGAAAGGCAACACGCTCGTTTTTAATCACCGCATTAGTGATATACCTCTGAAAATTGTCTATACCTTCAAGGAGAATAGACTGAGAGCGGCGGGTTATATTACGGATCAACCTGTAAAAGGTGCTGATAAAATTATCGCGCAGAGTGTTAAGGAACTCGGGGAGCCATCGCAGATTCTCAACGATGGAATGGTTTGGCTTGACCATGAAACGCTGGTTTACTCGAATGCTTATGCGTCTCGTGTCGCTGATCGGGGTTCAGAATATGAGTTTTCAGGCGGTATTCTCTCCCGTGTCTTGGAACCGCGCGAAACACCCGGAGTCGAAAAAAGATGGGACGGGGTGTGGGCATATATTGATCAGAATTTCTACAAAGAGATGCACGAAGTGGATGTGCCGTTGGATGAACTATCGTTTTACGAGAAGTTCCTGTTTGGTGTACTGAAAAGGCGTTCGATTTACACCTATTATTCAAATACAGGAAGGCTCTCTATTCCACAGTAGTCTGTTGTATGTCAAAATCGGATTTTCCAGAAAACAGTCTGTAACGGGCAAACTGCGAAGCCTATTACAACACGTTTATTACGAAAAAGGAGAATTAAGACTATGGTCAAGAAGGCACTTCTCATTCTGATTGCAATTGTTGTTTCTGATTTCTGTTTGTCAAGCAGCTTTGCGGAAGATTCTGCTGTTCATTCATCAATCCTTGAAGGTCATACGAATAGAATAACTTCCGTAGCGTTCAGTCCCGACGGTCAAACGATCGCAAGCGGAAGTTGGGATAAGACTATCCGCTTATGGGATGTCAATACCGAAACCCTTAAAGCCACACTTGAAGGGCATACGGATTACGTTTATTGTGTAGCATTCAGCCCCGACGGTCAAACGATCGCAAGTGGAAGTGAGGACTACAGCATCCGTTTGTGGGATCCACACACTGGAGAAGATCTGCATACCCTCTGGCGGCATACAGGGGGTGTCTATTCTGTAGCGTTCAGCCCAGATGGAAATACGCTTGCAAGTGGCGGTGAAGATAAAACGATTCAACTTTGTGATGGACACACTGGGACTACCAAAGCAGCCTTTGAAGGACATGTGGGTTATATCTATACCTTAACATTCAGCCCACAAGGAAGGACACTTATCAGTGGGGATGGGCTGCTACGGCTCGGATTTCGCCCTACCGCTGTAACACCTGGGCAGGAGGATAGAGATAACATCGGTAATATTGCGATTTGGAATATGCTTGCCAAAAGACGCCAAGGCACACTCAAGGGACATATAAATGATATGTATTCTCTTGCTTTTAGCCCAGATGGCACCACTATTGCAGGCGGCGGTGGATTAAGGCTTACGGGACGTTTTGCATCCATAGGACCCCAAGGTGGTCGGGTGACAGGAGGAGATATTAGCCTGTGGGATATACGTACGAAAAAACTCCAAATTGCACTCAAGGGACACATGAATGATGTCTATTCTATTGTTTTTAGTCCGGATGGAACTACTATTGCCAGCGGAAGTGTAGACGAAACAATCCGTTTATGGGATGCTGCTACGGGAAAACACAAAGCGACTTTTACGGATCATGAGGGGTCTATCACCTCTCTTGCTTTTAGCCCAGACGGAAAGATACTCGCGAGTGGAAGTTTCGATAGCACGGTTCGGTTGTGGAAGTTACCCGCCTCTTTTGTTAGCACTACCCCTTCTTCTGCTAAATCCTCAACTGTTGGAAAAGAGTGATTTTATTTCGCTTGAGTTAGGTGTAAGAAATCTGGCGGTATGCCGTAGATTTTACTAAATCTTTAAGTCGAACTTACGTACCAAAAGGATACTTTATGGCATTCAGGTACTTATTTTTCATCATAACTGTCTTGCTAAGTTGGTTATGCCCCAGTTTTGTACAAGGCCAGACAATTCTTAGACACGGCGGTTCTGTTCAAACAGTAAAATTTTCACCAGTAGATAACTCACTTATTGCAAGTGCCGGTGACAACACCACTATCAAAATATGGGATTTGCAGGACAACACCATCGCAACAACGCTACGGGGACACCGCGGCCAAATTAATTCGGTGGCATTTTCACCTGATGGCACACGCCTTGCCAGTGGAAGTAATGATTGGACTTTCAGATTGTGGGATGTTGAGACAGGCGCGCACATCGCGACACTTGAACATATTATAGGTCGAAATCGCTCCGCAGTCATAGAGGTGGCATTCTCACCCGATGGAGAACTCCTTGCTACAGCGGGTATGGATGTAAAACTTTGGGAAGTCAGCACACAAAACGAAATCGGGACACTGCAACACAACGAGTGGGTCGTGGCGTTAGCGTTCTCACCGAATGGTGAGCTGCTTGCCACCGGAGATAATCAGGGTAATGTAAACATTTGGGACGTTCAAGCGCGAGAAGTTATCGCCAAACTTGAAGGCGACACCGTGAGGGTTGATACACTCGTTTTTTCTCCTGATGGCAGAACCCTCGCAAGTGCTGGCTATCACGGGTTGATCAAACTCTGGGCTGTTTCCGATTGGACACTCCTCGGTACCCTTCAGAATAGAGGAACGGCGTATACCCTCGATTTCTCCCCAGATGGGAAAGCACTCGTCAGCACCGGACATGGAGCGGTAACGCTTTGGTCTGTCGAAAGTGGGGAGGAAATCACTACCTTGACAGGACATTCCGCATGGGTTTTCGGGGCTGCCTTCTCGCCTGATGGAAGGACGCTCGCAAGTGGTGGAGACGATGGCACTGTCCGCGTCCAGAATATAGAATCCTATCTACAGACGTTGCAACAGCGAGAAATGGTGCGGCTCATCTACTTTCTCCCAATTAACCGCACCGCACAACAGGATATTGACGCGAAATTAGATACCTTGATTCGAGATGTCCAACGGTTTTACGCCGAACAGATGAACGCTCACGGATTCGGTAGAAAAACCTTTACCTTTGAAACCGATGCAGCTGGCAACGCAGTGGTGCATCATGTGAACGGAAAATTTACCGATGCCTATTACGACAATGCGACTTTTGACAAAGTCCTTGAAGAAATTGAGGAACGGTTCAGTTTATCAACAAATCTCTACTTAATTTCCATAGATACCGGCAGCGAAAAGATTGATGTTCAATGGTGTGGTCTCGGTGGAACCCATGGTACTACCGGAGGCAGGGCAATTGTCCCCGCCTCTGGGCGTTGCTTCATTGGAGATCATGGCATTGAGACCGCTGCACACGAACTTGGGCACGCTTTTGGTTTGGAACACGATTTCCGAAACGATGCTTATATGATGTCTTATGGAGACAACCGAGACCGATTGTCTTATTGTGCTGCCGAATGGTTAGATGTCCATCGCTACTTTAATAATAGCCAAATTTCCTTTAATGAACCAACAACAATTGTGATGCACCCACCTATCGTATTACCCTCAAACGCAATCCGGTTTCGTTTTGAAGTGACAGACACCGATGGACTTCATCAAGCACAGTTCGTTATTCCAACTGCCGTCGGTGATCCAGCGGATGGTATAAAGCTGCACAGTTGTAAATTGCTAAATAGCGAAATTAAGCAGATAGAATTTACGACAACTGAATTAACAGTTGGACCAGCAACTGAGATAGAACTTCAGGTCATTGATATAAATGGATTTTTTACACAGGAAACGTTTCCAGTTATGCGGAGTGATATAGTGCGTGTTGATATTAACAACGATGGTGTGGTGAATGTGACTGACTTATGCCTGGTTGCCTCAAGCCTTGGTACAACCGCCGTTCGCGGCGCAAATCCGAATCCGGATGTCAATAGAGACGGCTTCGTGAATCGTGAGGATCTTCTATTGATTGTGGAGGTGCTGGAGTCTGAGGAACCCACTATTGCTGGGTCTCCTTTACAACTACCGGAAGATGTTAATGCGGACGGTATCGTCAACATAATAGATTTGACACTGGTTGCTTCCAACTTCGGGAAAACTGGACAAAGCGATACGGATATTAATAAGGATGGTGTCGTCAATATCATAGATTTGACGCTGGTCGCCGCAGCATTTGGTAATACTGCAGCCGCACCTGAAATATGGAGTCGCGACCGGGAGATCGCTCCTACAAGAGACCAAGTTCAACAGTGGCTGCGTCAAGCGCGGCAAGTCAATCTCACAGACCCAGCGTTTCAGCGCGGACTTCTGAGGCTTGAGCAGCTACTCACTACACTAACACCCAAAGCAACAGTCCTATTGCCGAACTATCCGAACCCTTTCAACCCGGAGACATGGATACCGTATCAACTCGCCGAGGCGGCAGATGTTACAATGACACTTTATGCGGCGGATGGCAGGTTGGTGCGTACACTAAACTTGGGGCATCAAGATGTTGGCATCTACGAGTCTCGGAGCCGTGCTGCGTATTGGGATGGGAAAAACGCGTTGGGTGAACCTGTGGCAAGCGGTGTTTATTTCTATACGCTTACCGCAGGCGATTTTACTGCGACACGGAAGATGTTAATACGGAAGTAAATCTATTTGTTAACCGTTTGATAATCATGTTCATTAACTTAACAACTTGTGCCAGTTAACTTTTTGTTATTTTAGATTTTACAAATATCTGGGCGTTTCCGAGACCAAAAAGCAGGATACTCTTTTTCTATCTGCGTAAATCCATCCTTATGCTATCCTATAAGTCAGCAAACAAAAGGAGGCATAAGGATGGATTTACAGTCTTTACCGGAGCGGTCGCGCTTCAATCGTCGGCGAAGAAATCTTTCTGCAGCGAGTGAAGTTATCCGTCAGGCATTGACGAACTTCTTGCCGCAGACAGATTCTAAAATCAAACCATCCAAACTACCTACACATCATTTTCAAGCAAATTAATCGTTGCGAAAAAAGACTGAGCGTGATAGACTGAAATCCATTCTTAAACCGATGATTTGGCGATTGCGACACAGCGGAAAAGAGGAGTTAGCCCTATGAAAAACAACGGACGAACCTTAACCGCAGAACTTGAAGAGATGCAAGTCTATGGGGAGACGCGCGTCGGTTGGGATGAGCACACACCTGTCAATGAAACAGTTGATGCTGATGGAAATCCGCCTCCCGGCAGCAGAGGCTTCGGTGTCGCAGATCCGAATTCTCCGAAGCGTCGGGTCTACGATGATCCAGAAGTCGAGGCACTCCGCGAAAAATTACGCGAACATAACGGGATTCGCGGACTCGAAATCTGTGATCCGCATGAAGTCAAGAGAGCCGCTCGCATCTTCCATCGAGACGGGTTCGTAGTGGTTCGCGACCTGCTCAATCCTGAACAACTCGCTCGCTGGAGAGATGGGTGTGCCGAGGCACTACGCGACATCCTTTCAATCCCCGGTCCAGGGCACAGAAAGTACACAGCCGAAACCGGGCGGCTACCACACCGATATAGCTACGGTACCTCTTCGGCTTCAAGGCAGATGTTGCACCACCCCGCCTGGGCAAGTATGGTTGATCTGCCGACAACAACGCCTATCGTCACAGAAATTTTCGGATCTTCAGACTACCGAGTGTGGGGATCTGGTGGCGACCTCTGCCTCCCCGGTGCGATTGAGTATCAACACTTACATCCCGATGGTAGAGACCCACAACACCTGTCCGAAGCACGCATTGCACAGGCGGAACGCCTCGGTCTTCAACTCCATAGAGACGACAACGGAAACCTTGATGTTCCTTCACAAAAACTGATTATGGAAATGACACCGCCGACTGTTACTATCAACTTTGTCATGTGCGATTTGACTTGGGAAAACGGTCCGATCCGTCAGATTCCGGGGACACACACATTACAACAGAATCCGCCGCCTCCGGGTGACGAACCGGATTGGATGAAACATTCAACGCTCGTCGGTGCGACTGCCGGTTCTGGTGTATTCCGAGATAACCGGGCATGGCACGGCGCAACGCCAAATTTATCAAAAGAAATTCGGGCACTGCCAAATGTTGAGTATGCTGCACCGTGGCGTACACAGCACGGCTTCAACCGGATTATGCCTCACGAAATCTGGGAGACTTTGACACCGGACGCTCAGAAATTGTGCGATTGGATCAAGGCGGAACAGGGAGTCTGGCCACCGGGTGCAGGCATTATGCACCCACTCGCAAGTCAGCGCGAAGCCGCAAAGAAATCATAAAAGGAGATAACAGATGTTGAACTGGGGAGTTATGGGAGCAGGCGGTATCGCTTATGTATTCTGTAATGGCATGCGTTTTACGGACTCAGGACAAATCCTTGCTGTTGCAAGTCGTACACAGGAACGCAGAGACAGACTCGCTAATGATTTTGAGATCCCCCGCCGATACAACGACTACACAGAATTGTTGACAGATGACGATATTGATGCTGTCTATATCGCGACGATTCACCCATTACACGCAGAATGGGCAGTAAAATGCGCTGAAGCGGGGAAACACCTACTGGTCGAAAAACCGATTAGTATGAACCATACCGAAACCGCCGCGATGGTAGACGCTGCACGTGAGAACGATGTTTTCCTCATGGAAGCCTTTATGTATCGGTGCCATCCGCAGATCGCCAAAATGGTTGAGCTGATACAAGACGGTGCGATCGGCGATGTCCAAACTATTCGTGCGACATTCGGTTACCGTTCCGGTTTCAACCCACAGAGCCGTCTCTACAACCGTGAAATGGGGGGTGGTGGTATCCTTGACATCGGGTGCTATACCGCCTCAATGGCACGGAAAGTCGCAGGGGCAGCGGCGAATGAACTGTTTCTGGATCCAATCTCCGTAAAGGGGAACGGTAAAATTGGTCCGACAGGTGTGGATCATATCGCAGCGGCGACCCTAAAATTTGAAAACGACATTATCGCGGAGATCATTTGTGCCGTTGAATGTACTTACGGCAGTAACGTTATTATTTACGGCACGGACGGGACGCTAACGATTCCGAACCCGTGGCTGCCATCATCACCGTGCCGCGGTGCGAGAACGCCATTGCCACCGGATACAACCTTCCCAGCAACACAATTGCTTATTCAATCATCTGGAAGTAGAAAAACCGCCGAAGTGACAGTTACGGCTGATAGGGATCTATTTACTTACGAAGCCGATACGGTGGCAACACATATCGCGGACCGGCAAGCACCAGCGATGTCTTGGGACGACACACTCGGTAATATGCAGCTGCTCGACGCTTGGCGTGAAGAGGTGGGAGTTGTTTCGTAAATGTCAGTTTGACTTAACATTGTCGGTACTCTCTTATGTCGAAAAAATGGACATATTACCAATCGAGAATTACAAGCTCTTGCTCATCTTTCACATGTCTCATCCCATAAAGAATTGACGACCTTGGTAGACAGAGGTGTTCTAAAAAAAGTCGGAAAGGGACGGGGTACCCGTTACGTACTGGTTGATGATTTCTAACCAAGTTGGGTTGATGATTATACGCTAAACCGAGAAAATATAAAGTTTTAGAGGGGTTGATGATTTGGTTGATGATTCAGGTATTTTGAGAAAACTGAAGTTTCTGTTATCACCGGCACAACATGGCAGATTTGGAAAAACATCAACGTCAATCCGACGAACAATCCGAATCGTCCGCAAGGGTAATTTGTAGTGCGGCGTTCGTTTAACCTTTCACTTATCCTCTCGCAAACTTCCTAAAAAACCACAAAATACATTGCAAATTTTTCCAGTTGATTATATACTGCTTATGACAGAGACAATATTTCACGAAAAAGGAATATAGGCATGAACATCCTCGTCCTACACGGACCGAATCTACATCTCTTGGGAAAACGCCAACCAGAGATTTATGGACATGAAACCCTGTCAGACATCAACACGATGCTCGACCAGCATGTCGCAGCGTCGCCTCATGCAGTCGTCCTGAAAATGTTTCAATCTAACCACGAAGGCGAACTCGTCTCCATCATCGGCGACCATATCGACTGGGCAGACGGTATCTTGATTAACCCTGCTGCCTATACACATACGAGCGTCGCTATTCGAGACGCACTCTCTACCGTTGCACTGCCAGTTATTGAGATTCATCTTTCCAATATCTACGCACGCGAGGAATTTCGGCATCATTCTTATATATCAGCGATCGCTGTTGGTGTGATCGGTGGTTTTGGATCCCATAGTTACAAACTTGCGCTTGAAGCCATGATCCACATTCTGCAACTAAAAATGGAACCATCCGTATAAACACTTTAAAACACGAACAACTCACAGCAAATCCATAAGGAATTACATATCACCCACAATTTGGAACACAAGGAATCCGTCTATGGCAAAGAATCCGTTTATACCGTTCAGTCGTCCTTGGATTGATGACACCGAAATCGAAGCCGTTAGCCAAGTGCTCGCCTCCAAATGGATCAGCACGGGAAACAGAGTCCGCGAATTTGAACGCGCCTTCGCCGAGTACCTCGGTGTTAAGCACGCGATTGCTGTTAGTTCTTGTACCGCCGCGTTGCATCTAAGTCTCGTGGTCGCCGGTATCGGCAGCGACGACGAGGTCATCACAACGCCTTATACTTTCACAGCGACTGCTGAAGCGATTCGATATGTCGGCGCGAAGCCTGTGTTTGTAGACATCCATCCTGACACGTTGAACATCGACACAAGCAAAATTGAGCAGGCAATAACCGCTCGGACGAAGGCAATACTGCCCGTCCATATCGCTGGTATCCCGTGTGACATGAATGTGTTACAGGACATAAGTCAACGCCGCAATTTTACGCTCATTGATGACGCTGCGCACGCCATCCCTGTCGAATACAGAGGACAACACATCGGTAGTATTGGGGACCTGTCTGCCTTTAGTTTCTATGCCAATAAAAACCTCACAACCGGTGAAGGCGGTATGATTACCACTAACAACGACGCTTTTGCCAAACCACTTCGCACGATGCGACTCCACGGGATCGATAAAGACGCTTGGGCACGTCAATCGCAACGCAATATTTGGCACTACGACATCACGACAGAAGGTTATAAATACAATATGACCGATATTCAAGCGGCGATGGGGTTGTGTCAACTCATGAAACTCAACAAACAGCACGAACGCCGCCGAAATTTCGCGCAAATCTACCAAACAGAACTGGCAAAGTTCCCACAGATAAGTACCCCTATAGCACCGGATAATCCGCGCGAGCATGCGTGGCATCTCTACATTATCCAACTCCATAACGGCAATCGAGACGAATTTGTGGAAACCTTAAGAGAGTCGAACATTGAATGCAGTGTCCACTATATTCCGTTACACCTTTTCGAGTTTTATCAGGAACGATACGGCTACCGTGTCGGCGACTTTCCGTGTGCTGAAGCGGCATTTGAACGCGTTGTGAGTCTCCCACTCCATCCGGGATTAACGGAAGAGAAGATTCACATTGTGATTGATACGATTGGGAAAATTTTGGCATCATAGCCGGGCAGTGGAATCTTCTATTCTGAGGCTCAAAGCGTTCATTGGACATACGATGGAGACACCTAACCCTTCGCGTCCCACACTCTACCAAATCATCCCCTCCGAGGTCTGTTTTTCTTGTGATGTCTGTTGTCGGTTTTTAGAGGCAGATAGTCCGCTCGCACCGATCTTCACCGAGACAGAGAAAGAGAAAGCCGTAGCACAGGGTGCCGACCCAAAACTGTTTCTTCCGCAGGCAGACGGAAGCAGCACACAGATTCAGCTGAAACAGCACAATGATCTCTATATCTGTCCTTTTTTTAATCCAGAGACAAGCCATTGCACGATCTACACCATCCGTCCGCTTGACTGCCAACTCTATCCGTTCGCGATTATGTTCAGTGAGGATGGAAGCGAGGTGGTACTCGGTGTAGATACCCTCTGCCCGTTCGGTGAGGAACATCTCGAAACGGAAGCATTCCAGCGACACATCCGAGATGTTATTGATTATGTTGAATCCGAAGCGGTTACCGCACAGATTGCAGCGCACTGGAGCCTCATCGGTGATTACCAAGATACCGTGATAATCGTCCATACTTTAACACAATTGACAAATGCAACTTCAGCCACTAACGCTTAACGACAAACCGATTTTTGACGCGCACGCACATCGGACCTGTACGCGTTTGGCACATTATGCCTTCGCACCGCTCTATGTCTGGCGAGAACATTTTCAGTTTTATTGGACGCTGCTGACGGATTACTTATGTATTTTCGCAAAACAGGGTGATGACTACTTCATGCCGATACTGCCGATGCTCTACGAGACTAACAATCGTACCTACCTAAATACTATCAACGAAGCGTATCAATTTATGTTAGCATCAAATCGGAACCGACACATTGCCCGAATCGAGAATGTGCCGCAAGAAATGATTTCTTTCTTTGAAAAGAATGGGTTTCGTGCTACCTTGAAAGAGACGGAATATCTCTACAAAACGGAGGCACTTGCGAGGCTGCGAGGCGATCGGTACAAGCAACAACGCCATGCATACAATGTCTTTGTAGCAAAGTATCCGTCAGTGAAATTGTGTTCGTACACGTCTCGGGATCAGGAGGCGTGTCTCTCACTTTATGACAGATGGCGCGAGAAGCGGTCAGAAAAGTCTGACGATCTTATCTATAACGCAATGCTTGATGATTCAGGGTCAGCACACCGGATTGGGGTTTCACACGCGGATGCACTCGGACTTATAGGCAGAGTTGTCCGTATTGACGGGGAAATCAGAGGCTATACCTTTGGCTATCCACTGGACGCCGGGACGTTTTGCGTGCTGTTTGAGATTACTGACCTTGGCACAAAGGGGTTGGCGCAGTTTATTTACCGCGAATTCTGTAAGGAGTTGATGGGGATTTACAGATGGATTAACGCTATGGACGATTCAGGGTTAGAGAACCTAAAGCGCGTCAAACGCTCCTATCATCCTTGTCAACTGCTACCATCATACAATATTTGTATGACAGCAGATTAAAAAAGAGCACAGCCCAAGCATCGCGCCGAGCGGGTCCACGCAAAAGAACGCAAAGGACCTAACCCCCACACCGAACCGCAAAGAAAATTAAAAAAATGAAATCGGCACTTATCTTCCTCAACGGCTACTACGACACACGACATCTTGATTTTTATCGTCAAGAGATCATAACCGCGCGGGAAAATCGTTTTCCGCTGATCTGTGCGGACGGTGGAATTCGGATATTTGATGAATTAAATCGGCGTGAAGATATGCCGCTGGTCCCAGATGTACTTATCGGCGACATGGACTCGGTGGCAGCGGGAGGAACAAAGGCAAAACATATCGTTCAGGAATGGATTGGAAAAACGGACAAAGACTATACCGATGGGCAACTCGCTGTGGCGTATGCCCTGGAAGAATACAGATGCCGACATATTATTATTTATGGGGGTTTACCGCGTCCGGAAGTGTATGAGACGGACCAGTTTCTTGGTAACCTAAAACTGATGCGTTTCGGACACTACCGGGTGTCAACAGACGAAGTTTACAAAGCCGAAATGCGAGACCCGAAACAGACGATCTACTACGTGCTATCATCCGTCCGGTTAACCCGAAAAAACAGTGAGTTGCAACGCGTCTCGCTTATTGCTGAAACCGACAACGTTGTCGTAGAAAAGAGCGAAAACCTGCGCTGGGACTTAGCATCGTTACACATCCACCCCGATCTCACGAATGCCCTCCGTAACGAGTTTGTGGAAGGTGCGCAATGGGCAGCCCTCCAATTAGTTGAAAGGTCTGCCCCTGTCTATGTGATTCATAATTGGTAAGCGAGGACTTTTTTGAGCGTTTCCGTGTCGAGATTCGCACCGCTCATCACCATCACGACGTTTTTTCCTGCCAATGTATCCGTGAGTTTATGCGCAGCTGCAAGCGACGCTGCGCCTGCGCCTTCTGCCAAGTTGTGTGTCCATCGCAATGCCGAACGGATACCCTCCACAATCTCTGCCTCGCTAAGCAGCACCATGTCGTGAATACCGTTCTTGATAATAGAAAAAGGCAACGAGAAAGGCGTACGGGTCGCAAGACCATCCGCAATAGTATCGCAAGAATCGGTTTCTACACACTGTCCTGTCTTCCAAGAGCGGTAGATAGCAGGCGCATTTTCCGCCTGCACACCGATGACCTTGACATCCGGATTGATCGCCTTCGCAACGGTAATAGCACCACAAGAACCACTTCCACCACCGATCGGCACGATAATCGCATCCACATTCGGTAGGCTCTCAAAAATCTCAAGTGAATAGGTGCCGACACCGTGGAAGAGTGCCTGTTCCATACAAGGATGAACGTAGTAAAGCCCGCGCTCAACTTGAAGTGTTTCACACAACGCGAGTGCCTCGTCAAAATCTTTACCGTGTTCAATGAGTTCTGCACCGTAGGCTTCCATTGCACTATTCTTTTCGGGGTTATTTCCGTGCGGCACCACAACGGTGGCCTTAACACCAAACTGTGCAGCGGCATAGGCGATAGACTGTCCATGATTCCCGCGCGTCGCTGTAATAACGCCTTTTTCGCGCTGGGCTTGTGGTAGATGGTGCATAAAATTCAGACCACCGCGTACTTTAAAACTACCTGTTGGGTTATGATTTTCGTGTTTGATATATGCTTGAAATCCGAGTCGCTCGGACAATTCTGGATAGTGTATGAGTGGTGTAGATTTTAAAAACTGCGCCACGATCTTTCTCGCGGCAATGATGTCTTGAAATTTAAGAGTTCCCATTTTATTCCTTTAGTATAGTTGTTAGTTGTCAAAATAGTTGCCAGTTGTCAGAAACGCATCTACTTACCCAACCGAAAACTGATGACTCCTAAAAATAGTATCTTGCAAACGCAAAAAATCCATGCTAATATGATAACATACCTCAACGAACATATCCAAAATTAATCGTATTTAAAACAGAACATTCAGTTTTCATCAATCCGTATTTTACTAACCGCTGACAACTGATTCCTGATAGAAAGGTAAATCTATGGCACAAGAATGGCATTCCACACAACTGGAAATTAATGAAACCGAAGATCTCATTGAGGTCTGCTATGAGAACGGCTGGACAGACGGACTTCCCGTCGTTCCACCAACCCCTGAACGCGTTGAACGCATGCTGAGTGGGACAGATCGGGATCCCGACGAGCTCATCGCTGCGGTACCACCGAAATGGGGCAGAGCAACGGTTGAAAAAGTCGCAATCAACGCTGTTATGGCGGGATGCAAACCGGCATATCTACCGCTTATTCTCACCGCAGTAGAGGCGATGACTTCCGAGCAATTCAACCTCCACGGTGTCCAAGTCACGACATCCCACGTTGGACCGATGCTTATTGTGAACGGACCGATCCGAAAAAAGTTAGAAATTAACGATGGGTTCAATCTCTTCGGTCAAGGCTATCGTGCAAACGCGACTATTGGTCGTGCTTTGAGACTCGTTTGTACTAACATCGGTGGTGCGTTGCCCGGTGAACTCGATCGCGCTGCGTTTGGACACGCCGGAAAATACACGTGCTGCATCGCTGAACAAGAGGAGGCAAGTCCTTGGGATGCCATGCATGTTGACCGTGGATTTCAAGCCGACGATAGTACTGTCACAGTTTTCGCCGCTGCCGGTCCGCAAACCGTCAATGACCACGGGAGCAATACGGCTGAAGGCATCCTCAATACAATCTCCGAGAACATCGCTGCTCCGGGCAACAGCAGCGGCGAAACGCTTCTTGTCATTGGTGTTGAACACGCGAAGACAATTTCCGATGATGGCCTCAGCAAAGCCGACATCCGTCGCTTTATCGCTGACACGACACAGCGATATTCAGAAGAAGACCTGCTGCTCATGGTAGCCGGTGGGCCGGCGGGTAGGTGGAGCATCGTTGTTCCGGGTTGGGGTTCACCGAGTTCGCGTGCTGTTACACTAACAGTGTAGGTGCTGGATAAACTGAAACCGAAACTACAAAATTTAGAGGCGATTTTTCGCTGAAAATATTTTTGCAAATCGGCAAAAAATGTGGTATCCTTTTTAAGTAGTAAAGAGAATAAGAAACTGAAATCTGTTTTTTAACGTTACGTTACACTAAAGGAATAGATGCGATGGACGCGAGAACGCTGTCTTTACCGATTAGCACATTAGACTACAAACAACCTGCCTCTGTACCGATTGGATCCCCTGTCTCTATTGTGATTGATATGATGCAGGAGGAAGGACGCGGGTGTGTTCTCGTCGTTGATGAGGATGAACAACTGGCTGGAATCATCACCGAACGCGACTTGCTGCAGCATGTGAGCGGGCAGCGCGCAGCACCTACGGCATTTAAAGTCGAACAGGTAATGACACGGGATCCAGAAGTGCTTCGCGCCAGTGATCCGATTGCCTTCGCATTAAACTTGATGCATCTTGGACATTTTCGACACGTCCCTCTCTGCGTCTGGGATGACCAAGATGAGGCATATCCGATCGGCATAATTTCAACGCGTGATATTCTCGAACATATCGCGATATTCATAGAAAATCAGGAATAGGAGACGTAACCATGCTATATGACTTGGCAATTGACGCAGAATTAGAGCAGATGGACGAAGACGCTGCGTTAAAAGCATGGAGTGCACAAGAAATTCAGATTTCCCTAAAAGATCTGATGCGTCCTATCATCACCATTGATATTAACTGTAGTACAAACGAGGCAATTGACCTGCTCTTATCACACAAGATTGGCGCAGCACCTGTCGTCGAAAACGGCACGCTCCGCGGGATCTTTAGTGAGCGAGATGTCCTCAACAAAATCCTCAATAAGCAGGTCGGAGATCTGGATGTTATCAGCGTTGAAGAATTCATGATAGCAGATCCACAAACAGCACAACCGGAAGATTCCCTAAATACCGCTATCCTCTATATGGCACGGGGTAGCTACCGACACGTTCCCATTGTTGATACTAATAATCATCCCCTCGGTATGGTGTCCATTCGCGATGTGATCTCCTATCTCGTAGAAGAATTTCCGCAAGAAGTCTTAACGTTACCTCCAAGGCCTGTTCGTGATGCCTTCAAAGCCCGCGAGGGAGCATAGACGTTTTAAAACTGATCATATTTCAGGTGCGGTTCCCGAGCGCTGACCTAATGATTTAATACCCTGAAAGCACTCCGCCCCAGCGCGCACCTACCACAGAAAAAAGGAAACGATTGTGATGCGCAAGCCAGTAGAGCAAATCGAGGAAGCGACAATCCTATTTGCTGGCGACTCCGGCGATGGGTCGCAGACCATTGGCACACAAATGACAGAAACCACCGCCCTCATTGGTAACGATGTCGCCACGCTACCCGACTACCCCGCTGAGATTCGCGCACCCGCAGGATCGTTAGCAGGTGTGTCCGGGTTCCAACTCCACTTCTCAAGCGAACAAATTCACACCCCTGGAGATCTCTGCGATGTACTCGTAGCAATGAATCCCGCCGCTTTGAAGGTGCACCTTCAAAAACTCAAACCCAATGGTATCTTAATTGTAAACGAGGACAATTTCGCACGCCGCAATCTACGCCTCGCTGGATACGAAAGTAATCCGCTTGAAGACGGGACACTCGCGAAGTACCAAACTTTCCCAGTCAAACTTACAAGCCTCACTCGCAAATCACTCGAAGCACTGGGACTAACAACACGAGAAATGGATCTGTGCAAGAACTTTTTCGCGCTCGGTATGATCCTCTGGCTCTACAATCGCCCGATGGAATATGCCATGAAATGGGTGAAAACAAAGTTCGCCAAAAAACCGCAGTATATTGAATCAAACATCCTTGCCCTCCGCGCTGGAAATACTTATTGTGAAGCCACTGAGCAGTTCGCTGTCTCCTATGATGTCAAACCCGCGACTTTTGAACCCGGCACCTACCGAAACATTGAGGGCAATATGGCAACGGTGCTTGGACTTGTCGCTGCTTCGCATCAATCAGGGCTACCGTTGGTTTATGGAAGTTATCCGATAACCCCTGCAAGCGATATTCTCCACGGACTCGCCCAATATCGGAACTTCGGTGTCGTCACCATGCAAATGGAAGATGAAATTGCAGCTGTTGGGGTTGCAATCGGTGCCGCCTTTAGCGGTGCCCTTGGTGTCACCGGTAGTAGCGGACCGGGCCTCGCACTCAAATCGGAAGCGATTAATCTCGCTATGATTGCGGAACTACCAATCGTCATATGTAACATCCAGCGCGCAGGTCCCTCAACAGGGATGCCGACAAAAACGGAGCAGTCGGATCTATTGCAAATGTTTTACGGTAGAAACGGCGAATCCCCTATTCCGATTATCGCACCCTCACGTCCGTACGACTGTTTTGAAACGGTCTATGAAGCGTGCCATATCGCCATCAAATACAGAACACCGGTAATTTTCCTCTCCGACCTCTACATCGGGATGGGAGCTGAACCGTGGAAAATTCCACAACTCTCTGAACTACCAGAAATTAGACCGGGTTTTGCAGTGAGTGCCGATACAGGTAACGGATTTGAACCTTATTTACGCGATCCAGAGACACTGGCGCGTCCATGGGCAAAACCCGGTACCATTGGCTTGGAGCACCGTATTGGCGGCTTAGAAAAATCAGATGTGACCGGACACGTCAGTTACGATGCCGAAAACCACGAGAAAATGGTGGAGATTCGAGCAGAAAAGGTAGCACGCATCGCGAACGACATTCCGCCTACCGAAGTCTTCGGCGCACAAGAAGGCGAAATTCTCTTGCTTGGTTGGGGCGGCACTTTCGGTGCTATCCGAACTGCAGTGGAAAACTGTGTTGCTGAAGGTCTCCCAATAGCACACGTTCATCTCCGACACCTCAACCCGTTTCCCAACGACTTAGGCGACATTCTCAACAGATTCAAAAAGATTTTAATTCCTGAACTCAATAGTGGTCAACTTCGTCAACTCATCCGTAGCACCTATCTCATCGAGGCAATTGGGCTTAACAAAGTGCAGGGGCAACCTTTTCACGTTTTTGAGTTGCATGCCAAAATTGACGAGGTACTTGAAAAGTAGGAAACCTTTAGCCTCAAACGCCAAAGGCGGTAAACACATCATGAAAAGACAAAGACGACAAAGACAAAAAACTTCACGGATTCCCGCCGGGGCACCGACCCTCACAAAAAAGGATTTTGAATCCGATCAGGATACACGCTGGTGCCCGGGATGTGGAGACTACTCCATCCTTGCCCAAACACAACACATTATGCCGGATCTCGGCATTCCGAAAGAAAATGTCGTCTTCATCTCTGGCATCGGGTGTTCAAGTCGATTCCCCTACTATATGAACACCTACGGTTTCCACACTATCCACGGCAGAGCACCGACGATCGCCTCCGGTGTGAAAATGGCGAACCCAGACCTCTCTGTCTGGATTATCACCGGTGACGGAGATGCGCTCTCGATTGGCGGTAACCATTTCATCCACTTGATGCGCCGCAATTTCGATGTGAATGTCCTGCTGTTCAACAACCGCATCTATGGACTCACAAAGGGACAATATTCACCAACATCTGAACGCGGCAAGCAAACCTATTCCACCCCTCTCGGCTCATTGGACACACCTTTTAATCCTATTAGCCTCGCACTGGCTTCAGGAGCTACGTTCGTCGCGCGTTCAGTAGACATAGATTCAGGGCACTTGCGCCCCATGCTTAAGGCGGCTTTCGAGCATAAAGGCACCTCCTTCATCGAGATCTACCAAAATTGCCATATCTTTAACGACAATACCTTCGAGCTATACAGAGAAAAAGAGAATAAGGCTGACCATACGGTGCGTCTTGAACACGGCGAACCTCTCGTTTTCGGGGCAGAACACGATAAAGGTATCCGACTCAACGGTTTCCAACCCGAAGTTGTTGACACCACAAACGGTGGATACACCACCAACGACCTCATTGTTCACGACCAATATGCCGAGGACACTACCTTAGCAAACTTCCTTGCAGGGATGAGTGATACACCTGACATGCCGCATCCGATGGGTATTTTCCGCAGTGTCCGGCATCCTTGCTACGAAGATCTGATGACGAGCCAGATTGGCACTGCAAAAGAGAGTATGGGTGACGGTGATCTCGAAGCACTCCTCAATGCCGGTGAAACGTGGACTGTGTCATAGTATAACCCTACCCATTGACGTGTGCTGGAATAGATAACACTAACAAACGTTTGGTTACCTCAACGCGTGAATATTCTATTTCGGTTCCTTCAACTACTTAAGCCGCAGTCTGTAGTCTTAACTTTTCAACGGTTTTCAAATCTGGTAGGATCCCAACTATGAAGATTTACATTTTGACCGACTTGGAAGGCGTTGCGATGGTATCCCGCTTCAGTCAAACCCGTGAAGAAGGTCCCCAGAAACAGACAGCCATGAAATTATTGACGCAGGAGGTAAATGCTGCTGTTGATGGTATTCTTGATGTGGATGCGGACGCAGAAATCGTGGTCTGGGATGGACACGGGACTGGTGGGATTGATGTGCTCGAATTTCATCCGAAGGCGAAGTTAATCGCGCGGGGTCCTATTCGTCCTCCTTACTATCTTGACGCAAGTTATGACGCACTCTTTTTCTTGGGACAACACGCCATGGCAGGCACGCCAAACGCGCCCCTCAGTCATACGTATTCTTCTTTGTCGATTGAATACTACAAACTCAACGGGGAAATGATCGGAGAATTCGGATGCCGTGCAGCACTCGCAGGCACTTTCGATGTCCCAACAGTTTTTATCTCTGGCGACGATAAAGCGGTTATAGAAGCGAAGCAACTTATCCCAGACATTTATGGCGTTGAAACCAAACAAGGATTCGGACAGGAACTCGCCTTACATCTCTCACCGCAACGCTCGCAAGAACTGATTCGAGAGACTGCCGTGGCTGCATGCCGAAATATCTCTGAGATTGCCCCATTTAAAATCGATCCACCTTATGAATTTGAAGTCCGAGTGCTTGAAGGTAAATCTATTGATGGTTACCTGAAACGCGGCGCAGCGAAGATTGATGATCGCACCGTCAGCTGGCACAGCGATGACCTTTGCGCCTTGTCTATTTAACGCTAAAGAATTCCTACCTACCAGAATCCATTTTTATCAACCCCGCTCAACAAATTGCAGAACTACACATTGCATCTATTTCGTGTACGTGATACGATGAACGTATACAGAAAGCGTTCTCTACTGGAGGTTAGAAATTATGAGTCGTGTACGAATAGGTGTTATCGGGTGTGGGGCAATAGCACAGGTACATCATCTCCCCAATCTTACCGCACTCCATCGCGAATTTGAAGTGCCAATTGTCTGTGATCTTTCTCAGGGTGCTGCACAAGCAGTCGCAAAGCGGTTCCATGTGCCGCAATTCGTGACAGATTACACGGAATTGTTAGCGACAGATGTGGATGCGGTTCTACTCTGCCACGGTGACCCGAAGACAGAAGTCGCACTCGCCGCGTTTGCAGCCGGGAAACATGTCTTTATTGAGAAACCCGTCTGCTTCTCATTTCAAGAAATGGATGCGATGCTAACGGCACAACGTAAGGCTGGCACTGTCGCACAAGCCGGTTATATGAAGGTGCATGACCCGGCTTTCCAATCCGCTAAGCGCGAAGTCGATACGATGGACAGTTATCGCTTTGTTCAGATCAATCATCTCCATCCCAATAACAGTTTACACCTGAGCCAGTTTGATGTTGAGCGGTTTAACGATGTTTCACCCGACGCATTTAAACCAGCAGGCGCGGCGCGTGAAAAAGCACAAGCAGAAGCCATCGGAGACGTGTTATCACAAGCCGGACTTGAAACCGATGTCCAAAACAAGGCAGCACGGGTGTTCTACCTACTTGCTGGCAGCATGATCCACGACATCTATAGCTTACGCGTAATGCTCGGTTCACCGAGCGAAGTCATTAGCACGGAAGTTTGGTCTGATGGACGTGGGGTGAGTATTGTGTTTGCCTACCCGAACGGGGCGCGCTGTGTCGCGACATGGGTAGACCTACCAGATCTGTGGGACTTTAAAGAGACCTTAGAAATCTACGGCGATAACAAACGGGTTATCGTTTCATATCCGACCGGCTTTTCACGCGGTATCCTGTCAGAGGTAACGATACACGGAATAGATGCCGAGGGTACGACCTATAGCAAGACACCTGCTATTGAATGGGAAAGTGCTTTTGTTCGAGAACTACGCCACTTCCAGGCATGCATCACGGAAAATGAGACGTGCTACACTTCACTCGAATCTGCCCGAAACGACATAGCCCTAATCATTGATATTGTCCGGTGTTATGTGCAACGAGAACCGGTCGAGTGTAAAACGGGTAGGTAACAAATACGGTTGGCAAAGATAAAAGCGTGGGCAGGCGCAAGACCTGCCCACACGAATTGAAGTAGGACAGACACAAGAACCTGCCCTACCAGTCGGATTCGGAATTATTCCTCTTCTGCGGGTTCCACTGGTTCTACGGGTTCCGCTGCTTCCATCGGTTCCCCGATTTCTTCTATAATCATACCATCAACCATTTCTTCGGGTAATGGTGGTGTAAATAGAACGAACTCATTTTTCAAACCTACCACAATGAATCCGTCGATATTGATTGTGGTTACGATCGGTGGTGGTGGTCCGAAAAACGCTGGTGGTGGTGGCAACGGTGGTAAATCTTCAAGAGCCAATAACTCTGGGGGCATTTCACCATCTTCAGGCATCTCGCCGTCTTCAGGCATCTCACCGTCTTCAGGCATCTCACCATCTTCAGGCATCTCGCCATCCTCAGGCATTTCACCATCCTCAGGCATTTCACCATCCTCAGGCATCTCACCGTCTTCAGGCATCTCACCATCTTCAGGCGGTAATAGTCCCTCAGGTGGTAGGAGTCCGTCAGGCGGTAGTCCCATTTCTGGTGGCAGCTCGGGTTCTGGTGGGAAGAACGCTTCCGGTGGTAGTAACGTCTCAAGCGTTATCGTTATTAAGCTTGGGTCAAGCTGCTCATCTTCCATCTTTTTGATGAGTTCGTCCAGATTCTCAGGCAACGGTTTAGGTTCTTCCGGTGGTCCGAAGTTAAAGAAACCAGGTGGAAAGAACGGATCCGGAGGACCGAACGGGTTCTCAGAAGCAACGCTAAGAAGCGCAGGGCCAACAGGGAAGTCCTCCGGCACCTCAAGCGTGACATCTCTCTGAATCGTCCGCTCGTCATCCGCCGCACTCCAGTGTGGAAGTAGCACAATCGAAACCGTTAGGTCTTCACCAGGCGTGATCCCCTCCTCCGGAACAATAACCTCATGCAGCTCGGCTAACATGATTTGCGGTTTGTCGTGGATGGAAATGGACACATCTTCTAATGTCGCTTCCCCCGCACTGTTCGAGAGCGTATCTGCGAAAGCGCGGACGATCTGATCAGTGTTTAGCAGCACATCAATAAACGTAGCCGAAGATGCACTCCGAAACGATTCCGTATACACAGTTTCTGTCTCTTTGAATTTGAGCGTGACAGTCCCGTCCACTGTCGAAGAACTTATTTCCTGACGGAGGGCATCCATCGTAACGGCTGCAACAATCGGGATGAACGATTCTTGACCGTACGCCACCTTGTGATTCTTTTCCACTACGGGACCGTTGCCTGCTTGGTAAGTAACCTTCACTGGAATCATTGACGGCACCGTACCCAGTTCACCCACGATTCCTGGCAGAAGGTCTTTGGTGATTGTACCGATTGGGTTCCCGTAGGCGGATACAGATTTAAAAGATGCCGCCAAGTTGGTAACGATACCATTCGTGACGGCTCTATAGACCGGTAATGCCGATTGACCGCCATAAATCATCGGATGTCCGAACGCTGTAAATGTACCGTCATCGTAGACCTGTGTCACCGTTCCGAAACCGATAGAATTGACGACATCGCCTGTTGATACAGCAACACCGATCATATCACCCGCCGCGAGTCTGGTTGTTACCGTTGGCGGAGCTGCTGGTGCATCATTAATATCGGCAAACAATTGGACAAAGTCGAAGTGAGAGCCTTCCAGATGTGATGAAAGTTGTTCCAATCTGTGCGGTTGTATCCCAGAGATCGTGAGAGGCGTTTTCACAGGCGTATATGCTGCCTGGATACCACCGGGTGCGGCTGCAGCGCGTTCTGCATCAAACATTTCACCAAATGTTTGGTGCGTAATTGCGTTTTCCATCGCATCAATGGATGTCGCCAAGAACCGATAGGGTGCAGAGTCAAAGCTGTTACCATAAGCGAGCGCGCCCATAATGCGTCCCGGAGGCCCCACTGGACTTCCCGACATACCTTGTGAAATGCCACCTATTGCGTCAGCCAATTCATCCGTCAATTCAAATTCATAGAGTGGGAATCCGAATCCTAAGTCTCGAACGCCACGGAATTCCGCCTCAAGGGTAATTCTGTTTGTTCCTTCAAGCACTGTGACGATTTGAACGGGTGTTTTATCCGTCAGTTGTCGCGCTTCATCCTCATACATATTTTCGAGGACAACATCACCTAACAGCGGCGCGCCACTAAATGCTGAGGCTTCGTCGATTACCGCTGGGTTCTCAAGTTGCGTCTGCTCTTCGTCAGAAGAACAACCCAATTGACTGAGAAGCATTATCGCAATGCCTGCCAGCACAAAAAATTGTTTCATTTTTATTCCTCTTCAGAATAGAGTTCCCTCTATCTGTTTCTTTCTTGGTTTTTTAAGATAGGATTTACACAAAGTTCATCAGTTTTACTATGAAAATAAATTGAACTATACGTGAATCCTGCCAAAAGAAAGCGTCGTCTCTTAACGACGCTGTTTATATACTTAGGTGCAAACTTGAATCGCTTTAATGTGAGTTAGCCGGATCGCTTGAATTACCACGCAACCCAGCCGCCATCAACTGCGATCGTTTGTCCAGTCACCCAATTCGCGGCATCTGATGCTAAAAACAGCACAGCACCGACAACCTCGTCCACCTCACCGACACGTCCCATCGGAATACGGCGGACAACATCTTCATAAAATTCTTTACGTTGCAGTAGCACATCTGCAAGCGGGGTGCGTGTAAACGCAGGCGCAACAGCGTTTACCGTGACATTATGCGGTGCCCATTCAACGGCGAGTCCTTTAGTTAACAACACAACGCCGCCCTTACTCCCCGAATAGGCAGTACGCAGCGGACCGCCTACCAATCCCATCGTTGAGGAGATATTGATAATCTTCCCGCTTTCGCGTTCGATCATCGGTTTAACGAGCGTCTGCGTCAAGAAGAACAGACCCTTGAGATTGAGATCATAGATCGCATCCCAATCCTCTTCGGTTACCTCAAGGGCGGGTTTCGGACGGTTGGTGCCAGCGTTATTGACGAGTACATCTACTTTTCCCCAAACGTCAATCGCTTCTTGCGCACCTTGAGCAACCTGTGCCAAATCACTAACGTCAAACACGACGGGTTCCGCCTCGCCGCCATTGTCCCGAATCTCGTTCGCGACTTCCTCAAGATCAGACGGCGTACGGCTGTTCAAAATTACCTTCGCACCCATCTGTGCAGCGGCAAATGCTATACCTCTGCCGATCCCTTTGCCGGAACCGGTGATTAACATTACCTTATCCTTCAACTCAAATCCTGGAAACGCCATAGTTTAGCCTCCAATCGCTAATTTCAAAGTATTTTCTAACAACATTGCACGCGTCATAGGACCGACACCGCCCGGAACAGGTGTGATAAACCCCGCCACCTCTTTGACTTCCTCAAATGTAACGTCTCCCACTGCCCGTCCGTTTACATGGTTGATACCGACATCAATAACCGTTGCTCCGGGTTTCACCATGTCTGCTGTGATGAACTCAGATTTGCCGATGGCAACGACGAGAATATCCGCTTTTTGTGCCTCTGCTTTGAGGTCTGCTGTTCGAGAATGGCAATAGGTAACGGTTGCATTCCGATTTAGAAGCATTAATCCCACAGGTTTTCCGACAAGCGGACTTCTACCGATACAGACTGCATGTTTGCCTTCAATCTTTTCACCCGTCAATTCAATAAGCCGAATGATACCCGTTGGTGTACACGGTGTTACACCCTCACGGTTAATAAGGAGATTCCCTAAATTGACAGGATTTAATCCGTCTGCATCTTTCTGTGGCGTGATTGTATCAATAACTGCTTCTTTCTCTATATGCTCCGGTAGCGGCATTTGTACCAACATCCCGTGGATATCCGGTCGGGCATTCAAGGTTTCAATCTGCTCGATGAGGGATTTTTGGGTGATATCTGCTGGTAGGTGGTGGACTTCGGAGTGAAAATGCACCTTTTCACAATCGCGTTGTTTGTGCTTGATGTAGAGCGTTGATGCAGGGTCATTGCCGACTTGTACAACTGCGAGTCCAGGGGTGAATGTAAGTTTTTTGAGTTTTCGCCGGATCTGGCTCCGGACACGCTGCGCAAGACGGCTACCATTAAGGAGTTCGGCTGACAAATCCTCTTTCCTCCAAATTATACTTCTCGTAACTCAATAGATACAGTATAAAGAGAGTTATAGTAAAACCTATTATCCATGTAACAATGCGTAAGGTGTTATGAAAGAAAATAACACTTACCGTTAAAAGAAACGTGTTTCAGCAAGCTGCCAAAGCACATCTACTGGTAAGTATTTACATGTTTCCTGATTCTACTATAATATCTCATACGGTAATTAGTATACCATACATTCCTGTTTTTCTGCATTGTTTTTTCTACTTTTCGCAGGCACAAACTGTCTATGACTTAATTATTTTTAAAATTTACGTCAAATTTTATTTTAGAACGAGGCGATAAGGCGTGAACCTTAGAGACTATTAAAACCGTTCTGTTTAGTGTTATATAGCAGTAGCAAGTTTTATGCCAATCTCGTGAATCTGTCCTAAAACCGTTAATATTCCGAATTACCTTTTACTGTTGTCAACCGAACATAGGTTTTCACTCAGTCCCTGAAGATAAGCAAGAGCCTTTACTTTTTATAAAGGCGATTACAGTCAGGTGCGTATGCAATCCGTATTCTATTGTTATACGCAAAAATTGCTATATGAGGTGCAAAAATTGCTGTATCTTCTCCGAAGGCTTGTTTAGCGACATCTACAGACGTTAGCGTTTTTTCCGAAAGATCGCGAGCTCAGCGTGCTTCTACAAGGAAATTATATTCACATAGCTAAAATAAATATTTAAAACCGAATCGCTCTGTACCCCTTAGCAATAAACATCAGGGTCATTTAGTTTTAAAAATAGGACTTACGCAATGAATTAAAATGTGTTATAGTTTTTAATTATGATGAGCATGAATCTTTCTGAAAAGAGACAACCGCTGTTCTCGGATTATTGCCAATTTTTGTTAGCCGGTTTTCAGAACTTCACACAGACACACTTTGCCAATCATACGGAGAAATGGAGCCATGATCAACTCAATCGTCTCCTGAATACCGAACGTATCCCTGCCCGTGAACTCTGGCGTTCGGTGCGAAACGATATTGAGTTTGATGAAGACGGATACGTTCTTTTTGATGATACCGTCATGCCAAAACCTTATGCGAAACAGATAGAACCTGTTCGCCGGCAGTGGAGTGGCTCCGAAAAACGTGTCATCCAAGGCATCGGTCTCGTGACATGTGTCTATGTCAATCCGAAGACGCATCAGTATTGGATTATTGATTACCGTATCTATGATCCAGACCGAGACGCGAAAACCAAACTTCAACACCTTCAGGAGATGTTGCAGAACGCCTACTTCGTGAAAAATCTCCCGTTTCGGGTCGTGTTAGTAGATTCTTGGTATGCTTCAATGGCAGTGCTAAAAACGATTCAGAGTCTCTCAAAAATCTATTATGCTCCCTTGAAACGCAATCGTCTCGTCAATGACACTGAGGGTGTTGACCCGCACAAACGGATAGATGATCTGACGTGGACAGAATCAGAGTTGCGACAGGGTAAACGTGTTCATATCTACAAGTTTCCGAAAGGCCACCAAGTGAAGTTGTTTCGGATAGCGTCCGGCACCAGACGCACGGAATATATTGCCACCAACGATTTATCTCAATCGGATGTGACTGCGACGCAGCAAGAATGTCGCGTTCGTTGGAAGATTGAGCAACTTCATCGTGAGCTCAAGCAAACGACAGGTATCAGCAAGTGCCAAAGTCGTCAACATCGTGGACAACGCAATCATATTGCCTGTTGTTTGTGGGTCTGGGTCAGTTTGACGCGTGCTGCGCGCACGACGGGTCAAACGATTTACCGCCTGAAAGAAAGTTTATACGAGGACTATCTGCGACGAGAGATCAAAAAGCCTTCTATTGTCGTCAACTTTGCGTAAGTCCTAAAAAAATTATAGAGTTTCTCGTCCTTTTTTCAGGATCCGGTGCGGTTAGGAAACCGCACCTACCGGGTTGGGGGTGACAATCTGATCGAAGAATCGGAGAACTGAATGCCTCTGAATAAACATTGACTTCCTTTAGGTCTTATGTTATACTTTGGATAAGATAGGAGGCGAGTTAGATGATTTCTCGAAAGGACATTCAGGCGACTTGTGATGACATCGTTCGTGAATTTGCGCCATTGCAGGTTATTCTGTTTGGGTCTTATGCGTATGGCACACCGACGGAAGATTCAGATGTTGATTTGCTGGTAGTCATGGATATCCCAGAATCTAAGACAAGTCGCCAAGCCGGGGAGATTCTCCAACGCATCCCGCGCCGTTTCAGTATGGATTTGCTTGTGCGTTCACCTGAAGAAATCGCCTATCGTATTTCATACAACGATTGGTTTCTCCGAGAAATCACGGAAGAAGGAGAAGTCCTTTATGGTCCTAACAATCTCTTCACGAAAATCTTGGAAAAACAGCAAGACTCTATGAATCAGTTAACCCTTGAGTGGGTACAGAAAGCCGAGGGTGATTATGATGCGATCAAATTGCATCGGCAAGTGGTATCACCGAATTTTGATCTCATCTGTTTTCATGCCCAACAGTGTATAGAAAAACACTTAAAAGCATGGCTCCAAGAGGCGAACATCCGTTTTTCAAAAACGCACGATTTAGAAAGTTTGCTGGATTTGATTGTCCCAACTATTTCAGCGTGGGACGCGTGGCGCGTTGATTTTTCAACGGTTTCTGACCATGCGGTGGACTTTGGCTACCCCGGAAAGTCAGCAACTGCCGAAAATGCTGAGCATGCAACACAGGTCTGCACCGAGGTGCGTCAAGTTATCCGATCCGAACTGAAACTTCCTCAAAACGAATCAGAAAGGCAGGTTTAGAAGGTGAAAATGACGGGAAAAACAGTAAACATTCCGATACTGGAAATTTCTGAACAGGAACGCGCGGAAGGCAAACCTACGCCAGAAAGCGTTGACGCGGCCGAGCGTCTCTTACGCGAGGCAGGTTTGGTCGTCATTGAAAGCGTCTTACCGCGCGACTGGATAGCCGATCTCAACGTTGCTATGGAAACTGTACAGAGTAACGAAGAGGAAAGAGAGAACGGCGAAAACCCGATGCTAAAGATGCCGTTCATGGATCCACGTATCATTGATAACCCGTTCGCAATGCCGATTTTAAAAGCAGCAATGGGTGAACAAATCTTCGCGTATCTGCCCTATGGCTGTAACTCAACGCGTCCGGGTAACGAAATCCAGTGGATTCATCGAGATTCGGGACAACTCTTCCCGGAACTACCGTTCGCCCTACCTGTCACAACGATTGTCGTCAATATTCCGCTCGTTGATTTCACAGTAGAGAACGGTGCTACTCAGGTGTGGCCGGGTTCGCATCTCATCGTTGATGACGAGGCAGTTCGCAATTCACCGTACAATGTCTGTGAGGAAGAACGTGGCGCAAAGTACTCATCTTTTCAGTTAGAGATGCCTGCCGGTTCGGTCGTTGTCCGAGATATGCGGTGCTGGCACCGGGCAATGCCAAATCGGACAGAATCTACTGTTAGACACATGCTCGCCTTGGTCTATTTTCGCCGGTTACATCACGCGCCTAATGCCCCGGGAATTTTCTCAGCACGTGTGTCAGAAGAGATATGGAACAACATGTCTGAAGAGTGTCAAGAGATATATCGCTTCCATCCACACGATTAGAAACCATAGAGGGGAAAATGAGACGCACACTATTGATTCATCCAGAAATGCCTGAGATTGACAGAGAACACGGTTTCTCCAATATCAACGGGCCTTCACTTGTTCGTGTGCCTGAATGGGTAGAGAATCCGTTGGGGAAATATTATCTCTACTTTGCGCATCACCGAGGTGCCTATATCCGTTTGGCTTATGCTGATGCGATTGAAGGCCCTTATACTGTACATCGTCCGGGTGTACTGCATCGCGACAACACTGTATTCCGAGAGGGCGACCATATCGCTTCACCGGATGTACATATAGATAAAGATAACCGCCGTTTCTTCATGTATTTTCACGGGAGTTATCGTGGTCAGTCAACCTGTTGGGCGACTTCGACTGATGGCGTGAACTATACTGCTTCGGATATACGGAATGAACAGATGGGTGCCTATTATCGCGTTTTCTGGTGGAAAGGGTACCCGTATGCGACGTATCACGGTTGGTTAAGTCGGGGAGAAACCTCTGAATGGACTGCATCGTTCATTCCGAGAGATACGCCACTTTTTCACCGTAAGTCGGAAAAAGACAATACCGGTTTCCCGCGTCACACCGCGAATTTCCTTGAAGGCGATACCTTGACTGTCTATTATTCACTTTACGGTGATAGTCCGGAACGTATCCGAAAAAGTACTGTTCAGTTGACAGAGGATTGGAACGATTGGCATCCGTCTGAGCCGATAGAAGTTATCGCGCCGAAATACGATTTTGAAGGGGTAGATCTGCCGATTCGACCGTCAACAGGTGGGTTAGATCGGGAGCGGGTGCATGAACTTCGCGACCCGGCGATCTATCGTGAGGATGGAGATACGTGGCTCCTCTATTCTGTGGCGGGTGAGCAAGGGATTGCGATTATGCGTATATCATAGGGATTGGTTCGGTGCCCAATTTTCCTACTCTTTCTTGTTTTATTGGCGTTTTTCGATGAGTCTTCCGATAAAAAAGACTAAAACGCCGAGTGTTAGGAAACCCATCTCAACACCCATTGCTTTGGATTCACTGTAGTCGTAGGGATTTAAACAGCCCAAATATAGCCCCGCGCCTAAACATGCTATGCCCATCAGTTCCAAAGTCTTTCCGATATAATACACGCATTCTCCAGTAATATTTGAGAGTATGGCGTGGCTTCAGCACCACGCCATACTCTAAGGACTAATAGAGGCTTTTGATGCGCCCCCATTGGATTAATTTTTGTTGCTTATTGGGTTCGATTCTCGCCGTAAAAACGAGATCCGCAAGGAAGTCATTTTCTTCAGTATAACCGTCCGGTGCCCATGTGATTCGATGTTGTAACTGTCCGTTATCAACATCGTTGTAAGCGATACAGAACCCAATAGTATTGCCCTTGTGCGCGATGTCATCAAGTCGGAAACTTAACTCACACGTTTGCCCATCATTTCCCCATTCCACGCGTGTGAGCGGAGATTTTAGGACACCTATCTCATTATGCATCGGTATCTCAAAGCGATAGATATCTTCCTTTAGCCCTGAGTGATGTGGATCAAGGTAAAGGATCAGATGATCTTCTCGAAGCAGTTTTGTTTGACGCGTTTCGATTTGGTCGTCCGTTAGTTTAATCGCCACATAAAGAAATCCGTTCCGCCAGACGGCTGCAAAGGAGCCTGTGAAATCTGGGGATTCATGCCAATGTTGCCCACTAATTATATCTTGTTCCATTTTCCCGGGGACCGCTATCTCCCAAGCTGGATCATCAAGATAGCCATCTACGATAGGTGCAACGGGCGCGAGTTCTGCGTTATATTGAAAATTTTGAAGGTTTTCACCCATTATGTGTCCTAATGCATAAGACGTTATCATTAGCAAGAGGCTGAAAGTTATAATTATCTGTTTGTTAAGGTTCATGAATTCCTCCTTTTCCTATTCACCTTTGTCAGAGGGTATCAATAGCGTTACCTTAGTTTTATTTTCCTTGTCGCCGGCATCGGATTGGACAAGCATTTCAACATGAATCGAAAACTTTTGTTGCATCTATTCGTAATTTCTTCACTAATTATAAAGTATACCTTAAAACCTATTCTTTTATCCAATTAAAATTACGAATATCGAAAGTCAGACTTGCGAATATGTCTTTTTTTGAAAAATCAATTGAATTTTGGGAAAAAATCTGTTATACTTTTAAACAAGTTTTAAAATCGCATTTTTGTCTGATCTCAAATTTGAATAGAGAGGCAATCGGTTGTGAATAAAAGTACAAGAAGCATGGTGATATGGTGGGTGGTCATTGCTGGGATTGTAGTGCTCGGTATCTACCAACTATTTAACCGCAGAGATCCAGTTTACCAACTGGCAACCTCTGATTTTCATCAATATATAATAAGCAATCCAGGGGTCTTTGAGGGATATTTAACGTTGGATGAGGAATGGGTTGAAGGACGATTTCATGAGAGTGCTATTGATAGGGTCAGTGCCGACATTCTGCAGAACGTGGCACCTCAGGAACGAGATACGCATCTCCCCCCGAATTGGAAAGGTGAATTTAGAGCAAGCCGCGATACGATTGATGATTATGATATTCAAGCGAAGCTTGATGAAGCAGATATCCGCTATAATGTTGATCCGCCATCCAAATTTCCACAAGGTTTACTTATCTTCGGGACGACGATTGTCCCACTTCTTATCTTCTTAGGTTTGATGATTTTCCTGTCCCGTCAAATGCAGGGAAGCGGAAATCGAGCCCTCTCTTTTGGAAAGAGTCGGGCACGGCTCCATTCTGAGACTCAAACAAAAATAACATTTGAAGATGTTGCTGGCGTGGATGAGGCAAAGGAAGCACTTGAGGAAGTTATCCAATTTCTGAAAACTCCGAAAAAGTTTGAACGTCTTGGTGGTAGAATTCCGAAGGGTGTACTCCTGATGGGACCTCCCGGTACTGGTAAGACAATGCTGGCGAAAGCGGTCGCGGGTGAAGCGGATGTGCCGTTCTATAGTATCAGTGGTTCCGATTTTGTAGAGATGTTTGTCGGTGTCGGTGCGTCTCGCGTGCGAGACCTATTTGAAATGGGTAAAAAGAATGCGCCATGTATCATCTTTATTGACGAATTAGATGCCGTCGGTAGGCACCGCGGTGCCGGTATTGGCGGTGGACATGATGAGCGTGAACAGACCTTAAATCAACTTCTTGTTGAAATGCAGGGGTTTGAAGATGTGCTCGGCGTGATTCTGATTGCAGCAACGAACCGTCCTGATGTTTTGGATCCGGCACTGCTGCGTCCTGGCAGATTTGACCGGCAGATTGTCGTCGATCTCCCCGATGTTCGTGGTAGAGAAGCGATACTCAATGTACATACAAAACAGCCGTATAAACTCGCGGAAGATGTCAATTTAGGAATCTTGGCGAAAGCGACACCTGGCTTCTCTGGCGCGGACCTCGAAAATATGACAAACGAAGCCGCACTGCTCGCCGCAAGGTGCGATAAAGAGCACATTGACATGATGTGCTTTGATGAAGCAAAGGACCGCGTGCTGATGGGACCTGAACGGCGCAGTCTTGTCATTAGCGACGAAGAACGGCGAGTTACTGCGTTTCACGAAGCCGGACACGCGCTGATGTTACACTTCGTGCCGGAGAGCGACCCGAATTATAAGTGCACCATCGTTCCACGCGGTCGGGCACTTGGGGTGACGGCTAAACTCCCGCTTGAAGAACGCCATAACATGAGCAAAAAGCGGCTGCTGGCACATATTATTTTCGCACTCGGTGGCAGAGTTGCCGAAGAGATTATTTTTGGTGAGCAGACCACGGGCGCGCAAAACGATTTCGAGCAGGCGACGGCACTTGCACGCCGAATGGTTACACAGTGGGGGATGAGCCACATGGGACCGCTCACTTACGGCAGAAGAGATGAACAGGTTTTTCTCGGTAAGGAATTGAGCGTCCATCAGGATTATAGCGAGAAAACGGCTATCGAAATTGATAAAGCAGTCCACGACATCGTCACAGAATGCTATAAAAAGGCATGGGATATTTTAGAAACGAATCTTGAAGGATTAAAATTGCTGGCAGACGCTTTATTAGAACGGGAAACGCTTGTTACGGAAGAGATTGATGAAATTCTCGGGCCCCGACCGCAATTGCCTGCAAACTCGATTTTATGAACTGTCGTGGCAAGACGCTCATTTTAGGGGACCGCACGCATGTGATGGGGATATTGAATGTCACACCGGACTCCTTTTCCGATGGTGGGTGCTACTTTGATGTCCAGCGAGCTGTCGCACATACGCAATTGATGGTAGAGGAAGGCGCAACGCTCGTTGATATAGGCGGCGAATCATCACGTCCAGGGGCGTTACCCGTATCCATCGATGAAGAATTAGCACGCATACTACCTGTCATTCGTGCTGTTATTGACAGTGTTGACGTTCTTATTTCTGTCGATACATATAAAGCAGAAGTGGCTCAGCAAGCACTCGAAGCAGGGGCACATCTTGTCAATGACATCACTGCCCTGCGCGCCGATCCGGCTATGGGATCGGTCGTGGCAAAGATGAAGGCGGGTCTTATCCTGATGCATATAAAAGGGACCCCGCGCACGATGCAACAGGCACCTCAGTATGATGATGTTGTCAGCGAGGTGCGCGCGTCGCTACAGGAGAGTATCGAAACTGCTGAGAAGCAAGGTGTCGCGGCTGAACGGATTATTATTGATCCGGGAATCGGATTTGGTAAGACGACGGAACATAATCTTGAACTTTTAAAACGCCTTTCAGAATTTCGATCGTTGAATAAACCTTTGCTCATCGGCACTTCACGGAAGTCGTTTATAGGAAATGTTTTAGGGCTTCCAGTAAATGAACGTGTTGAGGGGACCGCAGCGACAGTGTGTTGGGCAATCGCACAAGGTGCTGATATTGTGCGGGTTCATGATGTTAAGGCAAATGTCCGTGCTGCACTGATGACGGATGCACTTTACAGATAAATCGATGCACAAAGAAAAAATATATGGAATCGGCATTGATATTGTTGAAGTCACACGGATTCAGGAAGCGTCCCGTCGGTGGGGGGAACGGTTCGAGCAGCGAATCTACACCCACCAAGAACTTACATACTGTGGGGATACCCCCTCTCGTTACTGGCGGCTTGCCGCCCGTTTTGCTGCTAAAGAGGCGACACTCAAGGCGCTGGGGACTGGCTTGACAACGGGGATGCGTTGGCAAGATGTAGAAATTCAGTCTAATGCTGTCGGGAAGCCAGAAGTCGTCTTACACGGTGAAGTTCGGCGTTATGCGCACGAGCAGAATATCAGCACCGTGTTCGTTTCGATGTCACATACGAATATGTACGCTGTAGCACAAGTGACGCTATGTGCCGTATAACTTAGTAGATTTTAGAATTAAGAGGACACTCTCAAACAATTCCTAATGCTCCCATCGTCCTTGAAAATAGAACAAACTAACGGTTCCTATGCTCCAGAAAGAGTGCCACAAACTAAAAGTTTGTGCTACAAATATGTAGGATTAATTCTGAGTTCCACTATAAATCTACATTCTCCAGTTGATTTCCATATACGTTAGAAAAGTGGTGAAAAGTGATGCTCCGCTCGCATCTCCTTCCTATGAGGTCGCACATGAAATACGTCTGCAATTGTGCCTTAAACGTTTTACTCTGTCTCATCGTCTATTTTTCTGTTTTAAACAGTATGGCTTCAGCAGCGAATACAACAGCTGCAGCAGATGGGTTTCTTAAACAGCTGCTAAGTGCTGAGCAACACGGGATGGGGGGTAGTTTTGTTGGAACAAGCCACGGGGCGAATGCCCTCGGCAGTAATCCTGCGGGTATTAGCACGGCAGAGGGGAACCGGTTTGTTATTCACGCAACCCGTTTTCCACGGACACTCGCCCTGCTTTCTAAACCGAATCACAACGCTAATTACGAGGATTATAGTCGGTACGAGCAGCGTGCGTATGGTATTGAAACGCTGAATTACGCGCTCCCAATGGGCAAATTCGGCACTGTTGGGTTAGGACTCGCGTTTGAACAGGCAGGTTCCTTTCGCCGAGTTGATCATAGTGGAAAAGCACTCAACAGTTTTCCCGAAAATAATCTTGCTCTCGGTTTCAGTTACGGACTGAAGTTATTTGGGAACACCCGTGTTGGCGTTGATACGAAATGGCTTCGCTCTAAAGTCGCTGATGCTGACGGAACAGAACATCTTGGACATGGATATGCCTATAATGTTGGTATTAGCCAACGGATTGGCGACAGAACTCTGGTGGGTATCGTTGCAAGGAACTTGAGCAATGGACTTTCTTTTTCTGAACCTTCTATTCCAAACGCAATGGCACGTACAATTGTTGCTGGCATTGCCCATCAGCACCAAATATCGGATGTAGTAACCTTGTTGATCGGTTTAGATGTCCATCCTCCGTTCAGCGATGGCATCAGCGCAAATGTCGGGGGTGAAGTGTGGTACCGGCATAGGCTTGGTGCCAGAATTGGTTACCTCAGACACACCGAAAAGCGTTATACGCGAGTGTTTCTCTTAGAAGATGGCGTGTTTGAAGCAGAAGAACGGCTCTGGAAAGCGGAGGGTTTATGTTTTGGACTCGGTATTCGATTGGGAGGCATAACACTCAACGCTGCATATACGCCGCAATTCAGGCCTATCGCGACAGAGGATGAACGGATCCACATTGTTCAAGGGGAAGCCGTGTACACCTTTTCAATTGGCAGAACGTTTAGCAAACCGATGCTGCTCTTGTGACGTATGTCTGACCAATATAGAACCGTGGCAGGAATTGCCGAAGCGTATCACGTTGTAAAGAAATCCCGATTTTTTGGAGAGGCAACAGCTGTCCGGACGCAAGCTGAGGTGAAAGCATTCCTTACTGAGGTGCGAGAACGGAATCCACGTGCTTCGCACTATTGTTATGCTTACAGTATCGGTAGTGGGAGCGCGCTTCGTGAATACGCAACGGATGCGGGAGAACCTACTCACTCTGCCGGGCCTCCTATCCTTTCTGCTGTTCGAGGTTTCGGTTTGTCTAATGTTATCTGTGTTGTTGCCAGATATTACGGTGGCATCAATCTCGGTATCGGCGGATTAATACGCGCTTACGGGCAATGTGCAAGAGATTGCCTTCAAAATGCGACAATTGAGAGGCATATCTTTTATGAAAATTTGTATGTAAAAGTGAATTATCCAGATATTGGTACTGTTGTTACCCTGTGCAAACGTTTAGGTGGAAAAGTAATCGATATAAAATATGAACCGGATCCTATCGTCGAAATTCGGATCCGTCAAAGAATGCTTGAAACTTTCCAAGCACAACTCCAAGGTTATGGAATTGAAATGTGATAGTGCTTATCATGTTTAATTGGAGGAATTTCATAATGAAAGATGTTGAAATAAAATACACAACGACACATGAGTGGATTGAGGTTTTTGAGTCAGGTGAGTGTAACGTCGGAATCACTGAACGGATTCAGGATGTCTACGGCAGCATTGTTTTTATAGAGTTACCGGTTCTTGGGGAATACGAACAGGGCGAGATTATCGGGCGCATTGAGACATCAGATGGACGGAATTTCTATCTCTACGCACCGGTGAGCGGCGAAGTGTATGAAGTCAATACTGCTCTTGATGACGATATTGAATTACTTAACCGTTTTCCAGAGGGTGATGGATGGATTTGTAAATTCTATATGGAGAATCCGAACGAAAAAGGTGCGCTTCTCAACTTGCGTGAATACGAGGCGCATGAAGAGGAGGAACTCAACGAAGAGGAATACTTGCCAGAGACTGATTTTTACGAAAACATTGAGGATTATTGAGTTCGTGATATTTTGTAAGGGTCTATTCTCTCACGGAAGCAATGAAAATACGTCTTACGATACTCAGTTTTGGCACTGGAAAGACAGCCTCTATCTGATAGCCTAAATCGTTTAAGGGTTTACTGAGATCTCGGAGGTCTATGAAAGCTGCTTTTGGCGCGCATGTTCGTAAGTTGGCTAAAATCTCCGCGTCTTGAAAGTTATCTTTGATGAGGTTTATGCCGTAAGGTAGATCGGTTGCGATAGTGTCGAATTGTCCATGCACCTGTCTCGCATCGCCTAACGCGACATCTGCTGTGAGTCCAAAATGTTGAAGGTTTTTCGTTGTCGCGCCGATCATCCGTAGGTTAGTGTCGTAACCAACAGCTCGGATGCCGCTATGTGCGGCGGACATGACAATTGTCCCAGTACCGCAGCACGGGTCCAGTAGGCTATCCCCTGGGCGTGCGACTAAATTGACGAGGACGCGCGCAAGTCGTGCTGGTAAGGAACTTGAAGTTACGTAAGGACGTTGATTGTGCGCAAGCCACATATTATCAGATTCGGAGAGGAGTCGTCCGAACCAGATTTTTTCAGTTGTGAGAACGACCAGAAAGGTAACCTGTGGATTGCTTAGATTCGCGTTCCCACCAATTGCACTACCGATGTCGCGTGCAAGTTCCATAGAGTTTATCTTGAGGCTCCGAGGCTTTTTCACGATGGATACCCGAAATTCCTCAGCGTGTAAACCCGCGGATCGGATGTCTGCTTGGAGTTCGGTAAGACTCGCTGTTTCAAAAAGGACTTCGCTACAACTCTTTAGATACGCACCGCGACGGACATCAACGCCGTGTTCTGAAATCGCGATGCCGTGCGCGTTTGGCGCAGATCCAGTCATAGCAATACACTCGGCAGTGACTAATTCCGTGAGTCGATCGGGTATCGCTGTAAGGTAGAGGTATGTGGGTTTTGCTCGCAATTTCATCCTTTCGTAGCATTCTAAAGCAGATGTAAATTTAATGAGAGACCGATTCAAACAATTTAGTATATCACTATTAGAGACAAAATTGCAATTAGATACCGAAAAGGAATACTATGTCACAAACAGAAAAAGTCCGGATTGGACACAGTCCAGATTCCGATGACGCGTTTATGTTCTACGCCCTTGCTAAGGGTCTGATTCCAACGGACCCATTTGAGATCGTTCATGTTATCGAAGATATTGAGACATTAAATCGGCGCGCCCTTGCTGCTGAACTTGAGGTTACAGCGATCTCAGTTCACGCTTATGCTTATGTTGCGAAGGATTACGCGCTCATGCCTTGCGGGGCAAGTATTGGTGATCGCTATGGTCCACTCGTTGTTTCCAAGACACCGATGGATACCGTTGAAGGTAAGCGTATCGCTATCCCCGGCGAGATGACAACGGCTTATCTCACGCTTAGCCTCTTCCAACCCAATTTTGAAGCAGAAGTCCGTCCCTTTAATAAGATATTGGAGGCTGTCCAAAAAGACGAAGTGGATGCTGGACTCATTATTCATGAGGGCCAGTTGACTTACGCGCGTGAAGGGTTTCACAAAGTTATTGATTTGGGAGAGTGGTGGTATGAGGAGACGGGGCTCCCGTTGCCTCTTGGTGCTAATGTTATTCGCCGGAATCTCGGTACCGAGAAGATACATAAGATAACTGCTTTGCTCAAAGAGAGCATTCAGTACTCACTTGACCATCGGGCGAACGGGTTAGAATACGCGATGACCTACGCGCGGGACATGGAGACGGCACTCGCTGATAAGTTCGTCGGAATGTACGTTAATGACTACACACTTGATTATGGGGATAAAGGAAGAGCGGGAGTACGCGAATTGCTTGACCGCGGTAACGCTGCAGGGATTATACCGCACCGTGTAGATGCTGACTTTGTTACACTCGAATAACCCCATCATTCTGCTTCTGCCAAGGCGAGGTGCTATACTTCGCCTTATAAATTCGCGAGACAAACCATGGACACCAAACGTCGCAGAATTTTCCACTTAGAGGACGCTGACGGCAAGAAACTTGCACATGGTGTGTTATATGATGAAGGAAATGTGCAAGTGTTGTGGCGAATAGATTGTGGTTACACGGCAGAACAGTACGCATCTCTCAATTTAATACTGGATTTGATACCGGGTGTTACAGTACTGCGCCTTGAAGATAGTGAAGCAAAATCAGAAAACAGCGGATAGTAGGGTGAGTTAGAACGGAGGGTTAGGTGGAAATCTCTATTTTTTTAACGGAGTCGCCGGTCTCCGAGTTTAATGATCGTTCCGTTCTCCTGAGCGATGTACATATAGCCGAATCCATCTAATGTTACACCTTCTTGCTCATCACCGGGTAAGAGGTATTTACTTAAGATTGTGCCTTCCCGATTCATCTCGACTAAAAGATTGGTTGTATCGCTAATTAGGACCAAGACATCGTCTTGAGGATCATAGGCGAGTCCAGAAATGTCGATGAAGTTCATCTTATAAGCGTTAATGATAGAGGCATCTGACACCGCTGCTGTTTGTGTGCGGAGTGGCACAACGACTTCACACACAACTGAAGGCTCGTCTTTCGCCTTAAGACTGAAGGATTGGTTGCCGACCCAAAAGGTACCGCCTTCCGGGTGTGAAGTATCAGGCACAAAAGCGATTGCCTCAATGCCCATGCCGCCTTTTTTCAGCAGTAGTTCCCCCTTAAAATATCTGCCGATTCTGAATTGTCTCTGAATCGTGAGTGTTTCCGGCTCAAGCTCTATGATGGTTTCATCGTCTTCAACGGCTGCATACAGCAAACCCGTCTGCGGATTTATTGTAATGCCTTCGATGTCAAGTTCATTTAACCCTTTTGCTTGGATGGATGTTCCGTGTAGATTGACTTCATGGATGCTGCCTGAATCATCAGCGATAAACAGGCTCCGCCGAACCGGGTGATAGGTAATACCGGAGGGTTCTGCTATTTGTGCTTTTGTAATACTCCCGATCCAGTTATAAGGGAGTGGTATCGGGCGCGACTCCGCTGTCTGTTGCGTCGCAGACTGATCTATCTGCACCAAGAAGAAGACGAGAAGTCCACTGATACTTATGATTAAAATGACGAGGAGCACTCTTTTGTAGGACATTAGGGTTCCTCCACGTTCGATTTTATAAGGTATGCTTCGCAAGACTGTCCCTCTACTTTATCATATTTTTTCCAGTGAATCAAGGGAAAACGAAATTCTATAACATTTCTTAGATGTTTGACACATCACGTGCACTGGATTACAAAGTTCTTACTTGATTGCGTGCTTAAGACTATCTGCAGAAAATTTCATGTTTTCCTTGACATACTGTTTCTGCTAATGGTATTATATTTTAACTTGCCATTTGTTGCAAGTGATGCCTGAAAACAAGGAGCGCGTTATGACGAACATGCCGAGGCTCGTCGTTGAAGTCTTTGAACATGTGAATTTTCACGGACGCAAGTTGACGTTAATCGAATCGGTGCCGAATACGAGTGTGATTGGGGCTCAAGATATTATTTCTTCGATTAAGATTTATAAAGGTCCAGGGTTCAACGCGTCTCCTAACTACAAAGCCATTTTTCATGAACATGAGAACTATAAGGGGCGTCGATTGGTTCTCGCGCCTGGGTTTTATCCGAATATTCATGACATCCCCTACAATTTCGGAGATGCGATTACGGCTATCAGTTTTAGCCCATCAGCACACCCGACCCCACCAGAATATGGTGCTGTTCCAGTTATCATTGAAGTATTTCGCGACGTAGACTTTAGCGGTCAGCGGAGCGTTATTATGCGTGACATCAGTTCCGTGTTTGATATCGGTATGAACGATACGATTTCATCGATTCGTATCCAACGAGGTCCGAGTTTTCCGTTCAGTGGATGCCATGTTATTTTCTATGAGCATGTGAATTTTGAAGGTCGGCGGTTGAACTTAAGCTTGAACTCGCGAGAATTTCAGTTAGGACTTCGGAACTTGAGAACGCTTCCACATTCGCAATCATTTTCTGATATTATCTCTTCCATAAAGATTGTACCGTTAGGTGTATTTCGGGTTCTTATTGTCGTCAGTGATAGTTTAACAGGCGAACCTGCGGTGTTAGAGTCGCTGACCACCATTGAAGGGTTGGAATTCCAATTTACAACTGTAAATATCAACGACAATCCTGAGAATCGCGGCGATCCTAACAACGCTGTTAAGCTTTCAAGTATCACGCTTTCTAATTACGACATCATTTGGTTTACATGGAACGCGCCCGGACATGATGGTGAATATTTCGTTGAAGATGCTGAGCAAGCCATCCAAGAATTTGTTCGAAAAGGTGGGGTTGTCTGGGCTTCGGCAATGGATAACCACATTATCTCGCCTGATGGCGTGCATACAAGTGAACCACAATGGCGCGGCGACTGGCTACCCGTCAACAGACATCCAATCCGTGTGATTAATTCTGAGGACTCCAACGTTCGGGTTACCGATGATGGACAGAAAACCGGTATGTTTACTTGGCCTCACAAAATTAACGTAGATACGTTGATAACCGATGATCACTGGGTAACAGATGATCGGAGTTACCGAAAATTGGCAGTCAGAGAGGATAACAGCGATGCCGTCAGTATCCAACTACAATGGGGGGAAGGTTATTATGTCGCTTTTGCTGTGGATACCCGGGATGCACATCGTACTACCATAGCGAGACCTCTCATTGAGAATGCCCTATGTTACTTAGCAAACCTTGCGTGGCAGACATCTCCACGTCAACCACTCAAAGGGCGATACCGGACACACCTCAGTGACAGGGAGATATTCCGGTAAGATTGTATATTGTATTATAGGCGTGCTTAGAAAGTGCGCCGCGTGCCTTCGTGCTATCATCCTATAGGAGAATTGAATGCGTTTCATTGCTGTTATCGTCTTCTTAATTGTTGTGGCAGTCGCCGTTGGCTGGTTTGCCTTTGGAAAACTTGACAGTTTTGGGCAGGACAGTATAATGAGATGGTTAACATTTGTTCTGATTATACTGTTTGCTATTTTGGCTGCCTTTGCTGCTGCAGTTATACGCTACCGGATACCGAAAGCCGATGTCGCGCTCGTGCGAACAGGTGGTGCCAAAGAAAAAATAAATATCACCAAGGGGCTCTGGGTTAACACCATTATCCATGAAATCAAAGAAATCTCCCTGAACACAATGCGGATTGAGGTCATCCGCGAAGGGACAGAGGCTTTGATTACTTATGACTTCAACCGTGGTGATGTCGAAGTTGTTTTTTACCTGAAAGTTGAACCCGTAGAAGATGATGTTTTACGCGCCGCGCAAGCACTCGGTGATAAATCCATGACACCGGAGACAGTGCGTGAACTTATCGAACCTAAACTCGAAGGCGCGTTGCGAAGCGTAGCGGCTGAAAGTGACATCCAAGATCTTCTCCAGAAACGTCAAGAGTTTGCTGATAAAGTGCAAGAGGTATGTGGTGAGGATTTAGAAGTCCAAAACGGCTTGACGCTTGAGACTGTATCCATTATCCGCGTAGACCAAACGCCTGTTGATACGCTTGATGCTGAAAACCGGTTTGATGCTGTCGGTATTCGTGAAATCACTGAAATCACTGCTGATCAATATCGTGAAAAGGTAGACATTGAGCAGCGGAAAGAGGTTGCTGTCGTTCAGATTGAAGTCAGTGCGCGTATAGAGAAACTCGAGGCTGAACAGGAGCAGGCGTGGGCGGAATCCGACCAGCAGAAAAATATCGCCATCTATGCCGCTGAACGGGAAGCGGAAACCCTGAAGTTCCAATTTGAGATGGAGCAGGGTGTGCAAGAGCGTGAGTATGAGATGAAGCAGGAGGTCGAGCGCGCACGTATCGCACAAGAACAGGTCGTCCAAGAACGCGAAATCGAGATGAATCGTGATGTTGAAGTCGCTCGTGTCCAGCAGGAACAGATTGTCGCGGAACGTGAGATTGAGAAGAACCTCATCGTCGAAACGCAACAGATTGAACAATCCAAAGTCGTCCAACTCGCTGAAATTGAACAGTTCCTCACTGTCCAGCTGCAGAAGATTGAGCAGGAGCAGGCGATTGAGGTTCGTGAGATAGAGAAAGTATTGACGGTAGAGAAAGCTCGTATTGCACAAGAAGAGGGTATAATGCTCCGCGATATTGAGCGTGAGTTGACAGTTCAGACGGAACGCTTCGCTCAAGAGCAACAGGTCATGCAGCGCGAGATTGAGAAAAATCTCGTTGTCGAAACCGCACAGATTGACCAACTACGGCAGGTAGAACTCGCCGAGATTGCTAAAACATTAGCCGTAGAGATCTCCCGCATTTCGGCAGATCAACAGGAACAAATCCGAGGTATTTCAAAGGAATTGGCGATAGAGAAGGCTCGTATTGCGCAAGAAGAGGGTGTGTCTTTGCGAGATATTGAGCGTGAGTTGATAGTGCAGACGGAACGCTTCGCTCAAGAGCAACAGGTCATGCAGCGCGAGATTGAGAAGAACCTCGTTGTTGAGACGGCTCAGATTGGACAGATGCGACAGGTTGAACTCGCTGAGATTGCTAAAATGTTGAATGTGGAGCAGTCTCGTATCGGGCAGGAATTGCGTGTTACCTTAAGTGATGAAGACCGGAAAATCGAAGTTGCTAATAAACAACAAGTGACAGCACTTGCGGAGAAAGAAAAGTTAGTTGCGGAAGCTGAACGTATGGGTGCGGAAGTGAATGTGACAGCAACTGAGCAAGTGATGGGTGCGGAGTGGCAGCGTGAAGTTGCTGTCATAAGTGCGGAAGCACAAGCACAACCCATTGAACGTCTCGCTGATGCGGTACTCGCTGAAGCGCGCGCGAAAGCACAGGGTGAAATGGCAGAATATGAAGCGCGGAATGTTGCTGAACAACGAGTGCTTGTCCAGGAAGCGATCTTGGAACTCATTAATGATGCAGATGATATTATCGAGCAGATGATGAGACCGGTTGAGAAAATCGAAAGCATCAAGATTTTGGATATGGGTAACACCGATGGTCAAGGTGGCATCAACCGCAGCAGTATGGGTAGACTCGCAAATGCCTTGCTTGATACGGGTGCCATTTCTCCGATGCTCAAGGAACTGTTTAACTTTGCGGATGTCGACGCGCAACAAATTACAGATAAGATTGCTGAGTACTTAGCTGATCTCGTTAATCGTCCGAGTTGATTTTCTGGCTGCCGAAAAGGGTAAGTTTTTATAGCATGCCTGGGCGCGACTCCTAATCGCCCCATCTTTGTGAGGGAAACATGCGACATGAGAGACGACAAACATCAGCCAGACGGCGTAAAAGCCAGCGGTGTCGCACCTGCCGTTCGAGCCATGGGAAACGCGTGTGTCCTGCCCTCAGCGGTATGTTAATCTGTCCGGACTGCTGTAGAGCCAAACGTGCAAAAATTCCCGGATGCGATGCGAAATGCCAGTACTACGCGCCACTCCTTGTATCAAGTAGAGTTCGTAAGAAATCAAATTTTCCGATCCATCGGTGTTTGATCAGCCGCTCCAAAGATACAGGTATGTTAATCGTGGTTGGCACTCGAAAACGTCCGGACGGAAACTTGAAAGCGATGTTTCTCTTGCTTGATCTATGGAAGAAAGGTATCCGAGACTGTTTCTTTGACGCGAACCTTTCGGAAAAGCAATTTGAGAAAGTTTCACAAAGAATAGCGAAAAATTACAACCTTAGTGAACCGATTGAGATGCACGATACAGATGAACCTGAGCCAGTTATTCGGGTACCGAAAGATACGCTTATTATTGAAGCGGATAACGCGATTCATCTTGATAAAGGCGTGAGCATTGTCGATCACGAGGAAGCCTCCGGCGGCAAAGCCATTGATAGTACACCGGGCGCGCGCGCGACACACGAAATTTATATCCCTAAAACTGGGAAGTGGTACCTCTGGGCGCGAGTTTTCTTTGAATATAGCAAAGACTCTTATTGGATTGGTATGGATGACGCGGAGGCAAAGCCGTGGGATAAGGACGGTGGTCCAGGTGCCATAAAAATTTGGTCTGACCCTGATGATACCTCTAAGTGGGGACGCTGGCTCTGGGATACGGCATCAAACGATACAACTGGTAACAAATCGAGTAACAAACCTGCTTTTTTTCATATCAAACGTACTGGCTACTATCGCTTCTGGTCTAAAGGGCGAGAAGCCGGTTCACGCTTGGATCAGATTTTACTCACCCGCGCCCGCGATTTTAATGCGCAAACTGAGACAGAGGGAAAACCGCTGCCACTTAGGTATTCACCACACCTCTACGAGCCTGCCTCCGTTCGTGAATGTCGAAAACTTATTCGGCATGCTGTGCAGATCGCGACGACTGTCAATACTGAAATACCGTGGGAATTCAAATACTGGATCCAGGATATATGGGGCGACATCGCCCGATTCCCTGAAACAGAAGGATCGCTCTACAAATGTCCGAAATGTACGGCAGATCTACCACAACAGGCGGTTGACTTGATCATACAATACGCCCAATCCGATGATATTCAGTTTTATATCTTATGCCGGAAGTGCGGAGGCGAGTTTGATTAAGCCGGTTGTCATCCCTCGTTATTTTTCACATTTTATGCAAATTATGCAAATAAGAACTTGGCAGAAACTGATGATTAGCATCGTCAGCTTACACATCTTTTTTCTTTTTTCTCCGTTAAGCATCGCCGCCCCTCCGAATCCTTATCTCTTTTTTAATGAAGATTCCACAAGTGGGGAATTGGTACCTAAAGCACCTCAAAGTGGCGTTGAATTTCTTGAAGGATTGGAAGGTTGTTGTTTCGCGAACGAGCAAGGGGTCTTACAGTCTGATGGTATAGAATATGTGCTTGCCTTGAAGATAGATTTCAGTGACATGCCCGGCAGTAGAGAGGGCGCGGCGTTTGATAGATACCTCTTCGCAACGGAAGGCGTATCCCTCAAAACCTATTATCACGAAAATTCTTATGGGCAGATGGATATACAGCCGGGTCCGATGGGAGGTGTCGTTCCGAGAGGTAACACTTGGATTCGCGCCAAAAAACCGATGACGTATTACGGTGAAGGTGTCCGAATCTTGGAACGTTATCGAGAATTGGTTCGGGAGGCTTGCGAGGCAGTAGATGGGACGGTTGATTTTTCGCAATACGATAGAGACAACGACGGCATCGTGGATCATGTTTTCCTAATCCATTCTGGGAATGACCAAGCGTCTACTGGAATTATTGATTATGACATTCAATCTGTTCTTATACCTGCCGTTAACGCTGTTCACGACGGGGTTCGAGTCAATACCGCTGCGATTGTTGCTGAAGAACCAGATTTTGAGCACCCGCACTTAGGCATCTATTTTCACGAGTTCTTTCACGATTTTGGTGCCCCTGATGTTTATGGAGTCTTTAGAGGTCCACATGACCATAAATGGGGCTTGATGGGTGCCTTCGGTCCCTATCAAGGACCTGAAGAATTTGGGATCGGAAATGGCTTGGAACCGAGTCATATCATGGGATATCTCAAATGGGATTTTGATGGACGACCTCAAAACGGTCGCCTCGGTTGGATCCAACCCGTTGAGATAACCGAAAACCAGAAAATTGATGTGTCGAGCTTTGAACTCGGACCCAAAACTGATAAGCTTTTCAAAATTGATATTCATTCGTCAAGAAACCCAGCCGGTAGAGAAGCAAGAGAATTTTTTCTCATAGAAAACCGAAACAAGGTGTCAGGTGCAACTTTTGATACTTATTTACCAGAATCAGGTATCCTCATCTGGCACATTGATGAAACGCAGCCTTATCCGGTTGGCACTTATGATGCCTCGCATCAGGTATGGCTCGAAGATCCGACGGATCCTGAGCATCTCGGTACCTATCAACAAGACGGAATTGAATCTATAAATGTACTAACGATAACCGACGGTGCTGCTTATTCTTTAGATGATGGACATACAGCCTTTACACCTGGCACAGTCCCGAATAGCAATGCAAACGATGGCGCTGTTACCGGTATCTCGATTACGAACATAGGAGCAGAAGGGTTAACGATCCCGATGCTGATATCGTTTGGGGACACTTACGAACCTAATGATACAATTGTGACGGCGTTTCCTATCATGTATGGCGAAACTTATGAGTCTTTCATTTTCGACGCGACTGATGTACGCGATGTTTACGAACTCGAAGCCGTCCGTGGGGTTACGCTTTTAGTGACATTGGCGGATATTCCACTGAATAATAAATATCGGTTATCTCTCCACGCAGCGACCGGGGAAGTGTACGCTACTGGCGAGAATGCTACCGAGATTGCTGGATTGAAACTCACTTACCAACCTGATAGGACAGACACCTTCTATCTCGTTGTGGAATCAGAGGAAGGGTTCAGCAGTGTGGACTCTTACCGGTTACGGGTAGAACAGCTTCAGGACGAAACATTTGCTTTTGATGAGACACGCGTATATCCGAATCCACTGCGTCTCGCTGGTGAAATGATGACGTTCGCTTATCGGCTCTCTGCTTCTCAAATCGCTGATAATGTTGACCTTGAGATATTTACACCTACAGGGGCCCTTGTGTATAAAGAAGTACACCAAAACGTATTGTCCCAAGGAAAATTCGAGTGGCACGGCGCGAATCTGAGGGGGACGCCAGTTGCATCTGGCATCTATATTTATCGCATCTCCGCAAAGCAGGAGGCATCACTTATCCAAGAAATTGGGAAGTTCAGCGTTGTGAAGTAAGCCGTACGAATTCTTCCTACATATTTCTTGACTAAAAATTGTAGTTATGATAATCTAATAAGACAAATCCAGTTTTAGAGGTGCTATTTGGACTTTACTCCGGCGTTCTCAAATTAGGTATAAAGCGCATCTGCTGATCCGTTGAGTATCCCGGGATGCCAAGCGAAAAGAACTTGCCATTCGTTGAATGGTAACCAAGGAGGCAATATTATCAATGAAATGGTTGAATAAATTCACAACACTCAATTTCGTCTTACTATTTGCACTCGCCTTTAGCGTTTCAGGTTGCGGTACTGCGCTCAGCAATTTGTCGCCGATTCAGCCTGTGCATAATATAGCGAAAGCGAAGATGGAACAGAGTGAAAACCCGAACGAAGAGGTGGTTGTCCCAGCAGTCCCTGCTGAGGTACTCGCGAAACCCGTGCTGGACAAATACGGTATGAAGACCGTTGGATTCCGGGTCGGGAAAGCACGCGATGCCAATATGGAAGCAGTAACCTACATATTCGCGTTCGATGAATATGCACACGCCGAGGAGCAATGGCGTAATTTTCTCGGTGACTGGCAGGAGACTCAAACTCAGATTGAACTCGGCGCGGGTGAAGATAGGAAGGTCGTTGATGTCATCCTGATGTCTGATCATCCAAAGCTCTTTGACGTTCAGTCAAGACAGCCAATTCTAACCAAGACAGTGGACGGAATTACCGTTTCTATCGCATATTGGCGGCGGCCAGACCTGGACCGGAAGTACAATCGCGGGAACGCATTTTCACCTTTTTATGAGACTGAAGCACTTCACCAAGGCGACAAAACAGATGTGTTTTATGTGAAGATTACGAACAATCGGAATGAACATATCATCTTTAATGTCAAGAAGTGCTCTATCATTGATCAGGGCGAGAATATCTATAACGGTCTTAATTACAAAGATCTAAACGAACGTTTTACATACATGGCACGTGCAACAGGGCTCTATGTTACAAATGGAATGGAAATCGCTCGGCGAATTTTGATTGAGAAACGGATGCCTATTGTTGAAAAGCAGGTTGGGGCACGTCGAACAGGCATACGGCCTGGTGAAAGTGCGGAAGGCTTCGTGCCATTTGTACAAACCAAATATAACGCTCTGGAATTAAAGGTCGTTCTACCGATCGAAAAGGCACCACCGCCAGGTGCGGCGCAACGTTATCAAACCATAGAATTCGAGTTTCCGTTCACACATGATCGAGGGATTCGCGTTGCACAACCATCACCGAAGCGTTATTAGGTTATCTTAAGGCACACTCCCGGACTGTACCGATTTCAAGGTAACTGCAAAAAACTATTCGTACATATTTAGATGCTCGCTGTGACATATACGGCGGGCATCTTTTTTATTCTTCCACAATTTCGCAGTCTGGTAGGGAACCGAGAAACTGCCTCCCATAACTTTTTGTCCTGATTCGTGGATCAAGAATAACAACAATCCCTTTGTCTGTTTGTGTCCGAATCAACCGTCCAAAACCCTGTTTGAGTCGTAAAATTGCTTCCGGTAAACTGAAGTCAAAAAACTCATTCCCGCCGCTTTCCTTGATCTGTTTCACACGCGCCTCCATCACTGGATGCGTCGGCACCTCAAACGGCAGTCGAGTTATGATAACATTGCTGAGTGCTTCGCCGCGCACATCGACCCCCTCCCAGAAACTGGACGTTCCGAATAAAACGGAGTCAGTATCCTCCCGAAAAGCCTGCAGCATGTCCGTCCGAGAGAGTTCGCCACCTTGTTTAAAAGTGCTAATTCCTATATCTTCTAAGTCGGGTGCGACAGCATCATAGACTTCGTCCATCATCTTGTAACTTGTAAAAAGGACGAACGCTTTGCCGTGAGTCAGCTTGAGGTAATGTTCAATCTTAGAGATCACTGCCGCTATAAATTCGCTGCTTTTCGGATCTGGCATCCCTTTGGGGATATGAATTTGGACCTGCTTTTTAAAATCAAAGGGTGAGTGTGCAAGGAGTTCGCGACACTCACTTATTCCGACCCGCGCTTTAAAATAAGCGAAGTTACGATTCGTGGAGAGCGTGGCACTTGTCATAACGATACTATTTTTCTCTGTGAAGAGGTGATCTTGTAGCATCTGGTTTATATTCGCTGGTGTGGCGTTTAAGAGAATACGGGGTGTCCGTCCGCGTGTTGATATTTCTGCCCAATAGACATAATCTGGATCGTTTTGCCGGATTATCATATCCAATTCGTCCCGAAGCCGCTGACAATTGCGATAGTGAGCAGTAATCTCCTGTTCGTCATCCTCTGTTATGGCATCGTCCTGGAGACGTTTCAGCGTTCGCTCAATGTCCACAAACGGGGCATCCAAGACATTTTCGACGAAATCACTTTTATCTATACGTTCAGTCAGGGTACCCCCGCGTCCGCCGCTGTCAATTTCTCCGATAGCATTAACAATACTGTTGAAAAGTTTATTCGTCTGTTCACGTGCCTCTACGACTTGATCCTTCAATTGTGGCGAGTTGAAATGTGTTGCCAAGCCATCTCTGCTCCGTTCATTGTAGAGAGAATCGAGCAGCCATTTAACACGCGTGTTATTGAAGTTGACGCTTGCGTGGTTGGTTGCTGTCGCTTCGAGATGATGCGCTTCATCAATGATGAGGTAATCGTAATCAGGCAAGATGCCAGTCGCTGCATCGCTGTTCTTACGGATTGTGAGATCGCTAAAAAGGAGGTGATGGTTTACGATGAGTAGGTCGGCATCGTGCATCTCCCTTCGGACTTTGAAATAGAAGCAGGTATCGTAGGTTTCACAGTTACGCCCGAGACAATTGTCCCTGTCGGACGCAACCTTATCCCAAATCTGAGGGTTAGGCTGCCACGGCAAATCTGCCCGACTTCCATCCACTGTTAGGTTTACCCATTCTTTAATTTCTGTGACTTCATCTACTTCTTCGAGCGTATCAAACAATCCACGCTCATAGCTGAGTAGATTTTTGAGTCGCCTTCGCGAGAGATAATTGCGTCTCCCTTTTGCGAGTACGACGTTGAAATCGCGAGGGAGTACGCGTTGCAGGAACGGAATGTCTTTTGTGACAAGTTGCTCTTGTAGACTGATGGTGTTCGTCGAAATGACGACTGTTTGTTCAGATCTAAGTGCGAGGGAAATCGCGGGAATTAGATAAGCGAAACTTTTACCGACACCCGTTCCGGCTTCAACAATCAGGTGTTCGGCGTCCGTCAAGGCGCGAGACACTTCGTGTGCCATCTGGAGTTGCTCTTGCCGGAATTCGTACCCATCAAGGTGTTGTGAAATAAGGCCGCCCGGACTAAAAATTTCTCTGAGCGTTAGGGATGTTGATGTTGTCATGTATTTGTATCTCACGGCGCGCGGTTTAGTACAGGGCAGTTTGAGGTGAGGGTCAATCAAGTTGAGCAGACACTCGTGTTTTAGTTTTCGTATCTTTCTTAATCGGCGGCTAAGGTCTTAACTGCATAGGTATCTTTTCTTCGCCGTGACTGCTTTTGACATCGAGGATAAGTTGGTCGAGTTCTCGCTGCTGCTTTTGAAGAAGTGCTTCAAACTCTCGAACGCTATCGATACTTTGCCCATTAACAGCAACAATGAGGGTGCCTCTCGGAATCGGACTGTTTTCTTCAACCATGTCAACGATAACGCCGCGATCTTTATCAGTTAGATAGGTGTACCTTTCAAAATCGCCTTTCTCTAATTTCCGTACTGATAGTCCGAGTCGTCTCCACGCGACGGAGTCGATTTCAACAGGCCTTCCGGCTAGTAGTGCTGGCATTTCCTCTATGGTTACGTTGAACATCCGTTCATGCCCGTTGCGAAGGACTGTGATTCTCGATTCCTTACCGACTTGTGAGTCAGCGACCCACATTTTGAATTTACCCGTATCTTCTACTTTCTGCCCGTTGTATTTAATGATAATGTCGCCCCGCTTTAGCCCACTGAGGTGTGCAGGCATGTTTTTATAGACAGCATCAATGCGAATGCCGCGCCGAACTTCTTCCATTTTAATCCCAAGAAAACCTCGAATGATCCGTCCGTCTTCAATCAGCTGGGTTCCAATCTTTTCAACGAGATTACTGGAAATAGCGAATCCAGCACCCGCTCTAACTGCACCGGTGGCTGGCGAGTTGTCAGCACGCCGAATTAAGGAGTTAACCCCGATGACCTCACCGTGGATATTCAATAGGGGACCGCCGCTATTTCCAGTATTAATCCAAGCATCTGTTTGGATAAAATCCTGATACCGAATAATGCCCCTATCATGAAGGAATGAACGTCCTTTTCCACTTACAATACCGGTCGTTACGGTGTGATTGAGTCGGAACGGGTTCCCAATAGCGATAGCAAACTGCCCAACTCGGACCTCTTCTGAATTTGCCAGCGGAAGGACAGTCAGCTTTTCTTTAGCATCAATTTTTAAGACCGCAATATCCGTATTGCGATCTACGCCGACTAATTTCGCGTCAAATTCGTTTTCATTAATCAAATGTACTGTGATAGTTGTTGCATCCCGTACCACATGTTCATTTGTGAGAATGTGTCCATCCTTGCGAAAGATGAATCCAGAGCCTTCTTGTCTATGATATCCGCCATCTTCTACGGGCCGGACTGAAATTACGCTGACAATTGCAGGCGTGCTGCGTTCAGCAACACTCACAAAAGCGTTTTCGATTGAACTTAACAGTTCAACATCTGTGGGTTGATCTTTTGTGAGAGCACACGAAGAGATGATGCTTACACTGACAAGGAAAAACAGCAAAGTAAAACAGACATAAATATTTTTTTTCATTAGATTCCCCTTTGGGTTGGGTAAACCTCTGGTTTATCCTCAGGGTTGTGTCCTTTGGGTGTGATGCGGTTTAACCGCCAGAATAATGGAAAAGCCTACTTGGTATCAACGCACTGGGTTCGGTGGTTAGTCAACTGCCTCACTGGATTATCAAGGACCTCTGTAACTTCGGCAGGTTCAATGAATTCAACCTTTTCAATCTTGCCCTCACTGATTTGCTGGCTATGTCCTGAGTGTTCTGCCATTTCCATGTTTTCTATAGTCTACCTGTGTGTAGTCTATTTTAACATAGTTCTTCGGAATTTGTCAAAATGTTTTTCGCTACCGCAGAATCGCTAACTTCTCCAAATAAGTGTACGTTTCGCCTTTTGAAACCACTGAAATATGGCAGACATAAATTCCAGGAGATACTGCTAACCCGTAAGATGTTTGCTGGTTCCACCACGTGCGCCAGAGTCTTTGATTTAGCCGATCCGCGACACCTTCAATTCGTTTTATTAGGTTCCCGTCCGAATCATAAACGAGCACCCGCATCTCAGTCATATCAGCGTTCGCCTCAACGCGAAATTCAGTTAAAGTGTCTGAACGCACTGGGTTCGGAAAAATCACTACATCCTTCCACGCGAACGCTTGTGTCAAAAGCGTGGATTGTGCAGCTGAGACTGCACCCAGCGGATACCGTGCTATCACTCTCAGGGAATTTTCCCCCGGTTTCAATGGCACCGTTGCTGTATAAGTCTGTGTTTCTCGATCCAATACCGCTTCTGCTTGACTCGGATAGACAATGATATCGATTGGGAAATCTGAACGGAACGTTCCTGTGATTTCTAATTCATCCGCTTTGGTCGTTGGCGGCAATTCTAATGTCACTCGCGGAACCTGCCGCATTGGATCAAACATGTCTGTGAGGAGGCTGTCTATTGTAACAAGCACGAGTTGCGTCACTTTTTTCACCAATCTGAAGTTAATTTTATCGGCAGTATCGGCAGAGGTGTGATAGAAGGTATTGGCAAGGTAGTTTTGGGAGTCACGCCACGGTGTTGAACTTTCAGTTAAAGTTACGGCGTTGTACCCATTATCCCAAAACGACTTGTGGGACGAAATATCAACGAACTCGTCTTGTGTGCGACGAATTTTCAAACCGATGCCGTACCAACTGTTCGCGATGATAAGTGCCCGGCTGATCCATGACGAATCATTATTGCTAATAACTTCAACGAGGTCGCTCCTCCAATTGAAACCGAACATATCCAAGTTCAAAACGCAGACGATGCGCTCGCGGGTTTGGACGGTATCACCGGTATTGTTGTTTGTCTCTATAGTAGAAGCGTTCCGAACATAGAACCGACTGCCGAGGAAACTGAGTTCCTCACCGCCTAACGCTACAAATCTTAACTCGTGGTCGTATTCATAGCGACTTAAGAGACGCGCTATTTCCAGCATCGCGGCGACACCCGTTCCATTATTATTTGCCCCGGGTGCTGTAGTTGCTAACGGGTTCCAATTCGGTTCACGTACGGCTTGTGTGTCGTAATGCGCGCATATAATAAAGATACGCTTGCTGGACGAATTGGCGCGCGGCGGTAGAACGGCAACGATATTCTTAATCCCTCCAAAAATCTGTTCGCTTACCTGTAGACGTGGGGAACGGTGAAATTGATTTGAAATGTAGCGGACTACGTTCTCTGTTGCTTCGCGGTGGTGCGCGCTCCGTGTTCGGTGTGCATGGAAATTACGCCCGAGTGCGACGTTTTCCTGCAGTGCGACTACCTGTGCTTCAAGAACATCGGATTGTACGAACGTGAGTAATTCATCGCCGCGTTGCGAAAAGTTACTGCCATTTTCAGCCATAACAGATAACGGGATACATAGGAGAGAGAAAAGAACGACGTATGTTTTAATCTTGTCTTGAAGGGGGTGTTTGAATTGCCTTGACATGCGTGCCAAAATTTTGTATCCTATTTATAGAGTTTCGTTCATTTTAACAGATTTCATCGGGATTGTAAATAGAGGAATTAGCCATCAGCCATTAGTGGACGAGAAAATGCCAGCAAATCTGCCCCCGACCTACTACAAACTTAAGCACGAGCATGAAGCCGCCAAGACAGATGAAGAACGGTTGCGCATCTTAGAGGAGATGTTGCGCATTATCCCCAAGCACAAGGGTTCAGAAAAGGTGGTTTCGGATCTCCGTCGCCGTATTGCTGCACACAAAAGAGCACCTTCAGAGAAAGGAAGTAAAGGGTCTGGTAGAAGAAGTTATAGCGAGCATATTCCAAAACAGGGAGCAGGACAGATCGTCCTCTTGGGACCACCGAATGCCGGTAAATCACAGATACTTGCGAAATTCACAAACGCCAAACCGGAGGTATCCGTGACACCTTATACAACGACCACGCCGTTAGTCGGGATGCTCCGTTATGAGAATATCCAATTTCAACTCATTGATACCCCATCTATCATGCAGGATTTCATTTCCCCGACAGTGCTAACACTCACTCGGAACGCGGATATTTCTCTACCGGTGTTAAGCCTCGCGAGCGACAATTTGTTGGACGATCTTGATGCGGTAACGACACTCCTCGCCGAAGCAGACAATGGGACTCCTGAAAACGGGCAGCTTATCATCGCAAACCAGTTGGACGTAGCAGGCGCAGACGAGCGGTTGGAGATTCTCAAAGAATTTTATGGCGAGACGTTTCAGATTTATCCGATTTCTGCCGAAACAGGTGAGGGGAAAGAGGTTTTATTGCAAGAACTCTATAGGGCCTTAGACATTTTGCGGGTTTATCCGAAGGCACCGGGTAAAGCGGTAGAACGCGATGACCCTATCGTTCTCCCGAATGGTTCAACAGTCCTTGATGCTGCTGTCGGTTTACATAAAGATTTTCAGGAGTTCAAGTTCGCACGTATCTGGGGACCGCAATGGCACGATGGACAATCTGTGAGTCGCAACGATGTCGTTTATGATGGAGATGTGGTCGAATTTCATTTGTAATTGTTTAGTGGAAAGATTTATCCAATCTCCTTTGCTGGCGAGGTTTGAAACCACGCCAGCGGTATCCGCCCTAAAAGGAAAAGGAGCGAATAGATGTTGAGACGAAAGACGGCATCCCCATATTTTGTATACTCACTCCTTATCCATTTTGTATTGGTGTTAGTCGTATGGTGGTTTATCCCGAAACCGGTTTCAAAAGACCCATTCGTGGACAAAATAGAAATTTTTATAGCGAATTTTAAACCTGCGCCTCTTGCTAAGCCACGGGATTTCGTAAAGCTCCCAGTTCCTATCGTGGCACAAGAAGAGAAACCCCCCGCACCCCCGAAACCGAAAGCGGGTTTAAGTGCATCGTGGCAGGTGGCGGATCCAGACGCAGCAACTCCCAAACTGGAAACACGTAGGCAAGAGAGTCCTAATCACATATCAGAAGTCGGTAGCGGATTGTCAGATTCGGATCCGGTAATTGGGAAACCTACATATACGCCTGAGAATCTGCTAACAGTGAACTCACTTGCGCAACCGATAGCGGCACAGCCAACGGCGCGGAAAATAGATGATGTCGCACCTCAAGGAGAAACGAAACCGATTTCTTTGGAGACAGATGGTGTCTTAGATGGTTCTGGTGCCTCGCCGGGGATTGATGCCCCGAAGATCCACTACGGCAGTGAACGTGGCGATGCGCTAAAAGCAGGCGGTGTGGGCAATTCATGGGGTGGCAGTGGCTCTTCTGGGAGTGCGAATGTGGGAGGTGTTTTCGTCTATATGATGCAAGACATTGCCCGAACACTCGCTCAAGCAACTACAACGGGAAAAGTTGATATTATTTTTGTACTTGATGAGACCGCAAGCATGGTTGACAACATTCGGGGGATCCGCGCTTATGTCGATTTCTTATTTGAGGCTATGGAACGCGTTGGATGCGATGCGACTTTCGGATTAGTGACATTCACAGATAACACAAAAACATACGGACGCACCGACGATCTCGGAACCTTCAAGAACTGGCTTTTTAAAATAGGTGTTGATGGTGGTGGCGACATCGCTGAAGCAGGTTTAGATGGACTCATGGCAGCGGCAACGGAGACCCAATTCCGTAAGGGTGCCCAACGTTTCATCGTCCTCGCGAGTGACGGGGCATTCCATGATGCGGATTACGACGGGAGATCAGCCTATAGCCTGGACGAAGTTATTGAGACCTTGCAAAAAGAACAGGTCCGTGTTGATGTGATCGGAATTGATTACCTCCCTATCCAACAGATCGCATTGGCAACAGGAGGGACATGGCGCGCTATCCCCGGTAGAGGATACCTTGAGTATATCCCGCCGTTAACGCTGACTGTGAAACTGTTTTCCAAGTTAGGGACACTCAGACTTGAAAACGGACGCATTGATGATAAAATCGCTGTCTACATTAATAATCCGCCCCGTCCGAAGCAACTTACTTTGACCTGGAAAGTACTCAACCCCTTGGGGGAAAGGTGCTATGGTCCCTTCACAGAAAAAAAAGTGATTCCTGATGACGGTTCAAAGGAAATAGAATTGACACCGGCGATTGATGACGAAGTATTCCAGACGATGCCGGGGATCTATACGATTATCTATCGACTCGAAAATGAACAAGGACAACGGAGTATCCTACGGCGGACATTAACTTTTTAATGCAGATATAATATAGGTTCGGAAGATCGGTTCAATTATGAAAAATTTGATTTTTGAACAGTGCCACAGTCATTTTAACGATATTGTCGCTATCCGGCGCGATATTCATCAGCATCCTGAAATAGGGTTTGATGTAGAACGCACGGCAGGTATCGCTGCGGATGCGCTGCACGCGCTCGGTATCCCCGTTAAAACAGGTATCGGTCGGACGGGTGTAGTCGGGGATTTGGAAGTGCCGGGGGCATCGAAACGTATTGCGTTGCGGGCAGATATGGACGCGCTTCCGATTCAGGAACTGACCGATGTACCTTATAAATCAAAGATTGACGGCAAAGCACATCTATGTGGACACGATGCGCACACGGCGATGCTTATCGGGACAGCAAAAATCCTTTCGCATCTCCGAAGCAGTCTCAAGACGCATGTTAGATTTGTCTTCCAACCGAGCGAAGAGGTGTTCCCGGGTGGTGCAGAGGCAATGATGGCAGATGGTGTTTTAGAAGATGTAGACGAAATCTATGGTATACATGTCTTCCCGATTTATGGTGTTGGGGAATACGCCACGTGTGTTGGTCCGATGCTCGCCCAGTCTGATACTTTTCGGATCACGCTCACTGGTAGCGGTGGACACGCTGCGTTTCCACATCTCACGGTCGATCCGATCGTTATCGGTGCGCAGTATGTGACCGCCGTACAGTCTATTGTCGCCAGAAATGTTGACCCATTAGATTCAGCGGTAGTCAGTGTGACACAACTACACGGCGGGGATGCCGATCTGCAAAATGGACTTGCGGGTGCGGCACTCAATGTTATCCCTCCGAGAGTGCTCATAGGCGGCACGGTGCGGACACTTCAAAAAACTGTGCAAATACAAATCCGAGAGCAGCTGGAACGTCTCATTGCGGGGTTAGCAAATGCTAACAATGCCACTTACACTTTTGATTACCAAGAGGGATGTCCGGTGACATACAATCACGAACCTTGTGTTACTAATGTTGTGTCTAAGGCTCGCGAGTTGGTGGGAGAGGGGAACCTCATATTTCCAGTGCTGCCGATATTGGGTGGCGAGGATTTTGGATGCTATTCTCAAGAAATTCCTGCCTGCTTTGTAATGGTCGGTGCTGGAAACGAGGAAAAGGGTATTGTGAATATGTGTCATCATCCGCAATTTGACATTGATGAAACTGCCATGATTTACGGCATGGCACTGCTGACAAGTCTCGCGATGCGCTGATGCTCGGAGCGTTTAGGAATCTCGCCTAATGGAATTAAAGAAGGACATTTCTTTACCAACACAGGATCCGCAGCCACATTTGCCAGTTAGCACTCTCACTTTGATGTTCACAGATATTGAAGGTTCAACACGACTTTGGGAGGCACACGGCAATGAGGTGATGGCGGAGGTTATCCATACCCATAACACGATTTTGCGGGCTGCAAATTTAGCGTGGGGTGGCACAGAGATCCTAAGCGAAGGCGATGCTTTTTTCTTTGTTTTTCCTACGGCGAGTGCGGCTGTTATGTGTGCCCTTGAGATACAGTTAGTGCTTGAGGCGTATCCGTGGCATGAAAACATTGAGGCGTTGCGCGTTCGTATCGGTATTCACACAGGGGATATGATCCTGCTGGATGACGAATATCACGGAATGCCTGCGAATCTCGCTAAACGGATTACGGACGCAGGACACGGCGGACAGATTTTGCTCTCTGCTGTAACGCATGAACTTGTTAGAACACAATTTCCACACGGCAGTTTTGTCTCACTCGGTGAACATCGGCTAAAAAACATTCAATATCCAGAAGTGATTTTTCAATTTCTCGGATCGCAGGCTTCCATTTTAAAGATCATCGGTGAAGAAAGATGGCGCGAAGTTTTCAGCAAAGTGACCCAAGAAACTCCATCACAGGATAAGACATCTACAGACTCCACCCTTATTCCTGAATTACAAACTAAGTTTCCACCTCTGAGAACCATCATCGATTTACCCAATAATTTACCTGCACCTATAAACAGTTTTATTGGTAGAGAAGTCGAAGTTCGCCGTATTGTGGCGTATTTCACTGATGGGCAGACACGACTGGTAACACTGACTGGACCAGGAGGTATCGGCAAAACGCGTCTCGCCCTACAGGTAGCAACAGAACTTCATAACACTTACTCTGATGGGGTCTGGTTCATTGCGTTAGCGGAGTTCAGCCAACCCACCGACATTATCACAGAGATCGCAAAGGCTCTCGTCCTTCCATTGAAATCGACACAGGATGTCATGGAACAAGTCGTTTCATATTTGTTGGGAAAAACACTTCTATTGGTGTTGGACAATTTTGAGCACGTGATGGAAGCCGCCGAGGATGTCAGGACGCTGTTGCTCAGGTGTCCAACACTACATTGTCTAACGACATCGAGAGAACGATTGAAGATTGCTGGTGAACAGCGATTCATTGTACCTCCGTTATCCGTTCCACCTGAAGACATAGACTGCGAAGCACTCCGTCATTATGAAAGCGTTCAACTCTTTTTGGCGAGAGCAGAAACAGTCGCACCGGGTTTCGAATTAACGCCTGACAATGCCGAAGCGATTGGTGCGATTTGCCGGGCGGTTGATGGACTCTCCCTGGCAATTGAACTCGCTGCATCGCGCGTTCGGGCAATGACACCGCAACACATTCTTGCGCGTTTAGAGGTCCTACTTGACAGTTCATCATCAAGTAAATCCTCTACATTTCTTTCAACAAGTGATCGGGATGTGCCAGCGAGGCATCAAACGCTTAATGCTGTGATTGACTGGTCTTACGAACTTTTAGGACCAGAAGAACAACTTCTACTTTGTCAACTCGCGCTGTTTTCAGGTGGATTCTTCTTAGAAGCCGCTGAAGCTATCTGTAATTCAACCTCTCCTCAGTCAGAAACGGAAACAATCGACCTCATCTTTAATTTACACGATAAATCGCTACTCATGATTGAAGAATATTTGACGCAAACCCGATACCGGCTTCCCGCACCGTTACAATTATACCTTCAGGAGAAGCAACCGCCCATTGCCTTCAGAAAGGCGCATGCCCACTATTATCTTACGTTAGCACAAGAACAGGGCAGAAGACTTGAGGGTTCAGAACAGAGTGAGGCACTCTCGGAAATGGCGATTGAACTCGATAATTTTCGTGCTGTTTTTAGATTTGCACAAGAAAACACTAAATGGCTCCTGTTTGGACAACTTGCAGTTGCGCTTTCCGAGTTTTTCTATGTTCGTGGGTTGTGGAATGAAGGCTTAGGATGGTTGAAACAGGCAGAGATCGAATTAAACCAGCAGATTGATGAACGTCAGCAATTGAAGGATGCTTCTGAAACAGAGGAAATGTCGTTCCATTTGACGGTAGCGGACCTCAAAGTGGCTCTTGCGAAATTCTATAATGAACGACAGGAGTGTGAGACTGCCCGGCAGTTGTGTGAAGATGCCTTACAAATTTTCAGAACACTGGGGCAACAACTCGGGATCGTCAAGGCATTAAATTGTCTCGGTATTATCGCAAGATATGAAGAAGAACTCGAAGAGGCGGATATACACTTTACCGAAGCCTTAGAGATTGCCAAAGTATTAGGGAATAAATGGCATATCGCTTTCACGCTAAACAACTTGGGACTCACAGCGTCTCATCGTCGCCATCTTGAAGAGGCGAGACTGCGCTACACGGAAAGCCTGCACTTCGCTCGTGAACTTGGAGACAAACGGACTATTGCCTATACCCTCAATAACCTTGGAAAGACCGCCCAGCAGCAAGGTCTGCGAGAGGAAGCGAAACACTACTATACCGAAAGCCTACGTCTCACCCGCGAACTGTCTACTTCCAGCACGGGGATCCCTTACCTATTGGATAGTTTCGGCAAGGAGGCTCTTCGTCATGGTAGGTATGAGGAGGCAAGACATTACTATACAGAAAGTCTTGAGTACCGCAGCGACAACAGCAGCCCACGTGAGATAGCAGACTCACTTTATCAATTCGGGCAGTTAGCTCGTGCGGAAGGCAAATTTGAACAGAGTTTGTGTCTCTTTCTTAGGGTCGCGTCAATCTATGCGGAAATCGGATCGACAACGCGGCTTTATGTAGATGCAGTCAACAAAGATATCGCTGCATTGGAGGTAGAACTCGGTAGTGAAAGGGTTGAGAAACTCAAATTAGAGATGGAAACGCTAACACTCCAAGAGATAGTTAATATTTGTCTATCCCAATAAACACGGAGACCAGAATGCAACAACGCGTCATTTTTTTTGCTTTTCTATCGTTATTTCTTACGATTGTCATCGGAGAGGATCCGCAGACTTTTGCCCAAGTTCAACGCACACCTACTGTTCAAGAGGTTCCTCCTTCGTTAGACCTGATTGAAGCGGCACATGATCACTATCACGAGCGTCGATACATGGAGGCGATTAAGGCGTACGAGGCATTGATCGAAAAAGGTATTCCTAATACTGATGGTTCGCACACACCGCTTCGGGAAATCCAAAAGGAATCGATCCGCTTGATGTTGGGACAGAGTTACGCCAAAACGGGTGAAGATGCCGCAGCACAACGCATTTTCAGAGAGATTATTGACGAAAACCCGAACGGTTCTTATGCGACGCGGGCACTGCATCGGTTAGCAAATCTTCATTGGGAACGCTATCAGTTTCGGGAAGCGATTCTACAGTGTAAACAAATTCTTAAGCAACACCCGGCTACGGCTGCTGCGGCTACGGCTGCTTATCTCGTCGGGCAATACGAACAAGCGGAAGGAAAATCTGAGGAAGCAATGAAAAGCTACAAGTATTTCCTTGACAACTTCCCGACTTCGCCTTATCGCACCACCGCGGTCAATGGACTTGTTCAACTTTACATTACAAATCGTCGTTACGCAGAGGCTGAGAAACTGATTCAAGAACGGATGCAACAGTATCCTGATGATAGCACTTTATTAGTGCAATTAGCGGAACTCTACCAGAAACAGAACGATTACCCAAAGGCACTTGAACTTTACCAAAAGGCAATTAAACAGAACCCTAATAACACAAATTTGCGTAAGAAGTTAGGTGCTCTCTATGCTGAAACTGGAAAAACCTCCCAAGCCGTGGCTGAGTGGCAGAAATTAGTCACAGGTGGTGCGAATCGATCTGACCGGCATCAACAACTCGGTACACTCTATCTCTCTCATAAGATGTATCCAGAGGCGATTGCGGCGTATCAGCAGGCTATTCGTTTGAACCCACAAGATAGTTATCTCTATACACAATTGGCAGCTGCGTACAAAATTCAGGGCAAAATTCAAAAGGCAGCACAGGTTTATATTGATGCTTTACAGCGTGTCGGTCTTGAAAGAGGGCAACGGGAGGCAATCTGGCGTGCGATGCTTGAAATTTATGAAGGGGCACAACACAAAGCACTTCAGGAACAACTCATCGCTCTGCTTCAAAAACAGCGATCTCAATCCGGGCATCACCCGCAGATCGTTATGACGCTGGGTGAGCTTCTTTTCTATGCGGGGGAAGCAGCGCAGGCACTCGAATCTTTTATATCTCTCTATCGAAGTTATCCGGCACATACTGACGCTACGCTTGAGAGGTATGCCCAACTCCTTGAACGTAACGAAAATCTACAGGCTTCCGCTGATTTCTATAAGGCGTTGATAACGAATTCAGCCGACAGAAAACACGTCAGAAACACACGTTTCAAGCTCGCGAGACTTTATCAAAAGATGGCGCAGTGGAGTGAAGCAGTAGCACTCTTGAAGGAACAGATCACAAGTGGCGAGGCATCTGTCAAAGACAAGTTGCTGCTCGGGCAGTTACAACTGCGCGGTCTCCGAGCACCGAAAGCTGCTCAGATGACGTTTGAACCACTACTCACGCAACGATTACCTACTACACAATTAGTGGAAACACAATTGGGTTTAGGCGAATGCCATATTCTACTAAAACGCTATACACTCGCGAGAGAGGTGCTTGCACCGATTGCCGACCGTACGAACCGTTCCCGCACGACGGCTCGAAAACTGGTTGGAGATTCCTATTTTTTCGCTTCAGACTTTGAGCAAGCCGTCAAGGAATACAATCTTGTTATCCAGACCTCGAAATCCGATCAACTCACGAATGATGCGCTCGAACGTATTGTCCTCATCCAGGATCACCAGGATTATTTCAAGGTTCCGCTCACGGATTATGCGACCGCTGTGCAACTTTATCTCAGCGGACACACTGAAGATGCCCTACAGCAGTGCCAACGAACCCTTGATGTCTATCCGCAAGCTACTATTGTTGACGATATATGGTTGCTTATAGGTAATATCCATCGTGAAGCGGGCAAGGATGAGGAGGCGATCAATGCATATCAGCAAATTGTTACGCAGGAGAGTTCTATCGCTGCGGAAGCACTGGTCAACATCGCCGAAATTTATCGCCAGAAATCTGATTTTGCCAACGCTGTTGCTACCTACACTACGGTCATCACCGATTATCCTGAAAATGTTATCGTCGTCCATGCGCGGCAGCAGCTTGATGAACTCGCAAAAGCGGAGCAGAAGAGATAAGAGACCCCATTATTGGGCTCGCGAAGTCCTACCCTATAATCGGTAGGTACTCCACCCGTAAGAATGCTTTTCCAGAATAGGGTTGCTTGCCTTTTGCTTCTAATTGAAATATAACATCAGCCTGTGATAAAATTATTAAAGAATTATCTACAAACCAAAGGAGATAGCAGATGCCCCACCCTGCTCATAATTTGTTTAATACACACCAATCCCTTGAAAGCGAAGGGGTTACGTGTAACTACTATTCACTTCCTGCCTTAGCGGAAGCAGGCATCGGATCAATAGCAACTTTGCCTGTCAGCCTCCGCATCTTACTCGAATCGCTCCTACGAAATTACGACGGACACCAAATCACAGAAGACGATATTGTGAATTTGGCGAGTTGGGATGCGCGTTCACCGAAAGCCGCGGAGATCCCCTTCAAACCGGCACGCGTGGTCGCACAAGACTTCACGGGTGTCCCGCTTGTCGTTGATATTGCGGCGATGCGTTCTGCTGTTGCGGAACTTGGCGGCGACGCAAGCATGATAGAACCTCTCGTCCCTGTCGATTTAGTCATTGACCACTCTATCCAAGTTGACGCGTATGGCTCAGAGAGCGCGTTTCAGTTCAACACACAACGGGAATTTGAACGGAACAAGGAGCGTTATGAATTCCTGAAATGGGGGCAGCAGGCGTTTGAGAAGTTCAATATCATTCCACCCTCTATCGGCATTGTCCATCAAGTGAACTTGGAATATCTCGCTAAAGTCGTCATGACAGAAGATTCTCTCGCCTATCCGGATACTGTCGTCGGTACGGATTCGCATACCACAATGATTAACGGCTTGGGTATCGTCGGGTGGGGTGTAGGCGGTATTGAAGCGGAAGCGGCGATGTTGGGTCAACCTGTTTATATCTTGACTCCTGAAGTACTCGGTGTTCACCTCAAAGGCGAACTGCAAGAGGGTGTTACGGCGACAGATCTGGTGTTGACCGTGACGCAACGTCTCAGAGCCGCTGCAGTTGTTGGCAAATTCGTCGAATTCTTTGGCGAAGGCGTAGAAGCACTCTCGCTACCTGACCGTGCGACAATCTCCAATATGTGCCCTGAATACGGCGCGACTATCGGATTCTTCCCGCCTGACGCAGAAACGATGCGATACCTGCGTCTCACGGGTCGAGACGAAACACATGTTGATACAGTAGAAGCGTATCTTAAAGCGCAAGGGATATTCGGTATCCCACGCCTCGGAGAAGTCGAGTATTCGGATGTGGTCGAAGTTGATCTTAGCGACATCGAACCGAGTATCGCTGGACCGAAGCGACCGCAAGACCGTATCGCTTTATCCGATGTCAAACAGACTTTCAATGAACTCCTCATACGTCCTGTAGCAGATGATGGCTTTGGTGTAACAGGAGACACAAGTGGTAGTGACGGTATAACCCACGGCTCCGTTGTTATCTCTGCAATTACAAGCTGCACAAACACGAGTAACCCTTCCGTGATGATTGGTGCTGGATTGCTCGCCAAGAAAGCGGTTGAAAAAGGGCTGCGTGTTCCCAATTACGTCAAAACGAGCTTAGCCCCGGGTTCACGCGTCGTAACCGAATATTTACAGAATACGGGGTTGTTACCCTATCTTGAGGAACTCGGTTATAACGTCGTAGGCTACGGCTGCACGACTTGTATTGGTAACAGCGGACCGCTCAACGATGTGGTTCAGGAGGCGATAGATGCGGGAAATCTTGTTACTGCCAGCGTTTTGAGTGGTAACCGAAACTTTGAAGCGCGTGTGCATCCAGAGATAAAAGCGAACTTCCTGATGTCTCCGCCCCTTGTCGTCGCCTACGGCATTGCAGGCCGGATTGACCTTGATCTCGATACGGAACCGCTTGGACATAACGATGCAGGCGAAGCGGTCTACCTGAAGGACATTTGGCCCACGCGTCAAGAGATTGCCGAGATGATTGGTGCAGCTGTTGACAGACGTACGTTCAAGGAGATGTACGAATCGATCGGTAACCAAGCACCGGAATGGGAAGAACTTGCAGGTGCGACAGGCGTTCTCTATCCGTGGAACGAGCGAAGCACATACGTCCAGCATCCACCGTTCTTTGAAGACTTTGCGCGCGAGCCTGCGCCTATCTCGGATGTCGTGAACGCGCGAATTCTCGGCATTTTCGGAGATTCTGTCACTACCGACCATATCTCACCAGCGGGTGCGATTGCTGCGGTGAGTCCGACAGGTGAGTATCTCCAAGAACACGGTGTTGAAACACGGGATTTTAATACCTACGGTTCCAGACGCGGTAACGACCGCGTGATGAGTCGCGGCACTTTTGCTAACCGTCGTGTCCGCAATCTGATGACACCGGAGATAGAAGGTGGCTTTACAGTTCAGTATCCAGAAGAGACACAGACGACTATCTACGACGCAGCACTCCACTATCAAGCAAATAGTGTCCCGACTGTCATTTTCGCTGGACAGGACTACGGCATGGGGAGTTCTCGCGACTGGGCAGCGAAGGGACCTAAACTTTTAGGTGTCAAAGCGGTTGTCGTGGAGAGTTACGAACGTATCCACCGGAGCAATCTCATCGGTATGGGTATTATACCGTTGCAGTTCAAAGCCGGTGAAAATGCTCAGACGCTCAACTTGGACGGCAGTGAGGTTATCAGTATCACAGGATTCGCCGACGACCTTCAACCGGGACAGATGGCAACAATGAACATCGTCCGCGCAAACGGTGAGAAACAGACGACGGAGGTGTTAGTCAGGATTGATTCACCGGTGGAGGTAGAATACTACAAACACGGTGGCATTTTGGATTACGTGATTCGGAATTTCTTGTCTACCTAATTGATTTTTCCAGCTATGATAGGTGTGGGTTCCTAACCGGGGACCCACCCATTAGCGAAGAGGAACAGGAAAATGAAAGGAGATTTTGACAATGGCTGAAACAGTTGAAACCTTAGCCGAGCGGTTAGATCGATTGGAAAGGGTGTTAGAAAAGGTGACGCTGCAACTTTCTTGTCTCGTTGATGAATTGGTGCCGAACGCGCCAGAACATTGCAAGGACGAGACGGCAACACGTACATCTACGACGAGGGCAGATAAGAAAGAAGGCGCGAGAATTATGAATGAACTCCTTGAAAGAATGGGAATTGCCGATGTTGAACCGATTCCTGTTGAGGAGCTCCGCAAAAGTATGGCAACTCGCATTCGCGCCGAGGATAATGAGTTTAGTCGCGCAATTATCGAAGAACGTGAGAAGTAACTGTGTATTATTTTTACTTTGATGCAAGTGCTCTTGTCAAGCGGTATACTGAAGAAACAGGCAGCGATAAAGTTGATTACCTTTTTGTCAATGTCCCTTTAAACCAGTTAAAATGTTTGACTATTGGTGCAGCAGAAGTCTTTTGGATATGTGTCCGTAAGAAGAACGACGGACGCATGACACCTTACGAATTCACGCATGCCGTTGTAAACTTGAATCGCGAGGTGACTTCAGAAACATCCGATTTCTGTACAGATTCCGTCCCAGATGCCCTTGTTTGGGCATCCCTAAATTTGATTGAAACGTACTCCCTCAACAGTGTTGATGCGATGGTGCTACGTTCTGCTTTGGAGGTTGCTATAAAACTTCGTAGTATCGGCGACACGTTAGTGCTCGTTGCATCTGATCAACGCCTGTTGAGATCTGCCCAGAACGAAGGATTATTAATCTTCAATCCAGAGATTCACACGGAAGAAATATTAAAGACATGGCTTGATATGAAATAAAAAGGAGTGTTTGGATGACCTACCAGAACAAATCATTGTGGCTGCCTTTGGTTACCATTATAGTGTTGCTCTTTTGCACGACAAGTACCGCGCCCGCTCAAACCGTTCCAGAAATCGCCGAAAAAGCGTTAGCCGCCACCGTCTATTTAGAGATGAAGGATAGCAACGGCAAAACCCTCGGTTTTGGCAGCGGCTTCTTTGTCAAACCCAACCTCATCGCCACCAATTATCACGTGATCGCAGGGACAGCCAGCGGCACTGCAAAGTTAGTCGGTAAGCACACAACCTACAAAATAGAAGGCTGGACTGCAACCGACGAAAACAACGACCTCGCACTTCTAAAGGTCACCGCGTACGGAATTAAACCCCTGCCCCTCGGCAACAGCAATACTGTCAAAATTGGCGACACAGTTTACGTCGCGGGTAACCCGAAGGGTTTAGAAGGCACATTTTCAGATGGTATTATTAGCAGTCGCCGCGACAAATATACCAAAGAACGTTTCCAGATGACGGCACCGATCTCACCGGGAAGCAGCGGTGGCCCCGTGCTAAACGGTAACGGTGAAGTCATCGGCGTTTCTGTTGCTGTGCATCGAGACCTTGACGCGCAGAATCTCAACGTTGCCATCCCTTCAAATTACCTCAAAACTTTACTAACACTTTCAAAACCGGCGAAACCTTTGGCGCAAGGCAATCAAACGATCTCTGCTGAGACCTACTTCTTGCGCGGTTATGCATGTTACCATTTAGGACTATATGATATTGCCATCGCCAATTATGACAAAGCGATACAACTCGAACCCGATCATGCCACGGCATACATCGTTCGGGGAAATGCAAAGTCCGAACTCGATCAACACTTTGCTGCGATAAGTGATTATGACAAGGCAATACAACGCAAACCCGATATTGCCTATGCATACTTCATGCGGGGAGTTGCAAAGGACGACCTCGGTCAGTACTTTGCGGCTATCAGTGATTATGACAAGGCAATACAACTCGAACTCGATCATGCCACGGCATACATCTTTCGGGGAAATGCGAAGATACTGATCAACCAATACTTTGCTGCGATAAGTGATTTTGATAAGGCAATACAACTCAAACCCGATGATGCCAGCGCATACATCTTTCGGGGAAATGCGAAGCGCAGACTCGGTCAGCACTTTGCGGCTATCAGTGATTATGACAAGGCAATACAACTCGAACCCGATGCTGCCGACGCATACCACAGCCGGGGAAATGCAAAGTCCGAACTCGATCAACACTTTGCTGCGATAAGTGATTTTGATAAGGCAATACAACTTAAGCCCGATTATGCCAGGGCATACTTCATGCGGGGAGTTGCAAAGGGGCTGTTGAATCGTAGCTGGGAAGCGAAACAGGATCTACGAACAGCCTTGAGACTGGCGGAAAAGACCGGCGATGCAGATACGAAGGCTATGGCTCAAGAGCTATTGCAGTCGCTTGAGTAGCAATATATGAAACCAAGTGAAATGGCATACTGAAACCCTTGAGGATTTTTTTACAAGGACATGATATTGAATAACCAAATTCCTGACAAAGACTTTGTTTACAATGCTTTATTGCGCTATAATTACTTACCAATAGGAAAGAAACATCCAGACGATATACCATTCCCAGTCTTTTCCACCGAAGATTTCACACCTGATATTGCAGACGAAATGCTTGAAAACTATAAAAGAAAAAGGCAGGATACAGGAAAAGTTACAGGTTATGATCAAATTGAATATCGTGGAACTCGATTTAACCTTGTGACTCGTCTTTTCCATATTCCACATCCATCTCCTCACGCGCGCCTATGTAAATGCTTATCAGAAAATTGGGATAAACTTTCATATATATGTGAAAATTCCAACAGTCGTGAAAGACTACGAAAATATGATAAAGGAAGGTGGATAATGGGGGAATACGAAAATCTTGAACAGATTTCCGTAATGAGCTACAACAAACTTTCAGATGTGGAACATAGGTTAAAAATTTCAACGGGAAAGTTTTACCGAGTAACAGCAGACATCTCGTCATTTTTCCCATCTATTTATACACATTCAATTCCATGGGCGGTGGTTGGTCGTGATAAAGCAAAGGTAAATTCAGATCCACAACTATGGTACAACGAACTCGATGAGGCACAAAGGGACGTAAAAAGAGGAGAAACGCAAGGAATACCTATTGGGCCGGCAACATCACATATTATCTCCGAATTCATCTTATCCAAGGTTGATGAAGTCTTATCCGATGCCTATCAATTTGTGCGGTATATTGATGATTATGAGTGTTATTGTGAGACCCGCGAAGAAGCAGAGGATTTCATTCTGAAACTTGAGCAAGAATTACGTAATTATCTCTTAAGCCTCAATCCTAAGAAAGTGATGGTTGAGGAATTACCTCTCGCATACCAAGACCAATGGGTAATAGTTTTGAGAAACAACATCCCACCACAGCGTCAACCATCCCCTAGAGCTATCATGAATTTTCTCGATTTGGCCGTTGATCTTCAAAAACGTTATCCTGAAGGAAGTGTTTTGAAATATGCCGGGCGGGCACTTGCTAACCCTAAGGAAAGGGAATTTAACAAAGAGAGTGCTAATTTTTTTCTTAAGTATCTCATTGCTCTAGCAGTTCACAGACCTAGCGTTCTTCCCATTCTTTGTCAAGTAGCAAAGGAAAATGATGTGGGATCAGACTTAAACATAACCCCTATTCTGAAGCAATCTATTAAGTTCCAACGTTCTGATGCCATTTGTTGGAGTTTGTACTTTATGGGGATCATGGGTCAAAAAGTCAGTGACCATCTGGCTGAAGAAATTATTAGAACAAGGGATTGTATGTCAATGGCGATGCTTATTGCCTTAAAACAGCATAAGGAAAAAGTTGTTGACTTTCTTAATACCACAATTGCTTGCGATTCATATTATCATTGCGACCGGTACTGGATCTTGATTCATGAATTGACAGCAGACTGCTCTAAATTCAAACCTTACCGAGGGGATTCTGGATTGAAGTTTCTGATGGAAAAGAAGGTGCGTTTTGTAAAGTCGATAGAATCAAAAGACTGAGTTCTGAAATAAGTTCCATGGTCTATGCCATAAGAGAAATATGCCACCGCCAACAAAACACATACTCTCAATCACATTGATCTTTTTATTTTTCATTATCGGATGTGGTTGGGGGGATGAACATATAGAGACGATCATCATCGGACCCTATAGAACAGAATGTCCAAGTTTTTCTGGATCAGATTGTTATCTCGAATTCAATGAGGAACGCCAACGGTGGGAGTTCTTTTATGAAGGGATACAAGGATTTGACTTTGAGCCGGGGTACATCTACACACTAAAAGTCAGACTTGAAGATAGAGGGACAGAGATTCAGGATGTAGGACGGTACGCCTATCACCTTGTGGAAATTATAAGCAAGGAAGAGGCATCCGTAGATGAGAGACCGCCGCGAAAGCCATAGGGATTAACCTTCCTATTCACCCTCAAGTCCTTCAAAAACTTCTTCTAACGAATAGGTTTTGCCGCCTGCTTTAAGATGTGCGTCTACTTGATCTAATTCTTCAGCGAATTCTGGGGTTATCTCTAAACCTTCGTCGGGGTCGTAGTGATAATCTTCGAGTGCGAGTTCCAATAGTTCGTAAGCGATAAAAAACTCTCGAAATCCTATGTCTAATTCCTTAAATGATGTATCTGCTGCTAACAATGCAGCAAGCTGCTCACGCACGACGAAGATATCTTGGGTTACAAGTCTCCGAAGGAGTTGGTGGTATTCGTCTTGTGGGAGTTCAGCAATCTCTTTGTTCGGTTTTGGATCGCTTTCTAAGTAAACGCCCATACGCCTATTGATACGTTCTTTGAGAGTCGTTTTCCGATTCGCGAGGATATAGTCGCGTTGTCGCTTTAACTTTTTCGTGAGTGAGGCGTGCGGGTCCAATCCATTAAGCGGGTCTCCTGTATATGTTTCAAGTCGAGCCGCCAAATCTTCATAGTCTCCGTGAAATTCAAGGAATTCAGTTTCTAATGTCTCTCGTGAATTATTTTTTACTAATAACTCGGCAAGCCGCTCACGCGATTTGAAAATCTCCGAATTGACAAGTGAACTCAAAAAATTACGGAATTCAGGTTGTGACAACTCTGTAATGCTTTTCATCTGTTATCCTACCTTCCATGAACCGCTGGTAGATCTAAGCGGGCATTGACGTTATCTGATACGGCGTTTGTCCAGTCTACATCGTTAGTGCTTTGTAGGCTCATTAGTGCGACGTTCACCATCGGGTTTGAGAGGGAATAGTTCAGCAAAAAACTATCTACATCAACTTCCGCCATTTCGTCAGGGAAACAGTGTTTCATGAGATTCTGGAAGGCGTTGCTCGTGGTAGAACGCATCAGGACAATCCCCATCTCTTGTCCGACGGCATCAGGGATGATACCGCGTCTGCCGAACGCATCGCAAGTGCTCTGATACATCAGATTGTAGTGGGTCTGTATCATATCAAACTGTCCAGTGGCGATTAGCTGCTCCGTGCCGCCGGAGGGACCGTCCGCCGAAAACCCGATAAACCGGACTTTCCCCTCCGCCTTTAGTTTTAGATACGTCTCCAATCCACCGTTATTCAGAATCTGGTCTGTCTCTTTCGCGTAGAACCAACCACCATGAAACTGTAGCACATCAATGTAGTCGGTGCCGAGTCGTTGTAGGCTGCCCTCTACGTCTGTGAGGATACCCTCTGGATCATAAGCCTCCGTTTTGGTGGCGATGATACACGCTTCTCGGCGATCCGAGATCGCTTTTCCGATGACCGTTTCGCTGCAGCCACCACCGTAATTGGGAGCGGTATCAAGAAAGTTGAGACCACAGTCCATCGCGTAATGGAGCATCTTGACGAGTGCTGTTTCATCGTGTTCTGGACGGACTCGACCACCGCCGTAACCGATCTCTGATACGCTGAGTCCTGTTTTACCGAGTGTCCGGTACTGCATAACAAATTTCCTTCCGATTGCATTACGTTTCTACTTGCAAGTGTGGAAGGATGGAAGACAGGAAGATACTTCCTTCCATCCTTCCATCCTTCCACGCTTCCTTCTTTTAGACAAAATCCATCTGTGAAGTACGGCTTTTCTTGCCACGTATCGTGCGATTGCTCGGCTTGATACAATTTTCGCCAAACAGTCCCTCGACCTGTTCAATGATTTGCGGTTTATAGGCGATATTGTATTTCTGGGCACACCGGGCAATAACTTCGCCGTAACGGGGACTCATGAGGCGTAAAATCAGATCGTGGTCGCCTTTGTTGGCACGCACAATTTCTTGAAGTGCTTCCAATTTCTCGGCGTTTTCGAGGTCAGATTCTGGAATCGTCACCTCAAGGGCAGATGTTTGCTGCTCGGTAACAGACTCAATATCCAATATCTTGTCTGCTTGGATCTGCCGTGCTTCATTTTGCGTATCCTCATCAGAATTGTTTCGGCTTCTGTTATCAAGTTTGACGGTTCCACGAATCCAAACCACTTTTCCATCTACCAATTCCACCGAGTTTTTGTATGCACCAGGGAAAACGACAATTTTTACAGTGCCTTCCAAATCTTCCAATTCGATAACCGCCATGGACTCCCCTTTTTTCGTGGTATGGTTGTTCACTTCCGTGATCATACCAGCCACATCGACTTCGGAATCAATACGGTTTTCGACGAGGTTTTGGGTGCTTGTGCTCGTATAGTTTTCGATGATGTCGCTATACTCTTCAAGCGGATGCCCGGAAACATAGAAGCCGAGTTGTTCCTTTTCTCGCATAAGCCGTTCCAAGGGGTCCAATTCGGGTGCTGCGGCGAGTGTTACGGCTGCTGTCGGTGCTTCCTCTCCGTCACCGAAGAGACTCATCTGTCCGCGATCGCGCTCTGCTTGTGCGTTTTGCGCTGCTTTCATGATGTTCTCTAAACTCGCGAGGTATTGCGCGCGATGTCCTTCAAGTGAATCAAATGCGCCGCTCATAATCAAGCTTTCGACAGCACGTTTATTGACCTGTTTCGTATCCACGCGTTCGCAGAAATCCTGTAGCGAGGTATAGGAACCACTTTCCTCGCGTGTTTCCACAATAGAATCTATAGCGGCATCACCGACACCTTTCAGGGCAACAAGTCCGAAACAGATATCGTTGCCATCTACAGTGAATTCCCTTCTGCTGCTGTTAACATCCGGTGGGAGTAGATTGACTTCTACATCCAAGAAGTCAGCAAGTTTCTTACATTCGGCGCGGTAACGGGTAATTTTCGTTGAATCGCCAGCCTCGCCAGTCATCATTGCCGCCATGAATTCATGAGGGTAGTGCGTTTTCAAGTATGCCATGCGATAGGCTAACATCGAGTAAGCGACAGTGTGCGACTTATTGAAAGCGTAGCCTCCGAAAGGTTCAATTAAGTCGTATACCATCTCTGCCTCTTCAGCAGAGATTTTCTTTTCAGTCGCGCCTTCAATAAATTTCTCGCGCTGTGCTTTGAGGAGAGCCTCGTCCTTCTTTCCCATTGCCGAGCGGAGGATGTCCGCTTCACCAAGCGTAAAGCCTGCCATATCGCGCGCGATTTGCATCACCTGCTCCTGATAGATACATACACCGTAGGTGTTTTCGAGCGCATTCTCAATTGATGGATGCGGATATTCTACCTTTTGCAACCCGTTCTTTCTGTCTATGAACTGTTGCATCATCCCGCTTTCTATGGGGCCCGGGCGATAGAGTGCGGGAATTGCGGAAAACTCCTCAAAGTTATCGGGTTTGAGTTGCATGACAACTCGATACATACCGGAGGATCCCTCTAACTGGAATAAACCGGCGATGAGTCCTTCACTGATGAGCGAATAGGTTTTTTCATCGTCAAAGGGTATCTCTTCCAACTTGATGTCTTTACCATGATTAGTTTTGACCATCTGTAAGCAGTCGTAGGTTTCAGTAAGGCTTCGTAAACCGAGGGAATCAAATTTAACGATACCGACATCTTCAACGGTTTTACCTTCAAACTGCGAGGCAACTTGGTCATGTTTATCTTTGAATAGCGGGACGTAGTTCGTTAAGGGTCCGTTTGAAACAACGATTGCGGAGGCGTGGCAAGAGACGTGCCGTTTCATACCTTCAACGGCTTTACTGAGATCCATCAATTCCCGATATTCAGGACGTTCAGCGAGTTTCTGAAAATCAGGCACCTCTTCCAAGACTTTATCAAGTGTTATGCCGGGTGTAGAAGGAATGAGTTCTGTTAACTTAACGACATCTTCAATCGGTGTTTCGAGGGAGCGTCCGACATCCTTGATAGCGGCTTTTGCGCCCAATGTGGCAAAGGTGGCGACTTTACCGACAGAATCTTCACCGTATTTTTTTACGAGATAGTCAATAACATGCTCACGGGCGCGATCGGCGAAATCAATGTCGATATCGGGTGGACTGATGCGTTCAAGGTTCAGAAACCGTTCAAACAGGCAATCATAATCCATTGGATTGAAAGCAATCACATCGAGGGCATACAGCACGAGACTACTCGCCGCGGAACCGCGTGCTGAAAGCGGATAGCCTTGTTGGTGTGCGTATTTAACATAATCCCATACAATGAGGAAGTAGCCGGAGTAGCGGGTTTGGCTAATAATATCGAGTTCGTAATCGAGTCGCTTCCGAATTTCCTCGGAAAGTTCACCATACTTTTCACGTAAACCTTGGTAGCACAACTCCCTAAGATAACTGTCGTTTGTATGTCCTTCAGGCACCTCATATTTGGGCATCACACTCTCGCCATATTCGAGTTTAAGTTTACACCGCTCGGCGATTTCAAGTGTATTCGTGATGGCTTCAGGCGGATAATCCTTCAATACCTCCCGCATTTCGTCAACACTTTTAAAGTAGAATTGGTTATCAAACCGCATCCGCTGCTGGTCGTTGACGGTCTTTTTCATCTGGATACAGAGGAGGACATCGTGCATCCCGTGGTCTGATTTGCGGAGGTAGTGGCAATCGTTTGTAGCGACAAGCGGTAGCCCAAACTCTTTCGCCAATTCTACCATGATTGGGTATGCCTCAAGCTCCTTGTCGATGTAATGGTTCTGGACCTCGACGTAGAGATTCCGTTCTCCCATTATCTCCATCAACGTTTTGAAATTTTGGATACCTTCTTCTCGCCGACTTGAACAGAGGAGTTGTGGCACCTGTCCTTGGATACACCCTGTTAACGCGATAATCCCATCGTGGTGTTCGCGGAGGATTTCCATGTCAATGCGCGGTTTGCTATAGAACCCTTCTGTGTATCCGGATGATACTAATTTAAGGAGATTCTGGTAACCGGTTGCGTCCTCTGCGAGCAGTGTGAGGTGATAGGGACCGCCCTGTTCTTTTCCACGCTTTCTACGGTCTCCTGGTGCGACATATACCTCACACCCGACGATTGGGTTGACCCCTGCCTTTGTTGCTTTATCGTAGAGTTCCCATGCGCCGAACATGTTGCCGTGGTCGGTGAGAGCAACAGCCGGTGCGCCGTTTTCGACTGCCCAATCGACCATGTCCTGAATGCGGCACGCGCCGTCAAGCATGCTGTACTCGCTGTGATTGTGTAGATGCACAAATTCGGTTGCCATCTTTCCTCCAATGTTTAATTGCAATCGTTGAATGTATTATAAATTATGATACCATCTTTATAATATCAAAAATCTGCGAAAAATTCTACTATATATTTTCCAATTAGTGGGTCCTCAATTGTACTTTTTCATAGCAGAATTCCGTTATTATAATGCCGTGAAATCACGAACCTTAGCAGCGACAGGTCTCATCGTCCATCCCGTTTTTATATTGATGACTTTCCTTAAACCTGTTATAATAAACGGTATCATATTCATAGAATTGCTCCTCGGATTTCATCAATTACATGCAATCCACTGGAGCGGAAAAGGTCTGGATTCATTGTCGCGGGTTCTCGCGTTCACCTTAGATGGAAAAATCAAAACTTCTTCTTCTGTTCTTGACCCTATTTTTCGTGATGCTTGGGTTTGGCATCATCATTCCGAACCTCGCCTATTACGCCAAAGAGATTGGGGCAACCACCACTGAAATCGCGATATTAATGTCCATCTATTCTGGGATGCAGCTGCTGTTTGCACCGATCTGGGGTAGGCTATCGGATAAACACGGTCGAAAACCGGCGATTCTGCTGGGGCTGCTTGGGAATGCTGTGGCTCTAATTGGTTTCGGGTTAGCGACGGATTATGCGTGGCTTTTCATTACGCGCAGTGCGGCAGGTATCGCTTCAGCAGCGGTGCTGCCGAGTGTCATGGCTTATGTTGCTGATGTAACCACATCAGAGGAACGCGGCAAAGGCATGGGATTAATGGGCGCAGCGATGGGACTCGGTTTCATCCTCGGACCGGCGATCGGCGGTATCATGGGCAGCCACGATATGCCGTTCTTTGTCGCAGGCGGGTTGTCGCTACTTACCTTTCTCTTCGCGCTCGTTTTACTGCCAGAATCGCTCCCGAAGAGTCCCACAGGCGAAGTCCTCGAAGACCGGCACGAATGGGTCTCTCCACGCGAGATATTTCGTCAGACAACTTTGAAATCGCCGCTCACACCGCTTTTTCTTGTCGCATTCTTCTCAACCTTCAGCTTCTCAGGGTTGGAGATAACCTTTCCACTTTTCATCGAAGATAAATGGGACTATGGAGAAAGAGAGATGGGGTGGATGTTCATGGTTATGGGTGCGATTGTCGTGCCACTACAGGGTGGATTGCTCGGAAAATTAATTAATATGTTTGGGGAGCGGCGGATCGTTCTCATTGGGTTGCTGCTCAACGCGCTCGGCATGGCACTATTGCTCATCGCCTACTCTTTTGCATCGCTTACTTTGTATCTCACCATTGCTGGTATCGGTAATCAGTTGATCCGTCCGACGAACACATCGTGGATTTCCAAGCAGACCCGGATTGGTCAAGGCGCAGCTATCGGCATTATGGATGCGTTTCTAAGCTTAGGGCGCATTTTGGGACCGCTGCTTGGCGGCTGGCTCTACGCGAAGGAGGCGTATCCTTATGCAGTGCTGGCTGGTATCTTGGTTATTGCGACGCTTTGTCTGTATATTCCTTTGCGACGCATTAAGGATGAAGTCGCACATGCATCACGCTAATTAGTGTCCTAAGGTGCCGATTTTAAATACAAATAGGACTTACGTATTCTGCCTTAAAGTCCCCCTGATAAGGGGGATTTAGGGGGTTTAAAAAACAGAAATTACCATTTTTTGCGTAAGTCCTGTACAAAGTTAATACCTCACCAAGCACTACGGACACTCTGTACTATTCTGCTGTATCAATTCTCAGTGGGGGTAGACGATGTTCTACGCGCCGTGTGTTGTATTCGAGTTGATACCGTCGATGCGCTTCGTCATCCGGATAATGCTCGGTATTCGGATACGGATAGGCGGACATTCCGTGGAACGGTAGTGGTTCAACCGTCTGTGATGTGAGCGTATTGATATCGCCGTCTTTGTCCCACCCATCACTATAGAGGATAAAATCGCGCACCCATCCCGGTTTTAATTCGGGGAGGCGTGCAGCATCAAATTCTACTGTGATTTCATCACCCGCATTGAGGATAACGTACATGTCGTCAACCTCCTGTAGTAAGGGGTTGACATCACCGTAACGGGTGTAATAACCTGCAAGGTCGCGCCATTGTGCATCTGTCGTTACTTTCTGGTAGTCGAACAGGTGTGGAGCATGTGGATTTGGACGATACATCTCGGAAAAACCTCGGTAGTGCAAATCCGCGCTATCCGGATTCAACGTTGTTAACTCTATCGGTACGTCTTGTGCGCCAACAGTGAAAAACGCTGCATCCCAGTAAATCTGCATATCGGTCTCAATCCGAACGTGTCGATCATCCGACAGAAATTTGCCTGTCAGATCAACAGTAATTGTCTTGTTTTTACCTGCTGGCAGCCCAATCATATCAATAACAGTTTTCCATTGTCCTGTTTCATCTTTTACAGCAACTGATGGGAAACTGGGATTAATTTCGGGGTTTTGGAACAGGGCGACATTGATGCTGGTATCCGTCGGGAAAATCCACCCACTGAGAAAGAGTGTCAGAGGAGTGTCATTCGGGACATTGCCGAGGTCGAGGACGATCGCGTGTGGCTCAACAACGCCTTGGTAGGGACCCGGTGCGTGTTCAACAGCGTAGTGGTAATCAAACGTTTTTAAGGCATCGGAGACATCTTCACCCCGATGGTTGACCGCAGATTTCGGGTGCAGTTTCTCTTTGACACCGTAAACCTTAAATTCTGCGAAAGGTGGCGGTATATACTGCTCGTTCACGAAGATGTCGGTGTCTGCTGGGTGGTCCACTGCGATCAGTTTCACCTCGTCAAAATAGGCGGTTTCCCATAACTCTTCTGTAATCTGAATGGAATATTTACCAGATTTCGGTTGTATCTGCGTCCCTGAAATTTTCACGAAATCCTTCGTTTCATCGGGTGCGACAAAACCCATTGAAGTGACGAGTCCCAACGGTGCGCGCCAGAGCAGATCGGTAACGAATTGATACTGTTCGCCATCGTAGACGTATAGGAACGGGCAAGAGCCTTTTAGTATCTGCTTCTCCAGAATCCGTTGTCTTGACTGCGGTTTGATAACATTCTGCGGCACGCCGTTTGTCCAGACAACACGCACAACGTCTGCTGCATCAAATGCGCCTAACCCGAAGTGAGATACCTGTTCGGATACGTATTGTTGTTGGTACAGATCCCCAACTTTCACTTCCAATTTCGAGTTGATGCCATCTCTATTCACCTTGTTGTTCCCGGAAGTGATACCCTCTAATCGCACCTGTATCCAGTTGTTTCGGTTCCCACCGTTGTTTTGCAATGCGCGGAGTTCGCCTTCACCGTTGATGAAAAAAAGGTCGAGATCGCCATCGTTGTCGTAGTCTCCCACGGCTCCAGCGGTTGCGTTGTGGAGGATCGCTCCTTCTGTTGGTGTAACGGCTTCTATGAGCGGATAAGGTTCCATAAACTGCCCCGTACCATCATTACGGAACAGGAACATCCCATCTTCACCACTCACCCAGAGATCAACAAAGCCGTCGTTATCGTAATCTATGTTTTTCAATAGCGTGGGTGACAGATCACGCACACCCGCCTCTAAGCGCGGATCATCTACAAAACTTCCATCTCCTCTATTAAGATAGAGGTGGATCCGATCTGCTGTCGATAGGAAGATATCAATATCGCCATCATTATCATAATCGCCGATAGCAGCTGCAGTGTAATGCATATCTTGCGGAATGCCTGTCTCGTCGGAAACCGCACGAAGTTTTCCTTGACGGAGGTTATCGTAAAGCGTGCATCCGGTTTCACGGTGTATGGTAAAAATATCAATATCGCCATCGTCATCAAAATCAGCGGAAAATGCTTCAGTGGGCGCAGGTTGTTGCGCGGATGCGTCATTTACAAAGGTCTGTTCTGTGACATCGGTGAAGGTTTCATCACCTTTATTCTCATCATTGCTATTATTCCGATACATCGCAAGGTCGGTGCGTCCTGAAAGGAGGTCCAAATCCCCATCATGGTCATAATCAACTGGGAGCAGTAGACCGATCTCTTCATGTATCTGTTCATGTTGGACGATAGACGATACTGACCAATTACCAGTTTCGTCTATACTGAGGCGTATTATCCCGTTGCGTGTTTGGAGCAATAAATCTTGCGTGCTGTCTTTGTCAATATCTGCATAGGCGACGGTGTGTGAATATTGAAAATCTTGTCCTAATATTTCCCAAATCCGTTCGACTGCCAGAAATTCGCTGCCGGTATTCTGAAAAAGCCCGTCTGTCGTCGTATAGAGATCGAGATTTCCGTCGTTGTCGTAGTCGATTGGTAAGATGTCGGCGGATTCGATAGACATACTTTCTGCATCCGAAGCAAAGCCGAGTTGTTCAGTGACATCCACAAATTCTACCGCAATAGGCACACTCTGTTTAGCGATGATTCGCGCTCGAAACCCTGGACTGAACGTCTCTATCGGATGCCCAAGGATGTCGGTCACCAATTCACCGATGCCTTGCTGATAGCGTGGACTCGCTCGGTGTAGATTCTCAAAGATATGGATATTTCGTGTAGCAAGTTTTAGATCGCGTTCCTCTATTGCATCTATTCCTTGTATGAGGTATCCGAGTTTTTCTGCATCGGTATCGCCCAAAAGGAGCATCAATTCCTGACAGAGGTTTCCGGCTTCATCAAGTTGTTCTTGTGCTAACAATCCGAGTGTCAACTTCATCAGCACAACGATATTCACAGGTGATCGGGCATGGAGTTCCTGAAGGTGCCGGACCGCCTCCCGCTGTGCTTCTGGGTCGTTTCGTTGTCCAATATAGTGCCGAACCAGTTTGTAGCGAAACTCTAATTCGTCGGGTGATAACCGTACGGCTTCTTTCATCGCCTCCACTGCTAAACCGCTTTTCTGCTGCAACTGATAGACTTCGGATAAGATGAAGTGTAACTGGCTATCCATCGGTGCAACAGCAATACCGCGCTTTACCGATGCTTCGGCAGCATCCGCCTGCTGTAAGCGTAGGTGTGCGACAGCGAGGTTACCGTAACCGATTGCTTCGTCGGGCAGCAGTTCAATGAGGGCAGTAAATGCCTCGACTGCTTTTGAAGGCTGCGACTCTTCAAGGTATGCCAACCCTAAATTCTGGTGTCGGATCGCTGCTTCAATGATCTGGGTGCTGTTCATCTCTTGCGCGTCTGTTGTTGAGATGACAAAGCAACACACCCATAGCAGCACACATATCAAACATTTTCCTATAGTAGGAGACGTGAATCTCAGTATCATGCGCTTTCCTCTTTCTGAATATCTCTTGCTTTCTGCATATCTCTTGCGGTGTCTATGATTGCCTGTCGTATGCTGTTCAGTCTAAGTGTGAGTGAGTCTTCAAGTTGTTTGAGGTGGAGCAGCCAGGATTCCTTAGAATCGCCTTCCTCTGTGCCGAACCCTTCTGTCATAGCGAGTCGGATGTATTTCAGTCGTTCTGTCTGTAGGATCTTCATCTGTTCGTCGTAGTCCTCAACGCCGGATTCTAAGAGGGTAATCAGTTCGCGGATCTTTTCCAATGGGTGTCTCCTTTTAGGTTGCGCTTTGTATGGTTAGGCATATCAAGGTGAGCGTAAAAATAGTTTACCTGATTTTAAGTTTGGAATCAAATGAAAATTCGGTTGAAATAGCGACTTGGGAATGAATTAATCTCACATCTCAATTCAGGTTTTCGTTGCGTTTTGGTGTGGAAATGCGTATAATACGGTTAACATGGAGTGTCATTCACTACAATAAAGCCAGTATTTAGCAACCTACTCGTCCTGAAAGAATATGCGTCGTAATTATCATCTCTTTGTGCTCCTTTTTCCAGTTGTTTTTTGGCTTGTCTGTTTCTTTCTGCTGCCACTTGTTTCGGTGTTTATCTACAGTTTCATAGAACGCGGGACGTACGGTGGCGTGCGGTGGGATTTCACGCTCGAAAACTATGGACGGCTGTTTGATGGACTGTATCTCGGTATTCTCTGGCGGTCGGTGTCTACGGCGTTAGTCTGCACTGCTGTCTGTCTGCTCCTCGGTTACCCGTTTGCCTATTATCTGGCGCGTTATAGACCGAAACACCGGAATATCTTATTACTGCTCGTCGTTGTCCCGTTCTGGACGAACTTCCTCATCCGTACTTATGCATGGATACTGATTTTACGGACGGAAGGCTTACTAAACAACCTTTTGGGAGCTGTGTTCCCTGACTTGGGTCCGTTAGAGTTACTGAATACGCCGCTCGCGGTGCAGATCGGACTTGTCTATGGCTACCTACCCTTTATGATACTTCCCTTGTATGCAGCACTGGAACAATTAGATATGTCTCTACTGGAGGCGGCACAGGATTTAGGGGCATCGCCGCGGCGTGCTTTTTGGCACGTGACTGTACCGCTGAGTCTGCCGGGGATCCTTGCTGGATCGATGCTGGTTTTTATTCCGACGGTGGGTGCGTTTTTGACTCCTGACCTACTTGGTGGCGGGAAGGTGAGTTATATCGGTAATGTGATTGAACGGCAATTCAAAACGGCGCGAGATTGGCCCTTCGGGTCTGCGCTCTCGTTTATGCTGATGGGTATAGTTCTTGTCGGTACTGTGTTATACTTCCGCGCTTTACAACAAGATGAGTCTCAGACAATCTGACAGCTCCCGTTAGGGAAAAGAAAAAGTTAGCTAAGGACTGTAGCCTATAGCCGAAGGCGAAGGCGGATTTTTGAATATATTGTTCATTGCTCAAGGCAACCTGACAGCCCCCGTTAGGGCAAAATTAAAATATGAAACGGATACTTGAAGTCAACATTGGGTTGGTTTATCTCTTTCTCTATGTTCCGATTTTAGCGGTTGTGGTGTTCTCGTTCAACAGTGGCGAACAGATCTCCGTTTGGGAAGGTTTCACGTTCAGTTGGTATGCGAAACTGTTTGAGGACGCGGCGTTGTGGCGCGCCTGTCGAAATAGTCTTTTAGTCGCGGGTGTTGCAACGGTCATTGCCACCTGCATCGGGACGACTGCCGCGCTTGCTATAGAACGATACCGGTTCCGTTTCCGCACGGCTCTCATGCGATGCCTTTATCTTCCGATTATTATTCCAGACATCGTATTGGCGATTGCGTTATTAATTTTCTATGTGCAAACCCCTATCCCGGTCGGTTTATTCTCTGTCATTATCGCACACTGTGTTTTCAATATCGCATACGTCACGATTGTGGTACGGGCGCGTTTACAGGGTTATAATAATACTTTAGAGGAGGCAGCCCGCGATCTTGGTGCTAACGAATGGCAGACGTTTTGGCGGATAACGTTTCCACTCATCGCTCCCGGTATCATCGGTGGTGCACTGCTGGCGTTCACGCTCTCCATAGACGACTTTGTTATCACTTTCTTTACCGCTGGTGTCGGTTATACGACGTTGTCCGTCCATATCTATTCGTTGCTGAAGTTCGGGATCACGCCGAAGATAAACGCCATCTCGACGATGTTATTGGCAAACTCCATCGTGTTTATCCTGCTGTTTCTGTGGTTCCAAGGTGGCACCAATCCCTCCCAAAAGCAGGAAATCTGAGAGTCTGCGTGCGAAAGCATTAGCAAATTTGCACAGGTTGTGATATAATTTTCCCATTGACACGGCAGGTTTAAGAGGCGACATGGATTATTTCCGAACACACACAGAAATTGATCTGGGCGCAATCCGCCGGAACGCTGAGGCGATCAAAGCGTATACTGGAAAACAGTTAATCGCCGTTGTGAAAGCGGATGCTTACGGACACGGCGTAGTGCCTGTCATAGAGGCGTTGCGTACAGTTGCGGATATGTTTGCTGTCGCGACAATTGCGGAAGGCGTAGCGTTACGTCAGGCAGATATTCGCGATCCGATTCTTGTCTTATTTAGTTCTCTTCCTGAACAAGCAATACAAATTGTTGAACATGGATTAACACCGACGATAGGCGATTGGGAATTCGCGGATAGATTAAACGATATAGCGTCAGGAACTGTAAACGTCCATGTCAATATCAATACAGGTATGAATCGGAGCGGTGTTTGTTGGACAGAAGCGGGGCAGTTCCTGCGTAGGTTAGAGACACTGCCCCGACTGAATGTTGAGGGAGTCTTTACACATTTTGCCACTGCGGACGAGACGGATAAGCGTTTTGTTTTTGTGCAACTCAATCGGTTTTCGTCTGTGCTTGAAAAGATCAGCAACGGTAGCGAGTTAATCCACGTAGCGAACAGCGCGGCTGCGCTCGCAATCCCAGAAGCACATTTCGGCGCGGTCCGTCCCGGTTTGAGTCTCTATGGTATCTATCCGGCTCCTGAGAGACCTATCAAGTTAGAACCCGCACTGACTTGGAAGACGCGGATTGGTTGGATCGGTTCTATTTCAGAAGGCGAAGGCGTTAGTTACGGGTTAAGATATAAAGCACCATGTGAGACCCGTGTAGCGATGGTACAGGTAGGTTACGGCGACGGTTATCCGCGCGCGTTTTCTGGTGTCGGTGAGGTGTTAATTGGTAGAGTGCGTCGCTCGATTATAGGGAGAGTTTGCATGGATGTGAGCGTGGTGCGTTTAGAGTCTACGGATAATGTATCCATCGGTGATGAGGTTGTGCTAATCGGCAAGCAAGGAGACGCTGAAATCACAGTTGATGAAGTCGCACACCGCGCCGGAACGATCCCTTATGAAGTTCTGACGCAGATTGGGGCGCGCGTGCCGAAGAACTATATTTAATACCAAATCTGAAAAATAAATCAGAACGAGGTCCGAAAATTAAAACATGTTAATTGAAATCAAAAATCTCTCACTCTTTTTTGGTACGACACCTGCGTTAGATAACCTCTCGCTGGAAGTGCAAGGCGGTGCTGTCGGTCTACTTGGGCCGAACGGTGCCGGGAAAAGTACTTTACTGAAGACACTGCTCGGATTTGTGCAACCGAATCAAGGCACAGCAGCCGTGTTTGGGTTGAATGTACAGAAAGATCCATTAGGCATCCGAAGACAGGTCGGGTATATGCCGGAAGACGACTGTTTGATACCGGGGATGAACGCTGTCCAGCTCGTCTCCTACGCCGGGGAGTTGTGTGGGATGCCGAAACGCGATGCTATGCAGCGCGCGCATGAAGTGCTCTATTACGTCGGTTTGGATGAAGAGCGTTACCGAACAATAGATGGCTACTCGGCGGGCATGAAACAGCGGGTGAAGTTAGCACAAGCATTGATACACGACCCCAAGTTGCTGCTCCTTGATGAACCGACAAACGGAATGGATACGAGCGGTAGGGAGGAGATGCTCGAACTTGTTAAAGACATCTCATCTGATAAAGGCATTAATGTGATTTTGTCTTCGCATCTGCTGCCCGATGTAGAGTTCGCGTGCCACGAGATCATCGCGCTTTCACACGGGAGTGTTGTTATCCAAGAACAGATAGAGTCCTTGAAAAAGAACAAGGGACAAGCCTTTGATCTGCGGATTGTGGGTGCCAGTGAGGCTTACATCACTGCTTTGGAACGCCATAACTATCACGTTGAAGTGCGTCCTGATAATCACTTGCGGGTTATGTCGGGAAGTCAGGGAGAGACAGGCACAAAGTTCTTTTTTAAGCTCGCTTACGATACTGGTGTACAACTCCGGCAGTTACGCGAAGTGAAACACTCGTTAGAGGATGTTTTCGCTGAGGTGATGAGTGTAGACCCACAATAGCCTGGGGGACTGATACATTTACAATTCAGACAGACATTTGTTCGTATTTATCGGACGATTCTAAATGCAAGGAGGAACTCGCATGGCAGATAACAATGGTGTTATAGAAGTTGGCGTTGCAGAAGTGGATATTACGCCGGATTATCCGATACGGCTTAGCGGCTACGGAAGCCGTCGGACAGAATCTGACGGTATCATTCAGCGGATATGGGCAAAAGCCATTGCGATTGGCAGTGATGCTGATGAACCCGTTGTCCTTGTGGCGGTCGAAAATTGTGGTTTACCAGACGAGTTGACAGAAGATATATCGCGCCGTGTGAAAGAAAAAGCAGGCGTTTCGCGTGCACATTTTGCGGCATGTTTTACGCATACACACAGTGCGCCGTGTCTTACAAACGCTGCACCGTTCCTGTTTAGTTCAGATATACCACCCGATCAACAGGAAACGATAGGCCGATACACCAGTCAATTTAAGGACTGGATGGAAGCCGTTGCCTTGGAGGCACTCGCAAATCGCGAACCCGCAAAATTGACATGGAGCATCGGTGAACTCGATTTCGCGAAGAATCGCAGGACAGAAGGCGGTCCGGTAGATCACTCGCTGCCGTGCCTACAAGTCAGGGATTTAGATGGGCATTTGCGTGCCGTGTGGGCAAGTTACGCCTGCCATTGCACAACCTTGGCAGGTACAGATAATCATATCTGTGGCGATTGGGCTGGGTTTGCACAAGAGAACATCCAAGAGACATTCCCCGGTGTAACGGCTTTGATTACGATTGGATGTGGCGCAGATGCGAATCCAGAATCCCGGATGATGCCAATGCCTGATGGACAAGAGGAGGTTTTCAATACTCGCCTCGCGTATGCGAAAGCACACGGTGAAGCCTTATCGCAGGAGGTCCAGCGTCTGTTGGTGAACGATACGAAACCGCTCCCGAGTGTCCCAATGGGTGCGTTTGAACGGGTTAATCTACCGTTTGATACACTACCGACGCGTGAGGAGTGGGAGGCGCGAGTCGCTGAAGGCGGTTCCGCTGCCTATCACGCCGGAAAACATCTTGAAACCCTGCAGCGGGGAGAGTCGATACAAGCGGAACTCTCTTATCCGGTACAGACGTGGACATTCGGTGATGAATTGGCGGTTGTTTTTCTTGCGAGCGAAGTGGTTGTCGATTATTCGCTGCGTCTGAAGAAAGAATTAGATGTGGAACGGTTATGGGTAGGTGGGTATGCGAACGCGTTTCCGTGTTATATTCCGTCAGAACGGGTGTTAGCGGAAGGTGGTTATGAAGGGGGTGGCGCGATGCTCTATTTCGGGCCGCCGACCCGATTTGCCCCCGGTGTTGAACAATTGGTGATTGACACAGTGCATCGACTGGTGCCTGAAGAGTTTCTGGCAGCGTCAAAGTGATACCAAATCTGAAAAATAAAATCGGAATTAAGAGATTTTGAACTCATTATGAAGTTTCTGAATGTAAGAAGCGCAATGAATTGCGCAACTACAAACCAGTTATTCGTTAATGAAAACCGGTTATTCAGAAATGGCATAAGAAATGTTTTTCATAGCAGTGTCAATTTTGGCACTGCTGTTTCTATGAAGGCACGCATAGCCGTTCCTACGACCCAACCTATGCCTCCGACTATAATAGCGAGGGCAACGAAAGCAAGGGCATGCCTGAAAGTACGGGGTGCGGTGATTTCTTCGCTGAGTTGGCTGGTTACACGTTCGTTTTCCAGATATAAAATGGGGACAAAAACAATTACGAACAGTACTAAAGGTGCTATCAATTTGTATGTTATTGTTCCACCGATCCAAGCGAAGAAGACAGGAATCATAGCAAGTCCAGCTAACCCGATGCCGCCGATGTAACAGAGGATACAGAAGTGTCCATTGCTGAGTTGGTTGGTTAAACGCTTATTTTCCACATACAGTGCGGGGACAGCAATGCCCAACACTGCAGATAAGATTATCGTCAAACCGAACTGCCATTCCACAAAAGCCCTACCAAAGCGAAACGCTACAAAATATGCGAAGAACCCGACAACAAAGAGTAAAGAACGTTCTAAAATAGGTAAGCCCTTCGATCTTTGTGATTCTTTTCCGACCTTATCGGAAGCGTTGAACGTCTGCTGTGGGTCAACACTTACATCATTCTGCGTTGGGTTCTGCGAATTATCAAGCATTTTGATGTCTTCCGAATTACGGTTCTCTTATGTGGTGAGTCCAATCGGAGATATTTTCATGGTGACATGGTACTGGACAGAACAATCTCTATAAACTTCCTTGCCAATGTTCCTGTGTACCAGCCTACTGATGCGCTAACAACGGCAAGCCCAATGAATATGAAGCCATTGATATAGACGTTGATTCGCGGTTGTCCGTTATGAGACACACCAGTTAGACGAACATTCTCTACAAATAGAATAGGCACTACAATAATCGCTGTCACCCCTGAAATCACGGCGAATCCGATCCACGACTCCAGTTGGGTCCAATTAAAAATTAAAGCCCAAATATTTGCCAAAATTCCAATGCTGTAAAGTGAAAACCACTTTAAGGTAGTTGGAGACCACGATTTTTTCGACTTCTTTACAAGACTACCAAAAGAACGGAACTGACGACGCAGGTTGGAATTCACACGGTTTTGGGTTTGTTCCGTGAGGTCATCAGACATGTAGATTCTCTCCAATTAAGAAAGAAGGTGCAGTTGAAACCGCACCCTCCACTTTTTTCGCTAAATCAATCCGGTTTCTGAGAGGGTCTTGCGCAAGGATTCGAGATTTGCGGGGACCATTGGTGCGAGGGGTAACCGCAATTTGCCGTTGAGTTTGCCCATGAGTTGGAGTGCGGTCTTGGCAGGAATCGGGTTCGTCTCAATAAAGAGATCGACCGCCAGAGGCAATGATTTATAATGGAGTTTACGTGCCAGTTCAAGATTGCCTGAATGGAAAGCGTTACACATTTCCGCAACATCCGTCGGTGAGACGTTCGCGACGACCGAGATAACGCCTTTGCCTCCGACAGCGAGGATCGGCAGCGTGTTGACATCATCACCGGAAAGTACGACGAAATCGTCAGGACACAAGTTGACGACTTCACTGGCGCGTTTGAGTTCACCTGTCGCTTCTTTAAGCGCGACGATATTTGGATGCTCGGCAAGGCGTGCGATAGTAGGTGAAAGAATGTCAGTGCCACAACGTCCCGGAACGTTGTAGACCACGATTGGGATGTCCACTGTGTCAGCGATTTTCATGTAGTGGGCGTACAACCCCTCTTGGGTAGGTTTGTTGTAATAGGGCGTGACAATCAGGGCAGCATCAGCGCCAGCGGCTTTGGCGTGCTCTGTGGCGCGTAGCGTACGCGTGGTTGAGTTGGAACCCGTACCCGCAATCACAGGCACCTGTCCATTGACCGTTTCAACTGTGAGTTCTATGACTCTGTCATGTTCAGCCTCAGACAGCGCGGGAGATTCGCCTGTTGTGCCACACGGGACGATGCCGTGTGTACCGCCGTCAAGCTGAAATTGGATCAGTTCCTTGAGTTTCGCTTCATCAAGCGATTCATCGTCCTTAAATGGTGTGACAAGTGCAACATAAGAGCCTTGAAACATGATGTAAACTCTCCTTGCTGGCTACGGAAACCCAGCGGCGTGGGTTCTCCTGCTACTTTTAATAGTTCCATGCGTCTGTTGTGAGCTCGCCGATATAGATAACGCGAGCATCACCTTCAAGATAAACGTTTTTCGCTTCTCCATTATCAGCATCGAAATGGATCTTCAAAACGACACCACTTGCGGTTTTGACAGAAACAGGCGATACCACTTTACCTAATGTCGCAGCAACGATAGCGGAAGCGATCGACCCTGTTCCACAAGCGAGTGTCTCATCTTCAACGCCGCGTTCGTAGGTCCGAATATCTATTAACCCTGGCGACTCAATACGGATGAAGTTAGCGTTGGTGCCATCAGGCTTAAAGTTGTCGTGATAGCGGGTCTGTTGTCCGAGATTATAGACATCCGTGTCTTCTAAGTCCTCAACAAAGAAAACGACATGCGGTACGCCGCTATTCGCGAAACCGACAGCGTGCATCCCGTCATCGAGTTGGAGCGGGACATTCAGGCGAATATCTGTGGGATCGCTCATACGAACTTTAACGTTCTCACCCACTATTTCGGATTCATAAATTCCTGCGTTCGTCAGAAACCGCATCTGCTCGGACGCAATGCCGTTCAGGTAGGCGAATTTGGAGATACAGCGTGCACCGTTACCACAGGTTTCGACTTCGCCGCCATCGGCATTGAAGTAGCGCATGCGGAAATCAACATCTTCTGCTTTTTCGACGAGAAGAATGCCATCGGCTCCGACGGACATACGGCGTTGGCAGAGTTTTTGCACAAAATTTGTGTCGGTGCTATCAACGATCTCTGCTAAATTATTGATGATGACGAAGTCATTGCCCGCACCACTGAGTTTCATAAAGGGTATTTTGTCCATTGTGAGTCCTTTATTGTGGAGATACGTTTTTTTATATGATAGAATTATTTGGCTTTCAAGTCAAGCGGTTTTTTAGTTGTCAGCCATCAGCCGTCAGCAGTCGGCTGTCAGCGGGAGTCGCGACTGGGCGGTCGTGACTAAAGAAAAGCGTCTATCAGTGGAAGATCAAACCATGCGACACCTGAATGGTTCTGACGTTATAGCGAGTGAGTTATGATGTGACTGACATCAAGGCGTGCGTGCGGAGTTCATCTACAATCCCCAAAACACCGTCGTAACTATCGCACGTGACGAGGCGATAGCGAAAAGGTTTGACGTGTGGAATGCCTTTGAAATAGTTGGTATAGTGGCGACGCATTTCCAGTAGCCCGCGTCTTAAGCCTTTCCACTTGATGGAGAAATCGAGATGCTTTCTAAAAGCGGCGATGCGTTCATCTATTGAGGGCAGTGGGAGCAGTTCACCAGTCGCAAAATAGTGTTTTATCTCGTTGAAGATCCAAGGGTAACCGATCGCAGCGCGCCCGATCATAATACCGTCAACGCCATATTGTTGCCGCATCCGTGCTGCTTTCTGCGGACTATCGACATCGCCATTGCCGAAGACGGGGATCGTCATGCGAGGATTGTCCTTAATCCTACCGATGAGCGTCCAGTCAGCATCGCCTTTATACATCTGCTTGCGGGTCCTGCCATGAATAGCGATGGCTTGGATACCGACATCCTGTAGCCGTTCTGCGACTTCAACGATGTATTTCGTATTGTCATCCCAACCGAGCCGAGTTTTGACGGTTACAGGCAGGTCCGTGGTCCTCACCATCTCATCTGTCATCTTCACCATTTTGGGTATATCTTTCAGGATACCTGCCCCTGCGCCTTTGCCCGTGACCTTCTTGACGGGACACCCGTAGTTAATGTCGATGATGTCGGGTTGCACCTTCTCGGTAATCTCGACAGCGGCGCGCATGGAGTCAATGTCGTGTCCGAAAATTTGGATACCGATGGGTCTCTCCATCTCAAAGATGTCTAACTTGGCGACGCTGGGTGCAGCGTCCCGGATGAGTGCCTCGGAGGAGATGAATTCCGTGTACATGAGATCCGCACCGTTCTCTTTGCAGACGACACGGAACGGTGGATTGCTGACATCTTCCATCGGTGCGAGTAATAGCGGAAAATTTGGAATGTTGAGATTGCCGATTGTTAACATAGTATATTGTTTCAGTGTGTTTTTAGAACAGTTTTACTGATGAATTCGTCGCATATATTCATCGTGTTTTCCGATCCAGAACCAGACGAAAGTTCCTTCATCTTCAAATGCCAAAGCGCGATAGCCTCTATTAATTCTGACAGACCAATCCGTTTTTCCAACTTGCTTAAAATTCAAGGAGGGGTGTTTAGGGTCCTGCTGCAGCAATTGAAAACACTTGTTGGCTTGTCGTTGGATTTCTTCAGGCAGGTTTTGATAGTGGTCCCAAAATTCTCTGCGTGTTTTATAGATCTTTGCACCTACCTGCCCGTAAATCTTCAAGGGTTTCCTCGCGAAGTCTATCAAGTCTCCCGGCTTTTATGTCTTCCTCGATCTGCTTATCCCAGGTCTCCCAATCCGCTTCTAAAGTTTCATAAAGCGTATTTTCAAGAGTTTCCAGCAGTTCTTTTTGCGTACGTTCTTCGCACCTGATCTTGGGATGTTCCTGTATCCATCCCATCCATCCCTCGCCATTTTTTTGGATGTGGGCAGTATAGGTTGTTTCATATTCCTCATCATATATTTTGACGGTCTGAAGTTTTTCCATAAGATCTCACTCCTAAGCATATTAGACATTATAATGATTTAATTGTGCGCTTGCTCATCAACCAGACATTGAATTTCGATAGTTTCAACCTGTTCCACATCTAACTCCTTGTATTTATTTTTTCGGGACAAATACCTATTACACCTACATAAAATCCCGTTTCCAAACAAATTAGAACCCAAATCGGATGCGTCGCATGTATTCGTCGTGTTTGCCGATCCAGAACCAAGATAAGCCTTCTTTCTCTTCAAATGCAAGTGTTCGATAGTTGATACCGACTCTTGCTACCCAGTAAACACCAACTTTCTTAAGCTTCAGAGATGGGTGTTTTGGATCTCGTTTTAACAGTTCAAAATTCTTGTCTGCAACTTGTTGAACTGATCGCGGAAGATTGCTATAACATTCCCAAAATTCAGAGGTAGCTTTATAAATCAGTGTACCTCCCCGCTTTAATATCCTCAAGGGCTTTCTTGCGAAGTGGCTCAAGTCGCCCGGCTTTTATGTCCTCCTCGATCTGCTTATCCCAAGCGTCTGCTCGTGCTATTAGGACCTCGTGAAGTTCGTTTTTGAGGACTTTCAATAGTGCGTCTGGCGTACTTCCCTCGCATTTTACCTCGGGAACTTCTTGTATCTGTCCTACCCACCCAGCCCCATTTTTTTCGATGTGAGCAGTATAGGTGTCTCCGTACTCCGGATTTTGGATTTTGAAGGTCTGAATTTTTTCCATGTCTGCCTCCTTATGTTCAATCTGTGTAAGATAAAGTTATTATACACGCTCACAGCGCGAATGTCAAGCCAATTTGACGCTTGACACAGGGCGATTTAATTTTAATAAATTATTCGATTGGACGTCTTTTTTTCCAGGATCCGGTGCGAAATGCTGCGAAATGCTGCGAAAATTTCAGCGAATTGTCTTAAAACATAACATACATAAAGTGTTAACGCCTGCGAAAAGGACAACACCAAACACCAAAAACCTACAATTGAATGACTCTGACGCTTGACATTTTTCTAATTTTGTGATAAACATAAGGATAGGATTTGGCAGGTTATCTATTCATGAAATTGTAGCGAGGTCTTTTTTATGAGATGTATTTTTGTGGGTATCGAATATGCTGGAAAATCGACATTAGTAGACCTATTGACCGATTACTATCGGCACCGTCAGTTACGGGTTCACGTAGACGATCATTTTACGATTCCGGATTCAACACTGAGTGCGGAATCAAGGGCTGCGTACGTTAATTTTCCAGATGATGTCAAGGAACGGATGCAACGGATGCAGCTTCAGTATCACGTTGAGGTGATCAAAAACTATCCGAATACGATGATCGCGGGTTGGCACATTGAGGAACTGGTTTATTCGTCCTTTTATGGCGATGATCCTGAGAGTACATATTACTCGAAGTATCACATCAATGCGCAGCGCGGCTATGAAACACAGGTGATTGAAGCGCGGTTGCCGGATGTGGTGATGATCCATGTGACTGCAAGTGATGCAGCGATTGAGGAGCGGATGGCGACGGATCCACACGAGTACCAGATCATCAAGAAAGCCGACATCCCAGAACTCCAACGCCTTTTTCAGGAAGAGATTGATAAATCTCTCTTCTCTCATAGTGGGCGTAAGATTGTGTTAGACACAACAGACAAAACACCCACCGAATCGCTTGATGAGCTGCTACTGCTTTCCGAACCGCTGATCACTTTTGGTGAACTTGCTGTGCGTGCAATGGACGTGCCAGAGAGTGATTATCAGGTTCATTATGAAAATGGTGTGCGGAAGATGGTGCCGGTGTAAAGCGTATTAACGGAATGGCGGGGTTAGAAACCCCGCCAGCGGAGGGTTAAGCAAAAGGTTATGGGGTTACCTGCTTAAGGGGTGCTCTCTATTTTCAATCGGGAAGGGAACGCGTTGCCCGGAGAGTTGGGATTCATAAGCACCGAGAATCATCTCTAATGCAGCGACAGCGTCTTCGGCTGCGGAAATGGGTTTCCTATCGTTCTCGGCAGCATCAATTAAATCGCGAATCGCGAGTTCGTTGCCGCTGGAGAAAGGTGTTTGGTCTAAGTCCATTGCTTCCCATGCTTGATCTGGATTTGCAGGAACCAGCACGGGATAAGGGTAGACCATGAGTCGGTTTGCGACATCACCACGGAGCGAGAAAATGCCTTCACTGCCAACGATTTCCATGCCGTACCTGCCGGAGCCAGCCTGATCTCTCCGAGACTGGAAGAAGCCTGAGACACCGTTTTTGAAAGCGAAGTAACTGTTGATACAATCGCCCGCGACAGGACCAACGGGTTCCGTTGGTTCGTGGTCGCCGCCGGACGCAACCTCTATACCGTTTGTGGTAACGTGTGACTGCATCCATGCGACATCGCCAACGAAGAAACGCATCATATTAAACAGGTGCGTACCCAGAACAATCATATCTTCACCGCCGCCGCGTCTATCCTGTTTACCGCTGGCATAGATGGCTTGGATCGTGCCGATTTTCCCGTCGTTAAGCATCTGCTTAATCGCATGCGTAGCGGGGAGATAGACTGCCTGATGCGCCACAGCGACCTTTAATTCGCGTGCTTTCGCTGTCTCAACGATTCTATCACCGTCCGCGAGTGTGCTCGTCATCGGTTTCTCGGTATAGACGTGGCAATCCGCTTCGAGACAAGCAGTTATCATATCAAGATGTTCCACTGTCCAGCGCGGACAGACGCTCACGATGTCAAGCTCCTCTTTTTCGAGCATCTCGCGATAATCAGCGTAACTGCGCGAGGCTCCAGCTTCTGCGGCTGCCTTCTCTCGACCTTCTTCGTTCGGATCAGAAACAGCGACGAATTCGACGTTTTCTATCTCCTTATATGGCGTATGCAGCCCGTGTCCGAAGTTGCCAGCACCGGTATGCCCGATTGCCGCTGCACGATACGTTTTCTGACTCATTTTTTCTCCATTTCTGTGTTGTTACTTAATGAAAATGTTTCATAATCCTGTATATTTTGTACCGCAAACTGTTAGTTTGCGGCTGCCACACGCGATCCAACAGACCGTGCATTACAAAGTCCACAATCTAACAGATTGTGGTACAACAAAAGCATTGATTGCTGCGATTGCAAGTACAATGATTTATGAACCATCCTCAATTTAATACCCTTTCTCCTTATCAACGAGATTCACTAAGGGTTCACTTGCCACGTAACGGTGTAGGTTATCAATAAAGAGTTGCATGGCGCGTCTCCGAATGTGCTGCGAGGCACCCGCACTGTGAGACGTTAAGATGACGTTCTGTAGTTCCCACAACGGATTCTCTGACGGGCACGGCTCTGTATAGGTTACATCTAACCCCGCTCCCGCTAATTTACCGCTCTGAAGTGCTGCTACGAGTGCAGTCTCATCGATGACCTTACCGCGACTAATGTTCACCACGTAACTATCATCTGGCATCTGATTGAACTGTGCATGCGACAGGAGTTTATGTGTTTCAGGGGTGCTTGGACAGCACACTACGAGGATGTGTGATTTCGCGAGAAACGCCATCAACCCATCTAAACCGAAGAGCTCCGAGACACTATCGGGTTTATCAATCGGTTCGGCATCAGCGGCGATGACATCAAATTCAAAGGCGCGTGCGCGTGCTGCAATCGCTTTGCCGATACCCCCAAGTCCAAGAATGCCCATCGTCATTCCGGCGAGTTCAATACACGGCAGACGTTCCCAATGCTTTGTCTTCATAAATTCCAATTGCGCGGGGATTTGCCGAGTGAGAGATAAAAGTAAAGCGAAGGCGTGTTCGGCAATCTGTGTGCCGTACAAACCTCGGCAATTGGTAAGCATGGCATCGCTGGCTTTGAAAGCTGGGTACATAAAGCCTTCAACGCCAGCGTGCGGTTGATGTACCCAGCGTAACGCGTTTGCTTCTGGCATCGCATCTTCGCCGATATGTCCGAATAGAATCTCAACATCAGCGATATGATCCTGTAAAGGTTCACCGTGTGGTAGAAAGCGCACCTCAACACCGGTTGGGACATCTGATAACATCGCCTCAATTTCGGGTGCTTGCCGACTACCAATTAAAACTTTCGGGTTATCCATGCGTTTCTCCATTCCTAACGACAGGAACTTATACCAAATCTGAAAAATAAAGCCCCATTATAAAGATTTTGGAACGCTATGAGGTATCGGTCTGTAGTAGCGCAATCAATTGCGCTACTACGAACGGGTTTTCCTTAATGAGAGGCGTTTATTTAGAAATGGTATTATTTAACCGCTAATAGCATCTGCCTGCTTTGCCCACTGAAAATCCAGTTCGCTGATCCCACCAGCATCGTGGGTCGTTAGGTCAATCGTCACGCGGTTATAGACATTGAACCATTCAGGGTGATGGTTCAAGGATTCGGCGACTAAAGCGAGTTGTGTCATGAAACCGAACGCCGTAACGAAGGTATCGAACTGGAATTCTTTGTGTAATTTACCATCTTCGATAGTCCAACCGTGAACCTGTTCAAGGTTTGCTTGAATCTGAGCATCTGAGAGTTTTTTCGCTGCCATTGATTTTCTCCTCGGGGTATTATTAAAATTGCCGAAGCCATTTAGCCGTATTCCATCCGTTGAAGTCTTTTTTAATCGGGGGCATTCCCACACTGGAAACGCCTAAATGGAATTGAGCAAAATTGTAGTGGAAAATATAAATATATGCAAGTTAAAATAGTAACAGTGCCACTCATTACAATACGCTTAATTTTTACGCCGTATACTACAATAGAAACAATTTTTCATAAATTTGGACAGGAGGAACACATGCCAAATGCAACAACGCTTTATTTTCCAGAGGTAGGTCCGCAGTGGGAAGATTGGGTCCAAGTTATTAACGTCGGAACCGAAGAGACTCGCGTGAATATAGTAGCCCGACACGCACAGAACGGACAACCGACTTGGTCAGATGAGAAAGAGATAAGTCCTTTTGAATGCTGGACCCCGAACGTTGAGGCGATAAAACAGAATTCCTCCATGCAGTTTAGCGCGGATCAACCGATTGTGGCAGAACGGCACATGCACAAGGATCCGAGTATCCTTGATTTCGTCGGTGCTGCAGAGGAATATGAGACCGTTGGACTCCGACTGTTCTTTCCAGAGTTGGTTCCGGGTGCCCATGATTGGTTCCGGTTTTTGAATGTCGGTGAGGCGGATGCGTTGGTCAATATAATCGTTCGTAACAGACGCGGGCATATTATAAGGCAGCACCATCATAGAATCAAGCCGATGTGCTGCTGGGATATTAACGAAGGGATAATGGGAAACGTCAGAGGTACGCTTGAGGTCCAAAGCACACAGCCAATTGTTGGGGAACGGCACCTCCATTATCAGGGTGGCAAAACTTGCGTCGGGCAATACGGTCAGGTGATTTCGGATGCACCGCGGACGCTCTATTTTCCAGAAACGGGACCGGCGTGGCGTGACTGGGCAATCATCGTCAATGTCGGTAAAGAGAGCGGTGAGGTTACACTGATCGCACATGAAGATGGAACCGGCAAACCTGTAAATACGATGCAGCGCGAATTAGATCCTTTTGAATGTTGGATGCCGAAGATGGACGATATAAAGATCAAATCTTCCGTTTTGATACGGTCTGATCAACCGATCGTTGCGGAACGGCACATGCACAGTGGGACGGCTATCGTTGATCTACCCGGGGCATCGGAGGAAGGCGGACATGTCGGGATTCGGCTCTTTTTTCCAGAGGTTGCGAGTGGTGCGAAAGACTGGTTCCGTTTCCTTAATGTCGGAGAGAGTGATGCACTTGTGAACATCATTGTCCGTAACAAAAAAGGCGATGTTCGTAGGCAGATACATCGCCGGATTAAACCGTTCTGTTGTGCCGATGTAGATGAAGGCGCGATGGGGAATGTGCACGGTTCGGTCGAGGCACAAAGCTCACAACCGATTGTCGGTGAACGGCATCTCCACTACCAGAGCGGACATAAAGGGGCTGTTGTTGGTGAATATGGGGTCGTGATTGGAGAATAAAAGATGGCATGGATTCAGACTGTAGATGAAGCCGATGCAACTGGCATTGTGAAAGAGGAATACGATGCTGCGCTCGCGCGGGCAGGTGAGCTTTACAATATTGTCAGACTTTTCAGTGTGAGACCGAAAAGCATGCGTGCTTTCGTGGAACTCTATAAAGTGGTGATGCACGATGAAGATTCCCCTTTGAGCCGGATGCAGCGCGAAATGATTGCCACTGTTGTCTCGAAGGTCAACGAATGCCACTACTGAATCATCACACACGCCGATGAGTTGCGGGACCAATTCACAGATACACAAATTGCACAGATCATAACAGATTTCCAGATGGCTGATATCGACGATACCACGAAAGCGATCCTCGAATTTGCCGTTAAGGTGACAAAAGCAGCACCGACTATCACACCGGCAGACTTAGACCATCTCCGCAGTTATGGACTCACTGACGAAGCACTCTTTGCTATTGTGGAGATCGTCGGTTTTTTTAACTACGTGAATCGCATCGCGGATGCTTTCGGAATTGAATTAGACGATTTTTTGGAACAGAGGAGGGATTTTAATGAATCTAACGGATAAAATTGCGATTGTGACAGGGGCGGGACAAGGCATCGGTAAAGCGATTGCCTTGAGACTCGCGAACGCAGGAGCGAATGTGGCTATTATGGATTTAAACATGGCGGCGGCTGAAGCGGCGGCACAGGAAATTGAGGGCACCGGACGCAGCGCACTGCCCGTTCAAGCGGATGTTTCACAGTCTGCGGATGTCAACGCCGCTGTTGAAAAGGTTATTTCGACTTTTGACCGTGTTGACATCCTCGTCAACAACGCCGGGATTGCGGGACGGACACTCCCGCTAACAGACTTAGAAGATGCCGATTGGGATGCTGTGATCGGCGTAAACCTCACGGGTGTCTTTCTGTGTTGTAAAGCGGTGATTGCGCCGATGATCGCGCAGGATTACGGTCGGATTGTGAACATCGCTTCAATTGCTGGCAAAGAAGGAAATCCAACGCTTATCCCGTATTCCGTATCTAAGGCAGGGGTTATCTGTTTGACGAAGGCACTTGCTAAAGAGGTAACCGACTATAACATCCGTGTGAACGCGGTATCGCCTGCCGTAATTCAAACACCGATTTTGGAAGGTATGGCACAATCAACGATTGACTATATGGTGGGCAAGATTCCGTTAGGGCGCGTTGGGAAACCAGAGGAGGTTGCGGCTGTTGTGAATTTCTTGGCATCGGACGAGGCGAGTTTTGTGACAGGACAGTGTTACGATGTCAGCGGTGGAAGAGCGACGTATTAGGGAATGAGTTGTCAGTTTTCAGTACGGTTTTTCTGCGAAAAACCTTTCAGTTTTCAGAAAGAGACTTTAGGACTATCTTAACCCTCTTTAACTGATAACTGACAACTGACAACTGACAACTCTACCCCTGATAACTATTTACTCTCCGATGCAGTAGAGATGTTGTGCACCGCGGAGGTACAACTCTGAACCTACAATCGCGGGCGATGCGTTGAAACTATCATCCAATTTATTTTCCGCTAAAACCTTGAATTCGGATCCGTATTGGATAACGTTAGTTGTACCGTTTCGTCCAGCGATGTAAACGCGATCCGCTGCACCGACGATTGAAGCATAAACACCGGAGACCCCTTTCAACCGCTCAGGTCCATAGAACGATTCCCCAGTATTGATATTGAAAGCAGAGAGGATACCGTCGTTACTCTTTAAGAAATAGATCGTATCCTTGTAAAGCAGCGGTGATGGCACATAAGGTGTATTGCGATTATGTCGCCAGACAATCGCTTCAGAGTCGCTAATATCACCTGTTGCCTCTGCGAGGTGAACCGCTTGCAAGTCACTGCCTCGGAATCCACTCATGAGATAAACGTATTCACCCGCAGCAACGGGTGAAGGGATACTGTTAGCTGTCAAGCCGTCGCCGTCCCATAGAAGTTCTCCAGTTGCTAAATCGTAGCTACGGACGCGATTCGTACCTGTGGTAATCACCTGTGCTTTTCCGTTGTGCTCAACAACAATAGGCGAGGACCAAGTTGTCCGTTCATCGCGGTCGGTTTTCCAGAGTACATCACCTGTGCGTTTGTCAAGGGCAGTAATGAAGGAATCCCCTTCGTGATCCTGCAAAATAACGAGCGTGTTTTCATAGAGTGCTGGGCAGCTGCCTTCACCGAATGTATTACGTTTATACATTGTACCGATGTCTTTTTCCCACTTCAAATTCCCCATCATATCAACACAGTAAAGCCCACGTGAACCGAAATAAGCGTAGACGTGTTCGCCATCGGTTACAGGCGAGTTAGAGGCAAAGGTGGCATCTTGGTGCGTGCCTTCATGCGGTGTAATCTCTTTGAGTGTTTTCTGCCAGAGGATGTCCCCGTTGCTGCGGTTGAGCGCGATAAGGTCGAATTTGTACACTTCCGCGATTCCGCCGCCTCGGCGTCTTTCTTGAAAGAAACCGCTGAATGGATTGTCACCACCTTCTTGTTTGGGTTCTTCTTTGGGTACTTCACCTTTGATGGCGGTTTGTATGAAAATTTTGTCTTCCCAAACGATTGGGGTGGCGTGTCCGGTACCGGGAATAGCCACTTTCCAGCGGATGTTTTCAGTTTCGCTCCATGTAGTAGGTGGATTCGCGTCAATCGCGGTGCCGGTTGCGTGCGGACCGCGCCAGTAGTGCCAGTTTTTCTCAAAACCCTCTGGTTGTGATGCAATTGTCGCTACTGCTGCTAAAGCAAAAACACAGATTGTCAAAATTGCAATTCTTTTCATTTTCAATTCCTTTCATATTTTATTAGGGTTTACGCAAATTGCGTCCAAAAGCAATATATTCACAAAAAAATGCCTCACAGTGAGAGTATTTTAGTGATTTAACCCCCTAAATCCCCCTTATCAGGGGGACTTTAAGAGGAAATACGTAAGTCCTATTTATCATGAGGGTAGGTGTTTTACCCCTACCGATGGTAAGCGTTCGTGCCTAAATACAGGTTTAGCTTAAAATATCCTCAATGATCAAAGGTTGTGCTAATTCATCGTTCGCGGCTTCCAGTTTTTCTCGACTGGAAACGGCACAGACCGCGGCTTTATCTCCGTTTTCCTCCAAGAGTTCAAGGAGTGCCCGTTTTACTTCAGCAGGCGTTGCGCGACGGAGTTGTGCGTAGCGTTCCTCCCGCATCTCGCGCGTCTGTCCAACGAGGTGTTGACTGAGTGCGCTGCTTGCGGCTTGGCTCGGGCGGATCGGTTTCTCACCATCTTTTGCCGTCGCGATGATCGCACGGTCTATGTCTACCTGTGTCCATTCCACCTGTTTAACATAGTCAACGGTCTGTTCAAAGACGTTGATCGTGCGTGCGACGTGTGGGTCGCGATACGAGGCTTGGGACAGTACCGCATCATACGGGTTATAGGTGAACCTTGCGCCGTAAGCATTACCTTTAAAGCGGATTTCACTCAGTATGTAATCCAGTCGAATGAGATGTGCCCCGATTGTCAGCAGCGTTGAATCCGGATCGGAATAGTGCGGTGCTGGCATTACGTGTGCGCAGTGCGCAATCTGAATGGGACCCGCCAATCCCTCTCTTGGTGGTGCATCAAACTGCTGAAATGCAATCGGTTCAGAGGTTATCGGTTCGTCCTGCATCGCGTCAAGCCACTCACTGAGTTTGGTTCGTGTTGTTTCAAAAGCGGAATCCGAACCGGTGAAACTCGCGGTGACCCGTCCACGTGTTAGTAGGAAATCACGGACTCCTTCTATGTGACCTATAAGGTCGGTGTTAAGTTCGTCAAAACCGTTGAGAAGCACTTCGCTGGTGCGGAGTTGTGGCAGCCCGTAGATTATTTCAGCAAGATGTGCGTTCGACGAAAGCCCACGTGAAGCGTGGTGAATTGCCGTGCTTGAGCCGTCATGAATCATCTCTGTCTGATATTCTGCAACGGCTTGAATTAACACATCTCTTAGGCGTTCCGTGTCGCGCGGGTTCACAGCAAAAAGCAGATCGTGTAAGACATCCAACGCGGCATCTATTTTCCCATCAAGTGCTTTAAGGTGAAACGATATGCTCTGCATGGAACGATTGGGATCAAGCGCGTGTGTAGAAAACCACGGTGAGCATCCGATTCCGCCGGTAGCTGCTGATTTCCGCTGTGCCATCTCTTCGTAAGTCATATCCGCAGCACCGAGTTTACCAATAGCTTCAGCGTATCTGGGTATATAGCTCCAGAGATGCTGTGGTAGTCCTTGTAAGTTGAAGTTCAGTACAAGGTAGTTAATACCGTTGGCAAAGACATCGTTGCGGAGCAGCACCTTTCCACCGACCTTCTCAACCGTTGTGGGAATATGTTTCGGTTTTTCAGGGAGATCACTGACTTGGAGTTGTGGCAGTTTCGCGAGTGCTTCTGGCGGATTGGGTACGCCATTGAGACGTTCCAGTTCCGCAGCATCGGCGGCAATTCGTTGGACTTCTTCGTCTGTTAACTGTGCGCGCGTCTCTTTCATCCGTTCGACGAGTTCAGCATCAGCTTTCGCCTGCATATCCTGATCAGGGGATAGAATATTGGTTAGGCGATGTGGGTTCTCGACGAATCTCTCACGGATAAAGTTGTTGAAAATTGATGGATTTTCCAGCCACTGTTGACGTACATCTGTGAGCGTTTGCCCCATCTTTAGGAAAGTGTCCGAATCTTTTTCATAGATCCAACCTTCGATAACGCGATAGAGCATGCGGAGCGGGAACATTGACGCGACTTCTTGATAGTGGTAAGTTGCTTGTTGGAATGCCGCTTCCACTCTTTCGCTATCAATCTCTGAATCTGCAACCTGTGTGAGAGTGTCAGTGACCAGTTGCGTAAACGCTTCGATACGATCAGCCTCACTCCCTTTGAGAGCGATGTAAAAAGTGGCTGCGGGTCCAATAGAGCTGGCACTGGCGAAGGCGATGTCGGTACCGAGTTTGGAATCAACAATCGCTTTACGAAGGGGTGCGGCTTCATTTCCGAGCAGAATGAGACTCAAAATTTGACCTAAGACAATCTCTTCTGGATGGGTCGCGTCGCCGATGAGCCAACTGAGCATGAGATACGTCTTTTCCGTGAGGGGTTCATCTGCACCGACGGGATAGGTATCCGTTACAAACCGTGGTGCGTCCCACTTCGGTTGGTGTGTAACCTCCGGTCGCAATGGACGTAGGGCGGTACTCGCAGCATTCTTCGGAATATTATCCAACTTATCGGCGAGAAAGGCGAGATAATCACTCGTCGGAATATCGCCGTAGAGGATGAAATAACCGTTGCTTGGGTGATAATAGGTTTCATGGAACCCTTTGAGCTGCGCGTAAGTCAAATCTGGTATGGCAACCGGATCGCCGCCGGATTCGCAGGCGTACAGGGTATCAGGAAGGAGTTGGCACGACATGGAGCGGTATAACCGAGCCTCTGGGTCCGAGAACGCGCCTTTCATCTCGTTATAGACGATGCCTGTTATCTTTAGGTTGCCTGTCGGATCATCAGGATCCGCGGGTGCGAGATGATGTCCCTCGCGTTTGAAGGTGTTTTCTGTCAATAAGGGATGGAAGACGGCGTCAAAGTAGACTTCTGCCAAGTTGAAGAGGTCTTTTTTGACGTTGCTTGAGACAGGATAGCAGGTAAAATCAGCACTTGTCATGGCGTTAATAAACGTCGCCATGCTCATTTTTATCATCTCAAAGAACGGCTCTTTCACTGGAAATTTGTGTGAACCTGCCAAGACAGCGTGCTCAAGGATATGGGGTACGCCGGTATCGTCCGATGGCGGTGTCGGGAAATTAATGGAGAAGAGATTTTCAGTGTCTTCAGTGTAGAGATGTAGCAGCCGTGCACCGCTATGTTGATGCGCCAATTCAATTGTCACTGCGCGTAATTCGTCAATGGGTGTGACGGCTTTTACTTCAAAGCCGTCAATTTGTTCGCCGGGACGTAAGTTTACCTCCGGCATCCGAATTGTTTCCAATATGTTGCCTCCGTGAGTTTCATTTATTTTTCGTTTTTTGCTAAATTTGCGCAAACGAGTTCGTTGTCATTTCTGGCAAAGACGTGTTTATAGGCAAACGCTGGGTGTGCCCACGTAACGCCGCCTCTGCGGTTTAATTGGTCGCGCGTCGGTTCGATTAATTTGGCACGACTGATAATATTAAGTCCTTCAGGAGAGAGTTCCGTGATGAGGAGTTCGCCGTGCTCGTTGAACATCCAGACTCTGTTGTCTGATGATACGGGGTGTGTGACAAAATGGATGTTGCTCCAACGCGCTTTCTTCACTGCAGTCAAGTCTTCCCAAATCCGATCGCCGTTTCGGGCATCAAGACAGCGGAGTTCCCCATAGCTATCTACGCCGTAGATGTAATCGCCTATGCGGACGGGTGTTGCCATTGTGGTCTGAAGCGCATCGGTGTTCTGTTCGTTTTTTCCCTTGCGATGCCAAATACGTTCCGCTTTCAATTCATCGGTTGGCAGCTTCAGGAGCAGAGAACCTTGCTGGAACTCAGTAACGAACAATTCATTCTGATTGAAAATAGGTGTGGCAATAGCGATCTCAAAACTTTTCGGTGGGAACGGATAGAGCCAGTGTACGGCTCCTGTTTCTGGGTCAAGTGCGGCGATATTGGCACCCGTCCAGCAGATTAAGACGCGCTTGCCTGCCTGTGTGATGACAATCGGTGCGGAATAAGAGGCGTTATCGTCCAATGCTTTCCACTTCTCCTCACCGGTTTTCCGGTCAAATGCAACGATACAGGCATCCGGTTTACCGCCGATTTGAACGATGAGATTTTCACCCTCAACAATAGGCGCGCAGGCAATACCCCAGATCGGCATATTAATGTTATATTCGGCGTTGAGATCTTTTTTCCACTTGAGATCGCCGGTGGCAGCGTCGAAACAGTGAAGGTGTCCCATCGCGCCTAAGGCGTAAGCGAGTCCATCGTGGATCGTAACATTCGCACGGGGGCCTGCTGTATAGTCGATTCTGTATACGGCATCGTAGGTGTAAGACCAGAGTTGATCCCCCGTTTCCGAATCGAAGCAGTGAACGCGTTCAACCTGTTTTGGTTTTGTGAGCCGATCAGTGATATAAACACGTCCATCAGCAACAGTGGGTCCACTGTAGCCGCTCCCGATGGGCACACGCCAGCGGATCGGGATTTCTGGTTCCTCGAATTTTTCAATGATACCGGTTTCGTTCCAGACCCCTTCCCGATTTTCGCCGCGCCATTGTGTCCATTCGTCGGCACTCACGAGTTGTGTCTGTATCATTGCCATGACAAATAGGATAAAAAATAGACTTGTAAGCTGCTTCATAGATTTTTTGTGTAACTCCTCAACCAGAGGACCATCTGTTGATAAACCTCCGTTGTGTCTCTGTATTCGGTTTTTAATTTCGTTAATTCTGCGTGCGGTCCGTTGATTCGGCTCTGCTTAAGTGCCTCTGAATTCCGGTGTGTATCGCCTTGATACGTTACTTCCACAAGCGGTTTGAGATGCGCGACAGCAACACCGATGTCCAACAGGTATTCCCAGATCAGACGCGTTGCACACGTGCTATTCCTGTTCTGAAACGCTGGCGGTTTGTGATCGAACCGGTAATTTTCGGGGCAGTATGTGTTGCCGACATCCACCAAACAATCGGCGGACAGCATAAGTTTTCCCGGAACTTTTCGGCTCACAAACACAACCTCGGACGCGTGTTCTTGGAAGAGAAAATCTTGGGCGAGCCACGCGCTGACGATCGCATCTAAGTCTGGGTTTGTGTGCGTGATAATCTGTTTCAAAGTCCTATTTCTGCTTATTTATTATACCGAAAAGAGGGTATCGGATGTATGAACAGCAGTTGTTTCTGAATGAAGTATAACACAGATAGGCGTGGATGTCAAATAATTAGTGGTCAGTTATCAACGGTCAGTTATCAGTTTTTGGTACTTAAAAATAAAACCGCTCTTATATCCCCACCACAAGGGTGAGCATATAAGAGCGGAAGATTTTGGTTTGCTGTTAGGCTAACGTACGGATTTGATGTTGCCCCAAGTAACAGCAGCCTTTCCTGTCGGTTCAACAGGGGTCCCATCTGCGAGCATATCTGGCTGTTGCGAGATGAAATCAATCATTTCGATAAGTACTTGTCCACGTGGCAAGTCGCCGTTACCGGGTTCTTGCATACAGATACCGACGCGTCCACTGCTATCATCCAATTTGATGATACCTGGATCGAAAAATCCAGCACCGTTATCACCAAAAGCAGCTTCAACGCTCCAGGGTGGAACAATCTGCTCACTTTTAAAGGGTCTTTCAGAGACGAATTCCCCGAGTGTCGGCGTATACTTTTCGCCATCGGCTGTTGGTGTAATCTCCGTCCCGCCGCCCCACATATCCGCGTTGATGTTGATGATAGTCTTCAAGCCGTTTTCACCATTGGCACCGCCACCTTCAGTAACGTAGAAGGCATAATCGGCGCAATTGAGGATAATGTTTCCGCCGTAGAGGAAACGTTCGGCGATAGAATCATCTACCTGTGAGTTTCCGGGGGTATAAAGGGTTGTTGGGAACCATCCGAAGATAACGAGTACATCTGCGACGCCGTCGTCAATGCGTGATTCTGCCCAAGGACCGATTTCTGCGTCGGTTTGATAAACAACATCACCAACGGAGGGGACAATACCTTTAAGGTCCTCAAAGACAATTGCTCGCTGGACATCTGCGTCAGCCTTAGAGATCCAGCCGGTGCCTTCGCTGAAAATAGCGACATCACCCAAAGATGCCCAACTCGAAACTGTGCATGTAGCCATTAACAAAATTAGGAATAGGGTTAATATGCTGCGTGTCATTAATTTTTACCTCTTTTTTTAAGTTTGCCCCGATGATACCGATCATATTATCGAGGCAATCGTTGTTGCTAAAAAGTTACTAAAAGTTCTGGACCAAGTTTAGTTAGAAACTTGACTTAAGATGTCCCCACGTCGTGGTAATTTTCTCATTCGGTTCAACTGCGAGCATCTCAGCCAAGTAGTTATCAATCATTTCGGCCATTACTTCACCGCGGGGAAGCCCATCGTTATTCGGTTCTTGAAAGGCGATCCCTATGCGTCCACCGGTTTCGGTATCGTAAACGAAGCAGGGGTCCAAGAAACCTGCGCCATTGTCACCGAACACGATTTCAACTTCCCAAGGATCCTCAATTTGGGCTTCCTTGAAAGTCCGTTCTGAAGTAAAAGCATCAAGACTGGGAGTAAGCTTCTTACCGTCGTCGGTGGGTTTGATGGCAGTGCCACCTGACCACATATCGGCGTTGATGTCCATCATATTCTTCAACCCCTGTTCACCGTTGGCACCACCGCCTTGTGTGACGTAGAAGATATAATCTGCTGTGTTTAGAAAAACGTTTCCGCCTTCAAGAAACAGCTCAGCGACAGAGTCATCAGGGTCTTGGTTTCCGGGTGCATAGAGTGATGTCGGGAACCAACCGAAAGTTACAATAATATCAACGGCACCGTTATCGGTGCGCTCTTCTGCCCACTTGCCAATCGCTTTATCCGATAATGTCACGATATCTTTAGGCGATTTGAGAAGGTCTGCCAGTTCTTCACCTTCTGCAGCAGCTGTGCCTTGCGCAATCCATCCGGCTTGTTCAGTGAATATCGCCACTTCCCCCATGGAAGCGGCAACACCAATGCTCGGCAAAGCGACCATTGCGGCAAAATATGCAGTGATAGCGACCCCAAGGATTATCAGTTTTCGCATGTAATTTCCTTTTGTTATTGATAGTTAAAGTGCATGCTCTTGTCTACTACTGTTGGAGCATTCACATAGATAATTTTTTCATAAAACGCAGAATTGTATGCATTTCAATAGGGTTATTATACTTAATTCCTATATTATTGTCAAATTATTTTTGTTTTTTATAGGACTTACGCAAATTTAGCAGAAAAGGGATATTTTGTAGGTAAAAAGCAAATACTTAGACGTTTTTAACCCCTAAATCCCCTTATCAGGGGACTTTGAAACCGCTGCGTAAGTCTTATTTTATTTTCTTCAGGCTTCGCTAATGGAATTTCTACCCCTGCCTCTTTTTCGCATAAATTTTGAACTGAGGCGCGGTGAAAAACATTATCTGCAAAGACGATGAAAGATGAAGAATACTGCCTCTATGGTAAATCGGGTTTGGTTAACAAGTGTGCAGGCGGTAATTCACCTGTCAATGTCTCTAAAAATTCGATCAAATCCGTTTTTTCTTCTTCGCTGAGTCCAAGCGGTTCCAGCGTTCCTTCGCGTTGACCGACGAAATTGCCTCCCGTGCCGCCGATGTTATTGAATTCAATCACGGATGCGAGCGTCGGAAATTCGCCGGTATGAAAGTACGGTGCCGTTAGTGCAACATTACGGAGTGTCGGTGTTTTGAACTCGCCTTGATGCCGGGGTATCGGCTCCAAAAAATTTAAAATCCGTGTCGCAACAGCGGTATCATCGCTATAGATGCCGCCGCCGTTAAACGGGTCTGACAGGAGCAACGAGATACCGTCATAACGTCCAGTATCCTCCGGCAGCGTACCTCGTGGGATCCCCAAATTATGGAACTCATCATCTGTAAAAGTCGGCGTATCATGGCAGAGGATACAAACGCCTTTACCGATGAACGTTTTTAATCCACGCTTCGCCTGAAGGGATATCGCCTCCGTATCGCCTGCAACGAAGTGGTCGAAGGGTGCATTCCGGCTAATCAAGAGCCGTTCATAAGCCTCAATCGCTTTACCAATATTAGCGAAAATAGTGTTAACGGCGTGCTGGTCAGGCTCGGACATACTTTCAAAGGTAGAATCGCCGGGTTTACCGTCAGGGGGGAAGCGTGCCGCATCTTCAAGTTTCGGAAGTGCACCGAATACTGTTTCATAATCTGCTTCATAATATTGATGGATGAGATGTGCATACTGGAGCCGAGTCCCCGCTTGTTCCGCTTCACCTTCAAGCGCGCTTAACGCTTGCGACCAGAGTGTATCTGCCCGCCCATCCCAAAACTGCCATTTGTTATAGGCAGCATTGAGCAGCGTCGGGGCGTTTCTTGTGCCTCTTCCTGCGCCTAATGAAGTCGCTTCAACATCGGCGAACCCGTGAAAAGGTGAATGGCATGTTGCGCAAGCAACGGTTCCATCCTTTGAGAACCGTGCGTCAAAGAAAAACATCTGTCCCAACTGCGCGGCTTCTGGATTATCAGCGACACGATTTGTTGGGTTCGGTGGCGGTGCCTCAGGCAGTGGTGATAGACGTTGAATCACACTCCATTCGCGCGCTGTAAATATACCGTCTTCTTGCTCAGGCACCGCTGCCATTTCCGATGGCTCATCTTCGCTGCACCCCCAAAAAAACAAGGCACAGTTAAGTATTATCCAGAGAGTTACAAGACGTATGATCAAGTCGCTATCTCCGAATTGAGAATTAGGTTTTTGATATGGGTTGGCGTGCTAAAATTCGATATACGTTTTATTCCACTTTCGGTGCATCCTTTGCACATCGGAATCCGAGTATCTGTCCACTTGCAACGATGTCGTCGTATTCCCGAAAGGCGCACCGCATCTGTTCTGAACCGGCGAACCAACTTGCTCCTCGCCACGATTTTTTGCCCATCCCGCTTGTTGGGGGACCTTTCGGGTTTTCTGCAGGACTGACGGCGTAGTATTCCGCTTCAAACCAATCGGCGACCCATTCTGCTACGTTTCCTACCATGTTGACTGCGCCGTACGGACTCGCGCCTTGCTCGAAACTATCCACAGGTGCCGCCATAGCGAAGCCGTCAAGGTGTCCATCGAATTTCCCTTCGTCATCAAAGTTACATTTCGTTGGATCGAATTCATTGCCCCAGGGCCAGATACGTCCGTCCGTACCGCGTGCTGCTTTTTCCCACTCCGCTTCAGTAGGCAAACGTTTCCCGACCCATTCTGCATAAGCGGCTGCGTCACCCCACGTCACACCTACAACCGGTTGATCGGGGTGATTAAACTTTGGATTGTCCCAGAAGATCGAATTTCGGTGTCCAGTGGCTTCGACAAATTTGGTGTAATCGGCGTTGGAGACTTCGTGCTTATCGATAAAATAGGCATCCAAGAACACCTTGTGCTGCGGGAGTTCATCGAGTGCATCCGTCATCGGATCGACATCCAGATCGCTGCCCATGATGAATTCACCCGCAGGGACGTGTACCATGCCTTCGGGGACTTGTACCTCCACCAGTATCGGTTCTGGTACTACTTCTACTGCTGGCACTTCGTCAATTTGAATATTTTCTTTCTCTTCTTCTTCGACCACCATCTGTTCGTCGCTGCCACAACCGATTAGGCTCACTATTAACAACATCACATAGCAGATAGCGGATTTGAGTACGTTTGACATAGTTGTTAATTGATCCGATGTTCACATTTCATTTTTTTCTCGTACCTACGCAGGCATGCGATAAATCGTATTACTACAAACAGAGATACTTTAGAAGGATGTGTGCTTCTCAAAAGTTCCGGATGGTTCGTAGTCGCGCCCTTCATTGTGCATTGCGTCCGTCTTGTTATTATTGAATTCACTGAATTTAGTGGTTCTTTACACAGCGGAATCCAACGGAACTGCTGTGATCGCTGCATTGTGCTGGGTAGATATAAGCGATGGTTGTTCTTGTATCTCCTGCGCCGTTAGTCCACGAACCGCCACGAATCGCATAGGTTTTTCCGTTTATTGTCTCTGAGTGTTCTGAATGTTGTTCTGTCACCCATTCCCACACATTTCCTGCCATATCATGCAGCCCATAAGGACTGATACCTTCTATAAAATTCCCGACAGGTGCGGGTGTCATTGCGTAGCCGTCGGTGCTGCCATCCATGCCGCCGCCGTCGTCGAAATTGCCGCGCGCTGGATCGTAATCATCACCCCAGGGATAAAGCCTGCTATCTGTGCCGCGTGCTGCTTTCTCCCATTCACTTGCCGTAGGTAATCGCTTACCAGTCCATGCAGCGTAAGCCTCAGCGTCTTCCCAATTGACTCCAACAACGGGTTGATCTGGCGCGTTCAACCTCGGATCATCCCAGAATTTCGGTTTCCGATGTCCGGTCTCCGAGAGGAATTTTGCGTACTGCTTGTTTGTGACTTCATATTTATCAATGTAGAACGCCGCAACAAAAACCGTCCGTGTGTCAGCTTCCGTTCCGAAAGTCAAATGGGTCTTGTTATCCGTGCCGAGTCTAACCTCCCCTGCAGGAATCAAAATCATCTCTTCAACATTAATGGGTGTGTCGAGTGCCGCCAGTGGTGTTTGTTCAGGTACAGAATCCTCTAATGCCTCATCACCACCGCATGCGATGAGGCTAACACTCAAACCTATCATGAAATATAAGACGACGCAACGTTTCACTGTTGTCCCCATACTAAAGTTAGTTAATAGTGGGCGGAACATAAATCAATAAGGTAAATTGATTGTAGCCCCAATATGGAAACTGAGGCTACGGGTTAACAAACATTTCCAATGGCGAAGTGCTACTGTAGCGATTTTTTGATCTTACCCCAGACAACGCTCACTTTACCACTCGGATCCACCGCTTGCGCTGTTGCAAAACGGTTTGAAATGAGTTCGGCGTATTCCGTAGCGATCTGATCGTTTGGCGGTATGGCTGTTCCGCAACACGAGGTATGGAAGTTGATGAACCATCCCTCCATATCATCTGTCCGGTACGCGATCGGGTCCGCGTTTGAGCCGTCGTCGGCATAACTTTCATATTCAAAATCGTTCGCCTTCAAAACAGCGAGACCTGATGCCCGATTTGAACTCCATTTTTTGAGTGAAGGTATGTATTCCTTACCGAGATCCGTCGGCGAAACAGCGGAAACCGTGCCATTTGTGACTGTGACACCAAACACACTTTGCTGTCCGGCACCGGCAGCAGTAACACGTGCGCCTTTATCCCAATAATAGTAGAACGGGTAATCACCGATGAATCCGCCGATTCCGCCTTCCCGTAACCACGTATAAACAAGGTCTTTCTTGCCATCTTTCTTAAATAGGACTTACGCAATGAATTAAAATGTGTTATAGTTTTTAATTATGATAAGCATGAATCTTTCTGAAAAGAGACAACCGCTGTTCTCGGATTATTGCCAATTTTTGTTAGCCGGTTTTCAGAACTTCACACAGACACACTTTGCCAATCATACGGAGAAATGGAGCCATGATCAACTCAATCGTCTCCTGAATACCGAACGTATCCCTGCCCGTGAACTCTGGCGTTCGGTGCGAAACGATATTGAGTTTGATGAAGACGGATACGTTCTTTTTGATGATACCGTCATGCCAAAACCTTATGCGAAACAGATAGAACCTGTTCGCCGGCAGTGGAGTGGCTCCGAAAAACGTGTCATCCAAGGCATCGGTCTCGTGACATGTGTCTATGTCAATCCGAAGACGCATCAGTATTGGATTATTGATTACCGTATCTATGATCCAGACCGAGACGCGAAAACCAAACTTCAACACCTTCAGGAGATGTTGCAGAACGCCTACTTCGTGAAAAATCTCCCGTTTCGGGTCGTGTTAGTAGATTCTTGGTATGCTTCAATGGCAGTGCTAAAAACGATTCAGAGTCTCTCAAAAATCTATTATGCTCCCTTGAAACGCAATCGTCTCGTCAATGACACTGAGGGTGTTGACCCGCACAAACGGATAGATGATCTGACGTGGACAGAATCAGAGTTGCGACAGGGTAAACGTGTTCATATCTACAAGTTTCCGAAAGGCCACCAAGTGAAGTTGTTTCGGATAGCGTCCGGCACCAGACGCACGGAATATATTGCCACCAACGATTTATCTCAATCGGATGTGACTGCGACGCAGCAAGAATGTCGCGTTCGTTGGAAGATTGAGCAACTTCATCGTGAGCTCAAGCAAACGACAGGTATCAGCAAGTGCCAAAGTCGTCAACATCGTGGACAACGCAATCATATTGCCTGTTGTTTGTGGGTCTGGGTCAGTTTGACGCGTGCTGCGCGCACGACGGGTCAAACGATTTACCGCCTGAAAGAAAGTTTATACGAGGACTATCTGCGACGAGAGATCAAAAAGCCTTCTATTGTCGTCAACTTTGCGTAAGTCCTATTAAATATTGTGCCGGGTGTATTCCCCTGCGTGATGATATAGATCCCCTTTGGGTTCGCGTTCATATACTCCACTAAACCGTCAGCGTCCACGATTTCGGCAGTTAGTTTTTTCGCTTCGAGTTCCTCTACCATCATTTCAGCTAACTGTGCCGGGTTCGGTACAGCCAAGCCACCGCCGTTTTCAATAGCCTCATCATAGACGATAGCGACATCCTGAGCATGAACGTGGCCAGCGAAAATTAGTACCAGAATTGATGCGAAACAAAATAGCCTTTTCATTTTTTGTTCCTCCTAATTTGCGGTTTCAATCTGATTCGTTATTAAACCTTCGTCATTGGGTTCAGGATAACACGGTTAAACAGAAATGTCAAGAAAAATGTGAATAGTTTTCAGTTGTCAGAATCAGGGTTTTAGGATTAGAAAGGTTGTGCGATTAATACATGGAAACCTGTGCGTACTGACCGCTGATGGCTCATTCGTCTGAACTGGGATTGAAAGATTTTCAGGAGTAGAGGTGTTTTTGAGTGGAAATTGTGCTTGTAAAAAATTGACTTTTCTTTCCAGAGATATGATAAAATTGCTCCATTCCAGAACAGCTAACCTTTGTGACACCACTATATCAATCTTCGTTTAAGAGTACCACGAAAAAATGTCTACTAATATCCTACAAAAATATATCCAAAAGATGAAACGCTTACGAGTAGATAAGGCACGCGGGGCAGCGCCGAACAAACCTCTTCTCTTGTTAGCAATCGTTGAACTGATTGAGCAAGGACAAATTAGCGAAAATAAAGTCACACCCTCTCCAGATTTGTTTGAGATTTTCATGAAATATTGGTCAATAATAACCGACCGTAGACCTAATCTCGCCTTACCATTTTTTCACTTAAAAAGCGATGGGTTCTGGCATCTCCATGCCAATGCTGGATACGAAACAGCATTAAAGGTTACCACCCAAATTAAAACTGTTTCCCGTCTTCGTGAAATTGTTGCATCCGCGAGTTTTGATGATGAACTTTTCCTCTTACTTACGAACACCCATGATCGAGAGGTAATCCGCCAAACCCTTATAGACACCTATTTCGCAGATTTTAAGGTAGGTATCGAAAGTCTTATAACTGAGGGACAACAGATTGATTCGTACAGGCAGGCACTGCTGCGGCAAGTCAAACACACGTTTTTATCTCTACAACCGTTAGCACCAGCAGAAGAAGAGAATCCAATTCGGATTGCAGGTTTCCGTCAAACAATCATGCGAATTTACGATTACACTTGTGCAGTTTGTCAATTGTATGTTCTAACACTGGATGGAGAAAGTGTAACTGAAGCTGCCCACATTATTCCGTTCAAAGTTTCAGGAAATAACGATGTGAGAAATGGGATTTCCCTTTGCCAACTACATCACTGGTCTTTTGACAAAGGCTTAATTTCCGTGGATAGAAACTATAAGGTGATTGTTTCAGATCTTATGCTGGAGCGTGGACCAGCGGAATGGTTGCTAACGACCTTGCGTGGTAAGTCGATACTATTACCTGAACATGATGAACTTTATCCAGCTCAAGAGGCTTTGTCTTGGCATCGTGAGAAAGTGTTGAGAAGATAACTTATAGTCATCTAATTTAGATGTGAACGGAATCGGTGGAGGCAGTCAAAACCGGTTAACGCCGCAAATTGATCCCCATCATCGAAAAATGTTGGTCGAAAGCAAAAGCCTCGCGGATGCTATTCTCGTGACATACTACAAAACTTGTGCAGTCAGTAAAAGATAACCTTGCGGAGTCATACTGACGAAAAAATGCTTTCGCTTTTTCAAATATATTCTTGTCAATTTCTGCAACGGTTAAAACACCTGTTTCCATGAAAAGTTCAATACGATTAAAGAACATAACTGCCAACGGGTGATTAGTGTCGTATCTGAGACGAGTAACAGTCTCATCAATCACATAATCTGTCGTTAGAAGACGCGTTTGCTGCTGTTGCAGTTTGTTGTACATCGCTACAGCTTCTTGATGGTGTTGATCTCCCCGATTTAAAATAGCGATCCAAGCACCGGTATCAACAAAAATCATGGTTTTGACTGTAACTCGTAGATGACTTCGTCATGATTGACTGAAGCATCAGTTGTGCCAAAATCGGCAATGCCGATCATGTCGCTGAAACCAGCGTATCCCGCCGCTATTTGATTCTTCTCAAAAATTTCACGAACCCTTCCACTATTCACAAGAACAATGAAGTAATCAAGCGTATCTGAGGCACTGTTTAGGATGTTGGCAAAAACATGCCGTAGACTCTGGTTTTCAACATCAAAATACTCTGCTATTTTTAAATAGGTTTGTCCTTTCCGATGCGCGCTCCCACTTGAGCGAAATTTCTGAAGTTTTCGTAAAAAAGTAGTATGAACATCATATCCTTCAAAGTCGTTCAAGTGTAGGGCTGCTTCAAGAAGCGCGATGCTTCTCCTATCTTTAAACGCTTCCTGCTTCTCACAAGGGATCAACTTTTTCAGCGATTTTTCATTTAGGGAGTCAATTAGAATTTTAGCAAGGCTTAACACTACATCATCAAAATCTGGCTGTTCGTCGGTAGCGGGAATTCTCAAGGATTTTAAGTGATGAACATCAGCAGGATGTAGTGACAACAACCACTGCCAACCGAGTTGCTTCTGACTCGCCTCATGTAATTCATCATAAAGCTGCCTAAATATATGTTCAGGTTTCATGTCGCACTGCATCTTTTGCGAGATATTAACTTGTGACAATCGTCTTTTATCTGTATCAATACCCATGATGCCTCCCTCCTATCATCATATAGCATATCTACATTGAAGTATATCACATTTTTCCTTGCATTGCAAAATGATTTCGTCTAAACTCATATAGCAATTATAACAGATTGGGCAATTAGCGATATATTGTCAATCGGTGTGCTTCTAAAGCGCGCCTATCGGTAGGTGTCTGCAATTTTATTATCAGGGGAGAACAGTATGACGATTCGAGTGGGTATTGTGGGGACGGGTGGTATTTCACGGGCGCATCAACGGTCTTATACGGCAATCGGTGGTTTTGAGATTGTCGCGGTGTGCGATATTATCAAAAGTAAGGCAAACGAGGCTGCCGATGCGTGGGGTGTCCCAAGAAAACACGTCTTCTCGAGCTACAACAAAATGCTGGAGATGGACGAAATCGATACAGTCAGCGTTTGCACTTACAACCAAGGTCATCGACGACCTACCGTTGCTGCACTGAACGCCGGTAAACACGTCTTTTGTGAGAAACCGATGGCGGCGACGCTTCCAGACGCTACCGCAATGGTGCGGGCAGCGAAAGCGTCGGGCAAAATTCTGCAGATCGGTCTCCACAGCACGTTTAATTCAAAACTCCAATTCGCTAAGAAGGTGATCGATACAGGAATGCTCGGCGACATCTACTACTCCGAATCCAGCGGCGGCAGACGCCGTGGGAACCCTGGACGGACGTTCATCTACAAAAAGACCGCGGGTGCCGGTGCGATCGTAGACATCGGTGTCTATAATATGCACAACTCGCTGTATGCGATGGGGTATCCGAAACCGGTGCGGGTCTCTGCGATTACCGAGGATTATATCTCTCAGCAGGATCCGAGATTTAAGGGTATCATGGACGTTGAAGAGTTCGGTGTCGCATGGGTCCGGTTTGACAATGGCGGCGTAATGGTCTTCAAAATCTCTTGGGCGATCCACCAAGACTCGCTCGGTCCGAGTTTCTGTCTCGGTAAAGAAGCGGGTATCTCTTTGGGAGGTCCAACCGTGTATGCCGATGCCTATACCGATGAACTCAAGAAACTTGCCAAATCCGAAGGACTCACTGCAGAAGCGAACCCGCCGGAGGGTATGACGACGATCCAGTTTTCTGGGTTTCCTGAGGTCAATGTGTGGGAAGCACAGATGACGGCGTTCCGTGAAGCCGTTAAGGCGGACGCACCGTCCCCGATACCACCGGAAGGTGTTCTGCTCACGAATGTAATTATGGATGGTATTTTCCGATCGCATGCAGCGGGGAAAGAGGTTGCGGTGAGAGTGCCGGAGTTTTAGTAAAGTGTCTGAATCGCGAATTATCACAGATGGCATGGATGACGCGGATTTTATAGTAAAACCTATAGTTAGTTGGGCACTTTCAAACAGTCTGAATACCTATAACAGGCATTCAGACTGGCACAAACTAACAGTTTATGCTACAAAGATGCCCACTTATTTATGGGCTTCACTATAAGAGGTTTTTGGGGTTGTGATGTCTTTAGTCTCGTAGGGGTTTTGCTGGGGTGTTTCTTCAGCATCTGTAGAGTTAAGTCGAACTCACGTTGTTATAAGGAGATAAGGATATGACTGTCAAAGTTGGTATTATTGGTACAGGTGGTATTTCACGGGCGCACCGGAGTACATACGAGAAAGTCGGTGGTTTCGAGATCATTGCGGTGTGCGATATTATCAAAAGTAAGGCGAACCAAGCCGCTGACGAGTGGGGTGTCCCAAGAAAGAACGCCTTCTCAAGTTACAACAAGATGCTTGAAATGGACGAGCTTGATGGTGTGAGTGTCTGCACTTACAATCAAGGGCATCGGCGACCGACAGTGGCAGCGTTGAACGCCGGTAAACACGTCCTCTGTGAAAAGCCGATGGCGGCGACGCTTTCCGATGCGACGGCAATGGTGCAGGCAGCAAAGACCTCCGGTAAAATTTTACAGATCGGCCTGAACCCTACGTTTGATCCGAGGATCCAATTCATAAGAAAGGCTTATGACGCGGGATTGTTCGGCAACATCTACTACTCTGAATCCGCAGGGTGCAGACGGCGCGGGAATCCTGGACATACGTTCATCTACAAAAAGACAGCAGGAGCGGGTGCAACCGTAGACATCGGTGTCTATAATATGCACGCTTCGCTGTATGCGATGGGGTATCCGAAACCGGTGCGGGTCTCTGCGATTACCGAGGATTACATTTCGCAGCAGGATCCGAGATTTAAGGATATTATGGACGTTGAAGAGTTCGGTGCAGCGTGGGTACGGTTTGAAAATGGTGGTGTGATGGTGTTCAAGATCTCTTGGGCAGTGCATCAGGATTCGCTCGGTGGCAACTTTCATCTTGGAACGAAAGCCGGTTTCTCGTTGGGTGGACCGGTTATTTACGCCGACGCTTATGACGGTGAGCTCAAGAAGTTTGTCGAATCGGAAGGATTAACAGCGGAACCGAATCCACCGGAAGGGATGACGACGATCCAGTTCTCAGGATTCCCAGCGTCTGATAATTGGGCGGCACAGATGATCGCATTCCGTGAAGCCGTCAAAGCAGATGCTCCGTCCCCGATACCACCAGAGGGAGTTCTGCTCACGAATGTGATTATGGATGGTATTTTCCGTTCACATGCAGCGGGGAAAGAGGTTGCGGTGAGAGTGCCGGAGTTTTAATGGCGGTTAGCAGCCGGTTTCCATCAGTAGTTGGTAGGCGGGGTTTTTAACCCCGCCTTTTTCGCGTGTGTGATCTGAACCGAGGCGAGGTTCAAAACCTCGCCAGCGAAGAAACGGAAGCCGATGGATTTAGAAGGCGTGCTATGTGGAGCGGATGGCGTATATCCATGCCTTTTTTCCGCGGACATCAACTGTCAGCCGTTGCCGGACATCGAGAAAATTTAGACGCCGCAGTTCGTCATCGAGGAGTGTGCGCTGCGACGTGAGGAGTACCATCCGCCCTTTCGGTTTCAGGACGCGTGCGTACTCTTTGAGACAACGCCGGTATAGGTTCGTCAGCTGCGGTAGATTTCCAATAGTCTCACCGAATGGGAGATTGCAGACGATTTTATCGACTGAATTGGATTGTAGTGGCAAACTGCGGGCATCCCAGTGGAAAAATTGACGCGGTTGATGTTGCCTACCGAAATTTTCCATAGTTGCGTCTAATGCGTCTGTGGAGACATCGCCACCGATAAGGTAGCTGTAACGTTTCGTAAGTGCACGCTCTAACAAGATAGTGCCGGCACCGCACATCGCGTCCAAAAAGACATCTTTTGGGTGTGGACGCGAGAGGCGTACCATACTATAAGCCAGCGTCGGTTTGAGAGATGCTGGGATATGTGCGTGTTTGTAGGGACGTTGCGCCATATCGTTTCCTGAGAGTTTGACGCTGATATAGCCGTCGTCGCCATGTATCTCTGCCCAGACATCGAGTGCCGAGTCCGCCGGTGTCAGGTACCAACCGCGTTTCAACAGTGCCTGTTCTACGACACGTTGGAGGTCAATTCGTCGGAAGTTGCGTTTGCCTGAGAGTCGGCTGGTTACCCGGAACGGCATCCGCTTGTGGACACGGAGACCCATCTGCCGACAGCATTCAAACAACTCTTTGAAATTGAAGCGGGTGACGGAAGCGGTCAGTGCTGCCAAGGAGCTGCGTGAACGTGTCATTTTCGGCAGCTGCTTTAAGATGAGAAATAGGTGTTCAGCAGTGCGTAGGGATAGTAGTTCTCGCGGGTCGCCTGTGTATTGGAAGAGGAGTCGCTGTGGCTTGCGTTCTAAGATTTTCAGATGTCCTGTATCGCCAAAGCGTTCTGATAATTCTTCGCGCGCGAGGTTTTCTAACCCCGCGCTTACGGTAATTGCATAAAGCATGTATTTTCTTTCAGTGGCTGTCAGCCATCAGTAGTCAGTTGTCAGAAGACTGGTTTTCAGTTGTTAGTTGTCAGTATCATAAGTTGGGTAGAACAGATTTCACCAAAACCGTAAAAATTGTAGAAAAACGAAACGGACGGGCAATAATGCACTTCGCATGAATCAACGGTATGAAGGTTCTCCGTATGGCATTCCCCGGGGTGAGTACACCGCGATGCACTTCGCATCTGGGCGAGTACGCCGCAAAAATTGCCCTACTACGAACGGTAAACCTTCCTATTGCGGAGAAGAAGGTTCGGGCCAGTTTAGGTGGCGATGTAGGAAACTGAAGGTGCCAGCCGAATTAATCTGATGCCCGCCATCAAAGAACTCTATCTCCGTTCTATCGGCGATGCCCAATCGGACGTAAAGCCTTCGGACGACTGCGAACTCGTGTGCGACCCATTCATCGGGTGCGACACCGTCGTCATGTCCACGTTCCACCATAAACGGACGTGGGGCAATCAAACCTGCCATCTCGCCGTAGTTGAATGTGTTCCCTAAATCGAACTCCGGCATCTCATACTCACCCGTGAACATGTAACTATAACGTGAATCGAAGGTCGCATTTTTGACGATCCACTCGTTGAAATCAGCGGAACAGATTGAACAGGCGTACCGATCCAGCAGTGCGGGGACACGCATAGCTGTCTTGCCACCATAGGATAACCCATAAAATCCGAGCCGATCCGCATCAACGAAAGGTAGTTCTGCCAACCAGTCGAGCGTCCGTTCATGTTGACGGACGATCAACGAAAAGAGCGACCATTTTATCGGGTTTGCCTTACGCTGGATGACACGGAATGCATCTTGACCGATGTAGGGGTTCTGCGGCGCGTAGGTGATAAACCCCCTATCCGCCAACTGTGCGGCATAGGAGTGATAGACAGACTCAATCTTCGGGTCCGCGGTATCCTGCGGTCTCCCCTCTAAGCCGTGCTGACAGACGACAACGGGTCGCTGTTCACCCGGCTGTAGGTCGTTCGGCAGGAGCAAGATACCGTAAGCGAAAACGTCTTTCCAGACATCAAGGACGACTTCGTAGCCTTTCCAGTTGGGTTCGTCATAGATGAGCCGAGTTCTTGGGTTCGCAGGAACATCGGGGGCTGGACACCTTCCGATAACATCATCCCAGAAATAGGTTTTGGCATCCTTACATGTTTCCTCCCAGCGTGCGAGCGAGGATGTATCGGTTTTGTCCCAGAAGAACTGTTGCCGCCGTGATGCTGCTTCGCGTAAAAAGCGTTGTGTCAGATTCACCAGTTGCATAAACTGCCGCTTTTGCCGCGCTTCATACTCAAAATCGTTAACTGTTGTTGAAGCAGTAGCGTGGTATCCATCAATATGCGCATTTTCAACACCGAGTCCGGCGAGCAGTGCGGTTAACGTCTCTTGAGAACCCGGTAATCCATCGTCAGTAGAGACGAAGTGTAAGGCATCATCACTGTCGAGTTGTTGATAAAAGTTGTGTGCGCGATCAAACTCTGCCTTGGCGGAATCCACTGGTGGTGAGACGAGTTGTCCGGGAGCAGCACCGCCTCGCCCCTCGCGAACTGGCGGTCCGGCGACTTCAGGTCCACGGCTTGCTTCAATAATCAAGGGACGTGGTGCGATGAGACTTGCTATTTCAGCATCGCCAAATTCGTGTAGGAGTCCCCAAACATTCCGATAAATCGGTTCCCGCCATACTTCCTGTCGCGATTGGAAATATCCGCTGACAACTGTCGCCTGAATCCGTGTATCGACCGCTGCACTGTGGAGTGCAATCAATCCACCTTCACCGTAACCGATAACACCGATAGGGACATCAGAAAGGGACATCCAATCCACTAACGATAGGACCTTTTGGACTTCATACCCTATGATATGCCTTCCGAGTTGATACGCCATCCGATAGATGAATTCACGATGCGGCTGATTCGTCTTCGTGTTAATCTTCGGGTTCGCGGAATAGGTATCGTCGCGGTTGATAAGCAGTGGAACGACGACACGACACCCTGCTTTTGCCAAACGTCTCGCAAACTGTGCGTTCGGTGATAACTCATCTGTTGCCCCTGCTATCATCTCCGGTGTCCAATCGGCATCGGGAAGAGCAACGACCTGAGCAATAATTGGAACGTTGTGCATCGGTTCCAAGAGCAACCCTTCACCCTCTACCTCGTCAAACACCTGCCAACGGACGCGGGATACGGTGTAATTCTCATCTGCTGCGATTTGCGTGGCATCTTTTGTCGTGGCGACATAGTTCAACACCTCAATCGGCAGCCGTTCATCAAGGCACCCAATCTGCTTTCTCAGCCTTTCTCGATTCGGTTCCACGGATTCAGCGTAGGCTTCGTGAGAACTATAGTCGCGATGCCACAACGTTCCCCGTTTTTCAAGAGAATCCGCTATCGCGTCGGTAACATAACCGTCAAGCACCTCAACCATCTGTGCAGCGAGGTCTCCTTCTATTGTTAGCGGGTTCGTTCCGTGTAATGCTTGTGCCGTGTTGTTTGACATACGAACTCCTTGGGGGATAGTTGTCAGTATTTCGTTGTTAAAAGTTTTCGTTTCTTGATGAAGGTAAAGGTTTATGTATAGCAGCCCGCAAACTAATAGTTTACGGTACGAAAACATCTCGAATAATAAACCACTTTCAAATAACGCTGTCTTGTTTTAACGCTGCCACTTCGTTTGGAGACATTTTCAATATATCCGTAAGAATTTCGGTTGTGTGTTCACCGAGGCTCGGTGCGGGTGCGTCTACGTTCCCCGGTGTTTCCGACAGCTTGATCGGCACCCCCGGCACTTCAACTGCGCCTGTGATATGGTGTGCAACACGGGTAATCATCTCCCGCGCTTGTACCTGTGGATGGCTCACCACTTTGTCCATCGCATTGATAGGACCACACGGCACACCGATCTTTCCGAGTGCATCGATCCAGTCATCGGTTGTCCGTTGGGACATAATCTCCGAAAGGATAGGAAACAGTTCGGCATGATTTTCTGTCCGATCGGCGTTTGTTCGGAAACGTTCATCCGAGATGAGATCCTGACGATTGACATGCTCACAGAATTTTGCCCAGAGGGTATCGTTTCCGAGTGCGATGATAACGTGTCCATCCGCAGAAGCGAACGCTTCAAAGGGTGTAATCGCTGGATGTCTCGCACCGAGTGGTTTCGGTGCCTCGCCTGTCGCGAAATAACGGACGACAGCGTTTTCTAAGACAGCGACGAGACTATCTAACATCGCGACATCCACAAACTGTCCCTTTCCCGTTTCGTTGCGGTGGTGTAGCGCAGAGAGAACACCGATTGTTGTGAAGAGGGCTGCGGTGATGTCGCTGATAGAGGTGCCGACCCGTACTGGTGGTCCTTCCGGTTCACCCGTGATGCTGATGATACCACCCATGCCTTGGATGATCATGTCGTAAGCACCTTGTTGCGCATAGGGACCGGTTTGTCCGAAACCTGAACACGCGGCATAGATGAGCGACGGATGCTCGGTTTTTAGCGTGTCGTAATCCAGTCCCAATTTTTTCATTGTTCCGGGTCGGAAATTCTCCACGACAATATCGGTATGTGCTAATAACTGCTTGAATATTGCTTGTCCACGTTCGGTTTTAAGGTTGAGCGTGATGCTCCGTTTTCCACGGTTTACGCTCATGAAGTAGAGGCTAAACCCGTTTTTGAAGGGACCGAAATTGCGTGATTCGTCCCCCATGCCGGGTTGTTCAATCTTGATTACCTCTGCGCCGAGGTCGCCGAGTAGCATTGTTGCATACGGACCGGCGAGGACGCGTGTCAAATCTAAGACCTTTATGCCGTCCAGTGGACCTGGCATTTGTCGTTTCTCCTCTATGATTCAGTAGGTGCCATTAAATGACGTTTGAGAACGGGATCGCGAGCGACAAGAAATCCGCAGAAATCCGCAGAAACACCCTATCAAAAACCCCAAGCAAAAACACTCGCTCCTACGAAATAGGAGGGTGTTGTCCACATAATGGTTTTGTTTCCTTGTACGTTTTGGAAGAAACCCCCTAAATCCCCCTTATCAGGGGGACTTGTTGGAAGAAACCCCCTAAATCCTCCTTATCAGGGGACTTGTTGGAAGAAACCCCCTAAATCCCCCTTATCAGGGGGACTTTGAGTGTAGGCAATACCCTCCAAAATAGAAGGTGCTTACAGTTCTTCGCCAACGATGAGACGATACGCCTCTCGGTATTTCTCGCTTGTCTTGGAGATAACATCCTCTGGCAACTCAGGCGCAGGCGGTTGCTTGTTCCAACCGATTTCGGAGAGGTAGTCCCTGACGAACTGCTTATCGAAACTCTGTTGCGGTTTACCGGGTTCGTAGAGATCCGCGGGCCAGAAACGGGAGGAGTCCGGTGTGAAGACTTCATCAATGACAATCAGTTTTCCATCGCGCTGTCCGAATTCAAATTTGGTATCACAGAGGATAATCCCAGCGTTTTCGGCGTGTTGACTGGCAGCTTTGAAGAGATCGAAGCTTACCCCAATGAGTTGATCTGTCAGTTCGCTACCGACTTGGTTACGCATCTCTTCAATGGTGATGGGTTCGTCATGTTCACCTTGTTCTGCCTTGGTTGTCGGTGTGAATAGGAGTTCGGGGAGCCGATCGGATTCGCGCAGTCCAGGTGGCAGTTTTTGTCCACAGATTTCGCTTGTTTTCTGATACGAGGACCAGCCAGAACCGGCGAGATAGCCTCGGACGACGCATTCAACATCAACGCGATCCGCTTTTTTGACGAGCATGGAGCGTCCCTTTAGGAGTTCCGCATCAGGTTGTAAGGCATCGGGATAATCTTCAACTTCTGTCGTAATCAGATGATTGTCAGCAACGGATCCGGTGTAGTCAAACCAGAATTTGGACAGACCGGTTAAGACCTTCCCCTTATCAGGGATACCGTTCGGCAAAACGACATCAAAGGCGGATATCCGATCGGTGGATATAATCAGGAGTTCATCTCCGAGGTCATAAATGTCGCGTACCTTGCCGCTGTGGGCAGGGGTTAGATTGGTTAATTTTGTAGATGTTATAACGTTCTGAGACATATCTTTCTCCTTTAATAGTAGTCAGCCATTAGCAGTCGGCTGTCAGTTTTATTCTTTCAATAGATTTTGTAGTGCAACAGCAGTCCTGTGTGTCGTATCAATTTGAAGTGCCTTGTTAATCTCTGCCTCTGTGGATTGATTTTCGCCGAGATAGTAGTAACAAGAAGCCTTCAAAGCGTAGAGGTCGGCTTTGGAGCGATAATCGTGCCGAAAGAGATATTGTGCATCGCCTTCGAGTGCGTTATCAATTGCCCGGATAGCAGACCTGAAATCGGTGGTATCTTTAATTCTCGCTGGCTGGTTGCCAGCTTCATTGTTCCGCAAGTAGAGCAGGTTTGCCAGCCCAACCCAAGCATCGGCATTTGAAGCATCAAGTTGAACGGCGTTCTGGAACGCTTCCTGCGCTAAAGGCGGATTCAAGGATAGACTGAGATGGCTCCACCCGACTCCGTTATGTGCATCAGCAAGTGCTTCATCGAAGTTGATAGCACGCTCAAAGCTGAGCAAAGCCTGTGGGTAGTCGCCTGATTCGTAGAAACGCCATCCCTGCGCAGTGTAATTGACAGCGCTTGGCGTATTGGGATCGGAATCACTGGAACAACTGCTTAGCATCAGACAGCAGAAAGCAAGTATGGCTGCAGAAATAATATAAGGCGTAGTTTTGAACCTAACAGGACGCATCGCGTGTTTCCCCAGACAGAGCAGGTTTTTCACCCCGCAAACGCAAATTTAATGCGGTATGGTTGCAAGGTGTACTTATGCTTATTCAGATTTGAGTGTGCTTAAAAGTGGACTTCGGAGTGCCACAGCAACTGCAATTGCATTTGCAATTATACCGAAACCGAAGATGAAAAGCAAGGTAATTGTGAGAGATACCCACGGAAAAGAGGGAAGATGCCCTTGAGAACCGAGAATTGCCACCAGTCCGGCAATAATACCGATAAGCATCCCGACAGCGAGTAGGAAACAACTTTCGAGGAACAGCATCCGCGAGAGCAGCTGCCGTCGGAAACCGAAGGCGCGTAAAGTTGCCAATTCGCCGCGCCGTTCAATGATATTTCTAAAAAGTATCAGTGCCAATCCGAACGTGCCGAGTAGTACGCCTAAACCACCGAGGCTTTGGAAGGTGGAGATATAGGTGTTTTCAACGGCGCGGTAGCTTGCCAACCGTGCAGATGCCGACGTAAGGTCAAAACCATAGTCGACTAACGTTTTCTCTAAGACTTGTGCGGTTTCCTCTCGCAAGGCGGGTGGCGTTTTGATGAGGAAAAACTGGTAACCGATTTGGCTTGGAAAGTATTTGGTGAAATTAGATTCCGAAATAATCAGTTGGCTTTGAAAAAGGCTGTTCTCAAGCGTATGGAGGTGAAGATATAGCGATTTTCCAAATTCATCTTGTATGAGAAAATTCTCTTTCGGATCGTGGTGTAAAATCCAACGGAGCGACTTTGCATCACCGAGAGCGACAATCAGGTTAGCATTGGAACTTTCCACTTTTAGGGTGTTCCATGGGTATACATCCAAAGCAGTATCTGACATGCCCAGAATTTGTGGTTTCTGCGGTTGATAAAGATTAAGACAACTCACATCTTCACCCGGAAGAACGCGAAACGGGGTTACTTCCGATGCGCTGAGGAGTTCGGAGGCTTTTTCAGAAAAACCGAGTTCAAACCTACCTTCTGGCGTATTCAGGCTATGGTGTAGCGGAAGCGCGGATTCGGCGACAAAGGCGTATTCTGTCTCCGGTGGTGCGTCGTGCCGATTCGCGCCGACAGCAACAATGATACAACACGCCAAGCTAATCGTCGTAACACAGGTTTTACTCCGCCCTGGTTGGCGTGCTGCATTTTTGAGCGCAAACCTCACTCTGTTCAATCGCTTTGGTACACTTTGCGAACTTAACCATCTTTCAAAGATTACCCAACCTATCCCAAGAATCGAGAACGTCAACATTAGAAATTGGGTAATAGGGTGCTCAAAGACTGCCAAAATCTTATCATGACTCCATGCAACAAAAGGAAAATTGACGATTGCTACACCTACAACGGCACCAATGCAGCAAAAAAGAGTGAATGATTTTATGTTTTGAGGGGTGAGATTTCCGTGAGTTTCCCTTGCTTTACGGAAACCTCTTCGGATAGCAAATATAACAATAGCTGCTATCACGATAAGAACAATAAGTCCGCTCCAACCGTCTGTAAAGAGCCTACGACCGCCGATAATACCGAACCAAATCCCGAGGATAAAGAAAACAATTTTTCCTGTCAAATTTCCTAATACGTTTGTTTTTTTAGATTTCAGTTTGACCTTGGCTTCATCAAAATCTGTGACACCGGCGAGGAGCGAGGCGGTTGCGGCACGTCCTATCCTCGCGACGGTCCCGCGGATCGTATTCATGATAACTAACAACGTTACCAATACGCCGATAAGCAAACTCCAGAAACTGACATGAAATTCTATAAATGGCGTGCCGATAGCAGGCAGCCACCATGTTTGTAATCCGAATATCATCAACTGGGCATAACCTATCGCGAGCAGGCAGCCCAATAGACTCCCAATACTTGCGATCGTCGCGCCCTCATATAGGAAACGGCGGCGAATTTTGGTGAGCGGGTAACCGACAGCCTGCAAAAGACCAATCTCACGCGAACGTTGTTCAACACCGATACGGAAAAACATTTCAACAAGCCACGCTACACCGAGAATAATAAAAATACTGAGACTGCTGAAAAGCATACCGAAATCTGTAGCACCCTTGGAGGCTTGAAGCCCCTCTGCTTGTGGCGATAAAAACTGAAAACCGACCTGTTCTGGCTGAATCCTTTTCAGGAATTCGGTCTCAAAGAGCACCTGTGTTCTTTGAATGTCTGTATCCGGTGCAGCACCCATCCGAATCGTAGTGAGGTCCCCGAACCGGTTCTGCCACAGCCGCTTACCAATTTCCAACGGAACAAATGCTTTCGGTGTCGCCTTGTACTCATCCCAATATGCCTCGTCTTTGTCGCGAACGAGGGCGTAATCAATTGGAAAAGGCGATTCCCATTCAGACATGTCAACGGTATCGTGAATACCGGGAAACTCAGGGATTATATCTCTATCCGCGGCAATGCCTTCAATGGGTAGAATTCCCTTGAGGCGGAAAACGACCGTTTCAGTGATATATTCTTCCTCTGCTGTGACGCTGTAATAGGTGATTGCAATCCTATCTCCCACTTTAGCACCAAGGTCATCTGTTGCCCATGTATTGAGGACAATGTCGCCTCCTTGCCGCGAGCGTGTAACCATTGCACCTAAAGCAGCAACAACTTCTTTCAATTCCGCGAGTTGTTTCTTGTGCCTTGGTGTAGTTCCTGATTCGGGTCTCTCTTTTTCCAGCCTACTGTATTCTGTTTCTAACCTACGTAATTCTGTTATGTCGTCATCTATCAGTAATATCTGCTCTTGAGACTGTTCGTAAGTGAGTTGCTGCGCTTCTGTCGTGTGCATATTGAGCAGTTTCTCAAATTCACCTTCATCCATCGGGAGTGCTACGATTGTAGAGTAGGGTATAACTTTATCATTAGCACTTATAGTATTCGCAAGATAAGTGAGCGTCGGGAGTGTTGGTATGCTATTTTCATTCGCAACTGTTAGTGCTGTTTCGGAGAGTATCGGTTTAAGGAGATACTGATCGCTCTGAAGATCAAGATGATTTTCATCCGTTTTAATATTCAGGTCAAGTGCGGCTAACGTGAGGACAAGATCATCAGCCGAAATTGCGTCTGTGTCCGCTGTAAAAACGACGTTCACTTTTTCATCTTGTCCGAGTGCATTTTGTAAAACAGGGAGCGCTATGAAAGCGTTAAATGGAAGGCTTTGATGTGCCTGCAGGCTGAACCGTCCCGCGTTTTTGGTGGGAATTATGTCGCTGATAACCAAGCGGAGACTCTGGATGGCGTTGGCTGCGTCCCTCTCACCGAGGAGGAATTCTGGGTGGATGTCCGCTATCTGAGGCATATTCACCAGCAGCGTGTCGCCGACTTGGACGTTCAATTCGCTTTGGAGTGCCTCGTTAATGACGATAGCGTTGAAGGATTGTTCAGGTGTTTTGTTGAGATTCGGTGCGGTATCCTCTTGCCAAAATGTGAAGAAATCGTCTGTTACACCGGCGATGTTAACCTTTGATGCCCGTTTCTGTGTCTGTGGTGCGACGATTGTCCCATTTAGCAGAATTGCTGGTACTTTATTTTCCCGCTGCAATAGATCGGGTTGAAAAAAATGGTCTGCGAGGAGGGCATGCTGGATTGCCCCGAGTCGCTCTGTAGTGAGACTTTTCAGGCTCCCGCGTACGGAATCGCCGACAATTAATGCCCCTGCGAGTACACCGGTCGCTACAGCGGTGCAAAGTGCGACGGTAAGGTGTATCTGCCAAAAATGTTTGAGGGCGTTCCAAGAGAATTTGCGCATTATGTTTCTTAGCGTGTTAGGAATCTCTTTTAATCGTGCATGTGCCATCCGTAAGCTGCAGGTGTCGCTCAAAACGCGCAGCGAGTGGGAGATTATGGGTGACAACAATCATTATATTTTTTTCGGTGTTGTGTAGCTCAAAGAGCAAATTGGCGATGGTTTCAGTAGTAGCCGTATCTAAGTTACCCGTCGGTTCATCACAGAGGAGAATATCGGGTTGGTTGATGAGCGCGCGTGCAATGGCGACGCGTTGGCGTTCCCCGCCTGACAGTTGAGCAGGTCGGTGCGTTTGGCGGTCTGTCAGTCCAACTCGCCTGAGAAGTTGATGTGCCCGTTGCGTCGCGCCTGGGTCCTGCTTGAAAGCAAGCGTCGGGATGAGGACATTTTCGAGTACGGAATATTGTGGAAGCAGATGGTGATCCTGAAACACAAACCCAATGACGCTATTTCGATACTGTGCGAGTTCAGGTTCAGAGAGGGTAAACGGGTTTGTGCTTTTGATCTGGAGCTGTCCAGCCGAGGGTTCTTCTAATGTTCCGATGATGTGTAGAAGCGTGCTTTTGCCTGAGCCAGAGGGACCCGTGATCACAACGGATGTTCCATCTGTGATATTCAATGAGATATTCCGTAGTACCTTGACTTTTCCGAAGTCTTTGGATAAGTTGGATATTTTAATCGAGGCGGTAGTACTGCGAGGTTGTTCCATGATTTTGTGGCTTCTGGTAGATGCGCGTTAGGACAGAGAATGTATCTGATCTGCAATAAAATCAGGGATAGGTATCGCACGGAGTTTCTCACCTGGGTTCGTTATACAACAGACCGTCGTGAGTTGACCACGCGCGACATCTTCTCCCTGACGCGTAAAGTGAAATTGATATGTGAGTGACTTTGTTCCCTTTTTGGAGACCCAGAGACGGATATCCACCTCATCTTCAAACCGAAGTGGGCTTAAATATTCACATGAAGCCGCGAGTCGGGGCCATCCGATCTTATTTCCGTCCCACTCGGTTGCTACACTCGTACCTAAACTCCTCAGAAATTCGTGCTCAGCGGATTCCATAAAGACAAAAAATCGTGTGAAGTGGACGATTCCTGCCATATCGGTATCAGCGAACTCAATCTTACGTTTGGTTTGGTACTCGGTGTGCATGTTTCCTAAGAGTCCTCAATTATCACGCTTCGCAGTAAAAACAGTTATCAGTTAAGAGGCACCTTGATTGCGTCAACCGCCTCTTTAACTAATGACTGATAACTGAAAACTGACAACCATTCCCCTACATTTTTGGAAAGTCCGGTACATTTTCATAGCGACTCCATGTCTCAGCGTAGATTCGCCAGTGCCCGTCGGCTGGATCAACCATCAAGTTCAGTTTTTTGGTGCCGTAATCGGAGTAAGCGGGCCGGGTGCCACTTGCGGGGGTGCCTGTAAATTTCTGCAAGAATGTAACATCTGCTACCGCCCGATCGCCGTTAATCTGTAAGTTAGAGATCTCAACCTCAATGTCGCTATACATGGTATTCAGTTTTTTCATCTTGTCACGGAGTTCCCCTTTCTTAAGGTAGACCTCGGTTTCTTTACCACCGCGTACAGTGACGCGCGTGATTAAGGCTCTGTCTGAATAGATAGACATATAGGTTTCCAGGTCCTTCCCTTCCCAAGCCTCCTGCCATTTCCCAAGGATCTGTCTAACTTTGAGATGTGTATCAATCGGTGCATTTCCATCAAAAGTTCCACCGGACTCTTCACCGGAAACCGTGTTAGTGCTGACTTGTTCAGCCCGTTTGAGGGCGATGGCACCCGATATCTCGCCGATCTGATCGTTAATAAGTCTCCATTTTCGCCTGAAGAACCCTTTTTTCTCGATAGTAAGTGTGCGATTGTGAGTTTCAATGATCTCATCGCCACTCTGCAATGTTACGCGAATACCGTCAACGACATAGCGGTTCCTCTGGGTTGGCACGGGGTTGTAAGTAGCGTATTGGATTTCAACGATGTGGGTTTGCGACATCAACTCTGTGGCGCGCCGGAAGCTTGATGCTCGTTTTTTTCGGGCGGACTTATCCCACAAATCGGTATACGTTTGCACATTCTGTGCTTCCAATGCGCTTTTCCAAGCGATCACTAAAGGACCTACAGGACTATTGGAGTTATTGACAAGATTCGGTTGCGGTGTGGACTCTGGTGACACCATCGCGACCATTCCTTCACCGACGATTTCATCTTGTATAATTTTCCATCGCTGTTGGATAATGCCCTTCTTTTCAATAACGAGGTTTCGGAGCTGCTGTCTCGGTCCCTCTGGAAGGTGAGCCGTCACAGGGATCCCCTCAATTCGATAGCGATTCGGGAATCGAGGGACTCGATAGGGTTGGCTGCTGCCTTCAAGGTTAACTTCAAAGTTGACATTATCTGTTAGCAGTCTTGCTGTATTTTGATAGCCTCTATCGGGGTGCTGGCGTTCACTTTTTACCCAGAGCGATTCATATTTTTTGCCATCGCCGGATTCGAGAGCCGTTTTCCATTTCGCCAGAAAGGCGGTAGGGGTTTCACTCGAACTCATGAATATCACGAGGAATAGAACAAAAGCGATAACGATTGCCGCAATAGCACCGCCCCATATAAGATTCTGGGATATAGTGGTTTTCTTAGGACTGTTTTGCCGGTTTTGTACGTCGTTCACAATCTAACCTCCCTCGTAGTTTAAAAGTCTGGCACATTCTCAAAAATCTTCCAGATCTCATGATGGATTTTCCAATCGTTCCCGACTTGATGCATCCAAACTTCGCGAATCCAAATATTGTAGAGTGCAGTCGCATTCTCGTCAGCTGCGGGGGTGACTAACCGACTCATTTGTTGGATACTGATGAGGCTTTCACTTTCGACTTCGGTGTCGGTTTTGACATTCCTCCAATCGTGTGCGCTCATCTCACGCAGATCCGATTCCAGCTGCTGTCTGTCAATTTTACTTCGATCTTCTTTACTCTCGTGAATCACCACTTTATCAACGACAATGTTGTGTTCATAATGAGTAAGGTGGACATTGAGGTTTTTGCTCTGCCATGCGGCTTCCCAATTACTGAGCGCGATTTTGCCAGCGGCTATCTGTTCTGTAGAGAGAGACGTGCGCCCTGTTTTCGCAGGAGAAAGTGGCGGTTTGCTGTCTACATAAGCCCGTGATGCTCCCGCTTGCTGTTTAAGAAAATCTGCGTGTTTCGCAGCGACACCTTGCTGCCCGGCTTCTGCGAGTTTTTTGGTATAGATTTCAGCTTGTTCGCGCATTTGCCTTCTCAGGGATTCTGCTTCAGCAATAGCGGAGCGTTTTTGATATCCCTCTTCTTTAACTATCTTATCGGCGACATTGAGTCTGCGGCGGAGTGCCGAAATCTCCTTGCCATAGTTACGGATTTCAGTTTCCGCTCGCTTGCCGCGTGTCTGCATATCATCTAAAGTTTTGAAGAGTTCAGCGACCTGTTTTCCATACTTTTCTCGTGTAACGCTCAACTCACGGTTTTTTTTCTGAAGGTCACGAATTTTCTGATTCAACTGGTCTTCCTCGCCGCGCGCCGTCTGCATCTCGGACTTGGCCCGTGCGAGTTCTGTTTCCTTAGTGCTGAGTTTCTGACGGAGTTCCTCCGCCCCAACCTCTTTTTCAAGGATTGTAGCATTCAATTTTGAGTTTTTGTTAACGTTGATGGCGTGCCTATGTGCGAGCTTGGCATCAGTGGTCGCTTGGTATGCGAGACGGAGTGCGTCGTTACCTTTCTTCTCGGTGAGTGCCGTTTTTGCCGCTTCAAGGTTGGATGTAGCGGCTTGAAATGCATCAGGTGCAAGCGATGCGGCATCAACGTCCTGCGCTGCTGCGATGGCTGCTTCCGCGTCCGCGATTGCCGTGTCAACTACAGATGGCTCAATTTTTCCGAGTTTTCCACCACAACCTGCTAAAGCCAAAGAGGCGAGAAGCATCGCGACAATCAAAATTCTACTCAATGCGAAATTATTCTTTCGCGGTAAAACGATGAATTGTTTCATTTTGTAGCTCCTTCCAATTCTTTTTATTTTGCGTTCAGTTTAATTTCACTTATAAAAAACACGATTATCGTGATATGTTTCTCCTATTCAAGCACTGATAAAGCAAGCGCATGGGGTTGCGCCGTAGTGGTTTTCATCTGCGAGAGTGTATCCTTGATTGTAGATGCTCTTGTTTTTCCGACCCCATCAATTGCTTGGAGTTCACCAATAGCGGCTGTGTAAATTCTATCCAATGTTTTGAATTCGTGAACGATATTCTCAACAATATTGAAAGGGATCCGAGGGACCTGACTCAGCATTCGGTATCCGCGCGGTTCAAGGATTTCAAAGGTATTCCGAATATCTCCGGGGTATCCCAACGCCTCACTAATATTACTCTGGTGTGCGAGACAGTTCGCGTCAAGTCCGATAATTTGCTCAACAGCTTTAGATTCATCGCGTAAACTCTCATGATAGTAATCTTTAGTGATCAAAAATCCGTTATCAATTTCAGTTGTGAGTTCAGGGATGTGCTGTATAGATTCTGCTTGTGTGCCTAATTCGATTCTATATAGGTTCAAGTCCTGCTCAGCCCGGCGAACCCTTTCACACAGTTGGATAGCCGTGACGACATTCGCTAATGTGACATTCCCACTTAATTCTGCCCAATTCAGCATAGTGACGGCATTTTGCATTGCCTTGACGTACTGGGTGAGTGCGAGCATTGTCTGATTTGCGCCAGAGAGTAGAACCGGACGCTCTCGGAAGATGTAGTGTTGGTTTTTGAGATATAAGGTGAGCGTATTCCGACGCTGTGACACAGCAAGAACAATGTGTTCTGTCTGTTTAGCGAATTTGTCTGCCGATCGGTGGCGGAGTCCGGTTTCGCTGGAGGGGATAGATGGTTCTACCCTTAGCGTCACATTGGCACGAACGATCCGTTTCATATCCTCGGAAAGGATAATCGCCCCATCCATCTTCGCTAATTCATACAGCCGCGCCGGTGTATATTGGCAATTGATCCGAAAGCCGCCTTCTATTAAATCCAAGATTTCGGGTGTATCGCCGACGACAATGAGTCCACCTGTCTTACCTTGAATGATATAATCGATACCTTCTCTGAGATGGGTTCCTGGTGATAGCAACCGCAAAGTTGCTAAGAGTTCGCGTGTCTTCTGATTCTCTGTAGAGATGTTCCGCACTGCAACCACCTCCAATTATTAGGATAACATATCTTAACGTATGATGTCAAGGTTGAATTGAGTTGTCAACAAATAGCCGTCAGCGATCAGCTGTCAGTAACGAAGTTACATGAAGGTGATAGCACCCACTACCTAAAGGCAGGGGCTTCGGCTTCATAGCGACTGCGGTTTTCTCATAGAGACCACCGTCTAACTGTCGCTCCACCCGCGGGCATTTCCCTGTAGTATCCTACAGGCATATCGTTAGGTAACGGCTATCCCCGCCCGCAATATGTTGATCGCAGCGTTGATGTCTCTATCGTGGTGTGAACCACATTCGAGGCATGTCCGCTGCCTGTCGTTCAATGTTAGGTTTTCGTTGTGATACCCACAATCGCTACAAGGTTTCGTTGTGGCAGTCCATTGTCCGACTTGTTTGAAATGACGCTTATGTTTACTACACTTATACGCCAACATCTCAACGAACTGGTAAAATGCAAGGTCGGAGACTTTGCGTCCCCACAGGCGTTTCATCCCGTCAAGGTTCAAGGTTTCAAGGGCAATCGTATCAAACTTCTTACACAGTTTAGAGGCGAGTTGCCAATGAAAGTCTTTGCGTTGATTGCTGATTTTCCGATACAGACGTGCGAGATGTCTCACGCAACGCCACCACCCATTTGAACCTTTAACTTTACGCGAAAGTTCTTTGTTGAGAGACCGAAGTTTGTTCAAGGACTGTTTCAAAGGTTGGGGGTGTTGTATTTTCTCACCCGTGCTAAGGGTCAAGTAAGCATCTTTCATACCGAAATCTGCCCCAACGCTTTGACCTGTTGTCGGCAGCGGTCTAAAATCTGTATAAGTTGTTGTTATGCAAAGCCAATAAACCCCGCAATTATCACGCTTGACTGTGATATAGCTGATAGTCCCATGCCACTGACGGTGTTTGTGAAACGTATAGGGCACTTTATCAAACTGCCATTTGCATGTTTTAGGATTCCATTTACGGAAAGTCAAGGTGATACGATTATTTTTCAGAGACCACCCCGCTTGACCCGGATAGGTCATAGACTTAAACTTGTGTCTCGGTTTGATTTTCGGTCTACCACCGAGTTTTTTGAAAAAACGATCGTATGCCTTATCAATACGTTTGAGTTCTTGTTGGATGGCCTGACTTGGCAAGGCCTTCCAATGCGGGTGTGTGGTGCGTTTCAACTCTTTCGCATGGCTATCCATAGCACAATAGTTCGCATACGGCAGCCCGTCTTTATGTCGCTGACGCTGCCACTTATGGAAATACGCATGCACCTGCCACATATCGTCAAGCAAGTTGCCAATGCGAATTGTATTAGATTGTTTCCCCAACGGGTATTTATAGGTTTTCATAGGACTATCAAGTATCAAGTCTTTAACCCCTCATCAGTGGGTTGGCAGACACGCTACCGGGGTCCCCGCCCGTTACTGGGAAGGGGGCGGTAACGCTGATTATGTCTGCCAACTTGATACTCTAATTACACCACATTCTATGGCGAATGTCAAATCTATCTTAACTTTCAAACGCAATGCTCGTTTACATCCCGCAAGCTAAAGCATGGGGTCTTGACGGGAAGAGTGATAAAAAATTAATTCGGTAGTGTTCGGTGTTAATCGTCAGAACCCGTATTTATAGGATTCAATGATGTCCAAAAAGTGCCTGTCTCCAAATTTTGTTTGACTTCAGGCGTAAATCAGTGTATAATGTATATCAATTCTTATTTCGCCGAGAATGCCCTATGTCCAGATAAGGACTCTCGCCGAAGATTTACGATACAATCCGAATAAGATTTACGCTTACGATTTCTTGAACAGAACCGATGTTGCGTAAACTTTAGTATATAATAAAGACAGAAAAGGAATTCGTGAAAATCCCCAGTTTTCACAATGAAATCATGCGATTTAGCTTAGTAGGTGCATTTTTGGCGACAGTTATTTCATGCAACAACGAACAATTGCCTAATGTAACGATAGAAACCGAAAAAGGCAACATTATAATAGAACTTTATCCTGAAGCTGCCCCCGCTACGGTAGCAAATTTTGCGCAGCTGATTGAGGGCGGATTTTATGATGGCGTGACTTTTCACCGCTATGTCCCGGGTTTTGTTATTCAAGGCGGCGACCCGCACGGTAGCGGTAGTGGTGGACCTGGATGGACAATCCCAGGTGAATTTCAAGACCCTGACCTTCGCGACAAAATGCCGCCGCATGATAAAGGTGTCATAGCGATGGCACGCACACAGGACCCCGACTCAGCTGGCAGCCAGTTTTACATCTGCCTTACCTCTGATTCGAGAAGCGTCGGACATTTAGACGGGAGCTATACAACATTCGGGAAAGTTATAGAAGGAATGGATGTTGTAGAAACACTTCGCGAACGTGATGTCATGACAAAAGTGACGATTGAAAACTACACGCCTGCCCCCTAATTCTGCATCTTACAGATGCCGCGCGAAGTATCGCTTGTAGGTACCGAATATCGCGTTACGCCTGCAGAGAAACAGGCAAAACAGCAGACCTTTGCAGAGCAAGTTTTGGCTCGCAAGCTACGTCCCTTTTATAGAACAAGTTTTGGCTCGCAAGCTACGCCAAAAGGAAAGGAAGGACACTATATGGAAGAATGGAAACGTCTTGTTAGGGATACTGTCAATACACCGGAAAAACTCGCCGCTGCATTCGATGTTGACTTGGAAGAGATGCGGCGCATTCACAAAGAATTCCCGATCCGCATCAATCCTTATTACCTCAGCCTCATAGAAGAACCGGGGGACGCGATTTGGAAACAGGTCGTTCCTGACCCAAGAGAATTGATTAGCACTGGCGTAGAGGATCCGCTCCACGAGGAAGACGATAGCGAGGTGCCGAATGTTACGCACCGCTATCCAGACCGGGCACTCTTTTATGTTAACTATATGTGCCCCATCTATTGCCGTTTCTGTACCCGCAAACGGAAAGTCGGTGACCCGCACTCAATCTCTGAGGATAACGTCGAAATGGGTCTTGCCTATATCCAAGCACACCCCGAAATCCGTGATGTTATCATCTCCGGTGGCGATCCGCTCATGCTGACGGATAAGAAAATTGATATGATCGTCGGTGGGTTACGAGCGATTGAACACTTGGAAATTATTCGGATCGGTTCGCGTGTTCCCGTGACACTTCCACAACGGATTACACCTGAGCTGTGTGCGATTTTGAAACAGCATCACCCGTTTTACATCAATACGCATTTCAACCACCCGCGCGAAATCACACCTGAGACAGAGAAGGCGTGTGGCATGCTCGCAGATGCTGGCATACCGATGGGTAACCAGACGGTGCTCCTGAAAGGCGTGAATGATGATCCTGACGTGATGGTGGAACTGATGAAGGGACTGTTACGTATTCGGGTCAAGCCGTACTATATCTATCAAGCGGATCTTATTGTCGGGACGGATCATTTCCGGACGGCTGTGAAAACGGGTTTAGACATTGTTGCAGCGTTGCGGGGTCATATATCGGGACTCGGTGTGCCGCATTATGTCGTTGATGCGCCGGGGGGTGGTGGAAAAATCGCGTTGATTCCGGATCCGGTTGTGGCATTTGATGACGATGAGATTCAACTCAAGAATTACGAAGGCAACGTCTACAGTTATCCGAGTACGCCGTTCTTTGATGAGGATTGGTAGCAGATTTCATTTATATCTCCAAGGATGTTTAACAGCGTATGTCTGCCACCGGTCTATTAGGAACCGTATTCTCACCAGAGGTAGTTTTTTGATGGCACACATTGACAAACTGAAGGAGGAAATCGGTTGGTTAAAGGTAATCTTTGCTATCTTGATTGCGACTGCTATTTCTCTGGCGGCTTGGGTGATTCAAAATTATGGAAAAGCCAATCGTGCTCTCACCATAGGGGGCGCAGCAGCGGTACTGCTGATCATAACTATAATTATTTGGATCAATAGTGTAGCTTATCGAAAAATCGATAAATTGGAGGACTTGTAATGGAATGGGTCGCTTTTTTTACACTTGTAGTGGTTATTGGTGGGCTGTGTATAGTCGCCGGACAGGCTATACGTCATGCTAACAAAGACTAAATCCGCATCTGCGAACCGACATTCGTCGACAGCAGTGGATTCAAGACACCAATTCGGCGTGCCACACCTCCAGAACAGATCAAGGTGCAGCCAATGCCCGTCCTGTTACCCAGACTCGGTAGGGACCTTCACCTGTTTTTCTGTATTTTTCGTGCTGATTAAGAGCATTCCAACCGCAGTAACGATAAATCCAATAAGTGTCCCCCACAAGCCAAATCTAAGTGTATCTGTCCCTATTTCTGTTCCAGTTTTTCTTAGCGTATTTAGCGCAATAAAATAATCAATATAGTAACAAAAAATAGCACCAAAACCAATGCCGCTGCTGGCGAGAACAGGTACCTTTGATTTCCAAAGCGTCCACCGGTTTAGCATGTAGAGATTCACGACAACAATTGCGACACTCGCAATTAAAGCGGTTGTAATGAGCGGATTCCACTTCGCGATGTCGAAACCTGAAACAGCACTCACACTACCGATTCCTTTCCAGGGTATAAAAAAGCAGGCGAGTGCGCCGATCCCAGCGACGTGTGCGATAAACCATGCGTATCGTTCGTCGACAAACATTTCAGACCGTTCTTCTACTTCTTCTGCTCTGGTTAAGAACACCCCAACCGCAGCAATAGCAAATCCAATAATTGTACCCCATAAACCAAATTCATCGGTGATTTCAATCATCTGTGCCAATTTTTTCAAACCAAGAGACACTTGCAAAAGGACTGCAATTCCAATGCCACTGATAATAAAAATTAGCACCTTGGATCTCCAAGATGTGTTGCGGATTATCATGTAGAAACTCAAACCGACGATTGCAAGATTCGCGATCAAAGCGACTCCGATGAGAGGACTGGACTTGATCCAAGTAAAACCTGAAATAGTCGTAGTAGTCCGAACCAGTTCCATCCACGGCAAGAAGAAACAGATAAGGGCAATAATTCCGCCGAGGGGTGTGATGAGCTGAGTGTATCGGTTTGCTTGATGCGTGTTCATGATTTTTCTCGATTGGCAATGTTAATCGAATGTTTTTCACGGCTCGGAAACTTCCACCTGCACATCTTTATTATTTTCTTGATCAAAAACATCCCAACTGCAGAACATCCCAACCGCAGCAACGACAAATCCAAGAACTGTTCCGCATGAACCGAATTTGATAGAACGTCTAATTATCTCCATTTCTCCTGAGATATTTGCGTGAAAAATTTGATTAAAATAAAAAGCAATATAATAGACAAAAAGGATACCAACTCCGATACCGATACTCACAAGAACCGGGACTCTCAATTTCCAAGTTTCGCGTATCAGCATGTAGAAACTTCCCACAATGATGATAATACTCGCTGCGAAAACAATTGCCAGGGAGGGTTGCATGCTTACAAGCTTAAAGCCAGACCAAGTACTGAGACTACCGACACTCTCCCATGGCACGAAAAAACATAAAAGTGCAACAATACCGCCAGCAAGAACTATGGATCCAAGTTGTCTTTCTTTTACTGAAACTTTAGATTGTTCTTTCGCTTCTTCTGCCCGTATTAAGAGTGCTCCAGCAGCAGCAATAGCAAACCCGCTAACTGTACCCCAAAAACCAAGCCCACTGGACGATGTATTCCAAAAACCAACATAGTTAATACCAGTCTGATCTATCTGCATTATATATATAAATTTAAAATTTAAAAGAATACCTAATCCAATGCCGCTACTAATGAGGATAGGTATTCTGGATTTCCAAGGTGTCTGTCGGTTTAACGTGTAATAGCTTATACTGATAATCACAACACTCGCAATGAAAGCAATTGCAATTAGAGAGGAAATTGAATTGAACGGTGGGGTTACGAAATGCCTATAAGCGAACGAAATGCCGGTCCACGGCAAGAAGAAGCAGCCAACGGCAATAATTCCTCCGAATAGTGTAAAAAACTCTCCGTATTTTGTTGATTGATGTGTAGACATGTTCTTTCTCCAACAACAAGAATGCAAAGTAGGCGGGGTTAGAAACCCCGCCAGCGCGGAAACGGAACAGGTCAGTTGCTTTCTAATCTTTCAGCTTTTCGAGGAATGGACTGAGGAGATCTATTGGGATTGGGAAAACGATGGTCGAGTTTTTCTCTGCGCTGACTTCTACCAATGCCTGCAGGAATCGGAGTTGTACCGCAGTCGGGGTTTTGCTGAGGATGTCCGCTGCATCGGTTAACACTTGTGCGGATTCAAATTCACCTTCAGCGTGTATGACTTTGGCGCGGCGTTCGCGTTCCGCTTCCGCTTGCTGCGCCATCGCGCGTTGCATCTCAACAGGGAGGTCTACGTCCTTGATCTCCATCGCCAGTACCTCAATACCCCACGGTTCACAATGTTTTTTGACGATATCCTCCAAGTCCTGATTCAGTTTCTCGCGTTCAGAGAGCAGATCGTCGAGTTCAGCACGTCCGAGCACACTCCGGAGGGTTGTCTGCGCGATTTGAGAAATTGCAAAACCGAAGTCTTCGACTTCAATAACAGCCTTGTCTGCTTCGGTTATTCTGAAGTTAAGCACGGCGTTGACGCTCACGGAAACATTATCTTTTGTAATCACATCCTGCGGGGTGACATCGTTAACAACGAGACGTAGGCTGACGCGTTGCATCCGCTCAATCCAGAAGGGTATCATAAACACGAGACCGGGACCGCGAGTCCCCGTCAAGCGTCCGAGCCGAAAGATAACGGCGCGCTCGTATTCTTTGAGAATCCTGACGCTTGTCGCTAACAGGATAGCGACAGCGATAACAATGGCAAAATAGGTCGGGTCAATTTGTGGCATATTTTAATTTTCCTTGCGGTTCGTTCAGATGAGTTTGAATATTGACGATCCTCTACGTAGAATTGAAGAAACGCCCAAGCAAAAACCCTTTCACTTCGTTTCAGGCTCGGTTTCTGATGTTATTAAATGGAGTAGCCTGTAATGTCGCGAGCCTTCTCGAAAAAGGCACGTTTGCGGGGTGTGTTGATCTGCCATTGCACGGGTACGGATTGGTAACCGTTATCATAATCGTTTTCGCCAGGGTCAAAGTATCCCCATGATGCGTATTGGCTGACAGCCGCGACGAAGTTGTTCAAAGGTTTATCGAAATCGAAATGATCGTCCTCATTGAAAAGGATCGGCATCGGACGGTAACCCGGTACTTCACGGGTCTGTTGGACCATTTCAATGATACGATTCGGATCCTTGACACCGTTCCCGTGGACAAGCAGGAAATCGGATGCGCGGACAACGTTTTCGAGTGGCACCGCGCCGCCACCGTAACTGGTTCCAACGAGGAATCTGTTACCGTTATGGGTTATCGCTTTCACCCGCTCAATCAATTCATGCACGCGTTGTGGCTTTAGTATTTCATGGGTATACGCTCTGACATTGCATTCGTTGTTCACTTCAATAATAACGTTGGTATACCCTTTGTCGAAGAGCCAACCGGTTGCGTTGTCAACAGCACTTTTGACAGCGTTTTCGTCCTGAACTCGCTGATCCTGCCCGAAATAGAAATAACCGAGAATGACAACCATGCCGAGATCGTCGGCGAAATCAATAATGCGTTCAAGGCGCGATAGATAATCCGAGTTGAGACTCCCATTGGCTTCTATACCGGAGTTGTGCCACGGCTGTGCTTTGGAGTAGCCTTCGGGGCTCCCGCCTTGGAGGTTGATCGTGAACGCCAAGACCCCGTGTGCGCGCCATGTCGGCATCGCTGCTAAAAATTCGCGGGTATTGCGTTCGGGGTCCCATTCTCCAGTGTCTGGGTATTCCCAAAGATGAATAGTCTCTGGATTTCGGTCATCGAAGATGCCTTGCACCATGCGGGTGTTGATGAGCAATCCTTCGATCTTATTATCTTGGTAGAAACGCCCTGGGTAGGTAATTTCTCCGTTAATGTAAAATGCATCGTCAACGATACTAACTGCTGTCTTCATATCTTTTTCCTTTTCGTTTATACGCTTATTAACATGGAATTCATGGTTGTCCGCATAGAGTCGTGTGGGACAGTTAACGAGAAACATTCCTGCCAATGCGGTGCTTCCGTTAATCAAAAAATTTCTACGGTTCATGAATTTTTTCACCACGCTGTAATTACTGTGTTTTCTGCGAAAGTGCTTTAAAATAGCGTCGCAGTTGTTCTCGGTACTGGAACGGAATATCCTCAAGTTCTTTAGCATGCGGTGTGGCTTCTAACTTCTGAACAATTTCGAGGAGTTCAGGATGTAAAGGTGGTACTTCCTGCACAGGCGTTTCAGGCTTTTCCGCCACCTCTGCTTTGCGTTGTTTACCGACATCCCGTTTCTGCAACGATTTTAAACTATCAAGCATCCGCGTCAAAATTTGTTCCTGTCTATTGAGTACCTGTTCATCGAGTTCACCTTGTTGGAGTGACCGCTCAACTTCTGTCATCTCTCCAGCGACATCTTCGAGACTTCCCAACATTTGTGCCATCTGTTCTGCGCGCTCGGCGAGGCGTTCGGTTGCTTCCCGAATCAACTGCTGTTGGGCAGCGAGTTGACGCATCATCTGTTCAAATCCTGGGGTTTGCCCTTGCTCTCGCATCTGTTGGCTCAGATTTTGTGCCATTTGGTTCAACTGCTCCTGACTTTGGGCAAGTTGTTGGAGCTGCTCCAACATATTTTCCATACCGCTGGCACCCATCTGTTGGTTCATCTGTGCCATTGCGTCAAGGAGCTCAAAGATCGCCTGATTCAGATCGGCAAGTGCGGTTCTCTGAATTGGCATAGCGAGGCTGGGTTGTCTGTCCTCCAAAGCACGTGCAGCACGGGAAAGCGCGTCTTTTGAAGCATTCAGATGCCACACAACCTTGGGGGGGACTTCCATTTGTCGGTTGCCGAGTTCCCAAAGTTTATTGGCAAGTTGCGCGATTCCTTCTGCGGTGCTGAGTTCATCGGCTGCGAGATTTTGCAATTGTAAAATCTCATTCGTAATATAAGCCGTTGTCTGCCCAGCAATGATGAGATCATTTGTTTTGGAAAGTACTTCCTCATGAAGGTGCGAGAGGTGAAGCCCGCTTTTAACGGCTTCTTGCATAGCAGTCAAGGCTTCGTTAGTGTTCGCGCCTTCCATAAATTCCAAAGCATTATCCAAGCCTTGTGCGAGTTCTGTCAACGTCTGTTCCGCTTCTCTACCAGATTCGAGTGCCTCTCTGTTCTGCCCGCTTCGGAGGTTCTCACTGGTCGTTTGAAGGTCTTCAGGAAGGTTGTGATCCTTAGTAAACTGGTTGAGGCGTTTGATTTCATCTGCGAGTCGTTCAATCTGTGGTGGCGCGTTCTCCTTATTCTCCGCGAGTTCACCCATCTCCGTGCCGAGTTCATCTAATTTTTCGCTGAGTTTACCGAATTCCTCACCGACGAGATCCTCTTTTTGTGCGAGTTCGTTTGCGGGTGCGGATTCGGATGATGTCTCCAAGGTATCCATGAGTTCCTTCTGCTGTTCAGCAAGTGCCTGCGCCTGTTTAGCGGCTGCTTCGAGGTCCTGTTGAAGGAGAATCTGTTCATAGAGGGATTTGGCGCGTTCCAACTGCTGTAAAAACTGCTCTTGGCTGAGGTTCGCCTCCATCATTGATTGCTCCTGTTCACTGACCTGCTGCTTCGCTAATGCCTCAGAGAGCTTCTGCAAAATCTCTTTATGTTCCTCGGAGAGTGCCTGCTCCATGAGTTCTTGCAATTCCTGATACTTCTGTATTGTTTCAGCGTCAAAGAGTTGCTTTTGTTCCATATCCTCCGCTGTCTGCTGCATATCTTCGACTAACTGCTTTGCGGCCTGTTCAATCTGTTTCTGGTTTTCAAGCACCTGTTGCATCAGGTTTTCATCGTTGAAAGAGAGTTCTTGGCTCTTCCTGATTTTACCGAGGAGGGTGTCAATCAAACCGGTTGCGTCTGCTTGTTCATCAACGAGATCTTCAAGACCTTGCTGCTCCGTTTCCTGTTCGGTCGCGACTGAATCGTACAATTCGGAGAGCGACGGGAAGCGGAGTGTATAGGTAGGCGATTTACCGATATTCGGACCTGAGACATCGTCGTTATCCAAGGCTTGGACGTAATAGGCAAGGACTTCACCCGGAAAAATGCCGATCCGATCGACATCCCATCTGTATGCGACAGAGACCGATCTGCGTATTGGCGCGTCCTCCACACCCCACCGTTTTAAGGGGACGTTTACCTCTTCGGCACCCTCCGCCTCAATACGATATACCAGTTGAAGTGCTTGTATGCCATAATCATCTGTTGCCTCCACCTTTAAATCTACTAACATAGCATTATCCAAAACGGTGTCCCGCGCCGGTGAAACGATATTGACATCAGGTGCGGCATCTTTGAAGACGGTAAGCGTATAGTTAATAGGCTCGCGATTTGTAAAACCCTCAACATCGGTAATTTGGATATGGTAGTTTCCACTCTGCTGCGCAATAAAGCTGCCTCGCATTGTCTGAAGGATAGGATTTGTTTCTGGTAGCGGTCCGTCTACGTTCGGCTGCGGCGCGGTTTCCAGTAGGTGGCGCGCTGTAATCTCCAATGTGACATCATCGGATTCTTCAAATGTGAGGGATGCTTCCTTAAGAGGTTTGTTACTTTCGCCAGTAAATACGATCTCGGTTCCGAAGAGCGTCTGTATGTCGCCCGTGTTTGCTGGAAACGTCTGGGATTGCAGGCGCGTGTAGGCAGGGTAGTTCAACCGATATTGGAATTGGGTGACAATTGGTTCGTCGCTGATCGTCACTTGATACTGTGCCGATGCTATCTCTTCAACAGAAATATAGTATTGTAGTGGACGGGTAACATTTTCGAGCGTCAGATGGTAAGACAGGTTAGTGTTTGGCGTTTGTTGATCACTTGCGCGGCGCATTGGCATTGATTGCCATTCTACTGCTGGGGCGTGCGTATTACTGTCTCCGATGCGGTAGTAAAATGTGACAGGTGCGCCGATGTGTCCACTCACTTTAGCGGCGACGTTAACATCGGTGCCGCGTTCAACTTGGGTGTTACCGGGTTGGATTTCCGTAATCTGAATGGCTTTTTTTAGATTTCCTTGGCTGTCTGGCAGTGTCTGTGGCAAAGTCTGGAAAGTCGCAGCAAAACCGTTGAAGGCGTTGGGTAAGAGAAGATGGGTGATAAGCAGGAGTCCTACACCAGCGACAGCGACACCTGCGTTCCGTTTAATTTTCCGAAATTCGGTTTGAAACACCTGTTTCCGTTGAATGTGTTTCATATCTTGATCGGTCTGGATAATGAGATGTTCAATAAATTCTGGGGCATATCCGAGTCGATTATCTGTCAAGTTCTTCCAAAGTTGTACGGCACTGAGAATCCGGTTTTCGGATGCGAGTTCACTCTGTCCTTGCGTCAATTCAAGGCGTGAGGCGACTGCAACGTCTGTGAGTCTTTTGCTGAGCGGTATCATAAGCGAACGGATCACTATGTAGATAACAACGGCAATTGATAGTAAAAGAATCCCGATACGTACCCAGCGTAAGAAGGGTGCCTGTCCTATTTGGAAGCTGACGTTGAGAATGACGAGCGCGCCCACCGTGACGAGTGCCAGCATACCGATGCACTTCAGCAAGCCTTCGGAGAAAGTGAGCCACCACCATTGCCGCCGGACGGCATGCAACCGAGCAATTAGGTTTTCGTGTGCCTGATTTACGTTTTGTCTGTTCATGGTATAATAGTTGTCAGTCTTCAGTTGTCAGTCTTCAGTTTGACTTTTGATTGCCGAACCCCCTCTTGCAAACTATTACCTTTCAGAAATGATAGAGGTTTCAAAGAAGATGTTGTTCATTCAAAAACCCTCTTTAACTCTCACTGCGAGGCAAACTGATAACTGATAACTCCTCTTTTAATGTGTTAGGGCATACACAGCAATATTAACCGCCATTTTTGCGGCGAGTTCCCGTACGTGTGGTGTATCCGCTGGGTGTACATCGGCATCTTCAAGTCCATCGCCGATATCGGAACTGTAAACGTAGTAAACAACCATTCGTCCATCGTGAAAGAGCCCAAATCCTTGTGCTGGCTCGCCATCGTGTTTATGAATTTTCGGTAACCCTTTCAGTTCATAGAAACAACGGTAAATTAGATGTGTATTGGGTATCGGTTGCAATTCTTGTTCGGGAAATACCCTTTGCATTTCACGTCTAAAACTCTCGTCAAGTCCGTAATCATCATTCGCGAACAGAAATCCGCCGTTCATTAGATAGTCCCGTAATGCCTCAACCTCAGCTTCGGTCAGTTGAATATTTCCGTGTCCGACAAGGTATAGCATCGGATACTGGTAAAGCGTATGATCCGTTAGTTTCAGGATTACGCGCTCTTTAGCGGTCTCAATATCCGTTCGCGTTCGGAGGAGTCTGAGCCAATTTTTAATAACAGTTGCGTCTCCATACCAATCGCCGCCGCCGCTATAATGAACCTGCGCGATCGTCATTGGAATTATAGAAGCGATCACCCTTTGTCGGATATGCAGCCCTACTGCGGTGCAAAATAGGAGGCAGCAGATTAAAAAAGGGTTGCGTCGTATGAATCGTATGAATCGTGTCATAGTACACTTTCCACTAAGTCAGCCCAATCCGTTTACGCAAAAACCACTCTGTGCCTAACAATCCGACGACCATAATGAGAATCAACGGATGGCTCCAGAGTTCCCGCTCAGCATCAACAAAGACTGAATTTTGGACCTTTGCAACGTTTTCGGGTAATGCTTCAGCATCCGCTATTGCGAAATAGGCACCATTGGTTTCCGATGCGAGTTTCTTCAAAAGATCTTCGTTGAGTTGCGGTGCCTCCAATTCAGCGAGTTGCGGATGAACATGAATATCAATTTGATCTTCGCCCAACGTCTGATTCGCGGTTCTCGCGGTTGCTCGGATACGGTAAGTGCCATTCTGTAACAATGAAAATTGGGTGCTATAGAGATTTCCGGTGTCAGTAGCGGTCTCAGTGATACCGCGGATCTGGAGTTGGAAGGTTGCGCCTTCAGGTGGCACAACTTCAAATTGAACGGTTGCATCTGTCTGTGTTGCGCGGTAGGCTTCAGAATATAGATATGCCGTAATCGTCGCTGTGTCGCCTATGGCATAACTGTCGGCATCTGCGGTAAGGTGCAATTTCTCGTCATCGGTGTTCGTTGCCATCCATCGCAGCACCTGTGCCCAGAAGCGTGAATAGAGGTTTTGATAACTGGTATCTTTAAAAGTATTGACCCCGAAATCCCAATTCCAGAGTCCTTCCGCTGTAATCAATAGGCTTTTGCCTAAGCCAGTTCTCTGCAGAATCAGGATAGGCTCCCCTTTCCCGGTTTCCATAAGAGAGGTTGCGCCGCCTCTGAGGCGAAACCCACTAAAAGATCGAGACAGTGCTGGCATGTTTCGCCACGCTGCTGCGTTATTGCTTGCTAAAGTCGAAGTTTGAGTCTGTTGTGCGTCCATAAGTTGTAACATTGGGTGAAACATACCGGATGGTGTCGGTTGTACAATAAACTCAGTATCGTGTCTACGACAGCCGTTGCTGGGAATCTGAATCGGTAAAAGCTGCGCCAATTCCGTATTTCGGAGTCCATTTATACCGAGCATTCTGCGAGACGGGAGAAAGATAACGGGTTTTCCTTGTACTTCCACGAAATCAACAATTGCGCGTTGCTGTGTAGTGGTAAGATGTTCCTCCCCTAAGTCTCCTAAAATCAATACATCGTATTCGGAAAGCTGCGTCCGTGTTTCAGGGAATCTCGGGGTTTCCGATGTCGGCGTTGTTTGTGGGTAATACCCATCTAAGCGACTGAGCACACTACCAGTGGGTGGAAACCGTTTCGATTTGTTCTTTAGTAAGATTGCACAAGTAGCGTCGATATCAGGATCTCGTTGGAGGGTACGTTTTAGATATGTGTACTCCCATCTGGGTCTGCCTTCAAGATAGAAAACGTTAAGTTTCGCTTTCACAACTTTCACGGAAAACGTCTTTTGATTGTTTGCCTCTGTCAGCTCGCCATCAAGCACCGGAAGTTCGACGGTATATTGAAAGTTTCCTTCAACCTGCGGTGTCAATTTCAATTCAACGACCTGTTTTGTGGTGGCACTTGCCGGTGTTGCGTTCTGGGACTGGTTAAAAGTTAGTGTTGCAGTATCTACAAGGGTTTTACGCGTCGTCTCCCGCAAAGAGAGTCGTGTCGTTTTACCGGTATATCCTGTTTGTACAACCGTTAGGCGGATGATGCTCTCATGGTTTGTATAGGCAATGGGTGTGTAATCAATGTGTTGGATCTGAATGTCCTTTGGGGGTTCTACAGAACCGACCCCTATTGCATAGACAGGCACATTCAATGCGGTAACATCTTCTAAAGGAAACTGTCCAGAGTTATGTCCGCCATCGGTAATAAGCAGAATCCCTGCAGTGTTTTGGCCCTTCCAGGCTGCTGCGGCTTCGCCTATAGCTGCCCGAATATCGGTGAGTGCTCCGTTCGGTTCAAACTCAGGAAGTGCTTCGGCATCAAGGTCTTGTGGTAACGGTGTGCTTTGATGAAGTCCTGTATCAAAAGGATAGAGATGCACCTCGAATTGGTCGCGTAAAGCCTGTAGGAATCGCTTTTGCCCATTGAACAGCAACTGGTTCACTCGACTCAGGCGAGATATAGATGTTTCACTCATAGAAGCATCAACGAGGTTCATACTTTTCGATGTATCCACTAAAACGGAGAGATGCGTTGGCGGTGTGATGTCCTTTTTTTCGATGATGACGGGTGCTAAGAGACAGCAGAGTAGGATCGACGCTGCAGAGACCCGCATTGCGATGAGTAAAAATCGATACCTCGGCTGGATAGGCTGTGTCATCCGCAGGTAAACAAATACGGTTACGCCGATGACGATGCCAATACCGAGTACAACTGCCCATCCGGGCAAAAAATAGGTAAATCGCATATCTATTCTAATCCTCTCTGCAACATATTATAGTCTAATTAGGGGATAGATGTCAAAGGGAATTTAGTTATTAGAGGAAATAGTTTTCAGTACGGATTTTTTTCAAAAAATCCTTTCAGTCGTCAGTTTTCAGTAAGAGATGTTAGAATTATCATAACCCTCTTTACTGAAAACTGATAACCGACAACTGAATACCACTGAAATAAGTTTGACAATTCGTGATTTACTATGTTAAAATATGTTTAAAATAAATTGCCACAGAAGCGGAGCAAAGCATGGCAGAACAAAATGAGAACGAAAATGTAGTTGAAACTCAAGAGCAGACGACGGCATCAAGCGGTGTTGTCATTAGCGCTGCACAACTGCAATCGCTTGATATTAGTGATCGGTTCACACGGACGAAAACAGCGACGGGTTGGCGTATTAAATTGGAAGCATCTGCTCGCGTCATCGTCAACTTTATAACGAGTATGCGGAAATTGGAAGTCACACTCATGCAGGGTGATTGTATTGAACGTGACGGAGACGATCTAATGCTGATACGGAATCAACCTGCCGACGCGTATCGGTCTCAAAGAGGTGTCTCTTCATCGCCGCTTGCGCGGTCGAATGAACGGTCATCGAATTCTGAAGCGTCTGAGAATTAGCGGGTCTAATTCGTTTTTCGTCAGGAAAAGATAGGGGGTGACTGCCCATTCTGGAACGTATCTATCGACTTCTGTCAAGTTTAAAGGGTGGAACCATGATCCCTACAGAGGTGGTGTTGAGTCCGCAGAGTTATGCCCAAGTTGTCTCGGAGCTTGCTGAAACGCTTGGTTACGAAGGCATCTCGCATTTGCAGCTTGCACATCATCTCGCCTTGACAGTTTCCATCCAACAAGAAAATACAGACCTTGTTGTTCTGAAGGAGTTGAGTCCGAATTCGTGTCCAATCTGTCACCGTCGCCTGACGTTCCTTCGGGAAACTATGGATCGCTTTGAAAGCGACGGTTCGCAGCAGATTCGTTGTTCTATGGGGCACCGCTATCCCGGTGAACTGAAGGTGTACTACCTGGACATTTTCCAAAACACTGTAGGCGGCGAAGTAGAGAAGCCTGTGAAGGTGTGTCCAGAATGCCAAGGTGAAAACATCCAATATTTGGCAGCGAATGTGATGTTTTGTCTTGATTGTGATTGGGATAGCGGGATGGAGCCGCGGTATCAGATACCGAGTGTGTGAAAATAATAGGGGAATTTAGTGTAGAAGTGTTGGGTGGCGCGCTTACAAGAATCGTGATATGGTATTCTTATAAGCGCGCACCTTAGAAATAGGTTTAATGGAAGTGCCCAGCATGCGGATCCGCTGCAGCAGCAGCCATATCCGGTGGTTCCTCAATCTCCGTAATAAGTGTTTCAGTCGTTAACAATAAACCTGCGATGCTTGATGCGTTCTGTAGTGCGGAACGGACAACTTTCGTCGGGTCAACGACCCCTTCCGCAAGCATGTCGCCATATTCAGCGGTAGCGGCGTTAAATCCGAAATTCCCTTCGCCTTCTTGTACTTTAGCAACGACCACGGAACCTTCCGCTCCAGCATTCTCGGCAATAGCCCGGACAGGTGAAAGCAAGCTGCGGCGGATAATATTGCATCCGGTCTCTTGGTCGCCTTCCAATTCTAAACTATCGAGTGCGGCTACAGCTCGGAGTAGTGCGATACCACCGCCGGGGACAATTCCTTCTTCAATAGCGGCGCGCGTTGCAGCAAGCGCATCTTCAAATCGAGCCTTTTTCTCTTTCATTTCGATTTCTGTAGCGGCACCAACGTTGACGACAGCAACACCCCCTGCAAGTTTCGCGAGACGTTCTTCCAATTTTTCCCGATCATACTCGGAAGTCGTATCCTCTATTTGGTTGCGGATCTGCGCGACTCTTCCCTCCACATTCTCTTTTGCACCACTGCCGCCGACGATTGTTGTGTTATCCTTGTCAACGACGACGCGTCGGGCAGTGCCGAGCATACCGATAACAACGTTTTCCAAGCGGATACCTGTCTCTTCGGAAATGACTTGTCCACCGGTTAGTGTTGCGATGTCTTCTAAAATCTCTTTGCGTCCATCACCGAAGCCCGGTGCTTTTACTGCGGCAACCTGAAGTACGCCGCGGAGTTTATTGACGACCAACGCCGAAAGTGCTTCGCCTTCTACATCTTCAGCGATAATGAACAGGGGTCGCGCAAGTTGCACCGCCTTTTCCAGAATAGGTGCGAGGTCCATTACTGTGGTAATCTTTTCGGTGTTAATGAGAACAAATGGGTTCTCAAATTCGACGACTTGTGCTTGTTCGTCCGTTACGAAATTCGGTGATAAGAAACCGCGATCAAACTGCATCCCCTCGACGAGGTCAACTATAGTCTCTGAGGTTTTGCCTTCCTCAATCGTGATGGCACCGTCATTTCCAACTTTCTCAATGGATTCAGCCACAATCGTACCGATGTTGCTATCGTTCGCTGGGTCATTCGCAGCGATTGAGGCGACTTGTAGAATTTCTTCATGCGTATTCACAGCACGACTTTGTGTGGAAATCGCATCAATAACGGTACTTACAGCCTTATCTATACCGATTTTCAACTGCATCGGGTCGGCACCGGCGGTGACGTTTTTGAGACCTTCATGAAGAATTTCCTGCCCTAACAGCGTAGCCGTGGTTGTTCCATCACCAGCGATGTCGTTTGTTTTCGTTGCGATGGATTTGAGCAGTTGGGCACCCATATTTTCGTAGGGGTCCGGGAGTTCAATTTCTTTTGCGACGGTGACACCATCACACGTTACTAAGGGTGCCCCGAAAGATTTTTGGATGACTACATTTCTGCCGCGTGGACCAAGGGTAACCTTCACGGCTTCCGCGAGCGTATCAGCGCCGCGTTTGAGTGCTACCCTTGCTTCTTCGTCAAAGATAATTTGTTTTGCTGGCATTGACTTCCTCCTGTATTCATTTGAGTGTTGTTATATTGAGCCCTAAAAAGTGTTACGACCGTAAATCGCTTCCATAATTATAGCATACACGCTCGGTAAAGTCAATTTTTTATGTCAGCCGTCAGCGGTTAGCGGTCAGCAGTCGGCAAATTTGCTATTATAGTAAAACCTATAGTTAATTGTGCTCTCTCAAACAGTCTGAATACCTATAACAGGCATTCAGACTGGCACAAACTAACAGTTTATGCTACAAAGATGTCCGCTTATGTATGGGCTTCACTATAATTTATCAGCAGTCAGCAGCCAGTTGGCGAGGTTAGAATGCAGATCGCAAATGTAAAGCAAAGACAAATTTTGGTAGGTTATGATGGGAGGCGTTCGCGGTAAGTGCAAATCAGAATCAATTGCCGGTATGTTTTTTATAAGCGAATTCAAGGACTGGGAAAAGTTGTGATATGTTTCAAGGTAAAATCGCCAGCGTTTACCGTTTGTAATTATCGCAAGTGGGACATTTCCGCTATAGGCGTAAAAGCAGATTTGCTCTTCGCTCTTTCCGATTGGCTGATCCCACTTTTTACACTCAACCAGCACTACTGGATTCTGATTGTGTTTGATGTGTAAGGCATAATCGGCTCTCCTACTTTCAACCTTGTATTCAGGCAAAACTTCCATAGACGCTAAATTGGTATCGTCCCATCCCAAGGCACGCAGAATTGGTAAAACGACATATTGTTGAGTGGTTGCTTCGTTGGCTTCTGCTAAGTGTTGCTTGTGTTCAAGGATGTGTGCGATAGTATTTCTCAAATCGGTCATGTAAAATTGCCTTATTGCTCATAAAGTTAACCCAAATTGCTACCTAACATATTATAGACGTTTGAATGAGTTTTCAAAACTTTCCTCACCCCGTAGGGGTGCTATGTCTATAGAAAATCGGATATTCAAGAAGCTGCACCTCGTATGAGGATTAAGAATTTAATCGGGTAATTTTTTCCGATGTCCGGTGCGGTTAGGAAATCGCACCTACCGGGTTTGAAGGAACATAGAATTACCCAAATATTTTATTAAACTTCATACGGCGTGAGGAAAATGCCTAAGCCCCAGCCCCTTCGTTGAAATACGCAGAAATACCCAAGCAAAAACATCAAAATTTGTTAGTAGCAACTTGGGTTAATCATAGCATAATCCTAACAGAAAACAAGATTTTTATTTTTTTGATGAGGGGACGGCGGGTTCGACGTATAGGGTTTTTTCGCGGGTGTAATGCACGTAGCCTGCGACGTTGCCTTTGCGTTTCACGACATAACGCGCCCATGTATAGTCAACAGGAACGTTACTCGCGTGATGCGCTTTGCTGTAGTAGGCGGCGAGTTGTGCGGCTTGCAATAAGGTCGGCATCGGGATGTCTGGTCGGTTCTCTGGGTTACGGATGATGACATGCGAACCGTGGATCTGTTTGGTATGGAGCCACATATCATGCGGTTTGGCAATCTGACGTAGGAGCAGATCGTTTGACTGGCTGTTTTTGCCAACATACATCTGGAAACCGTTGGTAGAGGTGTATCTGCGGAATGGACCTTCGCCGACCTCCTGCTTCTGCTTTCCACGCTGTGGTGCTTTGAGATAGCCGTTCTCGACAAACTCAGCGCGAAGCCGCTGCAGTGCTTCTAAAGTGTCAGCGGATTCCAACTTAGAAGTATAAAGTTGGAGCGTCTCCTGATCTGCATCCAAGTCTGAGATGAGCTGCTGGATATGCGAACGTCCGCGCTTCGCCTTTGTGTATTTCTTAAAATAAGCCTGAGCGTTGTCGGAAGGGGTCTGCTCTGGATTGAGCGGTATCAACATTTTTTCGAGTTCAGGACTATAGTAGTTCTGGAGTTCTACCTGTTCCTGTCCGCGGGTAATCGTGTGTAGGTTGGCGAGGATTAATTCACCTTGAATGCGATAATCATCGGCTTTTTCTGCGCGATCCAAATCGGTTTGCAGTGCTTTCGCTTTTCGGCGGAGTATCCCCCTCTGTTTCTTTAATGCTTGCGTCAGCGTCCGGCGTTCCGAAGCGAGGCTCTCCTTTAAGGTGATGGCATCGTAGTAGGCACAGAACGCAGTGCTCATTGTGTCAAATACTTGAGAGGTGGCGTTCGGAAATTGCTGCAGCGGTAGGGACGATACTGCGATTGGATCGTCGCCGTCCATGAAGAGTTGTGGTGAAGCGTGTTTCGGATCGAAATAGGTGATAACCTGCTGATAGGCATCCCAGAGTTCTGTTTCAGCTGCGCGTGCGACGACCTCTTTCGCGAGTGTCGGACTGAAACCGTCAATGTTGTTAAAGATTTGTTTCCAACTCACTTCCGCTTGCTCACCTATCAGCTCCGTAAATGCTGCCTTGTCTAAGGTCAACGGGTCCACTTTCCCCTGTTGCGGTGGCAAAGTGTATGTCTCACCGGGCAAAATTTCTCGGTGTCGGCTCATTGTCTCGTCAATACGTTTAAGGCTTTCCAGAATCCTGTCGTCGGTTGCATCTATGAGAATGATGTTGCTATGTTTGCCCATCATCTCTGCGATAACGGCTTTCGGGGAGGGTTGTATGGGTTCATCAGAGACGGGTTGGACGGTTATTTTAAGGATGCGATCCCAACCGAGTTGTTCAATCTCGGTAATCGTGCCGCCTCTGAGATGTGTTGTGAGGAAGTCTGCGAGATAGGACTGTTTTTGACCGGGTAGCGGTTTTTCGATGAGATGGGCGCGGGCATGCACCGAGTGTGCCGATAAGGCAAACCAGTGCGTTTCAGTCGCGCGACTTACTCTGAATGAAAAGGTGTGTGCATTCGCCTGTTCGATGTGTCGAATCGTGCTGCCTAAAATGGCTTGGCGGAGTTCTTGCGTAACAATGCGGAGTGCTAAAGAATCATAAGACATTGGGAAGTCTCTACAAATGCCGCCCCTATGGGGCTTGGGTTTTCTGACGGCACACTGCTATAGACATGCCGTCGCTACGCGACTGAAGAGGTTTTTGAAGTCTTCAAGGTTTTCGTGTAAATCCGGTTCGGTTGCGATGCAGATCGCATCTGGGCGTGTACGCCGCAAAAACCGAACCTACCGGACCTACTGGGTCGCGAGCGGAGCTCGCTCCTACTAATGGTATCGCTTTAAGTCTTGTGCTATTCCGCGGAGTTGTTTTTGGATTTCTGCTGGGACGCGTGGATTAAAGGGACCACCGGTTCCCGCGGCAATATCGTCGAAACCGCTTAAGATCATCGCCTCAACGACAGCAGAATAGTTATAGACCCGCTCGTTCATGAAACGGATCTCTTCAAGTGGTGCGATGTCGGCTTCAATCTGTGCGGAGGTTTCGTAATCGCCACGGCGTTGTGCGTTGTTAATCTCGTCTGAAGCGCGTGCGAACGCGACAGCTATGCCGGAGGTGTGGCCTTTCGCACCTAATTGTGCGGGTCGCGTGCACCTGTCCCCGATCCCCCACATCACAATCCCGCTATCACCGACACCTTCAACGAGTGGCTCGACATCTTCCTCACCCGTTCCGATCTTCACACCGATGAAATGTGGTGAGTCGTTTAAGAGGCGGATGACTGCGGATAGGTCGCGCTTCTGACGAAAATAATAGAGAAAACGTGCGCCACAAGCCGTACCGTATTTCTCACCGAATGCCATGTACTCCTGGTAGACACCCTCTGGATTAGAGACTCCGGTCAGTGGCATGAGTAGATAGGCATCTGGGGGTCTGCTGAGTTCTGTCTGTGCTTCAATGAGTTGACCGGCTTGGCGGATAGGATTGGGGACAATACCGGATATGAGGATACCGTCGTCGCCGATTTGTTGTCCGGTTTTATCGATGAGGCGAAGCTGCTCGGTTTCACTGATATGGTGAATTAGACTCGTTCCAGCGATTGCAATGACGCGCTGCCGTCCTTCATCAAGGTAGTTGTTGCGCATCAAATAGTCGATATTTTTAGCATGTCCTGTATAATCGATTTTGTCTTTTTTGAAAGGGATGATAGGAATTGTGGTAACCGAGTCAAGCACATCTAAAAGTTGTGGTATCTCTAATGGCATAGTTTCTCCTTTTTCAGGACTTACGTAAATTGAACAGATATCGGCAATTTCCGTATTCTAAACCCCCTAAATCCCCCTTATCAGGGGGACTTTAAGAGGGAATGCGTGAGTGCTATTTTAAAACCTTTTCCGCAGGACGAGCGCGCCTGTCATTGCTCCTGTTGAACTGTCCGTCTGGACATCTATATCAAATGTGCGGTTTCGTGTTTGAGAGATAGGATTTTGCGATCGGCTATTGAAACGTTTGGTTGTGATGCGCGCTTCCACAGCACTCACAACATGGTTTAAAATCGCCAAACCTAAAAAAAACTTTGAGCGTTCAAAGGTATCGTTGGCTTTTTGTCGTAAGTCAAAAGCCTCCAATCGGTATTTTGAACCGAGGTCTCTCTCCTCAAGGTCGGTATGTTTTTCATTTTTTAGGTCTGGGTTAAGATCTGCCCAATACCACTTACCGGTACGCTTTTGGGTGGCTTCAGAATCATAAGGGTGGTTCCATGTTTCATACTGTGAAGCGTGCTCAAAATCCTCAATCGGGTCCCAATCTTCAAAGGAACCAGCACCGATAAAAATAACATGATCTCTGACGACATCTCGATAGTCGTCGCGTGTGTTTGCCGCCGAGTTTCGCAGGACAAAAAAGGCTGTGAGGAAACCGACCTCTGCTGCGGTGTAGATATAGCCGCGCTTGGCACCTGTATAGAGTTGTCCCATACCGGGGATAACAAGCGAATAGAGGAACGCTTCATTCGCGGATTTCCGGGGTTGAAGTTCTTGGCTTTCCGCCATAGTGACAGCCGATTGGTTCGCAAGTGAGCGGGTCCCGAGTTTAGAATCGAGTGCAAAAGCTACGAATGGCTGCGCGGTGAAAACATCGGAAGCGAGGCAGACAGCAGACGATAAACACAATAACAGTACAAGTATCAAAATTTGGGTGTTAGATTTCACTTTTGGTGTCCCCTCTTAAAAGATAACTATCCCAGTCGCTTCGATAAGCCGCTGATTGTTTGGTCCGAAACTGGGACCGTAACTCAAATCGAGGTTGAATAGGTATATCTTCACGCCGATACCGCCGGTAAAATAATCTGTCCAATTCGGTAGGTTGATACCGGGTTCAATCTTATAGCCGACGCGAAGCGCAAGGATATTACCGAGCCAGTACTCCAAACCGAGATTCTTTTGGAGATGTCGCCATTCAAATGCCCGGATACCGACCCCACGATCGGAAAGCAGCTGTGCTTGCGTGAGTTTTTCTTCTCTTTCGGCGTTAAGCCGTTCTAAATCGGTCAATAATTCGTCTTCATCTTCTGCCAATTTATCAACGTATGCTGTAACACCACTGACGAAACGGATGTGGTTATACCTATCTTGGTAGAGGCTCATAGATGTACCGATGCGTAGAAACCGAGGTAGTGGATCTGCTTGGTTTTCATCAATAAACGAGATTCCGGGTCCGATGTTCTGAATTGCAGCACCGACCGTCGTGGGTATAAAATCAAAGGGTAAGAGGTATTGCATGCCGAGATCGACGGCATAAGAACTGCCGTTCTCGCGTCCGAGTACCATCCGAATGACTTTACCGTTGATGCCTGCGGATAAGGAGTCCGTAATCCGGTCTGCGTAGGAGAATGTTAACGCGAAGTTAGTGCCGAGGCTCTCCTCGCGAAGGATTTCGGGAGAATCTGTCGTAACAGGGATGGTGCCTTGTCCTTGCATCTGAAGCGTTGCACCGATAGTGCCAGCATCACCGAGGGGCATCGCACCGGAAAGGAAGGTATAGTATAGCCCTTCACCGGCTTCCCCGAAAGGTCCGCTGTAATCTGCATAGAACATTGAGGCTTGCGCTGCTTTTTTACCGGATCGGAGTCTGCTTTCAGGCATATCTGCAAGCCCGCTTGGGTTCCAGAGGGTTGTCGTTACATCGCCGGACATCGCGGAAAATGCGTCGCCGAGGGCTCTTGCGCGTGCGCCGCCGCCGAGGTTCAATATCTGTGCGCCGGTCCGTCCGGGTCCCGCGAGTGTGGTCGCTGGTAGCAGGACGGTAAGCGATAGAAGTAGTATGAGGGTTTTTCGTATAGAAACGTACACTGAATCGTCGCTCCTCTTTTCAATCAAAATTTAGTTCCAATCTTATTATATATTTGTTTGCCATCTATATTAATTAGGACTTACGCAAAGTTGACGACAATAGAAGGCTTTTTGATCTCTCGTCGCAGATAGTCCTCGTATAAACTTTCTTTCAGGCGGTAAATCGTTTGACCCGTCGTGCGCGCAGCACGCGTCAAACTGACCCAGACCCACAAACAACAGGCAATATGATTGCGTTGTCCACGATGTTGACGACTTTGGCACTTGCTGATACCTGTCGTTTGCTTGAGCTCACGATGAAGTTGCTCAATCTTCCAACGAACGCGACATTCTTGCTGCGTCGCAGTCACATCCGATTGAGATAAATCGTTGGTGGCAATATATTCCGTGCGTCTGGTGCCGGACGCTATCCGAAACAACTTCACTTGGTGGCCTTTCGGAAACTTGTAGATATGAACACGTTTACCCTGTCGCAACTCTGATTCTGTCCACGTCAGATCATCTATCCGTTTGTGCGGGTCAACACCCTCAGTGTCATTGACGAGACGATTGCGTTTCAAGGGAGCATAATAGATTTTTGAGAGACTCTGAATCGTTTTTAGCACTGCCATTGAAGCATACCAAGAATCTACTAACACGACCCGAAACGGGAGATTTTTCACGAAGTAGGCGTTCTGCAACATCTCCTGAAGGTGTTGAAGTTTGGTTTTCGCGTCTCGGTCTGGATCATAGATACGGTAATCAATAATCCAATACTGATGCGTCTTCGGATTGACATAGACACATGTCACGAGACCGATGCCTTGGATGACACGTTTTTCGGAGCCACTCCACTGCCGGCGAACAGGTTCTATCTGTTTCGCATAAGGTTTTGGCATGACGGTATCATCAAAAAGAACGTATCCGTCTTCATCAAACTCAATATCGTTTCGCACCGAACGCCAGAGTTCACGGGCAGGGATACGTTCGGTATTCAGGAGACGATTGAGTTGATCATGGCTCCATTTCTCCGTATGATTGGCAAAGTGTGTCTGTGTGAAGTTCTGAAAACCGGCTAACAAAAATTGGCAATAATCCGAGAACAGCGGTTGTCTCTTTTCAGAAAGATTCATGCTCATCATAATTAAAAACTATAACACATTTTAATTCATTGCGTAAGTCCTATATAATAACGCAATTGCCCTTAAAAACGCAAATTCGTTTAATTGGTTTACCAAGGTTATTCAATTTTAAGAAATTATTGGATTGGACATCTTTCTTACGAAATGCTGCGAAAATTTCGGCAGTTTGTTAAAAAACATAACATATTTTATGTATAATATATAAAGTAAAATGTAATTTTGCGTTAAAAAAGATACCAATCTGACTGAAAAGATACCAATGGACGTGTAACGTTTGCAATTTTGGTTGTCAATTGTATCTGCGGGTTGCTCCGTTTTTTGGATTTTCTTCAAATTTCTAACATAACGTACTCTAAGGATAACATATATAGGACTTACGCATGCCGCTCTTTTGTACCACAAACTGTCAGTTTGTGACACAAGAACGCTGTGTTTTCCGAAAAATTTCATCTAACAGAACAGGCTACCGTCAAAATTGCGTAAGTCCTAATATATACTATAGTTTGGACAATTTTTAGACATAGCACTCCGCTGGAGTGCAAGAGCCTCTAAACCAAAGTTTCTATAGACATATTGCTCCGCTGGAGCAAAGATACACAACCTATCCAGGTGCCAGACGCAATCTATAAGGAACTAACGACACCGACACTCAAATGTCTCCTCACGCCAGAGGCGTGATATATCTATAGAAATGAGGGGCAGAGAGTCCTGCACTCCGTAGGAGTGCTATGTAAAGCTTCATGCCTTGGACATAAATGTGCTTTTCGGCGAGTTATGCTGCCCCTAAAACTCGTAGAAAAACAGAAACGCCCTTGGAAACACGACACGAAACAGACAGAAACTGTCCAAACTATAGTAATATATAAAGGGGTATGTGAACTAAAAAAGGGACTGGTAAGACCAGTCCCTTTCGACGTTCTACTGAGTGTTAGTCTCTATGTAGATAGTGCCGCAACGGCATCATCCTCGTTGTCGAAGTGTTCAAACTCAGTTACGATTCGGGTCATAACGAGTATGTTTCTTATGTTGTTTCCGACATTGATAACCCCGATGCGCCCCTTCTTTCGCTTTGTCAAGGCACGTGCGTCCAGAAGTGCACCAAGCCCCGAACTGTCAATCTTATTGACTTTCCCAAAATTGATGAGGATGCGGGGTGTGTCGTGCTCTTCTATTTCTGGCGAAAGTGTTTCCCATAATCCTAATATTGAGGCTCCGACAATCTTTCCACTGGGTTCCAAAATCGAAATACCGTTTCGTTGGCGAATTTGTGTCGTCATTTTTTTACTCCTTATGTTTTTTATCTTTCGGACAGTTTGAACGTTATTTAATCGCTCAGTGCGGCTATTTGTTACTTTAGACGCATCAAATCAAGAAAAGTTCAATATTTTATAAAATTTATTTAGAAAACCATATCGTCCCGTAGGTTGGGTTGAACGGATGCCCCCAAAACGCTGAAAACTAATACAAGACTTAGCCTGCTCCATAGATGCTACGTCAAACAGAAAACCGAGAGAAACCCAACGCCTTGCGGTTTCCGGGCACCTGAGGGTTTTAGGTAATTTACTCCAGGTCCGGTAGGTGCGGTTTTGCGGCGTACCATAGGTGTCAATTTAGTGATTTTCGCGGCATTTTTTTGAAGATTCTCTATAGATGCCGCCCCTACGGGGTTCAAGACTTCTGGCAATACGTGTCTACACAGATGCTGAAGAAATACCCAAGGAAATAAACCCTACGGGACTAAAAAACATGTCTGTTTCTCTTAAATTGACACCTATGGTGCGGTTTTGCGGCGTACCATTAAGTGTCAATTTAGGGGTTTTCAGTACCGTAGGTTGGGTTGAACAGATGCCACTAAAACCGTGAAAATCATAGAAAAACACAACCGTCTCCAGATACACCACATCTATCAGAGACCGAGTGAAACCCAACGCTTTTGCTTTGGAGTTTCCCGGATGCTGACAGTGTAAAGTTGGGTTTCACTCCGTTCTTGAATAGATAGGGCAGGATACTGACTTTCAGGTGTGTTTGGCACATCAACATTTGACTTTTCAGCACCGTTCAACCCAACCTACGGGACTTATTTTCGGATTTTACTATAAATTTCATTAGGGGTGCTATTGCTTCGCAGTGAGAATGCATAGGCAGCAACGTGCGTTAGTTGACTTAGCATCAACGTTCCAAGATATGGTATAATTTCAGCGAGTATAAAAACCGATAAAGCAGCGGATGGCAAATAAATTAGGCAAGAGGATTTTCAGAAATGCGCAGTCGAAATGTTCCGGAAGCAAAAGATGAAATTCAAGTCATAAAGTATCTTGATATCGCGGAGATGACGATCACAGGTTCTGGTAAAGTGAGCGATAATGCTTTTTACGCGGCGAAAGAGATTGTTTTGACAATCACCGCCAAACGTCCAGAAATCCTGAGCAAGCTATCGGGCTATGAATTCATCCTCGTTGCGCCGGAAGAAAGCGTCGGAGAAGCTTTAGGGTGGGATGAGAAGCAGACGGGACGAAGCGGTGCGGCTTTAACACCACAAGGGTATTTAGGGTTCCCAGGTCGCTTTGCATCTGTTATTGTAAAGCGAAAGAAACCGAACATGGAAACATTTGTTCATGAGTTCGGGCATGCGATACACGCTGTTGTCGCAAAGATAGACCCAGAATTTGATCCATCCTTAAATCGTGCCTACAGTGAGGCGATGAAACGTGGATTGTGGGCTGATAAGTATTTTTCGCAAGACAATTGGAAACAGGAATTCTCGCCAGTGGGCGAATATTGGGCGGACGGTGTCCGGATGTGGTATTACGTGGGTGCGGATCGGGAATTTGAAACGCGAGAGGCGTTCAGGCAGTATGATCCCGGGCTTACGGGTTTGTTCGACCTCTGGTTGTCTGACGAAGATATTCCGATTGGGTATTAATGGTTCCGAGATGCTATAGGGGTGGTAAGCCGTTGACAATCTCTACTGTCTTGAGGCTGACGGTGATGACGCTGGCGATGAGGTCTACGATATACCGCGGTTCTGTTTCGCGGTTCGGGTCGTTGACGATGCGGCTTCGTTTGTCTACCTTCACACGATACTGATCTATGACCCACTCCAACGCAGAACGATTGCCTAACTTGTAATTATAAGCCTCGGCGGGGATCCCGTCGAGTGTGAGGAAATCGTTGTATCTCAGCTGCGTCTTGTCTTTGGAGAGCTTCATCTTTTCGACGCGCCAATCTACTGTCACTCCCGGTGTTTCAATATATTTCAGTCCGTCGTATTTTGGGACGGATTCGTAATTGATGTGAAGGTCTGCTAACTGCGCGCCAGCGGTGGCGAATCCCCAGAAATCTTCGGTGAACGGGATATGGGGTAGGTCGCGCTTGAGGTTCATCTCGTATTTCTCACGGTAGACGGGATGGTGCAAGAGCGCGTAGTTATAGTGGAAGATGTCCCATTTGGTGATAGTGTCGTCGCTGTAGTGGGTTCGGAATTCTGCTAACGCCCAATCGGTGATGTTCTCTTGTCGGTTTGTGCCGTCTTCATCGTAGGTATAGAAAGGGAAGGATTGTTGTGGATCGCCATAGAGATTCACATCGGGAATACATTGGCTCATCAACACAGCAAACTTTTTCCGACCATAGCCTCCGACGCAAATCACTCGATTCTCTGATTCTGTTACTGATGTTGGAAAAATAGAAGGGAACACATGCACATCATTATTTACCGTTCGATCAAAATAAAGATTTAATTTAGTAAACGGACGATAGAGAGATGTTTTTATCTTGTGTTCCGTATATTCAACAGTTACGCCTCGCTTTAACTTTACCTTTAGGTTTCGACTCCAACTAATTTTAGTGTCATCATACACAACAAAATCATCAACGTTGATTTCCCTTTGATTTCCCTGCCGTTTCCATCTATCCACTTCCGCGTTGTAGGTCTCGCTCATTCGTTGAATGTTCTCGCTGAGGACATTTTGGTTAAAGTTATAAGCCCATGCGTCGCGACAAGTTATGACACCACGACTATAAGTTTTGAAAATGACATCCGTTGCGGTATCTTTTTTTCCTTTTGCCTCTTTTGTGCCTATTGGGATAAAGGTGTCAAACTCAGCATGAAGTCCTTCGGTAAGCCATGTATGTCGCGCATCCGGTTGAATCATCTGCCACGTAATATTATTTGGATTTGGGGATTCGTTTAAAAAATCGAATTTCTGCCTCTTGTTCCACTTTTCATCAGTACGATAATAAAAAATTTGAGCGGAATCTGATGATTTTCTTTCCTTTTTCACAAAAAAATTGATGCTCACGCCAACACGAATCCCGAATACATTCGCGTCAGAAACTTTCAAGCCCTTCCGGGCATTCCCACCTAAATCAAGAATGTAAACCATGTCAAAATCGTTAGCAAGGTGTTTCCGCATACCATCAAACGCGATGCCGTCAAGAAAACCGTTATTCGTCACAAAAGCGACAACGCCTTCCTCTCCAATTCTTTTTGATGCCCAGAGAATGGCTTTCACATACGGGTCCGAAAGAGCTATTTTATTCGTCGCTTTTGAGTCTTGTGAATATGTCTCCTTTAGCAGCGCGTCCATCGTCTCGTACTTCCGATTTTTATTGTTGTCATTTTGGTTAACTTGCTTCGCGTTGTAAGGTGGGTTGCCGATGACGACGAACATATCTGCTGCCTTTTGTTTTTTCACACGTTCTGTGTTCTCACGGGTGAAGAGTTCGCCTTGCTCCTGCTCAAGCAGCTCAAACGTGTCGGCAAGCGCGATGCCTTCAAAGGGTAGATACGTCCCGGTGCGTTGGAAGTACTCCTGTTCGATGTTGAGACTGGCGATGTAGTAGGGTAGGAGCATCACTTCGTTGCAATGGAGTTCGTGCCGGTATTTTGCCTCTAACGCCGTGCCTTGAATGTCCTGCATGAGCCGGACGATGAAGTTGCCCGTGCCGACGAAAGGATCGATGATATGCACGCCGGTATCTGACAATGACCTGTCGAACTCGGTTTTGAGGATATGCTCGACGCTTTTCACCATGAAATCGACGATCGGTTGTGGCGTGTAGACAATGCCGTGCGTGTCTGCGACATCTTCGGAGAACCCTTGAAAGAATTTCTCGTAAAAGGTGTTGAGGAAATGCTGTTTTTGGGAGAAATCGTTGCAGAGTGTCGCTGCCTGTTCGATGGCGACGTAGAACCGATCCAGCGGTGCGAGAAACGCGTCGCGGCTCACGGCATGACGCATGAGCGCGTCGCTGACGTTTTCAATCTCGCGGGCGATGATATTTCTGCGCGTGAAGTCTGACCGCTCGAAAACTGTGCGGAAGATGCGTTCGGTGAGGATGTGTTGGATGAGCATCTCCTCGACGGCATCCTGTGAGAGTTCGGGGTTAATTGCGGTACGGCAGGTTTCGTAGAAGTCGGTGAACGCCTCTTTGAACGCTGGATCCGTTTCGTGGCGTTGGTCAATGAGTTCTTTTAACCTGTTTGCGAGGTCTGGTACATGCTCTCTGAAATCCGTGACTGCGGTCTGCCAGTTATCCAATGCGGGCGGGACGTACGCGAATAGGTGCTGGAGTGCCGCAATTAATTGCGCGGGTTCGGTGATGTCCACGTCTAAAGCGGTCTGTCCGTTCTGGTATAAGATGATGCGCTGTGGTGTTTGGAAGCAGGTGTTGTCGAGTGGGTAGCCTGCCGCCTGTTTTTCTGCGACTGCTTTGGGGAGGTCGTCATCTATATCTTTCGCTTCCCAATAAGCGAAGGGGAGTCCGAATTCGTCAAGGATCGCGCCATCAATAACGATGCGGTTTCCGTTTGCAGCGCGCATCGCATATTGCGGGATGAGTGTGGCGTTGACCTGTTTTGCGGAGCTATCGAGTAAAAAGGCGAATGGGTTGCTGACTGCGCCTTCGTGTGTGACGGCGTGTCGGTCGTATTGCTGCAGCGTGGTGTAGTAGTCGCGGATTGCTTTGTGGCTGGGTTTGAGATTCAGTTGCGGCATGTGGGTATGATAGCAGGTTTTTGGAGATGCGTCAAGCGGAAATGCTGCGAAATGCTGCGAAAATTTTAGGGAATTCTTTTAATTGTATTCATGTTTTAATGTAATATATATTAAGTGTTTTCGCCTGTGAAAAGGATAGCACAAAAAACGGACAAATGAATGACCCTGATAAATGCCTCTGCGTTAACCTTCATAAAGACATGATTTTTTATCTAATATGTGCTATACTTGAGTAAGGAATGCGTAAGTCCTATACGGAATAAGGAGTTAATATGTTGACAAAAATACAAACTGCCCAAGATATATGGCCTCAACTGGATTCTATTGTATTTGTTCCGCGTACAGAGGCAGAATATGAGCAGCTTTCTGCTTTTCGGGATGATTTAGGAGCTCTCGTCGGGAGAAACGAAGACCACCGTTTGGTTTCATTAATGGAAGTCATTGAATCCCTTATTGAAAAGTACGAGTTAGACCAAGAGTCGGCAGAACGTGAAGCTTGGCATCGTCTATCTATGCAGATGCTTGCACAGGCGTATGAAGAGGACGAACCTGCGTACACAACTGATATGCTTAAGTGGGTAAACCCTGACTATGAAGGAAAATGATGTCATTCTCGCCCCTTTGTCCCAAGCGGATGAGGAATTAAAGTATAGACCCGCAATTGTTCTGCGAGTAATGCCAATGCCTTATCAAGATCTTCTTGTTTGTGGTGTAAGCACAAGGTTAAGGCATTACGTGCAAGGATTTGACGATATTATCTCACCTATTGATACAGATTTCATATCAAGCGGTTTGCGCTCAGAATCTTTGATCCGTCTCAGTTTTTTGGGTGTAATCCCACGTCGGTTAGTACGTGGCACACTCGGTAACATTTCAGATGAACGACACAAAAGGTTATTGCGAAAATTAATTGATTACCTTACAAACACCAATCTGGTTTAACTGGTCAGTTATACGCATCTGAAGTTTTGGATGGAAAAACCATACAATGCGCAATACTTTGCTGGAACCCCGCACAAAAATCCTGACGATGCTTATCGCTGGCTGTCTCGTCATTTTACTGGATAGCCCGACGGCATTGCTCGTCTGTTTCCTCGGTAGCCTGACACTCATTGCCCTATCGGGACCGACGTGGCGACAGATCGGTTTGCTTTGCGCGTTCCTCTTTTTTACAACGTGGGGACTCATTTATAGCCAAGCGATCTTCTATAACGAATTTCCGCGCACGGCACTATTTACACTCGTGCCGCCGGAATTTCCGCTCATTGGGAAGATGACAGGTGGGATTCGGGTTTATCGAGAAGGGTTGTTTCACGGGATTATCCAATCACTCCGTTTCAACACGACGCTCGGCATCGGGTGTTTCATCGTCTGGACGACGCAGCCCCGGGATCTGCTGCTCGCATTGGCGCAGTTACGTGTGCCTGCGACGCTCGCTTTCATGGTGACGACGGCGTTACATTTTATTCCGGTTGTTGCGAATGAGGCATCGGCTGTGTTTCGATCGCAACGGTTAAGAGGGTTCCGCTATTTCCGACTCAATCTCTTCGCTACGTGTCGCGGTGTTATCAATAGTTTTCGCCCTATTTTGGCAGGGAATATTCGGCACGCGACACATCTCGGTGAATCGGTTGAGAGTCGGGGGTTCTCACCGGAGACGGCGGCACACCGTACTTCGCTACGGACGCTGAAGATGGGGGTGTGGGATTTTGGTCTCCTTGCGGTGTTGGCTGCTTGTTTAATCGGTATCGTTGGGTTGAAACTGCTCTATTTTTGTTATGCGAACGGGTTTTATTATGCGTCGTGGCTGCGGCATGTGTATACGTTTACGCGCGAGGTATTGTGAATAGTTGTCAGTTTTCAGTACGGTTTTTCTACGAAAAACCTTTCAGTAATCAGTCGTCAGTTAAAAAAGTTCGTAAAGTCTCGTAAAGTGTAGCTAAAGTTGATAACTCCACAACTTTAGAACACTTTAGCACACTTTAGCACACTTTGAAACGTTAGCACACTTTCTAACATTGATAACCGACAACTGACAACCATTCCTTGATAACTGACAACCGATAACTATTTTACCGTCCGACTTCCCATGCGAGATGTTGCAATTCCGGTCCGATCAGTTTTTCCCATGCGAGTTGTACGGCTGCGGTTGAGCCGGGTGTCGATATAACGACCTTCCCGCGATAGACACCCGCCGTTGCTCTTGATAGCATCGCCGCTGCGCCGACTTGATCATAACTGAACATCCGAAAGAGTTCCCCAAATCCGGGCAACGTCTTTTCCAATTTGCGATCCAGAATATCGAACGTCGTGTCGCGGGGTGCGATACCGGTACCGCCGTTGAATAAGATGACTTGTGCGTCGCTTTCCGCCATTTTATCTAATACTGCTGCGACTTGGTCGGGTTCGTCTTTTATGATTTGGTAGGCAGTGACGCTGTTTCCGTCTGCGGCGAGTTGCTCGCGTAGGAATGCGGCGTTTTTGTCTGTCTCAGGGGTGCGTGTGTCGCTGACGGTGACGATGGCGACGGCGACAGGTCCTTCTTCGGTCGCCATTTCTCGGTGTTGTTGTGTGCTTGTCAAAGTTGTTGACATAAGTATTGTCATCTCCTTTTGGGTTGTGAGGTTTGAAGTTGGGTTTCACTTGGTCTCTGCTGATATATGATGTTGTATTGGATATACTGTGTATTTGAAAAAACAGTCTTTCCTTCAGAATTCTGTTCAACCCAACCTACGGAACTGGGTTTAGGTTTTCCGCCTCTAATGTTTTAGCAATGGAAACCAGAAGTTTGGCACCTATACCTCGCGTTTTAAAGAGCCGAAACCAGAAATAATCTCTGTTAATTTTCATATTTTTTCATGGTGTTTTAGCATAAATGATATAAACATGCTGAAGAAACACCCAAGCAAATAAACCTTACAGGGCTAAAGAGTTATAAACCGACGCTGCTATAAACATTCTTAAGAAATACCCAAGCAAATAAACCTTACAGGACTGAAGAGGTTTTTGAAGTCTTCAAGGTTTCCGTGTAAAATTCGGTTCGGTTAGGAAACCGAACCTACCGGTCTGGGGACCACAACGGTAGGCACTGTTTGAAACTACGTCGAATTTTGCGCAGAAGCTTTGGATATTTCAGAATTGCTCTTGAGTCCCGTAGGGTTTATTTGCTTGGGTATTTTCAGTATCTATGTAGTACGCGTATGAACCTAAACCTTCGGTTTCCCCATAGGGGCGGCATCTGGATAATAGTGAAGTGTCTATAGATGTCACCCCTACGGGGTTCAAGACTTCTGGCAATACGTGTCTACAGAGATGCTGAAGAAATACCCAAGCAAATAAACCCTACAGGACTAAAAAATATGTCTGTTTCTCTTAAATTGACACCTAAATTGACACCTATGGTGCGGTTGCAAACCGCACCTACCGGGTTTGGAGGAATATAGAATTACCCAAATATTTTATTAAACTTCATCAGAAAAATCGTACTGACAACTGAGTACTAATTCACTGGTTCGGATAGGTTTTGCTTAGATGTTTCGGCATTGTGAAAAAGATGCCACCTGTCTGCTCCACAAGGGTTTTCTGGAAATCTGTCGCTCTTGGATGACCGATCACATAGGCGCGGACACCTAACGACTGACATACGTCGAGCGCACGTTCGGGTGGATACTTGCCGGTTGTCGGTTCGTCGGTTAAGATAAGCAGGATTCGGCTCGCATAGGGACTGAATTTCACTTTTGGTAAGCCTTCCACAATTGCGTCGATAAGGTGCTCATCGCCGCCGAACGGGTCTTCCATATAACTTGCCAACATTGTCTCGTTAAGTGGCATCTGTGTAACGACCGCGCCGTTGATGACCTTGATCGCATCTTTGGCTTCCGCGAAACGGATAAGCCCAATCCGGTATTTAACAGGGAGAATGTCTAACCTACCGATAAGCGTGCTGAGACCGAGCATAATCGCTTCAGATTTGCCGCCCATACTCCGACTGTAATCGAGCATGACAACAATATCCACAAAAGTCCCAAAACCCTTTTCAGGTGATGCACCGGGTGTTCCACCGGCGTAGATGTTTAATTTATTTTTTTCGCTCCGGACAGTGTACATCCGCCTGCTACCGCGGTCGTTTATAAGCCATCTGTTTCCACGCTGTTGTGTCATTGCGTTGAAGTTTTCGGCGAGTCCCCAGCTTTCGGGAAAGATACCGGCATAAACGTTGAGTCTGTCGCCTGCTTTACGGATCGTGTAGGTGTGTCCGCTTGAATAGTCCGTAATCACCCACAAATCGCCTTTTTCTTTCTCCCAGACTTTGGCGTTATTAAATAGACTTCCGCCAATGGATAAAGAGATTCCGTTTTCTTCAAACACACGTTCCAATTTTTTTGCGGGTATATCCCCGTCTTCGAGTTCAACTTCAAATTTAGACTCCATGCTGAATAGCAATTGTCCGCCGCTGCGACGAATATCTTTAACGATGTCTCGGAAGACCTTGATGAATGCGCTGTTGCCGGTATGGGTGCTTGGCAGCGAGGTAGCACTGCCGATGTCGCCGGGAATCCGCTGCCAGAGTCCGCCAGTCTCTTCGGCAAGTCGTGGCTGAAAGGGTTCTGTATGTCCGAGGATGTTAACTCGGATTTCTTGAAGTTGGTATTCCTTAATAGCCTTCTCGCGCATCATTTCATAGGAACCTTCTTTTTTAAAAGCCGTGGATGCGGGTTCATCGGTTACGAGGACGACAAATTTATCGGCATCGGCATGAAAGTCGATTCGGTGAAGAGTGTCTATTAAAGCGTCAAGTGCGTGTTCGTTGCCGCTGAGCAAGACATTTTGCATCCGTCTACGTAGCACAGCCACGTCCGGTAACAAGGCGCGGACTTCCAGCCTTTGTCCTTCATGTCGGACACTGAATTCGGACATACCGAGATGATACTCCACATTGGCGAGATCAAAAGCGTCGGTCAACGCATAGAGGTTCGCTGCGACTTGCTGGATGTTGTCTCGCATACTCGCGCTGGTATCGAGTACAAAGACGACGTTCACCTTGTCAAGTTCCCGTGTTGCGATGATGTGGTTAGCGATATTTTTGAGGGCTTCAGCGAAGGGGTTGGTGCTATCACCGTTGCCAGTGTCTTCGCCTTCACCGTCGCCATCGCCGTCCCCGATAATTCCAACCTCGGCAGTACCTGTCGATTCGAGTTTGTGAAACCCGTGGGTGCCGTCGCCTTTAACGCGTTGCCGTGGGCTATTGACCCCTTCACCCGCGGTCGTTTGAAAAGGGCTTGCCACTGATTTATGAATCGGAGCGGTTCGGCTATTGAATGATTGTGCCTCTGTCATCACGTCTGGCAGTGCTGTTTCTGTCTCTGACACAGATTTCGTTGCGTTATGTAGCAGTTCTGTTTCTGATTGGCGCACGGTCTCATTGATTAAATTGGCAGAGGCAGCCAAATCTAAATGGCGTTGGCTCGACTCGGTAGACGGATCCGTCTGCTGGGGTGTCCGTAGTTTTTTCGATGGTGGCGGTTTGAGGCTACGCCGCTGTTTCGGTGCATCTTTTGGATTTATCAAATCTACCGCGATTACGTCTTGAATATTGGTGGGTCTTTGGACATAGAAAGAGAATGTAAAAATAATAATAAGGCAAAGATGAACAACGCCTGCAAAAAGTAGTGCGCGTATAGAGCGATTTCGCCTTTGGGAACGGTTCATAATGTTTTCTCCGCTTTATCTAATTTAACCAGTAGCAGACCAATCTATATATATTGACGTTAGTATGTTACAAGTCAACGAGCAATTTCTATGCCAATCTGTGCAATAGTGTACTGGTGGGTTCACTCCAAACTCCAGAGCGCGCCCTGCCCGAAATAGGGCATTTTTTATACTCGCTTGCCCAAAATAGGGCATATCTGATAATCCAAGTTGCCGATTATGACTTTTAGGTTGCAACTTAAGTGCTTATTTGCTTTTCACTTTACCCCACGTTGTTGTTAGCAATTGGGGTTGTGGCGATACAGGTAGCGCAAACGCTGGATCGAACCAATCTCCGCCAAAATTCCGCGAAATATCCGTCAACTGCGTCTGAACGCCACTGTTCACATCAAGTTTGAAGATTTGTTCAGAACTATTAACTGTCTGTGTGTAAAGGACCTGTTCTCCATTTGGCGACAGTTTGGAATACTGTGCATAGGGACCGGCTTCATCGACAAGCTGCTGGAGGTCGGTGCCATCGCGGTTCACAATGTATATAGTTTCCTTATTTCTCCATGCGGGTGGGAAACGATCAATCAACGGATTGAAATCCGGTGGCAACGGATGCTTATTCCAAGAAAAAATGAGTCTGTCCCCTGTTTTCGACCAAGATGGATGATTTTGCCAATCCATTGCTTCCTTCGGTAGCACGCGTTTTTGTTTTCGTGTGCGGATGTCAACAAGTGTAACGCGCCGATCATGCCCAATAGGTACATAAGTAACATAAGCGATTTGTGTCCTATCGGGCGACCACGCCGGAAAAAAGCCCCTCACGAGAAGTTCCTCTTTCTGCTCACCTAAGGTTGCAATATAGATAAAGAACGCGGCACCGATGCCATCGGCGTACGTGTAAGCAATCTGTTTGCCATCAGGCGACCACGTCGGATCGTCTCTATAAGCGTCTTTCTTAAAAACGCGTTGGACCTTGCCGCTATCTGGATCCATGAGATACAAATCTCGAACACCGTCGCGATCGGAGACGAAAAGAATCTGCTCACCACTGGGGGACCAGACGGCATCAAGATCCGCTGCGCGATGCTGTGTTAAATTCACCTGTTCGCTGCCATCAGGATTCATAATATAGATGTCATAATTGCCATCGCGTGCGGAGGTGAACAGGATTTTCGGGGTCGTCGGTGCTTTTGCGAAAAGTGGCGAAACACTTATATGCAACACGAACAAGATTAATATGGCAAAAACGAATAACCGTATCATTTTCATGAAATTTCTAATCTCCATGTGGTAACTTGGACATCAGATTTTCTATTCTTACTGCAAAGCAATAATACTCCGCTGGGGTGCTGGCACGCACTGCTTATTAAATTTGTGGCAGGTGTGATATATTCTGTCGGGTTCTTCTGAATCCTTAAACGCAAACTCACGTTATTATAGCATGAAAAACGGGGTTGTTCAAATTAAACTTGACAAATTCTGTGCTTTATGATACACTTTTATGAATTCCATAGTTCTTTGCACTTTTTTCTTGCAATTTATTTTTAAAAAGTGCTATAATTTGTTAGGTGTATTCTTTAATTGCATCGTGGTGCCGTATACAACACTGCGAAAAGTTAAAGAATCACATCGCTGACAAAAACCGTCATCGGTTCGGTTTACCGATGGAACGTCAGCATTCAAAAGCGTGATCGCATTGCAGTACTGCTATCACCAACAGTAAAATCAGACGAGGGAATGATACTTTGGGAGGCGCGCTGATTGCTCAAAGTTCGGAACCTTGCGTATATTTTTGAAGAAGGAGATTTCATAGCTATGAAAAAATTAACAATCTTTATCACACTTGCTTGTGTTGTCATGATTTCGCCAATGGCACTCGCGCAAGATTGGCAGCCGGCAGGTGATAACTGGATTGAAAAATGGTGGGGACTTGATCTGGTAACGGAGACCGGTGGTTTCGGCGACTCCGCGGAAATTGACTACCTTTCGGAAGGTAGCGACGGTGCCATTTCAAATGCTTCCGTTTCTACACGCGATGGTGCGGGAAAAACCGCAAACATTATTGTTAAGTCAACGACCAACGGTGCCTTACTCGGTTGGTCAATCGTTGAAATTGATATCGAAGACCAGTTCAATCTATCGTCAAGCCACGGTGTAGATGGCAACGTAATTAGAGATGTCACATGGCACGGGATTATTGCTATCATTTCACCAGATGACCGGACAACGACGATGCATCCGGCACACGATGATCACGCACAGATATGGCTTAACGGTGAACAGGTTTATGACAATCCCACTTGGACAGGCGGTGCTCAGGTCGTCACAACGCCAACAGAGATTCAGCTCAAGAAGGGCGAAAATTTCTTGCACTACAAATGTGGTGAATCGGGTGGTGCAGATTACGTCAACCTTCACTTTGAAGCGACTGACACTGATCTTCTCATCGCACCGACGCGGGATAACCTCTTTTTGAATGTCCTGACACCGGTTGAGCCGAAAGGTAAACTGGCGACACAGTGGGCAGATATCAAACGGCAGTAGTTTTTATTGCTAACGAAAAACCCGTATCCGAAACCGGATGCGGGTTTTTTGTTGTCTATTTTTGTTTGCGAAGGTTTGGGCAATTTTTTTTGAGGTTCCTTGTGCTAGGCTGGATTAATGGAAATACTTTAGGCACATCTCTAAACTAACTCCTTATACGATTTTCAAATGGTAATTTATCATAACCTTATCTTGTATGCGTGTCTCTGTAGATGCCACCCCTACGGGGTTCAAGAGATTGGTGCCATGATTTTCTACACAGATGCTGAAGAAATACCCAAGGAAATAAACCCTACAGGACTAATACGATTTTGAAATAGAAATTTGTCATAAACTATATCGCACTTTATCATACTTTAGTTTGTTTATCAACGGCGTTTGGAATCCTTTACTGGTCCGACTCTGTAATCGTCAAAATCTGATTGATAGACACGTCTTTCAATACCTGCGTTGTACCACTTTGCCATACAATCGTGATCTTCTCAATATGCTGGTTCTCTCCTAAGCCGAACAGCAATTGCGTATCGCTACCTGATGCGTAACTTGAACCGCTTTTTATTTCTCTCATCTGTGTTATATCTGCAGTTGAAACCGTAACTTTCGCACCAATCCCATCACGGTTACTCTGGGTACCGATGAGTTTAATACCGAGCCAATTTTTCTGGTTGCCCCCGTCGTTCCGCAGCAAAACGGCGCGCTGGTTGGAATTCATGATAACAATATCGGTATCGCCGTCGTTATCGTAGTCAGCGGTCGCGGCGGCTCTGCCAACAAGTGTCTCTGTGAAGTAAGCACCGGCGGTTTCCGATACGTCAGCGTAAGTGCCGTCGCCTCTGTTTTGAAACATCTGGTCGCGTTGTGCGTAGGTTTCGTGGTCCATCAAAATTTCGATAACATCTTGTGGGTGTCCGTTTGCGCAGAATAGGTCGAGGTGTCCATCGTTATCGTAATCCAAGAAGAGTGGACTAAAACCGACGAACGGGAGTGTCGGTTGTTGTAACCCGCTCTCCGCTGTTGCATCGGCAAAAAAGAGTCCTTCTTCGTTCTTATAGAGGGTCGCTTTTTCGGAATTCGCGACAATCAGGTCAAGCCACCCATCACCATTATAATCCCCGGAGTCTACCCCCATAGACCCTTCCGCGACACCGCCCTCATCGTAACCTACACCAATGAATAGGCTTTCATCAGTGAAAGTGCCATCGCCGTTGTTATGGTAAAGGAAGTTACGACTCGTATCGTTGGCGACGTAAATATCAGAAAACCCGTCGTTATCGTAGTCGCAGGCGACAGCCGCCATACCTCTCCCCTCAGTCGGGTTTGTCACACCTGCTGTTTCTGCGATATTAGTAAAGGTGCCGTCGCCGTTGTTTCGGTAAAGTACATCGGGTGTTCCCTCGTAGCTGCGTGGATGCCCATAACCGACAATGCCTTTAAAGGTTGTAACTGGCATCGACAATTCATAGGTTAGATAGTTGACGACAAAAATATCCAAATCGCCATCTGCATCAAAATCGAGATAGACGGCTGCGATACCCCAGAGGTCGTTATCAATCCCCGCGGCTTTGGTGATGTCAGTAAAGGTGCCGTCGCCGTTGTTTCGGTAAAGCGTGTCTTGTCCAAAGTTAGCGACATAAAGGTCGGCATCCCCGTCGTTATCAATATCTCCTGCGGCAGCTGCCATTCCGTACCCTGTATCCCCTGTTCCTGAAGTTTCGGTAACGTCAGTAAAACGTCCATCGCCTTCGTTGCGATAAAGGACATTTCCGAGTTGCGCCTGCTCGGTATCCTGTTTCTCTTGCGGAATATTGCCGCTGTTGACAAAATAGAGGTCAGCATCGCCATCGGTATCGTAATCAAAAAAGACAACACCAGACCCCATCGTCTCAATGATATGCTTGTGTTGGGTTTTACCGTTACTGTGTTTGAAGTGGATGCCTGCCTCTTCAGTGGCATATACGAAGATCGGCGGTTGTGCGGCAGCACTGCCTATAAATATGAATGTGAGAAGTAATACCATTTCTAAAAGTTTATATCGCATTAACCACACCCTTCACCGAGATCCCGGTAGGTGCGGTTTCCTAACCGCACCATAAGCGTCAATTTAAGAGAATCAGACATGTTTTTTAGTCCCGTAGGGTTTATTTGCTTGGGTGTTTCCTCAGCATCTCTGTAGACACATATTGCCAGAAGTCTTGAACCCCGTAGGGGTGACATCTGTAGAACCTTCGCTATTATACAGATGCCGCCCCTACGGGGCTGAATGTTTAGGTTCATACGCGTACTACATAGATATCGTCCTTACAGGACTGAAGAGGTTTTAGAAGTCATCAAAGTTTCCTCTTAGAACCCGGTTCGGTTGGAATGCAGATCGCATTTGGGTGAGTACACCGCAAAACCGAACCTACCGGACCTGGAGGATCGCTAAATTGACACCTATGGTGCGGTTTCCTAACCGCACCGGGCATAACTCAAAACATAGGACTATTTTGATGTTCTTTCTGCTGTTTTTGCCAGTCGGAAGCCGACAAAGGAGGTCTTCAAATTTGGGTAGAGATAAAACCGAAAGGTCGTGCTGCATCGGGCGATTTGATCGACCCAAGAACCGCCTCGGATGACGCGCCAGCTGCCGACAGTCGGTCCCGTTGGATTTTTCTTGGGACGTTTCGCCGCTTCTTGAGAACTGGACCAATAATAGACATCGCTGTACCAATCCGCCGTCCATTCCCAGACATTGCCTGCCATATCCATTACGCCGTAGTAGCTTTTACCTTTCGGAAAACTCCCGACGGGTGCGATGCGATTCTCGTAGCCGTCATCGTTAGCGGCTGTATTTGCGTGCGGTTCCATTGCGTTGCCCCAGGGCCATATTCTATCGGTGTAGCCGCGTGCTGCCTTCTCCCATTCGGCTTCGGTTGGCAGTCGCATACCTTTCCATGCGGCATAAGCACTTGCATCGTGCCATGAAATGCCGACGACTGGGTGATTCGGGAACTGCTCTGCGCGTGCGGGCCAGTCCCCAATTTGTGGGAGATGCGTGAAGTTCTCCGGTGTATGTTGAGATGTTTTTTCTGGCGAATCGGTTTGAAGTTTCCAGAATTTGTAGTACTCGGCGTTGGTTACTTCATATTTGCTGATGTAATAGGCATCAAGGTAGACTTTATGCTTCGGTTTTTCATCAGCGGCGCGGCTGTCGCTCCCCATTGTGAAGGTGCCAGCAGAAATGAGGATCATATTCTCTGCATCTTGTGCGAATACAGCCGTAAAGGCACAGAGACTGAAAAGCAGCGTGAGGAGAGAAAGTCGTGAGATATTGAGATGACTATTTTTGTTTCTTTTTCTGTTCAGACAAAAAATGTTCATAGGCGCGGTAATGCTCCTGCGCGAGTTTCTGGTTGCCGAGGCTCTGATATAATTTTGAAAGATTAAGATGGTAATAGGGTTGCTCGCTGTCGAGTTCAACTGCTTTTTGGAACGCAGCGAGCGCGTTTTGTTGATCGCCTTGCATCGCATAAGTGCTACCGAGCGTGTTATAGAGAATAGATACGTTGGGTGTCAACTGGATCGCTTTTCTGACGGCTTCTGCGGCATGCTTAGGGTAATTGAGGTTCATAAACGCTCGAGCCAGTCCATGGTGAAAGTGTGCGTTGTTGGGTGAGAGTTGAATACACTTCTGAAAGACCTGAATGGCTTGGGCATAGTTTTTTTGGTTCATCAACAAGGTGGCTAAACCTGTCCAAGCGTCAAGGTTGTTCGGCTCGGCACGCGTTAGGCGCATGAGGCGTTCGTATTCGGCGAACTCCTTTTGTAACTGCTGATAAATTTGCATCTCGGTTCTGCTTTTTTCGCGGTCGCCCAATCGGAGATATACCATACCAAGTCCGTAGTGGGGTTCGGCATAACGTCCGGGTCCGAATGCTAACGCCTGTTTGAAGTTTTCTATCGCTTCTGGGTATGCTTTTAAATTGAGGTGTGCTGTGCCGAGTTCATAATAGGTGCCTGCTGCCTTTGGTTTCAGTTCAAGGGCTTTTTTCAAAATGGGGATTGCGTCTGCGTAGCGACGTAGTTTCACGAGTGCTTTGCCGAGGACTTCGTATCCGCGAGCGTGCTGTGGTGAGCGTTCAACAACGCGTTCTAACACTGGCACCGCGTCTGTCCACTTATCAAGTTTAAAATATACAACACCAAGCGAGTAGAGTGCCTCAATGTTGTCGGGCATCAACGCTAAAGACCGCTGGTAGCTTTCGGCGGCTTTGTTGGAAAATTCTTCTTGGGCATAAGCCATACCGAGGTAGTGCAAGATTTCATAGTGGTCAGGTTCAATCGTCAGCGCGGTTTCAAACTCGGAGATAGCTTCTCGATTGTTGCCCCGGAACATGTGAGCGAAGCCTTGTTCTACATGCTGGACGTATTTGCTGTGGTCGCCAGATTTTTCACCAGCAACATTGGAGAACGGCAAACAGAAGGAAATAACGATAATAATTTTTAATAAATTTCGCATTTGATTATCCACAGATTTCGTGTATTTAAAAACCCACTAACGGAGGATGTTGTTTTAAATGTTAACGGTACTCCTGAAAAAAGTCAAGTTTTTCATAGAGGAAAAGACGGGTTGGTGTTATACTATGCAGAAATTATCAAATCAGGAATGAGGCATAGAATAAGAATGCGACAGGTTACAATCTATCGGGAGCCGGGTCGTTATGCGGGCTGGCCAGCGAATTATGGTATCTGGGGATGGGGCGACGAGATCGTTGTCGGTTTTACCGTTGGGTATCACAAATCGGATGCGGGTTTTCATCGCCGCGACCGAGATAAACCCTTTACAGGGATGCAGGCACGGAGTTTAGATGGCGGCGAAACATGGCACGTCTCGGAAACGCCGTGTCGTCTACCGGCAAGAGACACACTCTCCGCAGATGAACATGTAGAAGAACGACATAGGTCGGAAGCAGCCGTTTCATTCGAGACACCAGATCGCGCCGATTTTTCACATCCAGATTTTGCGATGATGTGCAGTAGATCCGGACTGAGATCTGGAGCATACTCATGGTTTTATACGTCCACAGATCGGTGCAAAAATTGGGAAGGGCCGTTTAAACTTCCAATGTTCGGCTATACCGGTATTGCCGCGCGCACGGATTATCTTGTCTCAAGTGCAGATGAATGCTTGGTATTTCTTACTGCATCAAAGGCAGACGGTGAAGAGGGATTGATATTTTGTGCGAATACCACCGATGGTGGTGCATCATTTTCACGGCTCTCTCAGATTGGACCGGAACCTGAAGGGTTCGCGATTATGCCAGCAAGCACTCGGTTGTCGGACTCAGAGATATTAGTCGCTGTCCGGTGCCGTGGTCACGGGAACAAGTCAGGTTCAGACTGGGAAGAGCGGCAAAACTGGATCGATCTCTACAGTTCAAATGATAACGGTCAAACGTGGGATTATGTGAATAGGCCGGTAGAGAATACCGGACGTGGTGGGAATCCGCCAACACTTACCCTTCTTCACGACGGTAGGTTGTGTCTTATCTACGGCTATCGGGATGCGCCGCATCGGATATGTGCGAAGTTGAGCAGTGATGCTGGCAAGACGTGGGGTGAGGAAATCGTTTTACGCGATAATGGTGGTGACGCTGACATCGGTTACCCGCGTACGGTTCAACGTCCTGACGGGACTGTGGTAACTGTCTACTATTTTGATGAGGAACCGGATGGCGACCGTTTTATTGAAGCGACATTGTGGAAGCCGTAAATGCCTCGCAGTGAGAGTATTTCAGTGATTTAACCCCCTAAATCCCCCTTATCAGGGGGACTTTAAGAGGAAATGCTTAAGTCTTAACGTAATGACTTGGTGCTTGAACGTAGGTCGAAGCAGATGAGTCGATCTTTGCCGCGGATGTAGAGGTAACCCTCTGCCAATACAGGGGCTGCCCACGCAGGATGTTTCACCAATTGCTTACCCTTCTCATCTCTCAGCATAGGAACTTGTGAAATTACCTCTAACTTCTCTGGTGTGCATTTAAGGAGCATCAAGCGTCCGTATTCACCGAGATAGATAAAGTAGTCGTTCACCCAAAGTAGCGAGGCGCGTTCATCGACGCGTTGTGACCATGTGACTCTACCGGTTTTGAGTTCCACGCAACGGAGTTCAGCACCATTTGGACGTTGTCCACTACAGGCGTAGAGGTAACCTTCGTGGTGGATTGCGGTGTTCCAGTGCAACTCCAACGCCTTGTTTCGGCGCGATGCGCGATCTTTCCAAACGACTTCGTAGCCGCCGGGGTGTACTTTGAGTACCGAGCTGCCAATCCCGTACGATTCGCTAATAAAGACGAAATCATCGGCAACGACGGGACTCGAAGCGTTGACGGATTCAATCTTACGGTGCCGCCATGGATAGTGGAAGTCAATTGCCCCGGATGTCGGTTCAAAGCCGACGAGTCCGCCGCGTAGGAACGCAAACCCCCAACGTCTATCGTCAATGGTTGTAAAGATAGGACTCGCGTAACTCGCGAGTTCATTGGCGATTTGGTAAACAACTTCGCCGGTGTGCTTGTTAAAGGCGACAATGCCGCTCCCGTTCGGATTCGGTTTGCCGTTTGCTGCCCAAATATCCTTCGGACTGCCCGGTGGCGAGCCGCCAATCTGGACGATGAGCAGCTCGCCTTCGACCGCGGGTGCTGAAGCGACACCGAAAAAGTTTTGGACAACGTGAAACTGCGCCGTAGTGTCAACTTCCCACAAGCCTTTACCGTCTGAGACGCGCACACAGTGTAGCGTCCCGTCTGCCCCGAAGATATAGACGCGGTCGTCGTCAACGACTGGACAGCACCGGGGTCCGTTGTTGTAGCCGTACATATCTTCGTAGTCTGTTGGATATTCAAACCGCCAGAGTTCACTGCCGGTCGTGCTTTCCAAACAGGTGAGACGCGCCATATCACCGTGGCGTGCGAAGATAAACAAGCGTCCGTTTGCGACGGTGGGTGCCCCGTAACTCGTGCCGATCTGCTTATGCCAGACGACTGGTGGACCCGTTTTCCCCCATGGCGCGATGTCTATCTTTTCTTTGGATTTGCCGTTTCGTTCTGGTCCGAGAAAATCGTTCCAGTCGGAAGCAAACGTATCTACCAACCCCATTAGTGAGAGGATTAGGAGTAGTAAAACAACGCGCGCGAAGTTTCTCACGCGGCGACCTCCTCATTGGCTCGTTTCACCAAGGCGTTCATGTAGGCGATCGTGTATGCTGTCCCGACGCGGTGATCACCTGCCATGCTTGGGATGTGATCTGGAATTAGCACGCCGTTGAAATCCACTTCGCGGAGGGTTTTTGCGACTTGGTACATATCTTGATAACCGTTGTCAACGAAGGTTTCAACGAAATGTGGGAGCGGTTGATCGACATTGCGGAAATGGACTTTGAAAATCTTGTTCCGTTCGCCGAAATAGCGGATAGACTCAACGACATCTTTGCCCATGAGTTCGCCGCCTTCTAACCAGCAGCCGACGCAGAAACACATCCCAACATTCGGACTATCAGCGATTTCGAGGGCGCGCTTGTAGCCTTCAAAACTACTGAAGATACACCTCGGTATTCCTGCGAGATGGACTGCAGGCGGGTCATCGGGGTGGATGCCGATCATCACACCGGCTTCCTCAGCGACGGGTGCTGCCTGTTTGATGAAGTAGGTGTAGTTGTCCCAGAGTTCTTCTTCGCTGTATTCGCGCCCGTGTGAAAGCGGCATTCCATATTTTTTACCACCCCAGTGCCCCTCATCGGCAACTTCAAGGTTGAATCCCCTTGCACTTGCGCCGCCGCGGGTCGTCTCGCGTTCGGTACTCCAGATGCCGTTACCCATGTGTGCGTAGGTCGTGTACGGGATGCCTGCTCTACCGAGATCGCGGATGTAACGTTTGTACTGTTCAACTTTCGCGTCGCGGTTCTCTAAGTTAAGCACAATTCCGTCTTGGTTGTGGACATCGCTGTTGCCGAACCCGTAAATCTTGAGTCCTGCGTTCTCGAAAATCTCTCGGCGGCTCATGAAATAGTCGTAATTAGCATTTTCGCCGTTCGTCCAGAGGACGACATAGTCAACGTCCATCTGCTTGGCAAACTGCAAGTCTGCCTCGCTCGGTTCTGGCGACATCTGTGCCGTAACTTTCATGCCGGGTTCAATGTTTTTCAGTGGACTTTGGGTTGCCATTGTGTGCCTCCATTTTTTTAGGTAGCCGTCAGCCATCAGCAGTCAGCGATCGCGAGCGATAAGAAATACCCAAGCAAAAACACTCGCTCCTACATAGAGATAAAATGTAGACAGAACACTAACTACTCTTCGTCAGCTGCTTCTGCTTTGAGTCGATATAATTCTTGCGTCAATTCGGTGACAATATCTGCGTACGCTGGATCATCGTAGACGCTGCACATCTCATTGGGATCTTTCTCCAGATCGAAAAGTTCCCATTCCGGTGCTTTCGGTTCATCGATGGATCCGGTTGTGCCGAGTGCCTCACCGTAGTAATAGATGAGTTTATAGCGATCTGTTCGTATCCCATAGTGCGCCGGGACATAGTGATGCGAGAGATGCATCCAGTAGCGGTAGTACATTGACGTTCGCCAATCGTCAGGTGTTTCGTTGTTGAGGATTGGTCGTAGACTCGTGCCTTGCATGTCATCAGGGATTGGGACTCCTGCGTAGTCGAGCCAAGTCTCTGCGAAGTCTATGTTTAAGGACATGGCATCGGAGGTACTGCCGGGTTGGATTTCGCGCGGATAGCGGACGAGGAAAGGCATCCGTAGCGATTCTTCGTACATGAACCGTTTGTCATACCAACCGTGATCGCCTAAGAAGAATCCTTGATCAGAGGTGTAGATCACGAGCGTGTCGTCTGCGACGCCTTCTTCATCGAGGTAGTCGAGCATCCGTCCAACGTTGTCGTCGATTGAGGCGACACAGCGGAGATACTCCTTGATATATCGCTGATAATTCCAGTTTGCCATCTCTTCCTCTGACAATCCTTCAGGCGGTGGACCGAGCGTATCAATCTTGAGATCCGTTTCGGTCATGTGCCCGAAGACGCGCATCTTCGCATCCTTTGCGGCGTTTGAACGGTTCGCGTAGTCGTCGAAGAAGTTGTCCGGCATCGGGACATCCCCGTCCTCGAACATGTCGGCGTGTTTCTCGTCGGAATCCCATGGACGGTGGGGTGCCTTGTGGTGGCACATCATGAAGAAGGGACGCTCTTTGTCGCGATTCTGGAGCCATTCCAACGAAAAATCGGTGATGATGTCGGTGGTATAACCTTTGTGGGTTTTCCTACCGTCGGGTTCAATCATGACTGGATCGTGGTAGAGCCCTTGTCCGGGTAGCACGTTCCAATAGTCAAACCCTGTTGGGTCGGCATCACCGCCGTGTCCGAGGTGCCATTTGCCGACCATCGCGGTTTGATAGCCGTCGGCTTGGAGCATCTTCGCGACGTTCGGTCTTCTGCCATCAAAATGATCACCCAAGGTCTTGACACCGTTGAGGTGGCTGTGTTTACCGGTCAGAATGTTCGCGCGGCTCGGTGTGCAGATAGAGTTGACACAGAAACAGTTATGGAGAATCATGCCGCCGTCTGCGATACGATCGAGGTGCGGTGTTTGATTAATCCGACTCCCGTAGCTGCTAATCGCGTGTGATGCGTGGTCGTCGGACATGATGAATAGGATATTAGGTCTGCTCAATTGTGGCTCCTTTAAATTTTCGATTTTCCTTATCATATCCTATTTTTGTAGTAGAAGTCAATCTTTTTTGTGTATTAGCCATCGGCTGTCGGCTGTCAGCAGTCAGAGGATGGTTGTCAGTATATTGACAAAAAAAACGCGCCAGAAATCAATCTGGCGCGTTCGGGAACGGCGGCTGCGGATTGTGTTGTCACCTACTTGGATTATTTAGCCTGCGTTTATTGCTGGTGGTACTTCTGCGAGTGTGTAACCTTGCGCTTTTGCTTCGGTTTGGCGTTGATACCATTTTGTCCAGACTTCGCTTTCCTTAGCAGTGCCTTTTACAACCCCTCTTGCTTCTTGGTAACTGGAGATCAGAGCAAGTATAACTATAAAAAAGAACGGTATAGAACTTCCAACTTCACCGAACCATAAAATAACAATAGAAACCCAGGAAATAAAATGAATCATAAGGTGCATCGGGTTGCGTAGCATGGATAATATAGTCTTTTGTGCGATCTTGAAATAAGAATCCGTATGTATGTTTTCTGATAGCGGTGGTTCCTCAAAAATGTCTCCCTGCTTTATCGTTTCATGTTGCCCTTGATACCACCGCATCCATACTTGCTGAGTTTTGGTTATACCTTTTAGGTTACCTCTTGCCTCCCGGTAACTGATGATGAAAACGATTATAAAAATCCAAGGCAGCAATTGTCCAAAGAGTCCTATTAGCTCAAATATTTCAAAAATATCTTCAGGCGTTTTTGAGGATGGAAACGTCGTGAAAAATAAAAGCGCGCATGTGGAAATCCAATACGTAAGATGAATGATAAATGGTCTCAGGTTACGCGCCATGAAAAACAGTGTTTCTGGGATTTCCCCGTAATAAGAATACGCTTTTATATTTTTTGATGATGGCGGAGGCCCTTCAAAGGAACCTTCCTGAGCAACCGCTTTGATTTGTCGGTAGTACCATTTCGTCCAGATGTTTCTCTCTATTGCCATTCCTTTCAGGCTGCTTCTCGCCTCTCGGTAACTAAGTATGAGCGTAAATATAGCGGCAGGAATAACGATTTTAGGGAGTGATCGCACAAAATCGCTTGTGTCAAATAGTGTAGGAAGCGCGAACAGTATAAACCAACATACGAAATGACCGATGAGGAGGGGCGGATGCCGAAGCATGGATAGTACTGTTTTGCGTGCAGATATGAAATAGGTGCCGCCCGGTATATGTTCTGATAATGGCGGTAACTCATAAGTGCCTCGTTCTGCTTTTAATACCTGCTGTCGATCGGACCACTGCATCCATACCTGTCGTTCTGTAGTAATACCATTTCGGCTTCCCCGCGCCTCTCTGTAACCAAATGTGAAAGCAAGGGGAATAGCAAATAGGGATAACTGATAGTAATCGAAAAAATCGTCAATAATTTCTTCAGTGATGATCGAAAGGGCAGTAACTAAGTTCCAGATAGACCACGGCAAATCTTCAAAAGTCCCTTCTGCTGCCTCAATGACATCCGGCCATGTTCCGTATGTGAATGGGTCATCTGACATGGTGATTGAAGCAGAAATTAAAATCCAACACGCGAGGAAATAAGCGATAACAGGTGCTGGGTTCCAAAGCATGAATAACAGCGTTTTTTTGATAGGACTTACGCAATGAATTAAAATGTGTTATAGTTTTTAATTATGATGAGCATGAATCTTTCTGAAAAGAGACAACCGCTGTTCTCGGATTATTGCCAATTTTTGTTAGCCGGTTTTCAGAACTTCACACAGACACACTTTGCCAATCATACGGAGAAATGGAGCCATGATCAACTCAATCGTCTCCTGAATACCGAACGTATCCCTGCCCGTGAACTCTGGCGTTCGGTGCGAAACGATATTGAGTTTGATGAAGACGGATACGTTCTTTTTGATGATACCGTCATGCCAAAACCTTATGCGAAACAGATAGAACCTGTTCGCCGGCAGTGGAGTGGCTCCGAAAAACGTGTCATCCAAGGCATCGGTCTCGTGACATGTGTCTATGTCAATCCGAAGACGCATCAGTATTGGATTATTGATTACCGTATCTATGATCCAGACCGAGACGCGAAAACCAAACTTCAACACCTTCAGGAGATGTTGCAGAACGCCTACTTCGTGAAAAATCTCCCGTTTCGGGTCGTGTTAGTAGATTCTTGGTATGCTTCAATGGCAGTGCTAAAAACGATTCAGAGTCTCTCAAAAATCTATTATGCTCCCTTGAAACGCAATCGTCTCGTCAATGACACTGAGGGTGTTGACCCGCACAAACGGATAGATGATCTGACGTGGACAGAATCAGAGTTGCGACAGGGTAAACGTGTTCATATCTACAAGTTTCCGAAAGGCCACCAAGTGAAGTTGTTTCGGATAGCGTCCGGCACCAGACGCACGGAATATATTGCCACCAACGATTTATCTCAATCGGATGTGACTGCGACGCAGCAAGAATGTCGCGTTCGTTGGAAGATTGAGCAACTTCATCGTGAGCTCAAGCAAACGACAGGTATCAGCAAGTGCCAAAGTCGTCAACATCGTGGACAACGCAATCATATTGCCTGTTGTTTGTGGGTCTGGGTCAGTTTGACGCGTGCTGCGCGCACGACGGGTCAAACGATTTACCGCCTGAAAGAAAGTTTATACGAGGACTATCTGCGACGAGAGATCAAAAAGCCTTCTATTGTCGTCAACTTTGCGTAAGTCCTATTTGATTTTCATGATCTATTTTCCTCATACGTGAAACTTTTTTTATAAAGGATTTTGTTGCCGTAAAGGTCAGAAGGTATCAAATGATGGTGGTGGGACATCAAAGGGGTGTTCCTGAACTTTTGCTTCTTGTTGTCTGCGATACCATTCCGCCCACGCCTATTGTACTTTGGCTACCCCTTTTACGGTGCCTCTTGTTTCTTGGTAACTGGAAATGAGCGAGAGTACGGCAGCGACTATCGCGAGAAAAGGTATAGCCGAAACAAAGCTGCCTGCTGTCCGCACCATATCAGCAAGGTCTGGAAATTCTGTTATAAGGATTAGTAGAAAGTAAGTAGGAATCCAACATAGGAAATGAATGATGAGTAACTTCGGATTGCGAATCAGCAGTAAAAATGTTTTTTGTGCTTTCCTGAAATAGGAATTGCCTCGCATTTCTTTCGATAGCAGCGAGGACTCCTCAATGTTTTCCCCTTCCACTACCGTTTCCTGTTGCTGACGATACCGCTCCATCCATACCTGATGTTCTTTGGTAGTGCCTTTTAGGTTGCCGACTGCTTCTCGGTAACAAATCAGGAACGGCAGCATAACGACAAAAATCCAAAATCCATTTCTCGTTAAATCTTCTATAATTTCGCCCCAAATAATTGAGGCGGCTTTTAGATAATCGCCGATAGACGCAGGGGATTCCACAATTTTAACAACATAGCGCCACCTCCCTTCTATGAATGGATCGTCCGACACGATTCCCCAGGCAGCTAACAAAAACCAACACGTTAAATGAACGATGAGAGGTATTGGGTTCCGAAACATGAACAACAACGTTTCTAAGACCTTCATGACACCACCTTCTTACATACGAACTTTTTATTTTACACTTTGGAACATTAAGGCAGGGTTTTCACTTTTAGTTGAAACCATTTCGGTTTTCTTCAAAAAAGCAGTTTCTATATGGATGAGGCTCGGATGGAACTAAAGGAGAGGTTTGGAAGAATAAACCGTTTTTTGGGGATAGGACGAAACGCAAAATTAAAAAAGGCGAGGTTGAAAACCTCGCCAGCGATAGTGGGTTAAAACATTTATTTCGCCTTAATTTCTTCCCATGCGCGATCGTAGTGCCTTGTAAAATCGCCGGGATCTCTTAGCCACTCAAGGGATTCCAGCACCTCTTTCGGTGGGTAGATGAACTTGTGTTCGCGTAGGTTTTCGGGTAAAAACTCTTTCGCTGTCGGGACGCAGGTGCCGTATTTTGTGAAAGCCGTAATCTTAGCATTCACTTCAGGGCGGAGGAGATAGTTGATGAACTGCTCTGCGAGTGCCTTATGCGGTGCGGATTTCGGAATGCAGACGGCATCAATAAACTGGCTTGACCCTTCTTTCGGGATGACGTACCGGATCGTAGGACGCGTCTCAGTTGCGCGGAAGGCGTCACCACTCCAGCAGTGCGCCATAACAACGTCACCTGCCATAAGAAGTTCTTCCGCCTCGCTTTTATACTGTTTCACAAGCGGTTTCTGCGTGATGAGTTTCTCTTTCGCTGCTTTGATTTCCTCCGGATCGGTCGTGTTGAGGCTGTATCCGAGGAGTTTAAGCGCGGCACCGATTGTTTCACGCTGGTCGTCTAACATACTGAATTGGTTCTTATATTCCGTATCCCAGAGCACTGCCCAACTGTCAGGTGCTGGTGAAACGATAGCTGAATCGTAGGCGATGCCCGCAGTGCCGAATGTGTAGGGGATAGAATATTGGTTTTCGGGGTCAAAGTATTTACCGAGAAACAACGGACTGATGTTCTGGAAGTTGGCGATATTGTCGCGGTTCAATTTTTCCAACAGGTTTTGCTTGATTAAGATTGATACCATATAGTCGGACGGCATGATGATGTCGTATCCGGTCGCACCCGCCATCAACTTTGTGAGAAGGTCTTCATTGCTGGCGAAGGTATCAACGAGGACTGTAACCCCGAATTCCTTTTCAAAACCTTCACGGATGTCATCGCTGACGTAACCTGCCCATGTAAAGACGTTGAGTTGTTTCTTTTGCCCAACGCTATCGCCGATGAAAAGTGTGAGGAGCATAAGTACTAAGAGGATATATCTGTTGCGCATGTTTTCTCCGTTGGTATCCGTTCTATGATTATTATGAACGGGACGATGGAGGTTACGGAAATCGGAATCGTCCCGTTTGCGATGTAAGATGTTGACAATGTGTGCTATCTATGCTAACGTAAGAGTGCTATTTATTCGTCAGATTTTTCGGTGGGTAATCCTTCGGCTTTCCAGCCGCGGAAACCGCCAGTGAGTACTGAAACGTTTTCATAGCCCATGTTTTTTAAAGTATGTGCGGAGAGGGTTGCCCGTGTGCCACCGCCGCAGTATGTAACGATGTGTGTGTCTGCGTCAGCGGCGACCTCATCAATGTCGAGTTCAAGATAGCCGCGTGGCAGTGAAACGGCATTCGGTAGATGTTCTTCGTCGTAGTCGGGTTCGTCTCGGACATCTAAGAGGATGATTGCGTCTGTGGTCTCTGTGAGTTCGTCGGGTGATATGTGTCCAACGTTTGCTTTCGCTTCGGCAACGAGTTGCTCAAGGGTTTTCAGTGGCATAGTTTCCTCCAAAAAGGTTGAATGAAGATTCCTAATAAAATTTGTTTTTTACTATTGGCTGTCCGTGCGAATTTTGAACGATGTTCAAAATTCGGTTTCTGTCACACTTGTACCTGTGGTGTACATAGGATTTTTTAGAATATAGCATAAGATAAATGGATCCGTCAACCCTTTTTTAAGCGGTTGAGGAAGAGTGTATAGTGATAACGAAATCGATTCTGTAAGAAGCGGAGGGGAAAATGGAGTTGCTTAAAAAATCAGTTCAATCTGTGCTTGAGAAAGAACGGATTGGAAGTCCAGTGTTCCTGCGGTGTGTCCTACACGTCGCGGGTGAAGGTACGAATCTGCTGCCATCAGCGGCAGAATTAGCTGCGCTCGCGAATACGTGGATACCCTCTACACCGGCGCGTGTCTATGCGCAAGGCGATGCAGACGGGACACAAGTCACCATAATGATTCACTATGTTTCGGGGCAGATGGCACTGTTGAGTATCAATCGGGTTGATGTTGATACCGCAATTGACATTATGTTGGTTGGTAATAAGGGTGTTATTTATCATGAAACGCCGGTGGGTAGACACTACCTGAACGCCATCGCGCCGAAATTCGATGATACAGGCGAGCTCACAGAGGCTATCACGCGATCGCTTGAAAGCGGGCAGCCTATAGTGTTGGAGGGTTGAACATGCAACAAAATGGAAAATACGGTGTGCTTCTGCTCGGTGGGCATCGCACGCATCAAGAGAATTACGCATCAAGTTTTGCGCAGGATGCACGTTGTCGGTTGATAGCATTTGCTGATGAACCTGAGGCACCACCGGAACGGATTGCATTGGCACGTTCGCTGGCGGAATCGCTGGATTTGCCGTTCATTCCCGATCTTGACACGGCATTAGCGCGTGATGATGTGCATATTGTGAGTCTCTGTACAGAGGTAGAACGTCGCGGACGTGTAGGCACTAAATGCGCGGCGGCAGGGAAGCACGTTTATCTCGATAAACCCATGGCACTTAACCCAGAAGGCACGAACAGCATTATTGATGCCGTTGCAAAAAGCGGTGTACGCACCCAGATGTTTAGCAATATTCATAGCAGTTGGGCACGCACTGTCCAACAAGCATTGGTCAGTGGGAGTATTGGTGAACTTCAGGCGATTCATTGTGATGTGCTCTTCTCCAAAGGGCATCCGGGGACCGCACCGGTTGGAGAAAAAAGAGTCGAGAGTCCCACGCGCGAACGCTATAGCTTCGTTGAAGCCAAACCTGAGATGTTTGATGTTGGGGTCTATGCGGTGTCTATGATAAATTGGTTGACCCAGAAACGGGCGCAGCGTGTCTTTGGTGGGACAGCAAACTATTTCTTCAAAGAACATCTCGACTGTGGTCTGGAAGACTTCGGTGCTTTGGTGTTGACGTTAGAAGACGACATTACGGCAACGATTGCCGGTGGACGCTACGGGTGGCAGAGTCACGCACAAGGCGGAATTCGGAAGGTACATCTCGTCGGTACCGAGGCTACTTTAACATTTGATGCTTCGGCGAACCGTTTAGAGGTTTTTGCGGCTGAACCGGCATTTGAGCCACCGACACCGCATCCGCTGGATCCGATGGGGATGTGGAGTAGTACGCAAGCAGAGATTGGGATGCGCCCGAAACAGCAGTGGATAGATGTCGGTAGTGGAGATGACGGTCAGCGAGAGTTCAGCGCGTTTATAGATTGTATTGAGAACGGTGTGGAGAGCGAGATGAATGCTGAATTTGCGGCGCATTCTGTGGAAATTATTTGTGCGGGGTATCGTTCAGCGGCAACTGGAGAGGTTGTTAACCTCAGCTGACGCGAGGTTCTCATAGGTTCCACGCTTACCGATTTTACTGTTTGAGGTTACACAATGTTTTCTCAATGTGGGTTATTAGGTCCGCATCGCCTTTCTTTTTGGCGAGTCTCAAAGCCGTGCGAAGATCCTGTTTCGCCTCCCGATCTCTCTCTAATTCTAATTTCGCTCCTCCTTTTAGAAGCGGGATTTGGGGATCATTGGGATTGAGACGTGCCGCCGTGTCAAAGTCTTGTATAGCGTCGGGGTATTGGCCGAGTTTTGCTTTGGCATGTCCGCGGTAGAGGTAAACAAAGTCAATTTCGGGGGTGTCCTGAACTGCGATGTCAAAGTCTTCTACGGCTTCAGTATATTGACCACTGGCAGCCCTCGCGGTACCGCGAGCGACGTAAATTTTGACATCATCGGGGTTGTATTGTAGGGCAGTGTCAAAGTCTCGTATAGCCTCGGCATATTGACCGAGGGCCGACTTTAGACCACCGCGCATGAGATAGGTTTGTGCATCCTCAGGTTTCTGCTGTATTACGATGTCAAAGTCTTGTATTGCCTCAGCATATTGATAAAGATTACCCTTAGCAAATCCGCGATTGTAATAGGCATCGATCAGGTCAGGATTACGTTGTATCGCTTCATCAAAATCCGCGATAGCGGCTGCGTGTTCGCTCCGGGCGACCTTCACAGCCCCGCGATTGTAATAGGGGACAGCATCATTCGGATTGAGATGTATTGCTGTGTCTAAATCTGCAATAGCGGCATCATGTTGACCAAGTTTCGTCTTCGCAGCCCCGCGATTACAGTAGGCTTCAGCATAATCGGGGTCACATCGGATGGCGATGTCATAATCAGCAACAGCAGCGGCATGTTCACCGAGCTCCCGTTTCGCGACTCCTCGATTGTTATAAGCTTTGATATAATCAGGCTTGAGTTGTATAGCTTTGTCATAGTCTTCGAGTGCCGCTGCGTATTGACCGAGTTCCTGTTTCGCTACCCCTCGATTGTTATAGGCTTCGGCAGAGTGGGGTTGGCATCGTATCGCCACGTCATAATCTTTGATAGCTTCAGTATACTCGCCAAGGGCAGATTTTATCATGCCTCGGCTATCATAGGCTTCAGCATAGTCGGGCTTGAGTTGTATAGCTTTGTCATAGTCTTCAAGTGCTGCTGTGTGTTGGCCGAGCACATTCTTTGCAGCTCCGCGATTGTAGTACGTATCGGCTCTATCGGGATTGCGTTGTATAGCAAGGTCATAGTCTTGGACAGCCAGGGCATATTGATGGCAGTTAAACCTTGCAGTTCCCCGGTCAATGTAAACCTCAGTGTCATGAGGATTGCGTTGTATCACTTCATCAAAATCCGCGATAGCGGCTGCGTTCTGTCCGAGTTCAGCTTTGATCAATCCGCGATTGTAGTAAGCTATGATTTCATTGGGGCTGTGTTGTATAGCAAAGTCATAGTCTTTTAGGGCCTCAGCATGCTGCCCGAGGAAGAGTTTCGCAGCACCCCGGCGCATGTAAGCTTCGACGTAATTGGGTTTGTATAGTATCGCCTTATTGTACTCAGTGACAGCTTGGCGGTGTTGTTTAAGGCTGGCGTTAGCATTTCCGCGACTGTAGTAGGCTTCAGCAAGATCGGGTTTCCGGCGTATGGCGATGTCAAAGTCTTGAATAGCGTCGGTATATCGTCCGAGTTTCACCTTGGCGAGGCCTCGGTTGTAGAAGGCGATAATACTATCCGGATTAAAACGGATTGCGCTGGTATAGGCATCAATGGCTTCCTCGTAGAGCTCCATCTCGTAGAGCGAATTGCCTTGTCGGAAGTAGGCATCCACGGATGATGTGTTATGGTCATGTGCCATTAACAAACTCCCCTTAAAGTGCTATTTTTCAGCACCTCTCAATGTTTAACTAAAATGTAACTACAAAAAACTGGCCTTTATGTTGAACTTCAAGCTCTTCTCGGTACTGCTGATAGATTTCTTCGCCGCGGGCGGCGATGGTTTCAGAGGTAGCATCAGAATATGACATGGTAATTCTCCTTCTGAAATGTTGTTATAAAACACCACACTATGTTCATTAACATTAACCCAAGTTGCTACTAACGGATTTCGAGCATTTCAACACAGTTTTTTAGACACTTTCCCCACCCCAGAGGGGTGCTATTGCTTCGCAGTGAGAATAGAAAAAGGTATATCAACGTCTTGCACTCCAGCGGAGTGCTATGTAAGCAAATAGAGGTGGCAACTTGGGTTAACATTATAATACAAAATTGGGTTGCGTGCTAATGCATAATTTTCCCATTACCCACTAATTCCGATGGCTTCGAGTTGAGCGATCTGTTTCACCCACGATTCCCGGATTTCTGGGGAATAGTCGCCGGGGAGTAGGGATTTTCGTGTGCAATTGAGGAGTGCCTGCAGTGTTTGATAGTGTCGAATGGGTCCGATATTGGGGAGGATCCGATCTTCGGCGACAGCAATGATTTCATCTAATGTGAGTTTACCCGGCGTTTCCGAATTCTTCTTGAGCAGAGTGGCGGCTTCAAGGTCGGAACGCAGCGATGCGAAACTCGCTGCAGAATAGTCCGCGGTTACTTTTAAAAGCCGTTCAACTGCATCGTCAGGAAGAGCACCCGGAAAGACTTTGGCAATTGTCCAGCGGAGGAATGCTTCACGGTCATCGCCACTCGGATCAAGCACCGGAACCACGATATCCCCGACCCTACCTTCCCGCCGCAAATCGGGTGAGAGGTTGTAGATACGCGCAGTCATGAGGAGCCATGTAATATTCCCTCGGAGCTGCGGATCCGACATCATCGCTTGTATCTTTCCTGTCAAACGTCGCTCTGTGCTGTGTGCATCTTGCCCGACACCGCCGAATTGCGTATCCGCTTCATCAACGAAGATTAGCACCTTCACGAGTGCCATCAGCAATCGCCGGAGCCGTTCAAAGATAACATCTGTCTGCCCGAACCACATACTCCGAATGTTCTTGAGGACGAGGACTGGGATATCAAGTTCACCGGCAAGCCCTTCAAAGATAAAGGTTTTTCCGCTGCCAATAGGACCGCAAACGCTCATTCCCGGAATGGCATCTGGACCGGTTGAGGTGATACGCGGAATCAACTGCGTCTTCAGAAAATCCACCAGTTTCTGATTGCCGACGATGTCTTTTAGACTGTGCGCCGGTTTTTTGAACTCTACGACATCTTCACCCAACTGCGCTTGAATATATTCAGATACTTTCTCAATAACATCTTCGGGTTGCATTTTTTCACCGGAGTAGCAGGCAGAGAGCAACATCTGGCGGAGTGCCTGTAATGATAAACCGGCAGTGAGCATTGCGAGTTGTGCCTGTGAACCCCAAAGGTTTAAAGGCTTCTCTACCAGTTTCGGTGTGTTATTGAACCAAGAAATAAAGTGCTGGCGTTCCGACATCCCCGGTGCTGGGATTTCAACGGTAACGACCTGCGGCAGCCTGATAATCCGAGAGTTCACGAGACTTGGAGATTCTGCGATGAAGATGACGGTATCATTGCCGTTCATGAAATTGGAATCGGAAATCCAATCTTGAACGATGCTGACCCGGTGTCTGTCTGGGAGTGACAAACTCCGAATTTCGCCTTCCGGGAGCAACATATCGGTCGCTTCTATCAGGATGATCAGTTTTTCGGGTAGCAGTTTTTCGCCTTGTGCGTTTGTGCTTCGGGAGAGTAGACAAAACTGCCGAAGGAGTTCAAGTGCCAACGTCGGGCTGCCGATGGCATCGTTCATGTACTGCGTAAAAGATGCATCGGATGGCTCTGTAGCAGCGTCAAGTAATCCGAGAGATGTGCCTCCTAACCGTGAAGGGCGCGATGTACTGGCACTTGCATTTATATCAACGTCCGCCTCGGGTGTGCCGCGCCATCGGTTGAAGGCGTGCTTAACCTTTTCGCGTTCAGATTCTTGTGCGAACCTTATGGGACCGTTGAGTTCATAAACAATTAGGATGAACCCGTCAATGTCCCAACTGCGGGTCAAAAAGGGGACGAGTGGAATATAATCCGTGGTGTCCTCTTCGCGTACAAAGAAGAGATCGTGGATATTTCCTGACAGGACGAGACTTCGAGACGTGCCTGCATTAATGAGCATTCCGGCTTCTGTCCGGAACGTATAAGTTGGGCTTTTAACGGCTATGAGTTCTCGCCCCCTTCCAATTTACCCTTCCAATTTAAAAGGCACCGCTATTTTGATAGCACTTTAGAGCGGCAGTTCAGAATCGGAATCCTCTGTCTTCTTAGCGGGTTCAGATTCCGTTTCCGTTTTCGTGTCTGTCTGTTGTGCCCCAAAAATCAATGCATCAAATTCATCGGAGGCATTGGATGACCGCGCTGCGGCGAGGAATTCCTGCTCTTCGTTCTTTGAGTCGGTGCCAGCCAATTCCTGTGCGACCTTTGAACGTCCTTTCGCTTTTTCACGAATCTCTCGCATCCGTGACAATTCAGCGGAAGTTCCGTCCATACTGATGCCGGAAAGCATATCGGCGATTTCTTCTTGTTCGCGTGCAGTGATTAGATCAGCGACTGCCTCAGACTGCTCACTCTTAATCTTATCTAAATCGCGATGGAGGTTGGTAATCTGGATTTTATGGGAGTCAATATCCGCTTGCGCATTTTCAATCTCACCTTCGAGTTCATCAATGCGTCCTTCTTTCTCTTGTAGATTGGAATTGAACTCTTGGTAAGCGGTAACACATCGCGTGTATTCGGCGTGCACTTTGACTTCTTCTGGTGCCATACCCTCTTTTTGCAAATCAGCAGCGGTCTGCTGCGCCTTGGCGATAGCCCCAGTTTTCAATTCTTCCAAATTTTCGACTTCGTCGGTGAGACTTTTTACTTGGGACCTCTTCTGTTCAACAAGTGCGATAAGTTGTCCGATTGCTTGCTTATAACGTTGGATGTTTCCCTTCTTATCGCTGATGATGTCTTCGTAAGCCCCTCTAACAGCTTCGGGGTTTTCCATCATTCGATCCGCTGTCTCGTGTGCTCTGCCTGTCAGCGTATACCAGATAGCCTTAAAAAATCGTGTGAATCCGTTTGCCATTTCAGTTTCTCCTGTTGCGTCGTGTCTTATAAGTGCGACCTTATTGTATCGGTTTGCCAGTTGTACCAATGTTACTTTACAAGGTTTTGCACCGTACTGCAAAACTTATCACATCGTATTTTAACATATTTCATCTAAAACTGCAAGAAAATTCTGCATGGACTTATAGCGTAGAGTTTTCAATTAGTCTCCGCTATGGGTAATTTTAAGAGCTTATAAACGGTTTTACATCCCAGAAGAGAATAGTGCCATCAAATCCGCTCAACCCAACCTACGATCCTGATGTATGTCCGGCGCGGTTCCAAACCGTGAAGAAACACCCAAGCAAAAACCCTACCGGTCATGGAATGAAAATCGGTTCTGGGTCTTCAGAGTCTGGGTAAATAGAAAGCTAAATGACCTTATGCACGCTAAATTCTGCTTGACACAGAGCGGATATCTGAATACAATAGACACTAAACCCGACTTTCAAGTTGCTGAAGATGCACATACAATCTACAATACATAAAGCGTTTTCATATTGGCTGTGGTTTACGGCATTCGGTGTATTGGCACTGATACTTGCCAACGTGCCGCTGTTCAATATTCTTGCTTTTGAGTTTTGTGCTGTGTTGGCACTGAGTATCTCTTTCGCTGGCGCGCATGTGGCACTAACAGCGATACAGCAGATGAAGCGGCATCCTGATGCACTTACGGGTTCAGCGGGGCAAATTGTCACCCGGTGTTTCTGGAATGCGCTGATATTTAACTTGGGGATGCTCGTGCTACCCCTCGGTATTATTCTGCTGAACGCGCTTCGGATTAAAAATTGTAATTTTGGTGAAGGATTCATCTTTTTTTTTCTATTGTCCGTAATCAGTTGTGTATACGCAACGGCAGCGGGGACACTCTTTGGGTTCTGGATTAAAAGGCGATGGTTGGCATACTTGGCATATATCGGATTTCTCCTGCTGACTTATGTCCCGGTGGTTATCAATCTGATATTCCATCCACCGGTGTTTGCGTATCATGCGACATTCGGGTATTTTCCAGGACCGATCTATGACTTCGTCATTCGGATAACAAGTACACTGCTGATCGCTCGCGCGGAAACATTGCTCTGGGCACTCCTGTTTTTGGGACTCGCTGTGAGCATTTGTGAAATAAGTAGGGACACAGCATTGATGCCTCAATTGCGGTGGCGTAAACTGTTCAGTTCGCTTACAAAACGTGTCTGGTTGTACCTGCTAATTGTCTGCTTACTCGGTTTCCAGTTCTATGCAGGTGCGTTGGGCATCCGTCCAACTCGCAGCGATATTGCTCAGAAACTTGGCGGCTTCCGTGAAACTGAACATTTTGAAATTTTCTATGCCCGCGAACTTGAAACCGAGATTGAAAACATCGTTGCGGATTGTGAGTTTCAGTACGCACAGTTGGCTGCCTATCTCACACCTGAAGGTGCGGAGCTATCTCGGAAAGTGCGCGCGTATATTTATGCGTCTCCTGAACAGAAAAAGCAGTTGATCGGTGCAGGCAGCACATCTGTGGAAGACCCGTTCGGACATGGGTTTCATATTCATGCCCAAGGCTTTCCACATCCTGTCTTAAAACACGAATTGGCACACGTCTTTACTGTGCCTTGGTCGCCTCTGAAAGTGAGCCTGAAGATAGGGCTTCACGAAGGGATTGCAGTTGCCGCAGATTGGAGTGAGGGTAAACTTACGGCACATCAATGGGCAAAGGCGATGCGCCAAATGGAGATCGCACCTCCATTATCAGCGATCATGGGAATCGGGTTTTGGGGGCATGCCGGTTCGCGGAGCTATTTGCTGGCAGGTTCCTTCGTACGGTTTCTTGTTGACACCTACGGCATAGAAAAGTTTAAAGGTGCTTTTCCGATCGGTAATTTTGTGAAACATTACGGGAAGAACCTCCAGTCGCTTGAAGCGGAGTGGATCGGTTTTTTGGAGAGCGTCCCTTTGCGGGATGACGATATAAACTATACTGCGTACCGTTTAAAGCGGCGCAGTGCTTTTGAACAGGTCTGTACGCATGAGATGGCTGCGCTGCGGGATACTGCATGGCAGGCATACTACCGAAAAGATTTCGTCACCGCTGTGGAGACCTTTGGGACGATGTTATCAGATGAACCTGATAATTTAAGCACGTTACGGGGACTTATGTACAGTGCGTATCGGATGCAGGATTACGACAAAGCACTATCCTTAGCGAATCGCATTGCAAGCACAGAAGACACCCGATTCAGCCCAGAGGCGTTGCTGCTAATAGGTGATATTCATTGGCTAAAGAATAAACATGAAAAAGCGATGGATGCCTACGCTTCTATTGAAACAGAATATGAGACATTTGAGCAACGGCGTATTAAGCGAATTGCAGCATTGTCTTATCCTGATAGCGTCCAGAGTCAACCGAATGGTGCAATGGAAAAAGAACGTCCGCTTCGAGAACTGTTCCGTGATGTACTCGTTGCGTCGAAACCTGTATCAGAAAAGATGGTGCTTTTATCAGTATGTATACAAACAGCACCAGAGAGTTGGCTGCCCTACTTCTTAACAGGTGAGTTACTTCAGAAAGAGAAGGCGTGGCAGATAAGCAACGAATACTTTGATCAAGCGTTGAAATTTTTGATTCCGCAAACGCACGGCAAACTAATATTAGAAACTCGGAGGTTAATAGGTATCAACGCTTATCAACAAAAAGATTACGAGACTGCGCAAAATGCATTTCGATCAATAACCGAGAACACAGCACTTCCATTGGGGGAAGTCCTTTCAGCACAAGATTGGATACAACGGTGCCAGTGGGCAGAAAGTCGCACGCCGTAAACGCGGTCACAATTCGGAGAGTGTTTCTACAATACATTGATGAAAACCGGGTTGACCTATAGAGTGACTGCATAATATAATATAAGTATGGCAATCGAAGTTTCCTATAGCGATGATGCGGGATGGGTATTGGACAAAGCAAAGATATTCTTGCGTTCAAAACCGGTCCACCATAATCTGATTCTGACGCTTTTACACGCCCGAGTTGCGCAGTATGAACCTGGTCGCTACTGGGTCGTAACGGATGGAAATGCTGTCGTTGGTGTCGTCTTTCAGTCTCCCTTGTGCTTTCGTGCAGTTGTCACACCGATGGTGCCTGAAGTGGTGCTACCGGTTGTGGATGCAATATCAGACACAGGGGTAAAGTTACCGGGTGTGGTTGGAGATGCCGCAACGGCAGCATACTTCGCTGGGCAGTGGGCAGAACGGCAAAAGTCGCCGGTAGTTCCGTTCATAGCGCAACGCCTTTATGAAGTGGATAAAGTGAAGGTGCCCACTGCAGTTGAAGGACATTTTCGGAAAGCAGTTCCTGATGACCGAGAACGCCTTGTTGACTGGGTTCGTCGCTTTTACACCGATATCGGTATAGAAGAAATCGATGCCGAAGATATTGTTGATCGCAGGGTACCTGCTGGACAGATTTGGCTATGGGACAGTGCTGGACCTGTGTCAATGGCAGGTCGGACAGTACCTGTCGAAGGCGTAACGCGCGTGCAGCTTGTATATACACCTTCAGAAAACCGAAAGCGAGGGTACGCCAGTGTGTGCGTCGCGAGTCTCTCAAAGCAAATTCGTGATGAAGGGCAGCGTTGTATTCTCTATACAGATTTGGGTAACCCAGTTTCCAACTCGGTCTACCGTCGAATAGGCTACTGTGCTGTTGCCGAAGCGATCCAATATCGATTTGAGTGAGTCTTCTGTTCTGTAAACTTATAAGGAAATACTATGAAACTATTTGTGCCGGGAAGAATTTGCCTGTTCGGGGAACATAGCGACTGGGCAGCAAGGTACCGGCTATTAAACGCAGAGCTCGAGAAGGGCTATACGTTAATAACCAGCACAAACCAAGGTGTATACGCTGAGGTTAAACCGCATCCAAACCGTCTAATTTTAAAGACAAGCCTCAGTGATGGCACCCGTCACGGTCCCTATAGCCTACCTATGGAGCGCAGTGCGCTCCTCGCCGAAGCTGAAAAGGGTGGATTTTTTAGTTACGCTGCCGGGGTTGCATATCAGATTTTAACCAACTACCGGGTGCAAGGGGTGGAAATCGACAATTATCTCACCGATTTACCTGTCAAAAAAGGGCTGTCTTCAAGTGCAGCCATCAGTGTATTGGTCGCGCGTGCCTTCAATCGCACTTATGATCTCAAGATGACGACACGTGGTGAAATGGAATACGCCTACCAAGGCGAAACCACAACTCCGTCGCGCTGTGGACGGATGGACCAAGGATGTGCATACCAACGACCTGTCCTCATGACGTTTGACGGCGACCGTATTGATGTCCAAGATCTCAATGTCCCGAAAGACTTATATCTTGTAATTGTTGATCTCGGTGCGGGTAAAGATACACGCCTGATACTGAACCAATTAAGTCACTGTTATCCATTCGCCGAGAGCGAATTAGAAAAAGACGTACAACACTACCTCGGCCCTCTCAGTGCGCAGATCACACAAGAGGCACATCAAGCACTTCGCGATGGAGACGCGGAAACCGTAGGCAAGCTGATGACGCGGGCTCAGACAGAGTTTGACAAACACCTCATACCTGCTTGTCCGTCCCAGTTGACGGCACCGGTTCTCCACAAAGTCTTGAATTATGAACCGATTCAGTCGTATATATGGGGCGGTAAGGGTGTCGGTTCGCAAGGGGACGGGTCTGCGCAATTCATTGCGAAAGATGAAGAGAGTCAGGGACGCGTTATAGAGATTATTGAACAAGATTTGCAGATGTCGTGCTTGAAACTCGTCATTGAGGCAGGCAGGAATGTCCGCAAGGCAATCATCCCCGCCGCGGGGTTTGGCACTCGGTTGTTCCCAGCATCAAAGGCGATGAAGAAGGAACTTTTCCCTGTGATTGACGCGTCTGGACGTGCGAAACCCGCAATTATGGCAATCGTTGAGGAGGCAATCAATGCGGGTATTGAGGAAGTATGCCTTATCGTCCAGAGTGGCGATATCGAACTCTTTGAGTCGTTTTTCAAGACACCGCCGCGGATTGAACACTATAACAAACTCAGCAAAGAGAACAAGGCATACTGCGACTATCTACTGGAGTTAGGAAGCAAAGTAACATTCGTTTCACAGGATGTTCAAGACGGATTCGGACATGCTGTTTACTGTGCCCGGGAATGGGTTGGCAATGAACCTTTTCTTCTGATGCTCGGGGACCATCTCTACGGTTCGGATGCGGAGAAATGTTGTGCGCGACAAGTCGTAGAGGCTTATGAACAGGTAGGTCACAGTGTCGTCGGACTTAAGCAAACACCCATTGAGCTGCTATCGAACTTTGGCTGTGTTACAGGTACATGGAAAGAAAAAGACTCACTGCTTTCGGTGACAGAGTTTTACGAAAAACCGGATGCTGAGTATGCAATGGAGCATTTACATGTGGATGGCATGGATATAGACCAGTTTTTGACGGTGTTTGGTATCTATGTGCTTCAACCTCAGATTTTCGAGTTTCTTGAGCAGAACATCGTCCATAATCTGCGTGAACGCGGCGAATTTCAATTGACTTCTTGTTTAGACGAATTGCGAAAGGCAGAAGGCTTTTCGGGGTACGTTGTTAAGGGACGACGGTTTGACATCGGTCTCCCTGAAGAGTATCGACAAACAGTTGTTGACTTCAGGAACGCTTAGCGGACGATGTTTATACGTCAGAACACCGCTTGATAACAACGATTGTGAGGTCGTCATATTGTTCCGCTTCACCGACAAAAGCATGTGCGTCCTTAACAAGGTGCTCCACAGTTTCCTCGGCAGTAAAGCTATCAGGAATCCGCGAAACCGATGCTATTAGCCGTTCTGTTCCGTACATCTCACCCTCCATGTTGAGTGCCTCAATGAGACCGTCGGTATGAAAGATCAGGAAATCGCCCTCGTTTAAATCGAAAGCAGTGGATTCATATTCGACTCGCTTCATACTACCAAGTGGAAGATCGCCGCTTTCAATTTCGATTATATCCGTCCCTTGTTTGAGAATCGGATAAGGTTGACCGCCGTTGGCATAATCAACCCGTTTTTTAGTTTCATCAAGCACTGCCAAGTTAATAGCGATGAAGCTGGGTCCGTACATCCGAGGGGCCAACCCCGTATTGAGATCGCTAAGAATGACTGCGGCTTCGGATTCAAAACGCGAGACTTCGTATAACATTCCATTGGTCAACACAGCCGTCATAGCACCGCGCAACCCTTTTCCTGCAGCATCCGCTACCGCAACAACGGTGTGTCCGTCTGCTACGGTGAGGTAGTCGTAGAAGTCTCCACCGACTTGTGTTGCGGGGACCGACATGCCTGCAATATCAAATCCTTTCATGTCGGGTGATTCCGTAGGCAGGAGTCCCATCTGAATATTTTGCGCTTCGCTCAATTCAGCACGGATACGTTGCATCTCCGCTTCTTCCCTTTGTCTCATTGCGTTGCGCAGCTGCAATGTATGGCGTCGGTTAACAATAAGGCGACCAATCAGAGAGAGTACGACAGTCACAAAAATAAGCGTCGGTAAATATGTTCGCCAGCGTGTCCAGATCGGTGGCGGGATACTAAAGTCTACAACAGCTGGTAGGGCGGTGTATTCCCAATCTTTTCGGAATGCCTTGATGAGGAAACTATAGTTCCCAGCTTTAAGGCCTGCATATCGGATACGCAGAATACCGTTTTGATTTTGAAATTCCTGTGTAACGCCACTGTTGTCTAAAGCCTGTTGGTTCGCCAATCCAAGCGTAGCAAGCGGAGCCCATTTGTCAGAGGATATAGCAGAACCGGTAGGCAACTGCGAAAATTCCTCCGTTGAGAGTTTTGTCCATGTCGGCGTATCGAGTCCGATTAATTTAAATTCATAGGAGAGCCCTTCTCGGAGCGGACTGATCCCTCGCACATTGAAAATCTTAGCACCCCGCGTAGGTAGAACTAAGTTGGATGAGAAATCGGTATAAGGTCTATCCGCCTCTAAAGTGATGATCCGACACTCTGGCAATCCGCCACGCGTTGGTGTATATTGCGTGACACCTCTTTCAGTCGCGAACCAGATATCTTTATCGGAGGATTCAAGAATTTTTGAGATGTTGTTATGTGCCCAACCGTTTTTTGTTGTTCGGTTGTGGAAGGTTTCACCATCGTATCGGACAGTGCCACCGCCCCTCGTTGCGAACCATATATTTCCGCGACTATCCTCTATTACGTCGCGTACATTATCCACGAGAAACCCGTCTTCTTTTGTTGTGTAAGTTGACAAGTTATTTCCATCATAGCGGACTGCCCCCCGAGATGTTGCGAGCCAAAGTACTCCATCCTGAGAAGTGAGGGAGGCATTTACTGTGCCGAGTTCATCAATAGTCTGAGTTTGGTCTAACACCGTGCCGCGATATGTCTTAAGTGCATCTGAAAAGATAAAAGTGATTTCCTGATTCTGTTCTGTTGAATTTTGCCATACTGCCAGCGGGGCAGAAGAAGACTCACCCTGAAGCACAACCGGTTCACCTGTTTCAGGGTTGTTCCAGCGTATCAACCGTCCTGTCACCGCATTGAAAAACCATTTACCGTTTGGCGTAGTTTTTAGCAGTTTTGTTGCTTTAAGGCTAAGCTCATCTGGCTCGATAGGGCGCGTTGTAGATGCTACGCGATCAATATTCTTCGGGTAACGCTTTACGTTTCCATTCCCAAAATGCACCCATAGCCTATCTTTAGAATCTCTGTATAAGTCAGTGATCGCAACTGCCCCGGGTTCCATTTCTTGATCTCTGGTGCCGCGACGCATTTCCGTAGTTTTTTGAAAGGGAATTCTTTGTGCCCCTCTATCTGTAAGCCATAAAAGTCCTGTTGCGTCCGGTTTGAAAAGATGTCCACCAAAAGCGAGCCATGCATGTTCGCCCTCGGTAACAAGTACATCGGTGTTGCTATCAGAGCGTTCCCCGCCGGGTCCGGTTTCTGTCCGTATAGAGATGGAAATTTGATGACCGAAATTTGCGTTTGCGTACCGGAAGAACGTATATTCTGTGGAACGCAAGCGGGATTCTGGTTGGTTTATGAACCAGATATCTCCACCGACTTCAAATATTTTCACGATTTCAGACTGCGCCCGTCCACTCCCCATACGAATGCCTTGCGACTCTGGGGTAGACATGTTTTGGGCTGGGTCTAACCTTAAGGGATCTGTGGAACTTTCGTCTGTTTTGGTATCATAACGTGCGACCCCGCCTGGAACACTCAACCAGAGGTAGCCCCGGCTATCCTCATACATCGTGCGAATCCTTTTAGTGCCGAGTCCAGCATGTGTGCTAATTGCGGGTGTTGGATCAAATACTGTTACCCCGTTATTGTGTCCGAACCATAATTTGCCATCGACAGCTTCAAAAATTGTCCGAATCTCGTCATTCCCAAGTCCACTATTAACAGTACTCTGAATTTCCTTGAGTTCTTCGTTGTATTGATGCATCCCGCGCCCTTCAGTGAACCATAGATTGCCGGATTTATCCTCAAGTTCAAAAACGCCTCGTAGGTTTCCGCGCCGCTGTAGCCGTGATCCGTTCCACTCTCTTGTGGATCGGCCATCGCTAAACCAGAGTCGATTTTTTGTATCAATCTGAATTGAAGCGGGTCCTCCAGTCAATATTTGGCTCGAAGATCTACGTCCTCCGCGCCGAGTTGGAAGAATCTGTTCAAAGTCTTTTCCATCAAACCGTAGGAGGAGATCGTTGCCACCGAACCAGAGATCCCCAGAAGCGTCTTCAGTTATCGTCTCAATCGGGCTGTCCGCATTTAGGTTGGACATATCGGGCCGCACGAATCCAGCATTCGGATGGATACGCTGTGTTCCGTCGTCTATTCCATCATCCGTATCACCTACCCCACGGAGTCCTGTGCGGCTCCACCGGTTCTCTCGGAAACTCAGGATTACGCCAGTTTTTTCATCTTCTCCTTCGCTCCCACCGAGCCAGAGTATCCCATCTTTGCTTTGGAAAATAATGTTTATTGTCAAACTTGTGGAGCGTATCAGATCTTCACCGATAATTTCATGCGGCTGTGCCTGTGGCAGTTTTTCGACCCCTTGCGCCACGTACTTCGTTAGCACCTGATTTTCACCGACCCATATATCGCCGTGCTGATCCACGATAAGTACATTCCCTGTACCGATAAGGCTGACTGAACTGCCATCAAACCGACTGACCCTGCCCGATTTATCCGAAGCATTCCTTGAGAGAAACCAGATGTGTCCCCATTTATCCTCAACGATTTGTTGCGTCTGTCCAAGCAGTGCCCCCGCTTCGACATCCTCAGAACCTTCCGGTGATCCGGCGTAGGGTCTAAACGTGTTGTTATAAAACTGACTTACGCCACCGCGATCGGAGCCGAACCAGAGGACTCCTCGACTGTCTTGGAAAATGACAGGGACAATAGGACCCACCAACCCATCAGCAACGGTGTAGGTTTGAATTTGTTCAGCCTTGGTGTCACCAGACACAAAAAGCGCGGTAAAGGTTATGCTAACGACTAAAATAAGGTTCTTAACCGCAGCTTTCAGGTTCCTGAAACTTGCCAAAGAGCTGTGAGTATGTATCATAATCTTTACCGACCGGAGCCATTCGTCAAAGGGATTGCGTGATGATTAATGGGCAAAATCTTGAATCCGTGAAATTGCTTCATTTATAACTTCATCTGGATACGTTAAGGAAATTCTGCAGTACCCTTCGCTCCATTGTCCGTATCCGAGTCCGGGTGTTACGACAACGCCTGCCTCCTCAAGCAGTGCTGTCGCGAAAGCGCGACTTGAACCGTTGAAACGCGGAGGGACAGGTGCCCAGACGTACATCGTTGCCTTCGGTCTGTCAATTGCCCATCCACTCTCTGTGAGTGCATCCACGACCATATCCCGTCGTTTTTGATAAACTCTGTTTATCGCTGGCGTGACTTCATGAGCGATTGAGAGTGCCTTTGCCCCAGCAAACTGAAGTGCGCGGAGTGAGCCGTTATCTATGTTGTCTTTAACAGTTTTAACTGCGCTAACAGCGGTTGGGTTACCAACAACAAATCCTAATCGCCATCCAGTCATATTAAACGCTTTACTCAATGAGAAGAATTCAACAGCGACTTCGGCAGCACCGTCTACTTGCAAGATACTTGGTGAACGATAACCGTCGTAGGTGTTTTCGCTATAGGCGTTGTCGTGCGCGATGAGGATACTGTTTTGTCTCCCAAATTCCACGGCGCGCTCGAAGAAATCGAGGTCAGCAGTGGCTGTTGTCGGATTGTTTGGGTAATTGATCCAGAGGACTTTGGCGAGACGTTTTATCTCATCTGGGATAGCGTCAAAGTCAACATAGAAATTGTTTTCTCGCAGAAGCGGTGCATAGTAGGTCGTAGCACTCGCAAAGACGTGTCCGATATTATAGGTGGGGTACCCCGGACTTGCGGCAATGCCGATGTCACCAGGATTGAGTATTCCAAGTGCCAGTTTAACGATGGCATCCTTACTGCCGAGGGTAGTAGCGACCTGATCATCAGAGAGCGTAACGTCGTAACGCCGTTGATAGAAGTCGAGTACGGCTTGTGGGAAACCGTCAACAGGGATGTCACATCCGTAGCGGTGCCGATCCGGGTCTTCGGGATTCTGGATCGCTTGTACCAGCGTTTCAACAACCGGATCTGGTGTCGGAATATCTGGATCACCGATACCGAGGCTGATTACATCAACGCCTCGTGCTTTCGCTGCTTGTATTTTTTGACGTAAATCTACAAAGAGATAGGGTGGAAGTTTCTGTAACCGTTCTGCGATTGTAACCATATTTTAAATTTACCTTTCTAACAGTTCTCAGTTGTCAGTACGATTTTTCTCCGAAAAAATCTTTCAGTGTATCAGTAACCAGTAGCCAGTAACCAGTAGCCAGTTAAGAGGGTTTTCGCGAATCCTAACGTCTCTTTCTCTTAACTGGTAACTCGTAACTGGTAACTGATAACCATTCCTCTGACAACTGGCAACTGATAACTATTTAAGATGCAGGATTGCCTGTTGTGTCTCACTAAGGCTTTCCATAACGTTTGGACTAAAATGCAAACCTTGACCGCCCCAATCTGGCATATAACCGATACTATAACAGTAATAGAGCGTTCGCCGCGGTTTGCCAGAGACATTGATGACGGATCCGTGTGTCAACGCCTCTGTAAAGATGATGGCATCACCTGCTTTCGCAGGAATCGGTGTTAGCACAGGATTTTCATCGGGATGGCCGCCCCAAGGTTTGGGAAAATTGCTTTTATGTGCCCCCGGTATAACAGCGAAACAGCCATCCTCCACATCACAATCTAACATCGGAAAAACAGCCTTTGTCAAGGTCGAAACCATTTCTCCGTTTTTGCAGTGATATTGACATTTCGGAATAATCGGCGTGCCGTGCATGTGTAAGCCTGTATAACCACCGCCCCATCGGTAAATCGTATAGGTATGATTGAGGCGATACGGACCACCGGTTACGCCATGAACTACGTCCAACACCTCTGGAATATCAATCAGCGCGTTAAAGGTGTTGTCTGCTTCCATGATATTGGAGATGTAGAGTTCCTTTTCGGTCCGCTCTGTTCCAAGACACAACGGCAATGGATAGTCTTCGGGAGGCATATTTTCGTACTGATCCAGCACAGTATTGCATGCGTTGACCACTTCTTGTGGAATAACACCCTTCAGCACGATAAAACCTTGCAAGTCGAATAGATATTTTTGTTCGTCTGTCATGTTGATCTTCCTTGCGGTGTGTGGTTGTCTGTTTGATATGGATTGCAGATTTTAGCCTGCAGCACGCCTTTTAATACGTGCTTACGGAACGGCTTCATATTTGAGAATTGTTCCGTTTTGACCAACCACCCAACCACTGTTTGCGCTACTTATGTAAATAGCTTTCAGATCCGTTCGGGTATCTGTACGCTGAGGTCTCCAGTTTTGCCCGCCATCCTTTGTATAGAGGACAAGCCCCTCTTTTCCAACACTCCAGCCTTCTGTTTCAGAGATAAAAAATACATCGTCAAGAAAGTTTTTCGTATGACTTTCTTGGCGCATCCAAGTTTTGCCACCATCAGCTGTGTGGAATATCCGTCCACCGATACCGACCACCCATCCTACATCTGAGGAAACAAAGTAGACAGCATCGAGCCAGACATTCTCACTTGTATCCAATTTTGAAAGTTGTCGGCTCAGTTTTGAAGGTTTCCATGTTTTTCCACCATCAACGGTGTGTAGAGTCGTTCCAAAGAGACCGACTGCCCAGCCTTCCCTCTTTGAGGTAAAGTGAATGTCAAAGAGGTTCCAGTTCGTTCCACTCCTCTGCCGTTTCCATGTCTTTCCGCCGTTACCTGTGTGGATAATTTCGCCGCCGCTTCCGACGCACCAGCCAGTCTTTTCGTCCACAAAGAAGACACCCAGCAGATCCTGCTGCGTCGCTGAAATTTGGCGTTCCCAGACAGCTCCACCGTTTGTGGTTTGCAAAACTACACCGGCTTCAGCGACTGCCCATCCTTTTTGTGGGGATACAAAATGCGCTGCACCGAAACACTCAGTGGTCCGGCTGTCTTGTGCGTTCCATACGGCACCGCCATCCTGAGTGCGTAGGATAGCACCGCGATCACCGACGACGTATCCTTCTTCAGCGGAAACAGCACAGACCCCTACTAAGAGATGACTCGGACTTGATTGTGATTCCCACGTTACACCACCGTTGCGAGTGTGGAGAATCGTGCCATTTTCACCGACCACCCAACCGAGTTGCTTAGAGACAAAGTCAACACCCAGCAGAACGGCATCAGCACTGTTGTGAAAGCGCGGTCCCCCGCGTTGATGTTTCCATTTTCCTTTTCCACCGGACGCTGTATGTAGAATCACACCTAAGTCGCCAACAATCCAACCGTTTTGTGAATCCGTGAAGTCAATATCATAAAGTGTAAAGGTGTGCAGCGGTTCATTGCCAAGATACTCCGGTTGTCCATAACTGGTCTTATGGCGTTGATTGGTTCCATCTGTGATGAATTGCCATGTTTTCCCGCCATCGGTTGTCGCGAAGACACTCCGCCGATCCCCTACAACCCAACCTGTTTGTCTGTCAATGAAGTGAAGGTTGAACAGCGCAGCTTCTGTCGCGTATTGTTCTTCCCAAGTGTCGCCGCCATCGGTTGTCCGATAGATATAACCCGCGTTTTTCCCTTCCGTTGTGTTTCGATAGGCGATAATCCATCCGTAATTTTCATCTACGAAGTAAATCCCTTTCAATGACTTTTTAGCGAACACGGTCTCGTCAATTTTGGTAAATGTGTGTCCGCCATCGGTTGATTTGAGCAGTGTGCCCCAATCCCCGACAATCCACCCTGTGGCTTCTGTTATAAAAAAATCGTGGAGATTATTTTCTGTATCTGTTTCGATGGGTTTCCACGTTTTCCCACCATCGAAGGTGTGGATGAGTACACCACTTTCACCAAGACACCATCCTTCTAATTCAGAACGGAAATAGACGGTTCGCAAAGGTTTGCCAAAAACGCCACTGGTTTGTCTGTGCCACGTTTGTCCGCCGTTGTCTGTATGGATGACGAGGCTCTCTGCCTCTTCACCGAAATCAAGTCCGGGATCTATGTCTACTGAATTGCCGACTGCCCAACCCCGCGTTTGAGAAACAAAATGCACGTCGTATAGATGCGAGGTCCAATCGCCTTCCATGACGGTTCTCCACTCGTGTCGGGTCTGCTTCTTAGATGTTGTATCTTCACACCCAGTGAGAAAAATGACAGACACAAGGTATAGGAGCGTCAAAAATTGAGATTTCCAATTAGTGTTTCTGAAAAAGGACTTCGCTGACATCGTGCAATCCTTTGGGAGCATCAATGACCCACCGCGCTGCGCGAATCGCACCTTTGGCGAATGCTTCGGGACTGTGTGCGCGATGGACTACACTTAATTGTTCGCCTTCAGTCGCAAATAACACCGTATGATCACCAGCAATATCGCCGCCTCGCACGGCATGGATGCCAATCTGCTTCTTCGGTCTCGCACCGACAATGCCGTGACGGCCATAGACCCCTACTTCATCTAAATCCCGTTCTAATGCTGCGGCGACCGTTTCGGCTAATCGCAGTGCGGTTCCGCTCGGAGAATCTGCCTTGTGGTTGTGATGTGCCTCTATTACTTCAATATCGTAATCGTCTCCGAGAGCTTTGGCAATGAGTTCCAAGGCTTGGATCATCACATTGACACCGAGACTCATGTTCGGTGCCATCACGCAGCGAATTTGCGATGCGAGTTCCGTGACAGCCGCAAGTTCATCTGGGTTAAACCCGGTTGTTGCGATGATCATCGCTTTATCTGCATCGACGACCTGCTTGAGGTACTGTAAGGTTGCTTCGGGTTTTGAGAATTCAATAACGACATCGGCGTTTCCAAGCGCGTCGCTGAGTTCACCTGTGATGGCTACACCGATTTCGCCGATACCTGCGACAACACCGGCATCGCTCCCGATTTGTGGATGTTCGGCGTATTCAATTGCCCCAACAATTTCCATATCTGCTTGTTGGGTAACGCCTTGGATGATGAGCCGTCCCATACGGCCGCATGCGCCATTAATAATTACACGGATCATTAAGAAGTTTCCTCAATAAAAAAGAATGTACGTTTATAAGCAGGTGTTGCGTCTCACTGCAATGTAAGTAGATATGCAAAATTAGTTTAACAGAAACCGAGTTTTATGTAAACCTGAAATCGAACATCAGCCAGAGGCATTTAGTTCTTCTGTCGGAGAGATTTTCAATCTCGACATCCTCTGTTGTAGGAGCGACTTCCGAATCGCGACTTTCTCCGCGAATCACCGAAAATGTCAAAAACTGAATAGCTCTGGAACATCAAAATGGTTCTGGTTCTGAATAATATTGTTAATTTTGTTTTAGTTTAGCCTGTTCTCCCGCGTGGTACGAACTCCGAACGAGTGGTCCCGATTCTACATGCCGAAATCCCATTTCTATCCCTGCTTCTCTGAGTTCGTCAAATTCTTCGGGGGTATAGTAGCGTTGAATTGGCAAGTGGCGTGGAGAGGGTGAGAGGTATTGTCCTATCGTGAGAATATCGCACCCAGTGTTGCGAATGTCCTGCATTGTTTCCAAAAGTTCCGTCACAGTTTCGCCTAAACCAACCATGACTCCGGATTTTGTGAGCATCTGTGCATCAAGCTGCTTGCTGACTTGAAGGAGTGTCAGCGTCTGCTGATAATTCGCGTAAGGACGGACGCGGCGGTAGAGACGCGGGACTGTCTCTGTATTGTGATTCAGGACTTCAGGACGTGCTTGCACGATGACTTCAAGTGCATCCCAATTCCCTTCAAGGTCGGGGATAAGTACTTCCACTGTGCACCCAGGACGATGCTTCCGCGCTTCGGCGATGCATTCAGCGAAAACACTCGCGCCCCCATCGGTGAGATCGTCGCGATTGACTGAGGTAATAACGATGTGTTTTAGTTTTAGGTAACCGACCGCTTCTCCGAGGCGTCGCGGTTCATCGGTATCAACAATACCGCCGGGTGTGCCTTTTTTCACGGCACAAAACATGCATCTGCGCGTACAGACATCGCCTAATATCATGAAGGTCGCGGTCCGGCTGTTCCAACATTCGCCGATATTGGGACATCGCGCTTCTTCACAAACGGTGTGAAGCTGCAAATCCCGCATGAGTTTTTTGAGTTCAGCGTAGTTACCACCGCCTGGAATTCGCGCCTTAATCCACGACGGATGACGACGTTGTTCTGTTTTTGTGTCGATGATCGGAAGCGTTTTTAGCATTTTTTAATTCGCGATTAGTAGTTTTGGGATTGGTTGAATAACTTAAGAAATCTCAAATTTTTCACGTATTTCAGTAATCTTATCAATAACTTCACTAAAAAATTCGTAGTCATTTTCCTTAGCTTCAGTTACAAAAAACTCTGCGAATTGTTTTTTCTTCTCGTTAATAATGGTATATTCTTCAATCTGTTTTTCGGGTGATGTATTTCTAATCAATTTTTGCACGCCTTTTTCCTGTTTAAAGGCTTCGTTGATTATATCATTTGGAATTAAATTTTCTATGCCTTTCTTCACGAGATTATCTTTTATGAAAGGCAATTGCAATAGGAAAAGATTATCATGTTCTCTTTCAAGTTTCTCCACGTGTTTAAGAGCATCTACTTTTTCATTAGGATCAAGTATAAATAAACTTGGCTTATCTATAGACGCAAAAGCCTCCATATACTGTTTAAACTTACTTGAACCTCCTGCTACTGTAAAATCAATTATATCAGGAACTCCTTTAATTGCAAAAAGCCTTCGGTATATTATATCATCTGTTTTTCCCTCAACACATACGTTTATAGCAGAATCGCTCCTTTTTATTTTTTCAACGGTATCTAAAGCGAGTGGTGAAAGATCATAAAAGCGATTCAAAGGATATTCTTCAAATTTGCAGATTGATAAATCACCAGCAGCCTCTGTCAATGTGCATATAACCTTATCGCGTTCAGGTAATAAGTGAGGGCAATGGGTTGCGTAGATAACCTGAAACCTTTGGCTTAATGATTGAAGCATACGACTTACGTGCCTCTGTGCCTTTGGGTGTATATTTGTAAAAGGTTCGTCCATAACAAATATCTTTTTCGATTTATCTTGATCGTTCAAAAGGTAACTACAGAGAGTAATTAAAGTCTGAAAGCCTATAGACTCATAATTCAAATCAACCCATGACGATTGTTTATCAGATTCTCTATCACTTTCCCTGTAGGAAATATGCAATTGAACTACTAATTGGTTTTGCTCTTTTCCAAAAACCACTTCAAACTCATACTTCCTTCCAATACTACCTTCCAGTACATTATTAAAATCATTGGTGAATTTTTCTGATATTCCTAATATGTATTCCTTATTAAATCTCACAACATCACTGGTCGTAGTAGTTGATTCAGCAGCAGTCCTTAAAGTAAAATCACAATGGCTCAAAATGTTCTGCCATGTTTCATCTTTTATTTTATGATTTTTTATAGGTTTATCGTAGTCCCTATTATTTTCAAGAGGGAATGAATAAGATGTTCGGACAGGATTAATAGTTGTAATGCATTCAGGAACGGAATCAGCGTTCCCACGTTCAACATTTTGGATATTTTTAGACCAGTTTCTTCCGTTTTGAAACGCTAACGATAAAGATGTGGTATTCTTATCATTTATACCTACCTTGCAATAATTTTGAGGTATCGAATTACCTGAGGTTAATAAGTTTTGAATGGCTTGTATTATTGTACTCTTACCTGTACTATTCTCTCCTACAATGCATGTAATGTCAGAAAACTCAATGGTTGTGTCACTAAATCCTCTATACGATTCCAGTTTTAAAGATTTTATCATAAACTTAATAAGTCTCCTTTTTGTAGTTTCAGGCTGGTTTTTTTATTTCTCGTTCAGTCTTGAGATAAGATATTCTTGCCCGCGTTCGCCTTTAACTCTGTTACAATGACTACAGAGCAGTTGTAGGTTATCAATATGGTCAGTTCCCCCAACGGATTTCGCGATAATGTGGTCTATCTCCAAGTGTTGGGTTTGGAAATGCTCACCACAGCCGTTGCAATGCCCACCTTGCTCTCCATATAACTGTGTCTTGTTTTCAGGGGCGTTGTATCTCGGAATTTCGCCTAAATCCGTGCGGCTGGGTACATCGTCGCGAGCGATAATATCCTCAAGCAATCCCTGATCGTCTTTGATACGCTTGGTAACCAACTCGGCGGCTTTCGCTGATATATCAATACCTATCCAATCCCGTTGGAGTCTATCCGCTGCTACGAGGGTTGTGGCGCACCCACAGAACGGATCGAAAACAACCTCGCTTTCGTTAGATGAGGCATCGATGATTCTATTGAGTAGAACAACGGGCTTTTGAGTTGGGTAGCCCGTGCGTTCACCATCTCCAGAAGCAAGATACGGTATATCTGTCCAAATGTTTCCGACAGGTTCACCTGAGTATTCGTCAGCGTAAATCTTGTATCTTGGTTTTCCGGTTCTTGTCCAATAGATTAGGTATGGATTTTTGGCGATTCTTTCATCAAACGTTGACTGATTCCATCTCCACCCAATATCAGAGGTTACAGTTTTGTCTCCTATTTCACGAACTTCTCCTGCACTGGACCTATTTGAATTCTGTTCTAATGCTACATGCTGAAAACGACGACCCGTTTCGGTTTCTACATACGGAAATTTCTTGTTTAATTTTTCTATATCTAACTGTGAGGTTACTCTATTAGCCATAACGCGCGTGTTGTCTTTGGCATAGTAAAGAAGATGATCCGATATAGTGTCAACGGCAGATTTTGATAGACTATGTGCCGCATAACGTTTCCATGTTATGTCTGCTAAAAAGTTTTGCTTTCCAAACACCGCATCCATCGCCAACTTCAGATAATGGCTCATTGTCGGATCGCAGTGTAAGTAGATTGACCCTGTATCCTTGAGTATCCTCTCCATCTCCAGCAACCGAACCGCCATGTAAATGAGGTAAGATTTATCGGAGTCCGTCATAGCCGCGTGGATAACTCGGTTGAGTGCGGGGTGTTTTGCCTCAATTAAATCAAGCCAAGCAGCATCAACATCATTAAGCGTCCACGTATCTTTGAATTCAGCACCCGCAGCCTCTGAACCTATAGGTGCTGCGTAGTTGGCATTGCTATTAAAGGGTGGGTCTAAATATATGAGATCAATGGACTCACTATTTATCCCACGCATGATAGGTAGATTATCACCGGTGAATATCGTCTTTGGTTTAATATTGGTAGCCATATCAAAGAACCTCAAAAATGTTACCTTCGTAAATAAAGAGAACACTTTTACAGAATCCTCATTGTAATTATGAAAAGAGTTTTTTCTCGTTCTAATCTAAACTTTTCCAAGCCCGAAACTATTTATTGCGAAAAATTATTCTAGGGTTTGCATTTCGCCTTTTTATATTCTATAATTAGTGTCAAAGGTGGGACCGAGCCGAACTCGGATAACATAATTTTCCGATGATGTGTTCCCTTGCTCGCCCCATCAATGCCTTGGCATTTTCTTTTCACCTCTAAAAAAGGGAGTAACTTATGTTACGCATTCGTTTAGAGGTAGTGGTATCCATTGACTCATATCGATTTATGTCGTTGGTGTCCCGGTTTTACCGGAATATGGATACTATGTGCCGAGTGATTATTGAGTTCTTACAGTCCTTAGTTGGATAAGAGCTCAAGGGGGTGTGAATCACATGCATTCACACCCCCATTTCTGGGAACGCTTTCTTCCTTTGGTAATTGCTTTCCGTCAATTTCTCTATGACATTCGGCGCGTAGTAACCTTAGGTTGTTATGGCTATCGTTTCTTGCTCAGCCTTTTTTAGAAAGGTGGCGGGAGAGGGTGGGAGTCGAACCCACCTATCCACTTGCATGGACAAGCCGGTTTTGAAGACCGGTAGGGCCACCGGACCCTATCCTCCCCCATAATCACGACATACTTATGTTCGCGACAACCGCGGGTGTAATCTCCGGACGTTGCTATCTCGAACTGTGAGATTTTGGCTGTCACAATATTCTAAGAAAGGCACCGCATATTTTCGTGAGGTTTGTGCCATCTCACGGAATTCGGCAACGGTTATCGTCTCATTTTCACGAAGGTGCGCGGTTAATAATTCGCTAACTTTCTCAAAAATGGTTTTGTGGATGAAAAAGTTATCTGCTATTTTGATGAATTGCCCCAAGTTTAGAAGCGCGAAAAATGTGGATTCAAGTACCTTCGGTGCATATTCTGGCAATAGCGTATTAAGTTCACTAAGTGCAGGTGTGTTCATACCCGCTTCCAAGAATAATTTCTCCAGCGTTTCTTTTGCTGTCTCCTCTTCTTGAGAAAACTGAATCTCGTGGGACGCTAAACGGAGCAGATTTCCCTCTGTAACAAGTTGCCCCTCAGTAATGAGTCGGTTTTCAAGTTTCTCAAAACCGAGTTCGTCCATGTTTAGTTCTCGCCGAAGTTGCGATGCATTTTGCCCCGCGAGAAGTGGCTGCGCCTCATGAAAAGCTGCCAATGCGTCTACTATTTTTTGTTTAGCCGCTGATGTCCGTGCTGCATCGGAAACGAGTGGTGTTCTCCCCGATTTACCCCAACGGACAATTTTCTCTTCAGTTTCGAGCCTATTTAAGAGGGTTTTTACATCCGTTTGGGAATGCGGGAGATAGTAATAAAGAAACGGTTCTGGGACGCAAAGGGTTTCGCTATTTACCAATACGGTGTTAACTATTTCAGAGTCATCGGCTTCTTCCCATTGTGCTAAAGTGGCAATGGTTTCTGGCGTGAACCGCTTATGTTTTGGGGCAAATGGATTAATAACCTCGCCGCCACCAACCGTATGCTGTGCTGAGAAATCACGTAAAATGATTCGGTCGCCTCTAAACGTTAGAATCGGTTGCTCTAAACGGAGTTGGACTTGTACATTGTCCCCGGGTAGAATCGCCTCATCAATCAGTAGAATCAGTCTGCAAAATATTTCACGGGTACCGAGATACGCCCGAAAACGGCTCCAATGTTCAATGATCCTCGGAAATGAGGACAGCACCTGCAAAGACACATCTATGTTGTCAGTCACCTGAGAATATTCAATCGGGCAGAGGACATCGCCGCGTTGAATATTCTGTGCAGAGGTGCCAGAGAGATTCAGTGCCGTTCTTTGTCCGGCTTGTGCGACAGTTGCGGGTTCATTGTGGACCTGTATGCCACGTACCCGAACAATATCGCCTTGCGGAAGAATCACCATCCGTTGTTCTCGATTGACTGATCCGCCGATGAGGGTTCCGGTCACAACAACGCCGAATCCTTGCACAGTAAAAACGCGATCAACGTATAGCCGTGGGATACCGTCATGTTCCTCTGATTTTGTTGCGAGTGACACCTGTTCAACAATCGTTTGCTTGAGTGTATCAATTCCGGCGCCCGTTATTGCGGAAACGCTCACAGTCGGAATCCCTTCGAGGCTGGTGCCGACGAGCATCTCCTGTGTCATTTCGGTCGCTTCCGCCAATTCATCAGGCGTTGCCAAGTCAGATTTTGTCATGACGAGGATGCCATTTGAAATGCCAAGCAAATCCAAGATTGCCAAGTGTTCAAGCGTCTGTTCTTGCACGCCTTCTTTAGAATCAACGACAAAGAGGACGACATCCATTCCGTAGGCACCGGAAAGCATACTTCGGATAAATTTCTCGTGTCCAGGTACATCAACGATACCGGCGCGCGAGTTATCAGGTAGGTCAAAGTAGGCAAAACCTAACTCAATAGACAAACCGCGCTCACGTTCTTCCTTGAGACGGTCTGTCTCCATTCCGGTGAGTGTGCCGACGAGTGCCGTTTTCCCATGGTCAACATGTCCTGCTGTTCCGATGATAAGGTGTCGACTGTCTTGATGCATGCGTTAATTCCGATGGTTTCCTCAGACTTTCAGATTACGGGTTCGCATGGATGAGCTTGCCAACTCGATTGAATCTGACGTTTCCTACCAATTTCCATACTTCCCATACTTTCGCTGGACGCGCGTCAAATGACCAGTACACCATAAAGGCTTGTCCTTTGATGTCGGTAACATCTACGGGTCCCCATGAACGGCTATCACTACTCTGGTCTCGGTTGTCCCCCATCGCGAAGACTTTGCCTTTCGGGACGGTAAACGGTTTACCTTCAGGGAACTTTCGCCTGAATTGAGTTGTGGTTAAAGTATAATCGAAAAAGGCTTCAGTATCTGGTAGATATTCTGGTTGACGGAACGGCGGAAAATCGCCTCTTTTGAAGTGACTGAAGCTCATGTGTTTTGTATAATGGCCGTCGTCAACTGCTGCACCGTTTACATAAAGTATATTCCCCCGTGTTTCAACAGTGTCCCCTTCAACGGCTACGATGCGCTTGATGAAATTCCGTTCCCGGTCATGTGGTGGGATAAAAACGAAAACGTCGCCACGAGCAGGCTTATGGAAATCGAGAACTTTTATATCTGTGCCGGGAATCTTAACGCCATAGATAAACTTACAGACCAGAATCCGGTCCCCGATAAGGAGCGTATCTTCCATTGAACCCGATGGAATTTTGAACGCTTCAACGACAAAAGGTCGAATAAATCCAAAAACGAGAATGAGTGCTACAACGATGACTTGGGAATATTCCCATACGATGGTTTTCCGAAACTTCTGCCATTTCGATAATTGGGTATCGTTATCATTCATGATTTTTTGAAGCCTCTATGACTAAAAGCGTTCTCCTTTTCTCAGTTTAATTTCTCTTGAAAAAATCTGGTTCTGAGGTGATGAGTTTACCGATGCGATTAAATAGAAATATATTTTACTCATCGGTTGCGAGCATTGCTGTGAATGCTTCTTGTGGCACGTCCACTTTGCCGATTTGCTTGAGCCGTTTTTTGCCCTCTTTCTGTTTCTCTAACAATTTCCGTTTTCGGGACACATCACCGCCGTAGCATTTCGCTGTAACATTTTTTCGGAGTGCTTGAACCGTTTCACGAGCAACAATTTTGTTACCAATCGCTGCTTGAACCGGCACTGCAAACATCTGGCGAGGGATCAATTCTTTCAGTTTACTAACCAATGCTTTCCCACGCGTTTCTGCTGTATTGAGCGGCAAGATCGTCGAGAGTGCGTCTACAGGGTCGCCGTTAAGCAGCACATCCAGTTTCACTAATTTTTCGGTTTTGTATTCGCCAATATCGTATTCTAATGAACCGTATCCACGGGTCAGTGACTTCAGTTTCGGATAGAAATCCATCAACATTTCACTGAGCGGAAGTTCGTAAAGCAATTGCACGCGTGCTGCGTCCAATTGGTTCATCCGCTTATATACACCCCGACGCCTCTGACAAAGTTCCATTGCATTTCCGATGTAGTCGCGCGGCACGATAATGTCAATATTGACATACGGCTCTTCAATTCGTTCGATATTATTTGGTTCAGGGAGATGTGCAGGGTTATCAACGTATACGTCTTCACCGGTTTTCAGATGAACTCGGTACATGACACTCGGTGCAGTCCGGACAAGCGCGAGTCCGAATTCCCGTTCAAGGCGTTCATGGATGATCTCCATGTGGAGCAATCCGAGAAAACCGCACCGAAACCCGAAGCCGAGCGCGATGGAGGTTTCAGGTTCAAAATTAAAAGAGGAATCATTCAGACGAAGTTTATCAAGTGCCTCTCGCAGTGCATGAAATTGGTTTGTGTCTGCTGGATACAAGCCGCTAAACACAAGCGGTTTCATCTCTCGATAACCGGGCAACGGTGTTTCAGTCGGTCTCACGTGATCTGTGATGGTATCGCCTATTTTCGCCTTGTCAATTTCTCGGATGCCAGCGATGAGGTATCCGACCGCTCCGGTGCGTAGTTCTGCACTCGGTTGCATCTCTGGTGTGAAGATGCCGACTTCCTCAACTTCATAGGAGCGTCTTGTCTCCATGAGCCGAATTTTTTCACCCGGTTTGACGCTGCCATCAACGATTCGGGTGTACATAATGACACCGCGATAGTTATCGTAGACGGAGTCAAGCACAAGTGCTTTCAGCGGTGCTTCAATTTCGCCTGCAGGTGCAGGAACCCGCTTGACGACTGCCTCCAATATGGCAGGGATACCGATTCCCATTTTCGCGCTAACGAGAAGCGCGTCGTCTGCTGGGATACCTACGACTTCTTCTATCTGCCGTCTGGCTTCATCTGGGCGCGCCGTTGGTAAATCAATTTTATTGACAACTGGAATAATCTCGAGGTCGTTGTTAATAGCGAGATAGGCATTTGCCAAGGTTTGTGCTTCGACCCCTTGGGCAGCATCGACAATTAAAATCGCGCCCTCACACGCCGCGAGGCTACGTGAGACCTCATAAGTAAAATCGACGTGCCCGGGCGTGTCAATCAGGTTGAGTTCGTAGTGGTTTCCGTCTGGAGCGGGATAGTGCAGCTTGACAGCGGTGGCTTTAATAGTAATACCACGTTCACGTTCCAAGTCCATCAAATCCAACACTTGTTCTCGCATATCGCGTTCGGCGAGCGTATTGGTATGCTCGAGAAGTCGGTCACTTAGCGTGCTTTTCCCGTGGTCAATGTGTCCTAAAATACAGAAATTTCGTATGTTTTCAAGATTCGTTGGCATAGTGTATATAGTATACTACAATGTCTGTTCAATTGTCTACAAAATCTTATTTTCAACTCCTATGAAACTTTATGACAAAAGAGGGAAGGCGGAAAGATAGGAATTATGAAATTTCACAGTATTTCACAGTAAGAATCCGAAGATGATGTTCGTTACCCGCAACGAAGCGTGGCGTGGCGTGGGTTTTTACGGTGTTGCCGAGTCTCTGATTTTTTTCATAACTGTGAAATTCGCTTTTTATAGTTCGGTGCATTATGCTTGTGAAGGCAGTGGTTGTCTCGGTTTATAGGCATTTTTGATTTCGGTGCTTTTTGTGAGTTACTGTGAAATTTTTGTGTATGGGTCTAAGACTACGGGCTCAGTGTTTTGTCGTTTGTTATTCCGTTGGCTGGCTGTGGTCCACACCGCAGCAGATACTAAATGTCGTTGCCTGAAAACTTATAGTAAAATTTAGAGTAAAAAAAACATTAACAATATCGCAATTATTCTGCGATAGGGTTTTGCTTAAGAAACGCCCATGCCAAAACGGTGCTTCTTCAAGTTTCCCTTGTTTGCTGAAAAGTGTCTCATTAATTCTTGAATTTACTATAGTTGCAAGTTACCTACTTCAAAGGTGTATCTATAACAGGTTCCAACCAGTTGATAGCGGCCTGTTTATCTTGCTCAATTGCGATTTCGACTGCACGTTTGGCACATTCCAGAAGATGTTTGGCGTGATGGTATAAGCGGAACGATTCAAGCACCTACAATAAAACTTCAGCCTGTTTGTCTTGAGGTAGAATGGGAATGACTGTTCTGTTATGGGAATATGCAGGTCTTTTTTACTCCTGCCACGTAGGTGATTATTTACTCAGCATCATGTTGTATTTCACTGGAATTGTCCCATCACATCACCGAGTTTTTTGAGAGAATTATTGTGCTGCAATGTTTCTCTATTGATGACAATGTGTTCGGCTACTTCGGGAGATAACGCTTCACGGTATTTTTCACGGCCAATGTTCTTTAGTGGCATATTGGGATTAAGTGCAAGAAGAATTTTCTCAGAAAACTCAATAAGGTGTTCTTTCGCGCCTCTACCGCCTTGTTCCGCCTCAACGATGTTCTCTGTATTCCCTTTCTGATAATGGTTTACTAAACGCTTGAGAGATGAGTTTCCTAATACTTTATCACGACAATTGTTCCTGTACTGTGCGCGTTTTGTTGCGAAGTAACAGAATATTCCAAGACAATCTATGAGGAACCACGCCTCAAGTTCCTGAATAGCCTCTACGAGAAATACTTTACCAGCAAAATTTGGGTCGTTGACTATCTGTTTAATCTGATTTAATAGAGAATCCGGTTGTTGCAGTCTTTCATGGTGTGCTATCGGTCCGTCTCGGTCAATGACTAAAATAATACAGTCTTCATCTTCAAGCAAAATTTGAATAGCATCCCTGAGTCGTGTAGTGGGTTTAAGTCTACCAGTGGTGTCAATAGACATCGCTTCAAGTTTCAAATATTCCTTCAACTTATTTGCCAAACACTTGACTGCCTTTGCATCGTTGTCTGACTCTAAAGTCCAGATTCTTATGCTTGGCATTCGGCTATATCCTCCCTTTCATCTGGTAGGAGTCCACTATCAAAGACGGCACTACCAATACCGAAATCTGCAATCCAACCATCAAGTGCCTTCTTTTTACCACGATAATCCTCAAGGTTGAGCACCTCTGTGCCGAAACCCGGACGGTTGCGTAACAGTAAAACCCCGAGTGAATCTCCCAAACTTTCTGGATTGAACGCACCAAGCAGTTGTGAACTGTGTGTGGTAATAATAACCTGAGAATATTGTGCGATTTGCTCAAGCACATTTGCGATGTCTGTTAAGGCACCGGGGTGGAAATTGCGTTCCGGTTCTTCAATAGCGATGAGCGGGGGTAGTTCAGGTTCGTTGAGCAAGGTGTAATATGCAATTAGACGTAGTATGCCATCAGATGCACTATGTAACGGGATGGGTTCTCTAGATCCTTCTAATAGAAAAAGTTGCTTTCCAGGGAAAAGTTGGTTTTCTTCTATAACTGAAAATGAGTCTATATTCCGATTTGTGCTTGATACAAGGGAATCACTAACGCTCTCGAATCTTTCAGGAAAGTTCTTTTCCCAATTACAAAGTACCTCTGGCAACTTTAGACCGGAACTGTCAAGTTTTGGAAATTCTCGAATCTCTTTTTCAGCAAGTAAGATGGATCTTGTCAGACTGCTGCGTATAAGGTCTGGCGAAAAATCATACAATTCCCATGCCTTCATAAACTCAGCTAACGCACGTGTAATTGGTTTATTTCCATAATTTCCAGCCGACCTCAAAGCGAGTTCATCGGAGTTATATGGTGTCCCATTCTCGCCATTTTCATCTTGGACGGTTCCCTGCCCATCTTGGATTGATATCACGTTTACATCATTAACTGACAATTGCTCTGCCCGAAAAGATAAATCGGGTTCCAGTTTCACTTCTAAATGGTATAAGGTGGGGTTTTCTTCTACTTTTGTATGTAAATGAAACGAGATTTTTGGAACTTCAGTCTTCCATAGGGTATCTCGGTTGAACTCATCTGAAGATAGCTTCTCATCAACCATCATCTTATGGAGGCGATATAATGCCTTAACGGTGTTTGACTTCCCGCTTGCATTGGGTCCGACAAAAATTGTCAGTGGCTTGAGTGGGAGTGTAACATCCCGTAAACTCATGAAGTTTTTGATGTGTATTTTTTTTAAAAACGTTTTCCCTTCAGACACAGTTATTCACCTCCTATTTCCTTTACTATAATTATACATTAATATATTGTGTATGTCAACTGCATTATAAACGCTAAATATCAGCCACTTCCGAAACAGATTTCAACCAATCAATAGCCACCTGTTCGTTCTGCTCGATTGCGATTTCGACTGAGCGTTTGGCATTTTCCAAGAGGTCTTTGGCGCGTTTGCGTAGGTTGAACGATTCATCGACTTTCTGTTCAATTTCAGTCTGTTTCTCTTCTTTGATTTTTGGGACAGCAACTCTACTGAATTCTGTCTTGTTAATGGCAGTAAGTATTGTACCACTACACCCTTTTTTGAGTTGTAACTGCCCAACAATGCTTTTTAAAAGCACGATCAAAACTTTGGAATTAAGCACATCTGACTGGACGACATGAAATCCGGTAGAGCACAAAGCATTATCATATTCCTCGGTTATTAGTGCTATACTTTCCAATGACCCTTCAATAGATGAAACAATCACATCTCCAGCAGCTACCTTACGTCGCGCTCTGGTCGGTAAATCTTCCCCTTGTTCGACCATGCAATCAGTTATTTCTCCATTGCTGCCGATATTGGCAAGCTCAATGTACTTGTATTCTGTTTCAGCATCGGGATTGAAATTGGTATCTTTTATTCGCACTTGATTTTCGAGTGTCCCCCAACCGCCTGCGTAATTTTTGATAGCGTTGATGATTTCGTCATATTTCGGCTGGAAATAGTCTGCGTCAATGCGTTCGGCATTCTCCGTGTCTGAAAAGTTTTTGAAGAAGGTTAACTGATGTTTTGGTTGCCAGTCGGTGAGACCGAGTTCGGCGAGGAGGAGAGTTTGTACCTCGTTATAGCGTTGTTTAGAATTTTCCCGTGATTTTTCTGCTTGATGACAGTATGAAGTTATTATTTCTTGGAAATTTCTATCTAAATCAGGGATCAGAAAGGATTTTATGGCTGAATAATCTAAGGCCGGTCTGGTAATTCCAACAACATGTCTTGTTGACTGTGAATAACCGTATTTGCAATTTAAGAAAGTGGATAGAAAATAAGGAGCAATGTTTTCAACTGTCATTTTTACGGAATGCTGATTAATATTTGCACCTACAAACTCATCCGTTACGACTGCCGATTTTCCATAAGAAACGCCTGTGATAGTTAGTAAAACATCGTCTTTTTTTAATTGGCTTCTGAGTATTTCTTGATTTTGTAAAGAGGACAAATATTTTATATCGGAGTCTGATATGTAATTGGGCATTATATTTTGCACTCTCAGAAAAGGTATACCTTCCTCTGGATATTCTGCTCCAAGAGGCGTTGCCCCTCCTGTTATATACATAATAAATTCAGAAAGAGGTTGCGACCAATCCTTAAATTTTTTTAGATTATTTAGGTGCAATGCATGGTAATGATCTGCATCCAATCTCTTATCTTTGTGTAAATTGACTTCATTAAAATTAACGATGGAATATTGCATCAAACATGCTCCATTATCATTGAAAGGGTTAAATAAAGTTGCTTAATAACCCTCTCATGATCGTGATCTGGTGGTATGTCACCATGAAACAATGCACAACGGATTTGATAGACGACTTCCATATAAGCTGCAAACAAACGCTGAGGATCGTCTTCAACCCACAACCCTTCGACTATCTTTATTTTTCCTTTTTGGTGCTTTGTTTTTATTACTGATTCTAACTTAGATGATTTTCCATTCCATGTAATAGGACACGAATTGAAACTAATAATTTCGTTCGGCAATTTATTATAATGGACATGAGCGTTCTCTAATGCTCGATGTAATTCAGCAAAGTTCCCTCTAAAACTGTTACCGTTGGCATCTTGACTGTAGATTAATTCATTAAATTTATCAAAAAGTGAGTGGTGCTCCTTTTTTAAATTATTTAACCTGCAACGATCGCCATTTCCAGGTCTATGATCTTTCATCCACGCGTTCAGCGAAAACCAGAGTGCAATGAAAAGAGGGAAGTAATCAATTTCCGCTTTTTCCTTCCAACGCGAAATAATTTGAGACATAGACATATTTTACCTCCAAAAACTTAGATTTTCGCTTTTTGCCCACGCAATAAAGGCTTCTGCAATCCCATCACGGAGTTCGCCGTTGTGGTTATGTAGGTCGTGATTGATAATCAGATGACCGTTTTCATCTAACTTATACTGCCCATTACTATTTTCGAGAAAAATGTAATCACCGGAGTTATCCTTACCGCCTTCCTTGGAAACAGCGAAAAAAATCGGATAGTCTTCCCGTTTACGACAAACGGAACCTTTAGAAGGATCGTTATTCCATTTCTGCAGAAAGAGAACACTAGTCTTAGTACCAGTATGAGGTTTGAAGGTGTTGATATGCAAACCGACTACTGCCAGAATGCGCGCATGTTCCGCGATAAACTCACGAATGTATTTGTCGGAAGTATTGTTGAATCTACCTTGTGGGAGGACAATCGCCATGCGTCCACCGGGTTTGAGGAAGTCGAGATTTCGCTCAATAAAAAGAATGTCGCGCCCGACTTTGCTTTGTGCTTTACCGTCCGCTTTAAAACCGAGACTGTATTGGTAGAGGATGCGGCGTTCCTTGATGTCTCCAGCAAAGGGTGGATTTGCCATCAAGATGTCGAAGTTAAAGAGTCTGTTTTCCTCTGTTTCAACTCTTAGTGCCTTGAGTCGATCAAAGCCATCTCCATAAGTGCGTACCCACCTACTGTTTCTTTCTGTATTGTCGCTCCAGCGTTCGTAATCGAGCGTATTGAGGTGTAAGACATTGGTTTCGCCATCGCCAGCAATCAGGTTGAGGGTTCGTGCCACCCGGACTGTTCTTTCATCAAAATCAATCCCAAAAACTTTGAGGACATGTTCCTTGTCTTCGGGTGGGATTTCTGCGTTGGTGAAAAGAGTACCGGTGAGTTTGAAAATAGTATGCACAGGGAATCCACAACTCCCAGCGGCGGTGTCAATCATATACTCACCACGCTTGGGGTTAAGCATCTTCACGCACATATCAATCACGTGCCGCGGCGTGAAGTATTGCCCTTTTTCGCCTTTGGCAGACTTACCAACAAGATACTCAAACGCTTCATCAACAATCTGTAAATTGGAGTTAAAGAGTTTGACATCCTGTAAACTTGAGACACAGACAGATAGATGGCTTTCTGAAAGTTCAAATGTTGAATATTCAGGGAAAACGCCTTTCCACTGGTCTTTTGCGTCGTCAAAAAGCCTCTGAATTTTGGCTTTCAGTTCGGTATAGGTTTGTCCTGTGTTCCTAAACTCCATAGACCGAAAATCATCATCGTTGATATCTTCAACAGCTTTCTTGAGTATCTCGTAATCTGGATGCTCGACCTCGTAATCTTGATCTGTTTCCTGTATAGCAGTGTTGATTTGCCTCCGTAGGGTTCGGTTGATATACTCTTTGTCGCCTTGACTCTTGAATTCGTCGTAGAGTTTGGTGAAGATGAGTTTGAAAACCTCCTCAAAAACATCGACACCCGCGTTGGCGAGGACTTCGTCCTCTAATTCTAAAATGATGTCCTTTAAGGATTTCCGCTCCGCTGCGAGTTTATCTTTGAGTATGAGGTTTTTGAGCGTAAAACGTTCGTTGAGTATGTCAGAGAAGGTTTGGTTGGCGTTGGGAATGTCGGTAATATCTTCAAAATAATTCGGGTCTTTACGGTTGTAGTGTGAGATCTGCTGTCCGTTTGTCCAAACACCAATAGGCGCGCCAGTAGCGTTGCAGTAGGATCGAAGTTGTGACTTGCCATCCAGAAGTCTCGGCTTCTTTATCTCAACGATAATAAATGGGGTCTCCGGGCTGTCCTTCTGAAAAATAATAATATCGGCGCGTTTTTTCTCTCTGCCAAAATTCACAGGGTGCTCAAATTTCACGCGTTCTTGGGGGTAGCGATAGCGATTCAAAAGTCGTGCGGTGTAAAGTTGACGGATGAGTTCTTCGGGTTTTAACTGGATACCCCTATTGCGAATTAGGCATTTAATGTGTGGAGTCTCTTTGTCTCTCACGGGTTTGATAAAAATTTTTTTGCACAATTCTTGAATTTCATCGTCCGTGAAAAGGTCAAGGTGATAATTGCTGTCTTTAAGGATGGTTTGGATGATGTCAGATTGCGTCATAGATTCCTTTCTTTTTATTGCGTCCAATTGAGGAACCTTGGAACCACGCATGGACGCAATAGTTATGGATATCCCTATAGTGGCTTAACTTTAATATTTCTGCACCAAATTTTTCCACCGTGGTCTTGGATGCCGATGTGCCCGCCTCGTGGGAAATCCTTGAGTGCGATGCCGAACTTATTTCTGCTGCCATCCGGGTTTTGGTGCGGTGCATCCCAATCATCCAGATCGGCGCGAACGATTTCTTCGTCGTTAAGTGTTACGGCAACAATACTGCCATCACACGTAATTATCATCTCATTCCACTCACCGGCGGGTTTACAAGTGTTCCGAGTCGGTCCCAAAGCATCGTAGAGTGCGCCGCAATCATGGCTATCTGTCGGTTCCTTGCCGTGTGTGTCCAAGATCTGGATTTCAAGCCCGCTCTGAACTGCGTCCTCAAGATCTGCCCATCGGATGAAAATCCCGCTGTTGACTTTCGGCTCGGTTTTGTACTCAAGCGACAATATGAAATTATCGTAATGTCCTTCAGTGTAGAGGTATTTTCCGCCCTGAACGGTGCAGAGAATACTGCCATCGTCGATAACCCATCCTTCGGCATTTCCGGTGGCTCCCCAACCGTTAAGGGTCTCGCCGTCAAACAGGGATATCCAACCTTCAGTTTTTTCTTTTTCTGTTAGCATAATTTCTGTTCTTAAAAACCTGTGCTTTTCTATATTTTCCCATTGAAAAGAATAGATTTTTAAAGGGATCCTACCCCCTGTTACGATACTCGCCAGTATCTAAGCCTGAATACCACCAGGGTCGTCTGATACGTCGTCAGAAATGAGACTCGGCTTGCATACCTCAAGGTTATGCGAGGTATGGACGAACCGTCAAAGCACGGGCGACAGTCTTCATAAATATCCCCCGTGCGCCGTTCAAATCCCTATCCATAGATTGACCTTCTGATGACTTGATGACTTTAGAACCGCCGAGGTTCGCGACGATTTCTCCGGTCCAAGACACCGTTTTAGAAGTATACGCCTCACACACATCTATCACTCGCACACCATATTCTTTGGCTTTTTGTTTCAAGAAAACTTTGAAACGATAGTGGGAAAGCGTTAGCATTTGCCGAACGGACTTCTTTCGCAACTTCCTACCCCCGCGTTTCGTCATCTGTTTCGTCTCAAAAGTCGGGAGCAAAATAATATCAAAGTTTGTTACGAGGAAATGGGCGATCTTCTTGTGAAGTTCATCTATTAGATTACGGATTTTGACTCTTATTTTATTCGCAGCTTTCCGCAAAGCACGCCGTAGCGGGCGTTTCTCTTGCGTTGCGCGTGAGTAAAGATTATCGCAGTGTTGACAAAGCCTTTGGATACGGTTGATACACTGCATACCTAACCAACCGAAGCAATCTTCAGAGAAAAATGTCATAAAATCACGAACACCGGGGTCAAGGGCTACTATTCTACCGCTTGGTTCTCGCGTCTTTTTCTTTTCAACATAGGATACAAAAAGAAAATACCTACCATTCTCACGTATCAGTTGAGAATCCTTGACTTCTGCATTCGTATCACGGTCTGATACCTTACCTGTTCCTTGAGGTTTGGCAGGTAAAGGTTCTGACATTTTCATATCGCCTAAAAATCTAACGTAAAAGCCATTCTTTTTCAGAGAGTCGGCACGCAGGTAAAGCGTCTGTCTCGGATGCTTTCTTGAGCGAAACTTGACGCTTTGAAACTTACCTGTTTGCTTACATTTGACTTTTGCGTTTCCAACGGCTTGACAGGCATCCATGACCGCACCTACCTTTATCTGACGCGGTGTTTCCTTATGCCATTCAGGGAGTTCGTCAAAGACTACAGGAACAAGTCCTTTGAAGTTTGTCGGTGTATCCTCATCATTGAGCAAAGATATTGCCTTATTGTATGCATATCGCGAAGTGCCAAACCATTTACTCAGAATTGCTTTTTGTTCCGTTGTCGGAAAGATTTCTATCTTCCTTGATTTGGTCACGGTATCGACGGAGTCCGGACATTCTACAGGAAAAGACATGCAGAATTGCGAGGAGATCGGCAGTAAGTTCCTCTTCGGGGCTGTAAACAGTTTCGTCGAGAACCACGACTTCTCCACCGTTTTCTTCGACCAAGAACTGTATGACTTCGCCGCCGAAACGGGCGAGTCGATCCCGATGGGCAACAACAATGCGGAGTTTATCACCTCGCAAGATGCGTTCCAATAAGGTTCTAAGCCCTTTCCGTTTGAAGGTGATACCGCTACCGAAGTCTTTGATGATTTCTGCTTCCGGGTAGTGTTTTTGCAAGTAAGCAACTTGGGACGCAAGATCGTCTGACTGCGATTTTCCACTAACTCGGCAGTATCCAATGGTAGTAAGAGTTGTTTCGGTTTGAGCATCAAGATAACCCCGCACGTCATAACGCCTTTGTCCCCCTGGCATTCTAATAGTAGAGATTGCGCCGTTCTCTGCTAAGCGTCGGAGTCTATCTATAGAAATACCGAGAATCTCCGACGTTTCTCGTGGGGTCTTATAGTGTTGCATGCTATAATTATACCACAGAAACATAGATTTACTAAGAAACACATAGGAAAAGAACTATTTAGGATTCGCTCCTTTGCTTGCAGCGCATAGGCACGGTTCTTAAACACATAGGGTGCCGTTGCCTAACGCAGGCTTTCTAAAAATAGTCTTCCGATATCAAGATTATATTCAAAATCTGTTGCCGACCATGGGCTATTATATCCAATAATCGGCACATAACTTTCGTGCCGCGACCCGTGGGAACGCACCGACGTTGGTTCGACTGCGGTTTCCAATTCACCGAAGACAGTTGTTTCATCTGCTAACACGAAGATGTCGCCAATCCGTTCGCGATGGAGTCGAAATGTACAGGCAGCATCTTCTGCAGTGTATGCCTCTTCAATGCCGGGTGTACTGAGAAGTTTCTCGACTGCTTTCGGTGTATCAGCAGGGTTCTTGAGAAACACATACGCGGCACCGCCTAAGTTGCCATGATGTGCGATATACCGATCCTTAATAATAGGGATAGCACTCGCGGGGATCCCTTGCTCCGTTAGCAAGCGACCTGGGTCGAGCGCGGTAGTCTTCTCCAACATCCCGTGGTCTGCCGTGATATAGATTTCGCGCGCTGGATCATCATCTACAATGTCGCTGATGATTTGGTCCAGGACTGCGAGATGGCGTTGCGACGGTTCAGCATCGGGCGCGTATTTGTGTTGCACCCAATCCGTTGTTGAGCAATAGACCAGTTCTGGGTCATCTCGACGTAAAGTCTCGCGCACAGCACGGAGGAGCCACCAGTTGATTTCGATGGAATAAATCGGTTCAACCTGTCCAACCATCTGAACGTATTCAGGGGGCGGTGCTTCGGCGGCGACAGCAATATCGGCACCCGTTTCCAACATCCGTAACAACTTTTTCTTTGTCACAAACAGTGCGGTTTTGTCTGCGAATTTAGACGCTTTTGCGATTTCAAAGAGTGTCGGTGCGAGCAGAAACCGGTTATCCTCAATAAATTCTCCTTTGCCAGTTGTTCTGTCTACATGGTAATTCGTCGTGATGCCGTGCGTCTCAGGAAATGTACCAGTTGCAATGCTCACGTTATTGACATTCGTAACGGACGGAATCACGGCATTGGCATGCCGATAGAATCCGGCATCTGCCAATTTTTGAAAGGTAGGAAGGGTGCTTGCTGCAAGGTAGTCATGACTACCAGCATCGATACAGAGGATAAGAATTTTTCGTCTTTTCACGCTTTGTGTGTAGCCTCGCTCTTTAACGTTTTGGCACGTAACTTTAGCTGCTTACCAAGGAAATTGTAGCAGCTATCCATCTCAATTGCAAACTTTTTGATGTGCGCTGGCATTTAAAATTGTTATTCTGGCAGAAATCTGTTATAATTATCACCAAGAGGAAACCGCAAGATAACGAGGTCTAACCATGTATGGGAACAACGGATTTTCCGAATTGGCGAAACTGATGTTCAAGAATTCGGGGGACGATGCGAAGCTCAAACAACTTCTGAATGCTAACTATTCAGAAGCCGATCTGGTTGTCTATCTTCATAGCGAAGACCCGTTGGTTGGGCGCGCTGCGGGATTTGCGCTCCGCTTAATTGGCACACCAGAAGTGATTCCAGCATTGGTAGAAGCTTTGAAAAACGATGATCGTGGGACCCGCTACAATGCTGAATATGCGTTGTGGGCGATCTGGTCGCATTCCGGCGATGATAGCGTTGACGCGATGCTTGAGGACGGGAAAAATTTGCTCAAGAATGAAGCATATCAAGAGGCAGTTGAACGCTTCACCACGGTCATCGAGGCAGCTCCGAATTTCGCTGAGGGTTATAACCAACGTGCAATCGCCTACTTCATGCTTGAAGAATGGAGCAAAGCGATTCGTGATTGCAAACGGGCTATTTCACTGAATCCGAATCATTTCGGCGCGTTCGCTGGAATGGGGCATGTTTATGTTAGGCTCGGTAAAATCGCCGAAGCCATTGATGCATACAAGCAGGCGTTAGTTATTAACCCGAATCTTATCTCCATTGCTGAGGCAATTTTGCGACTCCGCAGCCGAACGCAATCCGAATGAAGCCGTCTCTTGATATGATTATCAATAATCGAAGTTACCTCATAAAACCCCTTTCGGTGTGCATCATCGCGAGTTTTTTGCTCTGGATCATCTATCAACTACTGATGCGCATTAAACTCGGTTTACCGATAGAATGTGTCTTCATGGCGCAGATATGTGTTGTCCTTTTGATCGCACCTTATCTCGCCGCATACACTGTTCGGACAAGCTCTTCTGGAACACGTTTTAACGCTGGTGCTACGCCTTCTACAACGCGGTTGCTCACATTCAATCATATCTTCTCTGGACAGTGGTTGCTGCGGCAACTTGCAATTAGTCAGGTACCGGTATTTGTTTGGGTGTTTTTATCCACCTGCGTCGCTTTGTTCGTCACGAATCTCCCGTTTGCGAAGGCGTTACAGATGGTAGGGATATTGGGGATTTATAGTGTGTCAGCGGGAGCCGTTGGGATGTGGGGCGCACATATTTTCAGAGACGCACTTTTCGGTGCAGAATTCGCTACGCTTTTATGGTGTGTTTTGATTGGCGGCGTGTTTCTACTCAACCCCTTAGAACGTTATGTAGACAATCTTCAACCCTTTATAGCACCGGTTTTGCACCTAAACCCGCTTATTGCAGTGTGTGGTATCTTTGAAGGGATGGACATCTTTAGAAAACCTGTGCTTTACGAATTAACACCTGTTACTTCGTACGATTATAGGTATCCAAACCCGTGGTATCTTCTGGGGGTGTGGCAGTTAGGCATCGGCGGATGCTGTTTTGGGGGAGCATGGCGGATGTTTGGATCCCGTGGGTACATCGCATAAATACACTACAGAGAGGATTACATGGGAAAAGTAGGAAAACCGATTATTAGTGTTTCAGGCGTTCGTGGAGAGATTGGCATCTCGCTTGATGTCCGCGTCATTACGCAATTCGCGATGGCTTTTGGCACTTTTGTGGGGGGGAGAACGGTCGTCATCGGTATGGATTCCCGCACCTCAAGTCCGATGATTAGACATGCAGTTCTCGCGGGGCTTTTTGCGACCGGCTGTCACGTCATTGATGTGGGACTTTGTCCGACACCGACTGTCTTGTTGATGGCGAAGGCACTGCACGCACAGGGAAGTATTACCATTACAGCGAGTCATAATCCAGTCGCTTGGAACGGCATCGAATTTGCCGCCGCATCGGGGAACTTACTGACACAAGCAGAACGCGATGCGTTGATACGCATCTACGAAGCAGAGGATTTTGTGCTTGCACCTTGGAACGAACAAGGGGTCCTTGAAACCTACGAAGATGCAACGGCATATCATCTGGAACAGATTTTGCGTTCACCGTGGCTTGAAGTGGATTTAATTCGAGAAACCGATCTAAAGGTAGTTATCGATGCCGGCAACGGTGCTGGAAGTGTGATAAGTCCGTCTCTGTTACGGGAACTTGGGTGTCGGGTTGTTGAAATTAATTGCGTTGCGGATGGACACTTCCGCCGTCCTGCTGAACCTACGCCTGACGCATTAGATGAACTTTGTAAAGCTGTCTTGGCATCTGGCGCGGATATTGGCTTTGCCCACGATGGCGATGCTGACCGACTCGTCGTTGTCACAGAACGCGGTGTTCCACTAAGCGGTGAATGGACGCTCGCTTTCGTCGTCGATTTTATCCTCAGTAAAACGAAGGGCGACATCGTCGCGACGGTATCAACAAGTAGAATGTTAGACGATATTGCTGCGAAGCACGGGGTGACGCTCCATCGCACGAAAGTGGGTGTGGGTTGGGTGGTTGAGAAGATGCAGAAAATTAACGCAGTGATTGGTGGGGAAGGTACTGGTGGTGTTATTTACCCTGATGTGCACTACACGACCGATGGCATCGCCTCTATTGGAGCACTTACGCAATACCTCGCTGAATCTGGTAGTACCGTAACGCAGCTTGTGGAGAACATGCCACACTATCAGATGTGCCGGAAGAAGCTGGAGATCCCATCGCAAGCGGTCGCGACGCAGCTTGTTGATAGTGCTTTAGAGATTTATAAAGAAAAATGTGACATTGGAACGGAACCCTCCCTTGAGTTAACGGACGGTGTTAAACGTGTTTGGAGTGATCGGTGGGTAAACATCCGCAAATCGGGGACAGAACCTGTGATTCGGGTTTTTAGTGAAGCCCCGACTTCTGAAGCGGCGGAACGGTTGTGTGATGAAACCCTTGAAACTTTGACGACCTTAATGAAACAGAATTCGTATTAATTGCGTTATTTATTATGTTGCCTTAGAAAGGTGCGTCGTTTTAATTCGCGGAACCCTAAAGTGCTAACCACTAAGTATAAAAAACCGCGATTCAGTTTGGAGAAATTATGACTTTGAAAATCGCCTGCATCGGAGGCGGAAGTGGTTTATCTGCTCTACTCAGCGGCATCAAAGGCTACGCTGATCTGGAGATAGGTAAAGACAACATTATTGATTTGGATAGTTTGGCAGCGATCGTCACCGTTTCAGATGATGGTGGAAGTTCAGGACGGCTCGTTGAAGAATTCGATATGCTCCCGCCCGGTGACATCCGAAGGCTTCTGTTTACCTTATCTGATGCTGATGAGCTCGCGGGGCTTTTTGAATACCGTTTTTCAAGCAATGGTGAACTCGGCGGACATACCGTCGGAAATATCCTGTTAACAGCACTCACAGAACTGAAAGGCAACTTCCCGAAGGCGATTCAAGCCGCTTCCCGCCTCCTCGCTGTCCGAGGTAGAATTATCCCAGTTACTTTGGATTATACCGTGCTCTGTGCGGAACTTGCCGATGGCGAAATCGTTCACGGTGAATCCACAATTCCTGTAAGGGAAAATCGTGAACCGATCAAACGTGTCTTTTTTGAACCACGCGAAAACGGAAAAACGCATCACCCAACTGACGGTTCTTATGAATGTCAAGCGCATAAAGGTGCGACAGACGCGCTTCTTAACGCGGATGTTATCATTATAGGACCGGGAAGCCTATACACCAGCATCATGCCGAATCTTGTGATCAAGGGGATTGTAGAGGCGATACAACAGTCGCCAGCGATGAAAATCTACGTCTGCAACGTGATGACACAACCGGGGGAAACCGACGGGTATGCCGTGACCGACCACGTGAATGCTGTGCTTGACCACGCCAAGATTTCGCTCGATTACGTTCTCGTTAACAACCAACCTGCCCCAACAGAAATCATCCAAGAATACGTACGTCAGGAATTGGTCGCACAATTGACGCGAATCCGTTCGCTTTCGGAAGAAGGGCTCTCAATGCTCTTTGGGAATACTGCGCATCCGATGGATGTGCTTAACCTTGCGAAACATATTTCCTTGCTGTCAGCGGAAACAATGCAGGTAGCGGATGCGGCTAAGGTACAGGTTTCCTATAACCGTGAGAGGGAATCACTGGAAGAGGAAGGAATTGGTGTGGTTGAAGCGGACCTCATTTGCGGTATGATTGTAACTGAAGGTGGCGTTGAAATGAACGTCATACGCCACGATCCCGAAAAATTAGTCCGCTCTCTTGTTAAAGTCTTTAAAAATCATCCAAAACTCCAAGAGTCAGTCTAACTGCGGTGCAGGAACTGATTAAAAAGGGTTTGCCCGCTTAGAAGGGGCATCGTCTTCGGAAGCAATCTCGGAGGCAAACGTATCACATATCTGGGATAAGTTGTCAATAAAACGTTCCCAGCGCAATTCATCTTGACGCGCTTTCGTCATTGCAAGGCACAAAGCCGTTTCATATAAGGACAGACGATTCTTGCGTACAACATCAGTGGATTTCATAATTTTACCCCTTTCTGAATTAATGTAATTAATATATTATTCAATGTAACGTTTAAACGGAGGCACTGGTAAAAGAGTTACACTTTTTTCAAAAAAACTCAATAATGCTAAAATCTAAATTATTCATTTGTTTAGGTAAAGTAGCAAGTTTCGTGCCAATGCCTAAGAAGACACAGCATTTATGTCGCAAATTCTGCCAAGGATGCTTAAAATACAGTTACATACTTAGTTATCCGTAAGAGGATCCGCCTTCACTTTTTTTTAATCACAGTTGAATCCGCTCGTCGTTTCCCTTCCTATTGCCAATAAGAAAAATTGTTGTATTTTAGTGTATCTCGGCACTCATCAGTTTCGCTGGTCATCAAGAGAATATCCTTTGGCGTTTATTGGGTGTGCGTCTGCTTATTTTTTACGCGATCCAAGTGGATTTTCGCGCAATACTTCATGAACTCGGTAAATACGATTTGAAAGCGGACCATAACCTTGACTTTAGCGGGTTTTGCGGGTATAATATATTAATCAGATGTTCCAACCTCTATAGACATACCGCTTCAAGAAACGGTGGTCTCTGTAACACGCCCAAAACAGGACATATATGAAGATATGAAGCATTCAGATCCTCCTTTAAAAGAAGACATCAACAACACTTCCGATACAAACTTCATTCGTCAAGAGATTGAGAAAGACCTCCAGACTAATAGATATGATAGTAGGGTGCATACTCGGTTCCCTCCAGAGCCGAGTGGTTACCTCCATATCGGGCACGCCAAGGCTATCTGTATTAGTTTCGGCATCGCCGAAGATTATGGCGGACTTTACAATCTAAGATTCGATGACAGCAATCCACTTACAGAAGAGAGTGAATACGTAGAAGCGATTAAGCGAGATGTCCGTTGGCTCGGATTCGATTGGAAAGATCGAGAATACCACGCGTCTGACTATTTTGAGACACTCTATGCATACGGAGTTAAGCTCATAGAAAAAGGGAAAGCCTACGTCTGTGATCTGACGCCAGACGAGATGCGCACTTATCGTGGTACGTTAGTCGCTCCTGGCGCAAACAGTCCTTACCGAGACCGATCGGTTGAGGAAAACTTAGCATTGTTCCAAGGGATGCGTAACGGCGAATTCCCAGACGGTTCCCGCACACTTCGCGCCAAAATTGATATGTCAAGCCCGAACCTGAATATGCGCGATCCGGTTATGTATCGTATCCTTCGGGCACATCACTATCGTCATGGTGACAATTGGTGTATCTATCCGACCTACGATTTTACACACGGACAATCCGATTCCATTGAGGGGATTACGCACTCATTGTGTGATGTGAATTTTGAGGATCACCGTCCGCTCTACGACTGGTTTTTAGAATCGTTAGAGATTTATCAGCCTCGGCAGATTGAATTCGCACGACTGAATCTTACCTATACCGTTCTGGGGAAACGGAAACTTCGGGTGCTGGTAGAGGGTGGGCATGTCAGTGGTTGGGATGATCCGAGAATGCCGACACTCGCAGGTATGCGCCGCCGTGGATATACGCCTGAATCTATCAGAGATTTTTGCAACCGCATCGGTGTTTCAAAGGCTGATAATCTTATTGAGGTGGGGCAACTTGAGTATTCTATCCGCGATGATCTGAATCGCCGTGCACCACGCGTCATGGCAGTTCTCGATCCGGTTAAGGTGGTTATCGACAACTACCCAGAAGGGCAGGTCGAGATGCTTGATGCGGAAAACAATCCCGAAGATGAGAACGCAGGCACGCGGGAAATACCGTTTTCGCGGGAAATCTACATTGAACGAGAAGATTTTATGGAAGACCCACCTCGGAAATTCTTCAGATTAGCACCTGGACGAGAGGTACGGTTGAAACACGCTTATTATGTCCAGTGTGAACGGGTTGTTAAAGATGAAAACACGGGTGAAATTGTTGAGATTCACTGCACTTATGATCCAGACACGCGTGGCGGTTGGTCCGAAGACGGGCGCAGAGTTAGGGGGACATTGCATTGGGTCTCTGTTGAACACGCTGTTGATGCTGAGGTGCGTCTCTACGATTCGCTCTTTACAGAACGTGAACCGGAAAGCGCAGCAGAAGGCGAAGACTGGATACAGTTCCTGAATCCGGATTCCTTGGAGATCTTAAACAATTGCAAAGTTGAACCGAATCTCATTGACGCACCCCCGGAAAGTCGGTATCAATTCCTCCGGATGGGCTATTTTTGTGTTGACTCGGATACAACGCCAGAGAAATTGGTCTTTAATCGCACAGTACCGCTGAGAGATACTTGGGCAAAGATCCAGAAGGGGCAGAAATGAACGAAACACCAAACGCCGCAACCGCTGTTGGGACAGATACGGTGCGCGTCCGGATGGCACCCTCGCCTACCGGTTTCTTACATATCGGCGGCGCACGCACAGCACTGTTTAATTGGCTATTCGCTAAACATCACAACGGCACGTTCATCCTCCGAATTGATGACACGGATACAGCACGTTCCACAGATGAATCTATGCGCGAAATCTATACAGCACTGCAGTGGTTGGGATTGGCATGGGACGAAGGCGGCGATAAAGGGGGACCCTACGGTCCTTATGTGCAGTCCGAGCGTAAATCTATCTATGACACTTACGTTGCACAGTTGCTTGAAAGTGGCAACGCATACCACTGTTACTGCACCCCCGAAGAACTTGAGGACATCCGGGCACAGGCACGCGCGGATAAGCAGACCCGTTCTTACGATGGTCGATGCCGGGAACTGACATCGGAAGCCGTGGAGGGTTTTGTCGCTGAAGGCAGAAAACCGACTGTACGCATAAAGATGCCGGATACTCCGATTCTTGTTGATGATCTTGTCCTCGGTTCACGGAACATTGATCCCGCTACTCTGGAAGACGAGGTGATTGTCCGTTCAAACGGCATGCCGAACTACAATCTTACCTCAATTATCGACGACGCGGAGATGCAGATAACGCACGTGATTCGAGGGACAGAACATCTCAACAACACCCCGAAACAGATTGTGATCGCAGATGCCCTCGGTTTAAGTATCCCGCAATTTGCACATATTCCGTTGGTGCTGGATAATAGCGGTAGGAAACTCAGCAAACGGCATCACGGTGACCTCGTTGCTGTTAATCGTTACCGTGAGCAGGGGTATCTACCTGAAGCGATGCTGAACTTCGTCGCGAGACTCGGCTGGTCCTACGATGACAAACAAGAAATCTTCTCGGCAGATGAACTTATAGAGAAGTTTGATCTCGAACGCGTCGGCAAAAGCGGTAGTGTTTTTGATATTAAGAAGCTTGAATGGCTCAACTCACACTATATAAATCAACTCAGTGTTTCGGCACGGACAGACGCTGTGATTCCGTTCTGGCAGGAAGAAGGCTTAATCAATTCGACGGAGAAACGCGACTGGCTAGAAAATATTGTGGAAGCGGTTGGTGAACGCCTCACAACATTTCAAGACATTATTCCACAGACCCGTTATTTCTTTTCCGATGAATTTGCGTATGAACCGAAGGCGGTTAAGAAATGGTGGGGCGGTTCAGAAGAAAAGAGAGAGAAGACCTCCGAAATTCTGACGAAACTCTTACAGATTTTGGAAGAAGTACCTACATTTGACGTAGAAACAGTTGAAACGGCAATTTGGAAATATACGGATGAGAACGATATCAAACGCGTCGCAGCGATGCAGGCATTGCGAATCGCACTGACGGGGACATCGTTCGGACCGAGTCTCTTTGATATTGTTACACTGCTCGGTAGAGACGAGGTTTTAAAGCGAATCCCAAGAGCGATAGCGCATCTATGAGGTACTGCACAGCGGCGTGAATAAACGCCTCACTTGTTTTGGGGCGTTAAGGAGAACGCTCATGGCAGGGAGACTTGCTATACACGGTGGCAAACGGACGATTCCAGATGGACTGATTCAACCGTGGCCACAGGTTACCGAATCCGACAGGGACGCGATTGCCAAGGTCATCGCATCCGAAAGAATTACCGAACAGCAGCGCATCCAATCCGAAGGTCTCGTAAAGGAATGGACGGAATACATGGGGGTTCGGTACTGTATTCCTGTTAACAGCGGTACCGCTGCACTGCATCTGTGCGTCGCCGGTGTCGGCATTGAACCGGGTGACGAGGTTATCATTCCCGCCTTCACTTTCTGGGCAACTGCGGCAGCAGTGCTCCATCACAACGCTATCCCCGTTTTTGTTGATATTGATCCGGTGACCTATTGTATTGATCCGAACGAGATTGAAGCAAAGATTACCGAGAGAACACGAGCAATCATGCCGGTGCATATTCACGGCATGCCCGCCGATATGGATCCGATCCTCGCTATTGCTAAAAAGCACAACTTAAAAGTCATTGAAGATGTCGCGCAGGCACACGGAGCGCGCTATAAAGGTAAGCTTTGCGGTTCATTTGGCGATGCGGCGGGATACAGCACGCAGGCATCGAAAACGCTCAGCAGCGGTTGTCAAGGCGGTTTGTTCACAACAGATGATGAGGAAACTTATAAGCGCGCGGCGTTGTTGCAGTATTTCGGGGAGATCGTCGTGCCGGGACGGGAACGCGAAGAACAGGAATATAACGCGTATGGACTTGGATGGATGTATCGCGGTGATATGTTCAGTCAGGCGTTCATCCGTAGTCAACTCAAGCGCCTTGATGCGAATAACGCACTGCGTATCGAAAATTGTAACTATCTCACAATGCATCTCAGCGAACTTGACGGCATCGAAACACCTTATACGCCTGATGGATGTGAACCGGTGTATTACAACTACGTCGTCGGTTTTAATCCGGAGGCATTGGGGTTAGACATTTCTGCTCGGACTATGCGTGAGAAGGTGCAAGCGGCATTAAGCGCGGAGGGTGTACCGACGGGACAGTGGCAGCGGTTACCGGTGCCGTCTCAAAAGATTTTCCAGAACCGGGTCGGCTACGGTGCAGGCTGCCCGTGGCGATGCAATCAATCAACGGTCGAATACAATACTGAGGACTATCCGAAAGCCGTTGAATTCATTGATTCGCACTGTTACGTCTTTGATGTCAATCCGCCCAACGATTTCGAGTTGATGTGGTTATACGTTGAAGCGTTCCATAAAGTGATGGATCAACTGGATGCAGTGCTTGATGCGCCCGTTTTGTCTTGATACCAAGGGGAGTGTTGGAAAATTTGTTTTTCCTTTAAAACAAATATGGAAATTATTAGGCGAGACAGGTTGATTGAATTCGCCCAGAGACACCCAAATGCACGCCCATCACTTAACCGTTGGTATAGTTTGATACAGGAAAGGAATTTTGGATCGTTTACGGAGTTGCGTTCAGTATTCCCTCATGTTTCTCGGGTTGGAGCACCCACAATTTTTAATATTGCCGGTAACAATGTCCGCCTCATTGTCTCTATGAGATATGATGAAAAAAGAGCCTACATCCGGCATGTGCTAACACATGCAGAATATGATAAAGGAAAGTGGAAGGAGTAACCAATGGCCTCTAAAACGGAAACAACACCAAATGTATCTCCAATTGAAACGCCTCTCGTCTTCCGCCCGCGCGACAAAAGCGAATTGCAACCGTTTGTTGAAGTATTATGCAATTTAATTGACTTTGTGAAGAAAGACGAGAAGCATAGACCTACTTCATTAACGGAAATCGAATATCAACAACTCGCGTTACGGTTAGATGATTTGCTGGATATAGTAGGGGAAGAAAATCATTCTTTGGCACCCTTACTACATTTCGTTGGGACACTTATTAAAAACTATGAGAATGAACATATTCCAAAACTGACAGAAATATAGTTATTTCTTGAAATCGACAACATTTCATGATACACTATGGGGTGTCTGCACGTCTGCAGAATTAATTACGGAGTTTCAGATGAAAGAAGATCCTAAAATCTACACGGATCTTGTGATTGACTATACAGATCCCATCCTTGAAGAATGCTATCGAATGAAAGAGGAATTCAACGCCCAATTTAACTCCGTTGAAGAACTCTCCGCGCATTTGCGAAAGGTTCAGGAGGAATGCCGACGGAAAGGTATGAAAGTTGTTTCGTATTATGTGCCACCTGAGAAGCGCAAATCACAAAAAGAATCTGACAATGATAAAACCCCAAGCGATACCCTGCCATAGAACTCCTCAACAGAAAGTTCTCGGAAGAGTGCCGAGATTTACCAGACACGGACCTTTGACAACCTACCTTGAACGGTAGAACTGTTTGGTTTCCGATTTTTTGATTTTTTCAGATTCAAGTCGCGTCGCGAGCGACAAAAAATCCGCAGAAACACCTAAGCAAGACCTCAAGCAAAAACACTTGCTCCTACAACTTTCCAGATAGGAGTTAAGTTTCTGGAATCCAGCATTGTTCATCTACCTATAAGAGGGTCTAATATTTCTATTTTATCAAAAAAGGAAAAACGAAAGAATTCGGCATGAACATCAAAAAAATTATAGTCTTAGTGTTTGTATTGACTATTGTTGTGTTAATCGGGAGTTTTATCGGTTGTGAACGGGTTCAGCAGATTACCCAACCTACCACACCGCAAATGGAAGCGATTGACGGAGAGGTTTTAGTCGGTGCTGTCTACCCTATTACAGGACGATTCAGTTCGGCAGACGCTACGATAGCACATAGTATTGAACTCGCTGTCGAAGAAGTTAACAACTTGCAAGACAACGGCGTGAAAATTAGAGTCATCACAGAGGACGATCAGAGTACCATAACAGGGGCAGTTGCAGCCTTTAACAAACTGATTCATCAAGACAAAGTTTCTGTTATCCTTGGCCCAACGTCTTCAAGTCAGGTGCCAGAAACTTCTCCGATCGCGCACCAGAATCAGGTCGTGGCGATCAGCCCCACCTCAGCCGCTGCTGGCTTGAGTGCGATTAGCGATTTTGTTTTTCGTACCAATCTCACCACAGATGTGCTTATTCCGAACGGCATCAGGGTGACCCAAGAGAAACTCGGTTACCAAAAAGTGGCTACACTCTTTGATAACGTGGATCTCTTTGCCCAGATTAGCGAGGAGGCGTTGCAAAAAGCACTTGCTGACAACGGCGTTGAGATTCTGGTAACAGAAAGTTACCAAACGGAAGAGACCGATTTTTCCGACCAATTCACTCGTATCAAAGCATCGAATCCTGATGCGATCTTTATCTCGTCTACAGTCGCAGATATTCCTAATATTCTGACTCAAGGACGCGCACTCGGCGTTCCTTCTGATATTCCGTTTATTGTTAATCTCACGCTGTCCAGAGAGTTGGTAGAAGCTGCGGGAGATGCTGCCGAGGGAACGATCACTTTTACGAGTTGGGATAGCACTGCAGCGACACCGATCAACCAAGATTTTGTTCAGAACTATAGCACTCAGTACGGAATTAAACCGAGTATCTGGGGGGCACAATTTTACGCCGCTATTCATATTCTCGCCAAAGGGATAGCAGATGCTCAATCAACCGACCCAGAGGCGATTGCTGCTGCGCTCGCAGAGATTCGAGATTTTGACACGATTCTCGGTCCGTTCTCTTTTAACGATGTTGGAGACGCGGTCTACGATCCGATTGTCTTGATTGTCAAAGATGGCGAATTTGAGATTTTTGAGTAGACGTGCGTTCCAGTTAAATCAATCTTGGTTTATTATGAAGCGGTATTTTCCGTGTTTTATAGTAAAACCTATAGTTAATTGGGCACTCTCAAACAGTCTGAATACCTATAACAGGCATTCAGACTGGCACAAACTAACAGTTTATGCTACGAATGTGTCTCTTTATTTTTATGCTTCACTATAAACCCCCTAAATCCCCCTTATCAGGGGGACTTTAAGAAGCAGTACGTAAGTCCTAACGAAGAGAGGCTTTAGGTTGTTGTTACCTAAAGCCTCTTTTATTATTTTGACTTTTGATTTCCTATTCATCCTCTTCTGGATAGTCGATGGACCATTTACCAGTCCCATCGCCGGAAGGTTCTTCTTTCCAGAGGTCGAGAAAATTCTCAGGCGCGTTATGCTCCGTGAGGTGCGACATAAACATCTCATGCAGCTCCTTGACGAGTTCCATGTTGTCAGCAGCGATGTCGTTCTCGGCTATCGGATCTGTGGGTAGATCAAAGAGTTCAGGTCTGCCGTATTCACCAACGGGTGCGTATCCCCAGCGTTCGGTAACGAGGAAGGGTGTTGTCGCTCGGCGAGGCACACTTCCATCGCGTGCACCGATATTGCAACCGGTTACGGCGTATTCCCTATGTTGTGCGTCGCCACTGAGGAGCGCATTCGCGAAGGAACGTCCCTCGAACGGTTTTGGTGGATCCAAGGTAACGCCAGCCAATTCGCAGAGCGTCGGCATAATATCCATCGGCTGCGCGATGAGATCCAACCGTTTCCCTTGTGGGACATCGCCACCAGCAACCAAGAACATCTCGTGATTAATTTCCGGGTACGTGGGCCAGTAGCGTTCATCTTCTGGATCAATGTTGGATTTACCTGTCCGACTGTGTTCACCGATAGACATTCCGTGGTCAGATAGCACAACGACGAGGGTATCGTCCCATAACTCTAAATCTTCCACCTTCTGCAGAACGCGTCCGATATGCCTGTCAATGAGTTCGGACTCACCTGCGTAATGTGCCCAGAGGTTGTGCAGCTCGGCATCTGTAAAGAGGGACGATAGACCGTAGTTCGGATGTAACATCGGTGGACCGGTATAATCTGGATCGTAGCGTTTGACGAGGTATTCAGGTGGATCCCACGGTTCATGCGGATCGAAGAAGTCAACCCAGAGGAAGAAGGGACCTGAGCGGTGGTTTTCCTCTAACCATCGCACCGTCGTCTCGGAGGTTCTACTTGAGAACGTCTCCGTCTCGTACTGATAGTAGCGGTTCGTCCAGCGGTGTGTGTTGGGGAGTGTATGCCCTCGGTATGATGGATGCGGTCGCGTCTTCTCATTCGGCATAATGATTTTCATCTCGTCGTTGTGGTGGAGTAACGGCTTGTCTCCTTCTTGCCCGCGATGTTGGAAAGCGGCATCGAAACAGTCTTGGAACCGCGTGTTGAATAGGTGCGGGGTGTCACATATCAGCTGCGTTGCATATCCCTGCTCGCTGAGAAGTTTCGCGACGGCACTCCGTCCACTCTGATTGATTGGCTGCCACGGGTAGTGGGGCCAGCCGACTGTTGCAGTCATAATATCTGTGCGGTGTGGGACTGTCGGGAAACTGCTCATATAGAATTTGTCGATAGCCGTTGCGCGCTCTGCTTCAAATTTATCGAGCATTGGTGTCCGAATAGGACGTTTCGCCCGTTCACCTAAGTTGTCATACCGAAAGGTGTCCGTAATAAGTAATACGATGTTTTTCATTTTTAATAATACGTCTCCTTAATTTGTTTTACCAAGGACTTACACAAATTTATAGTAAAACCTATAGTTAATTGGGCACTCTCAAGCAGTCTGAATACCTATAACAGGCATTCAGACTGGCACAAACTGACAGTTTTGCGGCGTACTCGCCCAGATGCGACGTGCATCATGCTACAAAGATGTCCACTTATTTATGGGCTTCGCTATAATACCTAATGAGGTGTTTTTTATTTTAAACCCCCTAAATCCCTCTTATCAGGGGACTTGTAAACCAACTGCGTAATCCCAATTTGTCTCACATAAAATCGCACCTTATACCTCTTGGCGCGTCGTTTTTAACAGAAACAGTGTAACCAATAGCAACGGTACAATGACCGCTGCAGAAATAACGATAGATACCTGCGCGCCGATAAGGCACGGGAAAAAGAGAATAGAACCCACCATTGAACCCCTCAACGCGAAATAACCGTTTTTCTCGTTCGGTTCCAGATAGAGTGAGATACGGGTGCCGACAGTGGCAATGACACCTAAAACAACCCAAACAACATAAGACCTTTGAACATTAGGTTCCAACCAATATGGTAAAAGTGCGATAGCGAAAGCGAGTACCGTCGCAATTGCAGAGACCCAGAGTGCCGGACGGATCCCAATCTGAAGCGGTGTCGTTAGGATTCCGAGCTGTTTGTCGCGTGAAATGTCTTTGAAGGTAGTGGTGATATGCGTTCCTAAATCGTATAGCGTTGTAGCGGCAAAGGCATACCACACCAAACGCGGCACAGTACCGCTAACGACTAATGCCCCGAAGATACTCAGTAGTCCAATCCCCAAAGGGAGTGTGAGACTCCCTAAGATGCCTCTCGCTTTAAAAATAGCGTTGTAGAGATGCGAAATCGCGACCAATCCCATCACCAGAAAACCGGTTGGACGGTTGAGCAGGAAACCCCCGATCACACATAATCCGTAGATAAGACTCGCCGGTATAATCGCTTGCTGTGGTGTCAGTCGTTGAGATGGCAGCGGACGCTCTGGGTTTGTCTGCTTGTCCGTTTCGTGGTGGAAATAGTCGTTCTTTATCATTCCGGCGAAGTAGCCGAAAAGCGCAATTACCAGTGCTACCGCAACACGCCATGTGAACTTGCCCTGACTTGCGATGAGGGCACCCGGAAGCGTTGCGACAATCGGAATCGCGAAGAGCGGATAGCGGACGAGTTCAAGATAGGCTTTGAGGCGGCTCATATATCAATTTCCTATAGACTCGGAAGAAACCCCCTAAAGAATCAGAATCAACGGTATGAATGCCTTATAGGCATTCCCCGGGTATGAATGCCTTATGGCATTCCCCGCCCCTTATCAGGGGGACTTGCAAATCGGAAGAAACCCCCTAAATCCCCCTTATCAGGGGGACTTGCAAATAGACTTAGAAATTTTCTCGCGGCACCCCAGCCTCTGCCACCGGAGAGTTTCTCGGTTCAAACGCTTCCTCTACGCCGTAAAACTGATCGCTCTGTGTCCCAATGCCGAGTTCTGTTATGTTGGGTCCAATCTGTTTATTTCCTTGAATGAAATTATCTCGGAGCCGTCCGCCATCGTAGACCGCCCAACCGATGTTCATAGTGATGTTGTTGGAGACTATCTCTGGGGAAGCCGTAGAATAACAGGTAATAGCGTTCTGGTAATTCGCACGAAGCACATTATACTGGATACGCGGTCGGGAGTCATCTTCGCATGAAATTCCGTATTCGTTGGCGGTGAATTCATTGTATTCGACTTCGGGTGATGCGCTGCCTTGGATTTTTGAACCTATACCGTTCCTATTAAATTCGTTGCGGGTAATCGTCGGGTTGGTGCTTTCACAAAGTACGCCTGTATTATTCTCGCTAAAAAGGCAGCTTTCGATCTGGACAGCGTCCGTTCGAGCTCTGATACCGACAGTCGCGTGTTGAATTCGGCAATATGTTAGACGGCTATTCGGACTTGTGGTTTCAATCTGGATGCCTGCCCAATCTCCTGCTCTTGGCGGATCTGCGGTTGTTTTTTTTTGTATGTCAGTGCTCGGATTCCCTTGCCTCCGTGTCGAAAAAGGATTTGTTGCCAATGTGGAAGTGTTTGTTTCCGCTACTGGTGCCTGTTCGCGTTCTCGCCGTTTTCCTAAGGAACCGAAGACGATCATACGGTCTGGTGATCCTTCGGCATAGAGTTCACCATGCACGATGAGTTCACTCGGTGTATCTGTCGGTTCAAAACCGACAATGGTTCCTGAACGGATAGTCAATGTTATTCCTTCCGGTACCACGACGGTATTAGTGATATAGATGCGTCCGTCCCAGACCTCATTCTCAGTCAACTCACCGGATTTCTCTACAATTTCAAAGCTGGCACCGTCTATATTGAAATTGAACGTCTCGCCTTGGCATCCGCAATAGAATCCCGATAGGACACAGATCAGGAAAATTAGAGGCGTATAAGGCGTGAATTTCTGATGTTGCTGTTTGATAGTTGTTGTTTCCATGCTATATTTTTACCATAGATAAGGATTCCTGTCAAGTATGTAAAGAAATCAGAACAGAGCGATTCAGTTCTTCCGTAATTTAGGTTTTCCAATCGTGAGTTGTTTCTTGTATGAACGATTTCCTTGGTTATAACGTTTACTAACCGCTGACGATTGATGGAAACCGATGGCTGACTGCTTCTGGAAAAAAAGTTTGACATCGGCGGTAAAATTTGCTATAATTGTATAATTAGGGATTAGTGTGTCTTTACGCGCTGCTTCGCGTTTTGATAAAACCGCAGATGATACATCAGTAATTGCTCATTTTAGGCACCCAATGGAAATTACGAGCATAACCGGCACCTACAGAAAAAGGACGCAGAAACGATGTTTGAGAGTTTAAACGATAGGTTACAAAGCACCTTCAAAAAACTCAAAGGGCAAGGGAAACTCACAGAGAACAATATTTCTGATACCTTGCGTGAGGTGCGGCGCGCTTTTCTGGAAGCGGATGTTAACTATAAAGTCACCCGTGAGTTTATAGAGCGGATTAAAGTGCGTGCCCTCGGTCAAGAGGTGTTAGGTAGTCTTACGCCTGAGCTGCAGATCGCCCGAATCATCGGCGAAGAACTGACCCAATTGATGGGTAACGAGGCGGAAAAGATCCAAATCGCTTCAAACGGTCCGACAATAGTCATGCTTGTCGGCTTGCAAGGTGCGGGTAAGACGACCGTAGCAGCGAAATTAGCCCTTAGATTCCGCAAAGAGGGTAAGAAACCGCTTCTCGTTGCGGCGGATGTATATCGACCCGCCGCCATTAAGCAGCTACAAGTTCTCGGCGAACAGACGGAAACACCGGTGTTTTCGATGGGAACAGACGTTTCTCCAGTCAAGATCGCGGAGGCATCTGTCAAAGAGGCTTTAGCACACGGACATAACTGCGTTATTATTGATACTGCGGGACGTTTGCATGTTGATGATGAATTAATGGGTGAACTTCGGCAGATTAAAGAGCAGGTCAACCTTTCTGAAATTTTGCTCATCGTTGATGCGATGACGGGACAAGATGCCGTAAATGTAGCAGAGAACTTCAACAATGACTTGGACATTGATGGCGTTATTCTGACGAAAATGGATGGCGACGCTCGTGGTGGCGCGGCACTTTCGATTCGGCATATCACAGAGAAACCGATTAAATTCATCGGTGTCGGTGAAAAGATTGAGGCAGCATCCCTTGAAGAATTTCATCCAGAACGGATGTCTTCCCGCATCCTTGGACAAGGCGATTTCCAAACCCTACTTGAGAAGGCGGAAGAAGTATTCACCGAAGATCAGGCGAAGGAACTTGAGCGTAAACTCGTAGAAAACAAAGGACTGGATTTTGACGATTTTCTCACACAACTTGAGCAGCTGAAAAATATGGGACCTTTGGACCAATTAATGGACCTAATGCCTTTTAAGAACCAGTTGCCCGTCAAAAATCTTACACCCGACGAGAGCCATTTGCGAACAGCGAAAGCGATCATTCAATCAATGACGCTTGATGAACGAAAGAACCCTCGCCTCTTAGATAGAAGTCGAAAACTCCGTATTTCCAAAGGTAGCGGTACGACCGTAAATCAGATAAATATGCTGGTTTCACAGCTCCAGATGATGAATCGTATGTTAAACCAACAAACGGCAATGGCAATGCCGCAGATGGGAACATCTTTAAACAAAAAAATGGGGCAGCAGATCGGTGCCCTTCCTCGTCCGAAGCGGAAGGCAAGAAAGCCCCGGAAGCGAAAACGCCGTAAATAGCGATAGGTGAACCTTGAGTTCCCTATAAAAGCAGCGGTACAGATACCATTAGGAGGTATTTTTTGGCAGTTAGAATTAGATTACAACGACACGGTAGAAAGAAACGTCCTTTTTATCGGCTCGTTGCGGCTGACGCGCGAGCACAGAGAGATGGCGTGTTTTTAGAACGTCTCGGTCATTACAATCCGTTAACGGATCCGGCAGATGTTTTCATCGATGAAGAGAAAGCCTTGAAATGGTTGAGGCGCGGCGCGCAGCCCTCGGATACGGCAAAACGTTTACTCTCCAAAAGCGGAATTTTGATGAAATTTGAATACGAAAAATTGGGGAAACCGATGCCGGGAACTGAAATCGGCGCAGAAGCTGAAGAAGTCGCAAAAACGGATGAAACCGAACCTATCGAAGCACAAGAAACAGCACCTGAAACAGGAACCCTGCTGACTGAAGAAACATCCGACGAATCCGCCGAGGAAGAAGAATAGCATCTGCTTGACAGATGCTGAAAATGCAGGCGGTGGACGCATCTACTGAAATCCGAAAGTGAACTATGTTCAAAGATTTGATTGAATACATCGTAAAATCTCTCGTTGATTATCCTGACGAGGTGGTGGTTCGTGAAGTAACTGGCGAAACGGTGGTTATTATTGAACTAACTGTCACAGAGGAGGATTTGGGAAAAATCATTGGTAGATACGGGCGAACACTGAAAGCTATTAGGAGCGTTCTCTATACCGCCGGATTGCAAGCGAATAAAAAGGTGATTCTTGAGTTGATTGATGAACCTCGATCAGATGCGGACGCGCAATAGGTGCTTTATTTTCAGTTAGCGGTAGGTGTAATATAAATAGGGGGTTGCTTATAAACCTGTGTTAAAATGAAAATCGATGTTCTCGCCCTATTCCCAGAGATAATTGCACCGGCGTTAGAGACGGGAATCCTCAAACGTGTTCAGGAGGCGGATAAACTCACCGTCAATCTTCATAACCTTCGCGATTGGACGACTGATAAACATAAGTCGGTTGACGACTCTCCTTATGGCGGGGGTGCGGGAATGATTTTTAAACCCGAACCTATTTTCGCGGCGGTTGCGGCGTTGAATTCGGAAGAAACAGCGCACATTATCTATCTGACCCCACAAGGCAGACCTTTGACGCAAGGGATCGCGGAATCACTTTCTTTGGAAACGCACCTCGTTCTGTTATGCGGGCGTTACAAAGGGGTTGACGAGCGGGTGCGTGACCAATTGGTAACGACTGAACTCTCCATCGGTGATTATGTCTTGAGCGGCGGTGAAATTGCAGCCCTTGTTTTGATTGATGCTATTGGTCGTGTACTTCCGGGCGCGCTTGGGGATTACGAGTCTGCACACGTGGATTCATTCAGCCAGGAATTGCTTGACCATCCACACTATACACGTCCTGCGGAGTTTGCTGGCACGCGCGTTCCTGAGGTGCTCTTGAGTGGACATCATGATAACATTGAAAAATGGCGGTATGCGGAGGCACTCAAACGTACAGCGAAACATCGTCCAGATTTACTCCAGAAATTGGAACTCAGCGAGGAAGATATCGCAATACTTAAAGCGGCAGGATTAGCGGAGTAAAGCAAAGAATACGTTTTTGAATTTATATGGAATCTTAAAATTGATTTTATGAATTAGCGAAAAGGAGAAACAAAGATGAACTTGATTGAATCTGTTGAGAATCAATATATGAAGAGCGAGATCCCTGAGTTCGGTCCTGGGGATATTGTGAAGGTGAATACACGTATCCGCGAAGGACAGAAGGAACGAATTCAGGCGTACGAAGGGACAGTTATTCGTCGCGCACACGGTGGACTCCGGGAGACTTTTACTGTCCGGCGTGTTGCATTTGGTGCTGGTAGTGAAAGGACGTTCCCTCTTCATTCACCTAATATTGAAAGCATTCAGGTGGTCCGCTACGGCGCGGTCCGGCGAGCAAAGTTGTATTACTTACGCGATCGTACCGGTAGAGCCGCCCGCGTCAAAGAACGCAGACAATAACCTGATAGAGATGGACGTTTTTGAACGGGCTTGTCAACAAAACGGTTATAGACAGATTGCGGGCATTGACGAGGCGGGTCGAGGCGCATTGGCTGGTCCCGTCATCGCCGCTGCAGTCATTCTACCGATCAATTGTGGCATTGAGGGTTTGAAGGATTCAAAGCAGTTAACACCGAAGCAACGCGACGGCTTGTATGATGAAATTTACAGTGTCGCTGTGTCCGTCGGGATTGGCTCCGTGGACAATCGCGTTGTTGACGAGTTGAATGTGCTTGAAGCGACCCTATTGGCAATGCGACAAGCAATTGAAGAACTCTCCCCCGTACCTGATTATCTCCTCGTTGACGGCATAAATTTCCCTGCAACAGAAATCCAAGGTGAAGCAATTAAGAAGGGTGATAGCCGAAGTTATTCCATTGCGGCTGCCTCTATTATTGCCAAGACGACCCGCGATAGACGCATGATTGCGTTGGATCGCACCTATCCCGACTACGGATTCTCCCAACACAAAGGCTACCCCACATCACAGCACCGGTCTGCGATTGCTCAGTTTGGTGCCTCCGATATTCATCGACACACTTTTAAATTGCTTCCAGATGATTAAAATGAGGGTGCTTACGTGTTTTAACACACGGCTTGCAAAGGAAGAGCGCAAATGGAGCATTCACGCTTGAATATAGCAAAAACGGGTGAGTCGTTGGCAGCTGCACATCTCAAAGCGCGCGGGTATGATATTCTTGAACGGAATTACCGAGCAGCCCGCGGTGAAATTGATCTTATCGCACAAGATGGTGATTTTATCGTTTTTGTGGAAGTTAAGACGCGACGCAGCCTCAAATTCGGGTTACCGCAAGCGGCTGTAACGACGCAAAAACAGCGACAGATTTCCAAAGTTGCTTCAGCATACCTACAAACCAAAAACCTCTTTGAGGCACCCTGCCGTTTTGATGTGATAGCGATTCATTTGTCCGCACAACTTAAGTTGTTAAAACTTGAGCAGATTGAGAGCGCGTTTGAATTTCAAGCCAAAAGCAGATTCTGAACTGCTCTGCTTTACAAGTCGGGGAACCTTAAAATCCGTTTCGCATTTCCGCCCATAATGTCTGATAACTCCGCTTCAGATAGATCTGGTAATAATTCTTTTATAACTGTAGTAAGTTTACCATAACCGGGTTCTTCCAATATCCAGGGAAAATCGGTTGCCCACATCAATCGTTTTGCGCCAAATCCTGTCAGAAGTCCGCGGTGCCATCCTGCCAAATCTTTATAAGGAAATTCCTCCCTGCTAAAGGCATACTGACCGGAGAGATGTACATTAACATTTTCAAATCTCGCGAGCCGATAGGTGGTATGCATAAAAAGATTGTAACCTGTCACCTGTATCTGAGGTCTACCGAATTCGTCCCAGCTGAATTTGCCTTTTCCTGGGCACGCAGCGAGATGATTCAGCACGACCCGAACCTGTGGGAATTCTTGAATCAGGTACGGCAGGAGATGTGCATTGATAGCGTTCGGATAGAGCCACAAGACATAATCGCGCTCAGCAGCGCATTGCCAGATTGGGTACGCCTCAAATTCTCGGACATCCATTTTTGCGAAAATATCACGCGGTCCTCCGAATGTCGAGAACCGAAAGCCGATGATTCCTGTGTCATCTGTCAATTCTGCCATGTGTTCAGCCGGGTTCGGATGCCCCTCTGGTACCAATCCAATTCCTAAAAATCGGTTTGGATATTCTTTGAGACAGCGCAGCAAGTAACGATGGTTTGCTATACTTGCGCCTGCCATTTGGACAAGAACTGCCTGATCAATCTGATGTTTTTCCATTTCACCTAACAATTTTTCGACAGGTTCTTCCCGTTCCGCGGGCCATTCGGGTGTCGTCTCCCGCGGAAATTCCGGTGAATTCTTTGTGAATACGTGCAGATGCGCGTCAATTCGTGGCATAGGATGACCCTCCATTGATTAGTCGCCTAAACTAAACAACTTGCGACGTTCCGGGGTTTGGCAATAGTCTGAAATAGATGCAAACTGTTCTGGTCCAATGCGTCCGGGTGTTCGCTTCTCGTAAATCAGAATAATTGATTTACGCGGTGTATCAGAATGATTGTCCATTGAAACGTGCCATCCGCAGGAATTGAACATAATCGCTGTGCCTGCTTTACCGGGAAAAGTTTTGTGCCCTGGCATACTCTCTTGCCGCATCGGACGCGTATATGGACCTGCCTCCGGTTTATGACTGCCCGGTACAAAACCGAATTCCCCTGATCCGGGTTGGACATCGTTAACGTAGATTTGCACTTTGATGTGGAGCGGATTGCTTTGTGAGACATCCGGATGCCACCCTGTATAACTCACGGGCCACGGTGCCACCGTCCGAACCTGCGGTCCTAATAGGATCAGGTCGTGATCTGTGAACGCCATCAACGCGCCGTAATAGCTTGGATAGTCAATAATATCAATGAAAATCGGATCTTTTTCAAGTGGGTTTGGGATGTCATAGAAGGTCGCGACGGATTCCCCCGCCTCGACTCTATCCAGCCATTCTGCTTTGCATGCGTCTGCCCAATAGTCGAAAGCGTTTTGAAGTCGCTTGAGATCCTCTCCCTGAATAGCGTTTTCAAAAACGAGATAGCCTTCTTCTTCCCACTGTTTTTTTTCTTCGGGTGTCGGTAGAATCATGATTGCCCTCTCTTGATATATGGCAGTTATATCAGCAGGCAACAACGGCAGCCTGCAGTTCTGAAAAGAAACGATTATTGGACAAAAAATTGTTTTTGCACGCCTTGCGCCAAATTAGACTCACTTAATGTATAAGAATTGAGAATATCCAAGTTTACATCAAGGTTACCTATTTTTCAGTAACAGTCAGTAAAGTTTATGAATTGCTACAACGCTACATAAAATAAGGGATATATTTTTCGACAACTCGGTCTATAGCAGTCCTTTGCATTTTGCTGATTTTATGGATTGCTTCAACAATGGCTTGTGGATCTGTCGCAATGTTTTCTAAATTGACGACTATCTGTTGAAAATCTATGCCGTGTGCGAACATTTCCATCGCTTCGTTATAGAGAGCCACTCGATAGTAAACATCAGCACTCACTACCTCACGAAAGCATATCGGTATTTGCGGTGCTATCAGACGCGCGCCAATCACTAAAACACCCATCGGGCGTATTATTATTTCATAGATGCTTTTGTCTTTACTCAAAAATAACGGTGGTTCGCTGTTAAGTTCTAACTGTAGCGGAACATCCAGTACTTCCTTATACAATTCCATCCGATCACTTTCGCTGATAACATCGAAACGGGTGAGACGCTTACTTTCATAAGCCATTATTCTTTCGCCAACTATCTCTTGTGCTAAAACATCTACATCTCCGGCAAGAATTGAGGCAAGAAATTTGAGCATCTGATTTCTCCTTCGGAATGGTGACCTGTCAAATGTCATCCGGGATTGTTTCATCAACAGCCCTAAATGCTTCACTCATGCCAGACGGATGTGGAAACCCTTTTAGCCCAAATTTTTTGAACTCCTCATGCACGATCATGCTCTTGATAATATTGCGAAGATTCAATTCAACTTGCAATACGCCGAACCTATTTTCGACTCGATCAACAATTTCACGAACAATATCTTCTGAATATCCTGTCCTATTTAGCAATGTGAGATAATAGAATTCTTCATCAGACTTTTCGGGGTGTGCTTCTTGCAAGGTATAAAACACAAGCAATTTTGTTTTGGCTATACCCCGTCCCCATTTGTAAGCTTTTTTCAGTGTCCACCGATCCAAGGCATCAGTAAGCCACGACATAGGTTACCTCCCTAATATGTTTTCAACATCTTGTAGAACCGATGCTATTGATGACTTGAAAATAGAATCGAAATAGGTTGATACTTCAAGAAACGTAAATAGATCGACATCTGCCCCCGAGAAAATCTCTGAAGTGCTTTCTGTTTGAAATACCTTCCGCAAGACCACTCCGAGAATACCACCCATTTTCAGACCGCCATGTTCGTTTTCCCCCCAGATATGCTGAGGATTTTGTATACCTTTATTTATATCGTTTGCGATGTGTTGCAAAGTTGAATTCCACAGATCGCCGAAAGCCTTTGATGATACTCCTTCAGTAATCGTCTGATGAGCGAATGTTGTTAGTGTATTACCCACAATCTTACTACGAATTTCTGCTCTGTTACTCATATGTTTTGGGAGAGCATGAAAGACACCATAGTCAGCAAAAAGTGTGATACCAACTATAGTCAATCCCAAAGAAATATTTTGCTTATATTCTTCTGAAAATTTGAGTTTCTCAAGTTCCTGCATAGACGGGGCATCGTTGAATCGAGATTTTGCTAAATCTACTAAACCAATTGATATTGCATGTACATTCATAGAAATATCCTTTGTTTATGTTGCATTTGATTTATTCAGACGGAACACCATAAGTGCTCGTCATTATGAAATCACTTTTTCTCCTAAGCACCTGTGTATCTCTTGCCAAACTTGATATGCTTATGAGGGAACCTTTGTTTGACGAGAACGATACTTAACCGCTTGTGCTAAATTAAAAGACTCTACCCCTACCTGCAACTTGCCAAGTTACTTCAACTGTATCGCCTCGGATACCTACCAATGTGTCGTGAAGATTGCTCGTCATTCCTTGATGTAGTGGGATAACTGAGAGCTGCTCCCCCACCTCAAATCGGTGTGAACATTCACTGACATTGACATGTCCGTGTTCGACCGACATGCCGTAAATCTTCGCGTTTGGATATTCAATGATATGTCCATAAGGCGTTGGTGGGTAACTCGTAAACGTCTTTTGACCGCCATCAATGATAATCCGATCAGGCGTTGGCGTACTGACAACGGTCACAATCACGCGTAAGACGCACCGATCAGGCGTTAGCATCTCAGAATTGCCGACGCGGGTCATGCCTTCGTAGACGTAAGATCCGCTACGGGTTTCTGTGCAGCCGAGTTCTTTAGATGCTGCTTCAGAAGCTGTACCACCACCACTGATGATGTTTATAGGAATTCCGTCGCTTGAGAGTAGGTCAAGTGTTTCTTCGATAAACGGCTTCGCTCGCACGTTGCTCGGATACGTCATGATACCTTGGAAATCGATGCCTTGCATTTTCATAATCTGTTGTGCGAGGCGTTGTGCTGCTTGGGGAGATTGCACACCACAACGTCCGCTTCCGGTATCGAGTTCCACGATAACAGGCACAACACAACTGTCAGCGATTGCTTGTTCAGAAATACCGGTTGCGGTCTCTTCTGAATCGAGTGCCACAGTCATTTGGGCGCGTTGAACAAGTGTAGTCAACCGTTTTAATTTCGGTTTTCCGACGATGTTATATGGAATCAGGATATTGTCAACGCCAGCGTGCACCATCACCTCTGCTTCACCTAACTTTTGACAGGTAATACCTTGGGAACCAGCGGCGATTTGGAGTTTAGCGATTTCTGGCACCTTATGCGTCTTGGTGTGAACACGCAGCGGAATGCCGAGTTGATGACAGTGCTGTGCCATTCCATTGATATTCCGTTCAAGCGCATCCAAATCCGCAACAAGCGTTGGAGTGTCTAAGGCAGCTATGTTCATGATTTCCCCGTAATGTGTTCGCAAACAGCACGCTATGTTAAACAGGTTTCTACGCTTAATTTATCCGTTGTGGCGAATGATAAGACTGGATGCTTCTGTTCTAAAGTTCTGGAAGTCTGTAAACACCCCGTCGAACCTTTACAATTTCACCGATCCCCACAAGGCGCGTGAGTTCTGTATTTATTGCTTTTGGATGTCCTTGAATCGCCGCCACGAGTTCCGGTGTTTTTTTCTCACCATCAGCGAGAAGTACGAGAATTTGCTCGCGGAAAGTGACACGTGTCTTCCCACCCCTCATTCTTTGCAACGCTCGGTTTGCCTGCCTTGGGGAGCACCCCAGAACCCGCTCTACCTCCTTTCTGCTGGATTCAGCCGTCAGATTGTCGCGTTCGGTCTCAAAAGGTTGGCGGGTCGCTATCACCTCAGCGAGTTTATCTAACCCACCGGCGACATCGAAATCTGCCCAGTCAAAAAGGAGGGTTTCAGGTCTGTCGGTAATCTCAGCGATTCGCAAGCTCGTGATCAACATAACCTTCTTGTTTGCGAAACGGTTCAGCTGCGCGAGCTCTATAATCTCTCTGAATATACGGAAGACCGTTATTTCATAAACGCTTTGGACGCGTTCGTCTTTGTAACGGTGGGACTTAGGTTCCATTTCATAAGAGAGGGGTACCTCGTCGTTTCCAAACAAGCTCTGAATGCGCGGCAAAATGGCGAGTGGTCTTATGTCGGGCATGCCGACTATCCAGATGACCTGCGCTTCTTGGAGAGCCATTTCTAATCCTTTGAGTTTCCAAAAAGTCGTCAAGAAACAGACGTTCTCATTTTTCCCGATATCTTTCAGTTGTTCAATCGCGTGGGTATAGGTGACAATCCCGTGCTTAATATCCGGGTCCCTTTCTATTTCAGCTTGGATCCGCCAAAAAAGGTGCTGCCCGGTTTCAGATATCCCAAAAACATCCCAGGTGTTGTTGATGTCTACAATCGTATCCCTTGGATAGATACCGGTGCGAATCTGAAACACACGGTTTCCGGGAACCCACGTCATTGGTTGGGTAGGCAGCATCTCAATTTCTGTATTCGGGAACGCCCGATGAAAATGTTCAGGGGAGAGAACCGGGGCGGTGACCAGAAGGTGTTTAATGTTTGAATGTAGGACTGGGGGCACCACAAACCATAGTGCTTCGTCTTTCCATCGCATCGGTGCATCAGCATCCCTGGCGTAATTTGCAAAGAAATACTTGAGTTGATGCCAAAACGTCCAATTGGGATCCCGACAAACCGTTGGGAACGCCAGAATGTTTTCAGGAGTTGCTGCATCCAGGAGCCCCAATCGGATAGCGTCGGCTATCGAAATCAAGATTTTCATGTCTTCGTTAGGCACAAAAGTGTCGAGTTGAAAAACCGGCAACGCTTGTGCTACCAGCCTATCTGCGGCTGCAGCGTCCACAGGTATATAAGCAGTGATTCCTCGCTCAAACTCGATTGTATAGCGTGCGAGTACCGCGCCGGTCTCTGTATCAATTACGCCGTCTGGTACCACCTTGCCCTGTACGTTGATGTGGCACATCTGTTGGATGATTTCGTCTTCGAGTCGTTCAAACGTCTGTACCACTGTCCGGAGGCGTCTGATGGCATCGGCATGCGATTTATCTCTGATTCCGGTTGCATTGAGCAAGGCTATGGCAAAGTTTCCTAAGGCACTGCCTTGCCAGTTGACACACCACTCCTCCAATAGGGTTTTCGAGAGTTTGTAGTTAAGAAACAGTTTACGCTCTGTCGTGGTACTGATGATACAAAGCGGTTGTGTTCCATCGTCGGCTTCGATCAGTTGTTCCACTGTTTTTTGGTAGTGTGGGTCTAAAAACAGTCGAAGCCCTTCTATTATTTTTACTTTGGCAGTTTTTAATGTAGCGGGCTGGGATAGATAGCCACGTTCCTGACAGGCTGTATAAACATGGCACTGCGGACAGATACTTTCGCTCGGATCCCCACCCTTTTTCTCAAGGGCTTCGCACCGCTGCGGATCTTCACAGACGTTTCCACGTTGAAAGGGGGTCGCCATGCGCACATCAGCGGGGATATCTTTGACCTGATCCCACAAATACATCCGATCCCGCCAGCGTGCAACCGATTTCAGATTTCGCTTTTGAAAAAATTGTTCCGCTTCTGTGGCATGCAGAGCATTTGGCACGTTTAAACAGATAGCCTCGCTATTCTGCAGAAAGGATTCTATTTCAAGGTTTTTCTCTAAGTCTGTCTGCGGCATAAATCCGAGGACGCGCACGTTCCTATCGAAAGCACGCTGTCCGAGAACGCTAATTTCTTCATGGGTATCAGAAGTCTCTTCGGTGAGTTCAGACTTGTGTAATATTGGCGTTGGACGTTTTATTGAGAGTGGGCTGAGTGCCTTTTCCCGTACGGCGTGTACCTTATCGTTTATCGGTACCCCTGTTGCCGGGATCGGCGGCAGAATGCCGGTATTGTTCCAAACGTCTGTTATGAGCGTTGCCTCTGTAGGCAGCCCAGTGTCAGATGTCGCGGCACGGACCCATACGCCATCTTCGCTCTCCCACACGGATACTTCTGCCCTGCCAATCCGATCGCCTTGCTGGCTCCAGTAGTGAACCCCGTCTTCTTGTCTGAGATAAGAAAACCCACGCTTGAAAAATGCCTCTTTGGCGAGGTCAAGTTTACAGGATCCGAGGGAGTATGGGGCATCAGGGATGTCTTCCTTATCTGGTAAATTTGTGGGAACAGGATCCTGAAGCGCGGCGCGAAGCGCGTCAATAGGCGCGAAGATGACCTCTTTGGGAATCACGGGCGGATCTAACAGATCGCCCATCAGGATTTCATGGCGCGCATCCCAGCAAGTGTACCCTTTCTCACCGGAAATTTCGACGGACACCTCGTGTGGGTTCGGATGCTCTGCTGGTAATGTTTGTTTATAGATGTAGAAACGTGCCTGTTTGGTATTCGGGTGCAGGTACCCCGGTATCCTGCAAGAAAATCGCAGCCCGCCGGACTTTGAGACTGTCAATAACGGGTTCACAGCGGCATCAACAAATGCTTGAACGCAAGCAAGAACGGCATCAGGTGCGGCACAGATAAATTCATACTTGAATTCGATGTCATGCCATGGCGCGCCATCGCGTGCCGAGGGCATACCGGTATAGACTTGGAGTCCCCTCGACTTGCGCCATCGGACGGGATCCCAGTCTATCGCCTGTTGGCGTTTCGAGAACCGTTCTCCTCCAAAATGACGCGGGGGCCGGTCGGTTCCAGGAGCTTTCCCGATCGGCATAAAGGAAATGCCTGCCGCTTCTAAATCTTGAAGCGGCACGGGGTATCCGTGGGCACAATAGACTGTGAAATGGTAAGGAAGCCCTTTGTAAAGCGGAGGTGTTGAAATCGTCTTCCGTTGCTTAAATGGCTTCTTGTGCCGGCGGTGGCAGCGTGAAATAATATTTGGCAAGACATTGGTTGTCATTGACACATTCCTTATATTTTCACAGAAGTATAGAAATATATAGTATCAAAAATTTTATTTTTTGTCAAATTTTAAATCGGTATAAAGTCAATAGTCATAAGGGTTTAAACGCAAGTTATGTTAGGACATTTTTTAAAATCGAAATAAAAACATATAAATCCCTAATAAAACTTTTGTGATTCACCGCTATTTTCGGAAGACCTATGCTGAAAGCAGTTTATCCTTGATATTTTCTCCAACATGGATACAATAGATACACTTTACGAGCGCGTACATCGTTGAGAAGTGTACCTAATCCACGCGAAGGAGAACATAATCATTGAAGCGATTAATTGTAGGAATAACCGGCGCGAGTGCTGGCATCTATGGAGTCCGCCTGCTTGAGGTGCTCACACAACATGAGGATATAGAGGTACATTTGACGATTTCCGCATCGGGTGCGCGGGCGCTGTCGGAAGAACTTCAGATTGAAGTAGACCTTGATAATTTCGAGTTGGAATCACTCATTGGTATGTCCTCACCACGAGTTATTTACCACCATGAATCGGACATCGCTGCACCGATCGCCAGCGGTTCTTTCCGTACGGAGGGGATGATTGTGGTGCCGTGTAGCATGGGCAGCCTCGCTGCTATTGCCGGAGGTATCTCACGTAACCTTATCCAACGCGCGGCGGATGTGTGTATCAAGGAACGACGTAAACTTGTGCTTGTGCCGCGCGAAACTCCGTTAAGTTCGATTCATTTAGAAAATATGCTTAAGTTGTCGCGTATGGGGGTCTGTGTGTTACCTGCGATGCCGGGATTCTACCACTTTCCAAAGAATGTGGACGATCTGCTCAATTTTGTTGTAACAAAAATCTTAGATCAGTTTGGAATAGATACAAAACTGATTCAGCGGTGGAAAGAGTAGTTTTTTATAGTAAATTCCAAAAATAAATACACACTTTCGGTTTCCCTGGTAGGTGCGGTTTCCTAACCGCACCGGTGTTGAGTGTATAAATAATTGCAGAATCTACTATAATTTACCTTGCGGGTGAATTGTGATGTCTTTGCCAGAACCACCATAGGACTGCCGGGATCAGTGGTAATCCTGTCATGCCCCACAGAATTGTACGGGTCTCGAATTGATCTAATAACGCACCAACAATTGCTGTGCCGATCCCTCCCATGAGTGTAAAAAGCGCGAACTCGGTACCGAAGATGCGTCCTCGAATCTCGTTTGGGGCGCGTTGAAGGAGGAGTTGCGTTGAAAACACCCATGCAATCCCACCACCAATGCTTCGGATGAACCCACCAATAAGCACTTCAACCAAACCGAGAAGCGGGGCAACAATTGCGAGCCCAAGCACTCCAATCAGATAACCGAGACTAATGCTTATCCGAAGCGGTCGATCGCGGTCCCCGGTCCAACGGCGTGCCAGAATCGGTCCGATACCGCTGCCGATACCGTTCACACAATACATCAATCCTAAACTGATTGCACCACCGACCCCGATAACGAAGTGATCCTTGGCAATTTCTATTTGCACGACTTGAAAACCGGAGGAGAGTAGGAGGGCTATAGCGGCTTTATGCATCGCGATAAAGAAAATGTCGGGGTGCTGGCGCATATAGCGGAGTGCCGTGAACCTCGCACGTGTCTGATGCTCAGTCGCTGTAGATGGTGAGTCAGGTAATTTTATCCCAAGCAGAAGTCCAGCCGAAAGGACAAAGGTTAATCCGTCAATAACAAAAGCGGTCTGACTCCCAAAGAGTCCAGTTGTCAATCCACCAATAGCGGCGCCGACGGCAAGCATTACCGACCATGTAGCGGCACCCAATGCGTTAGCCGTACCGAGTTCGCGCGGTGTGGTAACATCTGGCAGAATCGCGCTCCGTGCAGGACTGAAGAAACCGCTTACTGCGAACAGAAGGGTCGTCAGTGTATAGAGCAACCATATATCGTTTTCATCTCGGATGAAAAGAAATCCAAAAACGATAAAGACGCGTACAATATCGGTGATGATTAAGAGGTGTTTTCGATTGTAACGGTCAGCGCATATTCCAGCGATTGGTGCGACGAAAAACGGTGCTAACATCCGAATTGTAAACAGAATACCTATGGCAAATCCAGACCCGGTTAAGTCAGCGATTAATATTGCGGAAGCGATGAGGTTAAACCAATCCCCAAGCAGGCTGACGAGTTGTCCACACCAGAGCCATCGAAAGTTAGAATTCTGACGGATCAGTGTAATATACCCGATCGGTTTCTCTGTCTCTCGCTGGCGATCTATCTCGGACTTTATTGGGGCGCGTTCCTGTTTAGACAATTAGAGACTCCACCGCTCGTTGATCGGTTTTTGGTAGACCTCAATATTTCCTGCTACCACTTCCTCATAGTCTACTGCCTGTCCACATGCATTGGATTCGTAAATTGCTTCACAGATGGATTTTGCGCGAAGTCCTACTTCGGCATCGAGTTCGGGCGGACGATTGTTCGCTATTGCATCTGCAAAATCGTAGCATTCCAGTACTACGCCGTCGGTGAAATTGTGAGGGAAAAGCCTCGATTTTTCTTCATCTGACAGGCTTGCCATGTAATCAGCGATAAGGCTTTCCATGCTATGGCGGGTCCCATCTTTGAGGATAACTTCCGCGCCATCAAAGGGACCGTGGAAGATGTCGCCGCTGTCGAGTAGACAACCTTCGCTGCCGTAGTAAACGACGTGATGCAAATCGTGTCCGACCGCTGCCCATGTACACGTCCAAAGCCCAATGACCCCACTTTTGAAGTTGATGGTCGCTATCCACGTATCCTCCTGCTCGTTTTTGACGATTTCTCCAGCTTTGGTGACGCGTAAGTCTTCAAATTGGCAGACGCGTGCATAGACAGTACTCGGGTCACCGAAGAGATAGCGTATTGTATCGCAGTAGTGCGCGCCAGAATCCATCACCATGCCACCGCCACCGAGTGTCAGGTCAAGTCGCCAGTGCCAATCACTTTGTGGATTGGGTGCGCGATAACTGGCGTGCTGCGCGGAAAACGTCCGTAAATCACCGAGCATCTGTTTCTCATTCATTAACCATTCTGCGGTGCGCCGACTCGGCATCCGCCGGATATTCTCAGCGGTTGCAGCGATTTTATTATTCGCTTTTGCAGCGTTAATAATCGCATGGCTCGCTTTGACGGTAACGCCCATCGGTTTCTCTACCATGACGTTGACACCGTTGTTGAGGCATTTTATAGCGTTGATGTGGTGATGTGCATGCGAGGTGCAAATGTCTACCCCGTCCAAGTCTACGGTTGCGAGCATGGTATCGGTGTCATCAAACACCGCTGGTTTTTTACCCGTTACCTCTTTGACTCGCTCGGCGAATTGATCCGCCCGATCTTTGACTTCATCGCACATCGCGACGAGTTCCACTTTTCCTGGATCTGCTTGATGGATTGTAAGGTAGGCGTTGAGATGTCCATTCGCCATCCCACCGCATCCGATAATTGCAATTTGAACCGCCATGATTTTCCCCTTTTTGGTGAGAGTGTCAATCCGATGCTTCACAATACCACAGATGCGTTTTTTTAGCAAATTGAAGACACTCTTTTTCAGGGGTTTAGCTGTCGGGTGATAGTGAAAATTTCCGAGTCAAGGTTTCCTACACGATGCCAAGGCATGAGAAATCACAGCTGCGCACTCCTGATTTAATTTGACAAAATGTTTTCTGTGGTATAATATATCCTGATTGCTTTACTTGGGGTATTTCGTTCCTCGGATCACGATGTCAATATAACTTATTCGGTGGTGTTGCATTGAAAATTTCATTGTTAAACCCATTTAAAAAATATTCTCAAAAGGTCGGCCAGCCCCCTGGAACCCTTGCTTATCTTGGTGAAGATCGAACGGAACCTGTTCGGATTACTATCATTGATTACGATGAAACACACCTTCAGGAAGAGGAAACGCAAACAGTTGAGGCGTGCGTGCCTTTCATAGATACTGAGACCGTAACATGGATTCAGATTGAAGGAATTCATGAGATACCTATCATTGAGGAGATTGGGAAGTGCTTTGATGTCGACCCGCTTCTACTTGAGGATATGATGAGTCCAGCCCAACTTCCGAAAATAGAGGTTTCCGAAAACTATGTCTTTATCATCCTCAATAGTCTCGACCATAACACTACATCCGGAACGATCTCCAGAGAGCAAATTAGTCTTATCATCGGTCCCAATTTTGTTTTGTCCCTCCAAGAAAACCATAGCGAAATCTTCACATCTATCCAAAATAGACTCCGAAATTCCCAAGGCAGAATTCGACGCATGCAATCCGGTTACCTTGCTTATGCCTTGATAGATATCATTGTTGACCACTATTTCATGGTCCTCGAAGAAATTAATGAACAGATTCAAGTATTGGAAAAAGAAATCACGAAGGACCCATCACCAGAAATTCTTGCAAAGGTCAATGTTTTACGAGAGGAACAGCTGCTGTTACGTAGACCGATTCTCCCGCTACGGGATGTTCTCATTGAGATTTTGGATGATGAAATTCCATTACTTGGTGAAAATACACACCGATACTTCCGCGATGTTTACGATCATCTCACTCAGATAATTCAGATGTTAGAGATGATCCGATCAGCTGTTTCAGGGCTGTTTCATGTCTATACCTCGGCAGTGAGTCATAGGATGAATGAAGTCATGAAGGTATTGACTATCGTTGCTACGTTTTTTATTCCGCTAACTTTCATCGCCGGTATTTATGGAATGAATTTTAAGTTCATGCCAGAACTGGAATCGCAGTGGGGGTATCCTGTTATTCTGTTAGTCATGTTAAGCGTTAGTATTGGCATGTTTATCTTTTTTAAATGCAAAAAATGGCTCTAAATTTTAGATGGCGTATTGCGCGTAACATGTGAATTCGGTGTTGGACATACGATCTTCTACTGTTGACTTGTTAGGATTAATCGTTAAAAAATAAGCAAAAATTAGAGGTCTAAAACTCTTTTTACCATAATATGCCAAATTGAGGAGGAAAATGGAAAGTCTGATAAAGGTGCGGGTAACCTATTTCAGCGATATTCAATTGAGACGATCACTGCTATTTCTTATCGGAGTCATAGGTTTAATCCTCCCCGCAATACCTGCGTATTCGCAGTTTGCTGATTTACCGCGCGATACCAAAACTGTGGATGTTGGTGTAAATGGCGACGGTGCTTCACAGACCTTCAGCTTAACAACTGTCATACCAATCCGCCAGATTAATGGGTGGACAGGTATTTTTGGATCGCGCGCTTCCGGTGAAGAAAACGTATTTTCTGAAATCGTCAAAGCACGCGCTCAGGGCGGTTTCCGAATTCGGACTTTTGGCATTGAGGTGTTTACAGATTTGGAACGTAACATCGCTAAAGGCAGCGCATTGACATCCCAAATTGGCAGTTACGTTCGTCCAGCAATTTATGAGAACGGTACACTCCGCATATCCGGCGGTATTGGAGCGTTCATTGAAAATATTCAACCGCTCCAAGATATTGATTTAAGACAATTTGATCCGACAGCGTTTCGATGGCTGGCATTTTCGTCTGTAGGGTGGCGGGAACTCAACACAGTGTTAAAATTCACGCCACAAATCGGCTTTAAAAATTATCAGTTTTCAGCAGAACCCGCTATCACGTTTAGCCTATCCACTCAATTAGGTTTGCGTTTAAGCGGGTCGGTGAATTATAATAGTGAACCCTTAACAAAGAATTGGCATTACAAGTATTTATCAATATTACGAATTACATTGTAGCGGCATAGGCGCGCTTTGATGGGAAATGAGCAACACAGCGAATAATCTAATCCTACATATCCTTCGCTATTAAAGCGTCAGTGTCTTGTGTTCTTATCTATGTCATTTAATTCTACTAAACGAAAGGAGACTGGTGATGTCTTCAAACCCTGGACAACAATCCGGATCTGAACAGGGTGGCAGTGCCCCAGATGTCCAACAAGGACATGGTTTTGGTACAGCTCCTGTGTTCCTTGCCTCAATTAGTACTATTCTTGGCGCGATTCTTTTCTTGCGGTTCGGTTACGCGGTCGCACACGTCGGACTCTGGGGGAGTTTGATGATCATCATGCTTGGGCATTTGGTGACCATTCCGACAGTCCTGGCGGTATCCGAGATTGCGACGAACCGTCGCGTGGCGGGTGGTGGTGCGTATTATATTGTCAGCCGTTCCTTCGGTGAGAGTATCGGAGGTACCATAGGAATTGCCCTGTATATTTCCCAAGCGATCTCAGTTGCTTTTTATATTGTGGCGTTCGCGGAAGCGTTTCAACCGGTCTACGGCTTGATTGAAACCGCGCGCGGGGTGCAGCTCGACCCACGCTGGGTCAGTCTTCCTGTTACTATTATACTGATTATATTGATGCTGACGAAAGGTGCTGACCTCGGTGTTCGGGTTTTGTGGGTTGTCAGTGTGATCCTCACGGCATCCATCGCGGCGTTCCTATTAGGCAAGGGACCTGCAGAAATGGATTTACGACCTGAGGGGCTAAATCTGACGGCAACGATTCAAGCCCCTGATAGCTTTGGCATAGTTTTCGCAACCTGCTTTCCTGCTTTCACGGGTATGATTGCGGGTTTAGGATTATCGGGGGACCTCAAAAATCCTCAAAGAAGCATACCGCTTGGTACGATCACAGCAACACTCGCGGGTATGTTTATATATGTGCTTGTCGCTATCAAGTTAGCACAGCGTGCCACACCTGAAGCACTCGCCGAGGACTATTTCATCATGGCGAAGATTTCGCTATGGAGTCCATCTATTTATGTTGGCTTGGGGGCAGCCGCACTCTCCTCAGCCCTCGGTTCGATCATGGTAGCACCGAGAACGCTGCAGATGCTTGCTCGTGACAATGTACTGCCGATCCCTAAACTGAACATCCTCATGGCAAAAGGGGTGAAAGAGACACAGGAGCCGATTTACGCAACATGTGTCTCCGGTGTCATCGCGATAGTCTTCGTAGCGATCGGCGAGTTAGACTTTATCGCTCAGATTTTGACGATGTTTTTCATGGTAACTTATGGTGCGCTGTGTGCGGTATCGTTCTTAGAGCATTTCGCGAGTAATCCATCCTATCGTCCGACATTCCATTCTCGCTGGTATCTGTCGATTGTAGGGACAGTGATGTGTGGTGTGCTGATGATCCAAATAAGTGCATTATATGCCCTAATCTCAATTGTGCTTATGGCAATAACTTACCTCGGTCTTCGCCGTAGTCATCAAGGGCAACGCGACTTAGCAGCGATTTTCCAAGGGACAATGTTTCAGTTAACGCGATGGCTACAGACGACCCTGCAAAAAAGCCGTGTCATTTCATCTGAAGGCGGATGGCGCCCTTCCATTGTCGCGGTAACTCGGTTCGGGGAGCGGCGGCTCGGGCATTTCGATCTACTCCGCTGGATCTGCCACAGACACGGATTCGGACACTTCATTCGATTGTTCAACGGCGATTACTCGTTTTCCAGTGAAATCGAAGCTCGCATTAAAGTTGATGGATTAATTAAACGGACTGAGGTGAGTAGGGCAGGCATTTTTGTCGATTCCCTTATTTCACCGACATTCCAACTCGCGCTGGCACAGATACTACAGATGCCAGGCATTTCTGGCTTGCCGAATAACTGTATTTTGCTTGAGTTTGACCGAGAGAATCCTGATGAGATTGAGGAGGTTGTGCAAGGGTCTCAGCTCGCTGCGAATTCACTGTTCAATGTCCTAATCCTACGTTCAACAGGCTACCGTTTCGGCTACAGATCTTCTATCCATATTTGGGTGACTGAGGACAATTTGAAGAACGCGCCGATGATGCTTTTGCTGGCATATATCATCGTCGGGCATCCAGATTGGAAACGTGCCGAAATCCATCTTTTTGTGGCTTCCGACTCCAGAGACGTGGAACGTGAAGCAGATAAACTCTCAACACTCATGCAGGAAGGCAGACTGCCGATCTCGATGCAAAATGTCACTTCCGTGTCATACGATAGCAAGGAAACTTTAGAGGGAGAAGTCTCCGATCACTCCGAACAAGCAGATTTGACCATCGTAGGAATAACAGCAGAAAATATGGATTCTGAAGCATTAGCACAAAACCTTCGATCCTACAAAGGAGCGAATGATGTTCTGTTTGTCCATTCAATAGAGCCAATCTCGATTGACTAACAACGTTAGGACTTACGCATTTTCCCGAAGTCCGTACATAATACGCGATGCTGGCGAGGTTTGAAACCGCACCAGCGAAGGGGTTTGCGTAAGTGCCGAATGTTGAAATGTGTAAATTAGAACGGTCTTCTATTTTCCGTGAACAACCGCCAGCGAGTGGGGTAACATAAGATGTCTGAATGGATTCAACGGCTTAGAGATATCCTTGACACCTCTGTCATCACTTTAAACCAAGAACCGATAAACATTTTCCAAATTGCCGTGTTTAGTGGGACTTTGGTGGTTGCTCTGGTTGTTGCTGGGTTCTTACGCCGATGGTTCAGCCGTTTTTTCAGGCGGTTGAAGATGTCTGAGAACATCCAAAACCGGTTACTTGCCCTTTTATTTCTGGTCGTTATAATTTTCGGAATCAATCTGGCATTTGATCTTGCAAGAATTAATATTACGCTGCTGGATAAAATCTTTCAGTATCCCCTGACAGACATACTTCATCCCCCTCAAGAAGATGGAACAACTGAAAACAGATTAACGTTAGCGGGGCTTTTTTATGCATTCATTATTATTCTGGGTATGTTTATCCTGTCTAAATATGCTCAATGGATACTACGGCGACAGGTGCTACAAGCCTTTCAAATTGCAGAGCATACGCAATTTATTTTACTCCGTTTCTTTCACTTCAGTCTTATCATTATTGGGGTACTTATCAGTCTTAGCACGATCGGAGTGGGTTTCACAAGTTTAGCGATAATTTTTGGCGGGTTGAGTATCGGTATCGGTATCGGTTTACAGAATATCGCGTCAAACCTGATCTCAGGGTTTATTCTCATTTTTGAACGGCCTATCAAAATAGGAGACCTTGTGGAGATTATGGATGTTAACATATTCGGCAGGGTGGATAGTATTAACCTTCGCTCAACGGTCATTATTGCCCTTGATGAGAAGGAGATTATTGTCCCGAATTCTCAGTTGATTACGGAAACCGTTCATAATCTCACACACGCGAACAGTCTGTTCCGGCTCCGTATTCAGGTAGTGTCTCCTACGGTTCGGACGTAGAAATCGTCAAAAAAGCGTTACTCGAAACAGCACACGATCACCCTATAGTGATTAAAGAACCGAATGCTGAGATGCCCAATGTTACTGCTCCTTTCATCCGTTTTACTGATTTCGCGGAATCATCCTTAAATTTTGAGTTATACGCGTGGATTCCGGACTGCTTCCAGCGTTTTGATATTGCCAGCGATCTCCATTTTATGATATGGAAAAAATTTGAAGAATACAAGATAAAAATCCCTTTCCCACAACAGGATGTCCATTTTTACCCGAAGGAAAGCGACTCATAGCGTAGCATCTGGATTGGGGATTGATGTTCGGTATATCAACGCTTAGTGCGTATCGGAATGTCGGATGACATCGCCTTTGACGAGGTAATAGACTTCTTCGCCGATATTTGCGGCGAGATCACCGACGCGCTCCAAGTGTCGGAAAAGGAGTAAAAGACTGATTCCGGGTTGGATAAGTTTAGGGTGCTCACTTAAAATAGTTTGAAGTTCATGGAGCATTCTGTCATAGATTTCGTCTACTTCACTATCACGTTCTCGAATTTCTAAGGCAAGCTCAGCGTTGCGATTGACGAACGCATCCATCACATCCTTCACCATTGTTTGAATCACTTGTGCGGCGTGTGGTAAATCAACGAAGGGTTTGACGGGTGGGTATTCTAAGAGTTCGATGCTCCGCTTGGCGATAGCGACGCTTTTGTCAGCAAGCCTTTCAATGTTGCGGCTGATTTTCATCACCATTGTTAGGAAGCGGAGTTCAAACGCTACCGGTTGATGGAGCGCGATGAGTTGGATGCACAAGGATTCGATCTCGTTTTCAAATTGGTCGATCGTGTCATCAGTATCAACAACGATCTTAGCTAACGCTTCATCGCGCGCTAAGACAGATTCGATGGCTTGGCGTAGCATCTGTTCTGCAAGCCCTGCCATTTCTAAGAGTTTGTGCTGAAGGGTCTTGATTTCGGCTTGTAACATTTATTTCTCCAAGTCAACTTGAAGTCTTGGTTACCCCAATCTGCCTGTTACATACTGCTCAGTTATATTGTCCTGTGGGTTTGTAAAAATCTTTTCCGTTGCCCCGAATTCGATTAACTCACCACCATAGAGAAACCCTGCAACATCGGAGACACGTGCGGCTTGTCTTCTTTTGTTCGTAGCAAAGATGAGTGTGCAATTGTCTTTCAGATCTCGCACGAGTGTTTCAATTTTGACGGTCTCTATCGGATCCAGTTCCCCACAAGGTTCATCAAAGATCAAAACTTCGGGTTCAACTGCTAAGGCACGCGCTATACAGAGCAGCTGCTGCTGTCCTGTAGAAAGTTGTTCTGGTGTTTCGTCCAAAAGGTTCTCAACATCCGCCCAGAGGCCTGTTTTTCGGAGATTTTTCTCAACGATAGTATTGAGGAGTGGAGATTGCTGTACACCCGAAATCCGCGCGCCGTACGCCACATTATCATAAATAGAACCCTGGAACAGTGTTGGTCTTCGGAACACCATACCGATCTGCTTCCGAAGCGTTGTAGCGTCTTTTGCTTCATCTAAACGATTTCCTTTAAAAAGTATCTCGCCAGTAGACTTGAAATTCGGTGTAAAGTCATTCAATCGATTGATAGATCGGACGAGCGCGCTTTTACCACAGTTCGCAGGTCCGATGAACGCAGTCACCTGTTTCTGCCGAACCTCGAAGGAGATGGATCTCAGAATCTGCTTGTCCCCATACCAGATATTTAGATTATGAATGCTTAAGATCGGTTGTTCTTTTTCAGTTGGCATCTTTGATATCACGAGATGACTTTAAATACGCGCCTCCATTTATCTCGGAAAGTTAACTGTGTCGCGTCTCGAAGAACGGTCCATCTCTATAAGGGTGCTGGAAAAAACACTCAAAAACAGCGATCCACTTAAAAATAGCATGAATCTACCGGAAACTCCTCCAACTTCAGTTGTGTAGTACCATGTGTAAATACCAATGAGTAATGCTACTGTGGCAAAAGCACGAGACATTGCGCGGCATCCGCCTGCAAGTATACGGGCGAAGGCGAGCGGCATAATTTGTCGCATGAGTACTTGCCACTTGCTTGCACCCAGGGCATAAGCTGCTTCACGGATTGGTGTTTCTACCGATCGGAGTGCCCCTTGAGTTGTCCTAATTGTTACCGGCATTACCATCAATATGAAGGTTAACGCCCCCGCATAAAACAACGTGGTATCGTGCTGAACAGGTATTGCCTCAGCGTTCTGAGGTACCGGAGAGCCCTCGATCATTTTGAGAGTGCCAGCGTAACTAAAAAAAATACCGATTGCCAGAATTCCGAATAATAGTGAAGGAATACCCGTCAAAATAGCGACTAAACTTTCGATCAAACGTCGAACCCAATTGGTTTCTGGCAGCCATTCCTGTAAATAGAAGGCACATGCAATCCCACACAGAGTTGCCAAGAGACTCATCAAAAGAACAACATAGAGATCGTTGAACAAATTCGTAGGCATCGCGTTTGGTAGCGGTGCGGCTGACACTGCTTGCATGCTGACCACACGCGTTTTTATGAGCACATTCCACATCAGAATGAACGCGACTCCTAATATAACAAAGGTGATGCTCTGCAAAACGATTTTCTGTTTTCGCTCTGCGCGAGTAGTCATGGAATTCATGATCTGAAAACTTCTTATGAAGAGGCATTATGTCGGTATAGCAAAACAAACGGCATTTTCTAATTTTAATAAAACCGTTGCTCGTGTAGTGCTTTCCTAACCGTACCGCATCTGTACGTAATCAGCGGTTCTTTCGTGCTTTGGGTCCTCAAACAGTGCTTGGGTTTCTCTGTGTTCGATAAGTTCACCAAGGAACATGAAAATACACTCTTCGCTGACTCGGCGTGCTTGTGCCATGTTATGTGTCACAATCAAAAATGTATATGTCCCCGCGAGAACCTCCATGAGTTCTTCAACAGCAAGCGTGCCTTTTGCATCTAAGGTGGAGCAGGGTTCATCCATCAAAATGATCTTGGGTTTAAGTGGCAACAGACGTGCGATACAGAGTTTTTGTTGCTGTTCCAGCTGTAGCGATGTTGCTCGTGCCTTCAATCTGTCTTTTAGATCGTCCCAAAGGAAAACGGATGTGAGTGCTTCTTCGACAATTTGATCTGATTCTGTTCGCGTGAGACTCCGCATCGGTGAGTGAATTCTTAACCCGAACAAGATATTTTCATAAACCGAGATCGGTAAAGGATTCGGTCTCTGGAACACCATCCCGACAGCTTTTCGGAGTTCCGGCAAGGAGACATCTGGATCATAGATATTTTTCCCCAATATCTCAATCTTCCCCTTTGTGGTAACGTTACCGTAGCGTTCATTGACGCGATTAAAACAGCGCAATAGTGTTGTTTTTCCACATCCAGAAGGACCGATCAGGGACGTTATCTGACCGTCTGGTATTTTTACATTGACATCAGCGAGTGCTTGAAAATCGTCATACCAAAGGCTGAGATTTTCGGTTTCAATGCTATGATTTATGGGAGTAGTTTGCGATTCCATATTGCCCCAAAGTGCTGCTTGGCACTATAGCTGCTCGGTTTTTCCAAATGATTTATCCAAAGGTGCCATTGACATAATCATAAGTGGCTTGATTTGTCGGGTTGTCGGAAAAAATCACATCCGTTGTATCAATCTCAATGAGATCACCATTGAGAAAAAAGGCAGTGCGATTCGCTAACCGCTTTGCCTGTTGCACCAAATTCGTGACGAGCAAAATCGTCATTTCTGTCTGTAAAGTTTTCAGGACATCTTCAATACGCATCGTCGTGACAGGGTCAATAGCGATAGAGAATTCGTCAAGACAGAGGACCTCTGGCTGATGTGAAAGGGCACGTGCGATTGTCAGACGTTGTTGTTGTCCACCTGACAATTTAGTGCCGAGTGTATCCAAACGGTCTTTCACTTCGTCCCAGAGTGCTGCTTGTTGTAGACAGCGTTCAACGATTTCGTCTAATTCAGACTTCGTGCGAAGTCCTGCTGTCCGTGGCGCGAAAGCGACGTTATCGTATATTGAGAGCGGTAAACCGACCGGCAAAGGTAGAACCATACCGATGCGTCGACGCAATTCATAGACATCGCCAATTGTGTCGATATCTACGCCATCTAATTTGACAGAACCTTGCACCTTTGCCTCCGGCGTGAATTCCAAGGTTCTGTTGATGACTTTCAGGAGCGTCGTTTTACCGGACTGCGCTGGACCGATGATACCGAGAATCTCGTTTGGACGGACATCAAAGGAAATTCCGTTCAGAGCAGACGTATCTCCGTAATGGACCTGTAGGTCGGAAATCTCTATTTTATTTTTCACGTTTTCCTCGTTTGCCTAATCTTCTTGTTCTTCATCTTTTTTCTCACTCTCCTCTGATTTTTCGCGTTCCACTCGCGCTTCTGTTAAAGCCGAAGCTAACAAGCCGGATGGAATTGCTATTAAGCCGACCCCGACAAGTGCGACGAGAGCGGTGAAAAGTCTCCCGCCAGAGGTTGTCGGATAGACATCGCCGTAACCGATCGTGGTTAATGTTACGACAGACCACCACATTGAATCAAGGATAGAGCCGAATGCCTCAGGCTGTGCGTTTCTTTCAAAAAAATGGATGCCGCATGCAGCGAGGTAGACAAACATCAACGATAAGATGACCAGTGCTAAGAGCTCCTGTTGGATTCCACGTAGTGCTGCTCCGAGCCGATCTACGGCTAAAATAAACCGCGTCGCCTTGAATATTCTGAAAATTCGCAAGAACCGAAGGATCCGCAATACGCGAAAACCCGGTACGAGGAACAGAGATGGTAAAATGGCAAGCAAATCAATCATGCCATAGAAACTAAAAATAAAATCCCGTTTTTTAGGTTCAATGTAGACACGCAATAGGTATTCCACTGAAAATAAGACAAAAAACACCCAATCAAGAACAACGAAATAAATTGTGTATTTGGTTACCCCACCCACTTCTTTATCGGATTCAAGCACAAACACAACAGCCGAGGCAAGAATCAGAAACTGGATTACCCCGCTGAATAGGTTTCCTTCAATAATCCGTCGTAATCTTTCTTTTCTGTCCATGAACCTTCCTTCCTATAAGAGTCGTAGTCAGTGCCGCCCTACCACTTAGCGGTAGGTAAATCCAACTCTATAGGGAGTTGCGATCAAAGACCTTTGTACCTACCACTTTTTCCGAGTTCGGAGATAAACCCTCAGGATAATCGATGCTGTATTGACAAGTAACACACTGCCTACAAGTACCACCGCAGTTCCATAGGGGATACCTTCCGTAACGTCCGGAACCTGCGTTGAAATCGTAAAGAGGTGTAGAGATAGTGCCATACACTGCTCCGTTATATTATAAGCGAAAAAGTCCCCTTCTGCAATAGCTTTATAAAAGACAGCCCCCGTAAACATAATCGGTGCCGTTTCACCCGCTGCGCGCGATACTTGTAAAATCACACCTGTCAAAATACCGCTGATTGAGTTCGGGATGACAATACGCCGAATTGTTTGCCAGCGCGTGGCACCGAGATTCCAACACGCTTCCCGGAAGGACATCGGTACTGCCTTCAAAGCCTCCGTCGTGCTGGCGATGATAACAGGAAGCGTCATGATTGCCAATGTGAGCGACGCTGCTAAGATTGATTCACCGAGACCAGCGAATAGCACAAATGCGCCGACACCGAACAAGGCGTGGACGATACTTGGGACACCGGCGAGGTTGACAACAGCCAAGTTCGTGATACGCGTAAACCAACCTTCACGCGCATACTCGTTGAGATAAACGGCTGCGAACACGCCAATAGGCGCTGCTACTAATAGAGAGACGACGACTAAATAGATTGTTCCAAGGAAAGGTGCCCAGAGCCCACCGGCGCGCATGTTATCCTTCGGGTTCGTAAACAGGAATTCAAGCGAAAGAACGGGGAGTGCCTTGTAAAGAAGGTAGCCAATAATGAGAAGCAGCGGAATAATCATCAGACTCGTCATCACGAGGAAGAAACCCCGCATTACATTTTCTATCCGCCGTTTTTGCCTGCCGATTTCTGTTTCTGTAAACAGCGTTTCTGGCGATACCTGCATATCGGTGTTCATGTTTCCGTATAATCCTTGAGGCTTTAATAATAGCAAGTTAGGCTTGCGAGCCATGCCCCAAAATTACTGTCTAATATAGCGTTACTCTTGACGAACGCCTTTAATAACTAAATCGGCGATGAGGTTCACTACAAACGTAATGGTAAAGAGCAGAACGCCGATGATAAAAAGCACCTGATAGTGTTCGCCACCTCTCGCAACTTCACCGAGCTCCGCGGCGATCGTTGCTGTAAGTGTGCGAATCCATGAGAGGGGTCCCGACGGAATGTTAACGGAGTGCCCCGTCGCCATGAGGACTGCCATGGTTTCACCAATGGAGCGCGCGGCACCAAGCAGCACGGCGGCCAAGAGTCCGTTTTTTGCCGCGGGTAGTAGCACGCGGTAAATTACTTGCCACCGCGTAGCACCCAGTGCTTCAGCCGCTTCGCGATAGGAGTCGGGAACGGCTTTGAGGGCATCCTCTGCTATAGAGACGATGATCGGAACACTCATCAACGCTAACATGATACCGCCGTTCAACATCGTTAAGCCGATTGGAACATTGAACACCGCGATAATCAGTTGATTCATCAGGGTCAATCCGATGAAACCCCACACAACAGAAGGAATAGCGGCGAGCAATTCGATGATAATTTTAAATGTTTCTCTGAGTTTTGGGCTGCAGAACTCCGATACAAAGATCGCTGCCCCGAGTCCAAATGGAACAGCAATACACATCGCTAATGCGGTAACGCTAAAAGTGCCCAAAATCAAGGCGAAGGTGCCGTATCTTTTGTTATCAAGCGAGGTCGGGTACCATTCCGGGCTGGTCAAGAACTGTCCTAAATCTAAGCCGTTGAAAAGAAAACCTGCGCCCTCTCGAAACACGAAAAAGAAGATGCCGAAGACAAAAATAATAGAACTAATCCCACATAAGCGGATGAATAGTTCTATTACGGTTTCGGAAAACGGAAGATTTGCCGCACCTTTTTTTCGTAGGATATTCATAATTTTTTAGTTGCTTGATAACGGGACGAAACCAAGTTTTTCGACAATTTTTTGACCTTCTGCTGACAGAATCCAATCAAGATACACCTTCACTTCACCGGTAGGTTCACCGAGAGAATACATATATAATGGACGGGCGATAGGATAGGTTTTGGCGAGGACATTTTCAAGATTTGGGGCATAATAGGGTGCGTCATCTGCTGCGGCGACTTCCAACATTTTCACATGCGAAGTAGCATATCCCATACCACTATAGCCGATTGCACATGGTGTTCGTCCGATAACCTCTACCACGTCTTTAGAGCCGTGTAAATCCAGAGAACCGAGTTTAAAGTCGCTCGATTTACCGAGCAGTGCTTCGCGGAAATAGAAGTAAGTGCCGGAATTAGATTGACGACTGATGCGGATAATTTCGTCGCTTGGACAGTTGTTGTGTGAAATACCGAGGTCGCTCCATTTGCTTATCGTGCCACCTTCACCATAGATTTCCGCGAGTTGGGTAATCGTAATTTTATTGAGAGGTGTGTCGTGGTGAACATAAACCGCGAGCGCATCGTACCCGACAATAAATTCTTGTGGAATTTTACCGGTATTTTGCGTCGCTTGTTCTAATTCTTTCGGTTTGATTTGACGACTGCAGTTTGCAATATCTACCGTGCCGTTAATGAGCGCGGCGACACCTGTGCCAGAACCACCGCCTGACACCTCTATTGAGGCTGAGCTGCTGACATCCGCGTACATCTCTGCCCATGCTTGTGCCAAATTCACTATCGTATCTGAGCCTTTATTTTTGATCGTGACTTGTGCTGCTTCTTGACTGGCAGCACTTTCACCATCTTTAGGTGAACAACCAGTGATAACGAAGCCACATGCCACAACTGCCAAAATGCCTATAATAGTGTAGCTTATCTGCCCGATTTTTTGCATCAATCTACCTCTCTTTCTGAATTATATGCTAAATTATAACACGCAATTGTTACGAAAATAAGACAAAATCTGGAATTTTTGTAATTTGTTAGGATTTACGCAATTTTCTTATAAACAGCGACGACTACACGCCGCTGGCGAGGGTTCAAACCACGCCCAACGAGGAGGCAGCGTAAGTCCTACTTATAATCAAACGAGTGTAATGCCAAAAGCGGTCGTCTCTTGTGTAAGTTAGGACGAGGGCAAAATAGATTTGATTTTTAAGCCTGATTGTAGTAAAGTGTGTAGAAGTGGCAACACGCATTGGTAAATCTTTCTTTTAATGGTAATACAAAATACCGGTCAACCGCGTTAGCAAATACGAAATCACAAAAGAGGAATAATATTGTGGAAACTAAGTTTCAAGAACTCAAAACCCGCCTGCTTGAAGTGAATGACATATCGTCCGCTGCCGGACTACTCTATTGGGATCAATCCACCTACATGCCACCGGGGGGTGCTGCAGCGCGGGCGCGCCAAACTGCGACACTCGGCCGATTGGCGCACGAGAAATTTACAGATCCGGCTATCGGAAAATTGCTTGATGCGCTTGAACCATATCAAAAAAGCCTCGCTTATGACTCTGATGAAGCGAGTCTCCTCCGTGTGGCACGGCGAAAATACGAACGCGCTATTAAAATACCGGCAGCATTCACGGCGGAAGTGGCGAATCACACTTCTGAATCCTACCAAGTGTGGACTGAGGCACGTCCGGCAAACGACTTTGAGCGGGTACGTCCGTATCTCGAAAAAACACTGGAATATAGCAGACAAGCAGCCAACTTTTTTCCGGGGTATGATCACATCGTGGATCCGTTGATTGAGTCAAGCGATTATGGGATGAAAGCGGCGGATGTTAGCCGCGTTTTTGCTGAATTGCGCCAAGAACTCGTTCCGATGGTTTCCGCTATCACATCACAAGCACCTGCGGACGATGCGTGTTTGCACCAACACTTTCCCGAAGAGAAACAACTCGCCTTCGGTTTAGAAATTGCGCAACAGTTCGGCTACGATATGAATCGTGGACGACAGGATAAGACGCACCACCCGTTTATGACGAAGTTCTCACTCGGTGATGTGAGGATTACAACCCGGACGAAAGAGAATTTTCTCGGTGATGCGTTGTTCAGCACGTTGCACGAAACTGGACATGCGCTTTATGAACAAGGCATCCGCATGGATTATGAAGGTACGCCACTCGCTCGCGGTACATCCTCCGGTGTCCACGAAAGTCAGTCGAGGCTCTGGGAAAATTTAGTCGGACGCAGCCGCGGGTTTTGGCATCACTATTATCCGAAACTTCAAAGTGTCTTTCCTGAGCAACTCGGTTCTGTACCCAAAGACACATTCAACCGCGCAATCAATAAGGTAGAACGCTCACTCATTCGTACAAACGCCGACGAGGTGACATATAACCTACACGTCATGTTGCGTTTCGATCTGGAGTTGGCGATGCTGGAAGGGAATCTGGAAATTCGGGACCTTCCGAATGTGTGGCGTGAACGGTTTGAAGCGGATTTCGGTATCGCGCCGCGGGATGATAAAGACGGTGTTCTCCAAGATGTCCATTGGTATTTTGGGTTGATTGGTGGCTCATTTCAAGGTTATACACTTGGCAATATTTTAGGTGCGCAATTTTACGCATCTGCTTTCAAAGCACATCCTGAAATTCCGACTGAAATTAAGAGGCAAGGCAAGTTTAGTACGTTGCACAATTGGTTGAAAGAGAATCTTTATCAACATGGGTCGAAGTATACAGCACCGGAGATCATTGAACGCGCAACTGGCAGTCCACTTTCTATTAAACCGTATATGGCGTATCTGCGCTCAAAATATGGTGAGTTATACGATTTAGAGGGTTGTGGTCCAGAACAGTGGGTGGAGATGATGGAAACGTGGCCCGGTGGCAGTGCTTCGTAAACCTGCTATCGTCTAAATGGAGAATTGATTATTATGGGAAACACACGGTTGCTCCTCATTTTACCCCTCTGTGCTCTTTTGCAAGCATGTGGAGGGCTTAAACTGATTGATGTTCCCAAAAGTTCCGCTGCATTGCAACTGACAACAACACAGCAGCAGACGATTCACCCGAAACTGAATCTCATCCGCGATATTGTCGAGGATTACGATTTTGAGAAGAAACAGTTAGAGGCAGATTATCAGGTGTTTCGTGCGGGCATGACGCAACGGCAGTCTGGTCGATATGAAGATAGATTCACGGACACACGGACGAGACGGGACCTATATGAATTTCGGGAGGAGGCACGAAAATTTCTAAGACAGCGCGGCATCTACCTCAACGAAATTAAAAATATAATTGAGGAAGTCGCAGCAGAACTGACCCCCGATCAACGTGTTAAATTGGCTGAACTGAAACTCCCCAAACTGGAAGTGCCACTGATGCTTCAGCGCGACCCTTACAGCGAACTCCGCTATATCCCGGACCACCCCCTCGGTGGAGCGAATGTGTTTTAATCATTTTTAATGGATTATTATGTCAGTTTACTCGGTGACGATTCAAATACCGGTTTGTCCGAAACACACCCGTGGCGAAGTATTGACCGAGTGAATGCTGCGCAGTTGTTACCCGGAGATTCGGTCTGGTTTCGCGCAGATCAGACCTTCAACGGAAACCTGTGTCTTGTTGACGTTGGGCAAAGTAGCAGGCATACGACATCTGTTGTAACAATAGGTTCCTACGGGTCGGGTAGGGCAACGATTGACGCGGGTTCCGGTGCCGGTTTCATCGCAAAAAACAGAGGCAGCGTGCACCTCGTTAATCTCAATTTTGTCGGTGCTGGTGCGTTAAAGAATACGACTTCTGGCATTCTGTTCATCAATACCCTACCCGGAAATGCGAAATTTGGAGATATTCGGATTCATCGGGTAGATGTCAGCGGTTTCAAGTATTCCGGGATTAATTTCGTCGCGCAACCGACCGATATGAGTTGGAGCGGGTTTCGTGATGTCAAAATTACGAACACCACGAGCCATGACAACGGCGACGCGGGTATTAGTTGTATCGGTGCTTGGAACCCAACGCAAAAGGGTTACGCGCACGCTGATTTTTATATCGGCAACTGTAGTGCCTACAGGAATGCGGGGATCCCCAACAAGGGCAGCCATTCCGGGAACGGTATTGTCCTCGGACAAGTGGATGGTGCGATTATTGAACATTGTCGTGCTTACGAAAATGGCAGCCTAAACGACTACGAAGGTGGTGGTCCCGTCGGGATATGGACATGGGATGCCAACCGTGTTGTGATTCAGTTCAACGAATCGCATCACAACCGCACAAACAGCAGTAAAGATGGTGCAGGCTTTGATCTTGATGGCGGTGTGACGAATTCAGTCGTTCAGTATAACTATTCCCACGACAATGATGGTGCTGGGTATCTACTGGCACAGTTTGAGGGTGCGCGCCCGTTTTACGGGAATGTCCTCCGCTATAACCTGAGTGTGAACGACGGGAGACGGAATCGTTATGGAGGTATCCACCTCTGGTCTACGGGCACGAACGGCGGTATCGCGGATACAACTTTTTATGCGAATAACATCTACACGGCACAATCCGCCGATGGAAATCCCGCTGCGGTTGATTGTTCGAGCGAAGGGGTTCGTAACATCCGTTTCTATAACAACTGTTTCCAAACGGATGGAAAAGCGATATTAGTCCGTGGTGAGGACACCTCAAATGTTTTATTTAAAGGCAATACTTTTGATGCAGGTTGCAAGTCCCAGAAATTTCCCACGGGTGATGTCACTAATTTTTAGGCGATGTGAGTTTCGTTTATCGGAGGGGCCTTGCCAAGATGGAAAATAAACGTATGTATACAGTGTTAGGAACGTTGATGTTATTGAGTAGTGTTCTACTTATCATAAACGTTGTAGCACAAGAGATAGGTTCCGAGTATATCTCCTTCTCTACTAACAGGAACGGCAACTATGATATCTATATGATAGATAGACATGGCGATAATCTTCAGGCACTCCTTGACGGACCCGCAGATGAGATTCACGCGAGATGGTCTCCAAATGGACGCTACTTGGCTTATGCGTTGAATGAGAATACAGCCTTATATGATATTTATATTATGGATATGCGAACCAAGCAACGCTGGCAACTCACCGATCATCCCGACAACGACACAACCCCGACTTGGTCACCTGATGGGACGGAAATTGCTTTTGTCTCTAATCGAAGTGGAAGTCTCGGGTCTACAAGATGAATATAAACGGTGAAAAACTCAGCCAATTGACCAAGGGAGGGGCCGATTGGGGACCCGCTTGGTCTCCAGATGGCAAATGGATCGCATACAATACACTCCAACCTGACGGACTTGTTTATCTCTATATTGTATCCGCTGATGGCAGAAAACCGAGACAACTGGCAAGGGCTGCGGAGAAGGGTCGCCAGCCATCATGGTCTCTGGATAGCAAGAAAATTGCGTTTTCCACTTGGGAACTTGGGATAGGACCAAAGATTGCCACTATAGATGTAGAGAGTGGAACCCTCCGTCGTGTGACGCTTGGGGGGCGCGTGCCTGCAGGGCGTGTATTCATGAAGTATAGTCCAGCATGGTCGCCGGATGGGAAGTGGATGGCTTACGTTTCGGATAACTTAGAAGTCCAGCACAAGACGTTTGTCTATGTCGTTGATGCTGCGGGTGAAGAACGCGCGGAATCCATTAGACTCACGACCCATCTGTCAACGAATATATCGCCTGCGTGGGTGCCAGAACCGTTTTTCTCTGTTTCACCAAGCGCGAAAAAAATAACAACGCTCTGGGGCAAACTCAAGCGGCTCAAATAGTTAGGGGCGCGACCTACAGGAATACTTTTACTGAAGTCGCTCGAAAAAGTTATCCAAAAACGCTTCGGCAGCGACTTTAACGCACACTTGCGCGTTCGGATTGGAAGGTTGGCGTTCTCGTCGTAGATCGGCAACCGTCACGCCGTTTGTCAAAGTTCCCTCGGTTTCGACTTGTACGTAAGCATCAACGCTCTCAAAGTAATCTGGATGTGTGAGCATGCCAATCGGGAGTGCGTCGTGGATATGAAATCCCCAGAACCCGACGTGTTGACGATAAAATTCCATACAAGCTTGCGTGGAATCCTTGAGGAAACGTGAAATAGGACTGTCTCGTTTATCGACTTCGGCATGTAATCGTTCTCCCGTTAAGATAACTTGATGTGTTGCATCAAGCGGCGCGATATGGACAGGTACATCGAAGTGGAAAACTTCATGGGCTGCATGCGGATCGACGAAAATGTTGAATTCTGCCGTTGTTGTAACGTTGCCGTATTCTTCAAAAACGCCACCCATGACAATAATCTTCCGAAGTCGCTGCATCTTGGCTGCGTCTTTGCGAATTGCCTTCGCGATATTTGTTAGTGGACCGAGGGCAACGATGGTAAGTTCGTCTGGGTAGCGCGCTGTCATCTCAAGAATAAAATCAACTCCGGATTCTGTGGATATAGAGGTGTTTGCCTGAGGATATAAGGGACTACCATCGGTATTTCGCAATTGGCTCACATTGCCTAAGCCATCATCCCCGTGAACATGTGCTGCTGTCACGAGAGGTTTGACGAGCGGTTCTGCTTCGCCTTGCGCAATAAGTGGAAACTCATCTAAGTCAAGGACTCCCAGAATTGATAGTAGATTTTGCGTTGCCTGTGTGACCGAGACATTTCCGCAGACGGTTGTTATTGCTTCTATGCGTAATTCAGGTGAAAGCATTGCGAAGAGAATCGCGAGCGCATCGTCTACACCGGGATCAGTATCTATAAGGATTCGTTGCATTTTCTGCCTTTCTATAGGATGGGTACTTGTGTTTTGCCTCTCATTTAGCGATTTTACCATCACAACACGATTTTGTCCAACGCATTTTCCAAATCGGGGCAAACATCAAGATGTCATCGGTGTTTGCCTCCTGTTGCTCTTTGTTTTTTGTGCGCCGCTCGCGGCACAGGTGAATATCTTCACGGGTGAAACGATGCGGCAGATGGGGTTGGAACCGGGTTGGTATAACAGCATTAACTTAGATTTAACCTATCGTACCGGCAATACAGACCTGTTTACTGCACGCACCCGATTTCGCTCGGATTATCTGTCAAAAAGGTATCACGGCTTTATTTTCGGGAGCCTCCAACAAGGTCGGAAAAGCGGTGCTTTTTTTATCAATAAGGGTATGGCACACGCGCGAATTATCCGAAGCCTGACGCAGCGCGTCCTTTTTGAATCTTTCGTTCAGAAACAATTCAATGAATCAATTCTCTTAAATGATCGGAATTTGGCGGGTGGCGGGGTCAGATTCGCCTTGCATCCGCCAAGTTCGAGATTTAATCTCTATCTCGGTATCGGTGCGATGTGGGAACACGAACGGATTAATGACAAAAATGCTGGCGAAATTACAACCCATGTCATTCGATCAACGAACTATATCAATTGGACTGGGCAGCTGGATGAACGTATCACAACGAGCGCGACTGGGTACTATCAAGTCCATACACGGCGTTTTCAAGATTACCGTATCCTTTTTGAGGGGAGTCTTACATTTCGGCTCACAACGCAGTTAGCGTTTCCGCTCCGAGTGAATCTCCGATACGATAGTGAACCCCCAACTGGCATCCATAAACATGATGTGGAAATTTTTAATGGATTGCGGTATACTTTTTAATAAAGGCAAAACAAAAGGAGGATCTTATGCAGAAGGTGAAAACCTGCGCTTGGCAGGTGAAAACAGTCGTCTACATCGGCGTGTGTTTTATCGCGTTGTCGAGTATTGCTTGGGCAGATGGGCATCTCCAAATCAAGGAGAAGGCACAGAAGCTTGTTTTAAAGGGTAAAATCTCTGAGGCTCTCGGTGAATACGATGAACATTTGAAAGGTGCCGTTGAATACCTCGTTTGTGGACACAACGGCAAGGAATACGAGAGTATCGTTGTTGTTGATGCGACAGCGAAGGAAATTTACGAGGCACTTGAAAAACTCAGTGTTGAAGTAGGGACACCTCCCGGCTACGACGAAGAAAAAGATGAACCGACACCCCCAAAGGGAACCGAGTTTCTTATTTATGTTGAATGGAAAGATGGCGATAAAACGAAAAAAGTTCGTGCCGAAGAACTCATTTACAATATAAAAACCAAAAAGCCGATGCAACAGGTTGCTTGGATCTATTCCGGTTCACGGGTAGTGGCAGACTTGGATAGCGATGATGAAGATGCGATGATACCGCAGGCGTTTATGAGTAACGATCTTGTCGCTTTGAAGCGGTTTGATGCGAGCGCGCTCTTCCAAAATCCGCTGCCTGAATCGGAAGAAGAAAACATCTATAAAAAGAACGATGCCTTGATGCCTAAACTTGGGACACCTGTCATGCTCACGATTGAAGTCAACCGGAAAATGCAACTGTTTGTGCTAATTAGTGGAAAAGTGCAAGGCGTAGGATTCCGCAATTTCACACAGATGAATGCTAAGCAGCTTGGTATTAACGGCTACGCTAAGAACCTACCAAACGGTAAGGTCGAAGTCGTCGCAGAGGGTGATAAGGCACAGTTAGATGCGTTAGTCGCTTTCTTAAAGAAGGGACCGCGCTTTGCGAGAGTGGATTCGCTTGATGTTGACGAACGTTCCTTCACTGGGGAATATAAGACTTTCGGCATTCGGTATTAAACCATGTGTAGCACGCCGCTTGCGAGTGCATATCAAAAAAATATATCAGGGATCCTCCTCGCTGCGGGACTCTCCACTCGGATGGGAGCACCGAAGCAGCTGCTCGCCTTTGGAGAAAGCACTATCGTTGAAACGGTGGTGGACAATATGCTCGGTGCCAAGTTTGATGAAGTTATCGTCATTGTGGGGCACCGCGCCGAAGAAATTCAAACGCAGCTCGGAACGCGCCCTATCAAAACCGTTTTTAACCCTGATTATCGCGAGGGTATGTTGACTTCGGCGCAGGCAGGTATCCGTGCACTCGAAACAAGCGACGCATTTGCACTTATGCTTGTGGACCAACCTTTTATCACATCCGCACTGATTGATCAGGTTATTGATGCTTATGTCCATACAGAAAAGGGAATAACCCTACCGAGTTATAATTATAAACGCGGTCATCCTGTCATCTTTGATCAGAAATATGCCCGCGATATTCTGGCACTAACGCCAGAGAGCGACGGTGTACGAACACTCTTTAAAGCGTATGACGATGATATTCACTATGTTACCGTAGAGACAGACAACGTACTGCGGGATATTGATTACCGCGAAGATTATGAGCGCGCCCTAAAGGAGAAATAAATATGAAAGAGCCTCGCAAAGACGCACCAGAAATTCCTGAATCAATACCGACCACCGTGACGTTGGAAGAGTTTCTTGAAAACGATGTCCCAGGCTATGAATACATTGACGGCAAATTAGTCCTAAAGTCACCGCCAGAAAGGTACTTGCCGATTCCCACGACGATGACAGCGGAAGAGTTTCTTGAGAACGATGTCCCAGGCTATGAATACGCGAAAGGAGAATTAATACCGATGTCACCAGCGACGAGAAGACACGGTAAGATCAGCGCAAAGGTTATATGGCATCTATCCTCACATGTCTACGAAAATGGGTTGGGGGAATTGTATACCGCAGAAACGATATTTCAGGTTGGCGACCGCATGATGAAGCCGGACGTTGCGTTCGTTTCAACTGACCGTCTGGATGTCGACGAAGATAAAACGTTCCCGATCCCGCCCGATCTGGCGATTGAAGTGGTCTCTCCGACAGATGTTCACTCGCGTGTTGTCCGTAAGGCACTTGATTATCTGGAAGCAGGAACCCGCCTCGTCTGGGTACTTGATCCTGTTGCCAAAGCGGTGACGGTGTATCGTTCTGAAAGCGATATTGGGATACTTACGCACGAAGCCACGTTGACAGGCGAGAATATCGTGCCAGGGTTTACCTGTCCCGTGGCACAACTGTTTGCGTAACATAAGTTCGGTATAATACATCCAAAATTTGTCAATATCAAACGGAGTCTATCTTACATTTTACACAATGTTTACATCCATCGAAAACGTTCAATCTGCATGTGAAAAACATGCGTATATCGCTGATAAGGGTTTAGCGACAACGCTCTATCTCGCGCATCACCTCAAAAAGCCCATTTTTCTCGAAGGCGAACCCGGTGTCGGCAAAACAGAAGTTGCTAAAGTGCTTGCGGATTCTACAGGTGCAAAGCTCATTCGATTGCAGTGCTATGAGGGATTAGACGCAAACAGTGCATTGTACGAATGGAACTACACACGGCAAATTTTGCAACTCCGTATTGACGAGGCACGCGGTCGCGACAAAGAACATATCGGCACCGACCTCTTTAGCGAAACATTTCTGCTGAAACGCCCACTTCTTGAGGCTATCCAGAGCGATAGCGATGTACCACCCGTCCTACTCATTGATGAGGTTGATCGGAGCGATAGCGAATTCGAGGCGTTCCTGCTCGAAATCCTATCCGATTTCCAGATTACCATCCCCGAAATCGGCACGATCCAAGCGAAACATATTCCATACGTAGTGCTGACCTCGAACCGAACGCGGGAGGTTCATGAGGCACTCAAACGCCGTTGTCTCTATCAGTGGATTGACTACCCTACTATAGAAAAAGAATTGGCGATTGTTCAGACGAAACTGCCACAGATTGATGAGCACCTCGCGCAGCAATTATGCCAGATCATGCAACTCTGGCGGCAGGGAGATTACTATAAAAAACCGGGCGTCGCTGAAACACTGGATTGGGCATTGGCACTCATCGCACTCGGCAAAGGGCAATTGGATGCGGATGTCGTTGCAGAGACCCTTGGATGTGTTTTCAAATATCAGGATGATATCCAACGGGCACGCGCTGTAGAACTATCCGAATTAGGACTATAGGATGAACCAGCATAGGAAAGGTCAACGTGTTGAAACGAAAATCTTTAGAGGTACGGGTTACCTCCTTTTAGTGGCTGCAGCCTTCTGCACGATGATCCCTTTATTATGGCTGTTGACCTCCTCTTTTAAAACCGCAAATGAGATTTTCGCAGTTCCGATTCAGTGGTTCCCCAGTTTTCCTCCACGTGTTGCATCATCGCCTTATGTTGTTGAAGATGCGTATCCTAAAATTGAGAAACCGATAGCGGTAGATAAAACAGCATGGGAAACGCTACAACCTACGCTCACACAGGCAATCTGGACAAAAGCAGAAACGCACATCGCAGCAAACGCGCAACTTTCCAATTACGTCACATCCGAGCAATTACAAACGGAAATCATAGAGGGTTTATGGCAACAATTGGTAACGACTTTGCCTGATGAGGTATGGCGTGGCGCAACAGCGTCTGTGGTTACAGCAGTGCAGGACGCAGTTATTCCAGAAATGGTTGACACGATCTGGGGTTCTGTGTACCGTGAAGTTGCGATTGGAACACTCCAGATAGAAGATATTGACTTCAATCGTACACCAATCGAAACCGTAAAATGGGAGACAGCATCGGAGACGCGGACACGCATTCGTCCATCCGAGGATACGCAGACTATTGCGAATCTATCCCACAATTTTCAAGGCAGCGATACCCTCCATATATCGTCTACTGTTCCTATCCCTGTCCCGATTGATCGGATTCGGCGACTCACGCTGCCTGTCCGCGGAGATGCCTCTTACCATCGTCTCTCTTTAACCGTGTTTGTGCCGCAGTCTGGAGAGGCTACAAACAATACCACCCATGGAATTACATATCAACCGACACGTCCTTTCGTTTTAGAGAGTGCGTTATGGAAAGACACTGTATGGCGACTTCAAGGCATCCCCGGTGAGTTAGAATCATCGCATATCACGATGCATCCAGTTGAAACCGACACCGCAGCCAAAGCCGGAGCGGGGAATCAATTGTTCCTACAATTAACAATTCATCAGCCGCCTTATCTGTCTATTGTTTGGGATAAGTTAACCGCAAACTATCGGAACCTCTGGAAGACGGTACCGTATAATCGCTACTTTATCAACAGTGTTTTCATCGCCACTGCGTCAACGCTTCTCACGTTGTTTTTCTGTTCCCTCGGCGGTTATGCGTTTGCGAAGTATCAATTCCGCGGTCAGAAAGTCCTGTTCGGCATTCTCCTCGCCTCAATGATGGTGCCTTTTCAGGTGTTGCTTGTGCCGTTGTTTGGACTGATGTACGATATTGGGTGGCTCAATAGTTATAAGGCGATTGTTATTCCATTTTCAGTCGGGGCATTTGGCGTGTTTTTGATGCGTCAATTTATTGTCACGATTCCGTCGGAGCTGCTGGATGCGGCGCGTATTGATGGCTGTTCAGAGTTCGGCATCTATTATCGGATTGTGCTACCTATTATCAAACCGGCACTCGGTGCGCTAACGATCTATTCGTTTTTAGGTTCATGGAACGGGTATCTCTGGCCCCTCATCATTTTACGGGACGAAGCGAAATACACACTACCGATCGGCTTAGCGAATCTCGTCGGCATCTATCGTCAAGATTATGGCATGCTGATGGCTGGCACATTGCTGTCGCTGATGCCGATTGTTATCCTCTTTTTAGCAATGCAGCGTGAATTTGTACAAGGGATTACTTTAGGCGGTGTCAAGGAGTAAAAAGAATGTCTGATTACACTACAGTTACGAAAACGAAAGCGATACGAGAAGGTCGTGGAAAAGCGTTTACCGTCAACGGCAGGCGGGTCGCTATCTTTAATGAAAATGGTAAATTCTGTGCTGTGGATAATACCTGTCCGCACGCCATGGGTTCACTTGGTAGAGGCAGGATCCGAAATGGGATCGCTGTGTGTCCCGTTCACGGCTATGCCTATAATACAGAAACTGGAGAATGTCAAACTGACCCCCGTCTCCGCATCAGGACTTATCCGTTGATTGTTGAGGATGAGGAGATCAAAGTTGAGGTGAAGCCGTGAAGAGAACTCGTGTATCTCTGATGCTGTTAGTGCTTGTATTCTGTTTAACAGCAATTGTCCAAAACCGAGCATTTTCTCAACTGGGAGAAGGTTTAGGTAAATCCTTGAAACAGGATTCTGTAGATGTTTGGGAAGATTTTCTCAATACGCTTGACAGGCGTGGGTTGTCAGACCCACATTGGGAGATTGAACCGGAGATTCAAGCGAAACTAATCGACGACTTCAAAGCGAACATCGATGCTGGTGTTTCTGATGGATTAACATCGCTACCGCCACGTCTGCCGAGTTATGTCCACCGTTTTCCTGAAGAGATGATAGGGACAATCAAATCACACGCTGAAAATGTTCTGGAGTCGGATTCTAACAACGGCGGAGCGGCGAAGTTTTTGGCAATTGAGACGTTTCACGAGGTAAATGCGCAAATTTCTTCTGAAAAGTACTCGCTTTTGGAAAAAGCTATGGTGTTAGCACCTAAGGATTTTGAAATTTGTTTTTTTGCGTATGCAGCATGCACACGACTCAGCGATGAGATGACGGAAGAAGCACTTATTGCGCTTGAAAGAATGCTTGAGCGGTTAAGGGGAGGGGATCACCGAATTTCATATCTATGGACGGTGCGGCTTTATACCACTGAGGTTGGGGCTACACCGCTCCAGATTTACCAGCGGATTCATAAGAAACATCCAATGGTTGATCGGTGGAAAGTCGTGCTAAACGAAATTATCGTCGTATTTGAGAATGAGTTGATCCAGACTCCTGACTCAGGCGTGTTTAACATAATTGCCCATATTCATGAAACGATGGGGAATATTGAAGCGGCACAAGCGGTTTTCAAGAATGTCCAGCCGATGTATGAGAAACGACTGGCAGAGAACCCCAACGATAGAACCGCTTTGACTTCATTGGCTAATATCCATGGCAAATTGGGGAATACCGATCTCGCCCACGAATATCGCGTGAAAGTAAATCCAACCCTTGCTTGGGAAGGACAGGTGTTACCTGAGTTCTCGCCGGTTGTTGACTTAGATGACAAACCTGTATCACTTGCCGATTACCGTGGTAAACTTCTCCTGCTTGATTTCTGGGCAACCTGGTGCGGTCCATGTATAGTGGAACTACCGAATATCAAGGCGGTATACGAGAAATACCACGACAAAGGCTTTGAGATCATCGGGATAAGCCTTGACACTGACGAGGCAGCGTTACGCAAATTTATTGGAGAGAATCAGTTGCCGTGGCGACAGGTTTTTGATGGGGAAGGATGGAAGACTCCGTTAGTTGAAAAATATGGTGTCCGCGGTATTCCGGCACAATTTCTGATTGATCGCGAGGGTAGAGTCATTTCGGTTCAAGCGAGAGGTGAACGCTTAGGTGCTCTCATTGAAGCGGAAATAGGAGACACTACGGATTGATGTGTCTCCTATTTCTTGGGAATAGCACTAAAAATCTGTCCTGATGCCTACCATAAACGAAGTTTTATGAATCGGCTCAAATTGCGAGATCCCTTCCTCCGTTTCAACGCGGCGGAACCGATACTCACGGGTAATGATCGTTTCAACCGGCGGATAGACTGCATAGCCAATCTCTAAACGGAATGCGGACTTTTCATCGAGATTAAACAGGTCTGCGAAGAAGTTCGTCTCGTCCCCCTCACCGATGTCCCGTTTCGTATAGAGTGCCCGAACCCTGAGACGCGGTACTAATCCCGATTGTGACACCACCATATAGAGTTTGGGTGAACTATTGTTATAATCTTCAAATGTCCCAAAGAAGTGGAGATGTTCCCCTGGCTTCCAGATGAATTGTGAAAAGAAACCCCGTCTCTGTTCGTTGCTCGTTTCAAAATCCAGGAAATCGGGCATATCTGGTTCTGGTGCAAGCGATTTTGCCGACTCATAGGTATAATCAAAGACAGAAGGAATATATCCTTCATTAAGGACACGGTACTCAAGTTTGAAGATGGCTTTGGTAAAAGTAAATCCAACGCCAACGGCGTTGCCCCATGTGAATTCTTGTGCTGGTGTAGTGTCTTCTCCACCTATTGGACCACTTTCTAATCGCGTCCCGGACTTTTGCTCAGTCATTTCAGTTTCTAACGGTTCTTCGGGCATATCCTCCGGTTTCGGGGATAAAGTGTTGAGCACGGCAAAATCGTTATAGAGATCCAACCGAAACGTGCTTCTCTCAACAATTGGAAACCCTGCATCTACGCCCAAGGCAGTCAACGGTTCTTCCCCATCCTCTTGCGGATTTGGATCGATATCGGTGAGATAGGTGCCACCGAGTTCAAATCGTGTGAGAAAGTTATTATTTCCTGAGCGTGGAGACGGTTGATCTTCAAATTGTGTGAGAGCGTTATTGTTTTCTGGACGTAGAAATGGTCGATAAAACAGGCGTCCACCGAAGATTAGGGGATGTCCGAGGTCATTTATCACTGTTTCAACGCCGTATCTGCTATTGGATTTTTTAAGGTTCACTCGTAATCCACGTCGGTCATAGTTAGAATACCCAGACATAATTGAGCCGTGTCCAATTGTCAGGTAATCCAACTCTCCCAAACGGAAGTAGAACGGGTCATAAGGTTGTGCGTAACTGACGTAACGGATGAGTCTTAACCATGTGCTTGGGCTATCCCATGATTCACCATCTTCGGCGAGGAATTGCGTACCGGTATCTGTTGCGTAAGGGTTATAGAGTACAACCAGGTCTAACCCGATATTGATTTTTCCGAGTGGAATATCGGGTTGTGCTTGCAGCTGAATATAGGGGCTTGTGCCAATGAAGGTTAGACCGCCTCCGTATAACCCACTTGTCAGGAAATCGGGTTGTTGCAAAGAGGCTAAGCCAGGATCTTCTTGGGCAGGAGCAGAGGTTGACAGGGTGAGGAGTAAAAATAACATTCCAATTGTTGAAGCCAGGACTACGCTGCTATCGTGTGTAAAAAACGTGTCTCTATTCATGTGTTAACAATCCTTCCATCTTTCATCTGGATAACGCGATCGGCGTTCTGTTTTAATCCTTCGTGATGCGTCACAATCGCGATAGTCGTTTGGTATTCCCGGCGTAGTTCTTGAATCAAGTTCACTAAATTATCACTTTGACGACTGTCAAGGTTAGCAGTCGGTTCATCTGCAAAGATGATTTTTGGGTGATTGGCGAGGGCGCGTGCGAATGAGACGCGCTGTTTTTCCCCCCCTGATAGTTGAGCGGGACGATGATGGAGCCGGCCAATTAAACCGACTTGTGTGAGCAGTTCTGTTGCCCGGTTTTCGGCTTCATCGGTCTTTGTACTGGCGATGTCCATAGCAACCATTACATTTTCCAAGGCAGTGAGGTAGGGTAATAGATGAAACAACTGGAAAACAAATCCGATTTTTTCGCGGCGGATTACACTTAGGTCTTCGGACACCGTATTAATGGGTTCACCATCAATTCGGAGTTCCCCGTCATCCGGCGTTAAAATACAACCGAGGAGACTAATGAGCGTTGTTTTTCCACAACCACTGTCGCCCATGAGCATTACCAGTTCACTCTCTTCGATTCTGATATCAACTGCGTCAACTGCGACGACGGTTGCATCGCCTGTACCGAATCGCTTCGTTAGACCGATTCCCTCTACGATGGCTGCCATTTAGATTTCTCCTCGGAACGCGATCATTGGGTCAACAGTAATAGCCTTCCGCGCTGCCAGATAACCGCTGCCACAACAGACTGCAAAACTGATGCACGCGACGATAATAGATTCAACGAAATGAATTGCGACAAAGATCGGTGCTGCCGCCGCAAAGACGTAAGATAGAATGAGTCCAAAGATTACACCGACAGCAGAGATTAGAACAACCTGTTTCAGCAGTAGTCCCATCACATAACTGTTTGCGGCACCGATAGCCTTCAACACCCCAATCTCTTGTGTCTTTTCAAGCATCGTCACATAAGTAATCATCCCGACAATAATGCCAGCGGCTAACCAGAGCATGACCCGCAGGAATTGCACCGCCTTCATCGGTTCGTCAACATAGTAGGCAATAATATCGCCGAGCGTCTGTTTTAAGGTGCGTGCTTCAATGGTTTCTAATGCATCTAAATCGGTGGCAATCTGTCCGGGTTGTTCATTCTTATCCGTTTTGGCGATCATCATATTGACATGTGGTGTGTTGCCGAGCAGAAGTTTTTGGGCGATGCGAACATCCATAAAGAGTAGCGGTGTATCTAAGACGAACATAAGGCTTTTCGCTTTTCCAACAACCCGTACTTTTTCATTGCCAAGGGTAATCTGTTCTCCGATTTCCAATCCCATTTTTTCGTCAACGACCACCTCGTAAGGGACCGGGTCCTCAGGTCTATAGTCTTCAAAATTGCTCCGAGTGAACATTCTTCCCTCAACGACACTCTTAGGTCCACCGAGCTGCCCCAATTTATAGCCGACGACGATTGCCTTGGTCGATTTTCCAGCGACTGTCGGGCGGGCTTGCGCAAAAACCAAGGGAGACGCAGAATCGGGTACTAAGCCAGGTCCTGAATTCAGAAATGCCATGTATTCCTCAACGACCATAGAGAATCCAATAAACGCACCGCCAGACCCTTCAGCAGATATCCAGACATCCGCACCAGTAGATTCCACGTATTGCCGCGCTTGGATGCGCATCCCGTTCATGATACCGCCTAACAGCAGGATGAGTGAAATGAGCACGGTGATACCGAGTGCTGTTAACACAACCCTTGCTTGGCGATAACGCATGTCTTTGAGGAATAATGTCTTCATTTTTTTAAGGATTGGGTTCCTGCTCGGTTTTGCCCATCGCCCAAAACCGGCTTTCAATGAATATGTAGATCGTCAGCTGCTAATTAGGGGTTGATAATGCTATTTTTACAAAGAGGCAAGTTTCTCTGGCATTATCTGTCGTTTGCGGCGGTGTAATTGGACGTGTTCCAGATACGCACCTTCATCTGCCTCAATACCGGCCTCGCGTTCCAAGAAAAGCGGAAAATCTGACGCAGGCGGTTTGGCGTTGTGATAGGCATTGCTGTAGCTGCGCATGATGATACGCTGTTCGCGGTTAAGTGTCTCTAACCAGTCCGGTGAGGAGTGAAAACGGTCAGCAGGTGTGAGCCATGATGGGCAATAAGCGACAAAAATATTGTAACGCACCATTTCGCTCTCGTTCGGTTCGACGCGATGCCAGATGCTGGAGTGCATCACCGTCATTGTACCTTTACGTGGGCAGACGACCATTTCTCCGGGTATACTCTTGTGCGTGTCGTAGCCGTCCATGTACTGCTGACGGTGGCTCCCCGGTAACACGACGAGGTTCCCCATCTTCTCGTGTGGCAGATCGGTCAGCCAATACCCTATTTTGATTTGCAACGGTAGTTTGGGGGAAAAGACACCATAAGGGAGTGCCCGTGCACCGTCCGGGTGCCATTGGTTATATTGTTTGCCACCTGGAGGTCTCAGGAAAAACTGGCTCTGATGAAGTTTGAGGAGTTCTCCGAACAGGTCATAGGCATAACCGACATGCCGCTCGTGGTCAATCAGGTTAGTAAATACAGGATCGCGTTCGACGATGTTTTGCATGCCGAGATAGCCGCCTGGCTTATATTTCGGATTGGCAGCCGCGGTGCGGTCTATTGCGTCAACATAGGTCTGGATGTCTTCATCGGAGATTGCATCTTCAATGAAGATAATACCGTCTTCGTTAAAGGTTTTCCACTGTTCCGATGTAAATCCGAGGGGTGCAACACGATATTTCTGTTTAGTTTCCATTGGACGACTCCTTTCCTCTGACTATCCATCAATAACTATTGCAAATTCCGTGCCAATTTGGAAAACACCCAATGCCCTATTCTTTACGAGATGTGCATAAATAACTGCACAGAATAGGGCAGATTTTGTGTCCATTAGCACAAAATGGTGCAATTAACCAATTTATTGCTAATAGAAAATTTCCGGTAGATGCTTATGTCAAACTTACATTGAAGATTAGGTAGTTACACGCCCACCGATGCCTCACACATATCGCTCTGAAGTAGCCATACCGAAACTGCCTGAACGATGATTTGGTTTGCACGTTCAACAATCGGATTTAACGATGGAAGATTGTCAAACATTTTTTGTGCTTGATCTTTCAGATTTGCCACTGATGACGACTCAAGGATCTTCATCTCTTTGAGAAAAGCTTCAACCTCTGATTGACCGATACGTGCCCGGTTGCGGAGTTCTTCTAACTTTGGTGTCTGCTCCCATGCCTTCAAAACCGCTGTGCCGATGTGTTCAATCGAAAAACTTGCAGCAAGCTGTTGGGCTGCTTTTTCTACGGCAACTACCGGCAACTTACGTTTCCCCTCAACCACATGTGCTGGCGGTAAGCGGAGGTCCCAAACGATTCTAAAGACCGACAAGGCCTTTAAGATATAATATGTGACATCGATTTGCCACCAATGAAAGCCTTGCGGCGTAGCACTTGGGAAGTGATGGTGATTGTTATGCCATCCTTCGCCTAAGGTAATGATAGCCAGAAACAGGTTGTTGCGAGAATCATCACCTGTAACATAAGGCTGTTTGCCGAACACGTGTGAAAGCGAATTAATCGTAAATGTGCCATGGAAAAGAAGCACAGTACTCACGAAGAACCCTACGACGAGTCCTGACCAACCTGCTACTGCCCAAACGAGTACACCTAATACAATTGGCGGTAGCCGTTCCCATTTCTCTAACCAAACGAGTTCTGGATATTTCTGAAAATCCTTAATTGTACTATAATCAACGGTAAGCCCGCGTTTCGAGAAGATCCAAAGTACATGAGCAAACCAGAATCCGTGTTGGGCTGGGGAGTGTGCATCTTGTTCTGTGTCAGAGTGCTTATGATGATAACGATGTTTCGCTGCCCACCAGAGTACACCGCGTTGTGCTGAACTCTGTCCGAGAAATGCTAAAACGAATTGGAAGACCCGACTTGTTTTAAAAGCTCGGTGCGAAAAGTAGCGATGGAACCCCGCCGTAATTCCAAACATGCGAATAACGTACAATGCGCCACATATAATCCAGTCGATAGGTTGAACATCTACCCAGAAAATTGCGAGGCATGTGAGGTGAACAGCTATAAACGGTAAAACACGAGGGTGGATAATGTCCGCCTCATCGGCTGGACTCGTAGAACATGCTTCTTTTGACAATTATATTCTCCTTACTATAGCATAGCGGTTAGGCTTGCCTAATCATGTTATTCCAAGGGCGCATCAACGGAACATCAAGACGCGCGCCAAGCTTGCTAATCAAATATTGGAATTGTATTAAGTATACTACATTTTATCAGAGTAGTCAAGCATTTCCATTTTCTTTTCGGAGTTAACAAGATGCCCCAAACCCAAAATATAATGGATTTGAGGCAACAGGTTCTGTAGTTTAGGTCGCTGAACGCTAATCGTTACTTCAGGATAACCATTTTGCGTGTGCGTGAAACGTCATCAGCCTGTAGTTGAAAAAAATAGACACCGCTCGCCACAGGTTCACCGAAATCGTTGCGTCCGTCCCAATACGCTGCGCGGCTTCTATACGTGTAATAACCAGCAGCCTGATGTCCGAGTGCCAGCGTGCGAACGACGCTGCCTTTTGTATCGTAAATCGTGATTTGGACACCGCTGGCGTTCGCCAATTGATACGGTATCCACGTTTCGGGGTTAAATGGATTCGGATAGTTCGCCAGCAATACCGTCATTTCTGGAAGAACCGCGCGTAGCAGGGTTTCTAACACACTGATAGCCCGGCGAAAAACTGGACTGCCATCGTCAGCTGCTTTGACCTGTGCCAACCAACTTTTAACCTGTTCGGCAGTTGGGCTGTGAATCGCAGGTGCAGCTGCCGAACCCTCTCCGATAGCATTAGCGACCTGTACTAAATCCTGAATGTCAATAGCACCGTCGGCATTAACATCGGCGTTGAGTTCTGCATCCGCAGCCCCCGGAAGTCCAATTGCGTTCGCAACCATCACTAAATCCTGAATGTTAACAGTCCCATCTTGATTGACATCCGATTTAGCATAAACGGGTGCATCATTCACTTCAAAACGAACGGTTTCAGTGAAGTCTGCCCGGAATGCGTTACCTGCTTTGTCCAATACAGTCATTTCAGCTAACCCCCATGTGCCGGGAGCACTGCCGACCGGTAGAATAATCGTCTTATGATATGTCTGATAAACAGTTGGATCGCCTGAGAAATAGATGTTGGAATAACTTGGTTCCGGAACGTAATGTCTAAAGAAATGTGTTACACCCTGCGGATCGCGTAAAAACATAACTGTCAAGTGGTATCCACTGATATCATCCTTGATTTTAAAAGCAATGTCAACCCGTGTTTCGCCGTTCGGAGCTTCCAGATTCGTCGGTTCGGCTTCGATTGTAATTTGATTTAAATCAAGGTCGGGCGGCGTGCTATCTGGATTCGCCGTTACGATGTCAATTGTGGCAGGAAGTTCATCAATAATTTTCTGCTCGTCTCTTAAGGAGTGCCCTGGATTTGTAAAATATACACCGCGAGTATTTAACGCTATATCCTCCATTTCAATGTAGTTAGTTGTATACGTTCCACTCTGGAAGTAGTCTGGGAAAACCAGTCCAACACTCGCTTCACCGGTCTCTATATTATATTCTCCCCAATTTTCACTACGAGAATAGGTTTCACGATTTTCATCGTTTATTTGTGCATAAAGGCCTTTTATACCACTTTTTTCAATAAATTTCCAGTGAGCGGTAACAATTTGATAGGCTCGACCCTCTTCAGTCGCTTCTGATAAAGTGAGTCGCATTGAGTTTGGTACGTATACCGGTGCTTCGTAATCTGCAAGTGGGTTATCAACATAAAGTTTCCAACCGTAGTCAACTTGAGATTCGTGCCGTTCATTACCTTGTGCATCCGTGATTCGGATAGCGTCAGGTTGCCAATAACCGTTCGCTGCATAACGTGATAACGTTGTCTGTCCTTGCAAAATGTGCCCAGAAACAACGTCCTTTCCATTCGCGTCAACTGGATATAGTAGAAGGTCAAAAAAAGTGCCTTTTTCACCAAAAATTCTAATATACGCTGATCGTGCAGCATCCAAGTGGCTTTCGCCATGGATTTCAATTTCTATCGTTATGAGTTTATCTTCCTCAGGTTCACCTTCGACCTGTATGTCAGTTCGTGTGATCCGTCCTGGATACACATAGTCAGGGTAGAGATTGTAAACTTGGAAGGTTAAGTCTTCACGGATTTTTGAGATATAGCGGGTACCGTGCATGACCCTATTCTGGATAAATTCATACTTGGCAGGGGACCGTGAACGCAACTTGTCAGGATTTACGATGTAATAACTGATGCTCTCTGCCATGTCTTCATTTGGGTTCACACCATGCGCATAAGCCGAAACAAACTCGGTTTGTTTGGTTGTTGACCAGCCGTCTTTATCATCGGGATTTTCATACCAACCCCCAAGTTCAATCCAATCCTGTATGAGCTGCGCATCGAAAAGGTGTGTCCATAGGAAGTGTGCCTTTTCATGAAGAATCAAACGGTGGATATAGTCAAATCCTTGTCCCTGAAACGCAGACTCCATAAATTCGATGTAGCCTGACTCTGGCCATGCGACAGCAGGCGCGGTTGGATAGAGCGGATGCGGTGTCCCGTCCAATCGCCGAACGATATATTTGAGTCCGGGCGTTTTAATCATGCCAGACGGAAACTCTTCAAGCATAGAAACGAGCGCGATGAGTTCTTCATTTTTGAATTCAGAAAAACGCCCAGCATGTTCAACAGTTGTGTACTGCGTGAGTTCGGCATAATCTGGTACATTTACGCTGACTGCATAGCGTTCTTGTAGTATCCGCTCAAGGGCATATCTATCTGCGCCGTCTTCGGTTACAAACCGAACCACGGTATGATGCAGCCGTTTAGAAAAATATTGACCGCGTACACCTTCAATTTCCGCTAAAAGCGGCGTTGCGTGCACAAATGCGGCATCAGCAATCGTGACGATGCGCTGTCCATCTCGGTACTCCACCGAAATGTCATCTTGAATATGACGATCACTTAACCGCCAAATAGAGGGAGCCACCCCAGGGGTATCCGCGTATAGGTTATTTGTTTCCTGAGGTATGGATTCAAATGTTTGGAGCAGCCTGTAGGCATGCCCTGGATCCCATTCAGGCCCCAAGTGCACAGAATACTTCCGCAGCAACGCCAAGGAAGCACTATGTGATACTACTTGTATAGGTTCATCAAATAGCGTTACTTCTATAGGCTCAACGACAGTTGCGATTTCGCTGCCTTCTGGTGTTTCATCTATCTCCCAATGGTAGTTAAAAGCATTACCTTGAAAAAGGATGCCGTAGAAAAGGATAATCGAAATGACCGTAAAAGTGATGGCTTTCATTATGCACTGCTCCTCGTCTGCTGCGTTTAGAATAACGCGAGTTTGATAAAAGTGAAATGTTGGATTTCGCTTAGACTTACAACCAGCAACTTAGGTTATGACCAGTCTAATTTCGATATAATTCAAATTATTAAATTATATCGCCTATATCTAACTATTATTATATAGTATTTTTAGGGAAAAGCAAATAAATTAAATAAAAATTCTGGGAGCTTGATAATTAAGTGTCGGTTGGGGAATAAAATACACCTACGGGAGCTTCAATTTTTATTTTCAAACTCACGTTAGAATAGGTTACTTCTGATTAGAAGAGTGGTGTAAGCGAACAATTGACTTCAGTTTAGTTATAGGACGAGGCATGGGACCTCGTCCTACACTGTGGGTTATTCAGGTTTTATTGCTGCTCACGTAGACGGGCTTCTAATGCTGCTAACTCATCGGATAGTGCTTGGGGCAGTGTTTCCTCAAAGCGTGCGTAATGTTCCCGAATGGATTCAATTTCGTTGAGCCATTCTTCGACATCGACATGCAGGAGTTCATCCATCTGCGCGTCGGTTACGTCTAATCCGCTGGTATCAATCGCACCAGATGCTGGTAGGTAGCCGATCGGGGTTTCAACTGCCTCGCCTTTGCCAGAGACACGATCCACGATCCACTTGAGGACTCGGCTGTTTTCGCCAAAACCGGGCCAGAGCCATCCGCCATCGGCATCTTTACGGAACCAATTGACGTAGAAAATTTTCGGAAGTTTGCTGGCATCGGTGCTTTTGCCCATCTCTAACCAGTGTGCGAAGTAGTCACCCATGTTGTAACCACAGAACGGGAGCATCGCCATCGGGTCGCGTCGGAGTTCACCGACTGTGCCGGCAGCGGCTGCAGTGCGTTCGGAGGAAGCGATGGAGCCGATGAAGGTGCCGTGTTGCCAATCAAAAGCTTCAAATGCGAGTGGGACTGTCGTGGCGCGTCGTCCACCGAAAAGAATCGCTGAGATTGGGACACCGTTCGGGTTTTCCCAATTCGGGTCAATAATCGGGCACTGCGAAGCGGGCGTTGTATAACGTGCATTCGGGTGTGATGCAGTCTTTTCGCCACCCGGATGCCACTCTTCACCGAGCCAACTCGTCACTTTTTCAGGAATATCTTCGCTCTTCTCTTCCCACCAGACATCATTATCTTCTGTGAGTCCAGCGTTCGTGAAGATTGAGTTGGATGCAAGTGTGTGCATCGCGTTCGGATTCGTATCCATTGAAGTGCCGGGCGCGACACCGAAGAATCCTGCTTCCGGGTTAATCGCGTAGAGCCGTCCGTCTTCACCAAACTTCATCCATGCGATGTCATCACCGATGGTCTCTGCTTTCCATCCGGGTATCGTTGGTGTGAGCATAGCGAGGTTCGTTTTGCCACATGCACTTGGGAACGCTGCGGCGATATAGGTTTTCTCGCCTTCAGGGCTCGTTAATCCCAAGATAAGCATGTGTTCTGCCATCCAACCGTCATTTTTCGCCATGATAGATGCGATGCGGAGGGCGTAGCATTTTTTGCCGAGAAGCGCGTTGCCACCATAACCACTACCGTAAGACCAGATCGAACGTTCTTCGGGGAAGTGTACGATATATTTATTATCTGGATTGCAGGGCCATGAAACATCTTCCTGTCCGGATTCAAGTGGCATACCGACAGAGTGTAGACACGGCACGAAGTCGCCATCTTCACCCAAGATGTCCAACACATCACTCCCCATACGGGTCATAATCCGCATATTAACAACAACATAAGGGGAATCGCTGATCTCAACGCCGATATGTGAGATAGGCGAACCCAGGGGACCCATGCTGAAAGGGACAACGTACATCGTTCTGCCTTTCATACAACCTTTGAAAAGTCCTTTGAGGGTCTTCTTCATATCGTCAGGGTCGTGCCAATTGTTCGTTGGTCCTGCTTCAAGGGGTGTTTTTGAACAGATAAACGTTCTGTCTTCAACGCGTGCGACATCTGCAGGATCGGAGCGAGCGACGTAGCTGCCTGGCCGCTTTTCTGGGTCCAAACGGAAGAAAGTCCCATTCTGGACTAATTCTTCACACAACCGGTCGTTTTCTTCCTGCGAACCGTTACACCAATAGATAGAATCGGGTTGGCAAAGTTCAGCCGCTTCTTTGACCCAATCCTGTAACTTCTTGTTTTTCGTCATTTAAATCTCCTGTTGCTGATACTGTTACTAAATACTCATATTACATCTCCTATATATTTTATAACAAATTTTCACACTTGGCAAATTAAATGGAAAATGTAAATATTTTGTAATACGTAGTGTTAAAACGACGCGCCTAAGTTAACATGGATTTTGCCGCGTAACGGAGAATCTCCTGCAGCGAGTCCATAGTTGATGCGCAAAATACCGCCTTTAGATTCAAGCCTTGCCCCAACACCGTAACCGACTCGGAGCCTGTCGAAGACAGAAGGCGTTTCAATCAAAGTTACCGCACCTAAATCGGTAAAGACAAAAATCTGCGAGTCGGGTCCGACAAGGAACCGGTATTCGATGTTGGCATACACCCGCCGCGGTCCTGAAAACCAATCTTCATCGTATCCGCGTAAAGTGGATGCACCGCCGAGATAAAAAAGTTCAGTTGGCGGGATAACGATGTCAGATCGGCTTGCAAGCTGCGCCGTAAAGCCCCATGCGGCAGCACCGTGGAGTTCAACAGCGATCGTCTGTTTCCGCCAAGTCGGAAAGTATTGTTGTAACGAGAGCCATACTTTCCGCAACTGAAAGTCGCTCCGTGACACCTCAATAGCGACGCTATCACGCCGTCCGCGCGTTGGGTTCAGGAAATAGTCGCGGGTATCGCGTGTCAGCCGAAAGGCGACACTGTACTTCGTTCCACTATAGGGTATTGTCTCAGTTGATGTAATAGTGTTTGGGTTGGAAAATACCGGTGTTTGGCTATTCAGAGGAGGTGTTGGCGTTGCAGGTAAAACGGTGTTTGGTACGTTAATCCGCTTGTAACCCAAAGTCATGATTCCTTCAAAGACGCGACCAAAGTCAGTCGTAGCACTCACACTGCCTGACTGTTCTTCGGAGATCACTTCTACGTCGTTATTTGAAATACCTGACAGTTGCGTTCTGTTTGGATTCTGCTGTTTGAATTGTCCATACTCTATACCGACGGTTACGGGTTTGCCGAATATCCAGGGTTCGGCATAACCGAGTCGGAAGATCTTAAGCAGCCCGGATTTCCAATAGAAGTTAATCTGCCTGCCTGTTCCGAGTAGATTCGTCTCGCGGGCTTCAAGCACACCCGTGAGTTGTGGGGCAGCGTCTGCTTCGGAATCGGGTGGTGCATATCCGATGACACCGCTCAATCGTCCTGTTTTCGCTTCGGTTACGTGTGCGTGGAAATTAATCTTGTCTTCTGTTGTTCCAGCTTCTAATACATTCGGATTGATCTGATAGAAATACCCCAAATTTCGTAAACGCCGATAACTTGCGTCAATGTCGCGTTGATCGAAGCGTTGGTTGGGTTTCACTGGAATTTCCCGAAGGATGACCCCGGTTTTCGTCTTCTTGAGTCCAGTTACCTTGACTTCACCGATCTGGATCTGTCCGCCTTCTCGGATATTCAGATGAAAATCAACAGTCCCTGCTTCTGCCGAAAATTGGAAGTTCTCAGGGGCAATCTCAATTTTGGGATACCCATATTCGCTGTAAAGGGTTTGAACGCGTTCTAACCCTTGTTCCATGTTGACCGTTGTAAAGAGTTTTCCCTGCCGTAAATTGAGTTGATCTCGGATTTCAGCTTCCGAGAAGTGTTCATTGCCAGCGAGTGTAACTTCACCTATACGAATCCGTTTCCCCTCAACAATTGTTACAGCAATAGTTACTTCTGTTTCGTTGTTGGTTTTTGTATTTTCCGACATCAGTTGAATATCAGGGGACGTTTCTGCGAATACAAAACCTGCTTCTCGGTATGCAGCGAGGATCCGTTCAAACCCATCTATTATTTCCGCACGAGCATATGCTTTTTCTTCGTTCCACCCGAATAGTTTTAGTAATCTATTCTGGTTGAAATGTGCATTTCCATTAAAACGGAGTTGATGGATACGGTAGTGTGGTTGTGCTTTATCAGTTGTTTCCTTGTCAGAGGTTAACTGTTCTGGGGGCGAAACATGTTCCGTCAAGTCAGCACCGTGTACAGTTTCGAGGATAGCCGTGAAACTAAGGAGTAAACCGCTAAAAAAGAGGATCTGTGGAAGTCGGTATCTGGACATCTATCGTCTCCATTCGCAATATGGAAAACCTATCAATCAAGTCATTTCATGGCAATATTTTAGCATACGCGTTGCGTTAGAGGCAAGCAAACACTACCAGTAGCGTTGATAGGCACATTCTGATTCTTGTGTGGAATAGCCTCTGAGAAACGATGCTAAAGCCGAGTATGGCTAAAGAGAAAAGAAAAAACTTGATAAAAACGCGAAAATATGGTATCATATTATTAATTGGAGTTCTAATATTCATAATTTATTCAAAAAATTTTGGCAACACGGTTTGAAGTTCACGCACTTTAGTAAGGAATTAGGGAGATATTATGCCAAATGCACTATTTGTTTATCCGAAGTTTCCGCCGTCTTATTGGGGTTTTAAGTACGCCTTAGAATTTCTCGGCAAAAAATCATCAATGCCCCCACTTGGACTCTTGACGATCGCTGGAATGTTCCCAGACAATTATGCCATGAAAGTCGTTGATATAAACATTGAACCGCTCACCGATGCGCATCTTCAGTGGGCGGATGTTGTTTTTACCTCAACGATGATTGTTCAGAAAGCATCGCTCTATGAAGTCGCTGAACGGTGTAATCGCGCAGGTGTACCGATTATCGCTGGCGGTCCGCATCCCACTTCCTACTACGATAATATTAAGGCAGAAACCGATGCCACGATTAACCATTTTCTCTTTGGTGAGGTTGAAGAGATTTTTGAAGATTTCTTAACCGATTTTGAGAGTGGTGCTGCGAAAGATATCTATCGGGAGACACGAAAACCGGATATTACGATAACGCCGCCGCCGCGTTACGACCTTATTAACATTAACGAGTACGGCTCGATGGCACTCCAGTTTTCGCGTGGCTGTCCCTTTAACTGCGAGTTTTGTGATATTACAAAATTGTTTGGACGCGTTCCGCGCACGAAAAGCAATGAGCAGATGCTCGCTGAGTTTGAGATGCTCTACAAACTCGGTTGGGATGGTGCAATGTTTGTCGTTGATGACAATTTTATCGGTAACAAACGCGACGCAATGCGCTTGCTTCCGGCTGTCAAGGAATGGCAGGAAAAACGGCAATTCCCATTTTCACTTTTCACTGAAGCCAGCGTAAACCTCGTTGAAATCCCTGAGATGCTTGACGCAATGACTGAAGCAGGATTTAACATGGTATTCCTCGGCATTGAAAGCCCAAATGATGAGGCACTGCTCGGTACCTCCAAAGGACAGAACACAAGCAAAGAAGAAGAGGCTGGCAGCTACCTCATGCGCGCCATAAGAAAAATACAGAGCAGAGGGATAGAAGTAACAGGCGGTTTTATCATTGGATTGGATGGTGATACTGAATTTGATTCACATATCAACTTTATCCAAGATGCCGGTATCCCGATGGCGATGGCAGGTCTGCTCACTGCTCTGAAGGAGACGGACCTCTGGCACCGATTGAAACAGGAAGACAGGTTGCTTGTAGAATCGAGCGGAAATAACACCGACATGAGCCTCAATTTCGTCCCTGAGATGCCGCGCGCGGAGCTGATTGCTGAGTATCGGCGGGTTATTTCAACGCTCTATGATCCGACCTTGAAGAACTATTTTACTCGGTGTTTGACGTTGCTTGAGCACATGCCTCAAACCCACAATAACGTAAGGCCGATCCGCAAAGAGGAAGTAATAGCATTTGCCCGTTCCATTCAGCGGCAAATTTTTTCCAAACAAGGGTTGGAATACGCTCGCTATTTGGCGAAAGTCATTAAAAACCACCGTCAGATGTTTCCTGAAGCGGTGCGATTGGCTGTTATGGGATACCACCTCGAGAAAACAACGCGTTACACCCTCGCTGTTGAGGATTTCAGGAATTTCTTGGATCAAGAGATGGATACGTTTAAAGAGAAAGTTCCACAGTTCGTGGATGCTCAAGGCGGCCGGACAAGTGAGATCCAGAACTATTCGCGCCAACTTTTTGCACGCATTAAGACAAGGTACAACGCAATCCATAAGGATTTTCAATACGCTGCGCACGGTGCGTTGACAGGTTTTCAGCAGTCGATGTTCAAGACGTACTTAGAGGCGGAATTCGCTGCTTTCAAAGACGCAGTCGGTACTTTCGCGAAAGCACAAACAGAGCGGCTCGGTGAACTCCAAGCGTATGTCCATAGTCTTTTTGCCCGTGTTCATGCCCAGCAGGCTCAACTCCACAACGTTTTCAAGCATCACACCGATGATTTCAAGCAAAACGTCGAAGAGACCTTTGATGCTTTCCATGAATCGGTCACGCGACATTTAGAGCAACTCTTCGGTTCTGTCCCTGTTCAAATTGAAGGCCTGAGTTAGCGGGACTATGGCATGTATTGAAATAGAAAATATCCGCTTTACTTATCGAAGCCGAGAGATCTCGACGCTTCACGGCATCACGACTCGTGTCCCTCGTGGTGCCTTTGTCTTACTGACAGGTCCAACGGGGTGTGGTAAATCCACTTTGCTGCGCACGTTGAACGGCTTAATTCCGCATGCATCGGCAGGTACGCTTACGGGGACAGTGCTTCTCAACGGGAAAGATATTGGCACACAACCCCTCGCTACCACATGCCAACAGGTCTCACTTCTTTTCCAAAACCCAGACGATCAGCTCTTTTGCACACTGGTTGAAGATGAAATTGCCTTTGGACTTGAAAATCTCGGTTTTCCGCCCAAAGAAATTCAGGAACGGATCACTATCGCCTTGGAACAGGTGGGGTTGTCCGGCTTTGAATCGCGTCAGATTTCATCCCTTTCAGGTGGTGAAAGACAGCGTGTTGCGCTTGCCGCCACCTGCGCGATGCGACCGCAAGTTCTACTCCTTGATGAACCCACCAGTCACCTTGACCCACAAGGTACACGAGACATTCTCAGTATTGTCAAAAGATTAAATAGCGAAATGGGTATAACCGTTGTTTTAGCAACGCATCGAACGAAAGAAGTTGCGTCGTTGTGCGATCATGTCTGGCTGATGGAGGATGGACGCATCTGTCTGGATTTGCCGAAGGCGGATGCTTTTCAAGATGCCACGCCGTATCAACGTTTAGGTGTACAGGTGCCAGAGATAGAAAACGCTGCGGTAAAGTTTCCAACCTCGCCTCTTAAGCGTCCTTCCAATGCCCTACAACAAGATACGTTCCTCAGTCTCCAAAATCTCTATTTTCGTTATCCGAATACCGATAGCGATGCGGTTTGTAATATTTCTTGTGAAGTGCCGCGTGGAGAAGTGCTTGCTATCATGGGGGCAAACGGGTCTGGAAAAACAACGTTGATTCACCTCATTGCAGGCTTGCTACGTCCGACGGCTGGTGAAATCACTATTGATGGAAAGTCGTGCAGTCGTGTGAAACTTCATCAGTTAGCGGGTAAAGTTGGTATCGTTTTTCAGGATCCAGATCTATTGTTACAGGCGGAGACTGTTCGTGATGAGGTGGCATTCGGTCCGAAGAACCTTAAATTCCCTAAAAAAACCCTTGAAGGACGGGTTGACAACACCCTCAAGCGATTTGACTTACAAGACCTTGGCTCAGAAGCACCGTATGCACTATCTCGGGGGCAACGCCAACGCACCGCGGTCGCAGCAACCTTTTCGCTGCATCCCGACCTTTTCCTACTTGATGAACCTACGACAGGTCAAGACGCGCAGCACCTCTATCAGTTAATGGATGAACTCTCCGATGAAATCCGACAAGAACACAAAACCCTCATTTTTGCTACACATGACACGGACCTCACCTTAAAGTACGCCGACCGCATTCTCCTATTACGCGATGGTGCAGTGATTTATGATGGCGACCCTGATACCGCCTTTGCTGACAGAGAACTCCTACAGCAAGCATCGTTATAATTGTTTCCTATGCTTGGTAGTAAGGGCTTGCAACCTCGTCTACTGAAAACCGAAAACTGAATGCCTCCGAATCCGAAGCTGAACTTGATAGCCATAGCGAAATATGTTATACTTCAAGTAAAAGGAAGGCGCGTATGGTTACCCGACAGGAAATCCAAGCTACATGTGATGACATCGTGCGCGAATTTGCGCCACTACAAGTTATCCTCTTCGGCTCCCATGCTTATGGCACGCCGACAAATGACTGCTTCATACTGCCAGAGCCATTCAGTAAGGAAAAATAAGGTGAAAATATGTTCAATGTTTCATGTTTGGGTTCTTGTGATAAGTAGTGGGATCGGAGCAGAAGGTGCAATGCAGTAAATTGGAAAACCAATGTAGTGGTAAGTGCCAGAAGCTTATACTTAGGTGACTCACAGAGTTGACCGCTCCCCCAGCTGAAGCTTGGGGGATTCTTTGAAAGAACTCCCAAGCGAGTTTCTCAACCTTTACCATCACTTCCACATGAGGTTTAACGGTATGGGGCCATCTGACTACCTTATAGGTAGATTCCTTAGGTCTAAGCTAAGGCAACATGTTCGCGAAAACAAGGTGCGGGTCATGCTGTCAACACTCTTGAATGGAAGTGTGACCATTTAGCACACTACGGAAACTTCCTGAAACCGTCGGAAGCGACCGATACTTCTGGTAGGTATTTCCTACGTCAGAACTTGGACATCCAAACCTCGCAAGATTTGGGGATTGCCTATATTTCAAGGTAGTTTAATGTGTCCTTTTTGTAGCTTCGGTTCTACGTCTACGCAACCCCCGCGAAGGGGTGGTTAGGATCAATCAGAGTTAAACTGAAAGTCGCGTATCCTAACCCGTAGATAGTAATATCATACAAAATTTTAGACCAAAAGTCAAGTGTTTTTTTAGCACAATATAGGAGGCGGTGTCTACATCCCCCAGCTAAAGCAAGGGGGTTTTGACACCGAAGAATTGGATAAATGCTTAAAAACTCTCTATCCTTCACGATACTATTGCTTATATTCCTTCTCGTTGATGTTCTCTACGCTGCGCCGTTGAAGACGCTTTCGTTAGAATTTACGCGCGAGTTAACCGAAAAGGGCAAAACGGAGCACATTGCAGGCACACTCCACTACGATGTAAAAGCTGCACGGGTTGTTGTTGAGGTTACCAAACCGGTTAAGCAGATAATGGTCGTGAAGGATAATGTGCTTGAAATCTATTATCCTGTGGAAAAACAGGCGTTCCGTTTTATCTCCGAAGGACGTGTTCCGCTCCTATTTGTCGAATCCATTATCCAAACCACACAGGCGGAATACGGATTGACCGCCATCGGATATACTTTGGATAAGCACGATGTTGTAGAGGAAGTCCTCTATACCTATTGGAAACCGCCTGAAAAAGCGAAGGATACCCTCGGGAGTGTCATCTTAGGCATGCACAACGATCGGCTCATCTCAGCGGAAATCAAAAATCTGGAAGGCTATATTATCGGCAGATCGCGTTACGAGAACCACAGCAAAATCGGTATTAACTATATCCCTATGGCGGTTACCTCGAGTACGTACAATGCAAAATCTGAAGTTATCCAGCACGAAGAGATTATCTATAGCAACCCAAAAGTGAACGCGAAAACGCCAAATCCAATGCTGAATTTCACAATTCCTGAATCCGTGGAGGTTAAAGAGAGCAAATGGTAAATCAGCCTGTTTATCGTTCATTCGCCCGTTTCTGTGTATTCTGTTTATCCGCTGTTATTTTTCTATCGCCTGCGTTTGCGAATGAAGCGACTGATCTGGCATTCATTCACAAAGTCAACCCGATGACAACGCCGAAACCTCAGGAAGTTGTCCGTTTTAATCCACAGGAAACCTCGGAGTTAAAACTCGCCGCAACCGGGTTGATACGGTTGTATCAAAAATTCATCTCAAGCCAAGACGGCCCATCTTGCGGCTTCACTCCGAGCTGCTCGCGTTTCGGTATGGCGTGTATACAAGAATACGGTGTGTTCCGAGGTATACTCCTTACTGCTGACAGACTGATCCGGTGCAATGGTTCGCAATCAAGGCACTATCATAAAGATAACGTGACGGGTAAATACATCGATCCCGTTTCAGACTATGCGGTGCTGAAATAGTAGGAAGCCAGATTTCACTCTGTTCAACCGAACCTACAAACTATGTCAAGGCACCCACTGCCTAAAGGAGACCGGGGCTTGTGCTTCGTAGCAGTTAGCGTTTTCGAGAAAACGTCTTACATCTGCTCCACAGAGGGATCCAAGGCAGCCCTCAAGATGTTTATCGCAGCGTTAATGTCTCGATCGTGGTGTGAACCACATTCCGGACACGTCCACTGCCTATCAGAGAGAGAAAGATTTGCGTTGTGATGCCCACAATCTGAACATGGTTTCGTTGTCGGTGTCCACTGCCCGATTTGTAGGAACTCACGCTTATGCTTCAAACACTTCAACTTCAGTATCTCAACAAACTGGTAGAAGGCAAGGTCAGAGACTTTACGTCCCCAAAGACGTTTCATACCCTCAAGGTTCAGCGTCTCGGTGACGATCGTATCAAACCTTTTACACAGGTTAGTAGCAAGTTTCCAATGCCAATCTTTGCGTTGGTTGGCAATATGCCGATACAGTCTCGCAAGTTCTCGGACCGCACGCCACCAATTGTTAGAACCTTTTACCTTACGAGAAAGGCTTTTATTGAGTTTCCGAAGTTCGGTCAAGGACTGTTTTAAAGGTTGCGGATGTTCAATTTTCTCACCCGTGTTGAGAGTCAGATACATCTCGAGCCCGAAATCTATTCCTACGCTCTCACCTGTAGCAGAATAGGGGTCGGTCGAGGCATCATCCGTGACAACATACAACCAAAATGTGCCAACCGCATCCCGAAGGATTTGGATATAGCGAACAGTGCCTTTCCATTCACGGTGCTGGTGAAAAGAAAACCAGCGTTTGTTGAATTTAAAGGTTTGCGTGGATTCATCCCATGCCTTAAACGAAATACGGACACGTCCTTCTTCGAGTTTGTAGGCAGACTGGAACTTCGCAGAACGATAACGGTCTTTGCGTTTGAATTTCGGCAATCCGCCGAGACCGTCAAAAAAGCGTTCATAAGTGATATGGATACGGACAATCACTTCATCAAGGGTGTCGCGTGGTATCCATGCCCAATGTTGCTTCGTGCGTTTCAACAACTTCGTCAAATGCGGTTGCAAGCGATACCGTCCCGCATACAAACCATACCGGCGATAATACCGTTTTTCCAAAGCAAGGAAGTGATTATGCACGTCGCCCAAGTCGTCAAGCATATTGCCCAAGCGTTTGTTTTTCGGATGTTCGCGCATCTGATACTTGTATACTCGGCGCGTGCGTTTTTGTTTTCGTTTTTTCATGGATTTCACGTATCACGTCTTTAACCCCTATTGAGTGGGTAGGCAGGCACGTTACCAAGAGGTAACGCTCAATATGCCTGCCAACGTGATATATAGATTAAACCACAATTCGCTTAGATTGTCAAGTGTTTTTTCTAAAAAAAACGCTGTGGTCTAATGCACAAGGACGGGCAGGAGACCCCTACATAAATGCAGGGGTCTCCTGCCCGAAGATTGATGAATACCACACAAATATACAAATTCCTGCTCATACTTTGCTTGGCGATTCTTACACTTCTCCCTTTTGCATCCGCCGAAGAACCCGTTGACTATTATGCGCCCGAAAATGTCCGAAAGTTTGCTGATTTTCTGTATGAACAGGGTGACTACCTCCGGGCTGCCGATGAGTACCAACGTTACCTATTTTACAAGCCACAGGAAAGCGCGCAGATTCACTATAAAATTGCGGTCTCTTACCGCTTCGGTGGTAAAACGGAGCAAGCGATTCAAGGTTTTGAGACGCTTCTGCGAACGGACCCCGAAAGTCAGTTTGCGAGCCGTGCCTACTACCAGATCGGTGCCACCTATTTTCTGATGGATCAATTTGATCAGTCTGCGCGGTTTCTCCATGAAGCACTGTCGCGCATCACAGATACACGGCAACATGCCGAAGCAGCGCAGCTGATTGGACTCTCGTATCTGAAGCAAAAACGGTGGTCTGAGGCAAGCGAGGTATTCAAGACGTTGCAAGCATCAGATGTGATGCCAATTAGAGAAAAAGCGGCGGTGTACCACAATTATGCTGAGAAGGGGGCACGCCTACCCACCCGTAGTCCATTTTTAGCCGGAACTCTTTCTACGATTGTCCCGGGGGCTGGAAGGCTCTATACGGGTCGCCTCGGCGATGCCCTGAACACTCTTTTCACGGTAGGTATAACCGGTTGGCAGACTTACGACGGCTTCCGTAGAGATGGGATTTCATCGGTAAAAGGGTGGACATTCGGCACGCTCTGCGGCATCTTCTATGTGGGGAACATCTACGGGTCGGTAGTTTCAGCCCGTGTTTACAATCGGCATGTGACGGACGAATTTTTGGCGACATTGATCGTAGAATTGCCGTATTAACCGTCTTTAACATCGCCTACCTCTCTTTTCAATCTTTATCAGTTTTCAGGAAAATTTCTCCGTCAAAGTCCGGAATCTCATGACGTGAATTGCGCTTGCCGTTGTTGACTCCTATGACGGACGCATCAAAAGTGACAGTTCTCATGGCACCGCTCCGGTTATAGACTACCCACCCATTTTCATACGCTCGGATAAAAAGCCCTTCAACATCTCGGTATTGAACTGCCTTCTCTTGGGTCGGTTGTCCGAGATCAGCATCCCAAAAATCGTACCAGTTGTGTAGATGATCGGGGACAGGTATGGCGTTGTCGTCTCCAAAGAGCACATAACCGTCTGAATGTGTAAGGCTCAACGTGGTAATCATACGCATCCATCGCCGATTTTCTTCGCTGTTCCGTTCTGCAACCCGTGTGTCTAAATCTCCCATATAATCCGTCACCACGCGCCACCCCTCTAAGCAGTTGATTCGCGGCTCTCTCAGATGCTGTTCTGCCCATAGCAGCGTCTTTTCCATCTGTAGAATCTGATTGAGGTCATATCCTTTGGTATAATCCTGCTTGTAACACTCCATGAAGAGTCCGTTCACGTAGGGTGCGGACTTTGGAATCTGACGCATATTCGCGTTGACAAGAATTAAGAAATCGTCTCCGACCTGTTCCCGTATTTTGCGTAAGATAGACAATCTCGCTTCTAACTCAGCTTCCCGTGTGAGAATAGTGTCTGACCAGTCATCAACACCGATTGAACTGGTGGCATAATCTTCGTTCCACCAATCCAGCAGGATCCCGTCAAAAAGTCCAGACTTTTCCAATGCGATGGCTTGGTTGACCATCAAATTCTGCATCTCTGGGTTCGTGAAGTCTATGAGGTAACCGAGCACTTCGTCGTTTTCGTCAATCTTTCCATCACCGTTGGTATCCTCACCCCAACCGATAACAGGTTCACCGTCCTTGTCCGTGAGCCAGTAAGGCGAATCCGGCGGGTAGAAGCCAACATCCCACCAGTTTTCCACTTGTGTTTCATTTTCCCGCGAGAGATATTTCGCATCTCTACATCGGATTTCAACAAGCAGTAAAAGATTTGAATTTAAAGATAGAAGTTCTTGCTTCCTTTGGCGTGCGGTATCCAGTTGACTCGGAAGCAGATCTGTTGCTAGTCCTGAATATGGCTGTGCTTCCGATATATTCCAGGCTATTCTGAGCAGCGTATACGGGTGGGCAAAAGCGAGATCATGCTGAGCGAGTCGGTGAAGTTCATCGGTATCGGGTCTATTTTCGATGCCGCTCCATGCCTGAAAGATAGAGGGGTAGCTCCTCCGTGCATCGGCTACACTTGCCTTGATAGCACCAAAAACGAGGAGGAGCGTCAGAGATTGAACTGTAATTATTTTTAGCATTGTGGCATTTCTTTCTATCGCGTAAAGTCTGATTTCAGTTTTCCCCACGTCGTTGCCAATTTACCTTGGGGTTGCACCGCCAACACGCCTTCAATGCCTTTGTTCATGAGTTCTTGAATTTCTTGCTCAGAGCGTGCGATGTTGGAGATTCGGACTTCGTCTATCCGTCCTTCTAAGAACGGTCCGGCACCGCGTCCGAGCCACAAAACATCGTCATTCGGGGTGATATTGCCGCCGATGTTGCCTTCGCCGTCTAAGACCCCATCGATGTAAATCTTGGCATCGCCGGACTTGGCATCGTAAGTTCCAGCGACATGCGTCCATTTTTTCAGTGGCATGTCCGTTTTCCCAGCAGCAACCGCAGCACCCCAGGCATGCTTATCCGTGGTCATTCGGATGAGCACCTTCTTATCGCTTCGAGGTCCTACTTTGTAGGTTGTCTCTTTCGTGGCACCTGTACCACCAGCGGTTGACCACGCCTCAAGGTAGAGCCACATTTCCACCGTAAGCCCTTCAACCAAGTCTAAACTCTCGCTGTCAGGGATCTCTACAAAATCTCTGGGAGCGTTTCCACCAAAGGTAAGTCCACCCCCGGGGTTCCCTTCACCCCATTTCGTCCCCATGAGTTCACCATCATTTCCGTTACCAGAAAGATCTTTGACAGTTTTCCCTGCACCTGACTCAAAAGTGTAGAGGAGGACGGTGTGTTCGTCTTGTGCGAAACTAAGTATTCCCTCTCCAGTTATCAACAAAACGATCAACACTACGTAACAGGCCGTGCATATAACATTTTTCATGGTAAAATTTCTCCTTTGTCGGATATATTCTCAAAAGCTTAAGCGTTATTGATATTTTAGCATGGATATGTCTAATACGCAATTTGAAAATCTCAATCCTTAGAGAGGAAGCATGCATGAAGAACGGACAGGTTATCATTGCTCTCACAGTACGTTAACAGAATTGTTCTTGCCTTGTTTTTTCGCAAGTGTTATATTGAAACCATGAAACAGAAAAATAGTGGAATAGGAACTTGATATGCAGTACACATCACAGCAAAATGATTGGTTGGTTCAGCCTTTTTGCCAACTGGCTTCAGTAGTAGAAAAGGACAATCAACTTATTCTTGATAACGGTCTGATCCAGCGGACATTCGTTACTTCACCTAATTTCGCAACGGTCGATTATATCAATCAAATTACCGGTAGCAGTTTTCTTCGGGGTATCAAACCAGAGGCGGTACTTACGATTGACGGACACCCATTTGAGGTGGGTGGTTTGAAAGGACAACCCGACTACGCCTATCTTGATTTGGATTGGATTGCGGACTTGACGAGTGCACCGGAGGCATTTCAATTTCGCGAATATCGCGTCGCTGAACCTGAAATCCGCTATCCGTGGATACAGAGGCGTTCTGCTACATCATCCGTATATCCACCAGAGGGTGTGACACTGACGGTTGCGTTCTCACCACCGCCATCCCTTGACTCGGTTCAGGTTTGTGTGCATTATGAACTCTACCGAGGCATTCCGGTACTGTCGAAGTGGGTCAGTATTCGCAATGAGAGTCAAAAGTCGATTCAAATTGATGCTTTAAGCTGTGAAATCCTTGCTGTCAACGAGCAGGAGAAACATCGGCTCCATGTTGAGAGCGATTATGCCTTCAGTGGTATGGAAACGACTGAATGGGGCCCAGATGCGGATTACAAGACGCAAGTCGATTATCATTACCAGATGCCACTCTTGATGACAAGCCGTTATCCACTCGGTCCGGGGGTACTTCTTCAGCAAGGAGAGACTTTCACGAGTTTTCGCACCTTTGAAATTTTGCATGATAGTGATGCGCGTGAGCGAAAAGGACTCGCACGTCGCAAGATGTACCGTACGCTCGCGCCACAGGTCACGGAGAATCCGATTCTGATGCACGTTCGGAGTGCCGAACCAGAAGCGGTCCGTTCGGCAATTGATCAGTGTGCCGAAGTCGGATTTGAAATGGTGATTATGACCTTTGGGAGCGGCTTCAATATTGAGAGCGAAGACCCAGAATACATCACCACAATGAAGGGGTTGGCAGACTATGCCCATAGTAAGGGTATTCAACTCGGTGGTTATACGCTGATGTGTGCTTCACGGGGTGTGGGTGAAGACTTTAACTGTGTTGATCCAGACACCGGAGAACCGGGAAGTAAGTTTGGACAGAGTGCTTGTCTTGCGAGTGGATGGGCAGACGGCTATTTCCAGCGAGTGCTGAATCTCATGGATGCCACCGGAATGGATATTATAGAGACGGATGGTCCTTATCATGGTGATGTCTGTGCTGCGACGACGCACGCACACCATAACAGTTTAGCGGATTCGCAGTTGCGTCAGTGGGAGGCATGCGTTAATTTTTACCACGAATGTCGAGCACGCGGCATCTATATCAATTCGCCAGACCAGTATTACCTCAACGGTTCAAACAAATGCGGTATGGGGTATCGTGAAACGAATTTCAGCCTGCCCCGCGAGCGTCAAATTCTCATTGCCCGGCAGAATATTTACGATGGGACGTATGAAAAGACACCGAGTATGGGTTGGATGTTTGTTCCATTGGTCGAGTATCACGGCGGCGGAGCAGCCGCGACATTTGAGCCGCTTTGCGAGCATCTCGACGACTATGAATCACATCTCGCACAGAACTTTGGTAGTGGTGTGATTGCGTGCTATCGTGGTCCCCGGCTTTTTGATACTGAACAGACGAAAGCGGTTGTTAAGAAATGGGTTGACTTCTACAAAAAGTATCGCCCAATATTGGATTCAGACCTGATTCACGTGCGCCGTCCAGATGGTCGCTCCATTGATTGTGTGCTCCACGCCAACGCGCAAATCAGCCCTTGTGGGCTCGCGATGCTCTATAACCCTACGCGGGCGGTGCAGCAGATGACTTTGAAATTACCGCTCTATTATACTGGATTGTCTGAAATTGCCAAGATTCGTGAAGCAGAAGGAGAACCTAAACGGTACAAAATCGACCGAGATTACAATGTTGAGATTCCAATTAAGATGGAAGCAAAGAGTGTTAGTTACCTCGTTATTGAACCTGAAATTTGAGTCCTCCGTGAAAGAAACCCCCTAAATCCCCCTTATCAGGGACTTCGAGAAGAATCCTTTTATCAGGGGACTTTGAAAGAAACCCCCTAAATCCCCCTTATCAGGGGGACTTTGAGAAGAGTTCTTAAGCACGATTTGTGCTATCTTGAACGCAATAGTCTGTGAGGAAAAATAGCATAATTGACGACGGAATTAGCGTCCTTAAACCGTGCATGCACAAAGGGAGGTCAAAATGAGAGTCATCCAATTAAAAAAAGCAATTTGGGTATATGGAATGCTGATCTGCATCATCAGTTTAATAGTTCCAGACCTAAGTTCTGCCAAACTTGATCCGGAAACAATTTTGGGAATATGGTTCTTTGATGAAGGTAAAGGTGGTACGGCAAAAGATTCTTCCGAAAATGGCAATGACGGAGAGATTATTGATGCCGAATGGGTCGATGGCGAGTTCGGCAAAGCCCTAAAGTTTGAGGGTGGCGGTCATGTTGCTGTCGGCGATTTTTCTGATTATGAGGACAAAGTGTCGATCGTCGCTTTGATTAAAACGCCTGCAGCTCCGGCATGGTCTGACATCATCGTGGGTCCCTGCGGCGACGTTATCTTGACATTGCAGAACCACAAATTAAATTTCGCTGGTCAGTGTGCCCAACCGATTCCGCATAATACGTGGTCTAAAACCTTGTTGAACGACGATAAGTGGCATCAGATTGCGGGTACTTATGACGGTAAAAAAGTGAATGTCTATGTCGATGGTGAGTTAGAAGCATCGAATGCTGCCGCGGGTCCGTTTATAGCGGGAGCCAAGTATATCGGCTCCAGAGACGACAAGCAGGAGGCTTTCACAGGCCTTATTGATGAGATCGCATTTTTCAATGTTGCACTCTCAGAAGCTGATGTGAAAACGATTGCCAACAGCGGATTATCTGTTGCACTCGGTTTTGCAGCGGTTTCTGCTCAAGCGAAACTGACTACGACTTGGGCGAAATTGAAATCGGAAGGGTAACCCGCTAAAGGTGTGAATTTCGTTGTAACCCATAGGTGTCAATTTAGGGTGCTACTCACACAGCTAAAACAGCAGGTCTCCAATCCGAAGATTAGATGATTTTTGGATGCGAAAGATACTCTGTCTTTTCCGAACAAATTCGGTATTCATTTGCCTAATCTAAATAAAGAAGGTGTACTTCCTACAGAAACTTCCAATATTTAGAGAGGGAACAGATGAAAAGAAGACATGTTACTATAATCCTTATCGCCTGTGTGCTGATGTTTTCGACAGCAGTCGTACTGACGACTTGGACCCAGAGTAAGTTGTCAGTGGACGAAAAACGTTTCGATCTTGACCAGAACGATGAACTGAGTGAAGCTGAAAAGCAGCTGATGTTCAGAGTGATGAGGGCTGAAGCTACGAGGGGAAACAAGTTCAGTGCGCAAGAGATCCGTGAAATGCAAGGTGGGGAAGGAGACAGATCGCGTGGCAGAGGTGGATTTGGTAGAAGACGAGGTTCCAGAGAACCTTCAGGACCACGTCTCGATCCAGAGCAGGTCGCATTTAAAGATGGCGCGGCGACCATTCCTGACCGAGAGACATTTGAGAAATTGTCTTATCAAGGCACAGAAGTACGTATTGATACACAACTGACCGGAATTGAATTTGTAAAGTTTCAGATTGAAAATACACATACACAGAACCCACAACTTTACTTCATGAATACGGAGACGCATCGCTCGCACGGGAGTTTCATGGGTGCTGCAGGTTTAGGACGTGGTCAAGGACAGATGCGGGGTGTGCTTAGCTATCGTCCGCTTTCCGTAGCACCGAATGGTGAACCGGGTGTTTATACCTTTGAGTTTAATCCAAATGATGCCTTCCCATTTGAAGAAATTAAGCTTGCACACGATCTTCTTGTGTCGAAGATGCCGATACTGAAAAATCGGCTCGGCTATTGTCCGTTATGGGGAGCGATCGGTATTTATAACAGCGAAAAAGCACTCTATGACGCGGCGGAGTTTCCTGTCTATTTTGAAGATGATCTTTATGCCAATATCGGATACCTTCCATTGAATCAGGCGGCATCGTTTGGTCGGTTACGTGTGTTGGAGTTGGATGAGCGTCCTGCGGTTCGAGACATTGTCATCTGCAAAGTTTTGCCGAACGAGATGCCACGGGTTGCTGGTGTCATCACTGGTGTTCGGCAAACGCCGCTTTCACACGTCAATCTTCGTGCCATTCAGGACAAAGTTCCTAACGCCTTCATCGCTGAGGCGTGGAAAAGCGAAAAAATCGCACCACTCATCGGCAAGTATATTTATTATGAGGTGAACGCTGACGGGTTTGAGATTAGGGAGGCAACACTTAAAGAGGTAGAAACTCACTTCGCCGATTTACGTCCGTCGAAAGCACAGAAACCTGAACGTGATCTCTCTGTTACGAAGATATTACCACTTGACGACATCAAGTTCGCTGATGCGTCAGGCTTCGGTGTGAAGACAACGAACGTGGCAACGCTGCGCACATTCGGATTTCCTGATGGCACCGTTCCAAACGGATTTGGAGTACCGTTTCACTTTTACGACGCATTCATGAAGCACAATGGTTTCTATGACAAAGTTGAGGCGATGCTCAAAGATCCTGAGTTTCTCAATGATCAGGAGACGAAGACAGCTGCGTTGAAAAAGTTTAGAGATGAGATAAAGAAGGGTGAAATGCCAGTATGGATGATGGACGCGCTTTCGGAATTACACAGTGCATTTGCCGAAGGTACATCTCTCCGGTGTCGCTCCAGTACGAATAACGAGGATCTGCTCGGTTTCAGCGGTGCGGGTTTATACGATTCCTACACACACCATCCGGACGAAGGACATTTATCGAAGTCAATTAAGCAGGTGTTTGCGAGCCTCTGGAATTACCGAGCATTTGAGGCACGGGATTTCTATCGCATTGACCATTTCGCTACTGCTATGGCGGTGCTTGTCCATCCCAATTTTGATGACGAGATGGCAAATGGAGTCGCTGTTACCGATGATGTCGTCTATCAGACTGTAGGAAATTATTACTTCAATACCCAAATTGGAGAAAATCTCGTAACGAATCCTGAAGAGCAGTCTATTCCAGAAGAGGTCTTGTTAGATTGGTGGGATAGCAATAACTATAGAATTGTGAAGACTTCCAATCGCACAGCGGATAGCGGACGGATCCTGACAGATGCTTATTTGCGTGAACTCAACGGTTATCTCGGCATGATACATAACAAGTTCAGTCAGCTTTACAGTCCCGCCTCACTGACGAAAGACTTTGCTATGGAGATTGAGTTCAAGATTACAAGCGATGGTAAAATCTCAATCAAACAGGCAAGACCGTGGGGGCAGTAAGCCGCTCACTTCGATCGACATGCGCGCTTCACAGCGCGCATGCGTCGGTTTTAGAAGTTGGTTCAGTGGCATGTATCAATTGGTTTTGAGTTTACCCCATGTCACCGCGAGTTTATCCGCCGCATCTACGGCGAGAATTGTGTTGAATCCAGAATTCATAAACTCTTGAATTTCGTCTTGAGACTTCACCTCATTGGAAACCCAGAGTTCGTCCATCCCACCAACGAAGTGAGATGAGCCAGAAGTCCGCCGATATCCGATATCAAGACTGGGTTCACCTGAAATGTCAATGACCCCACCTCCGGCGATTGGGCCACCGTCGTCTTCTTCACCATTGACGTAGATAATCGCCTCTTTGCCGTCCCATGTTGCGGCGACGTGGCTCCATTCGCCTTCAGCAATCGTCGTTTGCCCGATAAAGTCTTTAACGTGGTACGTAGTCCAGACGAGCTTCTTTGAACCGTGGAATCCCAATTTCCAACCTGCTCCACCGTCCATCTCTACAATATTCTGCCAACCGGTAATTCCATCAGGGTTAACCCACGCGCCTACGCTCATCGGGTCGGTGAGTTCTTTCAAAGGTCCAGCGTTTTCGATTGTGATAAACGTTCCACCGTCAAACTCAAACGCTTTGTCAAACTCGCCATCTATCCAAGATGCTTTTCCATCAACAGTACCATCGTTGCCGTTCCCTGAGAGATCGGTGAGTGTATCGCCGTTTCCGTCGTCAAATGTACCGAGGAACACAATATCTTTCGGCAGCTCCGCGTATGTGCTCCCGATACATATTGTTGAGATTAGGAGTAAATAAATTAAGGTTCGCATTTTCGGCTCCTTATGAGGAATTTGCCAGAGTTTCTATTCTCACTGCGAAGCAATATTACCCCTAATGAAGATTAAGTAATAAATCGGGTAATTCCGTATTTTTCAAAGCGCGTCAGAATCGCGAGCGACAAGAAATCCGCAGAAACACCCAAGCAAAAACCCCAAGCAAAAACACTCGCTCCTACAAGAAGACGTTGCTGATGAATTACCTGATTAAATTGTTAAACCTCATATGGGGTAGAGAAACACCTGAACAATCTTTTTACAATGTTCAAAAACTTGTTAGTAGCAACTTGAGTTATTATTAGTAAATTCGACAAAAATTGTCAACCAAAAACAACGCAATTCAGATTTTAGGGCAATATAACACCGATTGATTGTTCGTTGGGACATGGAAAGCACGCCCCGCGAGTCTACAGGTTACAGATTCCACCCGTATGTTACTTCTTAAGTTCGCCCCAAGTTGTGATAAACCTATTCAGTGCTGCGACGCTTAGGCTCGGTGCGAATTCCTCAAGAGTTGGCAGAATTGCGGGACCCAAACCTTCAGCAACCCCACCAACAGCATATATTTTATTGTTCAGGTTTCCAGCTCCCAAGAATACTCTCGCTGTTGGCATATCTGGACTTTCCATCCATATATCGGTAGCTGGTTCGTATACTTCGACAGTTGCCAACCCGGGTCCTTGGACAACAGATGTGCCGCCGATGGCGTAAATTTTTGAACCCACTACAGTGACAGCCAAAGCGGTTCGAGGTGTCGGCATATCTGTTTTCTGCGTCCATGCATCTGAACTCGGATCGTATTCTTCAACTGTTTCAAGAACAGGCCCTTGCACGGTAGGTGTTCCGCCAATGAGGTATATTTTTCCATCAACGCTCGCGGCTGCCATTCCTGAACGCGGTGTCGGCATATCAGCCTTTTTTTCCCATGTATCAGTTGCCGGATCATACTCTTCAACAGCCCCCAACACGGGACCGACATTTTGGGCGACCCCGCCAATAGCGTAAATTTTGCCGGACACGACAGATGCCGCGAAAAACGAGCGCGGTGTCGGCATATCTGCTTTCTGCGTCCATGTGTCAGTTGCTGGGTTATATTCTTCGACCGTTCCGAGTGCCGGGGATTGTCCGCTCCATCCGCCGATGGCGTAAATTTTTCCGCCGACGACACACGTTACAACACCGGCGCGTGCTGCTGGTAGACTCGCTTTCTGGGTCCACTCGTCTTTATCTGGGTCGTAAGCATCAACAAAGTCAACGGGTTCAGCAAACATCCCGCCTATAGTGTAAACGGCTCCATTAACGGCGGTTGTCGAAAAAAAGAGTCTGGGAATTGGCATATCTTCTTTTTTCGTCCATTCTTCAGCACTGACATTGGACATCAAGGTGAAGGTGAATAGGATGGTAAATAACCACCCTGCGTAGAAAAATAAAGATTTGTTTGATTTCGTTTTCGTTATAAATTCTTTTTTCATTAAAATCCTCAAAAGTTACGAATTCCTGAATGGAATTCCTTTAGTATAGTTCATTAGATGCGATGTCCGCTAAGCGCGTTATATGCCTGCGGATACCGCGATTTATTGAAAACTTGTTTGTCCAAAGATAGCCTTTACGGTGTCCACCAGTAGGTCATTTTCCCAAGGATAGCCCAGTCGAGAAGCTCTGCCCCGCCATCACGTGTGTCATAATTCTGATTGAAAACGAGATAAAAATCGCTACCTGGACGGTAGATATAATTGACTAAGATGTTGGCACTGATTACGTCTCTATCGGTACTCCACTGCGCAAACAATTTTGTGAAAAGTGTTGTCGAAAAAGAATAGTTAACACGTCCACCGAAAGCATTGGCATCGAATTCTTCACCGGGCAGTGTGATCCGATTGAATTCGATGAAGGGTTCTACACTGATCTGTGCTGTCGGTCTGATGTTCGCATCTATTAAGAAACCTCGTCTTGTCCCGTTATAAAATTCTCCGAGTTCGACTTGCAGCTGTCCGCCAATCATCCGACTGCTGCTCGTGCGCATTGAAATCTGAAACGATGTAAAATTATACTCGCCTGCCGGAATTTCCTCTTCTTGAAGGTCAAAGGCTATATCGAGATGCTCAATTGTATTCTTGACTTCAAACCCAATGTCGTCGCCAGTCTCAAATTCAAATTGGGTATCAAAGGTGATCTCTTGGGTTTCCAATTCGTTCTCATGCGACAGAACGATATCGATCTCTGGTCCAATCTGAATTTCGCGAATCCCAAATACGCCGGGCCATGGCGTGTAACTGCCACCCCCGCGAAAACGCCGGACATCTGGACGTTCTTCCGTACGCTGAACGAATCCGACTCCGGGATTAAAGTCCTCTCCAAAGTCGGTATATGAAGCATCAAGTCGAAACAGGTTCGTTCGCCAATCGCCACCGATAAAAAAGGCGTTACTATTTCCTTGAACATCCGCTTCAAAGGTGCGCGCCCACAGTCCTTGGATATTGATTTCTCTCGTCGGGCGGTAGGAGAAATCAAGTCCTGTTGTACGGTTATATGCATCAGCGTCTTGCTTATTGATGGCAATAACCCCGACAGTTGATCCCTTTAATATGTCTCGGTTCACGCGGACTACTGAGTAATTTGTGCGGGGTTCACTGAATATGTCGTCCTCGGGGTCTTCCATCACGTCATCTTCAAATTGGTTCGTCAACACGTTTAGGATCCCTATGCCGTAGGGCCCGACTTTTCCGGTCATTTTGCCACCACTGAGAATTGGGATTGATCGTCCTTCGGCAAGTCCGATGCGGCGGCTGTAAAAGAGTAAAAGCGGTGGCGGTCTACGGAAACTCGGACGTGGAATACCGACATCAAAGATGCTGGCACCTTCTAAGAAAAACGGACGCTGCTCAGGGAAAAAAAGGCTGAAACGTGTAAGGTTCACCTGCTCTTGATCTGCTTCCACTTGGGCGAAATCGGTGTTGAAGGTCAGGTCAGCAGTCAGATTTGGGGTAACACCGTACTTGAGATCCAAACCGGCTTCAAATACACCTTCTGTCTTCTCGGCTGTCTCCTCAGTTTCCGACGTGTAACTTGCCCCCGGTAACAGGTACGGTAGCAATTCCAGATGTCTTGATGGCGTGATGCCTTCTAATCCCTCAAGCGTGCCGAAGTATGCGGTGCGGTACTTTGCGAGTCCGCCGTATGTTTTAGGTGCCTCATTCCATGCCGCAATTTCTTGTTTCCGTGCGATTTCGCGCCCGAAATTTAATCCCCAGTTCATCACCTCGCTGCGCTCAAAACGGAGTTGGCTAAACGGAATAGCGATTTCTACTGTCCAATTATCTTCATTGATTTTACAGCGGCACTCCCAAACAATATCCCAACTTGTGTTGAGGCTACCACCACTGTTGGATACCGCTGTGTCTTCCATCCCACCGACTGGCGTAAATCGGAAGAAAACGGCGTTTCGCCGGTCGTTGTAGGTATCTAACAGTAGAAAACCGTAATCGTTGGAACGCAAACCTGAAGAATCTCGACGCATGTCGTTAGCAACAATCTTATCCATTTCTGAATCATAGAATATAAACCCGAAGTACAACTTTTTGCCATCATACATAATTCGCACTTCAGATTGTTCTGTCGCCGGATCACCTTGATCGGGTTGGATTTGGTATAACTGACGAATCGGTTCGACGCTTTGCCAGATAGGTTCGTCAAGCACCCCATCAATCTTGATTTCTTCAGAAATACGGTGCGCTGACATACGTGGTAACTCTCGTTCTGTCTGCGCATTGACACCGTGTGGAACGAATAGGACGCACATCCACAGCAAGAGAGAAAGCTTGATGTTTCGCATATATCGGCTCAGCTGAAAGTTAATAGTGAAATGTATCATTACAGGTGAGTGCCTCCTTCTTAGCTGCTGTGTGAAAGGTGCTGTTATATAATGAAATTCAAAAACACGTGAACACCTTAAAAAGATAACCCTGTAATACCCTTATCAGATGGAACAGAAATCACCTCAGTATGGTATGTTTCAACGCTTATTTACTTTACCATATCTGAACCCGTCTGTCAATTCCTTCCTCGGACATCAGCGACGATAGATGCTGACTTCCATCCCGTCCCGTCTTCCGGGTCGCCGTCTGCTTTCAAACCAGTGTGTTTCGGATTCAAAGTTTGAACGGACATGCTCCAAGTAATCAGCCATTCTGTCGGGTCTGCCGACGTTATCAGCAACAATCGTCGCTGGATTTGTTAATTGCGATTCAATCGCCTGAAAACACGGGTAATACCCATCTTTATTATTATCAAGGAATAGGAAGTCGACAGGTTCTTGGATGGTTTTGAGTACTTCTGCAGCGTCCCCGATACGGGAATCTACGAGGTCGGACACACCCGCTTCCTCAAAATGTGTGCGTGCGCGCTGTGCATTTGCAGGCTCAATTTCTACAGTTATCAAACGCCCCGCGCCTAAATTTCTCAGCACGCGTAATATCCACAATCCTGAATAGCCGATGGCAGTCCCGCATTCTACAATGAGTGAGGGTTTCGCTTTTTCAACACAACTGGCGAGCAATTTCGCCTTGTCGGGTCCGAGCATCGGGACTCGTTCTTCCCGACACTGTTCCTCAACCTTTTCTAAAACTTGCTCAAACATTATGGTGTCTCCTTATTATTCGTCTCTTGTGGACTCTCGATGCGATAATCGAACAATTCATGAATCACTTTATGATGGTCGACAGAAGCGTAATGCTCCAAAAGTGTTTTGGGACCATGGTTCAGGGCAAAAATGCCGTAATCTTTTCCATCTGGTGATCGGATAATAGTATGGATGTGGTCTAAACCACTCTCATTGTTAAATTCGATCCAGATGGCAGGATTGAAAACACGATAGTAAATTGGATCGTTAGGCGTTGTCCCACCGATCCAGACGAAATAGGTATCGTCGAGTCCGACATCGATATCAGTCATCCAGATGTTGGCAAACTCGGCTTCAAGATTGTAGACGTAGGTCTTTATGAGCTTGCGAAGGTTCTCTTTTTGGGTATCACTCATCTCTGATGCCTTTAAGCCAATGCCTACAAATTCGGAGTAATCGTGATTCAGGAACGGATCGGTTGACCTGCCAGGCCCGACTTGGAGTCCGCGACGACCTTTCTGAATTGCTTTCTTTTTCTGGTTCTCATTAAGACTATTGAGTAAAGCAAAGGCTTTGCCTCTTTCATCTTCAAGCACGACAGTGCCGTCAATGATTGCGGGTGCCGTTCCGATAAGGGCGGGGACGATGGAAACGGCATCACCGTGTACCAAGAAATTGAGAGCCAAGTGATGACCGTCCAATTGGAATCCCCATGATCCATCTGTCTCTGGGTTTCCAAATAGAGCGATATGGTAAGGGTTTGATGCCCAGAAGCTGGAGCTGATGTCGCTGAGAGATTTTTCAGTGTCTTTTGTAATGAGAGAAACTTTGGTATAACCGTTGTCACTCAAGAATGCGTTCAAAACTTCATAGAAGCGTGTCAATTGATTTATGGACAATTCACCAAAACGGATACCGCCTCGATCTTCATCCCTACCTGGCGGAGTATTCGTCCATGAGTAGGATTCTTTGTGTCCGAGTGGGAAAGAGGCATCGGCAAGGAGTTCGCTGCTCAACGCTGCGCGGAAATTCTTCATAACAGTCGCTAAAGCGACAATTGAGGGTTTCGTAGAGATGTCGGCAATTTCTTTTGTCTTTTCTGCTTCAACTTGAGCAGTGTCAAAAATGTTGAGTGCGAGTGCTACGACACACGCTATTGACATGATAATGAATGTAATTAAAATCTTACGTAACATGAAATCCTTCCAAATTTTGTTATATCATTTTAGTTGTTTGCGGTATAATAGACCTATTGGATTGAAGGGACGCTTTGAATTACATCAGTCGCGCCCCCTCAATTTGATGTAAAGGGGGATTCGTAGGTTGGAACGCCCGCGTATTTCCCGTTTTCATTTCCCAATTATTCAAGCGAAAGTTCTACTTTGATCAACTCTCCGTTTCTGAGGAGTTTTATGGGTAAAACCTTCGCTTGAGGCTGTTCCTGTAGCACGTAGCCGATGATGTCGCTTTCTGACGACCGATCGGTGCGTTCACCATAAGCAGTGATGATGTCCCCTCGGCGGATGCCTGCCTTTTCAGCATTGGTCTGTCCGCCTGAACGTCGATCACCGCGTCTGATATTCTCGATTCTCAGTGCCATTTCGGTTTCACCGATACCGTTGCGTTGACGTTCAGCATCAGATAGATCTTCAAGCACCATCCCACCGAGTGCGACGAGGCGGAGTTCGCCTGTTGTTGTACGCCAAGAGATGTCGCTTCCTTTGCGCCAGCCTGGTTTGAGCGTCAGCGTGAGGTTAATTTCTTCTCCGTGCCGATTTACGGTTGCTGGTAGTGTGCTATTTTCAGAGGCACGGTGTAGCACCCACTGCACATCGGCAATAGAGATGATCGGCTGGCTGTCAAGCGTTAAGATTTCATCAGCGCGCCGAAAACCGTCTTTCTCGGCAGATGAATGGGTCGAGACTTTGCTAATCTTCGCGCGATGCTTGGGTGAAAAATGTAACCCCAAAACATCTGGCATCGGGAACGGATACAGCACCTCATCAGGAACGGACTTTCGGTCATACCAGTGGATTTCCCGTTGCGCTTCACCGATCTGGTGGCAGTGGATACACTGATCGCCAATCCGACCATCAAGGTTCAGGTTTGACGCGTAACGCAACAGTGCGGGGAACGCTTCTGGTGTTTTCTTGATCGGTTCGGGTCCAGTCTTTGCGGCTAAAGCTGCTTTGTTCTCCGGGTATCCTTTGTGTAATTCAAGAGCGGCTTCGAGTGCCGCCTTGAAACTTTCAATCGAAATGTCTTTCGCGGCATCTTCAAAATCAGCACGTGTGCCGAAGCGACCGTAGATCGTCTTATCAGCATTCATAAAGAAGGCAGCGAATGTGAGATCGTAATCAAATTGGAACAGTGATAAATCCATCCCGTTGCCTTGCACCATACGGACGCGTACGAACTGCTCCATCAGGTTCTTAATTTCTTTGTCGTGACGAACAACCTGTTCGTCGAAGCCTTGGCAGGACTCTCACGGTACTCAGCGAAAAACGACGAGCAGGGGGTGTCCTGTCTCTTCTGCTTGGGCATATCCTTTATCAAGGTCGTTGTAGATCCAGTAACCGGTGGAATCCACCGTTACTTGGTCCTCCGCGACCTCTCTATCGCCGTGCCCGAAGCAGAATGATGCGGCTAATAGCAGTATTCCGAGTGTCAGGATCGGAATCCGAAATTTCATTACAGAGATTCTCCTTTCTTTTCGTTGTCAGTTATCGGTTGTTAGTTATAAGTTATGAATAAAAGGCAAGAGTGTTCCACGAGAGTTATCTTTAACTGATGGCTGCCACTCATAACTATTCAAATGGGAACTTCTCATTAATCAGCATGAGCGGTTCTTGATTCGCGAACACCAAGTAAGCGCGACTGATAAAGGATTCACCTTCAAGATGTGCGACAGTAGATGGTAAATCGATTAAGGTCTCAATACCACACCAGAGCAGCTCACGCCGAGTCTCTAAACCACTGTGCTGCAAAAGTTTCCCTAACCCTTGGGTGTTGGATGCTAAGCCGTCCAAAATGGATTTTGGCAGACGTTTCGGTACAATTAGCGAGTCTGCGTAGGTATAAATTATCGGCGATGCTGTTTTCTCTTGGGGCGATTGGAGGGTTATCTGTCGTGAGATAACTTCTTCCCCAGCAGACAATTGCAGCCAGTCATGATCACTGGATAAGGTCTGTTTTTTTTGCTGGAGCAGCACGACTTCTACTGGCGCAAATGTATACGCTTCGATGAATCGCGTGACGGTTCCATCGGTAACGACCAACCCGCGTTGAAAGGGTGTAAGATGTGCGAAACTGATTTCTCTTAATGTGGAGGGTTTCTCATCTTGCGCGACGAAGAGCGATTTCATACGTGTGTTAACGAAGGTTCCGCATTGTTTAGTTGTATCTGTTTCCATGATCGAAATTCACTTTCTTTGTGGAGGCAGCACATTCACTCAAAAGCAATATGTGTAGTGCTACCGTTTATTCAGACCAAAAATTAGCAAAGTTAAGACAAGTTTTTTTCCTCAAATTCGACAGGGGTCAAATACCCTAACGCTGAGTGAGGGCGTTTGTGATTATACACCTGTGTAATAAAATGCCCAATGCGGGTTCTCGCTTCATGGATGTCCTCATAAGCGTTGAGATGAACTTCTTCTTCCTTGAGCGTGCGGATAAGCCTTTCAGCATATCCGTTCTCCCAAGGGCACCCTCGCCGGGCGACTGAAATCTCAATGTCATGATGCCTCAGCCGTGAGATATACGCATTTGAAAGATACTGAACACCTTGATCCGAATGATGGATCTCTGGGATACTTTGACATAATGCTGTCTCTAAGGATTTCAACGTCAGAGATTGCGTCAAGTGTTGACTGATATGCCACCCTCTGATCCTGCGCGTGAAGACATCCATGAGCAGAGCAACATAGATGAAGTGTCCTTTAAGACGGACGTAAGTAATATCGCCCACCCAGACCTGATCACATCGGGAGACCTCAAGGTTTTCAAGGCGATTTTCCCAGGGACGCACACCTTCAACAGAATTGGTGGTTTGACAGACACGTTTGACGGAAATCGAGAGATTGGCGGATTTCATCAATCGGGCGACACGTTTATATCCGACGGTGTGTCCGCAACGCACCAGTAATTGCGTGATACGCCTATATCCATAAGTCGGATACCGCAGAGATAACCGCTCTATGTCCTCCCGGAGGACTTCTTCATAGGGATCGCTTTTCGGTTGATAATAGAGATTGCTTCGATTGAAACCGAGTGTCTCACATATCTGCCGAACCGAAAAGTCTGTCCGTAATGCCTCAACCATGTCTCGCTGCTCCATCGGGGTCAACTCAAGTAAGTTGAGGCTTTTTTTTCGATGTCAAGTGCCAGGGTCAACCGTCCAACAAGTTGCTCAAGTTGGGCAATCCGCTCCGCATCGGCATCAGAGTGTTTATCAGCGGGTTCAAAGAGGGTCGCCGCATTTTCAAGAAGCTGTCGCTTCCACTTTGAAAGTTGTTCATCGCTGAGATTGTGTCGCCGACACACTTCTGCTTGTGAACTTTCACCGCTGAGTGCCTCAAGAACAACTTCGGCTTTAAACTCGGGCGTGAAGTTTCTTCGTTTTCGTTTTGCCATCGGATACTCCTTTCAAGTAGATGGATATTATACCACAATCTTGTCTTAGGGAGTGGCCCGAATTTCCGGTGGCAGTACAATGTGCTATTTAGGTTTGTTATATAATTAAGACATATAAATCTTAAAAAGGTTCATAGTTCATGAAATTCGGGGATATGCATTTGACAAATCAATCGCGAAGGTGTATACTTTGGACAACACTAAATCTCAACGAGGTAAACGTTATTATTCCTGATGATGTTTACGTCCGAAAAGCAGCTGGAGATGACGAAGTAAGTGTCCAAAGTTTTAAACAACTCTCTATCCCTTTTTTTAGTCAGCACCTTTTTATTTTTCTGTAGTTTCGCTGCAGCCGCCGAAGAACTTCCTTTATCGCTTGGCAGCCATCTCGCAGCACAAGGCAACTATGATGCTGCCATCACCGAATACAAACGCTTCCTCTTTTTTCACCCAGATGATTCCCGTGTCGGTGAAGTATATTACAATATCGGGATTGCCTACAAAGCAGAAGGTTTATGGACGGAAGCAGTTACTGCCCTGCGGACCGCAACATATCTCGCCATAGATAGCGAAACGAAATCGGCGTACCAATTAGCACTCGCTGTGACGCTAATTGCCACTAAGAACTACGATCTCGCTCAGTTAGAATTGATTAAAGTGGTGCTGCGAAAGCCTTCCCTTCCACTCTTCCGACGCGCGCTTTTCTTGCAAGGGGTTACCTATATTTATCAATTTCGATGGGAAGAGGCGCGTAGCGTTCTGCGTGACTATACCACTGATGAAAAACTTGATGCGCGCTTTGACTCGGCTATTAATATACCGCAGAAATCTGTCAAAATTGCGGGGGTGCTGTCAACGATCCTCCCCGGGGCGGGTCACATCTACGCAGGCGATTGGCGGGACGGCTTAAATGCACTCCTGCTGAACGGTGCACTCGGTTTCCTCACCATTGATGCGGCGTTAGATGGACACTATACAGATGCTGCATTGTGGGCAGGCATCGTTTTCTTGCGCTACTACCGAGGGAACACCTTCCGCGCCAAAGAAGCGGTGAGTCAATTCAATCTACGAGAATCTCGCCGAGCCGCTGAAGCACTCCTCCAGCGACTTCAAGAGATTGTTGATACCCCATAAAAACAGTATATTACACTTTTGAGCGTTTCTGGACAATATACACAATTGCGACAAGGACTATCGCAAAAATAAATGTCCAAATGTTGTAGATGTAAGCGAGAAATGCCGCAAGTGCGAGCAATATCCACTCATACCAGTGTGTCTTTCGGACAAAGTATCCCATCGTTACAATCGAGAAAATAACAGTGCCAACGATAGCCGTTACCACAGATAGCACGTATTGCTCAGGTGTGCCTTCTGTAAATAGGATGTGTGTGTAGGCAAACAACAGCGGCATGATATAGAGGAGTTTCGCGAACTTGAAACATGCCCAGCCGGTCTTCCACGGATCAGCACGTGCGATTGCAGCCCCCGCGTAAGCTCCTAAAGCCACTGGCGGTGTAATATTGGAATCTTGGCTGAGCCAGAAGATAATTAGGTGTGCAGCAATGATCGGGATACCCATCTCAGGCGTTGTTAGGATTGGCACGGCGAGTTCAGAAGTAATCAGGTAGGCAGCGGTGACAGGAATCCCCATTCCGAGTATTAAAGAGGCAGCAGCGAGAAGTAGTATCGCTATTGCTCGGTTACTCCCAGCGACCGTCAGCACTAACTCTGGGAAGATTCGCCCTAAACCTGTCAAGTCTATAACCGCAACAATAATGCCAATAGTGCCGACAGCCCCTCCGATCGCAAGCGAGTTCTTTGCACCGCTTACCATCGCTTCCCAGATACGCTTCGGTGTTAGCCGTGTTTCTGGACGGAAATAACTCACCACAATTGTGACGAGAATCGAGAAAAACGCTGCCTTATAGGCGGTGTAACCCGCAATCAAGATTCCGATAAGGGTCAACAAGGGTAGTAGATAGTACCATCCGCTTTTGAGAAGCGGAATGAATTTCGGGATCTCTGCCGCTGGTATCCGTTCAAGTCCCTGTTTTTTCGCTTCAAAATGCACCATCACCCAAACAGATAAAAAATAGAGAAACGCTGGCACAATAGATAAAAGCGCTATTTGGCTGTACGGTAAACCTGTTCGTTCCGCCATTAGGAACGCACCAGCACCCATTACCGGTGGCAAGAATTGCCCGCCTACGGAGGCAGAAGCCTCAACAGCCCCCGCGACGTGCGGACGAAAGCCTGTTCGTTTCATCAGGGGTATGGTAAATGTCCCGGTGGCGACTGTATTTGCGATCGCGCTTCCGGCGACCGAACCGAAAAAACCGGACGTCATTACTGAGACTTTCGCTGCACCACCAATTGAGCGACCTGCTAAAGCCATCGGCAGATTGATAAAGAATTGCCCAACACCGGATTTCTCCAGAAACGCCCCGAAGAAGATAAACAGAATCACGTAGGTCGCCATCACATTTGCCATGATGCCGAAGACACCCGCTTGACTGAAAAAACAGTATTCGATAATCCTGCGGATTGGAAAACCTTTGTGTGCGATAGCGTCCGGCATCGCTCTGCCAAAGAGTGCGTATAGTACACCAATCACAGCGATGATAGGCAAAGCCCAACCGACTGTCCGACGACTCACCTCGAAACTAATGATAATTGCAACTGCTCCGACAAAAATATCGAGTTGATTATAATTACCGGCACGGTTCGCGAGGTTTGGATACTCCACAATCCAGTAGCCGACGGTAAAAATGCTGCCTGCGACGAGTAGAAAATCAAGTATAGATGGTCGAGATACGGGAGAGCCTTTCCGAAATCGGTAGAGGATACCGATGAGTGCGAAGGTTAAAAGGAGGTAAAAACCAAGGTGGTACTGCTCGCTGGCACTGCCGAAGCCTGCACTATAAATATAATAAAGGACGAGAGCGACTGCTCCGAGTTCAAAAATCCATTTATATGCTTTTTCTAATTCGGGGCGCTGTAGGGTTTCAAAGTTAGCAGTGTCTTTCGTTTCAGTTTGTGCCATTGTTCCTCCGCTATGGGGTTTCCGTTAATAATATTACATCAAATTGGCACAGAAAGCAAGCGGTTTTCAGAGGGGTGAACTTTTTTCAAGGAAACTGGGGGAATTTGCAACTAACATGATATTAGAAAACAATCGGCAATCCCCAATTTTGAAACTAAAATTTAACACTTGATAGGAGTACACTTGTGAAACGCATCAGTAAATTGTGTCTCGGTTTCCTCGTTTTTGGGTTCATTCTTTCATGTGCGCGAACCCCGCAGCGTATTGAATTGCATCCGGTATATGCTATACCGAGAGGTACTCCAGAAGGACCTGGACTGCCTATTGGTGTAGCTGAAGGTTTAGATACGGGAGAAGTAAAATCGTCTACGGTACGTGTGGTTTTTGGAGAAGGGGATTCAACGATGATTGGTAGCAGTTTTTTCGTGGCAGATGACAAGATCGTTACGAACATTCACGTTGTTGCAACTGCTGATCTTGCGTCGTTACACGTGAGAACCGATAACGCGGACTATACAATTCAAGGTGTCACTGCGTATGATGTCCAAAATGATCTCGTCATTCTACAAATATCTGGTACCGGCGCACCACTTGTCCTCGGCAATAGTGACACAGTTAGCAGTGGTGAAACTGTTTTCTGTGTAGGCTATGTAGGTTATCCTGCTGATAGGTTTAATATCATGGAGACCACCGTCCTTTCAGAGCGGCTTAGTGGTATGTGGCTTCGTGTAACACCCAATAGTCCGGGAGGTAACAGCGGAGGCCCTGTGCTGAATACCGAGGGCGAAGTTATCGGAATTAATGTTGCCGGTAACGGTCCTATCGGTTATGCCGTTGAGTCAAACGTACTCAAAAAACTGCTCGACCGATCGGGAACAATTGAACCTTTGGCAGAATGGCAGACGAGAGATACCATACGCGCCTTTAGTTACCTCGACCAAGCATCCAGTGCCTTCTATAATGCTGACTATGCCGGCGCAATAGAGGCAATTGATAAATTTTTTACGATAAACCCTACACACACACCAATAAGCATAAGATATGGCAATCGTGGGTATGCGAAAACCCTCCTTGGGCACTCCAAATTTGACAAAGATGCTCCAGATATAGCACAGCAGTACTATCGTGAAGCAATTCAAGATCTTGATAGAAGTATCAGCATTACTCCGACGGATACTCCCGCGTATTTCAAGCGCGGATATGCGAAAACCCTCCTTGGGCACGCTGAAATTATCACGGGGCACATAGCGGTAGCACAACAGCACTATCGTGCAGCGATTGAAGACTTTGATAAAGCCATCGGTATCTATCCAAAGTTTCCCGCATACACGGAGCGTGGAACAGTGAAGGTCGCCTTGGGCATTTCTGAAACCAACCAAGGGCGGACCACGGAAGCACAGCAATACTATTACGCGGCAATTGAAGACTTTGATAAGGCGATCCTTTACGATCGATATGATACTTATGCCTACATTATTCGTGGATATACGAAAATTTGCTTGGCGAATTTTGAAGCCGATAAAGGCAATATGGAAGATGCCCGAAGCCTATACAAATCAGCAATAACAGATACAGACGCGGAAAATCCTTACGCCTATCACACACTCGGTGTTGCAAAGGCAAAACTTGATGACTACACTGCAGCAATTGATGATTTCAGTAAGGCTATCAGTCTCAAACCTGATTTTGCCGAAGCTTACTACAATCGCGCCGTTGCGAAAAAGATGCTTGGGCAAAAGGATGCGGCGAAGGTGGATTTCAAAAAGGCGAAGGAACTTGATCCAGACGCTGGAAAATAAACCGCCTGCTTGCGAAGAAAAAGCGGTTGTGATAGAATGGCGGCACGTCAACTGATTCAGAGAGGAGACACATCATGGCAATAGGATTGGGCGTTATTGGGATGAACCCCACGAACATGGGATCAACTGCGACACTTTTGAAAGATGTCCCGGACTTGAAATATGAACTCCGCGGTATATGTGCGAAGCGGGCAGATGTGCTTGAGAACTATGCCAACCAAATTGGCGTGGATTTTTGGACGACGGATTATCGAGAATTGGTACAGTGCGAGGATATTTCTGTCGTTGCAATTTATTCCCCGGATCACTTGCATGCCGAACATTGCGTCGCGGCGATAGAAGCCGGTAAACATGTCATCTGCACAAAGCCGATGGTGACCACGTTAGCCGATGCACAACAATTGGTGGATCTGGTACGCGAGCATAAAGTCAAATTCCTTGTGGGGCAGTCGATGCGGTTTGATCTCCAGTTTTTGACGATGAAACAGTTCCTCGACGACGGTGATTTAGGCGACATTATGCTGGCGGATGCCTATTACGTTCACGACATGCGCGAGGTCTACGATTTCACGCCGTGGCGGCTCCATGAACCGCAAGATTTGATGTTCGGTGGTATTGTGCATCCTGTTGACCTATTGCGCTGTCTCCTCGGTGATGTAGATGAGGTGCACGCCTATGGGACGAAAGGCTTACTCACACCGGAATACCCGATAAAGAATAATTTCTTTCTCAACCTGAAGTTTAAGAGCGGGCAAATTGCGAGAGCGATGGGACTTTACGATGTCGTCCATCCCCCGATGCCGATGCAGCAGATCTCCGTTTTCGGAAGTAAAGGGACGGTAATTGGGGACTTTACGGATAACAAAGAGGGACACGTCAAGTTGATGCTCGATAAAATGGCTACCAGAGAACCCTTTGAAGTGATCTGTCCGCCTGAAATAGATACAAGCGTTTACGGACACGGACAAACGGTTATCCGGTATATGCGGCATTTTCAGCAGTGTCTTGAGGAAGATTTGGAACCGTCACCGAATGTGATTGATGGTGCGAAGTCTATTGCTGTTGGTGTGGCAGCGTGGGAATCTATTGAAACGGGACAACCTGTAAAAGTATTCAATGAGTTTTGAGAATAACCGAACCGGCGCGGTTATAAACCGCGCCTATCAGACCTGACAAATTTTTTGATTGACAATTTTCTTTGCATAATCTATAATTTAGGCATGCCTAAATTAGTTTCTTGGCATTTCTAATAATTTTGGCACATAGTGCCTAAAACCGAGTAGGTGGGACACCTACATATAACCGCATTTTGATGATTATATGCTTTGTGCATTTCACATGCGGATTGGAAAGATCAATGCTTACACATGCAGCAGAGGATTATCTCAAGTCAATTTACAAGTTACAAGAGAAAGGCGGTAAGGTTTCGACCGGTATATTAGCAGAATACCTTGAAGTGAAGCCCGCTTCCGCCACTGGGATGATCAAAAAACTGAAGACGATGAAACTGGTGTGTCACGAACGCTATCGTGGCGTGACGCTAACCGCCGCTGGGAGAGCAATTGCGCTCGAAATCATCCGGCACCATCGCTTATTGGAGCTTTACCTATTCAAAGCACTCGGCGTTCCGTGGGATGGTGTTCACGAGGAAGCCGAAAAATTGGAGCATGTCATTTCGGAAGACGTAGAGGCACGGATGGACGAATTTCTCGGCTACCCGACTGCCGATCCGCATGGCGCGCCGATCCCTGATAAAAATGGTGTTGTGGTGAAAACAGCGTCCATTCCAATGACAGATTTACAGAACGGACAATCCTGTGTCGTTGCTGAAGTGAGTGACAACGATTCGGCATTGCTCCGACATCTCGGCAGTTTTAACCTTTACCCCGGCACGGCGTTCCGAGTGATTGAAGTTGCTCCGTTTGAAGGTCCTTTTACTATTGATATTGCCGGACAACAGGCAGTGATAGGACGTGAAGTCGCGAAACATGTTTTCGTTGAGCAGGTGGAAGACCCAGATAATGTGTAGACGCGCTCTGAAGGCGCGATTATTACCTCTGAAAGGAATCGAAAAATGGAACAACAAAAAGAGATCGGACCCGATAACAAAACGATCAAGATATGGAAACACCATTTGCAAGATGAAATTGATGCGAGTTTCCTTTACGGCGTTTTCGCGAATCTTGAACCAGATGTCAAACGAAAAGAAATATTAAGCGGGCTTGCGGAGGTGGAAGACCGGCATGTAACTCGTTGGCAGGAGATGCTGACGACCTACAACATAAAGTTCAAAAATCGGAAACCGACTTTCAAAGCACAGTCAATGGCATGGTACGCTCGCAAGTTTGGGAGTGCGTTCCCACTTTCACAGATGCTGAATGAGGAGGCAAGCGAAGTCAAAGACTACCTAACACTTCATAGGAACAGCACGTTAACGGATGTGAAAGAGACTGCACTTGATTTAGCCAAGGAATCCGCACAGCATACAGAAAATTTGCAGGAGCTTACCGGAACAATTGGCGAACCGTGGCACAAGACTGAATCCGGGGGTATGGTAGGCAACATTGTTTACGGGTTTAACGACGGTTTAACGGCGAACTTCGGATTAGTCGCGGGGGTGATCGCTGCGACATCGGATATCTCCACGATCCTTGTCACAGGTATCGTTGGGACGGTCGCGGACTCGCTCTCTATGGGTGCTTCGGGGTACCTTGCAGCGAAGAGTGAACAAGAGGTCTATGAACACGAAATTGAGGTTGAAAGAGACGAAATTCGCTTCATGCCCGACATTGAGGAAGATGAACTTGCTCTTATCTACGAGGCGCGGGGTTTACCAAAGGAACAGGCACGGGCACTCGCAGAGGAGGTAATGGAGGACCCGGAGAGAGCACTGGCGGAGAAAATCCAAACTGAGCTTAAAATCGGGGAAGTCTATGCAACCCCGATGAAAGAGGGCTGGATTACAGGATTAGCGACGGCTATTGGTGCTTTTATCCCTGTTGCGCCGTTCCTCTTCACTGAGGGGCTGCCCGCAATTTGGATATCGTTCACACTTGCGATGATGTCGCACTTTGCTGTCGGTGCGGCACGGAGTTTTTTCACCGGACGCGGGCTGTTTCGGAGTGGTATTGACATGTTTGCTGTGGGGCTTGGCGTTGCGGGCGTTGGATACCTCGTTGGCAAATTATTAGAAAGTTTTTTCTTCGGGAATTAAAATTATGCACAGAATATATATATCATTATGTCTAATAGTCATACTTGCTGCGAGTCTTGGATGTGATCCAAAAGCACCGCCCGATGCTTCCGTAGGGGCAAAGTTTCGCGTCGTCACGACGATAGGAATGATTACTGATATTGTCAAGAATGTTGGTGGTGATCGCGTCGAAGTGATCGGATTGATGGGACCTGGTGTAGATCCGCACCTTTATAAGGCGAGTGCCGGTGATGTCCAGAAACTCAATTCAGCAAGTCTCATTTTCTATAACGGGTTGCACCTTGAGTCAAAGATGGGTGATATTCTTGCGAAGATGTCAGGAGATACTAAGACCGTTGCGGTGACAGATGCTGTTGACCGAAGTCTGCTATTAACACCACCGGAATTTGAGGGACAATACGATCCACATTTGTGGTTTGATGTGGAACTATGGATGCAAGCGGTGGTAAAGGTTCGCGATGCCCTGAGTGAATTTGATCCCGACAGTACTTTAATGTATTGGAGCAATGCTGACCGTTATCTTGCGAAACTCACGGAACTGCACGCGTATGTAAAATCGCAAGCGGAACGCGTGCCGTCTCAGCAACGGGTACTTGTGACCGCACACGACGCTTTTAACTACTTTGGGAAGGCTTATGGATTTGAGGTTCGCGGGTTACAAGGGATTAGCACCGCGACGGAGGCAGGTATCGCGGATGTACAGGGATTGGCTACCTTTATTGCGGAACGGCGTATTCCGGCAATTTTTGTGGAATCGTCTGTCTCTTCAAAGAGCCTTGAAGCCGTGAAAGCGGCTGTAAAAGCAAAAGGGTTTGATGTGGAAATTGGCGGAGAACTTTTCTCTGATGCGATGGGAAACGACGGGACACCTGAAGGCACCTATATAGGGATGGTTCGCCATAATATTGATACGATTGTGAAGGCATTAATAAAAGAATCCGGATTACAAACCCCGTCTACTGGGGAGTCGAGGTTACAAACCCCGCCTACTGGGGAGAATTAGGCATGCAACCGTCTGAACCGAAAGCCATTGAGGTGACTGATCTAACGGTTGCCTATCAGGATAAACCTGTCTTGTGGGATATTGATCTTGATGTTCCGCCCGGGGTGCTTTTAGCCATCGTTGGTCCAAATGGCGCAGGCAAGACGACGTTAATCAAGGCAATTTTAGGATTAGTACGTCCGGCGTCAGGTAATGTCTTAATTTATGACAAACCTTATGCGTCACAACGGCGGATCGTTGGCTATGTTCCACAGCGTGGCAGTGTAGATTGGGATTTCCCGACAAACGTCTTGGATGTCGTCATGATGGGATGCTACGGCGCGCTCGGCTGGGTCCGGCGTCCCGGGAAAAAAGAACGCGAACTGGCGATGCAGGCACTGGAGAAGGTCGGTATGGAGGCGTATACCACGCGCCAAATTAGTCAACTTTCCGGTGGACAACAACAACGCGTTTTTCTTGCACGTGCCCTTGTTCAAGATGCGACAGTCTATTTAATGGATGAACCCTTCCAAGGCGTTGATGCGACTACGGAACGCGCAATCGTCACATTACTTCAAGAACTTCGAGCAAATGGCAAAACAGTCGTCGTGGTGCATCACGACCTGCAGACTGTAACCGACTATTTCGATTGGGTGATGCTATTGAACATTCGTCGTATTGCCAGCGGTCCCGTTGATGAGATATTCACCTCTGAAAATTTACGGACGACCTACGGCGGTCGTGTCGCATTTATGGCAAAGCAGTAGACTTCGATCTTATCCTGAACATAATGGAAAATTTAAGCATTCTCACCCATCTTGATTATACACTCATGATTGTTGCCATCGGTGCAGCGTTACTCGGTACGGTGAGCGGCGCACTCGGTAGTTACGCTGTCTTGCGGAGGCAGAGTCTCCTCGGTGATGCGATCTCACATGCGGCGTTGCCCGGTATTGCAATCGCATTTCTGCTGACAGGCAGTAAAGCACCACTGATTCTGGTACTCGGTGCAGCGATTGTCGGATGGTTAGGCACACTCCTGATTCTGAGTATTGTCCGGCTCACGCGAATTAAATACGATAGCGCGCTCGCCATCGTCCTATCTACTTTTTTCGGGTTCGGATTGGTTCTGCACACGTTTATCCAGCGCACTGGCAATGCGAATCAGGCGGGGTTAGATACGTTCCTCTTTGGACAAGCCGCGACAATTCTGGAGCGCGATGTCCTAACAATCGGTATACTCGGTGGTGTTGCCCTCATCATTATGTTGATCTTTTGGAAAGAGTTGAAGCTGCTTGTGTTCGATGAAGGTTTCGCTGCATCTATCGGGCTACCGACGCGTACACTTGATATTTTGCTGACGAGCCTTCTGGTCATAGCGATTGTGCTCGGCTTGCAAGCGGTTGGTGCGGTGCTGATGAGCGCGATGCTTGTGGCACCGGCAGTCGCGGCGCGGCAATGGACGAATCGGCTCCGTCTGATGGTATTCCTCGCGGCATGCTTTGGTGCCTTTGCAGGCGTGAGCGGGACTATTATTAGTAGCACCGCCTCTCGTATCCCGACAGGTCCCACGATTGTGTTATGTGCAACAGTCGTAGTAGGGTTCTCAATCGTCTTTGCCCCAAATCGTGGACTTGTGTGGGATTGGTTCCGTCAACAACGGAATAGACGTAACCTGAAGATGCCAACGGGTGAGTGATTAAAACAACCGCAGCGTGAGGGCGAATAACAAAAGTGTTACAAGATCATCTTGATATCTTACTCATTGCGATTGTCACGGCGGTGGCGTGTGCCTTGCCGGGTGTATTCTTGGTCCTGCGGCGGATGACCTTGATGAGCGATGCGATTAGCCATGCTATTCTTCCGGGTATTGTGCTCGCCTTTTTTCTCACAGAGAACCTATCGTCGCCGCTTCTAATCCTTGCTGCTGCAGGCACTGGTGTGCTGACTGTTGTTTTCGTTGAATTGCTACAACGGACGAAACTCGTGAAAGAAGATGCGGCAATCGGGTTGACATTCCCTGCGCTTTTCAGCATCGGTGTAATCTTAATTTCTCGGTTCGCAGAGAATGTGCATCTTGATATGGATGCTGTCCTCCTTGGTGAACTCGCATACGCATCGTTCAACCGATTAGAGGTTTTCGGTTATAATCTCGGTCCGGTTTCTCTGTATGTGATGGGTACAATTCTTGTACTGAACCTCGCCTTTATTCTTGTATTTTACAAAGAATTGAAGTTGGTGACATTTGATGCGAGTTTAGCCACCGCGTTAGGATTTACACCGACACTTATCCACTACGGATTGATGACCTTGGTATCTGTAACGACAGTCGGAGCATTTGATGCGGTCGGATCTATCTTAGTCGTTGCGCTCATCGCTGGACCACCGGCTACCGCTTACCTCATGACAGACAAACTCTCGCGCATGCTTATCCTAAGCGCGATTATCGGGAGCGTGAATGCTGTCAGTGGTTACTGGCTTGCGTCCGTCTTTGATGTCTCTATTGCTGGCGCGATTGCGACGACAATGCTCCTCATTTTCGGATTCGTTTTTCTGACAGTTCCGAACCGCGGACTCATCGCTATTGCGCGTCGGCACGCACGCCAAAAGTGGGAGTTTGCGCAGACGATGTTGGTGATCCACCTCTTTAATCACGAAGGACTTCCTGAAGCAGAAGCGGAGTCAGCGGTCGCACACCTTCACGAGCATCTCAGTTGGGACCCTGTCTTTACAACCCAAGTCGTGAAATATGCGTTGAATAACCGATGTGTCTCGCGAGATGAGACGCTACTGACCTTAACGGAACACGGACGTGCTATTGCACAACAGGCACTTGTGCAATAATCAGTTTAGTAGGACTTACACAAAAGTCTACTTGTACTTCTATCATCCAACTGTGGCTGAGTTTCATAACGGAATTGTGTAAGTTCTATTGATTTATAAGTCAATCGCTTGCGATAACTCCAAAAGACACATTACCTGTTTCCCTCAAATAATTTTGTGTTACACTTTTCACAATCTGGTGCGGTTTCCTAACCCCACCATAGGTGTCAATTCAGTAATTTTCGGTGGCGTTTTATAGACCACCCATATAAACATGCCGCCCTTACAGGGCTAAATTGTTTTTTTCAACGTCTTTCTATAAATATACCGTCCCTACGGGACTCAAGAGATTTTTGAAGTATCCAAGGTTTCTGCGTAAAATCCGGTTCGGTTAGGAATGCAGATCGCAAATGTAAAGCAAAGACAAATTTGGTCTCCGCGTGTGGGCAAAATTTGGGTGCGTATACCGCAAAACCGCACCTACCGGATCTGGGACCGAGGCAGTTATTTTTTCTAAAATTGACACTTATGGTTCGGGTTAGGAACCGCACCTACCGGGTCTGGCGTAAAAATTAGAGCGAAGGATGGTGAACTGAATCGCTCTGAATGAGTGTCCAATAGTCCTTGACAAATGAACCACTTTGGAATAAAATAAATAGAACGTTTTCTATAAGAGGCAGGAATAACACCATGATTACAATGACGTATAAAGAATATACTGCTCAAATTGTCTATAGCGAAGAAGACGATTGTTTCATCGGGGATCTTGTGGGTATCCGTGATATAGTCAGTTTTCACGGTGATTCTTTGGAAGAGATTCGTGTCGCTTTTGAAGAATCCGTTGATGACTATCTCCTAACGTGCCAAGAATTCAACCGCTTGCCGCAAAAACCTGTTGCTTCAAAAGAAGCAGTAGCAAGCTGATAGAGAAATTAGAATATCCGCCTTCATACTGGGCGTGAAATGAGAACACCATGAAACAAATTAGTCGGCAATTGTTTTTAGGATGTATTCTCCTGCTTAATATGGCGTGGACAACAAGTGCTGATGAAGCTGCACTTAAAAACCCAGACGGTTCATGGAAGTGGACGAATCGGCTTATCCATGAAACCAGCCCGTATCTGCTCCTCCATGCACACAATCCTGTAGAATGGTATCCGTGGAACGATGAGGCGTTAGCACTCGCGAAGAAAGAGAACAAGATAATTTTTCTCTCTGTCGGTTATTCCACGTGCTATTGGTGCCATGTGATGGAGCGGAAAGTCTTCTCAAACCCAGAAATCGCCGCGGTGATGAATGAGAATTTCATCAATATCAAAATCGATAGGGAAGAACGTCCAGACCTTGACGAAATCTATATGACAGCGACGCAACTGCTGGTTCAACGCGGTGGCTGGCCCAACTCCGTTTTCCTCACCCCCGATTTAAAGCCGTTTTACGCTGGCACCTATTTCCCACCTACAGATACGCCGGGTAGACCCGGGTTTCCGACGATCCTTGATGCGGTGCATGAAGCGTGGGTAACGCGAGAAGCGGAGGTCATTGAATCCGCAAACCAGATTTCAAGAACGATTGAGATGGCAACGAGCCGCGGGTTCACTGCACTCAGTGCAAGAGCACTTGACAGATCCCTTACTACTGCAGCATTGGACTATCTCCGAACTGCCTATAGCCACGCATACGGTGGATTTGGCACCGCGCCGAAATTCCCAAGTCCTGCTAATCTCGAATTCCTGCTGAGTGAATATCAGAGAGAATCGGGGTTACAAACCCCTCCTACAAAAGATGAATCGAGAGAATCGGGGTTACAAACCCCTCCCACAGAAAATGAATCACTTTTGCAAATGGTAACACGGACGCTGGATATGATGGCTTACGGTGGAATGTATGACCAAATCGGCGGTGGATTTCACCGATATTCTGTTGACGCAAAATGGCTCATCCCGCACTTTGAGAAGATGCTTTACGACAACGCGCAACTTGCGAAAGTATATCTTCAGACTTATCAGTTGACGCAAGAGCCGCGTTACCGACGCGTTGCTGAAGAGATCTTCAGTTACATTTTCCGAGAAATGACTGCCCCAGAAGGCGGTTTCTATTCGGCATTGGACGCTGAAACGGATGCCGAAGAAGGGAAATATTACGTCTGGACTGCCGATGAAATCCAGAAAACCCTTGGAAAAGAAGACGCATCCCGCTTCAATGAAGTTTATGGCGTGGATAAGGGGAGCAACTTTGAAGGTAACAGTGTCCTCTATGTCCCTGAAGGGTCAGAAGCAGAGACTTCTGTGAAAGGTTTGTCAACAGCACGCGAAAAACTTTTGACGGCACGTTCTGAACGCGAATATCCGTTGCTGGATACAAAAATCATTGTGAACTGGAACGGTTTGATGATAGACGCACTCGCCTACGGTTATCAAGTGCTGGGTGAGGAACGTTATCTCTCCGCAGCATCAAAAGCGGCTGCGTTTATTCTTGACACCCTACAAAAACCAGACGGTGAATTGTGGCACACCTATACGGCTGGTGTTGTTAAGCAGGATGCGTATCTTGATGATTACGCCTTTTTTGTCCGTGGTCTGCTCGGATTGTATGAGGCTACAGGTGAGGACCAGTGGCTGGATTCGGCACGCACACTCACCGATAAGATGATTCAACTTTTCTGGGATGATAAAAACGGCGGATTCTATTACACGAAAGCGGATGCGAAACATCTCATTGTGCGGACCAAGAAACCTTATGACTCTGCAATTCCGTCTGGCAACGCCGTCGCAGTTAAAAATCTATTAGCACTGGGGTCAGACTATCGGGATTACGCTGAGAAGACTTTGCGCCCCTTTGCAGAGTCGATGGCACAAAGTCCATCATCTTTCATGTATATGCACTTTGCCCTTAACGATTACCTAACGCCGGAAGCGGATCAAGATGCCTCCGACTCATCAATCGTAACCGCAACTGCTAAAGTTAAACGGAAAGATGCTGCAGTTTTCAACGTGGAGCTTCAGCTTAAAATCGCTGCCGGTTGGCACATTAACGCCAACCCTGCCGGTCAAGATAATCTGATCCCGACAACCGTTGAATTAGATGCGAATGCACCGGTAGAGGTTGTTGATATAACGTACCCGAAAGGTAAAACCACGCGTTTTGAATTTAGTAACGATCCGCTGAACATCTATGAAAAAAGCCTTTCGATTTCGCTACGAGTCAAAAAGAAACCGAATATAACGCGCAAGAAGAACGTTCCAATTACATTGAAACTCACCTATCAACCGTGTAATGACACCGAGTGTTTATTCCCAGAAACATTGGACGTTCCGTTAAGATTCCCGCGGTAGTTGATACACAGGGCGCGATTTTGCCTTTCGCAAGCGGACCCAAAAGATTTGACAAGACTATTTTTATCAGTTATAATAAACTTATACAAACTTGACGCAAGGAGGTACAAATGGCACAAATTCAGACCGTTAAATTCCAGAATCCCGATTATGGAGACATCTATACCGCCGAATTCCAAAAAAACGGCAACGGGTGGATCGGTTGGATACAAGAGTACCCCAAGGTGAAATGCGAAGAACATACGAAAGCGGCATTGTTGAAAACTCTCGAAGATAGACTTTATGAAACTTTAGAATCTGATTGGGAGGCATGGGATAGGCAGCTCGAAGCAGACGTGAAAGCCGGAAAATTAGATCAGCTTGCTGAGGAAGCACTTGAGGATTTGCGGGCAGATAGGTGCACAGATTTATAAAACACGCCGGGATTTTTGGACATATTATCAAAATCTTCCATCCGAAATTCAACGAATCGCTAACGAGAAATTTGAGATGTTGAAGCAGGATCCCACACATCCATCCTTGAATTTCAAGAAGGTCGGTAGATATTGGTCTGCACGAATCAGCCAGCAATATCGTGCTTTAGCACTTGAAGATGCAGGCGTTTTCGTCTGGGTGTGGATCGGGAAACACGACGAATACATGAAGCGTATTCAATGATTGATTAGAATTGTTATCAGATTACTTTAGGAGGTACGTTAGATGAAAACTGTTACGTTAATCTACACTACGATATTTTTCTTCGCAATTGCGGGCATGACTGCATTTGCGAATGTTGTTGCTGATCCTGTCCTGTATCTTGATGCCTCTGACAACCCTGCCCATCCAAAAGCTTGGGAAAATCTGGGCACTGAAGGTGGCGAATTGCTTGAGGCGGATAAAGCACCGACACTCGAAGAAGGCGCAATAAAAATTCCGGCACTCGGTATCAATCAAGAGAACGTGAAATATTACACAACTAAGGAATCCCTTCAAACTTTTGGCGGTCCGCCAGCCAAAAACACGCCTCTGTTTTTTGAGGACTGGACGTTGGAATTCCTTTGTAGACGCAACGGCGATTTCTTTGTTGAAGAACATCATTTCGCCGGTTTCCAGAACAGTCCAAGGGAAGGCAAGCAGGGGATTCGTCTCTGGATCGTTGGTGGTCAAAGTCTCGATACCTCTATCCATGCCAAGGGTGGGAAGCAAGGTGTTCAACCCCTTAACATCAAACTTGAAGAAGGCGTGTGGACCTGGTTAGCCATCGTCGGAACGAGCGGTAAGTCAATTGTCGCGTACCAAGACGGTAAAGAGGTTAGCGAACAACCCGGCTTTGAGTTCGATAAGACGTTACCGATAAACGACATCTCAATCGGTGCGAACTCTTATGATGAACGTCGCCGGACTTTTAACGGATCATTCGCAATCATTCGCGCTTATGACAAGGCACTCACCGAAGCAGAAGTTAATCAAAATATTTCAGGAACCTTTGCTGTTGATCCGGCGGATAAGCTTTCAACCACTTGGGCAAAGGTAAAACGCGGTTATTAATAGTAATGGTCGAAGTTCCTTTTTCAATGGCGAGGTTGTAAACCTCGCCAACCCTCCCCTTAGCAGATGTGGTTCCCCAACCGCGCGTAACACCCTTCAATACTGATTTTATGGATTAGTGTACTGTGGCTACACAAACACTGCTGATTAGGTTGAAAAAGCCGAAGTGCTGTGATAGAATAGTCACAGAGATTTGCTGCTTTATATATCACTAAACACAAGATAAAATGCCACTACCATCTGTTTTCACACTCAAATTATGGAGAACACAATGAATACATCCTATGAAAGACCTTACAGACCCGTAGATCTGAATACGACATTCACCAAGGCGTTTCCGTTTATGTCTATGGCTGAAAATCTCATGGAAGAAGCCGAATTCGCTTCGTCAGGTCGAGCGTCGTTGACGTTAGCCCGCGGCGATGAACTGACACTGGTTCTGATCGTTATGAAAGCCGGAACGACATTGGATGAGCATTCAGCACCGGCTGCTGCGGTCGTCGTTACGCTTGGGGGAAAGATCATATTCACATCAAGCACTGACAAGATAGTGCTTGAACAGGGTGAAGGGGTTACCTTCACAGGCGATGTCCTTCACTCGGTTCATGCCAGTGAAGATAGCGTATTCCTGATTGTAATTGGCGGTAAAGTCTCTCATTAGGACGTAGATATATAATTGGAATCTATACACTTAATATGACATCATTTAAATCTATCTTCATTTCAGTATTTCTTGGGGCAGCCCTGATTACTGTTGTGCTCATCCTGAATGGGAGACGTCCTGCGATGGAAGTAGAGCAGCCGAGTGCTGATTTTGTGCGTGCGACAGGGAAGTGCGCCGAGTGCCATCGCCGGGAAACGTCTGCGATTGTCCACCAATATGAACGGAGCGAGCATGCAAAGCAGGGTGTAAGTTGCTTGGATTGCCACAGAGCTGTCGAAAATCAGGAAACACAAGCACATCGAAGTTTTACAATCGCGAAGCATCTCACGGCGAAAAATTGTAGCGAGTGCCATACAACCGAGTATACACAGTTTCTCCGAAGCCGACACGCTGCACCGGCTTGGGCAGCGGTATCAGGTGCGAAAGACTTTACAGCAGAACAGATCGCCTTCGCTGAAAAATACCACAAGGGTGCGGTGGAGCGTCCTGCGAATCCTTTAGCCATAGCAGAGGGAGAGAGTGCTATTGACGTTGGATGCTTGGGGTGCCACGACATAGGTAAGCCGAATCCAGATGGCTCTATCGGGACGTGTACCGACTGCCATGCGCGGCATTCAAGCTCGGTTGCGCTGGCGCGGGAGCCGGAAACCTGTGGGCAGTGCCACATGGGACCCGACCATTCACAGATTGAAATCTACCATGAATCGAAGCACGGCGTGCTTTACAATGCGCAAAAATCGGAGATGAATCTCAAAGCACCACCGAAAGCGCTCACGACAGCAGATATGACAGTACCGACATGTGTGACGTGCCATTTGAGCGGCTTAGATGGCTTGAATGTGACGCACGATACAACCGAACGGCTCTCGTATTGGCTATTTGCGGCGGTCTCTGAGAAACGTCCGACCTATCAGCAAGGTCAAGACGCGATGCAGGAGACGTGTTTAAAATGCCATGCGAGTTCACAGGTAGAGGTTTACTATCAGGAGGCTGAAGGTGTTGTCGCTGATACCAACCGTAAAATTTTGGAAGCAGTGGCACTGATGAAATCGCTGCGTGAAGAGGGATTGCTGACAGAAACGCCTTTTGATGAACCTATCGAATTTCTCTACTTCGATCTGTGGCACTATTACGGTCGGACAGCAAAACACGGCGCGTTCATGGGTGGAGCGGATTTTGTCCAGTGGCACGGAAATTATGAGCTTTTGTTGAAGATGACGGAGTTGAAAAGAATTGCCCAAGAACTCAGAGAAGATGCTGCAAAACCGTAAGGGACTGGCTGCCAAACTACTTGACTTTTTCATTATTGCGAACCTTGCGTTTTTGGCACTTGACGTGTTTTTAGCGCACTCCGTCAACGCATTTGCACATTCTGCGGAATGGATACCCTTCTACTTTTCGTTAGGTGCGTCCGTACTGCTCGCGCTCATACTTTTTAGGAAAAAAGGACGGTGGAGAGAGTGGTGTCGGTTCGGCGTTGGGTGGGGTGCTGTCTGTATCGGCATCTCTGGCATGTTTTTTCATCTCGGCAGCGAATTCTTCTCTGATTTGACCCTCAAGCACATTGTCTACACGGCTCCGTTTGTGGCACCGTTGGCTTTTACAGGCGTAGGGCTGCTTTTAATCATGAACGGCATGATCCGTGATACGGATTTAGAATGGGCACAATGGGTCGTATTTATGGCAGGTTTCGGGTGGTGCGGTAATTTTATTCTCTCGGTTTTCGACCACGCGCAAAACGGATTTTTCAATCCATCTGAATGGTTGCCCGTGTTTACGAGTGCTATCGCTGTCGGATGTTTGGCAACGCTATTTTTTGTTCCTCACCAGCGCACTTTCCTTAGGTTCTGTGTCATTGTTTTAGGAATCAACTTCATCGTTGGTATTGCGGGGTTCTTCTTGCATCTGACGGTAGATCTGCAAGCCTCAGGGGTTACACAGATGGATAAATTCCTCTATGGCGCGCCTCTGTTCGCGCCCCTTCTCTTTCCAAATCTATCGCTTCTCGCATTCTTAGGTATTTGGAAAATGTCTGCCAGAGAGTCAATTTAGTAAAGTTGGGTTTCACTCGGTCTATGGTAGATGTAGTGTATATGGAACGCGTACGTTTCTCTATGATTTGACGGGTTTCGGTGGCATCCGTTCAACCCAACCTACGATCTAAGCACCTACGGGAAGTGTTTGCAACGGCTACTTTTGGGCAACAATCATAAGTTACAGTTCATCGACATGCGTCCGAATTTTTTGGAACGCATCTAAAATCAGTTGCATATCGTCTGTGTCGCCTAAGAACATAGAATGTCCGAAACTGCAGACCTCATCGCGATAAACGCGTTCTGCCTCTGGACAATTGAGCGTACTGTAGTCGATCGCTTGGTCTCCGAGATACCTGCGGGGTAAACCCAACTGATCAAACAACTCTGGATTACCGAAAGGACCTTCGTTATAGATAGGTTCACCGTGCGCACCAACACCACACGAAACGCCCTCTGCACTAAGTGCTTCCATGAACCGACCGCGTGAAATACCGCCGAACTCCTCGGAGACGAATCGGAAATCCCAATAGTAGAAACACCATCGCGTGACACGCGCGTCGCGTGGGATCGGATGAAGTCCGTCTATCCCTTCCATACCTTTAGAAAGGTAGGCTATGTTTCGTTCGCGCGTCTCGACCTGTTCGCCAAACCGTTCGAGTTGACACAACAGGAGTGTCGCTTGGAAGTTTGTCATCCGCATATTCAACTGTGCGAAACTACCTGCCTTCCCAGCGAGTTCTTCGTCGTTTGTTATCACCATCCCACCTTCGCCACAGGTAAGCGTTTTCCCCATCTGGAAACTGAACGCACCGAGATGCCCGATTGACCCCATCCCTTTTCCACGCCATTGTGAACCGTGTGCGTGCGCGCAGTCTTCGATTACCATGAGATTATGGGTTTCGGCGATTTCCATAATCGCGTCCATATCTGCTGGATAGCCGCCGTTATGTACTGGAACGATTGCCCGTGTCCGTGGCGTAATGGCTTTCTCGATTGCATCAGGTGCGATATTATAGGTGAGTGGATCTACATCGACAATCACCGGCACGGCATTGACGCAGACAGCCGATGTCCCTGTTGCCACAAATGTGAGTGCAGGAACGATGACTTCATCTCCCGCTGTGATGCCTGCAGCCTTTAGTGCACACTGTAACGCTACGGTCCCATTGGCAAGTGGAATTCCGTATTTTGCGTCCTGAAACGCGGCGAACTTCTCGCCGGCTTCATCGACTTTCTCGCGTCGGTTCCATGCCCCGCTCCGTAAGGTTTCTAAAAGTGCGTTCTCTTCGGTCTCATCAAAGATGGGCCAACTCTTCCCTAAGCCGCCTTTGACAAGCGGTTCACCGCCATTAATTGCTAACTTTGTCATACCTATATCCTCCTTCTTTCTCAATACCTTGATTAGCGATTAATTTCTGTGTTCAGTTTCAAGATCGGAATCTATTCGTGAAGTCCGTGGATCGGTCTAATCTCTTCAGTTGAGTCCCCACTTTTACGTAAAAAATTTCTCTGGTTCTCTTCAAGCCACACGTCAGTGGATTGTGGAAGCCTCGCAAGTGGTAGGGTGTCCGCAATTTGATTGCCCCAGAGATTTAAGGACTTCAACCTCGTCAATCCAACAAGAGGCGTGATGTCGTTGAGTTGATTCTCTTGAAGATTTAAAAGTCTCAGATGCATCAACTCAATGGATTTAGGCATGTGACTAATTTGGTTCCGAGCAAGGTATAGTTCTCTAAGTTGTATCAATTCTGTGAGTGGTGTAATGTCTGCGATTTCATTATCATCAAGCGATAGCATTCTGAGGTCTTCTAATCCCGAGAGTGGTGTAGTATCACGGATTTCATTTTTGTTAAGCCTTAACTCTGTAAGTAGGGTCAACCCAGTAAGTGGTGCGATATCTGTGATTTCGTTACTGCTAAGCCCTAAATGTGTAAGTTGTATCAGTCCTGTGAGCGATGTAATGTCTACAATTTGATTATTATTGATGAATAGTCTCTTTAACTGTTTTAATTCAGCCAGTGGTTGGATGTTACTAATTTGATTGAAAGAGAATCCTAAGACCTCAAGCTGCTTTAATTTGGTGAGAGGCGTGATGTCCCGGATTTGATTACTATGAAGTCGTAGCCACTCAAGTTGTTCTAATTCCGAAAGTGGTGTAATGTCGCTGATTCGATTGCCATAGAGGTCTAACCACTTCAATTGTGTTAATCCTGCTACTGGTGCAATCTCTACAATTTTATTCCCATAAAGATTTAAGTGTGTTAAACCTGTCGCTTTTTCGAGTCCTGTTAAGTTTGTGATACCCTTTGATGTAGCACGCAGGGATCCTAATTCTTTCAAATCCTCTGCCATGATAGGTGCATTTGGAGCTAAGTCTAACGCCTCACGCACGGCTGCGGCTAAATTGGCATCGGGCATTTCCACCGATTCTGGCAGCGAACAACTTAATAAAACAATGAGAAATGCAAAAAGCACGCAAATATGTTTCATGGCACCAAGATCCTTTGAAATTTGATAGGACAACAAACAGCAACTCAGATTAGACGAATTACATTATAGCAGCATCTTCGGATGTAGTCTATACATTCTGAATGTAATATCTCTTGCAGATATAATCGGAATCCGCTATAGTAATTTTCAAAAAAACAACTATCGTGAAATTCTTATGGTATCCATGAATCAGACAATCACAGCGATTGAAGGCATTAAGGTCGGGCATGCCACCAATGCGGTTGCTCGGACGGGATGTACGGTTGTTCTCTGTCCGGCAGGTGCAACGGCAGGCGTTGATGTGCGTGGTGCTGCGCCGGGGACACGTGAAACGGATGCCCTTCGTCCGGGACGCTTGGTTCAAAAAGCACATGCGGTGCTACTGACAGGTGGCAGTGCCTTTGGATTGGATGCTGCTGGTGGTGTTGTTCAATATCTTGAGGAACAGAATGTCGGTTTTCAGGTAGGTCCCGTTCACGTGCCGATTGTTCCTGCTGCCGTTATTTTTGACTTGGGAGTTGGCGATGCAAAGGTGCGTCCGGATCGGCAGATGGGGTATCAGGCGTGTCTTAATGCGACAGATGAGCCGGTGACGATGGGTGCTATTGGGGCAGGCACGGGTGCTACTGTCGGCAAAGCACCGGGCGTTACGTCCTCTCCAGGGGGTGTCGGCTCGGCTTGCAAATATCTTGATTCAGGGTTGATTGTCGCTGCAATTATGGTTGTGAATGCGCTTGGGAACGTTGTGGATTCAGAGACGGGTGAGGTTGTTGCAGGCGGGAAAGAAGATGGCAGTTTTGTGGACATCACTGGACGGCTTTTGGATGCGAATTTGGTTCAGGGAACAAACACGACGATCGGTGTCGTGGCAACAAACGCAACACTTACGCCAGCGGAGGTGAATCGGGTCGCAGAGATGGCACACGACGGAATGGCGCGTGCGATACGACCTTCACATACGATGTTTGATGGGGATACGCTTTTTTCACTTGCTACAGGTGCGCACACTGGCAGCAGTGTAAATGCTGTTGGAATCTTGGCTGCGGAGGTTGTTGCGGAGGCGATTGTGAATGCAGTGACCGTCTAAATCGGCAATTTCCGTCCTTTAAACCCCCTAAATCCCCCTTATCAGGGGGACTTTAAAATGGAATGTGTGAGTCCTACGTTTAAATCGGTTTCCCTTGCATCGCTTCTGGGATGTCGATGCCGAATTCTTTTAGCACTGTTGGCGCGATGTCGTATATGCTTTTAGCGGGGACGTTTCCTATTTGTCGTGATCCAGAAGGTTGCGATGCGGGTTTGAGAATGAAAATACCGTTCTCTGCGTGATTACAATCGTCGGGACCGGTATCGTTTTCATAAGTATAGATGCTGTTGTATCCGACACTTCCTACTGAACGCCAAAAGAGATTACCGAAGTAGACGATCAGGTCGGGGGCAATGTTTCGGCATTCTCGGTAAACCTCTTCAGGTTTGAAGACCCGCGTGTTGATATTGTTGTTATCTTCGTCTACGATGACTTCAAGTTGTGCTTTTAATTCATCACGAATATTTTCATAGTCTCTCTCGCTGACAACTCCGTGCGGTTCTCTGCCTTCAACGTTTATAAAAATTCGTCCGTAATATCCACCTTCTCCCCACGCCTTAGTTTTTTCCCAGTCTACCATCTCTGGTGTCCATCGCGTAATTCCTTTCGGTTTCGTTTTGAGTGTCAGATAACCGTATTTTTGGAGCCATTCGTTGACGCAGATACCGCCGTCCATCCGTTTTGCACCGTGGTCGGAGACAATTATAATAGTGGTGTTTTCATCAACGCACGCTAACGTCTCTCCGAGTTCTGCATCGAGTGCGCGATAGTAGTTCCGCATTGTTTCTGAGAACGGCGAATTCGGATTATATTTCCGATGCGTTTTATCCCAGAACCGCCAGAACGCGTGATGGAGTCGGTCGGAACCCATCTCAACCATTGTAAAGAAATCCCAATCCTTTGTTTCAAGCAGATGGCGTGCGAGTTTGAAACGTTCAGTGGTCATCTTGAGGAGTTGCTGTTCCAGTTCGGCGCGCCGATCCGTTCGGAAGTTTGGAATATCAATCATGTAATCGCTGGCGACTTGCGTGATCTCCCGCGACAGTCGTCTTGGGAAAGTCCACTGCGAATTGCGGTCAGGCGTGAGGAAACTGGTAACCATCCACCCCGGAAACGGTTTGGCGGGATAGGTGAGCGGTACGCCCAGAACAACCGATTTTTTTTCCGCTTGTCCTAACAGATCCCAGAGTGTTGGGACCTTCACGGCGTGCGCGTTGGCAATCGTCAAGGCATCATAGGAATAGTCTTTACGGTTGCGAAAGCCGTAGATGCCGAGTTCGCCGGGATCGCGGCTGGTCATCATGCACATCCAAGCAGGGACAGTGATAGGTGGGATTGTGCTCTCCAATTCGCCGTAGATACCTTCTTCCATCAAGCGATGCGTATTGGGCATATCGTCTCTGAATGCGTCAAAGACGAGTTCCGGAGCGGCGCAATCCCAACCGATAATGAGGACGCGTTTTTTCATATCTTCATTTTAAATCACGGTTTGTGATCGGTATTAACAGGTGGTTCGTCGTTGTCAAGGAATCGCTCAATTGTGTTTCGCGTTGCTGGTCGCGTACGGAAATCCGCGATCCACGGTTCACGGAAGTATGCCTGCTTTTCACGAGGTAGCGCGGACAGCACTGCAGGCGGAATCCGTAGCCGGTGCCAATGTGTTGCGAGATGCGCATAAGCGTTTAGTACTGCGACACGCGGTGTCTCGCGTTGCCAGATGGGCCCGGCGTGACACAGGTTTTCCGTGAAGAAAATTGCACTGCCAGCGGGACATTCGTAGTTCATCAGGAACGGACTCCGTTTCCCGTCCTCTAACGACATATGGTCAGGATGCATCGGGAAGTTGGATTTGTGACTACCGGCTATAAAGTGCGTTGCCCCATCGTTTTTGGAAATATCTGTCAGTTCAAAGACAACGCGCACCATTCCAGCGTGGATCTGTCCGTTGTTGACGCGATACCCGAAGATTGGATCTGCCTGTCTCGGTCCACCACCGTGGAGTTCACCGTGCCGCTGTCCTTTTTCGCGCCAGACAGAGAAGCAGCTTTCTAACCGGACTTCGGGTCCGATGATTTCGTGTAGGACATCAAGGACTTTAGGGTGATCAATCAGAACACTCGCGGGACCCCCCGGTACGGCACGGTGTTCCGGTGGTAAGGATTCTTTGTTATGATGCATCCGGTCAATCTGATCAACGATTGCATCTACTTCATCGCGTTCGAGGATCGCGGGACGCACGAGGAATCCGCTCAAGTCAAATCGAAATTTTTCTTCATCAGTCATAGGTTAATATCTCCTATGTTATACCATTTCTAAACAGTGTTGTCGCATTACGGCATGTTATGAAGTACGGTGGAATACCAGAGCACAGACTAACAGTCTATGCTACATAAGAGGCAAACAGAATCAGAAATGGTATTAGTTTCGTGATAAAACATAAAACACGTAGATATTTCGGTAACAGATCGCGAGCAAAACTCGCTCCTACAAAAAACGGAAACCATCAGTGAAGATCGCGAGCGACAAGAAATACGCAGAAATCCGCAGAAACACCCAAGCAAAAACACCCCAAGCAGAAACACTCGCTCCTACAGAAAATTGAAAATTATGCCCAGCGGGGTTTTCCTCCGCCGAATCGCTGCTCGCTGATGTTCCAGAGTTCAGATAGACCGAGTTGTCGGATGTGTTCAATTCCGGGTAGGAATGGATCGTTGACTCGGTTTAACCACTGTTGGAGATCTGCTTCTAATTCTGCTCGAAGTTCCTGTGAATCTGCATCGTCTATGAGATTGTTCAATTGATACGGGTCGTTATCGTTATCGTAAAGGAGCCAGCCTGAGCCGTCGAAATGGCGTGCATAAGTGTGGCGATGCGTTCGGACACCCCGCCACTCTCGGATACCGAAATGGAAGCCTTCGCTGCCGTGTAAGGGTACACCAAGGAAAACAGATTGTGGTTCATCAATAGTGTTGCCAAGCATCGCTTCTGAGAGGTCAATACCTTCGACACCTTCTGGGACCGGTAGATCGCACAAGGATAGCATAGACGGCATAAAATCGACGAGGCTTAGCAAAGTATCACGGGTGACACCTGCGGGTATTCTCTGGGGCCAGCGGATCATGAACGGAATACGGCTCGATTCCTCCCAAGGACGCTCTTTTCTGTTATGTCCGTGGCTGCCGAGCATGTCCCCGTGGTCGGATGTATAGACGAGGATCGTGTCGTCGGCGATACCGAGTTCGTCGAGTGCAGCCATCAAGCGTCCGAGATTTTCATCCAAAGCCGTGATGTGCGCGTAGTAGCCGGAGAGGTCTTTCCGTGTTGCAGGCGTGTCTACTGCATTCGGACGTAACTGGATCTCCTCCGGTGGATACATCTCCTTGTAGCGTTCAGGGACATGTTCATAAGGATTATGTGGTGGTCCCCAACTCATATAGAGGCAGAAGGGCTCATCAACGTGATCCCGGCAGTATTGAATCGCTTGATCGGTTTGAAAGTCGGGTTCGTAGCCTTCAATCTGCATCTGATTCCTGTCAGAATCGTGGTAGGGTGCATTGAAATAGTTATGATGACAATTCCATCCGACCCAATGATCGAAACCGAAGCGCATCTCATGCGTGATGAACTTGTCTCTCGGCATACCGCCGAGGTGCCATTTGCCGATGTAGCCGGTCTCATAGCCGTCCGCTTTGAATACCTCCGCAATACCTGTTTCGGATAACGGAAGCGGCAGGTCGTTGGAGACGGCTTTATGGTTCAACGGGTATTTGCCTGTCATGAGGCATCCACGTGCAGGCACACATATCGGGACGTTGGTGAAGGTGTTGGGAAAAAACATCCCTTCCTGTGCGAGTTGATCCATAGCCGGAGTTTGCACTTGTGGATTGCCTGCACACCCGACATCACATTGGCGGTGCTGGTCGCCGAAAACAAAAATTAGATTGGGTTTACGAGTAGTTTCCATATTTTTATATTTTTAACTATTGGGTTTCTGCTCCGATTTTTCCGATGTCAAAATCGGGTTTCTGATGAGAACATACAGTATCGGAATTTTTCGTTATTGGGTATGTTCCGCTACTGCATCCACGTGTAAATTTGGCGGAGTGCGCCTTCACTTTGGGTCCACAATGCCCTTTTCAGGGGTGAAACGACCTTTGCGTAACTGGCAAAATCTGTTTGGGTTGCCCGGTACTGCTCTTTGTGTGCGATTAACCCTGTGTTTTCCGGCGGCGATGCACCAAAATCGACCCATTCGTATCCTTCACGACACGCTTGTGTGATGATATAATGAAAAATAGCGTTGTTGGGACGATATTTCAAGAATGCTGGTACAGATGCCTCACACCACAACGTTACGATCCGATTGAAACGCAGATAGAGGAGTCCTGCGATGATTGTGTCGCGATATGTAGCGATAGCAAGTTTGGCTATTTTCCGCTGGAGAAGCGTCTGCATGAGGACACGCGATTTCGGTGTGCCTCCTAACCGCTTTACTGTCATGAGATACATGTCATAGAATGTGGATAACGCCGCTTCACTATCTGTGTCTGTGACTTCCACCCCCGATTTCTCTGCTTTCCGAACTGCCCCTCGCACCCGTTTGTTATAGGCGTGCCAGAGCGTATCAACATCACCATCTGTTTTCAAAAGATGTGTGAAATGGTTCGTCTCTTCGTAGCCCGATTTGGTGAAAGCATCACCATAGGTTGCGGTATGCTCTGGAGACAAGGTCCAACGGATTTCACACCACCCTTTTTTTGCTGCTTCGGTTTCAATGCGTGTTATCAGTGCTTCGGGATTTACATGCGTGGTATCCATAAGATGGACACCGCCGAACAGGTTCCACGGCATAGAGTGCCACAAACGGATACCCGGTATCGGCTGAAAGACGAAGGCGGGCAATCCGCCTACTATTGAATCTTCCTGCTTAATGAGCGTATAGACCGGGGTGAGTTGTCTAAACGCGCCCGCTAAAGCATCTCGCCACGCGAGACTTTGGAAGGCAGTCGTGTTCGGACATTGCTGAATGACAACATCCCACTTGTCTTGATTTTGAGGGGTAAGAGGCTCTACCGTGTACACGTGTAGATTTAAAGATTATCCGACCAACGCCGCGAACAGTGCTTTGATGTAACCGACCGAATAGGCTAACCCGACATTGCCTTCTAACCTTGGAATGTGGTCAGCGTTGATGCATCCATTAAATCCGACCTTTTGTAATTCTCGGATGATTTTGAAGACGTTCATATCACCGTCATCGAGGAGCGTCTCTTCAAACGCACCTGCTGTCGCGAGACTGCCACGCACGTTCCGCAGGTGAACCATAAAGATACGTCCTTTGCGTCCGTAGTTATTGATTTCGTCAAGGACAATGGTGCTGCCGCCTGCTTCAGCACGGGTGCCGCAGCAGTAAAGGTAGCCGACGTTCTTGCTCGGAAAGGCATCAATGACCCGATGGAAACCGAGGCTGCCGAGCGGGGTGTCTGGATTCGGTACGTCTGACGGATGGATAGCGAGCTTGATGTCGTGTTCATCGGCAATAGGCACAAGCGCGCCGTAGACTTCGGTGAAACGTTTCCACCATTCGTCAAGTGTCTCCATCGTCGGTGTGTCTGGCGGGTTCTTGGTTGCGGCACGGCTTTCGCCGCGTGAGGTATATCCACCTCTATGCACGGCGGAATAGCGCGTCATGAGATAGTCAAACGTATCGCCCCAGAACCGTTGGCGTGCAATCGGCACACCGGTTTCAGCGAAGACACGCAATGCGTTGCAAGTGTTCTCCAGTTCCTTTTCACTATCGGATTGCCCGGTCATAAACTTCTCTGTGATGTTCGGAAGTGTTACGCGGTTGATGTCGAGTCCCCAAGAACGGATCCGTTTTTTGATTTTCAGTAACTCGTCCAAGTCGGGGTAACCCTGTTCGTTAACACCAGGGAAAGCACCATCGTTTCCAAAATCGATGCAGTCCGCACCGAGCTGTGTAACCTGTTTAAGGTAGCTATCTGAAAGTCCACCATCCCAGACTGAAATCTTCATTTTTTTAACTTTCCTTGCGGTTCAATGGGCGTAATTCGGAAATTGACAGACCTTTCCGTAGAGTCGCCCTCCATTACATTTCGGGCTTACGATCCTTAGTTAATTTTCTAACTTCCTTGCGGTTCGGCGAAGTAGGTTAGGCGTTGACACCTATCTCCACTTGCCATTAAAGGGGTAGTGGAACGGGTTGCCCACTCTCAACGGATTGATATGCGGCGAGCGCGATTTCGACTGCTGCGCGACCGTCTAACCCTGTGATTGGAGGGGGTGTATCGTTCCGGATTGCATCCACGAAAACGCGAATTTCTTCTTGCACGGGTGGCGGCACTTCAATGTCTGAAATTTTGATCTGCCGTCCATCACCTTCAAAAGGTTTAATCTGGATAGTTGCGTTACCGCCCCAAGTCTGTGGAAAATAGATGGAACCGCCTTCGCAATCGACACGTCCGCCATAACCACCGACAGCGGAGATGTGGCTGGAGTGGAGCAGCCCCACTGCGCCATTTGCAAACTGTAAGGAAGCAAGCACAACATCCGGATAGTCGCTCTCTTTTTGGACGTATTGACCACCAGCCCCATAAACGGAGACGACATCTCCGCAGGTCCAGCGCATAAAGTCGATTTCGTGTGCGTTGATTTCCATGAGGCTTCCACCGGACTTTGCGCGTTCCAGTCGCCACGGGACATAACTCCCGCCACCACGCCAAGGTCCGCCGATCCGATGTACCATCATACAAGCCGGGGCACCCAGTTCACCACTTTGGACGATTCCGCGAACTGCGGAGTGTGTTGCGTGATAGCGACACACCAGACCGATAGTGAGTTTAACACCGTTTTCCTCAGCGGCGGCGATCATTGCATCACAATCGGACAGCGTTGGTGCCATCGGTTTTTCAGAGAAGACGTGTTTACCGGCGTTGGCAGCATCAACAGCCATCTGCGAATGCATAAAAGGCGGTGATGCAATCAGCACGGCTTGAATCCGATCATCGGCGAGTAGTTCGTGGTAATCCAATACGTAGGACGCATTGAGGTCTGTAGATAGTTTTTCTGCCAGTGCTTCTTGCAGATCGCTAACACATACAACTTCTATGCCTTCGACGGCGTGTGCACTTGTAGCGAGGCTTCTGCCCATACCACCGCATCCGATAACGCCAATCCCAATTGTTTCCATGTTTTTGATTTTCCTTTTAATGGTTAATAGTTATTGGTTAAGGGTTATTGGTTAAGAGGAAAGACTTTATGATGAGCGTTTTCTTCTTTACCAACAACTAATAACTAACAACCAACAACCCCCTAAACATATATTCAGCCCGGCGTGATGCTTGGGCTTACATGTTTAGTTGTCTATCTCCGCCTTGCTTTGATGTGTCCCCATGTGACGCTGAGATGGTTCGCAGAGGGATTGACATCAAGCCCTGTAGCATCCATATTGTTCTGAACTTCTGCTGCGCTGAGGACTCGGTCATAAATTCGGAATTCGTCAATATACCCTTGGATTGTATCGCAATCGCACCCGTCTGATCGGTCACCAATACCGAGGAGGAGTCCGCCTTTAGGGATTTTACCGCCCTTCATGGCGTACCTTTTCTCCTGTTTGCCGTTCACATAATAGTGAACCGTTGCGCCGTCGTACGTGCCAACGAGATGCAGCCACTGTTCAAGCGGAATATCTTTCAGTACATTGTCTTTTGCTGCCTGCGTAGATTGTCCACCGGCTCTGACGAAGAAGCCGTGTTGGTTGTCATCGTCATCGTAATAAAGACTCACGACTGCGCTGTTTGTCGGCATATCGTCGAGTGAGATAATTCGGTTCCAACTGTCATCCAAGGCAGTGATATAGACCCAACATTCAAGTGTAATCTCATCCCAATCCCGGTCAATTTTCGGTGGGTTTGAATCTTCGACAAGGAGCCGGTCAACGCTGCCATCGAAAAGGATACACTCGCCGACTTTGCAATCCGCGGCGGGTGCGAGTTCTGGATCACCGTGGACGGCAGCAACGAGTCCTGACAAGACATCCGCTGCTTCTGTTTTAATTTTTACGGTGTCTTTGTTGAAGGACCAGTAAGCAATTAAACCATCTTCAACTGCCCCGACGATTGCGCCAGCGGGTTGTGCATTCCATACTTGCAGCACAAGTACGAGAAAGATTATCGTGAAGAATTGTAGACTTTTCACAAAACGTCTTTGCTGAGAACGGACGCTGTTTTTTACGCACATGATGTCCTCCTTATATCTGGTGATAGGGTGTAGAAAACCGAGGCACGAAACCTCCGGTTTCCTTATTGTAACTCCAATTTATGAGGATACGCAAAACAATTATATCGTCACTATAGCAAAAAACGTGATGCGTTTAGAACATGTCGCGCATGGCACGTCCACGCCTGTCGGCATTTCGACGTTCACGTTCCTCATCAGACATTTGACCTGTCTGTTCAGCACTAACAGGACGGTATTCGGCGACTTCGCTTCTGCGCTTGAATACTCGGAAGTAGTCGAAACGGGTTAGGGTCGGTGGGATATTTCCGGGACACAGCGCGTGTAAACCGACATCCGTTGCCTCTCCCATACCGACATTGGTTTGCCCGCAGCTTTTCCATTGGATGCCGTCACTACTTGCGAAAGAGGAGAATTGATTCCCGCGCCGCTCCAAGCGTAGGAAAAGTTCCCGGACGTTTCTAAGTCCAGCCCCGCGTCCGCGTAGGTTAAACGAACGTCCTACGTGCCGTTCAAATCGGACATCGCCTCTAAACGCGTGCGGACCTGAAGTCTTCTCAAGCCGTAGGAATCGGTTAGCGTTTTTCCAAACCAATAAGCCGCCGTGTTCCCTGAGTTGTGGCGTGATGCGCATGCGGGTTTCGATAGCGAAGTCTCCTGGAACTCTCATGAGGAGGCGTGGTGCGCTCATATCCCCACCACCTCCATTGCCGTGCCAAAGGTCTTGTCCGGGTTCAGTCCGCATTTCCAAGTAGCCTTGCCGTTCTGCCCAAGAACCTCCGCCTTGTGGGTCGTCCCATCGCCACTCTGGACGCATGCGGTTGCCGATGAATTCATCCTCAAACACCAGCTCGGTGAATTCACCAGAGGATGCCCAGCCTTCAATTTTTATAGCGGAGATAGAATCTCCAAAGTTTTGGGGGAGTAGATGGAGGTTCGGCAACTCTTTTTTATATTCACTCGGCTCCATACGGATAGGTATACTGCCACCCTCAAAATCAGGGTGTTCGTAAAAGACAACCTCCGCGCCATCCCGTGGGAAATCTGGTCCTTTAAAGATGCGGATCGACGAAATCCGATCTTCAAACCATGTTCCACCTTGCGGATCGCGCAGGTTCGCTATGTCACGTAGGATAGAGATTTTTTTGCCGCGGAATTCGACGTGCTCATAGCAGTCAACAATCAGTGGGATCGTTCCCCACTCAGGTCCAGCGACCTCTAACGATGACCCAAAGTTGATTGATGAGACTCTGTCGGCGAAGTTGAAAGCGACATCGTGCAAGTTCGGATAAAACCCGGGACCGAGTGCCAACTTTTTACCGCGGAAGTCGCGATGCTGGTGAAGGATTACCTTATAGTTAGGGTTTGATGAGAAATTTGGACCCTTATAGACACGAAGTGAAGAGATATTGTCTTGAAACCCGATGTGTGCTGTAAATGGAACAGGCTCTACGACGTATCCCATTCTGCCTCGGAAATTTATATGTTGGAATACCTCAACAATGAGGCGCGGTATGACGACTGGCATGTTCTTCTCCTTTTTTTTAGTTTTCAGTTTTCAGTTTTCAGTAAAAGAGAGTTTTCATTTTAATACTGTTTCTTTGCTATCAAGGTTTCCGAAGTCCTATCTATGTGTTAGTGAGTGTTGCTTCGTAGATTTGGGCATATCCGCTTCGATCTGATGTGAATACGATATGTTGTCCATCTGGACTGAAAGAGGGGTGCGGATGTGTATGTTGCGGTGCGTACACCTGAATCGGACCGTCTGCATAAGGGAAAGGTCCGTTCCAATGTTCCCCGATAGAGGAAGCATTGGGATAACATAATGTCTGTGGTTCGCCAATCCCGTCGCGCGGATCGAAAGTCTGGATACCGATGTCCGGGAAGTTGGTATCGGCGACCATACGTGTGCCAGCGGGATTGCTAATGGCGTGCCAAGCATTGAAGGATGTCACTTGTCGTTCTGTCCCCGTATCAACGTTAATACACCTCACGCCTCGGGGCCAATCGACAAAAGCGAGTTCACGCGTTCCGGGGATCCATGTTTCGTGTGTAATCCACTCCTTCTTTTCGACATTTTGCGTATAGAGGCGACGATTCCCACTTCCGTCTCGATGAATTACCCACACACGGTCTGTAAGCGGTCCTGCGTAATAGAGCAGGTTATCATCATCAGGACAGAATTGGAGGTGCGCAATACTATCCCGTTGTAGGATGATGTCGTGCTCACCGGTATCTGTATCTATAATTGCAAGTGCGGCTTCCTTACCGATGTTGAATTTGACTGCCCACCATTTGTCGTCGTGGCTGAGAGCGGTTGTTCCCATAGCGGCAGCAACCATGCCTTCTTCTTTCATCGCCGTTGCAGCACCTTTAACAGCAAGTTTTGACTTGCAAGCCACGTCAAAATTAACAAGTTCTCGTTCTTCCAATGTGTCTAAATCGAGTCGCCATCCACTTGTCCCTGCAGTGAAGAAGACTGCCTCGCCGTTGTGCGATGGATGCACAGACCATTCTCCAAGATCAGGTCTGTCTGTCAATTGGCGAAGTTCGCCGGTGGCGCGTTCCTCAGCGAATATCTGTGGTGTGCCGGTTCGGTAAGAGACAAAAATCAACCGCTGCATCGCGTCGTCATACGCCGGTATGATAAAGAACGGATGGTGGTGCAATGCGGACGCGGCAGTGACCTGTCGGATGTGCGTTCCTGTGCCTCGGTCATAAAAGGTTCGAGATTCAGAAGAGTGAACTGTGCCTTTCGCCATGAATAATTCCTATAAAGTCGGCGGGCATAAATGCCCGCCGAAACAATGTCTGAACTGTTTATTCTTCAAATGCGGCATCAAATGCCACGGCAGAGGGTTCAAAATCATAGCCCTTGACAGCACTGCAGGACTCACGTGCCCCGTGTTCACGATCCATACCGCTGTCTTCCCATTCAATGGAAAGCGCTCCGTCGTATCCCATGTTGTTCAGTGCCCGGATAATCTCTTCAAAGTTGATATTACCGCGACCGATGGATCGGAAATCCCAGTACCTTTGCGCATCACCGAAGTTCAAATGTCCACCGAACACTCCTGCTAACCTCGGTGTATCTGACCACCAGACATCCTTCATGTGGACGTGATAAATCCGGTCACTCAACCGTTCAAGGAACGCGACGTAGTCAACGCCTTGGTAACCGAGGTGGCTCGGATCGTAGTTAAATCCGAATGCCTCTCTGCCGTTGACTGCCTCGATTGCGCGTTCTGCAGTAACGATGTCGAAAGCGATTTCAGTTGGATGGACTTCGAGTCCGAACTTGACTCCAACTTCATCAAAGACATCGAAAATCGGGTTCCAGCGGTTGGCAAAATCTTCAAACCCTGCATCAATTTGCTCTGGTGAAGTTGGCGGAAATGAGTAGAGAAGATGCCATATTGAGCTGCCAGTAAAACCGTTGACGACACTCACACCGAGTTTTGCGGCGGCGCGCGCTGTGTTTTTCATCTCTTCAGCGGCGCGTTCCTGAACGCCTGCGGGATCGCCATCGCCCCAAATAGCCTCTGACACAATACCCTGATGTCTGCTGTCAATATTATCACAGACGGCTTGTCCGACGAGGTGGTTGCTGATTGACCAGACTTTGAGTCCGTATTTCGCGAGTAGATCGTGTCTGCCTTGGCAGTAACTATCGTCTGCAAGTGCTTTATCGACTTCAAAGTGGTCGCCCCAGCAGGCGAGTTCTAAGCCGTCGTAGCCCCAACTGCTTGCTTTTTCTGCTATTTCTTCGAGTGTTAAATCTGCCCATTGGCCTGTAAAGAGTGTTACAGGTCTTGCCATAATAGTGTTACTCCTTCATGATTACCCCATTTTAGGGGAATGCTTTGCCCGGTGCTGTGCTGGCGATTCCGAGAAATAGAGAGACAGCAACGTTTTTATCAATTGAAATTAGGTTTGTGCTTTCAAACGTTCGAATTCTTCTCGAAGTTCCGCGAGTTCTGCCTCGGCTCTCTGGCGTGCACCGGCTTCTTGATCAGCACGTGCAGCTTCTTCATCAGCGCGTGATTCAGCCATGTCAGCGCGTATCATTTGCAGCTCAGCACGTGTGGCTTCTCGGTCCGCGCGTGCGGTTGCTGATTCAGCGGGTGTCTGCAACCAGGTACCCGCAACTGGATCGTAGATACCTAAACCGACATCACCCACAGAGAAGCCTAAATTGAGAGCAGTGGAGTGTAAACGTCGATTTGGACTTTCCGAGATCGGTGTATACGAACCATCAACCAAGGTAAAACCCATTATAGGCGATGATAGATATAGACCTTCGGCATCATATAAGAAATAGTCTTGGATTCCGAGTGAAGCGTAGAGTTCCATCTTGCTTCCTAAGTCGTTGCGATAGGTGCCTTTGCTCGAAAACTCCATCACGAAATCAGGGACTTTTCCCTCTTCCCAAACGAGATACGTCCGTCGATTTTTCTTGCCCATCCCGAAAGTGACCAGCACGTCTGGTGCAACCGATTTACGTGGATCACCCTCTACGTAATACATGAGTATATCACCAGAGACGTAGACTTCCGGTCTCTCTGCAAAATGGGTGTCAAGGACTTCCAAAGTCCGCGTAAGAATACGTCTGTGAAGGTCACTAACTGCCATAGGTTGCCCATCCGAGTCAGGGTAGAGTTCCGCCGTTTCCGTAGGTGCATAAGGGATGTGGCGTTGGTCTCCATAGGTTCCCATTAGTCCCCCTCCTTTTCCGTTTTAATAGATCCACCACATAAAACAGAATTTGACTACGTAGGTGGTGTATAACTCGCATCAATCCAAGCGCGCTGTTTGCCGCTTTCTACGGCGGCGTTGATGAAATGTACGCCGCGAGCCCCGTCTTGGACGGTGGGGAAATCTGTGTCAAATTCAGCCGGGGCTTCGCCTGCGATTTTTGCTGCGATTGTACGTGCGGCGTTGACATAGATATTCGCGAATGCCTCAATAAATGCCTCTGGATGTCCGAAAGGTATCCGTGAGTTGTGTTGGGCAACCTCCGATAGATAGTCGTTCCCGCGCTTGTAAACCTGTTCGGGAGCGTCCGGGAAACGGACAGAGAGGTAATTCGGGTTCTCTTGTTGCCATTCCAGTGAAGCGTCAGTGCCGTAGACGCGGATGCGTAGATTATTCTCTTCGCCTACCGAGATTTGCGATGCGTACAGGACACCACGGACACCCTTTTCATAATGCACGAGTAAATTCCCGTCGTCTTCTAACAACCGCCCCTCTACAAAGGTGGTCATGTCTGCACAGATTTCTTCGATTTCCAGTCCTGTGATGTAGTGTGCCAAGTTCTCGGCGTGGGATCCGATGTCTCCGATACACGAGGATGCGCCTGCTTGCTTAGGATCCGTGCGCCAGACGGCTTGCTTCGCGCCTTCGTCTTCCAGAAATGTAGCGAGCCAACCTTGCGGGTATTCTACAACGATTTTGCGAAGCACTCCGAGTTTTCCGTCTTTCACGAGTTCGCGTGCCTGCTTGACCATCGGGTAACCGGTGTAGTTGTGTGTGAGCGCGAAGACGGCATCGTGCTGTTTGACGAGGTTACAGAGTGCTTCAGCATCGGCAACTGTTGTTGTCATCGGTTTATCGCAGACGACGTGGAACCCGGCTTCAATAAAGGTTTTAGCGACATCGAAATGGACGTGGTTCGGTGTCACGATTGAGACGAAATCAATGCGTTCGCCTTCGGGCAGTTGGCTCTCTTTTTCTGCCATTTCTTTGTAAGAGCCGTAGACCCGGTTTGCGTCGAGATAGAGTTCGCTGCCTTGTTGACGCGACTTTTCCGGTGATGATGAGAACGCGCCAGCGACGAGATCAATTTCGCCGTCAAGTGCCGCGGCCTTCCGATGGACGGCACCGATGAATGCATCCGGTCCGCCACCTACCATGCCATAACGTATTTTTCTATCCAGTGGCATCTTGCGTATTTTCTCCTTTGATGTGTAATATGGGCTTGCGAGTTTCGCCCTATAAAGATATTTTTATTCCACTTTATATTATTCCACATTTAATGATTTTTTTCAAGGTTTTGTTTTCGTTTCGAGAACCGTTCAGTTTTCTGATTTCTGTGGGTTGTCCAGAAAAAATCGAACACGGATCTCTCAAGCAACACCAAAAAATGGTGTAAAATTTCACAGTTTTCATAGCAAATCGGGGTGCTATGAAATTTGCGAAGGGCTTTGAACCTAAGCTACGTGTGGGTTTTGACGGTTCTGGTGGAGCGTACTATGAAAGTTGCTATGAAAGTTGCTATGAAAGTTTCGACAAAGGAGGTAATATGGAAGGAAACGATAGGTGTGTACGTATTTTGTTATTGCCTGAATGCACGTCGCATTTGGTCGCGTACACCGCAAATCACGGATTTCACGGATTGCGCGGATTGAAAATCTGTAATGTCAAGCAATCCGCTAATCGGAGAACTGAATGACTCTGTCTGTACTCAGGGTTTGTTTTCTAAATGGCGATTTCTTTACTGTCTGAATCTCGGATTATAGCGGATTGCGCAAATGACGCGGATTTTAAGAGTGCCTGTGTTTGTCGTTGTGTGATTCATTGCGGCTCTTGTCAGAGTCTCGGATTATTACGGATGACGCGGATTACAGGTTCTATTCTTTTAAGGTAAGTGGCTTCCACCGCCGGTTTGCGACCAGAAATCTTCGGCAGCCTGTTGATGGTTTTGATGCAGCCAATTCAGAAGATAAGGTCATCACCGCTCACCTCGGACAAGTCTAATGCCGCAGGGTCCGCCATTTTGAGTTTCTCCGCATAAACCTCGTCCCATGTCTGGGCAGTGTAGGGCCGGATTAGAATGCCATCATCTGTTCTTTCAAGCACAACACCCGATTCTAACCCCAATTCTTTTACCCAGTCAAGGGCAATTTGATTTTATAATCAGTTTCCAACGCAAACGTTTTCATGGTATCCACCTCTTCCTATAAATGTTGAAGAAAGTATATCACAACTCGTGTCGGTTATCAACGGTTTTAGTGGGAAATTTCTAATTGGTAAGGTTAGAGGTTGGTATTTTCTTATGACCTGAATCGCGGATTATCACGGATGACACGGATTGAGAACCTGGAACATCAAGCAACCCACTAACCGGAGAACTGAATGCCTCTATCTGTGTTCAGGGTTTGTTTTCTATAGTGACTTGGAAAATAAAAAGACACTTTTCACCCCGGTAGGTGCGGTTTCCTAACCGCACCGGTTTTGGGATGTCTCATTAATTCTAAAGTCCACTATAAATGGCGATTTCTCTTTTGGTTGTTGGCGTTTAATCCGATTACCGCAGGATAAATAATCCCGCATTTGCGTTCCTCGCAAATTCTTTAATATCAGCGAAATGCCTTCTCAAATTGTATTCGACAACATTTGTCGAACAATTCCCTATCCTGATCCAAATCACTTTTGGCGGATAACCGTGAATAACGCTCCTATTTCTAAAGTCTGTATCCTTTGAAACGATGAGATAGTCGTTATCACGAGCGTAATCCCATAACTCGGTATCCGCTGCCGTATTTAACCCTATCGTTTTGACATGGGTAGAATTAGGAAACAGGTCCGCCAGCAGCGTCACCAGTTGGTCGGATAGGTTCTGATCGAATAGAAGTTTCATCTGTGTAAACGACCATCTGCGATTTTTCCTTGTCCGCAGCGTAAGCGAAACAGGCGCGAATATCTGTCTCGGTTAACTCAGGAAAATCGTGAAGCACTTCCGCTACTGTCATACCCGATGCCAAGTATTCAAAGACATCGTAAACGGTGATCCGCATTCCCCTAATACACGGCTGCCCGCTGCGTTTTCCCGGTTCAATGGTAATAATGTCTCTATAGTCGTTCATGGTATTCACCTCTTCCTACAAATAGTTGAAAAAAGTATACCACAACTCACGTCGGTTATCAACGGTTTTAGTGGGGAATTTCTAATTGGCAGGGTTACGGGTTGGTGTTTTCTTATTATCTGAATCGCGGATTGGCGTGAATTACGCAGATGACGCGAATTATCTCTGTTGTCAGAATCGCGGATTGGCGCAGATGACACAGATTTTGCGGATTTTAAAAGGGTTTCTGTTCGTGGTTGTATGATTGATTGCTGCTCTTTCTGAATCGCGGATTGGCGCGGATTACACGGATGACGCAGATTTTAAGAGTGTCTCTGTTCGTGGTTGCGTGATTGATTGCGGCTCTTTTTGAATCGCGGATTGGCGCGGATTACACGGATTATTTTCTGAATCGCGGATTGGCGCGGATGACATAGATAACGCAGATTGATACTCTGTAACATCAAGTTATCTGCTAAGCGGACGGTTTTTTGTTTACTGCTGTGTCTACGGGGGTGTTAGCAGTACGGCGATGTCTTCCGGTACTTTAACGTTATGTTTCTGCTCAAAATCGGCAACACTTTTATAGTCGTTACGGAATGAAGTACCAATATCGACCCTCATGTTCATGGCAGCAATCAAGTCGGCTCTGGCTTTTTCCCATTCTCTCAGGTGTAACCACGCTTCTCCGCGGAGATAATATGCCGGAGCAAGCTTTGGGTTTTGTTTTATCATCACGCTATAGTCTTTTATAGATTTTTCATATTCACCTTTTTGATAGTAAACTATACCTCGGTTGAAATGTGCCCTGGCATTATTCGCTTTAAGCTGTATTGCTTTATTCAGGTCCGTTAAAGCTACATCAAATTCTCCATTTTCACGATATGCCTCTCCACGATTGCTATATGCTTCGGCATAATTGGGGTTTAGATCTATAGCTTTAGTAAAGTCCTTTATAGCTTTCTCGCGCTCTCCGTTTCTTGCATAGGCAGTTCCTCTATTACTATAATTACCTGGATCATTAGGCTCAAGTTGAATTGCTTTATCATAATCCTCAATAGCGTTTTTAAAATTGCCTTGTAATTGGTAAGCATTACCGCGATTAGTAAAAGCACTTGCATATTTAGGTTTGAATTGTATTGCTGTTGTGCAGTCTTTGATGGACTGTTTACTATTACCCATTGCACCGTATGCGGCACCACGATTATTATAGGCATCGGCATAATTTGATTTTAGTGCTATAGCTTTATTACAGTCCTCAACAGTCATAGAGTATTTACCCTTTGCAAGGTAAACAGCCCCACGATTACTATATGCTATTGCATTATTGGGGCTGAGTTCAACTGCACGTGAGTAATCTTTTAACGCCTCGTCTATTTGGTCCAACATCATCATGAAGTTCCCTCGTTGGAGTGCCAAAAATGCAAGTGTTTCTTTTTCCTCAGGTGTTATAGTAGGTGAAGGTTGCACTCGAGATTGCATTTTGTTGACAACTTTACGTACACCATCCACCACATTTTGCCAACCTTTGCTCTCAGGATTCCATTCGTTTGTATCGTTTATCGGCTTACCTTTGTCTGGTAATGCTTGATAGTCACTAAGTTGATGATTTTGCCAATCGCAATGCTCAAGAATAATCGGAATTACTCTTATGCTTGGATTTAACGCAGCAGTTAATTCCTTATTGCAATTTTCAGAAGCGAGACTATACGGACAAGTAAGGTAGAGTAGAATGTCCGAATCGGCAAGGTTGTTGAAAATAGCATCCCGCCATTTGTCCCCGGGTAGAATTTCGTTGTCGTGCCAGGCATCAATTAATCCGTTTTGCTTCAGGACAGCAAGATAGATTATCAATTTGTCTTTTGCTTCCGAATTTTTGTGTGCGTAGGTGATGAACACCTTTAGTCCTTTGCTCATTGACTTTTCTCCACAGTACCAACTTCTTTGAAAATGAAACCTCACAACCTTCTGAATCGCGGATTTCACGGATTACGCGGATTATTGACTTTGGTATCGGCAAGTTATTTGCCTGAATGACAGAACGTTCTTCTGTATCAATCTTTGATATTTTCCTTGCGAGGCACTTCCCGCAGCAGAAACTCTTAAAATCCGCGAAATCTGCGTAATCCGCGAAAATCTGCGATTCAGAAACTTTATTCTTCAACTTTGTCAGTTATATGGTTTCTGGGTTCTCTATCTGATCCAGCCTTGAAGAAAGTGGACCAATGCGCTTTTTAAGTTTCTCCGCTAAACCCTCGTCACGCCGGACCAGGTTAATGACTATTCTCTCATAATCTGTCCTATTTTTGCATACAAGAGATCTCGCGATCGTTTCAAGAGCACAACTTTGGCGCGCTGGATACCGAGCAATAAGTTGATCTAGGTTTTCTTCGTCAACGAGTTTATTGAAGCGAGTGAGTTCTTTAGAATAGAGTTCTGAGTCAATAGGTACGCAAAATGACTGAATTGAGTTATCCTTAATTGACTCCCAGTTTGGAATTTTGGATAGGGTTAACTCTTGTATTTGCCGTTCGCATCTCTTCGCGGCCATTTCCTCCGCATGGTCCTTCAAAACCTCAATAGACTCCTTTTTGGCTGATTCAATAAGTTGGGTACTATCTTCCCCGCGAAGTCTCGCTTGTTCATAAGCAACGGCAGCAATGGCATCTGAACAGTAGTAGAGAGCTTCTACCGAGTAAACTTCTAATGCAAAAACACCTTTCTCCTCAAGTTTTTTTACATTTTCGTCCTTCCGGTTGTCACGATCAATGAGACCGAAAGCTTCAACATGATGTAGTTTTTGAGAATCTCTCAGCCCAAGAACTGCTTTTTGAACATCCTCACAGCTTCCCTTTGGAGCCACAGAAATATCTGGAAAAAGAGCCGTATATAACGGGAAGTCCAAACTGCTTGTAGGAGTCCCTTCTACAAAGAGAATCCTATTTCTGGCCCCAAGAATTGCTAGTTTGATATCTTCTGGAATTGAAGATTTTGGTTCTAGGGTTTCAGCATCCCAGGCTACACATTGGTTGCCACTCCACTGACATGATCTGAGCATGAGAATTTGGGCATCCGGGTTCGCAACTGGTAGACCAATTTCATGGGTTGAAATAATAAACGTACAGTCCTCACTTCTGAGATCAAACAGTGCCGATAGGAATGGTTGGGTGATAGATCGGTGAAGATGTCTCTCAGGTTCATCAATAAGAAATACCGTTCCAGGTTCAGCGGTAATAACGTGTCCTGCAATAATCATAGCGTTTCTTTCACCATCTGACATTTGTACAACACTAAAAGGCATTCCTTGTGGATGTCTTGCGAGTATACTTCGATCCTCTGCTCTTTCAAGCGTGACCTTTAGTCTACCTAATCCAAGCAATTCATTCATTTGATCAAAGGGTAATCGGGATTCTGCAGCAATTTTTTCCGCTTCCGATGTATTTTGGTTACGTACATGTTGAGCAATAGACTTGTCGATTGCGTTTTCTTTAGCCTCTAAGTCAAATAAGATCCTAGACCAATCGTCTGCACTATGTGAATCTGTCCAGCGTGCGGCGGATTGAGAGGTGTAGCTTTGCCTGTTTGCTTCAGAATTTTGACGGGCTTCAGGTGTGAGGTTGTTCTTTGCTGTATTGAACCATGTTTGTCTGTGGGCAGTTATCCACTTAAATTTATGATTTAAAGCAAATCGCTGCATCAACGCGGATTTGCCTGAACCGTTCGGTCCTACTATAAATAATTGGTCGCCATTTTTTAGGGTAAGAGTTATCGAATCGTTTGATGTTCTTGGAATTGGTAATGTTATTTCTTCCATCAAAAATACCTCCTATGCTTTAGTGAGAAAGTTATAGTATAGATCGTATCTTGCTCTTTGCGCTCCAGGGAGTGAACTTCAACTGCATCGTCCGATCAATTATAAGCTTAACAACAATCATAACATATCCAGGTCCTCAAATGCCAATCAAATGTTGGGAGTATTGCAACAACTATCCACTTTACCTACATACACTTGCCTGCCGTAACCGCGATTCAGACGCTCCCCTCCACAATCGCAATCTCATCTTCCGTTAAATTATACAATTCATATACCAGATTATCAATCTCATTTTCATGGTCAGAGGTGTCAGCGTCTGGGTCGGTGTGTTTAGCGTCAAGGATTTTGTCAACCTGCATTTCAATCTGTTTGACAATGAGTTGGTTTGCATCGGTGATAGGTGGAATAGGAAAGTTTTTCATAAATTCGCTCTTAAATCTTACTCCTTTTGAACCTAAATGACCACCCGCATAGTAATTTTTGAATGCAAAGAGGAAAAAACCTGAATTTAAGAGACCAAGCAAGTAAGTGAGGTTTTTGCCTGTTAAAAACCTTGTCGTATCAAGCGAATAGAATTTGTTTTGATCAATAAGAAATTTCCCTTCTTTTGCCATCTCTTGCCAAACAATTTTTTCCTTATCAAATTCTGAGTAGTAAGCACAAGCTCTGAGATTCCACCAATTTTCGCCTTGATCGTCTCTATTCAAGAGTCCTTTACCTTTCGTTTTTATGATTCCCGAGTCCATCCGTTTTACTAAAGTTTCAAGGTGATTATAGATAGCGGGATATTTATTAGGAATATCCAGATCGTAACCTGTTGCGAGTATGTAAAATTTCCCTTGTTGAGCATGGTAACGTTTAATGTCTTTTCCGCGTAGGAGTGGTTTTATGATTTCAGTTGACTTTGGGTCTTGATCAATGAGTTGCTCACGTTTTGCTTCGTCTATGATGAATGCCTCGTTGCAACCTGTTATGATTCCACGATAGATGTTTATATCCCAATCTTTAAGCGGTTTACCGATATCCTCTATTTTGCGTTTCAAGTTCAGTTCAGCAGGTGAGAGTATCGCCCACGGTTCACCTTTAGCGGGCATCTCCATGGTTGCGCCATTATTCATCAGATATTGGGCAATATTACTGGTTTGTTTGTCAAAATCTGCTCCGATAGATACGGCTCTAAAGGCGGTAGGATCATTAACAATAGTATTTTGGAAAAGCAAGATGTTTGTGTCCACAGTAGCATCAAACACGTCTGGTCCCATATCCAGCAGTTGAATCGGTTGGGTAAGGGTTCCGAAGTAATCCCTCAACTTTTTGCCATACCCCGCACGCATCCATTTATTAGAAGTGATAAAACAGACATATCCGTTGTTTTTCAAGAGTTGATTCGCTTTTTCATAGAACAAACAGTAAATATCACCGGTGCGGATGAAGGTTTTAAATCCTACGTCTTGATAAAGTTTTCCAAGTCTACCACCTTCCTTTTGCAATTGAATATAAGGCGGATTGCCAATCACTACATCAAATCCTTCTGTGATTCCGAACATCCATTCCGAGTCAAACCAATCGGCGGTGGCGTTTTGATCGTAGGGATCCCAACGGGCAATCCTTTCAGCGTCATCTGCTGGCATGCCGAAACGCTTTAGTTCGGCTGCTAATTCTGCTCGCAATTCTTCGTCCTTTTGCTTGCATGCGCGTTTTCTCTGACGGGTGGTGGCGTGGAAATGTTGCTCGCGGTTGTCGCGTAGTGCTTGTTCTAAATCTTGCGCTGTGTTGCTCGTCAATGTTCCTTGTGCCTTGAGACCAATCAGTGTGTTTGCCGCAATAAAACGCGTCTCCAAATTTGGCAACGGTTTGATACCAAAATTCGCTGCGTTCTGCTCCGGTTCTTGTTCAATCGCAAGGGAGATAAAGAAGCGGAGTTTGGCGATTTGGCATGCTACCGGTTGGATGTCTACACCGAAGATGCTGTTTTGAATTAGGTATAACTTGCGTCCGAAGTCTGAATCTCGGTAACGCTTGAAGGTTTCGTCGATTTCAACGAGTTCTTCACGGCGCGCCTCGTCATCCTGTGTATCAAAAGCGACTTCTGCGCGTTGGAGTGCGCGTTCCTTCTGTAATTGTTCCCATCGGGTGTTATCTGGGTCAAGTCGGCGTAGGGCAAGTGTGAGTTTGTGGAGCATCCCCATCGGGAACGCGCCGGAACCGACAGCGGGATCCAGTATCTTCAGTTCGGAAATTGCGCGGACGATTCCATCTGTCTCGGCATCATCAAACCATTCATTGGCATCGTCAAACGCTTGGGCATAGTCGAAGAGATAGTGTAAGCGTTCATCCCAGAGTTTTGCGTCGCTGTCGGTTGGGTTACATTTTTGGGATAACGTGGCGACCAGTGCTTCTTCTACCATGTAATCAACGATAGCGCGTGGCGTGTAGTAGGAACCTGTCTGTTTACGCACCGTTGCGCCGGTTTCAGGGTTGTAGGCGGCGAGTAGGTTTTCAAACACCCTGCCGAGCAGCTCGGGGTCAAGAGCGACCTCCTGCTCTATCGGTGTGTTTTCTTCAACGGTGAATTTGTAGTGTTCAAGTAGCGGGATCAGCCCTTGCTGTGTGTCAAAAAAGAGACGGTTCGGAATGGATAATTTCTTATACTGATTATCAGAGAAACAGTCTATGCGGTAACTCTCTTCACCCGTGGCTTCCCAACTGTCCAGACAATCGAACAATCCGCCGTTGATGAAGGGTGTTTTGGCAAATATGTCCAATAGTTTATCGGGGTTGTGCATCTGATTTTTGTAGCGGTAGCGTGAGAAATCCCGATTTGTGGTGTAGCCGACGGTACTGAACTTACGCTTGTCTATTTCGGTGTTCAGTGTGGCGAAAAAGAGGTTTTGTAGCACGGCGCGATAGTAGGCATCGCCGTTATCAAAGTCATTCTCTTTGAGTAGGTCTTGGATTTGTGCTTTGTTGAACAGTGTCTCGGCAATCAGTCCCTTTTCCTTGATAAACCAGATAAAGAGCAGGCGTGTGATAAGTCGTATGACATGCTCTGCCGGTTGTAAAGTGCGGTTTTCGTCTGTCGGGAACGTTGCTTTTTCTATTGCCCATTCATACCACGCGAAGAGTTTTCGGTAGAACTGTTTGTTGAGTTCTTCGGTGTCGAGCTTGGCGAGCCATGCTGATAGTAGTCCGTCGAAGTTTTTCGGTTTATTATTCGCACCCATCCAATCGGCGCATGCCTCAAGCGAGAGTTCGGACAGGATGTCGAGATGTGCGCGATGCGGGTTGTTGAGACGAATGTCTTTGATGAGGGTGACTTGTCCAAGCACATCTCGGTCGTCGTCGGTTTTGTCTGGACGGCGATCGGCAAATGCAATCGTCAAACGATTTCCCGCGCGAAACAAAATCACAGTGGGTGCGAACAGACGTTTGTTAATTTCGCGTGTGAACTCGGCGTATTTGGTGCGTGAGTAGGTGTTATCTTTTAGTTCAACTGTGCAGAACAGGAAGCTTTTTATGTTTCCTTTGTCAAAACCCTCTGACTCGAAGAGTCTTTGCTGAATATCATCCGTGATTTCATCGCTTGTGAACTGGAAAATGAGTTGCACAGATTCGGCGTGTTTGCGGAATTCCTGTTCGGTTTTGGTGTTCGGGTTGAGCGGTGGGAATTCTTGAAAGAAGTCATGGACGGTGCCGGAAAGTTCAAGTGTGCGTTCGCTGCGGTAGCCTATTGTTGCTAAGAGGTCTTTCGATTTTTCTAAGAAATTATCGGTGGGGATTGCTGATAGTGCGGATTTGATTGTTTCTTTGTTCATACCTATACTCCTATGCGTTTACAAAAAACAGAGCGGCAGGGTGCCGCTCCAATGTCATTTTCAGCAATTTGTAAGAGAGTGTGTGATACCTATCGGACAACCACAGACTCCTAAGAAGCAATTTCAACGTGGGCATCCACAGTTTCTAAAGGCGTTATTGAAAGACAACATCCCAAAGCACCCAGTATGGTTCTAAGCGTGTCAATGCGTAGTGGCTCGGTGCTCTCTAAAATTTCCGAGAGGACTTGAGGGGCAATGCCTGTTTTCTTGGCAAATTCAGAAATTCCGTTCTGTGCTTCAACGACATACTGAAGTGCTAACTGAACTGTGGCGAGATTCCCGTGGATCTGATATTCCTCCATGACTGCAGCGAGATAACCGCTTACATCTCCCTGTTCTTTAAGTTGTTCTACAAGGAATGCATCCCATGTTCCGTAAATTTTCATCGTCTATGCCTCTGCTTTGAAATATGATACCATGCGTCATTGTGATAGACCCCCAGCTAAAGCATGGGGGCTTCCGCAAAGTTATGCGAAAGCATTTGTGGATTTCAGAACCCGACTGGTGGATTCAACGGAGCAGCCGACGATCTTGTTGAACAGGACAATCGGTCTTACGTCTCCTAAGCCAAAGGAAGCTACCCCTTCCTTGAGTATGTTCATCGCAGCGTTTTGGTCGCGGTTAAGGTGTGTATGACAACTTAAGCACGTCCAATGCCTATCTGCTAACGTGAGATTTTCGTTTTTATGTCCACAAACACAACAGCACTTTGTCGTCGGTATCCAACGGTCAATCTTCAAAACAGTTTTGAGTCGTTTTTTACATTGGTGTTCGAGTTTCAGCATGAACTCACCTAAAGCAAGGTCAGAGATTTGTTTCCCCCAAAGAGCTTTCATGCCGTTTAGGTTCAGGTCTTCAAAGAATAGAATATCAAACTGACGACACAGTTCTATCGCAAGTTTCCAATGGTGGTCTATTCTCTGATTTTCAGTCTTTTTGTGGATACGAGCGACTTTCTTGCGTTCGCGTTCTCTGTTATTAGAACCTTTGACCTTCCGGGAATGGACTTTTTGTGCTTTCGCTAACTTATCAGCGTTCTGTTTATAGAACATAGGAGAGGTATAGCGTTCACCATCACTGCCAGTCAAGAAGTCTTTGATGCCCATATCGAACCCTTCGGCTTTACCCGTCTTGGGTTCGGGCTTGACTTCATTACATGCTTCTGTGAGCGTGATATACACGTCTCCGAGTGCGTCTCGTGTAACTTGAACTTGTATAACTTTGCCTTCTATGTGACGGTGTAAGGCTAAACGATACCAACGACCGTTGAGGCGAATACGATACGTTGGGTGATGTCTTTCGTTTTTCTGCTTCGGTAAAAGATATTCAAATTTGACCTGTTCACCGCGAAAGGTCATACCTTTGTGTTTCTTACAGGACTTGAATTGCGGGTGTCCTTTGCCGAGTGTTTTCATTTCTCTGAAAGATTCTGCTAATCGCTTCAAAACATTTTGTAATGCCCACGAGTAGGGAATATGCCAATGCTTGTATTTCTCAAGTTTCTTGAGTTTCGTCAAATGAGCAGACATTTTAGCATACGAAAGACCTTTGCCATATCTGCGGAAGTAACGCATAGACAGCGCAATGAAGTGATTACGCACAACACCACAAATATTGAGTTCGTCATGCAGATATTTGAGCAACTTATCGTGAAAAAGTTTATGTTTTGTGTTTCGCATGGTATATCAAGTCTCAAGTCTTTAACCCCTTTCCAGTGGGTAGGCAGACACGTTACCAAGCGGTAACGCTGGAAATGTCTGCCAACTTGATACTCTAATTATACCAAATTTTTAACCGAAGGTCAAATTTGTTTTTGACGCAACTATAAGCGGTGTCTACATCCCCCTGATAAATCATGGGGGTTTTGACACCGAAGATTTGATAAAAAGTCAAGATTGCCGGGTCATTTAGTTTTAAATCAATTACCGAATTTTCTAATTTTTTCAATTTTCTTTTTCAAGTCCGGTGCGGTTCCAAACCGCACCTACCGGGTTTGGAGGGACATAGAATTACCCAAATATTTTATCAAACTTCATACGGGGCTGAAGGTTTTGGTTCATACGCGTACTACATAGATACCGCCCCTACGGGGCTTGATTCCTTAATGGAAACATTTTTCTACAAAAATGCCGTCCCTACGGGACTCAAGAGACCAAAGATTTATCTGACCTTTTCTGCTGGGTGGCTGAGGACTCCGAGACACGAACCGCTTTCAAAACTAAGAACATCTCTTTTTTCATCTATGGTTGGTTTGTGATGATTAGCCATGTCACCAATTTGAAATCGCCAGTGTCTTTAGGTGCTTTGGATGTTGGTGTCAGTTTTGTATCGCGTGGACTGCCGCTCTTCAAAATCTGGCTCTGTGTCTTTGTATGCGACCGTGTGATATGCGAAATGACGGTGTCCAAAAGTTTGTTGTAATGTGTCATATTGTCACCGTATTCGGTTTCTTGGTCGAACCAGAGACACAAATCATCTATCGCGTTCTCCTTGCCAACGGTAGACGCTTCAAATAGGTCTAACACCTGTTTCGCGTTGATGCACCCGTAACGGATATCCCCACTGTTTCGGATATAAACCGCATAGTATGGATGGATGGGACTGGCGGTTTTTTGCTGTTTCTCTGTGCTTGCGTTTGTTTGTTGGAGAAAGAAGATGACACCGTTTTCCGTAGAGTTATTTTCGTTGTTGGTAACGGCATAAGCACCATCGGGTGTTGCCTCAAGTTTTGCTCTATTTCTTTCGAGATACTTCAGGAGTTGTGCGAAGAAATAATCCAACGTAAAGTCGCTCATTACCACATTGTCGGAGAGATCATCTAAATCAAGTACCTCTTCACGGAGCCGTTCCAACTGCTGATCCCGAAAATTGAGTTCCATCTGTGCTTGTTCATAAGCCGATTCATTCAACGGGTCGTCATCACCGCTTGCGGTAGCATCAGCGAGTGCCATGCGGGATTCAACACGATTGCGTAAACGGAGATAGACCTCCATATCGTCTGTGGGCCAGTAGTTGATCATCTTCACCGTTTTATTTTTACTACAGATGCGGTCAATCCGTCCGAACCGTTGAATGATACGGACGGGATTCCAATGTATATCGTAATTTAGGACTGTATCGCAATCCTGAAGGTTTTGCCCTTCAGAAATACAGTCTGTGGCAATGAGCAGATCAATGTTGTCGCTTGTTTCCTGAGTACGTATCCGTCCCCATGGTGCGAAGTTTGTGAGAATAGCGTTGAAATTATTTTGTCCGCAAGTGGTTCGAGTCATATCCCCCGAAACCATTGCCATCTGAAGTCCTAATTCCGATATGAGTTCAGATAAGTGATCATAGAGATATTCTGCCGTATCTTTGAAGGTGGTGAAAACGAGGAGTTTACGGTTAGGATTTTTCACTTTTTCTTGAATATGCTGCTTTATCTCTTTGAGCTTACCGTCTTTATCAGGCGTGATAGAACTGACCTTTTCCCACGCTGCATTAAGGGTTTCTTTATCTTTGAGAAGATCCTGTTTCCAACGGGTGCAATCCAATTCTTTTAGATGATAGGGATTTCTGGCACGGTTGATTAGAAATTCCTCATCGTCTTCATCGTCGTCGGGGAGGATATCTACTGCGGTGTCCGCTATCTTGCTGTTTTTCTGAAAGCGTTCAATCTTCTCCAGCATTACATCGTGTTTGTTGATGGTGCGTTCAAGTGTTTTGGAGAGGGAGTCAGCAGAACTTTCGAGCCGTTTGAGGAAGTTGGTCTGCATCATACCGATGAGAAATTTCTCACGGTCTGCCTGATTAAAACGGAGTCGCTTTTTCTCATCTGCCAACCGCTGTTTTGCTGTTTCATCTATAACATAACTGGAGGGTCTATAGATGGATAGTTCAAACTCACCTATCTGATCCGCCAATGCCTTATATGAAAGTTCACCTGACAGGTCGGTAGATGGATGGCAATTTACGGGATCCAGTTGTGTGGGAAATTCGCCAATTTTTTCTATTTCTTCGGCATAGTATTTTATGATATGTCTTCTGGAACGCGCGATAGAAACGCCGCCGAGCAGTTGGAAAAATTCTGTGCCTAAAGTATTAAATAATTCTGTTTTATCTCTTGTGCCATCTTTAGACGCATTTTCCTCCCACGCCTTGAAGGCTTTTTGCGCTTGTCGTATTAAATTGCCGATATTGCTAACGCCCAAACTCTTTCTAAAGACATCCTCGCGTTTTTCAGTCATGAGATATATCTGATTGCGTAGGTCGGTGAGTGAAGTATTTACCGGTGTCGCGGAAAGCATGAGCACTTTGGTTTTTGTGCCTTCCTTGATGACCTCTTCTAATAAACGGGAATAGCGGGTGTGGCGGAAGTTGCCATCTTTGTCCTCACGGGGTTTGGTATCGTTCCGGAAGTTGTGAGATTCGTCAATAACAATCAGGTCAAAATTCTGCCAATTGAAATCTGCCAGATCGACACCACCAGCATCACCGCTATATCTGGATAGGTCTGTGTGTGATAGTAAGGTGTAACCAAATTTATCATCAAGGAATTCATTGGATATTTGATTATGAATTGCTTGATAGAGTGCCCAATTTTCGCGGAGTTTTTTCGGGCAGAGAACAAGCACGCGTTCGTTTCGCAATTCAAAGAACTTGATAACCGCGAGTGCAGTGTATGTTTTACCTAACCCGACGCTATCCGCTAAAATACAACCGTTGTGTCGCAACAACCGAGCAATAACACTTTTGGCACCCTCTTTTTGGAATTCATAGAGTTTCTGCCAGATTTTCATGTCGTACAGATGTATATCCTCAAGGGTCTGTTCGTTGGTTTTTCGGGTTTCAATTTCTTCACGGAAAAGTTCGTATAGGGTTTTGTAATAGATAAGTTCTGGTGGGTGATCTTGCCCGATCTGCTTGAGTTTTGCCAGCACTTTCTCTTTGACATCTTCAACGAGTTCATCGTTATTCCAGAGTTCGTCAAACCACGCCTTGAGGTCGGTACGGTCGCGGTCGCTATCCACCTCAAGATTAAGTTCAATGTTGCTGTTGTTTGAACTGAGTCCGAGTCCGCGCACGGTAAAGTTGGAGCTGCCGAGAATAGCTTTGTCAACGCCGTTATTGGCGATATGGTACATCTTTCCGTGTATCAGATTTGATTCGCGAGTTGTGCGGATTTCTACCTTCTCTTTTATCCATTCGGCACAGGCTTTTGCAATCGGTTTCTGTCGGAGTTGCTGGTTGAGTTCTAAACCTGTGTCTGTTATATCAAATGCTTTTTTATCTGGGTTATTTGGGTCCATACGTTTGACAAAATCGGGATCACCAAAAAGGAAACGGAGTTCCTCTATTTTGTTGAGGGAGTGTTGCATCTTTTCATAAGCATAGATGGTGAAGTAAGCGGATACGATGGAGAGTGCGGAACCGTTTTTAATTTCTTGTTGTAGAAAATCGTGAACTGTTTCACGCAGGAGGTTGTCTCGGATGCCGGATTTTAAGGATGCGTTCTTATTTGATAGGACTTACGCAATGAATTAAAATGTGTTATAGTTTTTAATTATGATGAGCATGAATCTTTCTGAAAAGAGACAACCGCTGTTCTCGGATTATTGCCAATTTTTGTTAGCCGGTTTTCAGAACTTCACACAGACACACTTTGCCAATCATACGGAGAAATGGAGCCATGATCAACTCAATCGTCTCCTGAATACCGAACGTATCCCTGCCCGTGAACTCTGGCGTTCGGTGCGAAACGATATTGAGTTTGATGAAGACGGATACGTTCTTTTTGATGATACCGTCATGCCAAAACCTTATGCGAAACAGATAGAACCTGTTCGCCGGCAGTGGAGTGGCTCCGAAAAACGTGTCATCCAAGGCATCGGTCTCGTGACATGTGTCTATGTCAATCCGAAGACGCATCAGTATTGGATTATTGATTACCGTATCTATGATCCAGACCGAGACGCGAAAACCAAACTTCAACACCTTCAGGAGATGTTGCAGAACGCCTACTTCGTGAAAAATCTCCCGTTTCGGGTCGTGTTAGTAGATTCTTGGTATGCTTCAATGGCAGTGCTAAAAACGATTCAGAGTCTCTCAAAAATCTATTATGCTCCCTTGAAACGCAATCGTCTCGTCAATGACACTGAGGGTGTTGACCCGCACAAACGGATAGATGATCTGACGTGGACAGAATCAGAGTTGCGACAGGGTAAACGTGTTCATATCTACAAGTTTCCGAAAGGCCACCAAGTGAAGTTGTTTCGGATAGCGTCCGGCACCAGACGCACGGAATATATTGCCACCAACGATTTATCTCAATCGGATGTGACTGCGACGCAGCAAGAATGTCGCGTTCGTTGGAAGATTGAGCAACTTCATCGTGAGCTCAAGCAAACGACAGGTATCAGCAAGTGCCAAAGTCGTCAACATCGTGGACAACGCAATCATATTGCCTGTTGTTTGTGGGTCTGGGTCAGTTTGACGCGTGCTGCGCGCACGACGGGTCAAACGATTTACCGCCTGAAAGAAAGTTTATACGAGGACTATCTGCGACGAGAGATCAAAAAGCCTTCTATTGTCGTCAACTTTGCGTAAGTCCTATTTGACATAGATCTCTCTATTTGGGTTATAAGTTATAAGTTAACCTCTTTTCAAAATCACCTTTATGGTTCTCCGAAACTCTAATCAGGAAATGTGACGCGTTCGTAGATTTCTTGTAAAGGCAGTTCGCATTGGATGGAGGTGAGTGGCAAAATTTCCTGAAGTTCTTGGAAATCGGTGAAAATCCAGTCTTTCGCTGTAACGTGGGCAGCCCCTTGTTCCGCTTGACGGCGGTAGTGTTCGACAAGCACCTTGTCTTGGGTGACGAGGACGTACTCCTGCAATGATGGAAGTTGTCGGTAGTGTGCGAATTTTTCGCGTCGATCATAAACTTCAGTTGAAGGTGAGAGCACCTCCACCAAAATAATGGGGTTGAGAAGTATGTCAAAGACATCATCTTCAAAGTGGGGTTCTTCACAAACGACAACGACATCTGGATAGAAGTAGGAGGTTGTAGTGGGTGTGCTCACGCGCATATCGTTCGCGTAGGTTTCACATTCGCTGCCTCTCAGACGTGAATGGAGTGCAGCAGATATGTTAATAGTAATGAGATTATGGGCGCGACTCGCCCCAGACATCGCAATTAACTCGCCGTTTATGTACTCGTGTCTGATGATTTCTGCGTCTGGAAGTGCTTTGCGTTCAAAAGCGATGTATTCTTCAGGTGTCAGGCGTGTTTGTGCTGCGGAAGCTGCCATGGTTTCCTCCGGTAATGGACTGATAATTTGCATTATAGTGTAACTCCGAGAAAATGTCAAGACTGACTGGCAAGGCTACAGGGCTATTTAGTTTTCGCTTTTGGTTTCGATTTTCGTTTACAGATGTTGACGTTTTTTCGAAAGATCGCGAGCGACAAGAAACACCCAAGCAAAAACACTCGCTCCTACAGGGAAATTATATTCACATAGCTAAAGTAAATATTTAAAACTGAATCGCTCTAGCGAGGCTACAACATTTTGCGTAAAACATGGATTTGTGGTATACTATTGCAGAACTGAAAGCATTTTGCTATTTGCAGTGAACTTGGAGGAAATTGCATGCATACATCACCAGAAAGAAATTGGGATGGGTCGGTTGTTCGTTATCCAGATCCGGCGATTGAGGTCATAGATGACCGCTTTGGAAAATATAAGATTGGCAACTCCGTTGTTGAACGTCTGTGGACAGGGTCGCGCTGGGCTGAGGGACCCGTCTGGTTCGGTGATGGTGGATACCTGCTCTGGAGCGATATTCCGAACAACCGGATCCTGAAGTGGGAGGAATCTACCGGTCAGGTAAGCACCTATCGAAAACCGTCAAACTATAGCAACGGACATACCCGCGATCGGCAAGGCAGACTTATCAGTTGTGAGCACGGTGCACGACGTGTCACACGAACAGAATACGACGGCACGATTACTGTGCTGATGGACAGTTTTGACGGTAAACAGCTCAATGCTCCGAACGATGTAGCGGTCCACCCTGATGGTGGCATCTGGTTTACGGATCCGGGGTACGGGATTATGCTCAACTACGAAGGGGATATCGCGGACTTTGAACTGCCGACGTGCGTTTATCGCCTCAACCCTGATACTGGGGAAGCAACTGTAGCAACAGCTGAACTCGAAAAACCGAATGGCATCTGCTTTTCGCCGGATTATGATAAACTTTATATCGTTGATACTGGTGTTACGCATACAGAGGGAACGCCGCGGCATATTTACGTCTATGATGTGATAGATGGTGAACGATTGGGGAAACAAGAGGCATTTTGCGATATGGCTCCGGGCATTGCTGACGGTATTCGATGCGATGTTGATGGGAATCTGTGGGCAAGTGCGGGATGGGTCGGTGATGGCTACGATGGCGTGCATGTCTTTGCTCCTGATGGAACACTTATCGGGAAAATCCATCTTCCTGAAATTTGTGCGAACCTCTGCTTCGGCGGTGTGAAACGGAACAGACTGTTTATGATGGGTAGTCAATCGCTCTATTCGGTGTATGTTGAAGCACAAGGGGTGCCGCTGTTTTAATTAGGGCTGTTTAGTTTTACTAAGCTTTGGACAATTTTTAGCGGGCAGGCAACCAAGAAGAACATTCCAGCAAAACCCCCTACGCAAGATACATAGCACTCCTACGGAGTGCTGGAGTTTGGATAGACCGATTTCTATAGATATAGCACTCCTACGGAGTGTGGATTTTTCTACCGGTTCCTTGCGCGTGCGAAACTTGCGGAAAATACACACCGTTGAAACACAACGCCCACGAAACAAGGATTGTCCAAACTTTAGTAGTTTTAAGAAAGCTACAAAAAATCGCGAGTAAAACTCGCTCCTACAGAAGAAGACATTTGAAAAAACGATCATAAATATGGAGAACTGAATGACCCTGCTGTTTTAATTCGTTAATGAAGTGGTGGTGTTGATGAGCACGTTAGAATATATTGACTGTCCCATCTGTGAACAGGATTCGGCGGAACTGCTTTTTGATAAAGATTCTCTGTCGGTGGTTATCTGCAAACGTTGCCGGTTGCGATATGTGAATCCGAGAGTGAACCGTGAGACGCTTGAGGCTGAATACATTGAGACCTATTATCCTCCAGATAAAGTGGAACGCATCCGGACGGATAACATGGAGTGGTTGCAGATGACTGAACGCCTCACAGAGTTGGAGAAGCAGCACCGAAGCAGAGGACGGCTATTAGATGTTGGATGTGGTATCGGCACTTTTCTCCATCTGGCACGTGAACACGGATGGGAGCCGCACGGGATTGATCCGTCCAAGAGTGGTAGTGCGTTTGCGCAGGAAAAGTATAAACTTGATGTCCGGTGCGCTGATATCTTTGAGGCAGCCTTTCCGTCTGCGTATTTCGACGCGATTGTGCTTTATCATGTGTTAGAACATATTCCCGAATTGAACCCGTTTCTGAGTGAGTTACGTCGAGCTTTGAAACCGGGAACTGGTACTCTGGTTATTGAAGTACCGAACGGTGAGAGTCTACAGAGTCGCCTTCAGAAAGCGGATTGGCCCTACGTCCACCCGCACGATCATCTTTACTATTTCTCGGCACATTCCTTGCCGAAGTTGCTTCGGAAGCACGGGTTTGATGACGTTACGTTGGGTAAACCGAAGCGCGTGAGTCCAACAACAGGTCTCCGTTTCGCACTCCGTCAAGCGGCGACTGCTACATTAGTTGGGTTTCATTTAGGCACAGTGATTCGGGTGTATGCGAGTTAATACAATTGCCAGAAACCCCCTAAATCCCCCTTATCAAGGGGACTTGAAATATCCGTTGCCAGAAACCCCCTAAATCCCCCTTATCAAGGGGACTTGAAATATCCGTTGCCAGAAACCCCCTAAATCCCCCTTATCAGGGGGACTTGAAATATCCGTCAAGATGTGGGTTTTTGATAAGAAAACGTTTGGATGACATCGTTCATGAGGAGACGCTGTGCGATCGTCTCAATAAGCTCAGCGTTTAAGGCACCGGTCAGCCAGTACTTATGTCCGGTACGGACGGTGGTGACACTGGTGATGCCTAAATCGTTGATGCCTTTGACAGTGCTATCGCCAACTGCATCGGTAACGCCGGGTTTGAATTGTACTTCAAGCGTCCAACCTTTTGCAGTGTCATTTTGCGTAGCGAAGGTATATGTCTGTGTGATTGGATCGGCGAGGAGTTCTGCACCAATTCGGTCAACACTTTGTGTGTCAAGCGAGCCTTCAATCCAATAGACTGTAGCGGTACGGACGGAATCAACATCGCTAATACCGAGGTCAGTAATATCCTCAAGGATACCCTGTCCGACGGTATCGGGGACTTCAGGCTTATAGTAGACTTCAACTTTCCAGTTTTTCATGTTTTTAGTTGCTATTTCCGTGAATAGAAATTCCTCTCTCTTTTAGACTTTTCTCTCAATTGTACGAAAAATTTCGATAAAGTCAAATTAAAATCACGTTTTCTTGCGAAAGATGCTATAATGTTAACTTATATGCCAGCAGTGTCTTGGTGGATAAAGCACTATATTTTCGCGATACCCTTAACCCGATACAGAGGTAAGAATCATGTTTTCTATTACGTTGGATGTCCCTAGCGAACTTTCAACCCCACTTTCTATCTCCGGCTATAATCGAGAGAAACTGACTGAGGCGGCGAAACAGTCGCTTGCGATTTCGCTTTTCGAGGGTAACATTCTCTCTTTAGGACAAGCCGCAAAATTGGCAGAACTACACTTATGGGATTTTATTCAGATTTTGAATGAGCGGGACATTCCTATTGCTGAATATGATGATGATGAAATCCAACAGGAATTGAAGACGGTCAAATGCTTAACACAGCAAACAAAGTAGTCGAAAAAGGTCTCTTCATAGTAGCATAACCCAAGTTGCCATCTTTTTATGTACATAGCAAGCCGAAGAAAGTGCGGGAGTTTGAATATGCCATTTTCTATAGATATATCACCCCTCCGGGGTGGGGAAAGTGGAGACCGAGACCCTCATTGAAATACTTGGAAGAGATGTTTTGTCGCGGTCAATTTTAGCGAAGTGGGGAAAGTGGAGACCGAGACCCTCATTGAAATACGCAGAAATACGGGATTTATAGTAAAGTTTAGAATTAATTGGACACTGTCAAAAAATTTATGATGCCCTCACCGTCCTTCGGAGTGCCACAAACTAACAGTCTATGCTACAAAAATGTAGGATTAATTCTGAGATGCCCTATAGTCTGAGGATGGACTAAACCCATTCCTTGTATTACATTGCAAAAACACCAAAATCTGTTAGTAGTGATATGTCGCACCAAAGTTGACGGGTGCAGAAGATCGCGAGCGACAAGAAATCCGCAGAAACACCCTATCAAAGACCCTCAGCAAAAACACTCGCTCCTACCAGAAGAGGCGTTTGGTTCTGAGAATCTATAAATGAATCGCACGATTCCGATTGAATTTATTTACAACTTCAAAATGGACAAAATACTATGTCATTAAATATATTAGTTTTCGGGGCACACCCCGATGATTGTGATATTAAAGCAGGTGGTGTCGCTGCTTTATATGGGCAACAGGGACATCGCGTTAAGTTTGTCTCCGTTACAAACGGTGATGCTGGACACCACGAAATGGGTGGCGGTACTTTGGCACAGCGACGCTATGCAGAAGCACAAGCCGCTGCTGAAGTCGTCGGTATTGAATACGAACTTCTGGACAATCACGACGGTGAATTAATGCCGACGTTGGAAAACCGTTATCAGATTATCCGCACAATTCGCGAGTTCTGTCCAGATTTGATTATGACCCACCGCCCTAACGATTATCACCCGGATCATCGGTATACGTCAACGTTGGTGCAAGATGCGGCGTATATGGTTACCGTGCCAAATATCTGTGCGCTGACACCACATCTGGAGAAAAATCCTGTTATCGTCTATTTGAGTGATGGTTTCATGAAGCCGTCCCCGTTCACGCCAGATGTGGCTATCGGTATCGACGCTGTTGTTGAACAAAAGATTGACATGCTCCACTGTCACGTATCGCAGTTTTACGAGTGGCTTCCTTACAATAGTGGCACATTAGACACTGTTCCGACTGATACTTCGGCACGGCGCGCATGGCTCAGTGAACGGCTCTTAAATCGTTTTCGCGCGACAGCAGAAAAGTATCGCGATTTGCTCATAACACTTTATGGCGAAGAAGTAGGCGCGCACATCGAGTATGCTGAAGCGTTTGAAGGTTGCGAATACGGGACATCACTGACAACAGAAAATATACCTACCCTCTTTCCATTTTTCCAATAAGGAGTTTTGTCTTAAATATATGCCAACAGAACAAGCCAGTGCCAAGACGCTTATGTATATTGTCTGCGTTATTGGTCTCATCTTTGCGATTGTTATGGTTATCCTCTTCTTCAACGCTGCGCCTGCGCGTTCTAATATTGAGGTGCATCGCGGTTCAGAGGAAGCAGCTGAATGCCTGAAATGCCATTTCAGAGGCGATGAAAAATCGCCGACGATGCCACATCTGAATCTCGGTAGGTGTAACCTCTGCCACGGATTATCGAAGGAGGAGAAACAAGAGTAAGCGATTGATTTAATTTCAAATTCTTCTTTATAATCCGGGTGCGGTTTGAAACCGCACCTACCTTGGTTTGAGACTCCTTGTTTTAAGATCGGAGTCTCGCTTTAATTCCTACCCAAGTGATATTGTCTTCTGCTTCACTTATGACCTGAAGACATTCAAACTGATTCGCTTCTAAAACCGATTGCACCTGTTCGAGTTCAGTCTCTAAAATTCCAGAAAAGATGACGATTCCTGAGGGGTGTAGTCTCGGTGCGCACTCCGGAATGATCGGGAGGATCACCTTCGTTAAGATGTTGCCGATGATGAGATGGTATTTACTGTCTACCTCTTTGAGTCCGTTGCCTTGAGATAAGGACACTTGTGGTGTCACAGTATTTGTTTGGAAATTCGCTGCTGCGACGGGAATTGCTGTCGGATCAATCTCAATTGCGTCAACCTGTTTTGCCCCTAACTTGACAGCGGCAATCGTTAAGATACCCGAACCGGTTCCGATGTCTGCAATGTAGTGATGCGGTTCGATAGTGTGTTCTAACAATTCGAGGGAGAGTCGGGTGGTAGGATGGTACCCTGTACCGAACGCCATGCCGGGGTCGAGTTGGATCAAAATGTCCGTTTCTTTGTGAGGGGAATCGTGCCACGAGGGTACAATGAAAATCCGTTTTCCGACACGTTGGGGTGGGAAGGCTGCTTTCCACGCTTCTGCCCACTTTTCAGATTTGACGTGTTTTAAGTCAATCGTAGCAGGGTCTGGTTGAATCTCCCACGTTGGAAGTTCCGCGAGAAAGTCTCGGAGCTTCTGCATTCGCGCCCCGACTCTATCATCTAATGGATAGTAGGCAATCAGCTGTATATTAGCGGTATCGCTCTCGTTGAATTCAACACCAGTTGCACCCATCTCAAAGAGACAGTTCGCGACAGCCTCAGAGGCATCGTATGAGGTAGTTACCGTAATTTTTGCCCAATCCATTTTCACGTCCACACGCGCATGTGCTGACGGCAATTGAACAATTCTCTATTAGGACTCTTCGTCGTCGTTCCGACCGAGCAACTTGTCCCAAAAGCCGTGTTCATGGTGGTAAGATTCACCGCGCAGTTTAGCGAACTCTTCTAATTTCGTTCGCTGTTCGTCATTAAGATGTTTTGGGGTTTCAATTTCTACTTCAACAACCAAGTCGCCAGAATAAGAACGTCTGTAATGCGGGACACCTTTATTGGGGATACGTAGTTGTGCCCCGTATTGTGTGCCGGGTGGGATATTGAGTTCTTCGCGCCCATCAATGCCTGCGACTTCAATTCTTCCACCGAGTGCGGCTTGGACGAACGAAATTCTGGCGGATGTGATGAGATCGTTTCGGTCGCGTTGGAAACGTTCATGCGGTACAACATTGATAACGACAAATAGGTCTCCTGGAGGTGCGCCATTGGCGCCCGCCTCACCCTCGCCGCGTAATTGGTATTTAAAACCGGTATCAACGCCTTTATCAATATCGAGTTTAATATCGCGCGTATTTCGGACGAGTCCTTGACCCCCACAAGGCGGACAAGGTTCTTGAATAATTTCACCTTCACCGCGGCATTGCGGACAGGTGCGGGACATTGTAAAGAAGCCTTGTGATTGACTGACTTGACCTCTACCGTAGCACTGGGGACACGTTATCACTCGTGTTCCCTGCTTCGCACCGCTGCCGTCGCATGTTGGACAAGTTTCAACCCGCGGGACTTGAATCGTGACGTTTTTGCCGTGAATGACATCTTCGAGTGTCACTTCAAGGTTATATTGTAAACTGCGTCCACGTTTCGGCGCGCGTTGCCTGCCACCGAGTCCGCCGAAGATGTCGCCAAAGACATCGCCGAAAATATCGTCCAAATTCACACCGAACCCACCAAAATCGCTTCCCATGCCTTCGAGTCCGGCATGACCGAATCTATCGTACTGCTGCCGTTTCTCAATATCGCGCAGGACTTCATAAGCCTCTGTCGCTTCCTTAAATTTATCTTCGGCTTCTTTATCGTCAGGGTTTTTATCTGGATGAAATTGGATGGCAAGTTTGCGATAAGCCTTTTTTATTTCGTCCTCGTCGGCATCGCGATTGACATCCAAAATCTCATAGTAGTCGCGTTTTTGCATTATATACTCCCTTTTTTGTCCCTATTCAGCAGCATCCGTTTCATCGGTATCATCTGCGGTATCGTTTGATGTTTCTTCTTCTTCTTTAGCCGGTCCCTGTGAAACGACTACTTGCGAGGCACGTAGCACACGGGTATGTAACATATAACCACGCCGGAATTCTTCAATCACTTTTCCGTCCGGTACATCATCTGATGGGGTAACAAGGAGTGCCTCGTGCTGATTTGGATCAAATGTTTCACCGACCGCTACGATTGGCACTAATCCGTGGGTTTTGAGCGCATCGAGTAACTGTTTGTGAACCAGTTGCACACCTTCATTAAAGGTTGTGAACGCTGGATCGCTCTCTTCAACTTTCACAGTCACACTTTTAATAGCGGCTTCCAAACTATCCAACACCGGTACCATTCCCTCAAGGATCCCTTCGTTCGCGAACTTGAGTTGCCGCTGATAATCCGTTTGCAAGCGTTTTTTGGTGTTCTCAGCTTCCGCTGCTGTCCGTAGCAGGCGATCGCGTTCGGCTTTATATTCTTCATGAACTGTTTGTACGGCAGCCTCTACCTCTTTTTCAATTTCTGCCTGCAATAGTTCTTCACGTTCTGTTTCATATTGATCACGAACTCTTTGAACAATAGCCTCTACCTCTTCCTTAACCTGCGATGTAAGGTTGGTGGCGGTTTCTTCTACAGGAGAAATACGTTCTTCAATCTCTTGTTTGACTTCTGATTTGATAGTATCAAGCGCCACCTCCGCGATTTCCCGCATGCGCGTGACAAGTGTTTTTTCTTTCCCGTCTTTATTGTCGGTGTCATCGTTATCCGAAGATTCTTCTACTTCTGCTTCTATTTTTATCTTTTTAACTTCAGCCATTATGAAGTCCCTTTATTTTTTTTGAAAATGCGTGTTTGGAAAACACGTGTAAAATTATATTTTAACCATGAACAGCGTTGGCGAAATCTTTCATTAGCTCAAAGGAGCCATTTTCTTCGAGTACATTGCCTGTCACAATGAAATCGGCACCAGCATTCACCTTTTCTGCGGCGATTTTCGGCGTACGAATGCCTCCACCGACGATTAATGGAATGCTGATTTGGTTTTTCACTGTGGAGATCATTTCGTCTGGCACAGGATGCGCTGCACCGCTTCCTGCCTCTAAATAGACCATCTGCATGCCGAGATATTCTGCAGCCAATGCGTGTGGGCCCGCGATATCCGGTTTATCACGTGGAATAGGTGCCGTCCCACTCATAAATTCGACAGCAGTTTTGCTGCCACCCTCAATAAGCATATAGCCGGTGGGGATAGGTTTAAGGGCGTAACGCTGTATCCACGGCGCTGCCTTAACTTGTTCACCGATGAGATAGTTCGGATTGCGTCCACTAATCAGACTGATATAGAGAATAGCGTCTGCGTATGGCGTAAGATGCATTGAATCACCGGGGAAAAGCACGATAGGGAGTTTTGTTTCCTGCTTGAGTGCCTTCGCAATTGGATGCAAATCGTTTGTTAAAAAACTACCGCCCAACAAAATCGCATCTGCGCCAGCCTGCTCGACCTCGACTGCAAGCTTAGCACACTTATCGACTTCGCACTGCTCCGGATCGATCAAAACAAAATAACCAGCGTTATGCTTTTTCAGCACCTTATTAAAGTGGTCGAGAACCCAATTTGATCTCAAATGCGATTTATCCTTTTTACCTAATCGTTAAATCTTGGCTTGCAAACCGGCATTTTCTTTTACAGTTTGCGCGCCGCCTACTCTTTTAAATTGTACCATATTTTTGGTGATTTGTCAAATGCTACACTGTCGCGCCAAAGTTGAAGGGGACAAAGATCGCGAGCAAAACTCGCTCCTACAACAAGAGACATATCGTGATTTGTCAAATGCTACACTGTCGCGCCAAAGTTGAAGGGGACAAAGATCGCGAGCAAAACTCGCTCCTACAACAAGAGACGTATCGTGATTTGTCAAATGCTACACTGTCGCGCCAACTCATAGAGCAGAACACCTGCCGCAACTCCTACATTGAGCGATGATTGTCCTGATGCCATCGGAATACGGACAAGTTCTGTGCAGGAGGCTTGCGTTTCAACAGACAGTCCTGTGTTTTCATTGCCGACAACGATAGCGGCAGGCAGCGAGAATTTTGTGGCGTATAACTCTTTTTCTGCACCGGATGTTCCGCCTAATACACTCCAACCTGATAGGCGTAGGGTCTCAATCGCTGCACCAATATCTGTTGCATAATACAAAGGTAAACGTCCAACCGCGCCCCGTGAGGCACGTACACAGTTTTTATGAAACGGGCTTGCGCCTACACTACTCAGTAAAACAGCAGACACCCCCACCGCATCTGCTGTCCGCAATGTCATACCTAAATTGTCTGGGTTCGCGATGTTCTCGGCGATGAGTATTGTACATCCGGGACTAAAGTGGAAATTGGGTTTACCTGATTTCGAGAAAAAATGCCGAAAGTTAAAGTGTACCGATGCTATAACTGATGATACCGGACGGGTTGTAGTGATTGACCCCATCACACCATCGTTAACTTGATAACAGGAAATATTATCGGCAGCTGCCCTCTTTAAGAGGCTTTGCCCTTCTGATGTTTCAAGCAGTGCAGCGGTATAAAGGATTTTCGCGATAGGGAGTCCGTCTCGAACTGCCCGTTCTACCATCAGGTCCCCTTCAACAATAAATTGTGAATACTCAAGTTTCCCCTTCATAGTGGCTAATTTACGCATATCTGCTGCAACTGCATCTTTGCGTTTGGAAATAGTTCGCTGTTCTACGACAGCACCACTCCCGCGTTTAATACCGCGATAAAATCTTCCATCATCCGTATGAACAAATTCGCCATCTAAAACATCGTGTATTCCGTTGTCCATCCACTTTTCTGTTAGGTGGAACATTCCAGTACACCGTCTTGGAAAAGCCAAGAGTAGTTCCCTCAGACTTCGTTCGGTTATAGCAGTGAGATAGACTTGATAATCAGCATCACAGGCATTCTCTGGTATCATGAGTAAGACACCATCGAGTTTCTGCCAACCTGCGGTAAGCACCTGATAATTTTGGTGCCATTCACCCGTCTTAGAAAAGGTGTGGTACGCCTGTTTAAAGCGAGAGACTACTGTAGCATCCGGATTCTCTCTTTCTAAGAAAGCGATGACTTTATCGTAGTTTATCATAGCAAGGTTCCGAGGTAGATTGCACCGAGTCCGACAAATATATCCCATTTCATCCAGCGTTGGATGGCGGCACAACTTTCTTTGGAAGCATCCCGTAACAGGCGGATTGCACATCCGATAAGGACTAAATCGACGCCGAGTCCAACTGCCAACAGATAATGCCATGAATACCCTCTAAATAGGTAGGGGATCGGGCTAAATAGAATAACCAACACCATGAAGCTGATAGCAGTTTTTACAGCGAGTTGTGGGTTGAGAATGGCGAGTGTTTTCACACTGTTTTTCAAGTCGCCTTCTGTATCTTCAAGATCTTTGATGATTTCCCGCGCCGTTGTGAACAAAAAAGCGAAGATTGCTGGAATCAGTGTGCCTTGCACCGAATCTATCGCGACACCCCCAGAGATAAAGGTTAAACTGGTTAAACTGCTTACGACTAAATTACCGACAAACGGTATACGTTTTAGCCAGACAGCGTAACTCGCGAGTGCGACGAACACGAGAATTGCAATCGCTGTTGCGTTTCTATTAATAAGTGTTCCCAACCAGATACCGATGACAACAAGGATAGTCGCAAAAATCAGTGCATCTACGCGCCGAATTCGTCCAGAAGGTAGGGGTCGCCGTGGACGATTAATTTGGTCAATGTTATAATCGCAATAATCGTTTATAGCGTTCCCCGCAGAAAGCATGATGAATGCGGCGATAGAAACCAACCAAAGCCGAATGTCAACAAGATTTTCGATCGAGCCTTGGCTGGCGAACATTCCACCGAGCCATGCGGAGATAAAAGCGATAATTCCGTTAAGAGGGCGCGCCAGTTCAAGATATGCGAAGAGGGTTTTCATTTCCGAGATTTCTGACTCCCAATCTATTATGGCAAATTTCAGAATTAATTGGACACTTTGGCAAGGTTGGGAAACTTCTCAATTTTAGGTGGTAGGGACGGATGGAGCAGGCAAATCTAAGTGGCCCTAACAGCAGCATAAGGGCGAGGGACGCGGCGTATTTCTGAAAAACGAGCAGGTTCAACAGACCGGAAGTGCCGCTACGATTCATCCTCTAACTCTTGAAGTTTTGCTTCGAGTTCTTCTACCCGTTTCTGAAGTTTTGCGAATTCAGGGAGCAGTTCTGGCAGTTTTCGGGTTGCGGCGTGAATTCGTAATTCCTGTTTATGCGGGCGCGCTGGAAATCCAGAGAGATGGCTACCAGCAGGCATATCTTTCGTAACCGCGGACTTCGCGTAAACGACGCTGTCATCACCAAGCGTCAGATGTCCTGCGGCACCACCGTGCCCTGCGATATTAACGCGATCACCGAGGATGGTACTCCCTGCAATGCCAACCTGTGCTGCGAGACAGCAGTCCTCTCCAATGACAACGTTGTGCGCGATTTGGACGAGATTATCCAACTTCGTGCCCCGTTTGATGAGTGTTTCAGAAAGTGTCGCCCTATCAATGGTAGTATTGGCACCAATTTCAACATCGTCTTCAATAACGACAGTACCAATCTGCGGAATTTTGTGGTGTCGGTTGCTGACGGGTGCGAATCCGAAACCGTCACTTCCGATAACAGCCCCACAGTGGATAATGACTCGGTCTCCAATTGTGACTTCTTCTCGGATATTAACGTGTGGATAGATAAGCCCATCAGCACCGATTTTAGTGCCTTCCCCGATATAGACGAAGGGTTGAACAACGGTGTCATTGCCAATCTCAACATTGTCAGCAATGTAAGTAAATGCTTGAATTGAGACGCGTTCACCGAGTTTGACGTTCTCACCTAAAATTGCTGTTTCATCAACTCCTGGAAGTGCGCGATGGTTTTTGTCCCATGAGAACATTTCCAAAACTTTAACGAAAGCCCAGTAAGGATTATCAACGCGGATCGTCGGCTTTCCGTTGCCAGAAACACCGCGCCCAATAATGATAGCAGCGGCTTGGGTTGTTGCTATAGCGGCAAGATACTTGGGATTAGCAACAAAGGTAATCTGAGTCGGAAGAGCCTCTTTGATTCCAGAAACTCCTGTAATTTCAATCTCACCATCGCCAGAGAGATCTCCATTGAGGTGTTCACAAATTTCTTTGAGTTTCATAGGTACTTACCCCTAATCCTTTCTCCGTGGATTTGATTCGTTTTACATTCATCCTACGGAGTTGAGGCTATGCGTGTAACGTTATTCAGGATTTTCGTTATTTTCGCCATTTTCGCCATTTTCATTCATCAAGTCGGTTACCCGCTTTGTTAAATCGTGTTCCTCTTTCACATAAAGAGTGATGAGCCGTTTTTCGAGAATGATGTCATAGTTGTCATCTTTGCCGACTTTGATAATCAAGTCTTCAAGACTTTTGTAAATCGGTTCCAGCAATTCCCGCTCTTTTTCAACCAGTGCCTGCTGACCCATCTCAAGTTCACGCTGATGCTCCTGTTGTGTTTGGAGGATCTCATTGTCTAAACCTGCGGTCTGTGCCTCTTCCACGAAAAGCTCAGTTTTTGCTTTTTTCTCTTGTAGCGTGCGAGCTTTGTCTGCTATTTCCTGCAATTTTTTTTGCAACCGTTCACCCGCTGCTCTAAGCGTCTTAGTCGCTTCCGTTGCTGCTGCGGATCCTTTTAGGACCTCTTCTGTGTTCACGACCCCAATTTTGAAGGCTTCCTGTCCGATACTTCCAGAACTGAAACAGAAAGCGACTATAGAGATAATTAAGAGCGTTAGACGTGCTTCAGAAGCACCCAACCGAAATGATTTCATAATTGATTATCCTTTCCTTTGAGAAAGAGATTTGTGGACTCATTCTCTGAAGCCCCAGTCCTCACTGTCAAGCATTCAGGTATATGAGTGTATCCATATTTCCTCACTTATTTTAGCGAGGTGTTTAAACAGATGGTTATCCACCTGTAATTTCAATATCCTGTTAGAACCCGGGTCCAATCGTGAAATGGAATTTGCCTGCGGGTTCACCGCCAATGCGATCTAAGCCGTATCCCCATCCTAACCGCGCTAACATGCCGAACATGTTGAGTCGGGCTTCGACACCGAGTCCGCGTTTCATGTTATTAAGTTGGCTAAAGGGATTTGTAACGTTTTCATCCCACACTTTTCCTATATCGAAAAACAGGGCGGCAGTGAGCTGCTGTGACACTGGGATCCGATACTCAAAGTTTGCGAAGAAGACTTTATTACCGCCGTAAGGATTAATAGCACCGTCAACAGGATCAGGGTAAATTTCATAGTCTTCATAGCCGCGAACGGTATCTACGCCGCCGAGGAAAAAGCGTTCATAAAATAAGAAGTAGGAATCAGTGCTTTTACTGACCATGTAGCCAGCGCGTGCGTGTGCAGCAATGACATGGTTCCACCAACCGCTATAGAACCAACTGGTGTCTGCGGAGTATTTCTGGAACTCATTATCTGCGCCTAAGATTCCGCCCGAGTATTCATAAGAAAGCGTATGGGATGCACCGCCTGTCGGATCATACAAAGAGGTTCGATAGTCCCGGGTATCTCTGCCAACGGCAAAGAGGATACTACGCGTAGAGCGGTTAATCAATTCTGCATCGGGGTTATGCGCTTCAACATGTTCATTCCGAAGCCGGACAGAGAGATCAATATCATAGGCGATTGGACGACCAAGCGTTACAGACGCGCCGCGCCGCCCCCAAACGTATCTATCGTACCGGTAATTAGGATTTGTTGGGTTATATAGGCTGCCAACTGTGTAATGACGGCGGAAGCGTCGATTATCGTAGATGCGAGCGTTAAGCCGGGTAGGTGTCCCAAAAACCCAAGGCGTTCCGAAGCTGAGTTCGGCTGTATGGTGGTCCCGGGTGCCTAATTCACCTTTCAGATGGATCCGATAGGCGCGTCCGAGGAGGTTGTTTTGTCCGACCTCTGCAGTGCCAAAGATTCCGCCCTCACTCCCGTAACCGCCGCCGAGGCTCAACATTCCGGTTCGCGGTGTTTCAGCGATATTAACTCTTAAATCCTTTCGATTCTCTTCGTCAGTATCGCTGGGAACAAAGTCAACAGCACGGATGAAAGACCCCATCTGGAATAAACGCTGCCGTGCTTTACGCAAGGATTTCATGTCTAACAATTCATCGGACTGGATACCCAAAAAATCCAATTCGCGTTTAACGACGTGTTCATTCGTTTTTTCGAGTCCCGTGATAAGCACCTTACCAATAATTATGATATCACCTTCGTTGATTTTTAAGGTAATATCCACCACGCCATCAGCCTCATTGAAAAAGGGTGTTGGGATAATTTCTGAGAGCAAATAACCTTTATCAAGATATGCCTGCTGTAATTTCGAGATGGACTCATCGAAGTTCCCGCGGTTGAATATCTCGCCTTCTGCGGGGTCAAGCATCTTGCGTATTTTCTTTTCTGAAAAGAGGTGTTTGGCACCGGCTTGCACTTCAAGCGTATAGGTTCCAATAATAAATTCGGGGCCTTCGTCAACAGTGATGTCGAGTATCATACCGGTTTTGTCTTCAGTGAACCGTTTTTCGTAACCGAGTACTTTTACTTGTGAAAATCCTCTGTCTTGATAGTAGTTACGGAGGTTTAGGGAGAGATCTTCCTCCTCAAACAAAATCTGGTCAAAGGGTTTACCGGTGCGGGTTTTGAGTTTCTTTCGTAGTGTATTAGCGGAAACCAGTTCGTTTCCGATAAAATTGATCTCCTCAATTCGCACCCTCGGTCCTTCATTTATCTCAAACGTGACTTGAACAGTATTCACCTCTACATCATCTTTATCCTTACTACTGCTCTTATCGAGATGTGTCTGGATACCCACAAGATAATAGCCTTTTTCATGGTACAGATTTTTGAGGGCACGCTCGCTTTCCCAGTGTCGCCGGTCACTGAAAATCTCATCGGGACGGAGCGTTATCTCGTTCTTGAGCTTACCGGTGCCCAGATTATCGTTTCCGATAAAGTTGATACCAGAGATTTTAGGACTCTCAAAGACCTTATATATGATTTCAAGCCCACCACCTTCAAAGGGTTGGGTATTTATTTGGACATCGGCAAAGAACCCAGTGTCTTTAAAAAGACTTTTCAGGTCCTGCGTAAGTAACTCTGGTGAAACTTCATCTCCGATTTGTGTTTGAATGAGTGTACGGAGCAGGTCCTCAGAGACAGTCTTTACACCTTCAAAAGAAATTTTCTTGACAAGGAACATCGGGTCAACAACCGGTTCAGTGGTATCCGCCGTGTTTTCTTTGTCGTCCTTGGTAACTGAAGCTGCCGTGGGGTCAGCGTCCGTATCTATCTGTTTTTCTGCAATTGGTGCCTCAGGTCCAAACACTCCGTCTGTCTGTTCTTCCGCAACAGCAGTGGTGACTGCGAGTCCGACGATTAGACTGATCAAAATCAGGATATTTCTTGTGGCGTTCATAATAAAATCTCCTCCTGTGTATCGCGGGTTTTCCCGCATCCTATAAGCACGGTATCTATTCTGTGGTATAGATCGGAGTGCCGCAGCTATTCGCATACTGCCGGAATGCAGAGATCAGTCTCTGTGTTATCTTTCCGGGTTGTCCATCCCCAATAGCGCGCCTGTCAATTTTCACGACCGGAATAACCTCGGCAGCTGTGCCGGTCAAAAAGCATTCATCAGCAATATAGAGGTCGTGTCGTGTGAAGACGCGCTCCTCAACGTGTATCCCCGCGTCCCGTGCGAGATTGATGACACTGTTTCGGGTAACGCCCTCCAAAATCCCCATGTGAACCGGCGGTGTGACAAGTGTTTCATTCTTTATCCAGAAGATATTGTCCCCGCTACATTCAACGACATAGCCGTCTGCGTTAAGCATCAAGACCTCTTCTGCGCCTGCCTGTTTTCCTTCAATTTTTGCTAAAATATTATTTAGATAGTTCAACGATTTAATACGTGGATTAATGGCTTCTGCGTAATTTCGTCTGACGGAGGCGGTTACGATCTCCAATCCGTCTTCGTAGAATTTTTGTGGATATAAGACGATCTTATCTGCAATAATTATTATACTTGGCTTCGGACATTTATCAGGGTCGAGTCCGAGATCTCCTACCCCGCGCGTTATAATCAATCGGATATAGGCTTCCGTGAGGTGATTTCGACGGAGCGTCTCCAGAACTGTTTCCTTCATCGTTTCAATGGAGATAGGAATCTGTAACATAATCGATTTTGCAGAATCGTAAAGTCGTTCGAGGTGTTCGTCAAGTTTAAAGACTCCACCGTTATAGGAACGGATACCTTCAAAAACCCCATCTCCATAAAGCAAACCGTGATCAAATACTGAGACTTTTGCCTCTGCTTTTGGTAAAAATTCTCCGTCGATATAAATCAACATAAACGCATCCTTTTTCAGTTGCCAGTTGCCAGTTGTCAGTTGTCAGTTACAAGAGGCAATTTGTGGCAATTATCATAAAGTTACCCGCCACAAGATGTTAACTGATAACTGATAACTATATGACCACTTTCCCATCAACAAGTTGGACAACCCTATCCACTTTCTGAGCAAGTTCTTGATTGTGGGTTACAATAACAAAAGTCTGTCCAGATTTCGAGTTTAAATCCCACAGCAGTTCCAGTACGGCTTCGCTACTTCGCCGGTCAAGGTTACCTGTCGGTTCATCAGCGAGTATCACTTTCGGTTTATTAATCAACGCCCGTGCGATAGCGACACGCTGCCGTTCGCCACCGGACAACTGGCTTGGGTAATGCGAAAGCCTTTCTGAGAGTCCGACGTAGTCAAGCAGGACGCTGCCTCTTCATAAACGGTTTTATTGTCCGGCGTTGCAATTAAGGCGCCCATCGCCACGTTTTCAAGTGCTGTAAATTCTGGCAATAGGTGATGAAATTGGAACACAAACCCAATTTCCTTATTCCGAAACCGTGCGAGTTCGGTATCTTGCCAAGTAAAAATATCTTGTTCATCGTATAAGACGCTTCCTGCGGTCGGGCGGTCAAGTGTGCCGATAATATGAAGCAGTGTACTTTTCCCAACCCCTGATGCTCCAATGATTGCGAGCGATTCTGACATATTGACTTCAAAATCAATACCTTGAAGTACCGGCAGTTCCGCTTCACCATCATAATAGGATTTGTGTAAATCTACAATACGGATGAGTGCTTCTGCAGAATTCGGCACAGGCTTCCTCTTTTTCATTATTCATGTTGCAAAGCTTCAATAGGCTTCAGGTTTGCCGCTTGCTCCGCCGGGTAGAGCGTTGCAAGCCAGCAGATAACGAGTGAAAGCGCGTTAATGAAAATAACGAACAACCAATTGACCTTTATCGGCATTTGGTGCATCTGGTAAATTTGGCTAAGTCCGAGATCTACGAATGAAATCGGCCTGACCACACAATAGAGCGCGAAACCTATGCCAACAAGCCATAAAACCCAGACTGCCAACTTCCATCCTCCTTTGTATCGCAGCGCGCGCTGTGAGGCGATGAAGACTTGCAAAAGAATTGGCACAGCAAGCACAAGCGCATACCAGTAAGCAGGTCTCGCGACATTGGAACTGAGCAGCCAACAGATCGAAAGTCCTAAAGCGGTGCCAAGTATTGTCCCCAGGCTCCCGATAACGCTTCCTTGAATCATGAAGATTCGCATGATGTTGCCGCGTGAGGCACCGAGTGTTCTGAGTGTGCCAACGTCTTTTGTTTTTTCCATCACTGTCATAATGAGCGTGCTTGCGATATTAAAGGACGCAACCAGAATAATAAGTACTTCAATCATGATGGTTGCTATTTTTTCTAATCGCAGTGCCGAGAAGAGGGGTGCTTGCCTCTCCATCCAAGTCATTGCGTTGGGCATCCCCTCTAAGACAGTAAATCCAGCAACATCTTCAATGCGTGTCGCAATTCGCGGTGCTAATTCAGCATCGGTCAATCGGACGAAAATGCTATTCGCTCTGTTTTCTGCATCATACAATTTTTGGGCAGAATTTATGTGAATAAGCCCAAGATTGTTATCGTAAAACTCCATTTCGGATTCATAAAACCCGATGACAACAAAGTTCGCTAAGTCTGGTGCGAGCATTGCCTCATTTACTGGATGCCGTTCAAGCTTAATGAGTAACCGCAGGACATCGCCTTTGATAATGCCGAGGCGCGCTGCTAAACGTCCACCAAGAATGATGCCCCCAGTAATCGTTTCGTCTCTGATAAATCGAGCGTTTTCAATAAGCTCCGAGTTTAGGAGATCTGTTGAGCCATCCACATAGGTTGAGAAGTTAGTGACCTTATCTTCCTGCGCTGGATCAATACCTTTGATGATAATTACATCTTGAATAGCATCCGTCCGCTCTCGAAAAACGCCTGTTTGCGTCCAAATAGCAGGCGACGCGGCGACTACATCGTCAAGTGCCTCAATCCGTTCAATCCGTTTTTGATAGTCTCTGAAAAAACCGTAATCAATCAAACTCAAGACGACGTGTGCCTCGTTTGATAGGAACCTGTCCCTGAGTCCATGCTCAACACCGTCTAACACAGCAATAACGAGAATCACAGTTGCGACACCGAGTGCGACCCCAACGATTGAGATAATGCTAATAATTGAGATAAACGACTGTTTTCGCCGAGAACGCAAATAGCGGGAGGCTACAAACCATTCAAATTTCATATTTTTAATTATGGGCACCTGAGCATCGTTCCACGCTGGTGTTTGATTAATTCCGACCAGGTTCGGGATATGTGCGGTTTTAGGTTGATTCTTTTTGCTCGTTAGACGAGATAGGCGTTAGTGAATCATAATCAGCTTTCAGCATCCCGTATCCGATTGAATCCTCAAAGTTTCCCCATTTTTTTGTATGTCGTCGTCGGCACCCTTCATAGCGCATCCCGACTTTTTCCAGCACCCGTCCAGATGCCGGGTTTCGCGTAAAGTGATAAGCATAGATTCGGTTCAACTTCAACACTTCAAAACTGTACGCGACAACAACGCGCGCTGCCTCAGTCGCATAACCAAGATTCCAGTAAGGTTTCCCTATCCAATAACCGAGCTCGGCTCTCTCGTTTTCTTGCTCGAGTTCAAGTCCTATAGTGCCGATTAAGTTTCTGTCTGTTCTCAGTGTAATCGCGAAGTTTATTGCCTCGTCTTTCTTGTACGCGTCAGCACAAGAGCCAATCCATTCTTCCGCCATACCATCTTCATATGGGTGCGGAATGCGGAGGACCATTAAAGCTATATCACGTTCACCTGCCAAGTGTTGTACATCTTGCGCGTCCTCAAGTGTGAGTGAGCGCAGTAGCAATCTTTCTGTAAGCAGCGGCGGTGCGGTTCTCATTTTAACTTTCCGGACGCATCTGTGGAAATAGGATTACGTCACGGATGGAGTATTGATTCGTTAGTAACATCGTCAATCGGTCAATCCCGATACCGAGTCCACCCGTCGGCGGCATACCGTATTCCAATGCGCGCAGATAATCTTCGTCTACCATGAAGGCTTCGTCATCGCCCGCCTCTAAACTGCTTGCCTGCTCCAGAAAACGTTGGCGCTGGTCAATCGGATCGTTGAGTTCACTAAAAGCGTTTCCGACTTCCATTCCACAGATAAAGAATTCAAAACGTTCGACGAACTCTGGATTGTCAGGTTTCTTCTTCGCAAACGGTGAGACTTCAACGGGATGATCCGTTATGAATGTCGGCTGAATAAGTTTTGATTCCACAAATGTGTCGAAAAGTTCAGCAATAATTTTGCCTTTCGTCTCATCACCGGCTAAATCGACACCCGCGTCAACAGCTGCCTTATACAGCTCATCTGCTGACAGTGGAACAGGATCTATACCGCTGTGTTCGTGAACCGCCTCGACCATGCTCAATCGCCGCCACGGTGGTGTAAGGTCGAGTTCATGCTCCTGATAAGGGATCTTCGTTGCCCCGTGAATAGCCTTTGCAGTATCAGCGATTAGGGTTTCAGTGAGTTCCATTATCTGGACATAGTCAGCATAAGCCTGATAGAGTTCAAGCATTGTAAATTCGGGGTTATGGTCTCTATCCATCCCTTCGTTTCGGAAGTCGCGCGAGAATTCATAAACCCGTTCAAATCCGCCAACTATCAAGCGTTTGAGGTAGAGTTCATTTGCGATTCGGAGGTAAAGCGACTGCTCCAAAGTGTTATGATATGTTGTGAAGGGTCGAGCGTTTGCGCCGCCATAAATTGGTTGAAGGACGGGGGTCTCAACTTCAATAAAATTTTGAGCATTGAGCATATCGCGAATCGCTTGAACGATTTGTGTCCTTTTAAGGAAAACGTCCTTCACCTCAGGATTCATGATGAGGTCGGCGTATCGTTGTCTATAGCGTGTCTGTTTATCTTGCAAACCGTGCCATTTTTCGGGGAGCGGTCGGATAGATTTGGAGAGGAGTTCTATGGCATCAACGAGCACAGTCAATTCGCCGGTTCGTGTTCGGAAGAGTGTTCCTTCAGCCCCGACAATATCACCGCTATCAAAGCGTCGATAGATTTTATAGGGTTCCGCGCCGACTTTGTCGCGCCTAACGTAAATCTGAATTTTGCCTTCGCCATCTTGTAGATGTGCGAAGCTGCTTTTGCCGTGATCGCGTTTTGTCATGATTCTGCCAGCGATGCGAACGGTATGCGTTTCGTCCGGTGTCTCTTGGATATCGGCAAAATCTCGGTGAATTGCGGATGTCGTATGCGTAGGTTCATATTTGTGCGGATACGGTTCTACACCAAATTGGCGAATTTCGTCCAATTTGTCACGACGTTGCTGAATTAAGTCCTTTGTCTCTTCCACGAATTGTCCATCCTTTTTAAGGTGCTATTTTATTTCCTAATAATTATACTTTAGTTTTCTTCAGAAAGCAACCCAAAATTGGCTATCGGCTGTTAGCCATCAGCAGTTGCCCGTTGGTAGTCGGCGTTAATTGTCTGAACTGTGATTTATAGGATTCAATGATTTTCAGGATTAGAGGCACTCCTTAACCGACAATTATCGCTTGTAGAATTAGGGGCAGCCCCAACAGATTGCCTCTACGAATAAATTTGATGAATCCGCTGCGTAAGTCCTATAGGTGATTGGCTGCTTTTATTTTTTCTGTGCCTTCATTTTAAGATAGCTTTCAATGAACGCGTCTAACGCACCATCCAGTACGGCGTTAACGTTACCAGTTTCAACATTCGTGCGCAAGTCCTTAACGCGTTGGTAAGGGTGCATCACATATGACCGGATTTGACTACCAAAGTTGATTTCTAAACGTTCACTCCGCTGTTTCGCGAGTTCCGCTTCCCGCTCAGCACGATATTTTTCATGAAGGCGCGATCGGAGGAGTTTCATGGCGATTTCTCGGTTCTTGTGCTGAGACCGCTCATTTTGACACTGAACAATAATCCCAGTCGGTTTATGCGTAATCCGAATCGCTGAATCTGTGACATTGACATGTTGTCCACCGGCACCGCTGGCTCGATAGCTATCTATGCGCAGATCTTCTGCTTGAATATCCACATCCACAGTATCGTCGATTTCGGGGGTAACGTCAACAGCGGCAAAAGAGGTATGTCGTCGCTTATTAAAATCGTAAGGTGACAAACGGACGAGCCTATGTACACCCATTTCAGCCTGGAGGTAACCGTAAGCGGAGGGACCTGTAACAAAAATCGTTGTTCCTTTGATACCTGCTTCGTCTCCGACAGTGATGTCTACAATTTGCGTTTGATAGTCCCGTCTGTCACACCAGCGGAGGTACATCCGCATCAACATCCCCGCCCAATCTTGTGCGTCAACGCCGCCTGCGCCAGAATGGATATTGAGAATGGCATTATTCCCATCAAACTCACCATTCAACATTAACTGGAGTTCCATCTGTTCAAGACGACTGGTGACACTCTCTAATCCATCCCCAATTTCCGCCTGTAAACCTTCATCGTTCTCTTCAATTGCGAGTTCAATGAGTGTCTCAATGTCTTGAATCTTGAGGTTGAGTTCCTCGTATTTGCTAATCTCATCTCGGAGGACCGCGATCCGTTGATTGGTTTTTTGAACGCGTTGTGCATTGCTCCAAAAGTCTGGAGCGATAGTTACTTCCTCAAGTTCTGTTAATTCTTTTTCTTTTTCAGCAAGGTCAAAGATAACCTCTGAGTTCTAAGAGCCGGGTCTGCATTTCTTCAGTCTTGTTTTTTAAATCTATAAGCATATATTACCTCTATAAATACAGGACTTACGCAAATTGAGAAGATATTGGACATTGAAACGCAAAAGTAGCAATTTCCGTATCCTTAAACCCCCTAAATCCCCCTTATCAGGGGGACTTTAAGAAGGAATACGTAAGTCCTAAAATAGTTAAGAACGTTTACGCCATTGCGATATTACGAGTTGACTGCCGAACCATCCGACACATACGAGTGCGCAAAGGATCGGAAACCAATCGCCGTAGCGGGTATAAAGTGTCTGTTGACGTTCCGTAGATGAGAGCAGCGGTACGGGTGCGATAAGTACCTCTTGCGTGGCATTCGGTGCAATCATAGGCGTCGTTATCCTACCGAACTTGTCTACAATGCAGGTAAATCCACCATTTGCGGAACGGAACACCGCTATTCGGTTCTCAATTGCGCGGAACGGTGCCATCGACAGATGTAGTCCGGGGAAAGCAGTCCCTTTGAACCAAGCATCGTTCGTGAAGATTCCCATCACTCTGGCACCGTTTTGTACAGGTCTACGAAATTCGTCTGGAAACGCCGACTCAAAGCAGATCGAAGCACCAATCTCTACTTTCTGTGTGTCCGTCTTATCTTTAACGACAAACACTTTCGGGTCGCGAAACAGACCATCCATCCGTTTCTGCGTATCCGTCTTATCTTTAACGATGAACACAGGTAAAAGGTTTACTGTTTTTCCATGCACAAAGGGTTCAAACTGGATAAAATTGGGGATAAAATCCGGAAGAAGGTTTGTCAGCGGTACGTACTCGCCAAACGGCACAAGATGCATCTTCGCATAGTCACCGTGTATCTTTCCATCTGGAGATATTGAAAGGACGCGGTTGTATATCGGTTGATTTTTTTTATCAATATCTTTAGAAAATTTGCCGATTGCTTCGTCTGTTTTTCCTCTGTTAGCTGTACCGACGAGTATAGGAATAGATGTCTCCCGAAGCATTCGGGAGAATCTCCCGTAGGATCTCGGCCACGCCCCCGTCAATGCCCGGCTCCGAATTGATGTTTCGGGCCATACAATTAGGTCAGGTGCTTCTCGGCTCGCTTTGTATGTCAAGTTGATGTAATGCTGCAAAATCGCTGGGAATTGATTCACATCCCATTTCCGTAGTTGCGAGACATTACCGGGGACAAGTGCGACGTTTAAGGTTTCGGTGTCTGCGGGTGCTGTGGCATTTGCCTCACGGTCTAAAGGCTCAGCGTCTTGGAGTTGGAGAACACCGTAACTGAAACAAAAGATTGTTAAAATCATCGGAAGCACTAAAGCACGAATTTCTTGTCGCCACTGCTGGCGGTTGCAAAGGAGGGTAGCGATGCTGGCATTGAAGAGCACAATCACGAAACTGATGCCGTGTACGCTGAAGAGAGAAGCGACCTGTATACCCGGTAAATTGTTCCATTGCGAGTAACCGATGCTTCCCCACGGGAATCCTGTTATCATCCAACTCCGCACCCATTCCAATGCCGTCCAGATACAGGCAGCGGCAAGCGGGAATAGTACGCCTGAACGCACCGGTACAAACTTCATCAGTGCGGCGAAAACGGCAAAATAGAGACCTGTATAACCGACAAGGAGTAGATAGGCGATCATCGTAGCGAAGATATTCGCGTAGGGATAGAGAAGAGCGATAGCGGGGAGCAAACCTGCGAAAAACAGAAAACCTGTTACGTAACCGATCCAGAACGCGGATTTCCAGCCTGTTGCCCGCGTGAGTGCAATGAAAAACGGCACCATCGCGATCCAAGCGAACGGATAGAGGTTTACATTCGGGAAGCTAAAAAATAGCAAGAGTGCTGAAAATATTGCGAGTAGCCAATGTTGGTGGCGTTTCAAAAAGTTTTCCGTAGGAATATCCCCCATATTCTATTACATTGAACTTACTTTAATTTTAATCTGCAGAATGGGATATGTCAAGAAATTCTACCGCTCTGCATAGGGCTATTCAGTTTTCGGCTTTCATTTATAGATGTTAAGTTTCTCCACAATATCGCGAGCACAGCTCGCTCCTACAGAGGAAAGAAATACGCACATATAAATAAAGTAAATATGTAAAACTAAATGACCCTACTGCTCTGTTTTCGTTTTCTGCTAAAAAAGATTCGTTTTCAATAGGTGCGAGACTTTGATGAACACGATCCGCTCGGTGTCCCCGTCTATATCACGGTTGTCGGTGTAGACGATAAAGAAATTGCTTTCGGGACGATACTCATAAGCGAAAAGTGCGAAGACTCTGCGTTCTTTCTCTAACGTGAATTCAGCACTCGCTCTTGCATACATTCGCTGCGCAAATTGATAGTTCACGATAAGACGGCGCGTCCACTCCGACAGGTGCCATTGCGTTGCATCTGGGTCTCTTTCATGGAGTCGCTGTAGAACGAGCTCGAAACTGAGTTTAGCAGTAGGTCGGATCGTAATTTCTGGCTGGATAAAGAAGGTGTCTTTATTATCACGGACACCGAAGCTTCCAATGTTTCGGATTTGCACGTACTTTGGCGGAAACCACCCAGCAAAAAATCGCACCGTTCTGTCAGTAAAAGGTTCGTTGTCGTCGTTCACATGGTAGTACCACTCTGGTCCGAGGAGGAAAAAGAAGTTATTAACACCGAGGAGTCCGCTAAAACGCGCTCTATGGTTTGTGAGTTCGCCTGTGTGGTTCGCGAGTCGTTCATATTCGGCTTCACCGCGGAGCCTTTCAAGTGTTCCCTTATATTGTTTGTTATAACGACTCTTAATAACAAAACCACGTCTGTCTACGCGCGGGACAAATCCGGTTTCAGGATTAAAGTGTTCGCCAATGTCTGCGTAAACTGCATCTAACGAGAACACATTTGTCCGACGCGCGAGTTGAACAAAAATCAGGTCGTCTGAAGTGCTGTCTACCCTGTTGAATCCGCCTGCCTTCCATTCCCTGGCGTATTCGAGATTCAGATTTACGTCTGCTGGCAGTTGGACACGTGCATCTACGCCACCGGCGCGGTCATAAGTGCTGCCGCGTTGCTTATTGACGCCTAAAAACCCAACAGATGATGTTTTTCCGAGTTCCCGCTGCAAACGAAAAACGGAATAGTTGTAGTTAGCGAGGGGCAACTCGCCTACTTCTATCTCTTTATCTGGGTTTTCCGGTCCCGCGACGGCTCCCATAAAGGCGAGATTGTATTTGCTGAATTTTCCGATAACTTTCCCACCACCGATCAAATCTTCGACCCGTCGGCTATAGAATAGGTCAAGCGGCATCTGAAAAAGTTCGTTGCCTTCCAAAAAAAATGGGCGTTTCTCCGGGAAACGGAGCGGGATGTCGCTGAGATTCACGAGGTCGGGATCCGCCTCGATTTGTGCGAAGTCTGGGTTTAATGTCAGATCGACTGTGAAATCTTTAATAGGATATCGAAGGTCTAATCCGGCATCCGGTTTCACTTCAACAGTTGTCTCACCATCACGGGGTTGGGATACTTGCGGTTTTAGGGTAGCATAAGGTTTGAATTTCACGGGTCGCTTCGTAACAAGGTCGGTAATTAGTAGGCCTGTCAGTTTCCCGAATTTGGAAACGGCGTATTGGCGTTCGCCGAGATCTGCCCAGGTCTGTTCTTCAGCAAGAGCTTCATCATTTCTCCAAAAGTTGATCCCCCAAGTTGCGATGTCGCTTCCTTTCGAGAACCGGAGTTCGGCAAACGGAATAGCGAATTCTGCTATCCACTTGTCTGCTTCTTTTGCTGCTTGGCCTTGCCAATCACAATCCCAAGAGATCGCAGTGCCGATGTTAGATTGACCGCTACGTCTGTTCGCGCCTTCATTAATCAACCGCCGGTCGGTTTGTGTGCCGAGTGGGTTCAAGGCAAATGCATAACAATTCCTGCCATCCAGAAAAGTGTCGATTAGGACTTCAACATGATCATCGGAGAAGAAGAAAGAATCGCGTCGCGTCTGATTTGCTGCGAGATTGTGCATATCGGTCTTGAAACATTCAAACGCTACATAGAGTTTATTCGCGTCGTAAGCGAGGTAGATAGTCGTTGACTGTGTCGCTGGCTTGCCGCGCTGTGGTTCAAATTGAATGAGGGTCCCGGTTTTCGCACTGTTTTGCCAGCATGTATCATCTAATTTTCCATCAATTTTCGGTGGGGTTTCCGTTCGGATCGCCTTAATCTCTCGGTGTGCAGAAGTTTCAGCGGGTTCGTGATCAGTGTCTGCCGAAAATGCTTTACCCGCCAACAAATAGAGGGTGAAACAAGCGACTAACGTAAAAAGATATAAGTTTCCAAGCCGTGCTTTAATTGTTCGCATCGGTTTATGCCTGCAGAGCCTCCTATTGTCTTTTGTAGAGTCTGCTTGCGATTTTAACGCAGATTTGTTTTTCTGTCAATAGAAAAGGAAGGGACGAACAGAAGTAACCAGTTGTCAGTTATCAGCAGTCAGTAGACGCGATTTGTGATCGATAACTGAGTGCCCTGAATAAAAACTGATTTGCGTTGAATTTTTCTCCTTTATGTGGTAGATTATATAATCCCTAACTCCAATTAGCACTAAAAAGTGAGTTTTCCGCACGGTATACCTGACACCGATCTATTTTCGTGTGGAGACAAAGGCATAGCATTAGACAAACCCATATTGAGAGGATTAGATTAAGTGGCGAGAACAGCATCTGAGCTTGTCGAAACGTTGAGCGATTTTTTGGAATGGACGCGTCGATTTGACGATGGCACCTATGTATTTCGGGGTGTTCCTAATGAGAAATATAACATACAAGCGTCTGCTTATCGTCGAGTGCCGGAAAACGAGCAAAATTCTGAGGACAAAGGCTTTCCAACATTTATTGAAACTAATACCGCTTTGATTCGTGAAGCACGACTTCGCGGATACGATCAGAAAGATGGACGATCTCTCGGTGATTTAGAAATACTTGCTGGTCTTCAACACTTCAAGGCAGCAACATGTCTGATAGACTTTACCTACAGTGCACAAGTCGCCCTCTGGTTTGCTTGTGCGCAAGATTCCAAGACCCCAGATTCCACAAATGGTAAGGTGTTTGCGGTGCGTAAGGACGCTGATAGATTCATCGAAATTGAACCCGATTTGCTAAAAGAGTCAACCTCTTACTTTTTAGACAGTAAAGAACCTCAATTGTACCATTGGCAACCTCGACAACAGAACAATCGTATTCTCGCACAGCAGTCTATCTTCTTCTTTGGAGATTATGAAATTGAAGAAGATGCAGCGTGTGTCATCCAGAAATGTGAGAAGGAAAATATTCGGACTGAATTGGAGCGAGTATCAGGCATCGCTGAAATAAGGTTGTTCCCTGACTTTGAGGATTCGCCAGCCTACGCGATGACCGCGCATCATATACGCCGCTGAGTGCTGATGAACATGCAAAGCGCGCGGAGCAATCATTCAAAAGACATAAGCTTGAGGAAGCCATTGCGGATTATGACAAAGCGATCTATCGAGAACCTACCAAGGCATCTCTCTATTACTCGCGCGGACTTGTAAAAGCACAACTGGAACAACATGAAAACGCTATTACCGATTATGATGAAGCAATACGACTAAACTCCAGTTATGCATCTGCTTACTATCAACGCGGACTTACCAACGGACAACTGGGACAACATGAAAATGCTATTGCCGATTACGATGAAGCAATACGACTAAATCCTAACGATGCTTCTATCTACAACGAGCGTGCACTTGTGAAAGCACAATTAGGGCAATATGAAGAAGCGGAGGAAGATCGTCAAAAGTCACAACAACTGACTGACCGGGATTAGAGCATTGCTTGAATAAGAAAACTTCGTCAAGATAACTCAGATGGATGTGTCTATCTAATCATGATGAACAGGAGGCAACAATAATGATAAATCAAACGATAATGAATCTATTTTGGCTAAAATGTGAAAACAACGCGTGGTGTTCATTGCGTGACGTGGACTTAAGTCACAGTTACTATGATAATTTTGTAGGAATCTATATCATTTGGTACTGGGATAATTTGGGAAACCCTGTAACAGTCAAAGTCGGGCAGGGAAATCTTAGGGAACGACTTACATCACATAACACAGATCCTCGAATTCAACAGTATGCCCATCTGAATTTACTCGTTACGTGGACAGACACATTGCCATACCTCCGCGACGGCGTAGAGGCTTACCTCGGCAAGGTGTTGAAACCGAGAGTGGGTTCGTTATTCCCGGACGCTAAACTTATTCCTGCGTCACTACCATTCCCTATGGATCTACTGCCGAATCGAGTTGACCAGCAAGCGCGCCCATATTGATGCATTCATTTTATGTAAAAAATCCTCGAAAAAACTAAATGAAGGAGACTACAATGGCTAAAATCAAGGTGCTGATTGCGAGTGGGATCAGCCAAGAGGTTGCGGATATGCTGCAGGATGCCCCACCGGAGATGGCAATAAATTTTTTGCCGGAAGGCGAATCTCTCAGCGATCACCTTTCAGATGTCGAAATCCTCTACGGGACGTTGCCAGAGGCGGCATTTCCTCATGCGACATCCCTTCAGTGGGTGATGCAACCTTTCGTCGGCGTGGAGGGTTCAATGTACCCTGCTTTCAAAGAGAGTTCTATCACATTGGTGAACAGCAAACGGTTGTATGGGCCCCAACTTGCTGAGCACGCGTTCGCGCTACTTCTTGCACTGACCCGTGGGGTCCACACGCAACTCGACTTGATGCGAGAGAAAAAGTGGAAATGGTTGCCGTGTGTTGAGGTATCAGGAATGACGATGGGAATCCTTGGGCTTGGTGGTATCGGTAGGGCGGTTGCACAACGCGCGAAGGCTTTCGACTTTAACGTGATTGCTGTTGATCCAGAACCGATGGAAAAGCCGGACACCGTTGATGAATTGGGACAACTCGATTGGCTACCGGAGTTTTTATCGCGTTGTGATGTCTTAACGGTATGTTGCCCCATCACGCCAGAAACCCATAAACTGCTATCTCATACAGAATTCGATGCCTTGCCAGAGGGATGCTTCTTCATCAATGTCAGTCGTGGTAAGGTGGTTGACGAGGAGGCACTTATTGCTGCGTTGGAAAACGGGAGATTGGCAGGCGCGGGGTTAGATGTTACTTACACGGAGCCGTGTCCAGCAGACAATCCGTTATGGACGCTTCCGAATGTTATCTTAACGTCTCATACCGCGGGTGCGTCGCAGAACATCTCCAAACGCGCGATGGAACTGTTTATTGATAATATGCGCAAATATGTGAAGGGTGAACCGCTGGCTAATGTAGTAGACAAGGAAAAAGGATATTGAAATGGAGATTTTTGATGGAATACAAAATACCGCTTCTTCTAACGCCGCAACCTGAAGGTGGATATACAGTAACTTCTCCTCTGTTGCCTGAGTTCGTCACCGAGGGTGATTCGTTAAACGAGGCATTAGAAAACGTCCAGGACGCTCTTGCTGCTGTCATTGAACTCTATCAGGACATGGGACGTTCATTGCCGGAAAACACTCACATTCCTGACGCAAAGAGTCCTGTGTGGTTAGAAACAGTAGTATCGGCACCGTGACATATCGAGAAGTTGCTCGAAAATTAACAGTCCTTGGTTGTCAAGAGCGAAAGAGAAGAGGCAGAGGGTCGCATCGAAAATGGTTTAATCCCAACACCCAACAAGGTACTGTTGTTCCAGATTGGGGTAGACGTGACCTGAAATTGGGGACGATTCGTACGGTTGCCGCCAATTGGGAATTAATTGGCAAGATTTCCAAAACGCCTAAAATTACCGAATTAGCCGTTTTAATCCTCTATTGCAAAGGCTTCTAACGCTTCAGTATCAATGGTGACACCGATACCGGGGGTATCGTCAAGGACGAAAGCACCATCTTTGACTGCCGGTTTTCGCGTGGTGATTTGCCCCTTCATTTCATACGCACCGGGGGAATGCTCCATGATAAGGAAATTAGGAATCGTCGCGGAAAATTGGATTGTTGCGGCGATTGATAAGATACCGCCGCCACCGATGTGCGGTGTCACTGGAATGTTATAGGTATCGGCGAGGCTTGCGATGCGCTTCCCTTCTGTGAGTCCGGTGCGCGCAATATCGGGCATAGTGATGTCGCAGGCACGACGTTCAAATACCTCTCTCAATTCAAAACGGGTACGCGTCCACTCCCCAATAGCGACCGACATATCCAACGCGCTTGCCAATGCTGCTTGTCCGGGTATGTCCTCGGGCACGGTCGGCGATTCCAACCACGTCACATCCAATTTCTCAAGCCCGCGTCCGAGCAGAATTGCGTCTGGAATACTGTATTGGGTATGAACATCCACCATCAACTTGACCTTAGGACCTACCCGTTCTCGCACGGCTGCAACGATCTCCAAAATTTCTGGACGGCTGCTCGTCGCGTGAATTTTCAATCCGCTATATCCTTGTGCAACATACTCCGATGCTTGTGCCGCTGCCGCTTCCGGTGTACTGCCGCCGACTCCGGCGTATAAAGGGATTCTGTCCCGATAGCGACCGCCAAGCACTTTGTGCACCGGTTTTCCTGTCGCTTGCCCGATGATGTCCCACAACGCAATATCACACCCCGCGAGTGCATCAATAAAAAACCCCGTATAGTGTCCACGCTCGCGCATCGCTGTGAACATCCGCTGCCAGAGGTATTCTACGTCAAACGGGTCTTGCCCTGTCAGTATTGGGCGACACAAATCTTCTACGATTGTTTTCGATGTACGCGGTGAGACCGGACTTTGCCCTTCACCATAGCCGACAATGCCATCCGATGTGGTGATACGCACGACCATTGTTTCGTGGTGGCGTGCGTAGATGCAACGCCACCCCTCAGCTGGCAAGTAATAATTGTCTTTCTGTTGTTCTGCTGGTTTCTCCGTTTGGAATCGGAGTGCGAAGGCTTCTATTTTTGCGATTTTCATGATCAAATGTCCTTTCTGACCTCAGCATTCAGGATAGGGATATTTAGTTTTCGGTGTTCTAAGCATTTTGCTCGGAAGATCGCGAGCGCAGCTCGCTCCTACAAGGGTATATGTCGATTTGGCGTTCCTTCTTAGCGGAGAACTAAACGCCCTTACATTCAAGATAGATTTTCTTGAACTTTTATCTGAATAAACGTAAAATGTAAGGAGACGGTTCACTTTTCTGCAGCGACACACCAAGACCTGTTACCGACTGCCCAGTCATCCGAACCCACATTATGCCTCTATCACATTCGCCTCTGGATACGCCAAATCATGAAAAAATCACCGTGCGTACCATCCTCATATCGCTGCTACTCTTGCCGTTCATCTACAAATGGCATATTGAATGTGAGGCACTCCGATACACCTTCCCAACGTTGATGGCACCGTTCTATAGCGTTGTTTTTACACTAATGGTCATAGCGATGCTCAACATCGCTGTTAAAAAATACGCAGCGAAGCACGCGCTGACAGGCGGTGAACTGATTAGCCTCTATGTGCTAATGTCAATAACATTGCTGTTCATGTCCTACGATATGTTCCTTCCGCTTGTCTCAATTATCATTCACGCCTTCTATTTTGGTACGCCTGAAAACGAGTGGCGCGAGTTGTTTTGGAGGTATCTACCGGACTGGTTAACAATCAACGATCCGAGCGTGCTTCGCGCGTTCTATCTCGGTGAGGAACCGTTTTTTGAGAGCTATTATGTGATGAAATGGTTGATCCCGACGTTCTGGTGGTGCGCATTCACTTTCGTGCTGATCTTCGTGATGCAGTGTATCAATGTGATTATCCGTAGACAGTGGACGGAACAAGAACGTCTCGTGTATCCGATTGTCGAACTGCCGTATCAACTCGCCTACAACACAAACCGATTCCTGCGGAGTCGGGCAATGTGGTGCGGATTTGGCATCGCGTCAATTATCAGCCTTGTGAATGGAATTAACGTCTTTTTTCCGTCAATTCCGGCTTTCCCGAACAAGCACATACCGCTTGACGCGCTATTTACTGAAAGACCGTGGACAGCCCTTCTCCGTGGCGGGAATGCGATCATTGTCTACCCGTTCGCTGTTGGACTCGGTTTCCTGATGCCGCTCGAATTGCTCACATCGTGTCTGCTCTTCTTTTTTCTTTATAAAGTGCAATATTTTGTTGCTATCCTCACCGGATTGGAGAACATCCCGGGTTTTCCTTATCCGTACGAGCAGAATATCGGTGCGTACATCGGGATCTGCGGAATTGCATTGTGGGGTACACGCCGACAGATTTGGCGAGCGTTTCGCACAGCGTTTGGTAGAAGACAAATAGCAGACGCAAAAGAACCGATGCGGTATCGCACGGCATTTTTGGGGATCGTTTTCGGTGGCATATTTATCATTGGGTTTGCGATGCGCGGCGGCATGGCGATGTGGGTCGCCGTGCTATTTTTTGCCGCACATTTTGCGACAATTGCGATCCCGTTGACGCGTATCCGCGCACAAATCGGTTTCCCTATCCACTCAACAACTTTTATTGGACCGCATCACAGCCTCGTTAGCATACTCGGCACACGTCGAATCGGTGCCCGAAACCTGACATGGTTCGCGCTCTTTTTTTGGTTTAACAGAGACAACCGGAGCCATCCAATGCCGCACCAACTTGAAGCGTTTAAGCTCGCGGAACGTGGCAACCTTGACGTGAAAGGTCTGTCTCGTCTGATGCTTATGCTGACAGTCATTGCGATGCCGTTGTGCATCTTCATGCTGGTAGATACGTTCTTTGAGCTCGGTGTTAATTCTGGAAAAGTTGGCGGACAGATTAACAGCTTTGGTGGACGTGCGTATCGTTTTCTTGAAGGTTGGCTCACTTCGCCACAAGAAGCAAACAGCGGGCATATCGCAGCGATCGGGATCGGTTTCGCTGTTACAATCCTGCTTTCCGCCGTACGCAGCCGACTGTTCTGGTGGCCGATCCATCCGCTCGGTTACGGTGTATCGTTCCATCTCCATCTTTTTTGGGCGGCGTTTATCATCAGTGCGCTCGCGAAATGGAGTGTGCTAAAATATGGTGGACTCGGTCTCTACCGGAAAACAGTGCCGCTCTTTCTCGGCTTGGCACTCGGTGATTTTGTAATGGGGAGTTTCTGGAATATCTTAAGCATTATTCTTGATAGGCCTACTTATACGTTTTATTATTGATAGTTGTTAGTTTGTCTCACAGTGAGAGTACGATTTTTCTGCGAAAAATCTTTCAGTGATCAGTTAAGAGAAACTTTGTGGGGTGCTTTTCTCGTAACTGCCACAAGAATATAACTGAGTACTGATAACTATTGATAAATTACGGATTTACTTGACTTCGTAAAAAGTATCTGTTAATCTATCTTTTGAAACAAATCTTTAATCTTCTTGAAAGGTACAGTTAATGGAACAATGGATTGAACATCTTATTATTGGATTACCCAGCCTGGTTCTTTTTCTGATAATCGCAGTGACGCTTTTCACACTCGGTAAAGGTGCGGACTGGCTTGTTGATGAAGCCGTCGCGCTTTCAACACGGTGGGGTTTAGGGAAAGCCGTTATTGGAGCAACGATTGTAAGCGTCGGTACCACAACACCAGAAGCGGCGGTCTCTGTGCTATCGGCACTACAAGGGAAACCCGGACTCGCGCTCGGCAACGCCGTCGGTTCTATTATTTGTGATACGGGACTTATTCTCGGATTGGCATCTCTAATAGCACCGTTACCACTTAACCGCCAATTGACTTCACGGTTATCAAACGTGCAGGTAGGTGCCGGTATCCTTATGGTAGCAGCGTGTTTTCCGTGGTCATCTCCAGCGAAAGTTTTTAGTGACGGCGGCGTTTTGCCGCAACTCGTAGGTGTTGTCTTCATTGTGCTGCTGGGGTTGTATATTTGGCAGTCTATTCGATGGGCGGGTTCGATGCCGTCAGATACTGAAGACACAGAAGACACACACGCCGAGGCCGAGGAAGGTAATACTTTTGGGATACTCCTTAAACTTATCGGATCAATCGCTATTATTGTTGTCTCTGCGCAGATATTGATTCCGACCGTGAGCGTCATGGCGGAACGCATTGGGGTGCCGAAACATATTATTTCAGCGACGCTTGTTGCGTTCGGTACATCGCTCCCAGAATTGGTGACAGCAATAACAGCAGTCAGACGTGGACACGGTGAGTTGGCAGTCGGAAACATTATCGGTGCAGATATCCTGAACGTGCTTTTCGTTGCCGGTGTTTCAGCCGCTGCAACACAAGGCGGTCTGCAGGCGGATGGACAGTTCTTCCAGTTCCTATTCCCGGCGATGCTGTTTATTCTAATCGTTTTCCGATGCGGTATCTTCGTATCGGGTGACCAATTGAAACGTCCGTTTGGGATCGTGTTAGTTGCGACATGGCTTTTAGTGACGATTCTGAGTTATGTGCTCTCAATTGAGATGCATTAGAGGGATGGTAGTCAGTTATCAGTTGTCAGTTAAGAGTATCAAATGGTTCTGATCTCCAGATTGTGGTTCTTGAAAATTTGCGAAAATATGTGATAGTATAATTCCAAGTTTTGATGAGTGTTCAAGAAGTTTCAAAGGAGGAACGATAATGAGCAACGATCAATCACCTGAGAAAGAAGTCTATCGCGCGCCGGCGTTTGCTGATTTCAAACCGGAACTCTCGGCACCTGGTGCTACGCCTGAAAGATTGGAGCACTTGAGAGAACACGGTTTCGTAATCATCAACGACTTTGTTGACAATCCGTGGATTCCGACGCTCCGAGAGGCGGGTCGCCGCGTCACGCAGGCGTGTGCCCCGGAGAACGGCTACGACGTTATCGACTGTTCAAAAGGTTATGTTCACCGCGCGGGTGAAAACGAACCGTGGGCAATCCGAGGCATCATCCATCCGGCTTTCAAAGAACCCGATTTCACTGAATTTTATGGGTCGCCAGATTTCACCGGCTTCATCAAGTTGTGGTGCGGTGCTGAGTCTGAAGAGCTTGTGATGACGAACATACTCCTCTGGTGCAACCCTCGTAAAAAAGAGAATAGACTTGGGTGGCATAGAGACACAACATGGTGGGGCACAGGGAAAAGTTACTTTTCACAAGAAGATGACCGTGGAGATGGCACCGAAGCCTATTCCGAGGAAGTTGAGCGGATCCGCTGGAAAGAAATTCAGGAGGATAACGAAAAACGCATTACTGATCGGAAGGGTGTGGGTATGTTTTTGGCACTCGCAGACGATGAATGCCATGAACTCGTTGTCGGGAGCCACAGCCGGTGGCGGACCCCGCTTGAGCATGACGTGCTGCTTCCGAAATCCATGAAGGATCAAGGTGTCCCCTATACACCGAGTTGGAACGGTACGGATCCACTTCCGGGACAAGTTGCGATTCGGCTCAAGGCAGGAGAGGCACTCATCCGTAACGGCACAACGATCCATACCGGACACACCGTGCCTGAGCGTGAACGCAACACGCTATCCATTGGTTGGTCAAAATGGGGTGGTACCTCCGACGAGGAGCCAAAGGTCGTTGATGCGCGATTCGCATGGCAACTCGATCCCGCTGTCCGTGAGGCACTCCCGCATGAATGGATGAAAACGGCATGGGATCGCTGGGCAGCAAACCACAAGCTGGGTGATAGGCTTGAAGATCGCTATGCTGGCTTTGACATTGAGCGTATCAAAGCAGGCGAAGTCGTTGGGTGGCGAACTGAGTTAGAGCGTCAAGCCGCTGCTGCAGGCGATAAATGGGAACGCTATCAAACAGTGTCCGAATCCTAAAGGCACAAGATGTGAAGGCGGATCTTCGGATCCGCCTTTTTGTTTTTTATGAAGGGTTGCGATTATTGTCTGAATGCACGTCTCATTTGGTCGAGTACGCCGCAAATCGCGGATTACGTGGATTGCGCAGATTTCACGGATTTTAAGAGGTTCTAACAACAATTGTAAGCACGATTAGAAACGGCACTTACAATTGTTGGAAAGTTAAGCTGGTGGTGCGATGAGGCGGACAAATGAACGCGAGACCTCGTCCAACTCATCCCGCACCGCTGCATCGAGTTCCCAACCGACACCGCCGAGTGTATCGTCGAGTTGTTCAATTGTATCGCTACCGCTGATTGCGACGGTAACCTCTGGATGCGACAAAACCCACGCCACGGCGAGTTGTGCAGGCGTTTTATCCAACTCCGCTGCGAGTCGCTTGAGCGTTGTTATTACCTCACCGGTTGCGCCACTCATTCGTTGCGTAAATTCATCACGGAGGCGTGTCCCCCATAAAGTGCCTTCGGGAGGTGGTTCATCTGGTGAGTAGACCCCGCTCAACAAACCGACGGCTAATGGACTATAACACATCACACCCAAACCTTCCTCACGCACCAAGCCAAACATCTCAGTCTCCAAATCCCTGTTCAGCAGATTATACATATTCTGAATACACATATAGGGCGTTGCGTTAATTCGATCAGCGATCCAGAGTGCTTTACATGCCTGCCATGCCTGATGATTACAGCAACCGATATAGCGAACCTTACCTGAACGCACGAGATCGTCCATTGCGCGAACCGTTTCTTCTTGCGGTGTCGTTTCATCGGGCGCGTGGATGAGATAGACATCAATATGATCGGTGTTGAGCCGTTTTAAGGAACGCTCGATCTCCCGCATAATATGGTAGCGCGACAAACCGGCATCATTTGGACCTGGACCGATTTGACTGAAAACTTTTGATGTAATCACTATATCGTCGCGTTTGCCCTGAATCGCTTTGCCGAGTACAACCTCTGAGCGACCAATGTTGGCGCGATCATCCATAGGACCATAGATGTTGGCACAATCAATGAGGTTGATGCCAGAATCAATGGCATGCTCAATCAATCGCTGGGCGGCTGCTTCGTCGCCTTGTCCCCTGAATCCTAAGCCTAAAGCGAGTGGACTCACTTTAACGCCTGCTTTTCCAAAATTGACATATTCCATAGATAGATTTCCTTAACCTCTCATAGACCGATTTTTCAAAACGGACAAGATTAAAAGTATATTCTCAATTATAAGTTTCGCTATAATTTTCGTTCATTTGCAAGGCATCTACGACCCGTTGCATATCCTTTGGCATTGGTGCTGAAAAAGTCAAACTTTCACCCGTAGCCGGATGTTCAAAGCCGAGCAAACGGGCATGCAACGCTTGACGTTTCAACTGCGCGAGTGCCTGTTTCAATGCCCCCGTATCGGCATCATTTAACGCGCGTTGCTCACCTCCATACACAGCATCACCAGCAACTGGGTGACCAATATGTTGCAGATGAACACGGATTTGATGGAGCCGTCCGGTTTCCAATGTGAGTTGGACGCGCGCGAATTTAGGATATGTTTCTAAGACCTCATAGTGCGTGACGGCATGCCGCCCACCTGTTTTAACGACTGTCATTCGCCGTCGATCGCGTCGACTTCTTGCAATTTGAGCATCAATTGTTCCAGTGGCTTCGGTTGGTGTACCACACACGACAGCGACATATTGACGTGTAATGCTATGTCGCTCAAATTGTGCGGAGAGTTCTCGATGGACAATATCTGTTTTCGCAGCAACGAGGATCCCAGACGTATCCTTGTCCAGTCTGTGAACAATTCCAGGTCTCTCTACACCACCGATGCCGGATAGGTCGGTGCAGTGCGCCAATAGGGCATTGACGAGTGTGCCTTCGTTCACGTTGTTCGCGGGATGAACGAGCATTCCGGCGGGTTTATTTACAACGAGTAAATGGCTATCCTCGTGAAGAATGTCAAGTGGAATGTTCTCAGGTGCTACGGTGTCCAGAGGGCGCGGCGGTGGTAGTGTTAAGCACACGCTGTCGCCGTCTCGAAGCGTGTAGCTCGGTTGTTTAGCCACCTTATCGTTGACGGTAACATCGCCATCGCGAATCAGTCGCTGCAGATAGGTTCGAGACATCTCTTGCGTCGCGCTGATCAGGAAGCGATCCAAGCGGGTGCCGCTGTGTTCTTTTTGTATGTGGTAAACTTGGGGTTCGTTGCTCATTTTTGTCGTTTATCAGAATCGACTCGGATCCGAATTTCAGGTCATTATATATCTTTGGGTTGTATTTGTCAACTACTTTGATTAGCCGTTAGTTTTCTACACAGATGCCGCCCGCTTGGGAGACTTAGATGCGTTGCGAAATCGGGGTTACAACCCCTTCCACAAGCCAAAATGAACACCTCATGTCAAAACCTTTACACCCTCTCTCTACAATTGATTTGACACTTAACATGGAATGTGATACTCTTTATGCATCAGGCTTTCAGATGCCCGATGACAGGGTGACACAATGCGGAATATCAAACTCGTGCTTGAATATGACGGGACGAACTATTACGGATGGCAGACGCAACCGAATTCGCCAACAATCCAAGGGACAATCGAAGATACCTTGGAAAAGTTAACAAAGACCCCGATACAGATCATCGGGGCAGGGAGGACGGATAGCGGTGTCCACGCGGAGGGACAGGTTGCGAATTTTCGGACAACCTCACAGATGCCACTCATTGCTTTTCAGAAAGGACTCAACGCTACACTACCGCGAGATATTGTTGTCTGTTCCGCAACAGAGGTGTCCGACGATTTTCATGCCCGTTTCAGTGCGACACGTCGGCGGTACCGGTACACGATCCTGAATAGAGAATACCCGAGTGCGCTTTCACGACAGACGAGTTACTTCCTCTCGGAAGAAATCAATGCAGACGGAATAAACGACCTCAGTCAAACCCTAATCGGGAAAAAGGACTTCTCCTCCTTCCAAAAGACAGGCAGCGATCGTATCAATCCTGTCTGTGAAATCTACGAGGCGCGATGGTGGCAGAAAGAGCCATATATCTATTTTGAAATCGAAGCCGATTCGTTTTTGCGGGGTATGGTTCGCGCGATTGTTGGCACGCTCCTGACTTTCAATCGCAAGTTTTTGCTTGCAAGCGGCGCGAAAAACATGGAATACCAGGATGCTAAAACCGAACTTCTCCGCATTTTAGAAGCCAAAGATAGGTCTGCAGCGGGGATGTCAGTACCTGCACACGGCTTGTCGCTGATCAGCGTGCGATATAAGAACATATCAACCTTTTAATCCTATAGTAGATTGAACAATTCATGATATACCATCAAGTGGCGTGCTTGTATGAAGATAAACAATTAATTCGGTAATTTCTTAGAGATGCCAGGTGCGGTTAGAATGCAGATCGCATTTGGATGAGTACATCGCGATGCACGTCGCATCTGGGCGTGTACGCCGCAAAAACCGCACCTACCGGATCTGGGGAAAACCGAGATTAAGGAGTTTTTATGAACTACAGCCAAGTTTTGAATGAATTGGAAACTTTAGTCAACGAAACCTTCGCACTTTGGGAACACAATCGTGTTGGCTTCCAATGGCGACACTATACATGGAATCACTCCATGCGTGTGCGTGCGACGAGTATGGAACTCGGTAGACAGGAAGGCGGCGACGTGAAACTGCTTGAAGTTGCTGGCACGCTGCACGACATCACTAAACGCTATGACGGTGATTTTAAGACCGACGCGGAAGGAAAACGCCTTTTCAGCCCCGACGGTTTATGGCTAAATGAGACGCTTACACCAGCAGGTCAGAACATCGTTACGGAACTTTACAACAAGCATAACCTCCACGGCAAGGTCCATCACGAGTCCGGGGCAGTTATTACTGAAAATATCTTGGCGATGTACGACTTTGAACCGGATTTCGTAGAAGCTGCGACAGCTGTTGTCTTCGCACATCTAAAGCCTACGAACCTCACAGAGGAGAACTTTAAACTGCTCTACAACAGGATCGAAAACCAGATTCTCTATGATGCAGACACGATGGATCCGAACGTCGGCTATACCGGTTTTTTCCGAAACATTCACATCCACGCTTATTTCGCACTCCAACGCGGAAACTTCGATTTAGAGGATTATGTGCGGAACCTGCCGCGCTGGATTAACTCGAAGCAGGAATTCGTTGACAAACTTCTAACCGAATCCTCTCGTGAACTTGCCCAAGGACGACAGGACAGGAATCAGCAGCTTTTCTTGCAAATGGTAGATGAATTAGACGATATGGAGATTAATCGAAAATACGGGCTGCTCGGTATCATTGAGTATTTCGTGAGTGTAACCGAGGATCCACATTTCCTGAATCAACTTGATCATTTGCAAAACGAGTGGTTGCCACAGCGGAAACAGTGGTTGGCTGAAGAGGAAAAAGATGCCTCAGCACGTGACCGCGCCCAAGCGGCTATTGATCGGGTTGACGATTTCTTGACATCACTGACGCGTGAAAGTCGTGGGGAAATTTAAAGAAGGATTTGACGCGTAAAGAATAGTTTTCAGTTGTCAAGATTGTAGACTGTAGACAAGGAGTTTTTTTATGAATAACCCAACGACAGGCGAACATAGCGACACCGCCCAAATTCCGTATCCACTTGAACTTTACCGTTTTGATACTGCTGCGAAAGGGATTTCTGGAGGATTTCCAGCCGTAACTGAGGCGGATATTGAATATTTTCATCAATACGGTTATCTCGTCATTAACGATGCTTTTAGTGCCACTGAAGTTGAAGAGGCATTGGCAGGCATGGTTCACCTTATGGATGGGAAGTGTCCTGACTTCCGCGCGATTCAATTTGAACCGTCACTCGTCAAACAGAAGGATGCGCTGGAAGGCCAAGAACGTCGTGATGCTATCAGGAAGATCTTTGGTTTTGTAGACTACGAACAACGTCTGAACGCGATGGCAGCCCATTCTGGATTGCTCGGTGTGCTTGAACAGATTATGGATGATACGCCGGAACTGTTCCAAGATATGGCACTCGTTAAACCGCCGCGCTTTGGGTCTGAAAAGCCGTGGCATCAGGATTGTGCCTATTTTAATCTTGAGGAAGGAACAACAGTTGTCGGTGTATGGATCGCTTTAGATGAAGCGACCCCTGAAAATGGATGCTTGCACATCATTCCTGGTTCCAATACCGAGGGACCGATGATCCATTTCAAACGCCGAGATTGGCAGATTTGCGACACGGATGTACCCGTTGGACGTGATACGATGGTGCCGCTGAAGCCGGGTGGTTGCCTTTTTTGGCACGGATTGACGCATCACGGGAGTCCTGCGAACCAATCTGAGCAACGGCGGCGTGCGCTACAGTTCCATTACAAACCCGCAAGCTCCGCCGAAGTTACAACACAGGAACGATTGGCGGTTTATGGTAGTGATGGGAAAGATGTGGATTGTTGAGTATTAGTTATCAGTTATCAGTTATCAGTTATCAGTTAAGAGGTGTTTCTGTAACAATCTACCCAAACTTGGAGGACTCATAGGAAGTAGTAAATTATTAAAGAGTCGCTCTTGAACTGAAAACTGACAACTATTGAGGGTTGCGGATTCTACAAACGTCACATACTGTTTTTGTCCGAGAACCGATAGCCGAAGACCGACAACTATTAGGCTACTTTTTCTCTTCTGGGAACGGTGCCCGGATGTCGTAACGTCCTTCAACAAACACGGGTAGTTTACCGCCTTCAACCAATAGGTCAAGCGGGTTCGGACGCGTTGTTAAGGGGAAGGTTACTACGTCCTGAATGCGTAACGATTCGTAAATCGCCATGAGGATTTCTATTGTGCAAAGCCCGTGTCTGCCAGCGTTGCGGTGTTCATCAACATCGCCTTCGATCCAAGCTAACATCTCTGTAAACTGATTCGGTTCGCTTTGGCGGGGTTCGATTGTCTGCCACCCAGCGGCTTTGCTATTCAAGAGTTCAATTGTGCCATCGCCACCACGGCGCAGCTGCCCATCATCCCCATAAACCGCATCGCCTCGGAGTCCTGGTTCTGGCAAATCGCTTTCGTAAATACCGCGAATACCGCCCTCAAAGCAGATTTCTGCCATACAGAGGTCTTCGGTCCTTACACGGCGTTCCCAACGGTCAGTTTTCCGTGCTGCCTGACCGATGAGCCATAACGGATCTGGATCTCCAAGGATAAAACGCATTTCGTCAACTTCGTGCGTCCCACGATTCAGCAGCCCGTGTCCGTCGCGACGGAGCATGGCTTGCGGTTTACCGATTGCGCCTTCTTGGATGAGTCGGCGCGCCTCGCAGTTCTGTGAACTGAACCGGCGTTGGTGTCCGACAACCAATTTCACGTCGTGCTTCTCACAAGCATCCATCATGTCTTGTGCATCGCCGACAGAAGCCGCCATCGGTTTTTCGGTAATAACACCTAAGACCCCGTTTTCAGCAGCGGCGATCGTCGGTTCGGCACGGACGCTCTGCCATGTAGTGATACTAACGATGTCTAAATCCTCTTTTTCGCACATTTCCGCGAAATCGGTATAGTGACTCGGGAGTGCGAATTCTTCAGCGAATTTCGCGGCGGACGCTTCGCTAATATCGGAAGCCGTGACCACTTCGGCACGACCTGTGTTAGCCCAATTATTTGCGTGGGAACGTCCCATGCCACCGCACCCAATAATTCCGATACGATATGTTTTATCTGCCATCTATTCTACCTTTTTATAGTTATCAGTTATCGGTTATCAGTTTTCAGTTAAGAGGAAACTTTGTAACAATTTACCACTTCGTGGATTCCACAAGTTTCGGTAGATTGTTACAACAGCGTTTCTTAACCGACAATTTCTGTCTTACAAGAACCCTATATTATCAGAAATTGTCTGTCAAGGCAAGGGAATTCTGCGAAGATTAGATAACATGTGTCTATTTTGACACAATTCTTTAAACCAAAAACCCTTGTAACACGGTAGTTTGTAACAGGTACCCAATTGGCATCGTTTATGCTATAAAGAGAGTGATAGACCCCTTGCTAAAGCATAGGGGAAACTTCCGCAAAGTTGTTTTTCTTTACAGAAGCATTCGTGGCTTCAAACGACATTGCTTTCATTTAGAGAATGTCAAAAACGAAAGTCTTACTATGCCTAAGCACAAGGGACGCTACCCCGACCCCGCACCGAAGTGCCTTATGAACATTTTGACGTGCTACGAGAGGCTATTAACCTCTTTACATTCTCGTGGGATACGACATGACTCGGATTTCCCGAACACGTGACGAGCATATTTTAGATATTTATTGAGGCGTATGAGGCTTTTACACAGTTGTCTCAAATACCAAGCAATATACCAGTGCATCAACTGCAACCAATGCCGAATACAAAGAAAAGTGTATCACATTTTTAGTCAAAAGTCAAAGTTTTTTTTGACACAATACAGGAGCGGTTCTGTATCCCCCGTCTAAAGACTGGGGGTTTTAAAACCGAAGATTTGGATAAAATCTCTATATCCCGCGACGAAGGTTGTGAAGGAGACGGAAAATGGAACAATTAATAATCAAAGGCGGTACCAGACTTAAAGGAACAATCCCGGTCAGCGGTTGTAAAAACGCGGTTCTTCCGATCGCGGTTGCTGCTGCGATTCTCGGTGACGGTGTCAGTGTACTACATAACGTGCCGAACTTAACAGACGTAATGACCCTCCGCGCTGTGTTGGAAGGGTTAGGCGCTACAATAAAATTTAAAAATTCAACACTCTATATTGAACCAATAAACCACTTGGAGTATGAAGCACCTTACGAACTCGTGCGAAAAATGCGAGCGTCCATTTATGTTCTGGGTCCACTCGTTGCCAAGCTTGGCAAAGCGAAAGTATCGTTTCCGGGTGGATGCGCAATCGGTCCGCGACCGATTGACTTACACATTCGCGGTTTGGAACATTTAGGTGCGGAAGTGATAGTCGAAAAGGGGTACATATTCGCGCAAGCAGAACGCTTAACTGGCACAGAAATGTATCTTACAGGTCAACACGGACCGAGTGTCGGTGCAACAGCAAACATAATGATGGCTGCTACTTTAGCACAAGGGACAACCGTCATCCGTGGCGCGGCCTGTGAACCGCATATCTCTGATCTTGCCCATTTCCTGAATGCGATGGGTGCAGATATTGAAGGTATCGGTACATCCGTTCTAACGATTCATGGTGTCAAACAGCTCCGTGGGACTGAACATACTGTCATCTCTGACGACATTGAGGCGGGGACATTTATTGTCGCAGGTGCCATCACGAGAGGCGACGTTTATGTTGAGGGGATTACTCAGCAACAAATTCCGGCTATTTCGGAGAAAATCGTTGAGGCAGGCGTTGAATTAGATTGGGATGATAACGGCGTGCGGGTCACAACACCACGCGAGATAAGAGGCATTGATGTCTCTACGGCTCCATTTCCGGGTTTCCCTACGGATATGCAAGCGCAAATCATGGGCATGCTCTGTCTGGCATCGGGAACGAGTATTATCAATGAAAATGTCCACACAGACCGGTTTATCCATGCGGCGGAGCTCAATCGGATGGGTGCGGATATCATGCTTGATGGTGGTAAAGCGATTATCAATGGTGTGTCTAACCTCAGTGGCGCGCCTGTGATGGCTTCTGATTTACGTGCTGGCGCCGTATTGGTTGCAGCGGGGATGGCAGCCTCAGGTGAAACCGTCGTCTCGCGTATCTATCATATTGACCGTGGGTACGAATCTATTGAGAAAAAACTTAATAACGTCGGTGCGAATATTACGAGGGTTAACGAGTAATACCATTTCTAAATGATGATAGGACATTACCGGTTTTCATGGAATGTTTAGCGGTGCGGAACAAACTAACAGTTTGTTCTACATAAAGAGGGGTTTATTAACAGAAATGGTATAAGATCGCGCGTGTAAGACCCCGCGCAAATAGAAAGGACAGGTTATTTAAGGATGTTGCGAATCGTTCAGACGCGGACCGCGGAGTCAGACAAACTTCTCTCAAAGTTGAAGGCGCGGGGTAAATTAACAGATGAAAGTATTTTAAAAGTAGTCCGGCGTACTTTGAGTGATGTGCAAGCGGAGGGGGATAAGGCGGTTGTTCGATATACGCGCAAACTTGATGCACCGCGTATCTCAGTAAAGGAACTAAAAGTCTCACGAGAAGAATTTGGGGAAGCCTATTTAGAGGTTCCGACTGACTTTATAGACGCGATTACGCAAGCGAGAACAAATATTGAAAAGTTTCATCAGAAGCAGTTACGGACTTCATGGATGTCAACAGAAGCCAATGGTGTGTTGCTCGGACACCTGATTCGCCCACTAAGGCGTGTCGGTGTCTGCGTTCCATCTGTCAGTCAACTTCTCGTCTCCTCATTGCTGATGAATGTTATTCCTGCTGTCGTTGCAGGCGTTGAAGAAATTGCTGTCTGTATCGCTCCGATGAAGAATCGGGATATCAACCCTTACATGTTGGTTGCTGCCTCGGAATGTGGGGTCCAAGAAGTCTACAAATGCGGCGGTGCACAAGCCGTCGCGGCGATGGCATACGGTACCGATACCATCGCGCCCGTCGATAAAATTGTCGGTCCTGGGAACCTCTATGTACAATTTGCGAAGAAAGAGGTCTATGGACATGTTGATATAGATAAATTAGCAGGACCGAGCGAGATCCTTGTCATTGCTGATGGCACGGCTGACCCAGATTACGTCGCTGCCGATCTGATTTCGCAAGCAGAACACGGGCCCGAATGTGCCGCGATTCTCGTTACACCCTCCCTTGGATTCGCCGAACAGGTCAAAGCAGCAATTGAGGTTCAAGGCGAATCTTTACCTCGGCGCGAGGAACTTACCGAGGCGTTTGAAAACTACGGTGCTGCGTTTATTGTTGATGATATAGCGGAGGCAGTCGCTTTTGCCAACGAAATCGCGCCAGAACACCTTGAACTCCACGTTGAAAACCCATTTGATTGGCTCGGAAATGTTCAAAATGCGGGTGCTATTCTGATAGGTCCCTATTCGCCAGAAGCCGTTGGTGATTACATTGCGGGACCGAACCATGTCTTACCAACAGGTACCACTGCACGCTATGCCTCTCCACTCAGTGTTGACGATTTCCTGAAGAAAACGAGTCTCATCTCATACACGAAGGCGGCTTTAGAAGAAGTCACGCCGGCGGTTGTTAAACTGGCGGAAGTAGAAGGACTTGAAGGTCACGCTGCGGCTATGAAAATCCGATTCGAGGAAGATTAGACACCCCCTGTATTTATATCTGGCAAACACAGAAACCCAACACATTCTTATACCCCCAGCGTTTGGTGGTTGGGTTTCGATAGCACCCCATAGGTGTTAATTTAAGAGAAACAGACATATTTTTTAGTCCCGTAGGGTTTATTTGCTTGGGTGTTTCTTCAGCATCTGTGTAGACACGTATTACCAGAAGCCTTGAACCCCGTAGGGGTGACATCTATAGAAACTTCGCTATTATACAGATGCCGCCCCTACGGGGCTGAGGGTTTAGGTTCATACGCGTACTACATAGATACCGTCGCTACGCGACTCAAGAGGTTTTTGAAGTCTTCAAGGTTTCCGTGCAAGTTCCGGCGCAGTTTCGATGCAGATCGCATCTGGGCGTGTACGCCGTAAAACAGTGAAGAAACACTCTATCAAAAACCCTACTTTTCTGGGGCCTGCGATGGTTATTTTTTCTAAAATTGACGCTTATGGTTGGGTTTCGATAGCACCCCTTCCCAAATTGGCACACGTGCGTCACAATATAGGAAACACAGTCAATGCTTTTAATACCCCTGAGTTTTTTGTTCCATCTTTCCGAACCCGATATATCCAATGAAAAACCTGTTCTGTCTCCTGTTGCGACGTTTTCGATTGTCGGATATGATGCAGAAACGGGTGATCTTGGCATCGCCGTACAATCTAAATTTTTCGCTGTCGGCTCGGTTGTGCCGTGGGCTGAAGCCGGTGTCGGCGCGATTGCGACTCAATCTTGGGCAAACACGACTTACGGACCTAACGGTTTGAAACTGCTCAAAAGTGGACTCTCGGCGAAGCAGACCTTGGAACGCCTGACCGCAGATGACCCAGGACGTGCAACGCGACAGGTCGGCATCGTTGATGCGAAAGGGAACGTTGCTAACTACACAGGCGATGAATGTAATGAATGGGCAGGTGCCGTCTCAGGTAAACACTACACGGCTCAAGGCAATATCCTCGCGAGTGAAGATGTCGTTAAGGCGATGGGTAAAGCGTTTGAGGAAACGGAAGGTGAACTTGCAGACAAATTAATGGCTGCACTCTTCGCTGGGCAAGAAAAGGGTGGAGATACACGCGGGCAGCAGTCAGCTGCTTTGCTTGTCGTTCGAGAGCAGGGCGGTTACGGCGGTTTCAACGACCGGTATATTGATCTGCGTGTGGATGATACTGAGAAACCGATTGAAGAGCTTCAACGGTTATTGGAGATTCACAAGAAATGGGTGCCCCGGTAAATGCCATCGTCAGCGACCGAGCATGCGGCATTAGACTGCGCTGTTAGGCAAGTAACGTTATTCCGTTGTTGGCTCATCTAATACGAGCAGCGGACGATTGAAACGGGAACGGATATAATTCAGGGCTGATAGGACTGCTGGTGAACGTATGATTCGACGCTCCAATTTACGTTTGCCCGGAATATCGCTGATAACAAGACCAATCAATACTGTCAAAACGCCTTGCCCCGGTAAAGGTATCAGGATAATCCCAACAACAATAAGAATAACAGCAAGCAGGTTTTTCAGGACAATCAAAATGCCCCACAAAACAGGTTGTCTGATACGACTCACTCGTCTTTTGGAAAGAAAATAGTCAAAAGGTAGGTACGCGATAACCAGTGCGCAAAGGAAGATACTACCCACTAAGCTGGCACCGGAAATAATACCGACGACCAATCCATGCGCTTTAAGCCATCCAAAGACAGCCAGACAAAAAGCTTTCAAAGTATCAATATCAACGAACGACAAGAGTCCTCTCCTCTCACAACTTATCGGCGCGAAACAGCTCCACCGTCAATCGTCAGAATATCACCACTAATATAGGCGGCTTCATCGGAGGCGAGAAATAATACCGCTCCGATATAGTCCCATACTGTTGCCCCGCGTTCAAGGGGTGGTGCGTCCACAGCGGCAGATGGTAAATCAGGTAGTGTGTCGTCTTCAGGAATATTTCGTGATGCGTTCATACCAGTCGGTGCGCCGCCACCCGGTGCTACAGCATTTACTGTGATACCGTGTGGACGCAGTTCCAATGCCAAACTCCGTGTGAGTCTATTCAGAGCGGCTTTGCTGACACAATAACTGAGCACCCCGACGTGTGATTCCTCAGCATAGATCGAGGAATTGTTAATGATACGTCCGCGTATCCTCTGCTCTACCATGACTTTAGCGACCGCCTGCGCGCAGAGCAGACACCCTTTCACATTAACCGCCATTACTCTGTCAAATTGCTCTGGCGTCAGTTCAAACAACTTCTGAGGGCCGAGGATACCTGCATTATTGAATAGAATATCAATCCGTTTAAACGTATCCACAGTCCTATCTACAGCCGCTTGAACCTGCTCAGGCAGTGTAACATCTAAAGGAACAGCAATCGCTTTTCCGCCTTTGGCACGCACTTCGTCAGCAACAGCATCTGCGCTTCTGCCCCCGGCAACAACAACAGATGCGCCCTCGCGAGCGAACGCCAAACACGCGGCTCTTCCGATCCCTAACGGTCCGCCGCCACCTGTCACAAATGCGACTCGGTTTTCAAAACGCATCTTGTTGTCTCCATTATGCAATGTTTTTTCTCTTCCTGTGTATGTTACTATTTTATCATAACGCCTATTATTTTTCAAGGTTTCATTAGATTTATTTAGATGCGTTTAGTTGTCAGTTACCAATTGTCAGAGGTTAGCAATTAGGGAATTGTCAGTGGTCAGTAGACAAGGTTTCAAACCACGTCAGCCAAGCCGGGGGTACGATCACAGGATTGAAGGTTCTATGATTTATTAGATACCTTTAGACTTAAAAATCTTCATTGAAATTTCTGATAGGTTTAGAAGCAATTCAGGTGTCCGGCTTACGGGGTTCAAGAGGGATTTTGGGATATGAAAAGTCATTAAGGATCGCGAGCATGCGGAAATCCGCAGAAATCCGCAGAAACACCCTATCAAAAACCCCAAGCAAAAACACCCCAAGCAAAACACTCGCTTCTACAGAAAGAGATCGCTGAGGCATTACCGAATTATCTTCTTAAACCTCATCAAACGGCCCCTACGAAGTCAGAGACTACTGATTTATCGGATTTCGGTGTCAAAACCCCTGAATTCATTGGGGGGATGTAGGCACGGCCTTCGTGAATTAGGCCAAACCTTTCCTTAAAAAGATTTGATTTTTGGTCTAAAATGTGGTACAATTAGTATTAGGTTGACAAGCTTTACAAGCGTAACCGCAAGGTTGCGGGCTTGCCTCCCACTTGTAAGCAGATAAATACCTGATACCTGATATACCATGCGAAACACAAAACATAAGCTTTTTAAGGATAAGACGCTGCGTCACCTGCACGACGCGTTGAATATCTGTGGCATTGTGCGTAACCACTTCATTGCTCTGTCTATGCGATATTACCGCCGCTATGGCAAAGGACTGTCCTATGGGAAAATGTCTGCTCATTTGACGAAGTTGAAACGCCTTGAAAAGTATCAGCATTGGAATATCCCTTACGCGTGGTCGTTACAAAATGTTCTCAAGCATCTGGCACAATCTTTTAGAGAAATGAAAACGCTCGGTAGAGGCCACCCGAACTTCAAGTCCTGTAAGAAACACAAAGGCATGACCTTTAGAGGTGAACAGGTGAAGTTCGAGTATTTGCTACCGAAACAGAAAAACGAAAGAAATCATCCAACGTATCGTATGCGTCTCAATGGGCGTTGGTATCGTTTCGCTTTACACAGAAAAATAGAAGGTAAAATCTCACAGATTCAAGTTACACGAGACGCACTTGGAGACATGTATATCACCCTCACAGAAGAATGTAAAGAAGTCAAACCCGAACCCAAGACGGGTAAAGCCGAAGGGTTCGATATGGGTATCAAAGACTTCTTGACTGGCAGTGCCGGTGAACGATATACGTCTCCTATGTTCTACAAACAGAACACTGAGAAGTTAGCGAAAGCACAAAAAGTCTATTCCCGAAAGGTGAAAGGTTCTAACAACAGTGAGCGAGAACGTAAGAACGTTGCGCGTATCCATAAAAAGACTGAAAATCAGAGAACAGACCACCATTGGAAATTTGCTATAGACCTCTGCCGTAAATTTGATATTCTGTTCTTTGAAGACCTCAACATTGCGGGCATGAAACGCCTTTGGGGGAAACAAATCTCTGACCTCGGTTTTAGTGCGTTTAGGAAGAAACTCAAGCACCAATCTAATAAACGACTTAAAACTGTTCACGAGATTGGACGCTGGACACCTTCCACAAAGTGCTGTTCTGTTTGTAACGATAAAAATGAAGATCTAACTTTAGCAGATAGAGAATGGACGTGTCGAAGTTGTCATACACACCTTGACCGTGACCAGAACGCTGCTATAAACATTCTTAAGGAAGGGGTAGCTTCCTTTGGCTTAGGAGTTGTGAGACCAATTGTCTTGTTCAACAAGGTAGTAGGCTGCTCCGTTGAAGCGACCAGTCCGCTTCTGCATTCCACAAATGCTTTCGCATAACTTTTGCGGAAGCCCCCAACTTCAGTCGGGGGTCTATCACAGTTAGTGAAGCAGCATACAACGTCGAAATTTATGCTGCATTTCACGATTCATATCAAAAAAAGGAATTCTCATAGTGGCGCAGACGCAAAAACCGATTCGCTGGTGGCCTCTTTTTGTTATCCTTAGCCTTGCCGTTTCAGGCATTATGGTAATCTGGATACTGGAGGCGGGTCATCGCCAAGACAAGGTCCTTTGGACGACCCTGGTTGTTATCCTTACCACCGTCCTGGGAATCTTGTGGCTATTAGGTTTTTCTCGTTTGCGCTGGCGGATTCGGTTAATTGCCGTCGTCATAGTCGCCTTGTGTGTTTTTCTCAGCACAAATCTATTCCAGTTCAAAGGATTCAGCGGCGATCTTATACCTATCTTTGAGTGGCGATGGCAGGAAAAACCGACGACTTTCCGTCAGGATTCAGGTAGCACGTCCAATACCGAAATGTCCGCGATGGACTTCCCACAATTCCTCGGACAGCATCGGAACGGTGTCGTGTCGGGTATCCAGTTAAATCTTGATTGGGACACACATCCACCAAAACTCGTTTGGCGACAACCGATTGGTGCAGGCTGGTCGGGCTTTGCCGTCGTTGGCAATTCAGCAATCACACAAGAACAGGAAGCCGACTGGGAAAAAGTGGTCTGTTATGAATTAGACACCGGCGAAATAAAATGGAGCCATCAAGACTCGGCACGCTACAATGTACCGCCTGCGGGACTCGGTCCACGAGCGACACCAACGATCTCAGGAAATCGGGTTTACACTGTCGGTTCAACAGGAATTCTCAACTGTCTGGACTTTGAGACGGGTGAACAACTCTGGACGACGAATATCTTTGAAGAAAACGAAGCAGACGCGCCCCCTTGGGGTGTAAGTATCTCACCGCTCGTTCTTGGTGAACTCGTTATCGTTAGTGCTGGTGGTGCTGTGGCATACCACAGCGAAACAGGCGAAATCGTGTGGACAGGTTACAGAACCCAAAGCGGTTATAGTTCACCATTCTTTACAACCTTGGTAGGGACCGAACAAATCGTGCTCTTTAACCAAGGCTTAATCACTGCTCATGAACCTTTGAGTGGTCAACTTTTGTGGAAGCAATCGTGGTCTCCAATAAGAGCAGAATGTGTTTCACAGCCGGTACCGCTCGCCGATAATAAACTCCTTGTCTCAACCGGTTATGGTGTCGGTGCCAAACTCTACCATATCTCGCGTAACCCAGCGGGTGAATTCAACGTTTCAGTTGTATGGGAAACGATAAACCTTAAAGCAAAATTCACCAATATTGTCTATTACAAAGGCTATCTGTACGGATTAGACGACGGTATATTCGCTTGCATAAACCCAGCCGATGGCACACGTCAATGGAAACGCGGTAGATATGGACATGGACAGACACTCTTAATTTCGGATGTCCTGCTGGTACTCACCGAATCCGGTGAAGTTGTACTTGTAGAACCGGATCCGGAAAGCCATATAGAACACGCGCGTTTCGCGGCACTAAAAGGTAGGACATGGAATACCCCTGCACTTGTGGGGCGTTACCTGCTTGTACGGAATGACCGCGAGGCAGCATGCTACGAATTACCAGTCATAAACACTCAATGATTTGCAACTCTGATACACCCTCGCACTCATAATATTATATCCCTCATATTCACTAAGGGTGAAAAAAGAGAAAGGAATAGGTCAACAGAATGTTTAGCCCCATACGGAAGTTAGTAATACTTTTGATCTGTTGGAGCGTCGCGCTATTACTCCCGATATTTACCGCGTCAGCGGGTACGTCCAGAAACATTCCGAGTAAATACCGAAGTACGATCGATTCGCCTTTGGAGGCTAATTTTGAAAGTTATATCAAAAGCCGGCGCAGCCGAAAAATCTTGGCAGCAACCGATCGGACGAGTTTTGTGGTCTACGATATTTCAAAAGGGAAAAAAATAGTGTCAATCAACGAAGATCGACAGATGATGGCAGCCTCGCTCATTAAGAACTTTGTGATGCTCGCTTATTTCCACGAAGTTAAATACGGTCGGCAAAAGCATACTGCTGTCAACAAAGGCAATCTGAGGAACATGATCCGGTATAGTTCAAATCCATCGACGAACTACTTTATTCGATTGCTTGGTGGACCGGCGCGGGTGAATAAGATACTACGCAACAATTATCCGTATTTTAATCGGACTCGAATTGTGGAATATATCCCGTATGGCGGACGGACTTATAAAAACATGACATCTGCACGCGACCTAAATACATTTTTCTTGCGGCTGTGGCAAGGGAAACTCCCTCATTCCGAAAAAATGAAATGGTACTTCAAACTCAAAAATGGGGACTATATCTATAAACAGACCTATATTCCTTCCTCAGTAGAAGTTTACAACAAAACTGGAACAGTCTACGGGTTAGTAGGCGACGGTGGGGTATTGGTTCTCCGAGACCCACAAGGCAGAGCGAGACCTTACATTTTCATTGGACTGATGGAGGACCGGACGAAGACGAACCGCAGGAATCGGTGGGAATCTTTTTATAATTGGAAGAACCGCCGTGCTTATATCTTACGTAGACTCTCCGAACAGGCTTATAAGTACATCTATGAAAAACACTACGGTGGCCGATTAGTGCGCCACTAATCGGTGTAAGGGGACACTTATGCGACGCGTTGTTGACATCGGCAGACGCATTGAACTCATACCCATTGATCCACATTTCCATGACATTACTATAGGGCTCTATCGCCAGCAAAGTGTTGATGCAACTATAGGTAAAGATTCCCCTGTTTTCTTGGTTCATACCTATAGTCACATTGCGGGTATCGCCGAGAGAATTGAAAACATCCGACAGGCGATGCAAACACTTGGCGGCATGCTGAGAACGGCTGACGGTTTGCTCTATTTCCCTTGTAATAGTGCCCATGAAGCGGCGTGTCGCCGTGTTTTTTTGGAAGCCTGTAAACTCGCACCAAATACTCCCATCGAACCGCGTCCACTCAACATACTCGATAAAAAATCGCAACTTACTATTACAGTTGATTCCATGGGAAAAGGTCTCTACCGAGTCACAGCAGCAGGTGAAGGGAGAGGTGCAGCACGGCGGATCTCAGCGATTGCGGGTGGCTTGATGAAATTGGGCGAAATGGAAAGCATCGAAACGGATAATAAAGACACTGTTGCTTTCGCGTGTGCACAGTCGCACGACGCACTTATTGGACTTCTGCTGATGCGCGCGCCGAATGTTAGAATCGTCTTGCGAGAAGAAGAGATGGAATCCTCACGTGGCGTACTCACTGCCCCGAGCCAACAGACCTAAAAGGAATCGAAGATGCCAAATACAATGACCGGACGTGAACGTGTACTCGCTGCGCTCCGCAATGAACCCACTGACCGCACGCCTATTTGCAATCCGACCTCCGTTGCAACCGTCGAACTGATGGATCTTGTGGAAGCCCCGTTCCCAGAAGCAAATCGAGAACCGGAACTGATGGCACGGCTCGCTGCTACAAGCTACACTGAACTCGGCTTTGACAGCATCATGCCTGTCTTCACGATTATCCAAGAATCGAGTGCCCTTGGCTGCAAGATTCAGTGGGAACAGAAGGATAACTGGCCCACCGTTAGAATGCGGGAACCGATCTGGGAAGATGTCGATGACATTACCATCCCAGACGATTTCTTGACACATCCTGATACCCAATGTGTTCTCGAGGCGATTAAAATCTTGAAGAAAGAATACGGGGATGACGTGGCTGTTATTGGGAAAACGATGGGACCGTGGTCGCTCGGCTATCACTGCTTCGGCGTTGAACCTTTTCTGTTATTATCCCTTGACGACCCAGGCAAAACGAAACTTGCACTTGATCGGATGAAGGAAGCCACTGTGCAGTTCGGTGTCGCTCAAATTGAAGCGGGTGCCGATGCGCTTACGCTTCCCGATCACGCCACAGGCGACCTTGTTAGCGGTGAATACTATCAACGTTACCTCCGCGACTTGCATATCGAATTTGTTGAGCGGATTCCGATCCCTCTCATACTGCATATATGTGGACGCACCGTTGACCGGATGGAATATATCGCACAAACGGGTATGGCAGCGTTCCATTACGACTCCAAAAATGAACCCCAAGAATCCATGGACATCGTGAAAGAACGGATTGCGCTTATTGGAAACATTAACAACCCTGAAACACTGTTTTCTAAAGAACCGGAAGATGTCAAAGCAGAGGTGGTAAAAAACTTGGATGCAGGTGTACCACTGATTGGACCGGAGTGCGCGATCCCACTTCAGACGACAATCGAAAACCTTCAGGCGATCCCAGAAGCGGTACAAGAATGGCACCGCTCGCAAGCATGAATCGCTTAGGCAGAAACATTAATGAAAAAAATTGTTGTTTTTCTATTGACAGTAAGTTTAACGCTGATCGGTTTGACCAGCGGTTACACACAAGATGAAGATTTCGATGCCCGAAGTGCATCTGATGTCAATGCTGATGGTTTCGTTAACATCCTTGATTTGACGTTCATCGCCACACATTTTGGTGCAACTCCGCCTGAAGATCAGGTTCCCAACCCGGACATCAATACGGATGGTATTGTCAACATCTTAGATTTGGTGCTTGCTGCAAGCTACTTCGGCAAAACATCTGGTATTCCTTTTGAAGTCACTGATGCTACTTTTGGCGACATTGTTCTGGGTTCCGAACTTCCGATCGTCGTAGAGTTCAAATCCGAGTTCTGAATATACTGTATATTGATGAAACCTGTGGTCACAGCGGTCGCATTAGAATATCGGGATACCTTCACTTTTGCCAAGTTGGATGTGAATACCCAAAAAGAAAAACCATTTGAATATCAAATTCGCGGAACGCCCACCTATATCGTATTCAGAGATGGAGAGATGGTCGGTAGATTTATCGGCGCGATGCCGAGTGCTAAACTGGTGGAGCGGATTCTTGGAGTTTTAGAGATTGAAGAGAGTGAATAGGAATTTATTGGATATTACTGGAACCTAATAGCTGCTATACACCTTTCGTCCCGCTGGGACTCAACAGTTCCATCTGAGCGGTGAAAGCCTACACGTTTCAGACTTACTATAATTTGATATAAGGAAAGAAAACGTATGAAAAAATTGATTTGTTCATTGCTAACACTCAGTTTAGCACTGTTCGTTTTAACAACAAGTTACGCCCAAGAAGACACGGATATTGAGATCTTGAGGGCAGCTGATGTTAATGTTGATGGGATGATAAACATCCTTGATTTGGTGGTTATTGCCTCGCACCTCGGCGAGACATCCACCGCAGATGAGCCCCTGAACGCAGATATCAACGGTGATGGTAATGTCAATATCCTTGACTTGGTCCTTGTCGCGAGCCATCTTGGCAAAACTGTCAGACCGCCTGTGGCGTTCGTGAGTGCGGATCCAGAAAGCGACGCGAAAATTACCACAAACGATACCATTACCGTGACCTTTGACAATCCACCAGAGGACGTTACGGTCAGTGAAGGAACGGTAACAGTCTCCGATAATACTGTGACAATCGCTGGACCCTTTACACCCGGTGCTCTTGAGTTGACGATTACTTGGGCGGATGGTTCCGAAACGCTCAACTATACCGTCCGTCAGCCAGCCGATTTTGTTAGTGCGGATCCAGAAGGCGATGCGGAAATTACCACGAACGATACCATCACCTTGACGTTTGATCATCCACCAGAAGACGTTACGGTCAGTGAAGGAAGGGTAACAGTTTCTGACGAGACTGTTACAATCACGGGACCTTTCACACCCGGCACGCTGGAGTTGACAGTCACTTGGGCGGATGGTTCCGAAACGCTTGACTATACGGTCAGACCATTCGTAGCATTCGTGAGCGCGGATCCAGAAAGTGATGCGGAAATTACCACAAATGATATCATCACACTGACCTTTGACAATCCACCAGAGGATGTTACTGTCAGTGATGGTGTCCCTGAAATCACCGATAACACCGTCACAATCACAGGTCCCTTTACACCCGGCACGTTGGAGTTGACGATCACTTGGGCAGACGGTTCCGAAACGCTCAACTATACCGTCCGTCAGCCTGTGGCGTTCGTTAGCATCGAGCCAACAGTCGAGTCGGAGCTTACGGTGGACGGTTCCATCACGCTGACCTTTGACAATCCACCAAAGGACGTTACTGCCAGTGAAGGAACGGTTACCGTTTCTGACGAGACTGTTACAATCACGGGACCTTTCACACCCGGCACACTTGAGTTGACAGTCACTTGGGCGGATGGAAGCGTAGAGTTTACTTACTCAGTTGCTGAACCGGATACCGAGTCACCGACGATCACCGGTGGAACCATCAATGATGGCGACACGGATATTGACTCCAGTGCGACGATTGAAATTGAGTTCAGTGAAGAGGTAAGTGGTAACATCGCACTGCAAACCGAAGATGGCGATGATGTCGGATGGATCGGCACAATTGAAGGCAACAAAGCGACGCTTGAACTGGTCAAAGGCAAAGATCTTGATCCTGAAACTACATACGTTGTTACGGGAAAAGTCGAAGACGCTGCTGGTAACGAAACGGATATCAACATTACTTTTACCACTGCCAGTGCATACGACGGCATCCCTATCGAAGTGACCGATGCGACATTTGACTCCATTGTCCTTGAATCTAATCTCCCCGTCGTGGTTGAGTTTTATACGGATTGGTGACCGTTCTGCCAAAGAATGGTGCCAGTTGTCGCCGAAATTGCATTAGAGAACAAGGATACATTTATCGTCGCGAAGTTGAATAATGATGAGAATCGGGAAACAATCCAAAAATACCGGATTAATGGACAACCTATTTATCTTGTATTCCAAGATGGAGAGGTCGTTGGACGTTTCGGAGGACAGACCCCGAAAGCCAAGTTCGTCCAGAACGTTCTTAACGCGATAGACGTTGAGGACAATTAATCGCACTAAATATGTCAGGATTTACGCGCTTATTAAGGATATCGGAGAAATGGAAGAATCTCCTTCCATTTCTCCGTTTGCTTTCTGTCGAATGGAAGGAGTGGACGGACGGTTTCTTCCATACTTCTCCTCTGCATCGCACGTCCGCACTTCAACAACGGGCAATAATGCCCTTCGCATTTGGGGTTTTTGCAAACGCTAAAATCCAATGCGAAGAAAGTGTTTCTTCAAGTACGCCGCAGAATTGCCCTACTACGAACCAGATTTACTCTCAATTTCAATGGGGACGAAGCACTATATGGTATTTCGGTGGTAGAACCACCACTCCAGTAGAAGGAGTAGGAATGCCGTAAATGCGAACCAACGCCATACTTCCTGCGTCATAGGCTGCAATCCGCTTTCTATGGCTGTTGGCACCTCTCCAAGTGGTGCTGTTCCAGCATGTGAAAGTGCTGATTCTTTCGGATCCATCAGATTAACCGTGAACCGCTCAAGCTGCCTATCATCAGCAAAGAGCGTGTAGACCCCCACCTGATCCGTCTCGGTAAATATAGAATCTACCACTTCAACTGTTTTGTTATCGGGTTTCTGCACGTGAAGGGGAACCCCGTCGCCTATCGGTGTGATTCGGACGTGCTCTCCAGCGCAGAACGCATGTCGGGTCTGTCCCTCTTGAAACGCAAACGATTGGAGCGTGGCACTTCTCGCCTCGAACCACTCTAAACAGTGATAGAAAAATAGCGGTCCATCTGGGACCGTTAGCGCAAAAGGAGAAATCTCTGGGTTGAACGCATCAAATTCAAAAACAAGGAATTGGCTGCTTGATTCTTGACCGAACCATATCAATGCCCCCTTCTCCGTTTCAATAAGCGAATGTCCAGAGAGCGGTAATTTCCGGTAAGTAGATTTAATCACCTGTAATCCTTGTATCGACACACCTACCATGAGCGGATGGATTTTATCCGTCTTGATAACGCGCATAGGTGCTGTAACTTCCTCAACGGCACGGGCATCTTCTGGTATAAAGGGTAGGTTGCTACCGGGGTTGATGAAGACTAAGTGTGTTCCAGATGCAACTTCAGAAAAATTACCGAAAGCCTCACGTCCGGCGCGTGTCCCACCATCAAAAATTGCGACATGCGCGTCACCGGTGCCGTGATAATCCGCGGGTACCACCTGACGAAGTTGGACGTGTTCCCCGTACGTCTTTAAAAGTGCAGGCAGCAAAGATTTTGAGTTGTCACTGACAAGCAAAATTCGCAGTGAGGAAACAGTAGACAGAAGTGCGGAGGCACTGTTATCAAGCAGAAAGTCATCTTCTAACTGAAGATGTGCACTCATAACCTTTCCGATTAACCCGCTCGGATCCCCTGAAAACAGGATAGATTTAGTTTTGTCCGGTGGAATAGTGACTGTTCTCTCGTCAAAGGGTTCGGCTTCTACCGCCAATTGAACGTCTAATTCTCTGGGAGCATCCGTGAAATTTTGGATACCGATCAGGACCTCGTACTTGTCTGCCACGATTTCAACGCTGAAATGAACGATCCCGATATTCTCCGCTGCCCCACCGACTCCGATTTTATGAACCGGCAGCGATATATCTGGCAAGTTTTCAAAATTATCGCTGATAAAGAAGACTTGATCTTGTGGCGACTCTGCATAGCGTATTGCAGCATCAAAGACGGGTTGGAGGTTGCGCGGTGCCTCGCTTTGCGGTATATTTTCTATTGCGTGCTGGAGTTTGGCTGTATCGGTTGTGAAGGCTACTTGGACAGGATCGGCATTTGTCAGCATCAGCATCATTCCGCCACCTGCGGCGACCTGTTCTATGTAGTTCAGTGCCGCCTGTTTTGCCAATGCGAGACGGGTTTGTCCCATCTCTGTTGCCGACATACTCGCAGAGTTATCAATGATGAGGATTGCCCGTCCTTGTATAAACCCGGGTCTATGTAATGCTGGACGTACTGCGCTGAGCGTGACAAGCAACAAAAACAGGACCTGTAGGATCAAGGGTAATAAGTTACGGAGTCGTTGGAAAGGGACATTTGCTCTCCGATCTTCATCAGTGGAGAGCCAAAGCATGATACTTGGGACGCGGTGGATGTGGCGGCGCAATTTTAGAAAGTGAAGAGCTACCACAATTGGGATGCATCCCAACAGATAAAACGCGGCAGGGTTCAGGAACTGCATTTTTGCCTCCCCGCGGTGATTTAATCCGGACTCTCCTCTTTTTCTTTCAGGCTTTGCATGACCTCTTCGGCATCCAGTTTACCGACTTCACCGTAGTCTTGCAAACGTTCACACGCCGCCCGAACTTTATCGTGTTCATCAAGTTCTAAATAGAGGCTTGCCAGATTCTTGTGCATCTCCCGAAACACGCCTGGCCAATTTCGATCACCTTCTTTGTCAATAATACGGGTTGCATTCTCAAGCGCGGTGTTGACGACCTCGTCTAAGCCGGCCTTCTCTTCATCTGAAATACGAAAATCTGGCTGTTTGCGTTTTTCGTTGTAGGCTTTCAGTTGCCCAATTGCTCTATCACATTCGTTGTATGTTTTTTCGATGCTTAACGCGCCTTCAAAAATTTTTGATAAAAATCCAAATTTCATAGCGTCTCCGAACGGTATGAGTGGGGTGAGACATACGTCTCACCCCAGAAATAATAGTGTTAGAAATCGGTTTTCAGTTCTCCCCACGTTACCGCTAACTTTTCACGGGCTTCAACTGCAAGCACCCCCGGAACACTCTGTTTCATTGATGCTTGAATTTCCTCTTCAGTCAAAGCCTTGGCGTATATGACGACTTCATCGATAATGGCATCCTCTACTTTGTGGAGCGTCGGATTTTTGCCTGCACCGATGTAAATCGCCGCTTCTTTATGCTCAGGCAAATCAAAATTCTCTGGCTGCTCACCGATAAATTCGCCGTTGATATAGACTTTACCATCTTTACCATCGGCAACCATCACGTAATGGTACCACTCATCCAACTCAAATGTGAAGTTCCCGAGACTTTTGTCAGCGTGATGCCCGGCATCCCAGAACGGGTTGAAATTCGGGTTGACCATAATCCGATATTCGCAACATCCAGCAGCAGCGGCTTCAATTGAGATGATCCCATCATACGCCACGTGTTCATTTAGGTAAAACCACGCTTCCATCGTGATTACGCCCTTCTCGCCGATCGGAACGATAAAGTCGTTTGCGTTCATCTGGACGATACCGCCGTTGAGGCGCACGGCTTTCTTGAATGCCCCATCAACGAGCGAACCTTTTCCAACGAGTTCTGCATCGTTCCCGTTGCCTGAACCATCTATGAATTTCTTGCCATTCAGACTGTCAAAAGAATAATAGACAAGGATGTCCTCTGGCTCGATAGCGTCTGAGAGCGTAACAGCAAATACACAGATCGCTGAAAGCCCTAATACGATTATACTTCTAAGCATCTGTATCCTCCTTTAGTGTTTTTAACTAAAGTAATTCTAACATAAACGGGTAACAGTGTCAAAATATTATTTATAGGACTTATAGGGCTTACGCAAAATCGGAGAATTATGCTTATTCCGACGCGGTAGGTGCGGTTAGGAATGCAGATCGCAAGAAACACTTTCTTCGCATTGGATTTTAGCGTTTGCAAAAACACCGCCCTTTATCCCCTGTTCTCAGAGGGCAGGCGAGTACGCCGCAAAACCGCACCATAGGTGTCAATTTAGCAGTATTCCAGGGCCGGTAGGTTCGGTTTCCTAACCGAACCGAGCTTATCCCAACCGGTCAACCCAACCTACGGGACGATATGGTTTTTTCTAAAATTGATACCTATGATGTAGTTTGCAACCGAAAGCCGAAGCCATCCCACCGGTTACTGGGAAGGGACACCGGGTTTGAAAAAGAAGACTCAAAAATCGAGATAATCCGACAATTTGTTTAAAACCAAATGCCCCTACCCAAAACCTTATGTTTAGGCAACAGTGACGTGTTTAGACGTTTTATTTTTCGGTTTCCCGCGGTGAAAAAAATAATTTGGTGTAACATTTTGGAGCCTGTGAACAGCATCAGGGTCAAACATGAATCCTATTTCCTGTATAGTATAATTATATCATGTATTTGTGCAGGTGTCAAGTTTTAAAACTCCATCGCTTTGACACATACATGTATCTATGTTATAATGTTTCGCAGTTAGTAGATTAGGGGATGGTTAAATTCGGTTTCACGCTATTTCTGCCGTTAGTTGTTGGTGTGTATTGTAGCATAATCGGGAGTGTTTAGAGAAAAAAAAGCCGCGAGACCTGGGGCAGGTGTCGCGGTTTTTGTTTAAAAGCATTTTCTGAAATTAAGAGAGAACCTGCAAATGCAACACGCTATCATAGCTGCCCCTCTCTTTTAAACGTAAAACAAATCTCTCAATCAGACTTATGTAGTGAACCTTAATCTTATCTCTAAAGAGTAGAAACGTCCACAGATTATATCGCAAATTACATATATTTCTGTCAACTGAAGCATCAGAAAGTCTTTTGCCAGAAGAATTTATACCCTCTAACATAATATGAGTTAATACCCTACTAAGCGGAACTGCATTATCATCTGCTCTTTCCACAATAAAACTTGATTCTATTTTCTCTACGGCCATAAATAACAATTCTAACGATGCTATAGACAATAATGAATTCAAGACATTATACTTACTGTTGCCGCGCAATCTCATTCCCGGTATTAATTGAGATGGGAAAGCATGGTGATGATAAGTAGCCATTAAATGAAATATCCACGAACCAAAACCTTCAACAGGTGACATAGTTATGACCCATCTTTCATCTTTTTCTTCTTCACCTTTATCTATCTCCCAATCAGGTCTAAAATCGAATTCAATTTTATGCTTGTTCTCATTCCAATTAAATCCAAAACCATTAGCTCGAAATATATGCTCATAAGCACCTTGTTCGAGTAAAGCACTAAAAAGTGGCAATAAATAGGATTCCTTATTACAGTGACGATCAACTAACTTGCTAAATTTAGGCTTATTTTCCTTTAAAAAATAAGGTCGTAAATCAAGAGAAAAGAGAGAGCGCAACAAAAGTAATGCTGTTTTCGCATCTCTTTTTTGCAAGGAAGTGACAACAGGCGACAATCCATTCAACACAGAACGTAGAAAGAATAATGAATCATGTATTTCATTCTCTAATTGATCATAAGTTTTATCACTCTCGCAGTTAGATTTTAGAAAGTCAAATCCTTCAGACAAACATTTTGAGACTTCAGAGTATCTATTATTTTCCTCTCCTTTTATAGCTATCAGAACAGAAGGATCAATAGCATAATGATTAGGATTGAACGTTTTTTCAATAGCTAATGATATATCATATACAGAATTGAAAACTGTAGAAAGAACATTGTAAAACGATTCAAAATCATTTTGAAAAAACCAACCTGCAAAATTCAAAGGTGTTTCTGCCGTTATTTCAAATTGCTCAATTGATACCGGGTATTCAACAACATAATCTAAATCATAATTCTCAAAATTTAACAAAGTTATCATCTCAATACTCCTTATATTTATCAACATTTTGTGATTGTCCTTATTGATTCGGACTATAACTTCAGACAGATTCCGCATCAAAAAGTTCAAGAATAAAAGCTGTGACACCGGGCGAGGTGTCACGGCTTTTATTGCCTTACTTCCTATACAAAAAGCGGAGCAGTTAGCAGTTTAAAGGTAAGACATTGAGTTTCTACCCAAGCCCAATTTTGTTCGCTTTTTTAGTTGACTTCAAACACAAAATAGCATACACTTATCACACAACCTGTTAACAATCCATAAAATACCGAAATTCAATTTACAATATAAGCCACAAAGATAGTGAATACGCGGGTTTAAAAGATTTTTTAAATACCGTTTTTATCCCCTAATCTACTAACTGCGAAGGATTTAATAAATGGCAAAGGGAACACCGAATCAGATCACAACGCTAAATGAATTTATAGAATGGGTAGAGCAATTAAAAAAACGGGTAGAACAACTAAATCTCGGGAAATGTTTGTTTCGGGGGCTATCAAATGAAGAGTACTCAATAGAAGCATCTGCTTGGCGTCGCCTGAAGCATGAAGTAGACAGAAATAATCCCGGTATGTTCTTTGAAATCAATACAGGATTAATCAATGATGCTCGTCTTTATGAGCATCATCTTAGAAATGGACGAGAATTGAAGGACTTGGAAATACTTGCTGAACTTCAACACTTCCGAGCAGCAACATGCCTGATAGACTTTACCTATAGTGCTCAAGTTGCGCTTTGGTTTGCCTGCCAATCATGTTACAGAAAGGCACCAAATTCTGAGGAATTGGCAGATGGTAAAGTCGGCGTGGTGTTTGATAATACAAGTAAAATCAAACAAATTACACCGGATCTGCTAAACGAAGATATTAGTTATTTCTTTGAAACTAACGAAGATGGAATATATCCGCTTTATCAATGGCAGCCGAGACAACTGAACAACCGCATTTTTCCGCAGTATTCCGTTTTTTTGTTTGGTGGTGACAGAATTATTGAACCAGATGAGGAATGCATCATCGCAGCAGGTAGTAAGAAAAATATTCTAGCTTCTCTTGAGGATTTCTCACAGACTACCGAAGCAACTCTGTTTCCTGATTTTGAGGGTTTCGTGTATCAGCGAACTCAGGAGAGACCCTATAATGTCTCTGACTATAAGGAACACGGTTATCGGGCTTACCAAAATCGTCAATACGAGGAAGCCATTACATATTTTGACGAGGCCATCAACCGAAATCCTAACGATATGGAGGCTTATAAATTACGCGGAGATGCGAAGATTCATCTAGGACGGTATATAGAGGCTATTGAAGATTTTGACGACGCTATCAGCAGAGATCCTAATATGGCATCTGCTTATTACGCAAGGGGTGCTGCAAATTATTTTTTGTATCAAAATGAATCAGCCATTTCTGACTTTGACGATGCTATCCGTCTGAACCCTGATGATAGACGTTCCTATAAATTACGCGGAGATGTGAAGCGGGATCTTGGTCGTTTTGACGAAGCAAAGAACGACTTCCAAACAGCATTGGAGCTAGCTTCGCGAGTTGACGATACTTTTCTTATAGCAAGTATTACGCCTGCCCTTCGGGACATTGATTCCCGCATCGCTGAAGATGAGCATTGGACATCAGAGAGATTTGGAGAGTTAGTTCCTGAAGGTCTTAGAAATACTTATGAAGTCCAAAACAGAGATGGAGAATTATATAGTTTAGGAGCGAACTTACAGGCTTTGATTCAAGAACAAGCATGGGAATTGACACGTCGATTTGGTATAAAGCATATCTTCTTTTTCGCTGAAGACATACGGCTTTTTGGCATTAATCTTTTCTCCTCGCGCCCAAGACTTACTTTCTGCGGTATAACGGAGGTAGAAGCGAGATGTGTTGTTCCTCAATATGAGTTCACTGTTTATCCTCAGTACTCGCAATTAGTATGTCAACGAGGCCCAACAGTAGAAGACCTTCGCCCACTTTTTGAATATGTCTTTATGAAATGTGATTCCATAAGCGCGCTCAATCGTATTTTGGAAGATTATGACTATCTGGAATATGATGAAAGCAATTCCAAAGGCATTGTTAAACTAAGTGTTAAAGTTAAAGACGCTTATTTAGAGGCTGAGCGTAACAGTGCGGTCATACCCTACATTAAAAATGAATTAGAACTGGCTACCGGGCGGTTCTATGTCCCTATACTTAATCCCGTGTCGGGTTCACCTTCGGAGGAGGTTCGAGACACAAAATGGAGATATTTCACTTTGTATGAGAAACCACGCTCCAGAGGATTTGCATAGAATTCTGCTGAAGCGCATCGGACATTTTATCCTACAGGTGTCCAACAGGAAACTTCCTCACTCGGCGTTAGGGTATTTGGCACATGTCGAATTTGAGCAGCAACACTTGTCTTAACTTTACTGATTTTTGGTCGAAATAACCGTTGGCACTTCAATTCACATAATCATCTTTTCATGAAAGGATTATAGTTATAATGGGGTTTTTATCATTTATTATCTCACTTCTAAGACTGTGGTTCCAACTTGTCGGAAAAAGCGACAAGGTAAAATTCCAACGTTACAAAGAGAAGGGAACGGAGATAAAAGAGTCCGGCCAACTCGCAAAAGCTGCGAAATTTTATGAAAAAGCACTTGATATTGCAGAAGAAAACAATCAGCAAGCAGAAATATGGGCGTTACTTGTATATCTCCACACAGATAGAGCAATCGGAGCGAGTCAACAATATGCGCGAAAATCAGGGCATATCATGCAATATCAGAATAACGAAGGAAAATTAGAGCCATGGAACTTTGGACCAGGTAACATACCATGGAACTACAAATCTCCACCCAGAGAAGAACTCCTAAAATAATGAAAATGCCAAATTCATTTTCTCTGGAGGAACATACTATGTCAGACTTATTCACAAATCTATTTGAATTTTTACCAGAGGCAGAGCATTTATTAAGCCTTGAACCAGAAGAACTCGCTGGTCCCCTCTTATTGTCCTTAGAAGACATTGAACGGATAATTCCGGAAAATATTATAGGATACGACCAATTATCATGGGCAGTTGAAAGAAAGTCGGGCGTAAAATACCCTATGGAGTGCCGTGAAGATGTTCTATTTGCACTTATGGCAGCATGGCAGTGGTTACAGCGTGAAGTTCTCATTGCATGGAATCCCTCTAACTTAGCACGCAGCAAAAGTGCTGGGAGAGTAACTTCGTACTTCGTTACCAAACGCGGTAGAAACATCAAAACACTTGAGGACTTTGAGGCTTATCGCAAGGTAAACCTTTTACCTAAAGGGCTATTGCATCCTATGCATGAGCAAAAAGTGTGGGCACTATTTTTACAAGGTGACTATGACACAGCAGTTTTTCGAGCATTCAAGCAGGTTGAGATCGCCGTTCGCAAAGCGGGGGGCTATGGCGAAAAGGATCGTGGGACTGACCTGATGCGTAAGGCGTTTCATGTGGAAACTGGTAATTTAACCGACGTAAATAAACAAACTGCAGAAGACAAGCACTATCTGATATGTTTGCCGGGGCGATTGGATATCTAAGAAATCCTGTTAGTCATCGAGATATTGATTTTACAGCAGAGGAAGCAGCCAAGGTTATAATATTAGCAAGTTATCTCCTTCAAATCGTTGATTCATGTAATCGTCAGAACACGGACTAATATTAAATAGCGAAAAAACAAAGAGGAGTACTTTCAACATGCCAACACTCGATTTCAAAGGGAAACACCATATCTACGCCCACCATCTCTCTGTCCCGTATCGTCCCCTTGAACCCGACGAAAGCCGATCCTGTAACCCATCGGGCGAGGAAGATAACCTCATCATTCACGGTGATAATCTGCATGCCCTTAAAGCGTTACTCCCTCGATACGCGAATCGCGTCAAGTGTATCTACATAGACCCACCCTACAATACCGGAAATAAAGATTGGATCTACAGAGACGACGTAAACAATCCTCCTATGCAGGAATGGTTCGAGGAGAACAGTCCTGTTGACAATGAAGATATGGAACGACACGACAAATGGCTTTGCATGATGTGGCCCAGGTTGCACTTACTCAAAGAACTGCTTTCGGATGATGGTGTAATTTTTATCTCAATTGATGATAATGAACAGCATCGTTTGCGAATGCTAATGGATGAAATTTTTGGGTTAGAGAACTCCATCGCACAAATAGTGGTTCAGACAAATCCACGTGGACGTTCTTTGCAGCGACATGTAGCGCAAACTCATGAATATGTTCTGATGTATGCTAAAGATATAAAAACAGCAGAAGTTTATAAAATCCCGAAAACAGAAAAATCTCTTTCAGAATACAATAAACAAGACAAAGGCGGATCCTATCGTCTCTTACGTTTACGGAATACTGGGGTACAGTTTTTCAATCGAGAAACTCGCCCGAATTTATTCTTTCCGATCTATATAAACCCAAAGACTAGAGATACATCTCTTACTCCAAACATAAATTTCCCTATTGAAGTTTTACCGACAACTGACGATGGCATAGAAGGATGCTGGACATGGGGCAAAGATAAAATCAACAAAAATCCTGGACTAATTGTAGGCCAAAAAGTCCGTGGAGGTAAATGGAGGATTTACCGTAAGGATTACTTGAAAGGTGAAAGTTTGTTGACATTGCCTAAGTCACTTTTGACTGGCACAGAAGTTAATCATGAGGTCGGTAAAGAGATGCTAACAAAATTATTTTCCGCTGCACCTTTTGAATATCCTAAATCAACAGAACTTATAGCAAATTTAGTGAGGATTGCTTGTAAGAGCGATGGGATCATCCTTGACTCTTTTGCTGGTAGTGGGACCACCGCTCACGCAGTTTTAGCACTCAACAAAGAGGATGGCGGCAATCGGAAGTTTATCCTCGTCGAATGTGAAGATTTTGCCGATACTGTCACCGCCGAACGCGTTAGGCGTGTCATAAACGGTGTTGAAAATGCTAAAGATAAGATTAGGACTTACGCAATGAATTAAAATGTGTTATAGTTTTTAATTATGATGAGCATGAATCTTTCTGAAAAGAGACAACCGCTGTTCTCGGATTATTGCCAATTTTTGTTAGCCGGTTTTCAGAACTTCACACAGACACACTTTGCCAATCATACGGAGAAATGGAGCCATGATCAACTCAATCGTCTCCTGAATACCGAACGTATCCCTGCCCGTGAACTCTGGCGTTCGGTGCGAAACGATATTGAGTTTGATGAAGACGGATACGTTCTTTTTGATGATACCGTCATGCCAAAACCTTATGCGAAACAGATAGAACCTGTTCGCCGGCAGTGGAGTGGCTCCGAAAAACGTGTCATCCAAGGCATCGGTCTCGTGACATGTGTCTATGTCAATCCGAAGACGCATCAGTATTGGATTATTGATTACCGTATCTATGATCCAGACCGAGACGCGAAAACCAAACTTCAACACCTTCAGGAGATGTTGCAGAACGCCTACTTCGTGAAAAATCTCCCGTTTCGGGTCGTGTTAGTAGATTCTTGGTATGCTTCAATGGCAGTGCTAAAAACGATTCAGAGTCTCTCAAAAATCTATTATGCTCCCTTGAAACGCAATCGTCTCGTCAATGACACTGAGGGTGTTGACCCGCACAAACGGATAGATGATCTGACGTGGACAGAATCAGAGTTGCGACAGGGTAAACGTGTTCATATCTACAAGTTTCCGAAAGGCCACCAAGTGAAGTTGTTTCGGATAGCGTCCGGCACCAGACGCACGGAATATATTGCCACCAACGATTTATCTCAATCGGATGTGACTGCGACGCAGCAAGAATGTCGCGTTCGTTGGAAGATTGAGCAACTTCATCGTGAGCTCAAGCAAACGACAGGTATCAGCAAGTGCCAAAGTCGTCAACATCGTGGACAACGCAATCATATTGCCTGTTGTTTGTGGGTCTGGGTCAGTTTGACGCGTGCTGCGCGCACGACGGGTCAAACGATTTACCGCCTGAAAGAAAGTTTATACGAGGACTATCTGCGACGAGAGATCAAAAAGCCTTCTATTGTCGTCAACTTTGCGTAAGTCCTAAAGATATTGAAGGAAGGGCTCGGTGGTTCTTTCACCTACTGCACGCTCGGCGAACCTATTGAAATAGAAGCAATGCTCACGGGTGAATCTCTACCAGCTTACTCAGATATCGCTGCCCACTTATTATTTGCTGCTGCGGGCGTTTCTGTTGGAGATGAAAAATTGGAGCCGAAAGATGATGATGGGCTTTTTTATTCCGATGATAAAAACGACTACTACTTACACTACCAACCCGATCTTGATTACTTGAGCAGCGACGAAGCAATACTAAAGCAGGAACATGCCGAACGTATCCGAGATGCCAGCCGTCAGAACGGTAAAAAAGCGATTGTTTACGCAGCAGGCAATTACATCGGGCAGCGTGAACTCACAAAAATGGGAATTGTATTTTGCCAACTCCCTTATGTCCTGCATGAAAGGTAAAGAGGTGGAATTATAATGGAACTGAAAGTATATCAACAGAACGCCCTGGATGCCTTCACCCGCTGGTTAGAGACACTATCTGAGGTTGAGAGTACTTCAAAAACCGCTATAGAGGCATTAAAACAAGCAGGGGTTGATAGTATTCCCGCCGAGTTGCGTAATTATCCCCAAAATGCATGGCAGAATTTGAAACAGAACGACAGCGTTGCCCCAACTGCCGGCGACTACGTTACACGCACCGACGACGCAAACCGTCCCATTCCACATATCTGTTTTAAAGTACCAACCGGTGGAGGGAAAACCCTGCTCGCAGCATCCGCTCTGGAACGTCTCCATCGGCAGCGCGGGCTAACACTCTGGATTGTGCCCACGAGAGCAATCTACACACAAACCAAAAAGGCTTTATGGGACAAAGAACACCCCTACCGTAAAATGTTGGAGCGCGCAAGTGCCGGTAAAGTCAAAATGCTGGAAAAGGATGACCCATTCAACAGAGACGATATTGCCAATTACCTCTGTGTTATGCTCCTCATGTTGCCCGCAGCGAATCGGCAAAAGGGCAGAGAGTTTCTCCGGATGTTTAAAGATACGGGGAAGTATCCCAGTTTTTTCCCCGACAGTGACGACATCTTCGGCGATGCTCGCATGCGAAATGAATATCCCGATCTGGAGTGTCATGAAAAGACTGGGCTTGTTAAGCAGAGTCTATTTAACGTCTTCAAAATGCTCCGTCCCGTTGTTATTTTGGACGAAGCGCATAAAGCGTATGGTGCGAGCAGACGCGAGGCAAACCAAGAATTCGCCCGCTCCATCAATCGCCTCAATCCACAAATGGTAATAGAACTCTCTGCTACACCCAACCGCGGCATCAGCAATTTGCTCGTTGATATTGACGGAATCGCCCTAAAAAAAGAGGAGATGATTAAGTTGCCCGTACAAGTGAAATCCAATTTCAGGAAAAACGCAGAAACGACTTCTTGGAGAGACGATTGGCAATACACTTTACAGCAGGCAGTTGATGAACTCCAGCGACTCAATAATGAGGCAGAAGCACTTGAAAACACCACCAATCGGTATATCCGACCTATCGCCGTTGTCCGAGTCGAGCGGACGGGCAAGGATCAGAGAGATGGTGAGCGTATCCATGCCGACGATGCGCGCGATTATCTCATACATTTAGGTATTCCGCAAGAGGCTATCCGGGTTAAATCTGCCGAAAGAGATGAACTCCGAGACGAAGACCTACTTTCTAAAACCTCGCAGGTCCGATGGATTATTACAAAAGCTGCACTCATGGAAGGATGGGATTGCCCCTTCGCTTACCTGCTCGTAATGTTAGACAATACACAAGCGCAAAAAGCAATCACACAACTTGTAGGACGTGTGATGAGGCAACCGCATGCCCAACTCACCGGACGAGAAGCGTTGGATCAGTGTTACGTCTATTGCAATAACACCGACGTGGGTATCGCTGTTGAGCAAGTCAAGAACGGGTTAGAATCCGAAGGGCTTACCGGTTTAGGCGATGAGGTCATCGGCGCAGCAGATACACAGGCACTCCTTGATTTACGCCCGCAAACCGTAGAACGCCGACCGCAATTTCGAGGTCAGGCGATCTATTTGCCGATGGTTCTCCATAAAAATGGGGACGAGTGGATACAACTCAATTATCAATCGCATATTCTACCGCATATAAAGTGGTCAGAGATTCAAGCACCCGATCCAAATGCTTCTGCACCCGATACTATGATATGGCAATCTGCCACCGTTGACGTTGGAGACGCACCGCCTGTTTACCACAGCGATCAAGAACCCTATATTGATAAAACAGTCGGTATCTCCGATTTTGCACGCCGTCTGTCAGACCTTCTGCCGAATCCCTGGCGAGCCGCTCGTATTGCAGCGCAAATGCGCGAAAATCTCAGACAAAACGGCGAAACCGAAGAAGATATTTACGACAGACGTTCTTATCTCATGCATGCCTTGCGGGAGCATATAAAGTGTGAAGTCGAACAACAGGCGGAGCAGATCTTTCGTAGAAAATTGGATCAAGGTGAAATCAAATTTGACTTAGAGACGGAAGAACCCAATTACAAACTCCGAGACAAGTATGAAATAGAGGTTAGGGCTGATGATAGACCGCTTACAAGGTATGGTAACCCCGTTCAACTCAGCCTCTTTGAACCCGTATTTGAACAACACTTTGATAACGATTTTGAAAAGAAATTTGCGTATTATCTTGATGAACGTCGGGCACTACAATGGTGGCATCGCATCGCTGTTCGTCAACGCGGTGAGTATTACGTGCAGGGTTGGAAACAGGGACGTATTTACCCAGATTTTGTTGCGATGACACGCGAAATTGCAGGCGTAACACGCGTATTGATTTTCGAGACAAAGGGAGAGCATCTTGGAGGCAACCTCGATACCGAGTATAAAGAAAAGGTCTTGAAAACCCTTGAAGATACATTCAATAACACCGGCACCATGTGTATCCGTGAAGGGACAACACGCGAAGGCATTTTCCAACTCGTATTCAGTGAGCAGGAGTTTCCAGAAATCACAGAGCGTTTGGAGGAGCACAACTTTACGGAGCGAGTTAGCACGTAAAGTGCTACAATAAACGCATGACACTTCTTGAAGCGATTCTTCTCGGTATTTTACAAGGCTTAACCGAATTCCTACCCATTAGCAGCTCAGGACACCTCGTTTTGGCACAGCAGTTCCTCGGACTGAAGGAACCTCTCGTTTTTTTTGATGTGATGCTGCATGTCGGGACGTTAGCGGCTGTGCTTGTGGTATATCGTGAAGCGATAGGGAAGTTAGTAGTAGGCGGTGTTTCTACACTCGCGGACACTCAATTTTGGCGAAAGCCGAGTTCAACGTTCAATACATCAACTGAACTCAAGTTTATATGGTTAATACTGCTCGGCACTATTCCGACCGGTGTCATCGCAGTGCTGTTCAAGACGGAGTTGGAATCCTTTTTCGATGAAGTCCAGCTTGTGAGTATCATGTTAATTCTCACCGGCGTTATCCTGCAATTGCCGCGACTCCGCAAACAAGATGTGGAGGATTCTGATGATGGAATTGGCAAATTGAAAACATGGCACGCGCCGCTCATTGGGATTGCGCAAGGCTGCGCGATTACACCAGGTATCTCTCGCTCCGGTACGACAATCTCGCTGGCTCTGTTTTTGGGAATTCCCGCCAAAACGGCTGCGGAATACTCTTTTCTGCTCTCAATTCCCGCGATACTCGGTGCAGTTGTGCTGAAAATCCGAGATGTTGGGGACACTACGATACCACTATACATCGTTGGAGCGGGGATGCTTGCTTCGTTTATTGTCGGTTATATCGCGTTGCGGTTGCTATTGGTCGTGCTGAACCGAGGCAAATTTTCTCTGTTTTCCTACTACTGTATCGCTTTAGGATTGATTTCGCTCTTGATCGCCTTAATCCAATAAGTCGCGACACATCCCAAGATTTTTTGATTATAGTGCTGTATCTCTGGCACTACACCGATGCTGTTTAAGAGGTTGCACATTTTCTTATGGTTTTGGAGTGTGTTCCGGATCCACTTTTTCCCAGTACATCTATAAATCAGGCTGGCGAGATACATCTGCAACGGTTTTAGCCTGAAGCGTTTGAGATACCGAAGCGGAAATCCGAAGCCGTGTCCAGAGATAGCGAGTGTCCCTCCCGGTTTCAGGACGCGTGCAAGCTCAGTCAAGGCGACACCATCATCAGGGACATGTGGCATGACGAGGAAGCAGGTTACGAGATCAAAAGTTTCGTCAACGAATGGCAATGTGGGGAGCGAGGCACGTAGTAAGATAGGCACCGCGGCAGGTGGGTCTATTGAATTTTCGACTTGAGAACGTCCAAACACCAAGAACGTCTCATCTACATCAACCCCGATGAGAAGTTCCGGCACATCGGCGGCGAGCGCGACAAGGAGGTTTCCGGGTCCGCATCCGACATCCAAAACTCTCTTGCCGGTAGCATTGATATTTAGTGTATCAAGTTGTTTTCGGGTTGTGCCGCGCTTTAGTTCACGGTAAGCGTTCTGAATGTAATCGGAATGCCATTTTGTCAATCTATTTCTCATTTTTTATAGTTATTAGGTTTTTGCTCCGTCCGAAAAAGCTGCCCGTAGATATCTTCCAATTTCCGCATAGATTCTGCACTGTTGAACTTCTGCTGAATGGTTGTGCGTGCGTTTCTGCCCAATTCCTTTGCAAAATCGGGAGCAGTTAGCACCCGATGCAGTGCTGTTGCTAACGCTGTCGGATCCTTCGGTGGCACCCGAACGCCGTTTACTTCGTCTTCAACCAAGTTTTCGATACCAGCCAGATCTGATGCGATGCACGGCATCCCAATTCCCATCGCCTCAATTAGCGCATTCGGCGAACTTTCGTGTAACGACGGGAGAACGAAGACATCCGCCGTTAGCAGCACAGAAAAGACATCTTCACAAAAACCGGGGAACGCTACCTGTTCCGAAAGTCCATATTCTGCTACGCGCGCGCGGAGCTCCGCCTCAAGTTTACCTTCACCGAGAAACGTGCATCGCCACGCAACATTTTGTTGCTTCAGCAGGTTTAACGCCTCAATCAGATACTGATGCCCTTTTTCGGGTGCGAAGCGTCCGACACTGACGATTAACTTTTCCTCGGTTTCTGGTGTTTGCGGCTGCGTCCATACTTCAGTCGGTAATTCTAATAGATTGGGAATGCTCTGAATTTTCTTGTCAGGATACCGCTGACAGAGATAGCGTTGAATGGGTTCGGAATTCGTCAGAAGGACATCAGCGGTATTGTAGATCACCTTTTCCGTGAGCCAGAGCCTGAGCTTGCTGTATCGTGCGTGATAATCGCCGCGTTGTGAGGCGACAAACGGGACATGCCGCCAAAAACCACACTTACGAGAAAGTCCACAGAGGAAATTGGAATACCACAGCCAACTGTGTACGATGTCGGGTTTAATTGCGTTGATAATACCAGCGGTTGCGAATGCTTTTTCCAGCAGATGCCTGCGTTTGTCTCCACCAGCGAGCGTAGTGATCTCTCGGACACAAGGCAGCTCGGCAAGTTCTGAAATGCGCTCTCCCTCGGCACGACTCAGCACAACAGATGCTTCATACCGTTCTGGTGGTAACTGCGCTAATGTCTTGAGCAGCTGCGATTCGGCACCGTCTTTTGTCATGGAATCAATGACATAGAGAATTTTCATCTCGGTCTACCCACGCCGAGTCCCTTACCAATACGTGTAGAGCAGGACTTCCCCAATGATGAGTTGCGTAACGAGTATCCCTGCAACCCAATAGAGATCAGACATTGGGCGCGCTGTGAGGTGCTTGGCAACCGGGATAACGAAAAAGGGTACCATGAAAATCCAGATACGCTCAACTTCCATAGTAAATAGGGTCGAGAAAGTGAAAAAGAGGAGTGTAATCAGGAAACCGATGATAAAAGTGTCCGCGTTTTCGTGTCGGAAGATCCAAGGCGTATGCGGTTCACCGATTTCCTGTTCAGATGTGAGCGCGTCCTGCCGCCATTCTTTTATCGTTGAGACGAGCTGCCGGAGCCAGACAGCTGTGATTGGAAGTCCTACACCGATAAGGAAAGCGAATAGGTTGGCAAAACTCAGATGAAAATAGCGTCCGACACTTTCGTACCCAGTCCCCATGCCCGTCTCGTCTTTTTTGATAGCTGCCCAGAGTGCCTCAATCGGACGGAATCCAGTTAGGACGAAAAGCAGGAGGTAAAATCCGATGAATCCGGAACTCGCGAACAGCAGTACCTTCAGATACTGCACGAACCTTTTCCGTTCCAGCAGGGCAATAACACAGAAAAACACACCGACGACAACCGTCGCATACGTCATAAACATTCCAAGCGCCAGTGAGAGACCTGTGAATAAACTGTAGGGTCGGAATTCATACCATTTCTGATCGGGTAAGGTTTCTCGCGCTCGTGCTACATAAAAGAGATAGACGCTCAAGATTGGGAAGACGCTGAAGGGAGCGTCCATTGAGGTGCCGGTGAACATCACGAAGTTGGGGATGATAAGAAAAAGGAGGAGTGCGTATCGTCCCGCCTTCTCACCGTAAAGCATCTCCGCAAGCCGATAGATCGGTATCACCGTAAGCGCGGTAAAGAAGATAGTGACCAAAGATGCGGATATGAGGTTGTAACCGAAAAGTCCGCTGACATGCCATAAGAAAAGCACACCGCCCGGCGGATGGGTGCGCGTGTGTCCTGAAAGTGTGTCAAACAGTTTCGGTTTGCTATAATCCCTGAGAAACCTTCGGATCCCGAGTTCGTCAACCCGCGGCACATCGCCGTAATACTCCAGTGAAGTCCGCGTGTAGGGTTCTAAAAGGGTTAGGATTCGCTCTTTCTCGTCTTCTGCCCCGATTTCTCGGTATCCGTCAATTTGCGCAACGCTAATGGTAATTGCTACGAAACAGACGAATGCTATACCGATTAAGCGTTGATTGGACACACCCGAAAGCAGATATTTGTGGCAGAGATACAAAAAACCGATACATACGATCAGGGCAGGCAATATCCATAAACTCAAATCGAAACTCGGTTGTGCGTAGAGCGGTACAACGTGCTTTTTAAACCCCACCGCGCCGAGATCCAGACCTGTCTCGCGCATGGTGAAAAATAAAAATATGTGGTACCCTACGAAAAATAGCGCGAGTAACCCGATTTGGACCGGGATCAATCGAATCGCTTTTTGGAAGTGCTGCTGAGAGTCGTTCATCTTTAACCTTATGAGGCACTATCAGCCTCAGATGTCTGTAGTTGTTGTGCTGCCTCTAATAACGCGTTCGCCAAAAACTCTGGGTTGACCTCGTCTCTTCCGCGGAAGGTGCGTACGCGTTCACCTCGGACTTTCAGGACCGCGAGTTCTTTACCGCCCAAGTGGATGCCGACCTCAGCGTTGCGGGTTTCACCGGGTCCGTTGACTTCACACCCCATCACCGCTACCGGAATGTTAATACCGTGTTTCTCCAACAGTTCTTCGGCAACAACAACGATGTTCTCATAATCTGCAGCCGGGTCACCACGACCACAGAACGGGCAAGAGATAACATCGAGCATATCCTCCGCCATACCAAGTGCACGCAGGAGTTCTTTCGCAGTCAAGACCTCCTCGACTGGATCGCCGGTGATCGAGATGCGGATGGTATCACCGATGCCTTCAAGCAGAAGTGTACCGATGCCGAGTGTTGATTTGACATGTGCCCGCCGAGGTGTTCCGGCTTCTGTTACACCGAGATGTAATGGATATGGAACTTTTGCTGAAAGTTGGCGGTTCGCTTCTATCATCCGAATCGGGTCGCTCGATTTAACGGAGATAGCGATGTCCATGAAATCGTGTTCCTCGCAGATATTAACGTGCCGCATCGCGCTCTCTACCAACGCCTCCGCTGTCGGTGAAGGGTATTTCTCTAAGAGGTCTTTTTCAAGCGACCCTTCGTTGACACCGATACGGATCGGGATATTCGCTGCTTTCGCTGCAGACAGGACCTCGGCAATCCGTTTCTCACTGCCGATGTTCCCCGGATTGATACGAACTTTTGCCACACCTGCGTCCACCGCAGCGAGCGCATATCGGTAGTTGAAGTGGATGTCCGATACTATAGGAACAGGCGCGCGTTTGACAATTGTGCTTAGTGCCTTCGCGTCGGGTTCCTCCGGGACAGCAACGCGGACAATTTGTGCCCCCGCCTCTGCACAGCGTTCTATCTGTGCTAACGTGGCATCAATGTTGTGCGTCAGTGTGGTCGTCATCGTCTGGATAGAGATCGGACTGCCACCACCGATGGATATGTTCCCTACCATGATTTGTCGTGTAGGACGTTTGTTGCTGATCTGTATGAGTTCTTTCATGTTTTTTTTAATAGTTTCCAGTTTCCAGTTTGCCTCGCAGTGAGAGTTATTGGTTAAGAGGTGTTCTTTTCTCAAGCCGCGCAAACTTGGAATGCCTCACATTAAATGAGGATATCCTAATAGATAACTGATAACTAACAACTAACAACTTTTAACGCCTTGATTAATCTTTCGTTTTCCTGCTGTGTGCCGATTGTTACGCGGACTGCATTTGGATAGCCGTAACCTGCTATCGGACGCACGATGACCCCTTGTTTCAGAAGTGCCTCAGCGATGTCCGCTCCCGATTGCTCTACGTGCAACATGATGAAATTGCCTTCCGTTTCGACATAGCGAAGTCCCATGTCGTCAAATGCGTTATAGAGGAACGCTTTTCCTACGGCATTGCTTTTCCGACTTTTCGTAACGTGATCCGCATCCTTAAGTGCTGCGCGTGCCGCTGCTTGCCCGACTAAACTGCAATTGAATGGCTGCCGTACCCGATTCAACATCTCAATCAAGGGAGACGGCGCGATGCCATAGCCGATCCGCAGTCCTGCAAGCCCATAAATTTTGGAGAATGTCCGAGTGATGATGAAGTCCCGTCCCTCCAGAACATAAGGTAACGTCTGCGGGTAATCCGAACGTGCAACATATTCATAATAGGCTTCGTCAAAAACGACAAGTACATCGTTCGGTACCTGCTCCATAAACGCCGCGGTCTCATCTGCCGTAACCATCGTCCCAGTCGGGTTGTTCGGATTCGCGATGAAGATAACCTTTGTTTTATCGGTAATCGCTGCTGCCATGGCTGTGAGATCGTGTGTATCATTGACCATCGGCACGATGACCGCCGTTGCACTGCATAACTTCGTCACAATGCTATAGACGACGAATGCACCTGCAGCGTAAATAACCTCATCGCCGGGGGCGACATAAGCCTCGGCGATTAACTGTAGCACATCGTTTGAACCGTTCCCTAAAATCAGATGTTCAGGAGAGACCCCCAAATGCTGCGCTATGTCCCTTTTGAGGTAGTAGGCGTTACTATCAGGATAGAGATGTACTTGCGCGGCACTCTCAGCAATTGCCTGTACCGCCAACGGCGATGGCCCTAACGGGTTCTCATTGGATGCCAGTTTGATAATATCGGTGATGCCCAACTCGCGCTGGACCTCTTCGATCGGTTTGCCACCCTGATAGGGTTGAATCGTGTCAATACCGGGTTTCGGTTTTAGCATAACGTTTTTTGTATCTCAATTTTCCTGTATCTTTTCTTGTAAGCACAATTCTATTATAGCACACACTTCCTTTTTTCAAAAAGGAAATTTCAGTATATTAGCCGTCAGCCATCAGCAGTCAGCAGTCAGGGAGAAGGTTCTCAGTTTTCAGTTATCGGTTAATCTGAATCGCGGATGGCACGGATTTTGGAGAATTGGGGTTTGGAGATCCCCGACAAGAGTATATGGAGCGTTATTACGGAAGTCGGGATTTGGAGATCCCTTCTACAAGAGATATGTTGACATTCAAATAATGCTTATGTAAAATGAAGTGCAATAAGTTTTAGATCCATCCAGTTATTCTTATCAAAAAGGAGTAAGAGCAATGGCATTTTTGAGACACATCGCACTGCGGACGAAGGATATGGAAACCTCTCGGCGGTTTTATGAAACTATCGGTTTTGAATTTGTCGGTTACCGTGGACGCGGTGGACTCGACCTCTCCGACGGTACGCTGAACATGACGATTCTCCAGTACAACGGTGAGGCACGCGCGCCCTTTGAGGAAGGCACAGAGTTTATCCACTTCGGCATCATTGTCGAAGATTTGGCAAGCATCTACAACACGCTTCGCGACAACGGATTTGAATTATTGATGGATAATGTGAAAAAAGGCGACGAAATCAGTGCTGATAAAACCCCCGAACGTTCTTTCAAAGTGGCAGACCCGGATGGTAACGTTGTCGATATTACCTGCGCTACAGATGAATGGCGTGGTGTGAAGATTTAATGTATTATCCAAGCTCCCTTATAAAAACGTGAGTTCGATAGATAGTTGGCTCATTGGATTTCGCTACATCTATTACCCGAATAAGATTCTCGAAAATCGGAAGCTCCGATATAAAACACGTTAGAACAATCCTAACACGATCTGAGTTGTTATCTGAATTTTTTAGCGTTACGCGGGTTTCAACTTCTAAATCCAAGAACAGAACAAATAATGCACCTTTTCTGCACTTATAACGCGTCACTATAATTGATGATTCCTGATTCGGTTTCTGTGCCGTTTAGATCTCAAATCCCGAGCACGTTTGCAATGTAATATAACGCAAGTTGCCACCTTTTTATGCACATAGCACTCCGCTGGAGTGCAATCGCACAAATACGCTATTTTCTATAGATATATCACCCCTCATGAAGATTAAGAATTTAATCGGGTAATTTCTCGTAGAAGTCCGGTACCCCATCCCTGTGACGCTCAAACCCGGTGAAAACAGCATCCTCGTCAAAGTATGCGAGGAAGAACTACATTGGGGATTCTATATGCGGATCACTGACACTAATGGGAAACCGTTTGAGGATTTGAAAATTATAGATATAGAAAAATAATGCACCTTTTTCGACCTTAAAGTGTGTCACTATAAGTAACACCGTAATTATTTAAATTTACCTTTGGCACTGAATGCCTCTGTTCAACATTTCAGAGCCATTCAATTTTAAGAAATTATTGGGTTTCACGTCTTTTTTTGAAAGATCCGGTTCGGTTGGAATGCAGATCGCATTTGGGTGAGTACACCGCAAAACCGAACCTACCGGGCCTGGGGGCGAAAATTCGATCGAGAAATGGACAATTGAATGCCTCTGTTCAACATTTGGAAGCATCTTGACATTTCGGAAAGCCTTTGTTATAATTGATGGGAAGCACACAGTAACTATTTAAATGGTAATTCGGGGACTTTCACAAAAGGAGCAGATTTCATGGAAGAAAAATTGATTCTTGAAAAGATCCAGTGCGTCCGCAAGCGACTGAGCATCCAACAGTATTTCCAGACGTTAGCGACTTTCCTCTTCTACGGGTTTTTGGTGTGCGTCCCGTTCGTCATCGCTGACAGCGTCACATCCTTCAATATCCCTCCACACATTTTTCTCTGGGTAGCACTCGGCATCGCTGTCGGAGCCTTAGTATTCCGTCTCCTGCGTCCTGTGAGTCTCCAAGAAGCGGCACGGACTATTGACACAGACGCGTCCCTCAAGGATCGCGTTATAAGCGGCTTAGAACAGATTCAACAGCAGACCGGTGAAACCTTGACAGCACTCCAACTTCAGGATACAACCAAGAGGTTACAAGCGGTTCCGGTGAATCAGGTGGCGCGCTATAGTGTACCGCGCGAGACCAAATTTATTGCGCTCGTCGCCATATTTCTCGTCGGCTTTTCGTTCGTTGAATTCTTCGCACCGTCCGCGACCTCAACGGAGATCGATTTCTCGCCGCAGATCGCAGCAGAGGCTGATACACTCTTGAAAGAGATTGAAAAGGCAAAAAAAGAAGCCGAGCAGAACGAAGACCCCGAACTTGAAGAAATTTTGAAAGAGATCGAGAAAAGAGCACTTGAACTAAAGAAACCGCAGATTGCCCCGAAAGAAGCACTCGCCCGTATGACGGAATTGAGTGCCCTGTTGAAGACAAAAGTTAATCCGCTGAAGATGGCACAACAGGAATCGCTCATGAGTGGGTTAGGGCAACAGTTCACCGGCAACCCATATTTAGGTGAATTCGGACAGCAGTTGAAACGCGGCGATTATCAACAGGCAGCGGCAAAACTTGACAAAGTGACGGAAAAATTAGCAGAGTTTGAGAAGGAGAAACGCCAAAATATTTCCGATGCGTTGAAACGCGGTGGTAAGAGTCTACAAGGCACCGATCTTGATGGACTCGGGACAGAGTTATCCGGTGCAGGCGAAGGCTTAGCCAACGACGATGTTGAAGGCGCGCAAACACGGCTCCGTGCATCCAGCAAAAAGATGCGGAATCTCTCACTGCTCAAGAAACGCAACCTACAGTTGGCAAAATTGCTCTCGGAATGTGAAGCGTGCAAGGCGGGTATTGCGAGTGCGTGCCAAAGCAACAATACAGGATTAACCAATGCACTGAGCCAAAACCCGAGTAACAGTGCCGGAAAAGCGACTTCTGCGGGTCAATTGGGTCAAGTCACATCGCTTGATTCTACGCTCAACCTTGAACAGATTACGGGTGTCCAAGGCGAAGGCGGCTCTACCGTTCAAACCTCTAAGACATCAGCCGAGGGGCAGCAATCCGCTGTCAGTTACAAAGATGCGTACACGAAATATCAGAAACTTTCCGAGGATGCCCTGACCGAAGAGCAGATTCCTTTGGGGTATAAATTTTACGTGAAACGCTACTTTGAAGCGATTAAACCGAGTGATGAGTAGAATGTTTGTAGGGGCTGGGTAACCCAGCCCCTACGGCTATAAATGGTAGGGAGCACTATGTCCGAACACGCCGAAGAAAAATACCAAGAATTTCGCGAGACCTTTCTAAAAATACAACAAGAAGTATCCAAACAAATCGTCGGGCAAAAAGAAATTATTGAAGGGGTTCTGATCTGTCTCATGACGGGCGGTCATGCGCTGTTAGAAGGTGTCCCCGGTTTAGGTAAAACCCTGCTCATCCGGACACTGCATGAAGTGTTAGACCTCAATTTTTCCCGAATCCAGTTCACACCGGACCTGATGCCAGCAGACATCATCGGCACGACAGTTGTCGCTGAAGATGAAAACGGACGAAAGTTTTTTGAATTCCAACAAGGTCCCGTATTTGCCAATCTTATTCTCGCCGACGAAATCAACCGTGCGACCCCGAAAACACAATCAGCCTTGTTAGAAGCGATGCAGGAAAAATCCGTGACCGTAGCCGGACAGCAGCGGAAACTGAAATTGCCTTTCTTTGTGATGGCGACGCAAAATCCGTTGGAGATGGAAGGCACCTATCCGTTGCCTGAAGCGCAACTCGACCGCTTCTTTTTTAAACTCAAGGTTAAATACCCAAGTCTTGACGAACTCGACCTCGTTATGGAACGCACAACGCGGCGCGAAATGCCATCCGTGGATAAAGTCTGTGATGGTGCGCAGATTAACGCGTTGGAACAGATCGTCCGTGATATCCTGATTGCTGAAGATGTCCGTAGGTACGCTTTGCGAATTGTATTAGGGACACACCCCGAAACGGAAGATGCGCCGGAACTGACGAAACAATATGTTCGCTACGGTTCGAGTCCGCGGGGTGCGCAAGCGTTGATTCTCGGTGGTAAGGTTCGGGCGATTCTTGACGGCAGATACAATGTTGCCCGTGAGGATATTCAAGCCATCGCGCTACCGAGTCTGCGGCATCGTCTCATCCTGAGCTTTGAAGGCGAGGCAGAAGGGATTGACCCAGACGACATCATCCAACACTTACTACAAGAGATTGAATGATGAACGATACACAGTCCGCCTTCGACAGCGAATTCCTCAAAAAACTTGAATATCTCTATATCGTCTCCAAAAAGATTTTTGCCGGACGTATCAAGGCGGAACGCCGCAGTACGCGCCGCGGTGTCAGTGTCGAATTCGCTGATTACCGCAACTATACGCCTGGCGACGATTTCCGCTATATTGATTGGAACGCTTTCGCGCGTTTGGATGAACTCCTGTTGAAACTCTATGAAGAACGGGAAGATCTACATATATACTTCCTCGTCGATGCCAGCCAGTCGATGACCTACGGTGCACTGCCAAAATTGATTTATGCGAAACGCGTTGCCGCTGCACTCGCCTATATCGGCTTATCCAACCTTGATCGGATTAGCATTACCGCCTTCAACAACACCGGTGTGAATCGACTTCCAACGGAGCGCGGCAAAGGTAAAATCTTTACCGTGCTTGACTTTCTTGAGCAGCTCAACGGCAGTGGTGAAACGGATTTAGAGACCGCCTTCCACAACTTCGTTCATACGACCAAACGCCGCGGTCTCGTCGTCCTAATTTCCGATCTCTTTGATCCGAGCGGATTTACCAACGGACTGAACGTGTTGAAATTCCAAAAGCATGAACTCTTCGTGATTCATATCATCGATCAGAAAGAAGTCGCCCCTGATCTGCTTGGTGACTACCATCTCGTCGATGTTGAAACCAATCAGCTGCGTCAGGTCACTATCAACGAGAACCATCTCAAGCGGTATCAAGCACTGTTTCAAAAATACTGCGACGACATGGATTTATACTGCACGCAACGTGAAATTAGTCTTGTACGGACGACGACAGAAGCCCCCTTCGAGGAACTCATCTTACGCATTTTCAGGATGGGCGGTTTTGTCTCTTAATAGTTATCAGTTTTCAGAGGAATAGTCATCAGTTTTCAGTTGTCAGTCTTCAGTTAAGAGGGAAACTTCAGAAATAAAGTCTTTCTCTTAACTGATAACCGATAACCGAAAGATTTTTTGAAAAAAAATCGTACTGAAAACTATTCCTCTGATGGCTGATGGTTTCCGACAGCAAAAAACATGAATTTTTTATCTCCCACCTCACTTTTTCTATTCGGGTTGGCTATTCCGATTGTCGCGCTGTATATCCTTAGACTTCGTCGGCGCCGCGAACCGGTCTCTACGCTGATGTTCTGGGAGGAAATTTTCAGAGAACGGCAGACGACCTCGCTGTTTCAAAGACTCAAGCATCTCCTATCACTCCTGTTGCAACTTCTATTTTTAACACTTTTAGTGCTTTCGATTGCGCGTCCGCAGTTCGCTTTCATAACGAAGTCTGCGCGGCAGCTTGTTTTGATTATCGACCAGTCGGCGAGCATGAACGCTATTGAAGCAGATACTGACGGACGCACGCGGTTAGAGATTGCGAAAGAGAGTGCCCTGCGAACCGTAGATGGACTCCGTTTCATGGATGAAATGACCGTAATCAGTTCCCATACACGTCCTATCATTCACATTCCGTTTACGAATCACCAGAAATCGCTGCGAGAAGCGATTCATACGATCCAACCGACTGACATCAGCACGAACCTTGAACCCGCTTATGATTTAGCGGACACCATTGCCCAAACAAAGCCTAACCCCGAAATTGTTATCTTCAGCGATTTTCAGTCGATTTCAGAAGAATTGCTCGCTAAACTTAAAAGCAAACCGAAACAGGGTACGGATGCCGAAGAATCGGACAACGAAGTCAAACGGCACTTGATACAGATAGGAAAAGCGAACGACAATGTCGGTATTACACGGTTTCGCGTCCGCAAGAGTCTCGTTAACGCCTTCGATTATCAAACACTGCTGCGCGTCGTCAACGCCTCGGAAGAAGAAAAGCAGTTCAACGTCGAACTCTATTTCAACGAAAACCTCTTTGATGTCCGTCCTTACACGCTTGCCCCCGGCGAAAGCAAATCCGAGATTTTCAGCAACTTTGCGTTTGAAGGCGGAAAACTCAAAGCGGTCCTTGATGTTCAAGACGCACTGGTCTCAGACAATATTGCCTACGCCACGCTTCCGAAACGCGATCTTATCCCTGTTTTGCTCGTGACAGTAGAAAACCCGTTCCTCCAAAAAGCACTCGCCGTTGATGAACAGATACAACTTACGGTCCTTACACCGACGGAATATGAAACCGATGTTCTTCCTGAAAATACTAATTCGCAAGTGAAAAAGAACTATCAAGTCGTTATCTTTGACCGTTACAGCCCACCCATCCTCGGCGATGGGAATTATATGTTTATCTATCCACCTGCTGCTGATTCGTCAGAAACGCCTAACGGTCAGGGTTCCAAACCCCTCCTACAATGGGATATCGGTGCAGCGTTGGAGACACCGATTATTACGGATTGGGAACGGACGCATCCTATTCTGCAGCACGTTCATCTGGAGAACGTTCAAATCGGTACTGCGTATCAGGTCACCCCACCGTCCACGGCACAGGTGCTTGCGCGTTCATTTGAATCGCCTGTATTGTTCATTGACGTTAAGCCGAATCGAAAAATTGTCTTCGCCGCTATTAACATCTTAGAATCCGACCTGCCGTTACGCATCGCATTCCCCGTAATTATAGCGAATACGATCCAGTGGTTCCAACAACGTTCTGAAATTCAGGAATATCATCTCCATACAGGGGAAGTCCTAAAACAGCAGATTGAATCGATAGACACAACCTCTCAACTGGGTCTACAGACAGAAACTGATTCGCCTGAAAGCCCCCCACAACTTGTAAAAATCACGGGACCTGAGGACAAAACGTGGGAACTTCCTATTGAAGGGGACGCGTTGCTTTTTGAACAGACACAGCGTGCCGGTTTCTATGAACTGAAGATCTCAGAAGCAGCAGATTCTACACCAGAAGCAGAACAACTGCCCCCCGAGGTGTCCGATTCTACAGAAGATATGGGTGGAACGGTATGGGCAGTTAATCTCGCTGATGCGACAGAGTCGCACATCGGTGCCGACCCGGCAGTTGAAGCTCTGACGCAGAAATCAGTAGTACAGAGCGGTGCCGCGCTCTTACGCTACCCTCCGTGGGTTTACTTAGTCTTCCTCGCCGTTGGATTGAGTGTTGTTGAATGGTTCTTATATCAACGTAGACGAATTGATTAAGATAGTATAATCCACTACTCAGACACTGCCTGATGCGGATAAATACAGAAATCTTAGTAGATAAGAAGCACATGCTCAACCCAAATGATGCAACACAAGCCAACAATAGCAATACTTCTACGCTTCAGCCGATGGGGTTTAGCGAGATTCTGGACACAGTCTTTAGTCTTTACCGGAAACATTTGCGTCTATTTCTGGGAATTGTCGCTGTTGATTTTTGTGGAAGCTTAATCGTCTATTTTTTAGCGCGTTTTCTCCCACATTTCCCGCTAAAAGGCTTGGTAACAAATCTTGTTGGCATGCCTTTTAGCCTTGTAAGCATGGGTGGAATAATCGTCGCTACAGCTACAATTTATTTAGGCAAGCATCTCAGAAGCCTTGACGCATTACAACAAGCCGGGCAAGGGTTTCGGCAGATGTTGGTATGTCATCTTCCGTGGAACTTAGTCTTTGGGACACCGCGCATCGGTATTAGTGTTCTTCTTATTATGACTCTTAGCTCAAATATCGAATTAATAACGTCAAGCCTACTTACTATCATCTTATTAGTTTCTATGCCTTTTTCAATCTATCTTCCGATAGATTTGGGGGGCATAATTCACGGTTTAATATTTTCGGTGATGCCCCTTGGACAGATGTGGATCCGGTTCATTCCATTAGTTCTTACACCGTTCGCGATTTACTTTACTGTGCGTTGGCTGTTCGCTGCCGTAGTTGTTCTGCTTGAGCGGCCTCTCATTCGACGCGCTTTTGCAAGGAGCAGTGAACTCACTCGCGGTAGATGGTGGCGCATATGGGGAACGTTAATCTCGCTTTCCGTATTGAGTTTCGCGATTCAGCGTATCGTCGTGACCACGATTGGATTCATCCTTATGTTAACAAAAGTGATGGGTGAAACAACCTCTATGGACATTCTCAAATGGATGGTAAGGTACGGCTTTGAGAGCAGTAATCCGCTTTTTTACGTGATTATGGGATGGCTCAACCTAATCGTTGGTACTTTTATTTTTCCTATTTGGATCATCGGTATTACACTTCTTTACTTCGACCTACGGATACGAAAAGAAGGGTTTGATATTGAGATACAGGCCCTGCAAACCGCTTGACACACAGTCGGACAGCATGATACTATAAATTGCGATATTCATAGCACTATCGAGATAAAATTATGGAAATTACACGACCTCTCTTACTCCTACTTCTATTTCTACTACCACTGCTTTATTACGGTTTCCGTCGCAGTCTCGTAGACCTGTCAAGAACGCAACGCGTGATTAGCCTAATTACGCGCATTATCATTGTCCTACTGCTAATTCTGAGTGTTGCAGATGTCCAATACCTGAAAACCGATGACAAATTAGCGGTCATGTTTCTTGCAGACATCTCAGACAGCATCTCAGATGATGGATTGACGAAGACGACAGATTACCTCAATGAAGCCTTGAAATTACAAGGTGGGAACCAGGAAGCGGGTCTTATCGCATTTACGGATAAGGCAGAAATAATTCAAGCACTCTCGGAAAGTGAAGCTGAATCTGATGCGGAATTGGAACTCGCTGAAATCAAGAAATCGTGGCTGGATACAGATGAGGATGCGGGTGATACAACAAATATAGCGCAGGCGATTGAAACCGCTTGGGGTATCTTTCCAGCAAATGCGAACAAACGTATTGTCCTGATCACAGATGGAGTCGAAACACAAGGCGAGGCAATTCATACAGCACTTCGCGGAAAAGACTTTGGGATACAAATTGACACAGTGCCAATACATCCGAGCGATGAACCCGAAGTTATGGTTCAGCGGCTTGATATGCCAGCACAAATCAAACAGGGTGCTCCGTTCAATGTAGAAGTTATCATTCACAGCAACCATGAAGACGTAGCAGAGATCCGCCTCTTCAAGAACAAATTTGAGGTGGCGAAACAGGAGGCTCGGCTTGAAGCGGGTGAAAATCGGGTAATATTTACCGAGACAGCCATGGAGAGCGGTACCCTTACTTACGATGCGATCTGCCGGACGACGAAAGACACACGCTACGATAACAACCGGTCACTCGGCATTGTCTCCGTTACCGGCAAACCGAAAGTCCTCCTTATTGATGAAAACGAATCGCAAGCGCGCTATCTGACAAGGGTCCTTGAAGATGCTAAGATTCGCGTGGACGTTCGCAACGGTTTGGGGGTTCCGAATGAACTCGCCGACTTACAAAATTATGAACTCATTATCTTCAGCGACGTTCCTGCGAATCGTCTTACTGAAAAACAGATGGATCTCATCCGCACTTATGTTCAGGACCTTGGCGGCGGCTTCATGATGCTGGGAGGGGAGAACAGTTTCGGACTTGGTGGGTACTACAAAACGCCAATAGAAGCGATCTTGCCTGTCCGTACCGATACCGAAAAGAAAAAGGAGACACCTTCGCTGGCGATCGTCCTCGTCATTGACAAATCGGGGAGCATGGGAGGTATCAAGATTGAATTGGCGAAAGAGGCGGCACGTGCATCCGTTGAACTCCTTGGACAACGTGATAAGATTGGGGTCATCGCTTTTGACGGGTCTCCGTTCTGGATTTCAGAGATGCACGATGCCTCCGATAAGCAGTATCTCTCGGACCAGATCGGCTCCATCGTTGCGGGTGGTGGCACGAACCTCTATCCTGCACTTGAACAGGCGTACTTTGCGCTGACAGAAACCACTGCTAAACTTAAGCATGTCATCGTTCTCAGCGACGGGCATTCTACGCCTGGAGACTGGTACGGCATTGCAAATTCCATGCACAGCGAAAACATCACTATCTCAACGGTTGGTATCGGCAGTGGTGCCGACATGAACATGCTCGGTAACCTTGCTAACTGGGGGGGTGGTCGTGAATACTTCACGCAAGACCCGTATAACGTCCCTCAGATCTTCGCGAAGGAGACTGTCACGGCATCTAAATCCGCAATCATTGACGAACCTTTTATACTACAACAGATCAAGCCGACCCAAGTCTTGAGGGGGATTGATTTGGAACTCGCGCCCTTCCTACTCGGTTATGTCGCTACGCAGCCACGACCTACCGCCGAAACCTTTCTTGTCTCCGATCGCGGCGATCCGCTGCTTGCGAGTTGGCAATATGGGTTGGGCAAGTCTGCTGCCTTCACCTCCGATGCTAAAGCACGCTGGGCTGCCGATTGGCTGGAGTGGCCCGGATACGGTAAGTTCTGGGCACAACTCGTTCGCGACACAATGCGAAAAACGACGCTCAGCAATTTTCAAGCAGAAATTACTAAGGAAAAAGGGACTGCTTACCTTGGAATTGATGCGCTTGGGGAAACCGGTGAATTCCTGAACGAATTGGACAGCGACATTTCTCTTATCGGACCCAATCTCAAAAAGCAGCAACTCGCTGTCACACAGAGTGCTCCGGGACATTATGAACTCGATTTCCCAACGAAAGACGTGGGACCTTATTTCGTTAACATCATGCAAAAACAGGCAGGTGAAATCGTCAACACCCAAGTGACAGGAACCGTAGTCTCCTATCCTGAAGAATATGTTGTTCATAATGCTGATGAATCGCTGTTGAGCCAACTCTCGGCAACATCTGGCGGAAAATTCAACGCTTCAGTGGCGGACGTATTTCGCGCACCTGAAGACCCTGTGATGCTTCAGATTCATCTCTGGAGACCGTTTCTCATCGCAGCACTCTGTCTGTTGCTCATAGATATAGCGTTGCGTCGAATCGATCTCATACGCCGCTAAAATTGACCTATTCACGACGCTAACTGTTGAACTCAAGAAATCCAAGCAAAAGTTAATGTGCAGAGTTCTACACAGATACTGAAGAAACACCCAAGCAAATAAACTCACCGGGACTTCTGAAGGTTTTCGCATAGAATCCGGTTCGGTTGCAAACCGAACCTACCGGGCCTGGAGGATCGCTAAATTGACACCTATGGCACTCCATAGGAAACCTCAATCGCAAAATTGGGGTTGTTTTTTTTTGAATCTACATATATATTATTTATTGAGGTTCGTGCGTGAATATCTAATCATGGTTTGTGCGTCTCATCTTCTGCACAACTCAGCGCGATTGGGAAAGCGTCATGATCTGCACAATCCACACACCTATAGCCGTTTTCAGGATCGCAAATAACAGAGAGTTTACGCTATCATGGAATTAAAAAAAATAATTCAACACTGTCTTGATCGGAAGCATCGGACGCTGAACCAACAGCAGACGATTGTCTTACCTGCGGGGTATGACGCGTATCCTTATCACTTCCAGGTGCATTATGCACATGAGAAATCGGCGTTTTTGTATGAGCTGGAGAAAGCGAATATCTCGTTTATGCCGATCGGACAAGAACCGTCTGATCGTGCGCCAGCGAATTGGAAGCAAAGTAATAGGATCAAAGATCGGCAGGATACCCGGAGTTGGAAACCACGACGATGGTATGCGTCATGGGGAATTGGGATTTATACGGGGGAAACGTCTGGGCATGAGGATGCGCCATGGCACGACATCGAATTCACGCATCAGGCGATTTTGAGAGCACCGGCTGCGGTATCGGTATGTTTGGAGGCGTTGATCAGTGCAGTGGTGGCGCCGCTGGTGACGTTGACGAAGGATGGCGGTTTGCGTTTTTCGTGTCGGATTGAGGAATATCTGCACCCGTATATACTTGAGGCGAAACAGTATATCTATGAACACCGTCCGACGCGTTCGGATCCGAGACATCGCGATGTATATGTCGAAGTGAAAGGCGATATGGATTACAGTATCTGGGACGCTCGCTACGAGATATTAGCGGGTTCGTTATTAGAACCGCCGGTAATTCCAAGCGACGTGCTTTTCGGATTGCTCGGCTTTTTTAAGAGTGTACTTCATCGACCTGGGCGTGGGACTGTTGATAGGACACTCAGAAAATATGAACCGCAGGCGTTTGACGACGAAGATGCTATCAACCCGCTACAGATTGATGAGAGAGAAATCTCTGTTTCTGAGAAAATGCGGGCTATCCGAGAGGGTAATTTGAGTCCATTGGCGGTCAAACGTCCGGGACCAACGCTGGTAAAGCAACCCTATTCAGAACCTGAACCTTTCGAGATTTCGGACATTCTGGAGACGGATGCGCGTGTGATCGGGATTGAGACCGGACTTCGGCATCCAAAGGAAAACCGTGAAATAGAACGCGCGTTTTTGGAAAAGGAAGCGTTGTTTCTGGATCTACCGACAGACGAATATGCGGAATCTGCGTTACGGTATTATGCGAACGAGGGGATTATTGCCCGAGATTGGAAACCTCGGAGCTATCTTGCATATATGTCGAAACATATTCCTATTGACGAATTGTTGAAGCATCCGTTTGAACACGGGAACATGTGTATTGACTCACATCGGTGTAATAGGTTGTCCTATATGGGAGGAAACCCAGACGAGATTATCTGTCCGAAATGTCCGGTTTATGAAGAATGTCAGGAGCGGGGGTATCTTTCACAATTTCAGTCGATAAAAGATGCAGCGGTGATGATTTGTGGAACGCCCCATCAACTGCTGATGAACCCTCAATATGCCAATCCTATAGGCGATGTGCTTGGCAAGACGGGTCGGATCTATGTCGTCAATTACATCTATGCGTCAGATCTGTTTGTTGAGAATTGGCTCTCCGTAGCGCAATTGAAAGTGTGGATTAAGTATTGGGTGTGTTCGGTGTTAGCGGATTTTGCACATGCGTTGCTGAATGCAATCCATGTCAATGAACAAGATTTGACAGACAACATAGCAACGCGTGTCAGGGCAGTAATGAAGGCTTTTGAAGGTGCCGAAGAGGTGCTTATTGAACAGATGTTTCAGGTAAATGTCGCAGTAGAGAACAGCTCATCGTGCATTGGGATGTCAGTGAAAGATGCAGTTGCGTTTGGGGTGCTGGATATTCACGATGCCACAAGCATTAACAATATCCAGCTGACTTCGCTGTATCCGAATTGGACGCATTATCACTCACTGAAAGCATTCTTCGATCACTATACGCAGGATATAGATGCCCCGATGCATTATGAGAGGCACCAGTTACGGTATTGGATCCCACCGGTGTTGCATCCAGGTGTGAAAAAATTAGTGATTCTATCGCCTTCGCTACATGAGGCACATTTACAGAAGGCGTTCCCAAACGAGAAGGTAGAGATATACAATTTAGGGACGAAAGAGACGCTTGCGAGCAACCGCGTGTACCAGTTGCGAAGCGAGGTGCATTCGCCGCATTCGCTCCTGAACTACGATCTGAATTGGGACGCGCTCGGATTATCAAGTATCGGCACTCGGTTTGCGATCGGTGTGCATCGCGAGGTGAAACGGGCGGCTGACACACAGCACACGCTGATTTGGTATAATGATATGGACAAGATTTTAAAGGGGACGCTGAAGAACAGGAATACCAAATCAACGTATTTTTTCAAGAACACCGCAGAAAAAGCTGAATTTTTAAGGTCTCAGTTTGAAGGCGCGGATGTGATTTGGGTGCTCGGCACGCCGCGTTGTGCCCCAAAAATGATCTGGAAATACGCAAAGATTTTATTTGGCGACGAGGCAGAAGCGTTGGATTACAGTGTGTCAATGAATCCTTATGTTTTTAAGGATGCACGGCTTCAAAAGATCAGTGAGCAGTATGCACTGCATGCCTTGATAGGAATGTTGACGCATTCTGGATTGAAGGATTCAGGCAAAACGATTGTTTTGAATACAGCACTGCGGGTGCCCGGAATTACGGACGCATCAGAGACAACTTTATTCGATTGGGAGGACTTCGAGATCGCCGGAGGTCTCGACAAACTTTCAGAGACGATTGCGAAACGCGAGGCGTTTGAGGCGGAGGCGGCAAAGGTTGATGAGACGTGGCTCCCGTTCATATAGGTAAAAAATTAGGAGTTACAATGGCATTTCAGTTTCAGAATTCAATGGTAGACGAATACCTCTCGCAAGGTCACCTGATTTTCCGGGGGATTGTGCCGCCGTCGTTGCTCACCGACTTGCGTCGTGAAGCAGAGAAGGCACGCGACCTTGCGCATAAACTCAACGGACCACAGACGCAACGCATTCAACCGTTATCCAATTACGGTGATGAATTAGACCTGAAACCTTTTTACGACTACACAGAACTTTCCGAACTGCGCGATGCCATCGAAAAATTGCTCGGTCTTGACTATACCCACGGACATGTTGACATCATGGGACTCCTCGTTGAGCCGCTTGAGTACCCATGGCATATCGGTTGGCACCGAGATGGCGTTGTTGAGGTGCCACTGGAAGCGCGTGACGAGATCGTCAAAGCGAAGTTAGCGGAAGTCTGGCACGATTTGCGGCACTTCAATCAGGTCAACTGTGCGATTTACGCCGATTCCTGTACGTGGTTTGTCCCCGGTAGTCATCTACGCCAGTGGGATATGCCCGGTGAAGCGCAATCCACAAAGGATCCGAAACTACGAAAACCTGCCGAAGGACAGTCTAATACTGAAGCTGAGCGATACTGCTTAGAACACTGTAGGCAGTTCCCCGGAGCAGTTCAGGTGCATCTGGGACCCGGAGATTTCATGGTTTATCGAAACCTTGCGTGGCATACAGGTAACTACATCACCTACCAACCGCGCGCAACCATCCACGATGTCGTCCGATATGAGGGGAAAAAGGATTGGACAGACTGGCAACAGACAAAATTGGACGCTGTCAAACGGATGAAGGAAAAGCAGTCCGAAGCATAGTGTTAATCCAATTGTGTATGACCTGCCATTTACATGAAACCGCCGGTGTCTGAAACCCACCTAAAGCCACGATCCGATATTTTTTGAATTTAATTCCACAACACGGATTGAATCTTCTCAGAATATACCCACTACAGGAGGATTCATAACATGGACACAAAACAGACACAAACGAATGAAACCCTAAAGCATCCGTTTCCACAGCAGCGACCGGACGTGAAAATTGTCGAAAGTGATGATCGTATCACCGAAATTGACTGTCCGGAGCTGCAATGGTGGTTCGCCGTTCCAGAGATGGGTGAACCACACTTCCGGGCTGAGTACGATGCGAATACACTGCAACTCGATGCAATCGTAGAGATTACGCCGACCACACCTGCAACAATTCGAGGTATTGATTGTGTGGAACTTCGAGTCAGAGAATGGTTGGCACCGAGAGACTGGCCCGATGTAAATCCGCCGGAAATGATGTATGCAATACTTGACGATACCCATAGTAGATGGATTTCGGTGGTTAATATAGTAGATGGAAAACAAGTCTCCTACACAATCGGTGACGAGTGGTTTGAAGATCAGTGGGGTGCTCCCTTAAAACGACGGATTGTAGACGATGGTCGGTACAAACTTCAAGCTGATGGATCGTACAGAATTACCGACGGTCAAGGCTTCGGTGCTGGCACATACAACGTGACAATTGGTGAAAACACTTTTCACTGTCTTCGTATTTTAGACGTTGACATTTCTGAGTCTCACGGCGGTGAACTTGCTGAGATATACATAGAAAGGGGTGGACGCACAGTCTTCTTCAGACGCTATGATGGTCGCTACTTGCGAGGACACGATTTAGTGGCTAAATATCCGAACAATCGCCGCATTGTCATCAATGATATCGTCTATGTCCACAGCGATTGTAGCGGCTGGGCACACGATCAGTTGACCTCTGAATCTTTACGTCTATAGTAAAACCTATAATTAATTGGGCACTCCCAAACAGTCTGAATGCCTCTAACGGGCATTCAGACTGGAAACCCAAACTAAAAGTTTATGCTACGAAAAAGCACCAGTATATGTTTCGGTTGCAAATCATTCCGTGTAACTTGACCACGCTACAACCGATCCACTGTGTATGCCTCTAACAATGCTTCGTCCAAGTCTACACCAAAACCGGGGGCATCGTTGAGGATGAAAAACCCGTTGCGAGGTTCAGGGCGCAAGCCGCTATAGAGTTCGTTTTCAACACCGTTGCGGGAGGGACCGAAGGTCTCTGCCATACACGGCATCGGGAGGCACGCAGTGAGATGTAAACCCCACGGCGTTCCTGCTTGATGCAACCATGTCGGAATGCCGAGTTCAGCAGCTTCACGCGCAATTCGTAGACATTCTGTAAAACCACCCGCCCAACTGATGTCCGGTTGAATCATATCTGCCGCCTTCCAACGGAGTAATTCCCGAAAGCCGTATCGCGTGAACTCATGTTCGCCAGAGACAATCCAAGTCGGTTGGACATCTCGGACGAGTTGTGCCATGCCAGCGTAATCGTCAAGCGGGATAGGTTCTTCGATCCATTTGAGGCGTGCCTCGGTGGCGGCATCAGCGAAACGGGTTGTATAATCTACATCCCAACGGAGATAGATGTCTGCCATCAGTTCCACCTCTGCCCCGATAGCATCTCGCGCGGTGTGTATCATCTCAACGTTTTCTGCGAACCCATCTTCTCCCTCGGCGAGTCCGTTTCGGAGCGGTAGCTTGCAGGCGGCGAACCCGTTCTCTGCGTAATAACCGACATCTGCCCCAGTCGCATAAGCCGGAATTTTAAGGCACGGTGTCTCTGTCACGAGACTGTAAACCGGCGCGTCTACAATCTTTCCACACAGATCAACGAGCGCGAGCTCTATACCGCTCAGTGCATAAATCACCAAGCCGCGCCGCCCGTAAATTGAGGTAATATGATACAGGTGTTCCCATATCTCCTCAACATCAAGTGGATCGCGTCCGATGACGAAGTGCTGGAGATGTTTTTCAATAATTAGCGCGCCAGCAAGTCCACCACCGCCGAGACCGTATCCTTTTAATCCTTTATCAGTCGTTATTTCTACGATTAACGCCCCTGCTTGCGTTGCGAAGGGACCGCGCCAGTCAACGTGCGCTGTCTGGGTAGCAGGTCTCTGCCACTGTCCTTTGGCAAACCCCAAACCGGGCATTGCGCGAGGGTTCAGATTGACATGCCATGTCCGAATTCCAGTAACAGTATGTCGGGTTTTTGCCCGTTCTTTCCACATAGCCGTGAGCTTGTTTTTATTGGCGTGCATGATATAACTCCTTCAAATATTCCATAGTTTAGGGATGGGAGATTGAAAAATCAGATCCTTTATGACGGTATCACTCAAAAGCGTTTGCGACAATTACAAGGTCAAGGATATTGACAACGCCATCCCCATTTAGATCCGGTTCCGCTTCACCAAACGCATTCGCAACGATAACCAGATCCAAGATATTCACAACCCCATCCTCGTTGACATCTGCATCATGGCGAAAGTCCGTAAGCTTCAAAGCAGCAAGTGGACTAAAATCTGTTGCCGGATTGTCCTCAATCCACAACTCCTCCAAATTCGTAAGTTCCGCAAGCGGACTAAAGTTTTCAATATTGTTAGCTGAAAGATTCAAATGTCGGAGTTTTTTCAGTCCTGTAAGTGGACTAAGGTCCTCAATGGTGTTAACTGCAAGACCCAAAAGTTGAAGTTCTTTTAATCCTGCCAGCGGACTTATATCCGAAATACCATTGTTTTCAAGGGAGAGTCCGTCTAAGTTGATAAGCCCTGATAATGGAGTTATATCAAGATTTGTAACTGGGGGCATACCGTCTACCTCACGATGCCAGATATGTAATTGGGTGAGATTTGTTAAGTTCGCAAGTGGACTGAGGTCTGTGATACGATTTCTACCTCCAAGGTATAATTCTTTTAGATACGTCGCAAACTCTAAACCAGTAAGGTCAACAATACCTCTGTGATCTGCTTTTAGCGAAGTCAATTGTAGCATCTTCTCTTTCGTCAAGGGTGCTGATGCGGGTAGCCCGAGTTCCACGAGTGCCTCTCGAACGACTGTCAGCAACGCGGCATCCGGCATCCATACTGATGGGTCCTCTACCGTAAGTTCTATGTCTAACACTTTGACGGTGCCATTAACAATGGTGTCGAGTTCTTGTTTCAGATACATCTCACCATCTAAATCGGGGACGATGTGTGTTGTGCTTGTGATACCGCTTGCGACACCTGTGCCTTGTCCGGGGAATTGGATCTTTTGTGGCTGTCCACTGCGATTGTAGGCTGTCCAGCCGTTGGTAAACTCCCGGATAAATAATCCCTCGATGCCGTTGTAGGTTTGCCCTTTTGTTTCATTGCCGCCGATAGGACGACCGAGATCCGCATTCCAAAAATCATGCCAGATGTGTGTTGCGTTAACATAGTCACCCATTTTTTGTGGAACTCTAAGGACACAATAACCATCAGAGTGGGTCAAGGACATCGTTGTAAACAGACGCATCCAACGTAGGTTGTTTAGACTTTTTAAAGGCTCTTCGACACCATAAACCATCAATACATTAATTCTCGGTTCTCTAAGATTTTTTTCGTTCCAAAGCAGGGCATCTTCAATCTGAATAAGTCCCTGATATGTGTATCCACCTGGATAATCCAAACCAATTTCCATGAGTGCTCCATTGATCCATTCCGCATAACGCTCGGATTTTCGCCTGTTTCTGTTTACGAGTATAAGAAAGTCATCTCGGACCCGCGCTCGTATGCCCTTTAAAATTGTTATGTATGCCTCTATAACTTCTTCTTCTCCAATGTTGTAGTGCTTCCCGTAGGTGCCAATATGATAAGGAGCCCACGCATCGAACAGAACACCGTTAAAGTATCCACATTCGGCAATTCCGACAACGCGCTCTATGAGGATTTGTTGAAGTTCTGGGTTTAGAATGTCAAGCGTCCATTCATCCCAAGGTACACCCTCATTTTCTATGATTTGTCCATCAGCATCTCTCAACCAAAAGTCTGAATCTGGAGGTAAATCATCCAATCCGATGAGATTATGGAGCCGGATTTCTGGGAGAAATAGCATGTTCGGATTCCGCTGGACGTATTTTTGGTATTCGTCCATTACGGACTCAGGATGTCCAACAAGTCGTGTTGCTAACCCCTCGGTAGGTTCTGTCGGTGTCAACTGCCAACCCAAACCAAAAAGAAGTGCGTAAGGATACACATCGTGTTTCGTTGCGACATCATAATAGATATCGGGATCGGCCCACCGAGTCAACCATTTTGATGTTTCTGTCTCGTGGACAAGACTCCACACTGGTAATGCTATTGAAGGGAAAGTTCTATTCTCAATACGTTCCCTAACTGGTGGTGGAAGCGGTGCAATTTCACAGATTATATCATGCTCTTCCCCATATAGAGGGACAACAAGAGCAAACAAAAAAAATATAACAAATCCTACAGAAAAGTATTTAAGTGTGATATGCAAATTCATTGTACAGCCCCTTTACTTGCTGATTTTGAGCAAGTTTAAGTATTAACATTCAAGTTTTGCATTCCCAATTAGGCTGAAAAGTCGGAAGTTTGGAAGGCTGGAAGATAGCACACACAGCGTTTCTCGCAGTCTTTCTGTTTTCCAACCCTCCTAAAAACTTAAGAACTGTGAGGTAAGTTTGCGGTCTAAACATGCTGTGAATAGCGAACCATGCTTTATTACCACTCTTAATTAACGTGGGTTCGATAGACGGTTAAACGTGGGTTCGATAGACGGTTAAATTTGGAGCATCGTCTTACAATTTATTAAAGACACAATTTGAGAGTAGAAAACGTGCATAATATAAAAAAATGAAAAATCTGAGTTTTAAGGTAAGAAAATGAGCACGGACAGAAGGGGATGATCTACTCTGGTGTTCTCTAAATTCTTTAGGTCGAACGCACGTTATATAGGTGAATTTTTACTAAACTTTGGACAATTCGTATCACGTTTAGTAGATTGATTTTTCAAAGATCATAAGAGTCTTCTACGAGGTTCACACACCAGAACTCGAAGAAAGATAATGAAAGATCACCGACGCGCGGGAACACAGTTTGCTAACAGTCTACACTACGCGGCCACAGGCTAACAGCCTATGCTACAGAAGATGCCACAGGGAATTGTCCAAAGTTTAGGAATTTTTATTCAGTTCGCTTTAATGGTAGGGGCAACTTACGACTCCCCACGTTTTACGATGGTAAAGCGAAATAACCGATGCCTGTAAACATCCCGACTATCATCCACAGTGCTACCATCACATATTCACCGAAAATCAAGCCGAACGCGACGGGTCGAATCTTTCGATACGTTGAGGCACCGCCAAACTTCAGTGCCATGTATTTAATGAACCATCCGATCAGAATAGACGACCAGAGATGGAACGGTGGATACGTCGCGCCGAGAAGATAACCGATCGGATGCAGGGACCACCAGACGAAGTTCTGCCGCATCCAGAGCATAAAGCCAGTAAACCCCGCGCCAGCAATCATACTGTAGACCTCGCCCCACTTTGTCTCGATAGGGAATTGGATAAGATTGCTCATCCGTTGGAAATAGTTACGCGGTGCGACAACGAAGGACCAACTCTGTAAAAATAGTGCGCCTTTGTCGTAAATCAGCGTCAATGAGGCATAAACAGAGACAAGGATCGCAACCACAATTGCGATGCCCAAAATCGGCACGACGCGTCGGCGTGCAAGTTTTACCTCATCCGCTGCCTTGAAACTGTGCAGGAAGTTCGGCATCATAAACTCTCCCCAATCCCGCAGAAACGTGCGTTGGAAACTTAGAATTGCGAGACTCTTATGCCCCAACGCATTGGACCCCAAGGTAATATCGATGTATTCTGAAGGGAAAAAAGGAGCCTGTACGAGCAACAACCCGCCGTTAACGACCATCCAAGTCAATACAATAGACGTGATAAAGATAGAGAGCAGCGTCACGACAGCGACCCATGTCGTTACGCCTGCGACCACTAAGAATACAACTAACGTAACGAATCCGAAAAGAAAACCGAGGAGTGCGATACGATACGATACCGGTTCGTTTGAATCGTCTATCGGTTGCCGTTCCGAGGTAGTGGGACCTGTCCTTGCGTGTCCCAATCCAAATGTCTTCCGAAAAACTGTTATGATGTGTTCACGTCCTATCCAGAAAACCGCGGGGACAAAGACGAGGTAACCGCCCATCACTTGACGACTACAACTAATCCACGGACCGATACTGAGTCCGATCGCATTCATGATTATATATTGGAGTTTAAAAAAGAGGTAGAAAAACCAGAGACTGAACGACACCTCAAGCGTAAGTAGAGAAGCGATCCCGATGACCGAAAAATAGATGACGAACCGCATCGCGGGCCACCATCCGAGTGTATGCCACGGTTTTTCAGTAAAGACGGTGTAGATATTATAAATAAGTGGGATCTCTGGTACCTTCGGGAAATGCGCGTGCAATCCGTTAATCAGGTGCAGCACCACAGGCAGCGCCATCCCAGCCCAAAGGAGTCTGTTCTTGAAAAAGCTGTTGAGCAGCGTCCCCGGTGCCGGTTCCGCAGCGAGTTGTATCGGAATCTGAATGAGTGGAAACGAAAATCGTTCACGTTCTACCCACTGCTTTCGGAGGATTGTGGAGAGGCAGAGCGTTGTGAAATAGAAGACGAGGACGAAGAGTCCCCAGATGAGCAGCGGCTTGATCCAGAACATCCACGGCACACTTTCACCTGCAGAGATGCCTTCATAGAAATCTGTTACAGCACGAGAATCTGTGACAACGAGCCACTCAGGGATATGCGGGTGTAGCGTTTCGGACCAATCGTTTTCCGTTGTTGCGAAGTATCGCAGTGCAACGAGGGATGGCAGGAGAAATTGTAGCAACCCCATTGACGGAATGCCGACCGCCACGATCAACATCATCCAAATAACAGTCAATTCGAGTGCGGAGAAGGCAAAACGCCCGCTCCGCATCAACTTCCGCAACGGCAGATTAACGAGAAACACCAGAATGAGGAGACCGAAGATTGAACCGACTGGGAGGTGATTGCCGGCAATCTTGGTATTTTGTAGGAAATAGTTGTTGTAGGGTGTGATTGCACACATTGCACCCACTAAAAGCAACCCTACAAGGATCGCAGGAAATCGAATTTTTAACGATTGGGTTTTCGCTCCGATTTTTCCGTTGTCAAAATCGGGTTTCTGACGCGTATTTAGGAACATTGGGGATAATTGTGGTTTTTGACTCTGTGCTTTCCAATATGAGATTGGCGTACTTCGAGCCGCGCCCTATAGCACCGTCTTCCAACAGCAGTTTCGGTTGACAGCCAAGCCTCCTTACATTCCGTATTCTGATGGTTGTTGATTCCAACCTCGCCTTGACAGCAGCATCAGTTTTCGTCCCTTACTGAAGGACTATAGAGACAAGTTTCCGCATCTACAACACGTCCGTCAGGTAATGTATACTGATTAGGGGTACCTCTGCCCCACGGCTCTTTGAAATCTCGGCTTCGTACTTTATCTGCTGCCTTCTGTTCAGCGACAGATTCCCATGAGAACCCTCCCATAAGATGCTCGTGGAGAGATGCCTCTAATTCCTTGTATTCCGCTTGCCCTGTGAGGTTCTCGAATTCATCCGGGTCCGACTCCAAATCGAAGAGAATGGATTCATCTTCAGGGAAGGCAACATACTTATAGCGAGGGGTTCGGAGCATGCGCATCGGTCCCGTGGTCTGATTCGCCCAGTATTCTGTGATTGCGGTGTCGCGCCAACTTTCAGTATCACCGGACATAAGGTTTGTTAAATCATCGCCATCCAAACCTTCAGGGATAGGGATGCCTGCCCTTGCACACAATGTCGGGAAGAGATCGTTTAATTCGACAGGTGCTGTTATGCGTGTACCGTGTGATTGCTGGAGCTGCCTATCCGATATGATCAACGGCACGCGTGCCGCTGCTTCGTAGTAACTGGATTTCCACCACTGCCCGTGTTCACCTGCCATCTCACCGTGATCCGTGGTATAGACGATGATAGTGTTATCTAAAAAGCCGTCACGTTCGAGAAGTGTGAGCAGATCTCCGAGCGTCTCGTCAAGGAATTCGCAACAGGCGTAGTAAGCGGCTCGCGCTTTTCGGGTTTCTTCGGGTGGGATCTCCTCCGTGTTGAAATTATCTCGCAAGCCTTTCGCGAAGGGATGGGTCTGTTCTAAGTGTCCCGGTGGAATGTTGGGCATATCCACATTATCGGGCCAATACTTATCAAGGAGTCGTTTCGGTGCCGTGAGTGGGAAGTGCGGACGGCTATAACTCGCGAGTAGGAACCACGGCTGTTCTGATGGTTGTGATCTCAAGTATTCAAGGGTCTCTTCGTTAATAACCCGCTCTTGCAGAAGACTGGTCGGGATTTCGGTAACGCCTGCCAGCCGTGTCCGTTGTCGTATGCGAGATGGCGGATTTAGTGGATCCGTCTGATGTCCGGCATAGCCGCGCAGATCACCGTACGGACGAGACTCAAAACCGTTGTTCTGTTCTTTCCCACCGAAGTGCATCTTCCCGACAAGCGCGGTTGCGTAGCCGTGCTGTGCGAAATGCGCAGGCATTGTGAGATGCTCAGGAAATAGGATGGCTCCGTTATCCCACGCTGAGCACCGGTGTGCGTATTGCCCAGTGAGCATACACATCCGGGAGGGTGTGCAGAGTGGGACTTGACAGTACGCGCCCTCAAAATAGGTGCCGGATGCTGCGAGTTGGTCAAGGTTCGGTGTCTGCACAATGGGATTACCTTCGCACCCTATCGCGTGTGGACTGTGTTCATCACTCATCAAAAATAGAATATTCGGTTTTTGCGCCATTAATTAAAATATCTCCTTGTTGTCTGAATCAGGATATGCAGGATGAAAGGATTCCCAAGATTAGAGGCATGTCTTGATTGAAAATTCTCTTTTACCGAATTACCGAAACATGTCTTAAACTTCATAAAAGGGCGTTTACCAGATGGAGGCTATGTCCCTTTATATGGCACCATAGAAAACTTTTAAGCGCGCGGTACAGCGAAAGCATGAAAATCCACACCGAAAGGCAGCGCGATGTCTGAGTCCTTCTGGGCGAAGTGCTCAGAAAAATCAATGAGCGTAAAACCCACCAACTGTTTCGTCTCCGGATGAAAGCGCAGAATGACATCTTCGGTATATTCAACGTAGTCCGTATACTCGGGTGTGCCTTTTGTCACATAAAGCACATCTGCCTCCCGGTCATAAACAATCTTCAGTCTGTCTTTATTGAGATCCATGGAATCTCCTTTTTCTTATAGGGTACGCGGTAATAATAAAATTATTTCGGATCAACTTAACAATAACAACGACGCGAGTGTAGTTGTGAGGTAAACCGTCAAAATCTTTATAGTAGGTATATTTGTGAGGATCTATAGCGGATTGCTTTCTTCTACCTGTTTGGACTGTTTCAAGAATCATGTCGCGGTGTTCTCTCAATTCTCAATGATTTTCGAGGATATGTTGCCACCTTTCATCGGTTAATTCAATAAGATTACCCCATTTATCAGTAACCTGCCACATAAATACGCCTTTGCTGCTTCACGTTACCTGCGTGTCCGTTTAGAAAGTCCGTTTAGGGAAACCTTGCGTTTAATTTAGTTTACACGATTTATGAACGATATGCAAGCAGAATCCGGGTAAGACCCAGAAAGCATCAGACTTCAATTTGGCAAGTGTGAAAAAGCTGTTATGAAAATGTTTTACAATCCTGATATAAAAACGAAAGCGAATGTGTGTATCAATGCGACGGTTTTGCTTTGCGTTTTGCGATTCCTATCGTGAGTGCTGGCAATACGGTCTCAGAAATGTCAAGGGAATAGTCAAAAATTGTCCATCCCGACGCGCCTAAGTTCCGCGACAGGTAAATCTGTTCAACCACGGCATCGGGCGTAAGCAGTGAATTAGAGGCAGTTGCGCCGATACCGGGGTAAATGGCAACATCCTTAGGCATTAAAGCGAGTTGGTTGACTAACAGCTCTGTGAAATAGTCCGTACTTTCCGTATAGTTCATTGGACATAAGAAATCGACATAACCCGCCTTCGCCCATGCAATCCAATCCTGTCCGATGGTAGTGATACATCCCGGATACCAGCCAAAGACAGCAGCAGAGATTTTGATGTTAGGGTCCGCCTCGCGCAACCGTTTGTGGAGCAAGCGTACCAAGCGTGTAATCTGTTGCGCTCTCCATTCAATATACTTTTCGCTATGTGTACCCGTCTTTGGCAGAACAGCGGCTGGCCATTCGTCAATCTGCAGTCGCGTCGCAAGCACGAATCTTTCGCGGCACCCTTCACAGTAGCAGGCGTGGCTTCCGGGATAGCGGATGTAATCGAGATGGATGCCATCCACATCGTAATTCGTTATGATTTCAAGGATGCTCTCCAATTCCAACGACACATTTTTTGGATGCGAAGGGCAGAGCCAATTGAGTGCTTGCCCCGTTGCGGAGACTTGCGTGCGCCCCTCTGCTCGTATTTTTTCAACGAATTCTTTCGGCGCGCCCTCTAAATTCCACGTAATTTTCCACACATGAACCTCTACACCGTGCTTATGTGCGGCTTCAACGCATTGTGCAAGTTGATCGCCGTATTGCGTAAAAGTTTTGCTCTGTGGCAAGATTTTACTCGGATAATGTGCGATACCTGCCCACGCCATGTTTGGCAGAATTATGTTGACCCCTGCAGATGCTAATTCCTTAGCGGAGCGTTCCCAATCTCCGGGGTAGGCACCAAGTCCTGAGTGATTCCATACGGCGCGCCCTTCAGTTTCGACGCTTACGTGCGATAGGAAATAGGCTTTTGAGAATTCTGCACGACTCGCGCGCGCTACTGTTATTGCCGTATTGTAAGCCTCAGTATCATACTCGGTGCGCGCCCGTTTCATCAAATCTGTCCCCATCTGTAACGCTTCATTCGCTTCGGGGACAGTACTTCGTTGGACGAATTGCTTTAACTCAGCGAAATCTTTGGTGTGTCCAATAGTTGTCATCGCCGCTATCGCTTGCTCAGCAAACGTACGCCGGAACTCCGGAACGAGATGCCCCAAGAGTGCCGCAAGCATCTGCATTTTGCGCTGGGTGTCGTCTGGAAGGAAAATATGACTAAAGAACGCGCCTGCCTTCCCTACAGATAGCGCCGGTAAACCCGTAGGTTCTCCCTTTGCATTGTGCCAGTACCCAATAATTTTTGTATCGGGTGTTGTCGGTTCTGCCACTGTAATGTTCCATGATGCTTGCCTGATAGATGCTGGCATATCAGGTATATCCGGTGCGTTCAACTGAATTGAAGCAAAATCTCCAGGTGCCTCTTGTTTTACCCAATCTGTTGGACGCAAACCGAGGAGCGGTGCTACTGTATCAGGCAAAGTATAGGTTACGAAAAGCTTACCACCACTTGCCACGAAATTTTTCAATAAACTCGCAGTTTGCGGTGCAATCACAGGGTTTAGTGGCAGAATAACCAAACGGTGGGGTTTAAGTTGTGCTTCAGAGAGTGAAGCCTCTTCGAGTGTGACAGCGGTTAACCCGATGCCGTTGAGCAACCTGTTGAACCTTTTACCGACAGAACGAGCGTATTGAAAATCACCTTCTGATACCTGCGGCGTTTTTTTCGGTAAGACAATCGCGATCTCCGACTGTTGTGCGACAGCGAGGTTGAACCCACCCATACACGAGAGTAGCATGCACACGAGGATAACTATTGCGGCTACGTAAGGTAGACGTTGACTTGGAAATCGGAGAAAAAACATCATCTGCCTCCCTCAGTCCCCTTAGCGGCAAGTTGTGGGGTTCGCGCTTTAACAAAAGGCGTTTCCCCAGTTTTCCCTAAAAACTTATCAACGCCTTGTGCGATAGCGGCGGCAATTTTATGCTGATACGTTGATGTTGCGAGTTTCCGTCCTTCCACAGGATTTGACACAAATCCGGTCTCAATGAGAATAGCAGGCACCTTTGTTCCAATCAAAACAACAAAGCGAGCGTGTTTGACACCACGGTCAACCGCGCCTGTGTTTTGTACCAATGTATCCTGTACATGCCTTGCCAAGCGTTTGCTATCCTCACTTTTGCTTTCCCGTATCAATCCGCCCAACAATGTTTCCAATTCTTGGATACTGTAGCCGGAGTTTATATTTTCCCGTGCTGCGATTTTTTCTGAGGCTTTGTCTGTACTGGTGACGTTCAAGTAATAGGTTTCGATCCCGTTGGCTCTCGAACTTGCACTGGCGTTGGCATGGATACTCAAAAAAAGATCTGCTTTATGTTGCGTCGCGAATTCGGTGCGTTTTTTTAGTGGAATAAAACGATTGGTATCACGTGTCATCAGCACAGTGTAGCCTTTTGCGGTTAAAATCTCGCGGAGTTTTCGCGAGATGCTGAGAACAATCCCTTTCTCTTGAAGACTGCCACTTCCGAGTGCCCCTGGGTCTTTCCCACCGTGTCCGGGATCAATAACAATCGTCTTCGCTGTCAACCCAAATTCGCGGGTTAATGATTTTGGGACTAAAGGCTCAGGATCCGTAACCGGTGCTGCGGATTTTTGTTGCTTCGCTTGCTGTGGTTTAGGCTGCGGTTGTGGTCGTATTTGAACATTTTTTTTAGCCGGTGGGACAACGGGTTCTTGTTGTGTCTTGAGCACTTGTAGTTCTTTAGCGGCAACATCGCCAATTTCCTGATTTATTGAGGAATCAACAAGACTTTTATAGAACGTTTCAGCGCGTGTGCCGTAACCTTGCCTCGCATACGCACGCGCCAATTCCAACTTGGCAGGCTCCGATACTTGGGAATCCGCATAACGGTTCCCCACGAGTTGATATTGCATGATAGCCTGAGAATCGTCGTTGATATAATCGTAGCAGCGTCCTAACCAGTAGTGAGCGAGTGGTATGTATTCCGAGTGAGGATAGGTGTAAATTAGTTTTCGGAGTGCTTTAATCGCTTGCTGTGGGGCTTCGGTGTCCCCAACCTTGATGCTCCACATCCAACTTGAAGCGATTGCGTATTGTGCATCATCTGCTGACGGACCCCGGACATCCGCATCAATAACCTTTTGGAACTCCGAAACAAGGGCACGCCACTCCGCAACGGTGGCACGCGTTGTACCGGTTGCATACGCATGATGGCGCAGTGAAGCCTCCTCATATAACGAAGCCCCTTTATAACCTGACATGCTCATACATCCGGACAATATTGCCAGAGAGAGTCCGAGCAGACAAGAACAACACATTTTCATAATTTTTCTCCTCTTACACGATGTTTGTTTTCTGATTTCTTTTGTATGCCATAAAATAAAACGAAATATTTCCTTTTTTCGTTACTAAATTGTGCTATTACGATAGCGATCAGCCATCAGCCGTCAGCAATCAGTGAGGATCGCGAGGGACAAGAAATCCGCAGAAATCCGCAGAAACACCCAAGCAAAAACCCCTATCAATACGCAGAAACACCCAAGCAAAAACACCCCAAGCAAAAACACCAGCAAAAACACTCGCTCCTACAACTGAATGGCTCTAAGCAACCAGATTTCCCTTTGACCGGCATTACAATTTATGCTAAACTGACATCTCACAACTGATTCTGAATCTGATGGAAGGAAACCGATGGAACTGACTCCGCAAGAAATCCAATTGTTTCGTCACAACGGCTTCATCAAATTTCCGACGCAACTCTCTACCGACCATGTAGAGGCATTAAAAGCGGCGGCGTTGAAAGATATGGCGGAAGTCGTAGAACCTGTCGCGCGTCAAGACGGCAGGATCATCCGAATCTCCGCGATTTGGGAACGGGGCGGTATTTTCCGAGAAACTATTACCTGCGATGAAATCCTGAATCCATTGGCATCGCTATTAGGCTCGGATATAGAATTTGTGTTGAATCGCCACAATCATATCTATCTCCGAGATGCAGGTTCAAGCCATTCACTTGCGTTACATCGCGATGTCCGCCATTGGTCTCGGACAATTGCGACGGTCTTGATCTATCTGGAAGACACCAATTTAGAGAACGGCTGCACGCGAGTTGTGCCTGGATCACACCATTTGCCTGCTTTCGCCAGCCTTCAAGATGACGCGCTTCAGGAGATCGCTGCGAACCAAGCGATCCCGTTACCGATGCCAGCCGGTAGTTTGCTTGCCATTGATAGTATGATCATCCATTCAGCTGGGATTAACCACACAGAAGGCACACGGATGAGCATGACGCTCGGTTACCATAGTGCAGATGAACTCGCGTGGGAAGACAACCCCAGAAGAGTACTTGTCCGTGGGGAGCGCCCGTATCGCGGAAACGACAAACCGAGTGAGTATTAGCATTGGTGCGACATTTGTTCTGCTATTAGGATCAACTTGAAACGACACTCGAAACTATTTTGATAAGGGTTGTTTTTTATTTCTATTTTTTCGGAAAAAAGCAATTTTTTCTTGACAAACATTAAACTATGTGGTATACTTAATAACGTCCTTGAGGTGAGATGCTATCAAAATCTCATTTTGGGCGGGTAGCTCAGGTGGCTAGAGCGACTGCCTTACAAGCAGTAGGTCACAGGTTCAAGTCCTGTCCCGCCTACCAGTTAGGTGCCTTTTATGGGCTCGTGGCGCAGTTTGGTTTAGCGCGCCTGCCTGTCACGCAGGAGGTCGCGGGTTCAAGTCCCGTCGGGCCCGTTTTTATTACGTCGAATTAGCCACAGGTTGTTTTACAATGCTGTGGCTTTTTCGTTACCGGACAACCTACCATAGTATTCATTCTCAGTATGCCATCTGTACCAACAAACCCAGCATGGAGATGTGAAGATGCAAACTGAAAGATAATCAGACACATCCGCGCTTGCTGAATATAAATCAAAAAACGGAGGAATGGCACTCTCGTGATTGATCTTAAATTTATTCGCGAAAATACCGAAGATGTCCGCCAGATGTTAGCAGATCGCCGGACGGAAGCTGACTTGGGCCGGTTGGTAGCATTGGATACCCGCTGGCGTGAGAATTTGACGCACACCCAATCCCTCAAAGCGCACCAGAATCAGGTCTCGCAACAGATCGCTGAACGCAAAAAGGCAAAATTAGACGCGACTGAAACTATCGCGGAGATGCGGGAACTCTCCCAAAAAATCAAGGAACTCACAGCGGAAAACAACGATTCAAGAGCCGAAATAGACGCTATTCTGTTGACGATCCCGAATATGCCCGAAGCAAGTACACCTGTCGGCACGAGCGAAGACGATAATATCGAAATTAAGACTTGGGGTGAATCGCCGAGTTTCGATTTTGAACTGAAACCGCACTGGGAAATTGCTGAACAGTTGGATATTGTCGATTTTCAACGCGGTGCTAAGGTCGCGGGTAGCAATTTTGTACTGTTTAAAGGCTTGGGGGCACGGTTAGAGCGTGCGTTGATTCAGTTCATGCTTGATTTGCACACAACGCAACACGGTTATACCGAAATCTCACCGCCGTTTCTTGCCAACCGTCCTACGATGACCGGGACAGGACAACTCCCTAAATTTGAGTCGGATATGTACCGATGCGACAGGGACGAAGAAAATCCTGACAGCGATCTGTTTCTTATCCCAACGGCTGAAGTTCCTGTGACGAACCTTTTCGCGGATGAGATACTATCTGCTGATGAGCTGCCTATTTACTATACGGCTTATACACCGTGTTTCCGGCGTGAAGCGGGTGCTTATGGCAAGGACACACGCGGTTTACAACGTATCCATCAATTTGACAAGGTAGAGATGGTGAAGTTTACCACACCCGAAACCTCTTATGCCGAACATGAATCACTTTTAGCGAACGCTGAGAGCGTTTTGCAGGCACTTGGGTTGCCGTATCGCGTCGTGCAACATTGCACAGTGGAACTCGGCTTCGCCGCAGCGAAATGCTACGATATTGAGGTGTGGGCACCTGCGCGACAACGATTTTTAGAGGTCTCCTCCTGCAGCAACTTTGAGGCGTTCCAAGCCCGTCGTGCTAATATCCGTTTCCGCCCAGAACCCGGTGCAAAGCCTGAGTTCGTTCATACGCTTAACGCGTCAGGTACTGCATTGCCGCGCGTTGTCATCGCGCTCCTCGAGACGTATCAGAACTCGGATGGCACAGTTCGGGTGCCTGCGGTGCTACAACCCTATATGGGTGGTACAGCACAGATTGCGTAAATTTAGGGTATTCAACTGGCTATAGAAAAGTCCTGAATTTAGGTTTCCAAGCAATGCATTAACAAAGATGATAAGCCTGCTTGGTAAGAAGAGGCAGTAACTTCTCTGTTATACAGGTTTTTTGATGGAGGATGGTCCCGATTTACAGCATGTATTCGGAGTGAGATGTGATCACAAGAGCGCGTTCACTATAAAACCAATAAAAACCATAAACTGAATAACACTGAGGGTTTCAAACAGCCCTAAATTTTTTATTCGAGGCACTTTCTACGCGAGTTATTTTATTTTCTGATCTATTATGAAACCGTGAGGAAACGCTAGGAGAGCACTTTTTTAACCACCTATAGTGTAAATCCGCCGTTTTGCGCTTAACAACGGAAGCAAGTGCTTATTTTGAAATCTTTTTAAGAAATGAGCCTTGATCTGGCCATATTTCTTGAAAACGGCTGTTTAATTTTTCTTGCCGCGAACGAATTTCATGCCCGCCCCAGTTTTCTGATTCGCATATTTCCTGGTTTAGTATAAGGTGTATGTTAGGAGGCTTAGATAAAATTTGTTTTGTCTCTTCAAACCCCAAATCATTCACGTCGTTTGAATCAATTTCACTTTTCTCACGGAAGGTTAGGTTTCCTATAGTCGCCCAATCGGGATTTAGTGTTGTGTGCTGTGGAGGTTTAGGTTGAATACGGGTCGGTTCATAAGACAGGAAATTTTTAAAACTTAATCTATTTTCTGTGGTAATGGATTTCTCAATTTTATAGAAGATGTAACGCAATTGGAACCAAGATAGGGCTACAAGACTGCTGTCTGTGCCCCTGTTAAGCGTAGCCGTTACTCTTCGCTGTAAGTCACCTCTGGTATTACGAGTACCTATAATTTCCCGGTCATTTGGCCATTTTCCATCAGATGATAAATATTTTACAAACTGTTCCACATCAAAATTTTGGGATTCTTTAATTAAGTCAGAAAAGAGTCCATATATTTTATCATACGCGTCTTCGTCTCGGGCACTGGGGCCATAACCATGGGAAATCATGCGCCGCACTATATAAGACTCCAAAATATCACAAACCAACTTCAAATCCTTATCGGATATCTCTGCCTCATTTTTTAAGTGGATTATGAAAGGCAGCAAACTTTCATTTTCGAGATCCTTATAAAATTGCCTGTGATCTCTTATTCGGATAGCAATTTCTGAAAGGACATCTTCTGATTCTAAGTCGGGATCAGACTCCCGATAGTCTTTTGCATGGTCCGCCAATTCAAAAAATTCATATTCAATTTCATATTCACTTTTCTTGTGTTCGGAAAATCTATCTTTACGTCTCACACCTTTCTTAGATTTCACATTTTCCTTACGTCTCAAATATTCCTTATAGTATTTATTCTGGTAAACATCAAATGCCTTTTTATCTTTTCCACCCTTCCGATCTGATCGAAAACAATCAGGTCCCAACCTCGTTAAGAGAAACGTACGGAGAAACTCCTCTAGTCTGTCTGCAGTCCAATAACTAGAACTGTTTTCAAAGTGCCAGTACTCATCATAGAAAATATCAGCGATATTCGGGGCATCCAATTCTCCAGCACGTAGGAAAAGATTGTTCCTGAGATAATCAAACTCCGAAAGCATTCTTCCTGTTGCATTAATCGATTCAAATATCTTCTCCGAGGGATCTGATGAATCAAGAATTATTTGAACAAAATGAAACCGACTTTTGATAATACTGACTAGACTGTCTAATTTGCCATAATCATAATTTTCCGCAGTATAAATCCGAATCCATTTATAGAAATAATCATAGGCATTAACAACGTTGACACTAAGGTTTTTGGAAGCAAATACCTCAGATCTGATATAAGTTATCTCATCAGCCTCAGATGCTGCCAACATTAATTCACCATAGTCGCCCTCGACAACTGCCATAAATTCCTTTTCATCATATTCCGTCGAAATGAATTTATAGGTAGCATCAGGGAAACGGTTCGAGACAGTAGATGTATTCGCTATCAGGTTTTCTATTTCATCCTTTAACGGATAGTCTTTTAATTTACATATATCTCTAATCACACAAAGAATGATCTGAAGAGTTGTAAGACGTTGTTGTCCATCAATAACGATGTGTCTTTCAAGGTCGTCTTCCTCAATAGTCTGCGTGACAATGATACCAGTAAAATGCTTGTTTTCAGATCGCGGTCGTGACAGACTCTCGTGTCTTCCAAATTGTTTAACCTCAATTTCTACACCCTTATCATCATAAAACTCTAGACCTAACTGAGAGAGGATGTCCCCCCAGAGCGTACGCCAATTTCCCTCATCCCAAACGTAACGTCGTTGATAGCGCGGAACCTTATATTGCAAACTACCGCTAAAAAGCTTATCTACACTCATATCATAACGTGTATCCATTTCTAAATTCTCCTGCCCTGCTTTCCTATTTCTACAGCGGATCAAGATCTATCAGGACAGTTGTCTGTCCGGCCATATTTTATTAAAATCAAATAGCAATCCTGTGGCTCTTTCCTGAATTTTGCTTTTATCCCAATTGGAATATCTATATATCTCATTCGTCAGGTTAAGATATGGTGCAACATTCTGGTTTAAAACTTCTTTTTTTTCATCAAAGGAAAAACTATGCCAGTCTGCAGGAGGGTCTGATGTGCAAAGCGTTATATTACCTACACTATCTAGTTGGGGGTCCCATGATACAGCCTCAGAACCATGGGAAATTTCTTGAGGCTTTATATGTAGCAGCTTTAGGTTTTTAAATTCTAAGTCCATACTTCTTCGTCGATGACATTCAATTCGATACAATATGTAAAGAATAAGATTAGGATCTTTAGAACCGGCACTTTGCAGGGGCCCCTTCGGGTCATCTGGCCACGAAAGAGACAAGAAATTTTTGAAACTGTTTACATTGAATTCTTGTTTGCCGGTGATTGCTCGGGAAAAGAAGTCATTTATTTTTTCATAACTGTGCTTGCGATCGCCGAAGCAAAGCATACGCCGTATTATATAAGACTCCAAAATATTACAGACCTTATGAAGTTCGTTACCAACCACCCCTGTCTCACGTTCTCCGAATAATATGAGAGAATCCAAGTATGGAAGATTAAGACAGTCATAAAATTGCATGTGGAGGCCAACTCCTGAAGCAGGATTATTCATTTTTTGGTAAGATTCCGCGTAGTCCCTTAATTGCTGAAATTCATATTCAACTCCCATCGTTAGTGCTTTGCTATACTGCTGATACACCTCAAATGGCTTCTGCCCCCGCAAACAGTCAGGCCCCAATTTTGCCATGAGAAACGCTTGGAAAAACGCTTCCAATTCGTCTACATCCCAATCCTGAGATTCTTTTTCAAAGTACCAATATTTAGCGTAGAACATATCACTATAAGAATCACCATAAAAATCACCTTTCTCCTTGACTTCACCGAGCCTTGCTGCGCGTAAAAAAAGATGATTTCTGAGATAATCGAATTCCGAAAGTTTTCTTCCCGTCGCATTAAGCGATTCAAATATTTTCTCTGAACGACCTGATTTAAGCTGTATTGGAACGACAAAAAACTGGGTCTTGAGAGAGTGAAATATTGTAACTAATTTGTCATACTCACAAGTTTCCCCTATATATATCCTAATCCATTCATAAAAATAATCGTAGGCATCAAGAATACTGTGACTCACCTTTTCAGGCTCCTCAAATACTTGATCTCTGATTTTATTTTTCAGTTCAGGCATTAGACGGTTCACCTTCTCATCAAATGCATTAGGTATAACTGCACCGTATTTTTCTACAACTACCGCTTGGAATGCTGATTCATCATAGTTCGTAGGAATGAATTTATAAGTCGCATCACCGAAACGTCGTGAGACAGTCGGTTTATTCGCTATCAAGTCTTTTATTTCATCTGCTAATTCAGGATGTTTTTTTGCTTGACATATATCTCTGATGACACAAAGGATGATCTGAAAAGTTGTAAGGCGTTGTTGTCCATCAATAACCTCGTATCTATTAAGATCATCTAGGTTAATAGAACGTGTGACGAGGAGACCAGTAAAGTGCCCACTATCTTTGTTTTCAAGTGCTAAATCCGACTTATCTTCGTGCTGTGCTTGCTGTTTAGAAACAATTTCCCTATCCGTTTCACTATCAAGTCCCAAACCTAACTGGGCAAGGATATCCTCCCAGAGTGTATACCAATTCGTTTTATTCCAGACGTAACGCCGTTGATAACGCGGAATTCTATATTGCACATCTTGGGAAAAAAATTTATCAATGGAAACTCGAATTGCATCCATTTGCAGCATTTTAAAATTCTCCATTTATTGTCGATGCCAGTTTGTCCTGACGTAGAAATAACTCAAAATCACTTAAAATTATACCTTATTCTAAGAATTTTGTCAAATTAAATGCATTTTTTAGTCCGTGGTCAGTATTCGAGCATATTAGAGCAATTTTTGTCTGACCAGATATTCATCGTATACGTCATAATAAACATAGGAATCCACATCCGTGTCAGCTTCCTGTCCATCTTTTAGAGCGTCTCATTTTGATGAGTACGGATGACGGAGATGTAATCTTGGATCCATTTATGGGAACTGGTACAACAGCCGTTGCAGCTGCGAGATTAGGAAGAAATGTTATCGGTATAGATTTGGATCCGCAATATGTAGAAATTACGCAAAGAAAACTGGAGCAAGAATCCGCAAACTCTAAGATTGGCGATATATGGGTGAGCTTCCATCGCGGTGAAGTTATCACAGTTGCCGACAAAGACTAGGAGTCGTTGAAGTCACATTTTGTGATTCCAGAAGACATGAGGCATATCGATTTTGAAAAGATTAAAACCGGTAGCGGAGTAGTCGCAACATCCCCTCAAACATCACAACTTCACTTGGAGCTCCAAGAGGAAGAATGCGACTGCTATTAGGTATTGTCATACCGTTTGTTCGGAATCAAGCATCAGATGCCATGCGCGGTCGAAGCACTTTTAACTCTTTGAGAAGCACATCTCTTTTCTCTATTTCGTCCTGATTGCGTTGTCCAGCGTCTTCAGCGTTTGTTTTCACCGTAAACCCCGCGTCCCTAATCATCTCCATTGTCCGCGATGCCGCCGAACCTTCCGCATTTAGGTAACCATCAATAAACATCGAATTGGCTGGATAGAGTGCCATTACCTCCATGCTTCGGAGATGGTGTTCTCTACCTGCAGCGACCCTTATCTCTGCTCGTGGATTTAGGAATCGATACAGACACAGTACTCGGAGACAATAATCTGGAGTTAAAGTAGTAGGGACACTCCGCTGTGCCGTAACGGATTCTGACAACTGTGTGCCGGATATCGGTAAGAAAAAGTTAACCGGAAGTGAGGCGACCTCAAGCTGACGGAGTGCCTTAGCGACCTTAATCAAGTCATCTGTCTCTTCACCCATCCCAACGATTACACCTGAACAACAGGCGAGTCCAGCCGTTTGTGCGGCTTGCAGCGTCTCCATCCGATCCTGATAAGTGTGCGTGCTACAGATATTTGGATAGTGGGTTTCGGAAGTATTAAGATTATGGTTCAACCTATCCAATCCTGCCGCTTTCAGGATATGCGCGGATTCTATGTCAATTAGCCCTGCAGAGAGACAAATCTCAACCGGATAGCGTGCTTTCACAGTGTGGATGAGTTCTGCGAGGTGTGATACGCGTTTTGGTGACGGACCGCGTCCACTCAGGACAATGCAGTAACGATACGCGCCGGATTCATAAGCGCGTTTCGCTTCTTCCAGGATCTCAGCATCGGGTTTTAAGGGATAAGCCTCAATGTCTGTCGTTGCAGAATTTGCCTGTGCGCAATAGCCACAATCCTCTGGACAGTAGCCGTTCTGTGCATTGTTGAGAATATGGAGTTGTACCTCGTTCCGAAAATGGGTTTTACGCACCTGATATGCGGCATTCAATAGAGGCAATAATTCCACGTCCGATCCAGTTAGTATCTTTTCACAGCAAGCATCGGAAAGCAATTCGCCTTGGAGGCTATTGGTCGTCAATTCAGTATAAAATGTTGTTTCCATGATTAATTTTTCTTATTTTTAACACAATATTATACACGTGTATATTTCTTCTTATCAAGTCTCGCTAAACATCCCAGGCAATGTCAGTAGCATTAAAGACGGGTCCCTCGGTACAAACACGTTGGTACTCAATGGTGTTCGTATCTATGCGGACAGGGCAAACACAACCGAGACAGACCCCCATCGCACATCCCATCCGATTTTCCATAGCAATTTGCGTTGGCACTTCAAAATCAGCGGTTATCTTTGCGACAGCGGAAAGCATCCCGTGTGGACCGCACGCATAAACCGTCGGACACTGCCAAGCAGTATTCTCAAGCAGGTCTGCGAGGATGTCAGTTACATAGCCGTGGTGCCCGACGCTCCCGTCGTCTGTAGCGACATGTACCTCAATGTCGATTGATTCTAAATCCTTCACGCTTAAAAGTCGAGCATGATGCTGAGCACCTACCAATCCGAGTGTCTGTATTCCGTTTTTACGCAGTGCTGCAGCCAGCAACATGAGTGAAGCAATCCCTGCCCCGCCGCCAACAAGAATTGCGGGTTCAGGTTTCGTGGTAAAATCAAACGTATTGCCGAGCGGTCCCAACACTTGTATCGGTTCACCTGCGGGCATCTCTGACAATCGCTGCGTTCCGTCACCGATAATCTGATAAAGCATCGTTATCTCGCGTCCATTCACTGTATAAATTGTGAAGGGTCGGCGTAGGAGCATACCGGTATCTTGTGAAATCATGACGTGGATGAACTGCCCTGGACGTGCATGCTGAGCAATTTCTGGGCATTCACAACGCAACAGGTAATGTGCTTCGGCTACCGCCTCGTTTGAGAGAATAACGGTACGGAGATCATAAGTGCTCAATAAACGGTCATTTGGCATAGCATATATGTTACCACGAAAAATTGGATGTGGCAAGGCTATTCTAACCGGAAGAGGCGTTTAGCCATCAGCAGTTAGCCGTCAGCCGCCGGTTGGCGAGATTGGAAACCTCGTGACATGGATTGCATGAGACCTTCTGGTAAATGTCTTTACAGCGTCAATTGTGTAATTAGTAAACGGAATATCTTTTTACTATCTTTTTAAGGATAGGCGTATCTATAAGAGTTAGAACAATATTCTGTTTTCGTAAGTCTATACCAAACGGTTCTGGCGGTGAAAAATTTGTTTGCAATTTTTGGGAATTATGCTATGATTATGCGCTAAGGAGAATAACATATAGTGAAAAACTTATTGAAGTTCGACAGCGATCGACGTTTTAAAATCGTGCAATTCACCGATATTCACTGGCAGAACGGTGAACCGCCCGATCAACAATCGGCAGCACTGATGACACAAATCGCAGCAGCGGAATCCCCGGATTTAATTATCCTGACAGGCGATATTTTATCGGGTGGCGGCTGCGATGATGCCGCTGATTCCCTCAGAGAGATTGTTAAAATTGTAGACGGATGCGGCTTTCCGTGGGCAGCGGTTTTCGGCAACCATGATGACGAAGGCAATGCAGATCGTCACGAGTTGATGGCAGTTATGCAAGATAGCGAACTATCGCTCTCGGAACCAGGTCCTCAAGAGATACCTGGGGTCGGCAATTACGTTTTACCGATCCAAAATTTTGAAGAAGACGTATCTGCTGCATTGCTTTATTTTATTGATTCCGGTAGCTACGCGCCGACAGATATTGGTGGCTACGATTGGATTAGACGGGAGCAAATTGTATGGTATCTGCAAGAATCCGCAAAGTTCACCGCTGAAGCGGGGAATCCACTTCCTGCACTTGCCTTTTTCCACATTCCAATTCCAGAATATGACGAAGTGTGGGATTTTCATACCTGCTACGGTGTGAAATATGAGAACGTTTGCGCGCCTCAGATTAACACTGGGTTTTTTGCTGCGCTGCATGAAGCGGGTGATGTCATGGGTACTTTTGTTGGGCACGAACATATCAACGATTTCTGGGGCGATCTACACGGTATCCGTCTCTGTTATGGGCGTGCGACTGGCTATAGTACGTACGGCAGGGAAGGGTTTCCGCGCGGTGCCCGTGTCATTCAGTTACAAGAAGGAGTGCGGCAATTTGAGACGTGGCTCCATCTTGACGATGGCACGGTAATTCGTTCACAACCCGAACATACACCGCTCCAACGAACTTTTACTGAGGATTAATAGATTACATTGCAACTAATCATCAGATTCAACGAATTTAGGAGGGAATTGTGAGAGCAAATTCTCAAATCTCGGTTCGACACGAAGGAAAAATCGCTATATTTGACATCACGGGTTACCTTACGGATGCCTCTGAAGCTATTTTGAGTGACGCTTACGCTGACGTGGAGGTTCAAGCCGCTGAAAAATTGCTACTTAACTTTGAACGCCGTAGTTTCATTACAAGCAGTGGGTTCGGTGAGATTATCAGATTGCTCTGGAAGATGCGGGAAAAGGGACAGGTTTTACGGGTCGCACACCCGTCTACCCAAGTTCGTAATATTTTTAACACCATCGGTCTAACACAAAGCATCGGTGTCTTTGAATCGGAAGCAGAGGCATTGGAAGACTTTTAACGCGTTTTCCTGTTGTTTGAAAGTTTTATGGAAAAAGGGTGTACATATTCTTATTTAAGATGACCCCAAGTAAACTCCAGAGGCTTCCAGCGAGGAACTGACCGAATACGAACCCTAAGAAAAGCGGTAATGCCCGGCGATAAGCTCGCACCCCACCTCCGGCGAAAAGTATCTGTTTAAAGAGCCATCCCAAAAAGATTGAGAACCACATCCAACCGATAGCCCATCCGTTGCCGACAGCATAACCGACAGGATAAAACGGCCACCACAAAAACTGACGTTTCAGAAACGTCAGTACACCGGTAAAGAGAAAGCCGAATGCGATATGTTGAACAGCCGGTAGATTCGGTGCTCGTGGTGCGATAATCCAGCTTTGTAAGCGGTTAAATTCGCCAACCCCCCACCGTGCAAACCGGTATTCATAATAGAGTGCGACATGCCCGACAATCGAAACGATTGTTCCGACGACTGATGCTACAATGAGTGCCACAACCAATCGATTCTCATGCAAACGGAATTGTCTACCGATTTTAAATGCCTCTAACTGATGTGGCATTGGGTGGCACCGGTATCCATACGCGAGCCATGACAATAGCGTTGTGTTGGTTAGATTTTGCGCGCCTAATGAACGACCACCGCCGAATAACATCATAATCCTGTCGGGATGCATCCCGTGCAATTCGTGTGTCGGGGGACCAAGTTCGGCACGCATACGTGTCATTCCGATGCATAACACCAAATAGATCCCGAAATAGCCGAGCGCGACCCACGGTGAAAGCCCGGCGAAATACCAGAATACCAGCACGAATGCCATACCAATTATCAACCCGAAAACTGCGAGCCGATATAAACCGTCTTTCGATCTAAAAGAGAATACACCACTGAATATCTCCCATACCTGCCGCCGACTTGTGACGAGTGCGAGTGCGCCAATTCCGAGCCATGCGCCGCCGCGCTGTTCCGTCTGTAAACTGATAGCAGTTGTCCATCCTGTGGCACTGAAAAAGACGCGCTGTGCCCCCCAAAATAGATAGAAAAACCACAAGGACAACGACAAATCCAGCGGCATGAGGTACCCAAATCCTATTGCAAACGGATAGACATAGATCGGCAAACGTCCCATTGCGTTCCACGGTCGATCCGCAAAATAGAGTTGATACTTGATTTTGAGCGAAGGTATCACTGGGAAGAGATAGTTCAAGCCTGCGAGCATCTCTAATCCGAATGCGATGCCGAAACCGAGCCAAATCAGTTTATTCCGAAAGAGTGCGGATGTGTTGCCGAGCAATTCAACAGGAAGCGTCGTTAAAGGGTAACTTAATTTCTCGTGGTCGATCCACTGTTTCCTTACGATAATATTGACACAGAGCATCATAAACAGGAGGACAATGACCAATCCACTCCACGCCACAATGGGCCACAGCCACGCTTCCATGTACTGCGCCTGCCAAAACGTATCGTCCCCCTCAAAGTAGCCTTGTAGAATCCCGCGGTCGGTAATCGTTAGCCATGTCGGCATGAATCGGAAGAAGAGGTCTGCCCATTCATTTTCGGGTGTTGCGAACCATCCGGCATTGGCAATCATCGGTACTAACTGTCGTACGATGTCGTGTCCCGCGAGTGCAGTCGCCACGGATACCATTATATATGTCAACGCGAGTTCGCGCGATGTCGGTGCCAACCCCTTCAATACCTTTTTCAGAAGCGGGGTAATAAGAGCCAACAGAAAAAATGTGAAAAGGACAGTCGGGAAAATCGAAAAATCGGTGAGTTCCCACACAACACGATTTTCTGCGGAGATAATCCAATAACAGGTGAGAATAATAAGGATCGAACCGAAAACGAGCGTCCCGAAAAGAAAACGGAGTGTTGAGGACTTTCGGTTGCTCTCAGTAGTGCCTTGTGCTTTGTGCTGCATAGTTATAGTATACCATATCGGTGGGTGCTGATGCAACGATATGTGCCTGCTCGTCGCTCTGAGATTTGCCATTTCCGTGGGTTTGTGTTATAATAAACGACACGTTAACTCGGCACGCAAAGGACAGGCTATGCTAACGGATAGTCAGACTTCTGCAAAGCAAGTGTTGACTTGCGAGCAGCACCAAAACGGAAACACACTCCCTAACATTGATAAGATACTCGTCATTCGTGTGGATGGTATCGGCGATTTACTGAACTCAACACCGGCGATCGCCTTGTTACGGGAGAATTACCCATCCGCGGAAATAACAGTATTGGCGCGCCCGCTTAATGCCCCTGTGTTAGTCGGTAACCCCGACGTGGATCGGATTCTAATGTTTGATCGAGATGGAAAACACAGCGGAATCTTAGCACGACTCCAATTTTATCGCGAATTACGCCGTGAACGGTTTCAACTCGTTGTTGCCATGCAGACAGCAATGTGGACGCATCTTGCGGCTTTTCTCTCAGGTGCGACTTACCGCTTAGGACGCTATCAGAAACGCTTTAGATCTACCCTTACCCACGCGTGGCGCGGTAAATACCAGAAAGGTGAAACCCACGAAGTGGATAGGAACTTGGACCTGGTACGACTCATCTGTGACGGAGAAGGCAGACGGAAACTCATTTTCCAATTGTCACCTGATGAGATCGCCGCCGCTGAAGCACAGTTTGCATCGTTGGATATCGGTGGGGATACTTTTCTGATTGGTATCCATCCCGGCGGGAGTTCGTTTGATAAACGCTGGCCCGAAAAGCAGTACGCCGAACTGGCTGACAGATTAGCGCAACAGTATAATGGGACGATACTTCTTTTACGGGGTCCGGAAGAAGCAGCACTGGTGCAGAACATCCAAACGGCAATGGAATCCGATGCCATAACTTACGCACCGGAGACGATTCGTGAGTTGGGTGCGATGCTCTCCTGTTGCGACTTGGTCGTCTGTAATGATTCCGGTCCGATGCATCTCACTGCAGCATTGGATGTGCCGATGGTCGCTATCTTCGGTCCGACTGACCATGTAGCGTGGCATCCGCTGAGCGAAAACGCATCTATCGTGCGGCGAGACATGCCGTGCTGGCCCTGCAGCGCGCATAAGTGTCAAATCGGATGGGAATGCACGAAAAAACTGCCTGTTGAATCCGTTTGGGATGCAACAACGATAACCATAGAAACGAGGTGTACATGAAAATTGTCGTAGTCTGTTGGGGGTCAACGGGAGATGTCTATCCCGTCTTAGCACTATCGGAACGTCTGCTTGAAAGAGGACATCAAGTCCGCGTCTGTGCCCCGGATCTTTATAGAGAAAAGATTCTTGAGATCGGCGCGGAATTCTACGAAGTTGGTGTCGCCTTTGATTTAACGGAATTTCATGCGCTGATAGATACCCTCATTACAATGCGCGATCCGATTGCCCCACTATTGCTTCTAATGAAGGAAGGCGTTTTACGCCACGGCGAAAAATGGTATCGTGATTGCCTTACAGCGATGAAGGGGTTTGATATAGCAATATGTCATTCAGTGGATATTCCCGGACAGGAGGCTGCAATTCGAAATGCGTTGCCGTGGATGACTGTGACGTATTGCCCAGGCTTCATAAAAACCCTTGATAACGCCCCATATCCATTTCCGAATTGGGGTCCAACATTTAATTCTATCTGGTGGAAATTAGTGGGACTTCGACTCAGGCATACCGCTGATTCGCTTTTTAATGAATTTATCGCATCCGTTGGTGGAAAAGCGAGAGCGTCAGTCACCACAGAGGGAATATATTCACCACACCTCAACCTAATTGCGGCATCGCCAACGCTTTGCCCTTCAGCGGATTTTCCACCGAACCACAAATTCACAGGTATATGGCATCTTGCGCAACCGAGTTATGTCCCGCCTCCTGAATTCGTCGATTTTTTGGAAGATGGATTGCCACCAGTCGTCATTTCGTTCGGCTCTATGGGCGGAAGCGACGGTAAGAAAATAACGGAAATCTTAATTGATGCCATCAAGCAAACGAATCAGCGAGCTGTTATCCAATCAGGATGGGGTCTTTTGGGAACACAAGATGCTACGTCGAATATCTTCTGTACTGAATATGTGCCCCATCGCTGGCTATTTCCGAAGGCAAGTTGTGTTGTCCATCACGGTGGTGCGGGAACAAGTGCCTCCGTGTGCTATGCCAAAGTGCCTTCCGTTGTTGTGCCACACTTCGGCGATCAACTCTATTGGGGAAAGCAACTCTCAGACTTAGGTGTTGCACCGAGAAGTTTGCTCCGACGTAACCTTACTGCAAAACGTTTAGCACAACGGATCGAAAAAGTATTGGAAACACCTACCATGAAGGAACGAGCTCAAGCATTAGGGACAAAGATGGAATCAGAAGACGGTTTGACAACAGCCGTTGAAATGATTGAATCTTTTTAAGGATCAAGAAAAATGCTAAACTTGTTTGACATTCCAATGCACGACAGAGAAGGCTTTATTGAAGCTTTAGAAAAACTTGATGCAAAAACAACTGCTGTTGCGTGGGAGTTTTTGGAGCGTGAGATTCCCGGTGTTGCTGACGATGAGGCGTTCGACGGGCTGTCTTGGTTTGAGATCGCCGAAGTAGAACTTGACTTAACCCTGGAAGAAATGTTGGCTCTAACAACTTTTGACTCTATAGGTATCAGTATGTATGCGATGGACATGCAGGGACGGGATCCGCTCAGTGACGTGCAGTATCTTCACAATCTTTATGAATGGTGGGAGGTATTAGAAAAAGATCGCGAAAAACTTGAGAACCTTTTTCAAAATAAAGCCGTTTCTGAAATACTTGAGGAAATACACACCGTTCTAAAATTCTATAGTATCCCTTTTGGTAGCATAGAGAGTGTTCACAGATTCTGTGAAAACGCAAGGCGGGAAGCAATGGATGCGTGGTTAAAAGACGAGAAGCGTTAAACCCGCTCCACTTCAATTATTCACTCGATTTGCGTAAGTCCTGATTAAAAAACCTTCCATAAAAAATGCCAAAGAAAATTCTCGTCTTTAGTTTCTCTTTTATCGGTGATGCGGTGCTGTCCACTGCCGTTATCCACCCCTTACGCAAATACTTTCCAGATGCACATATCACCTTCCTCGTGGGACCGCGTGCGTTTGATCTCCTCGCTACCGAACCCAATATTGATGCCACCCTTGTATATGACAACCGCGGCGAACACGCCGGTTGGAAAGGACGGCTGCGTCTCATAAAAACCTTACGGAATGACAAATTCGACATCGTTGTGAACTTGCGGGACAGTCTTATGGCGCGGTGTATTGGTGCGGAACATTGGGGTATGATGCGAGGCGATAGCAATCGTCATGCCGTCACCCGATATTTAGAAGTACTCCAGAAACACGGCGTTGACACAGCAGATGCACACCCGCATTTACAACTCACTGAAGACGAACAGACCTTTGCACACCGTTTTCTTACCGAAGCAGATTTTACCTCAGAACGATTATTAATTGGCATTCATCCGGGCGGAAATTGGGAATATAAGTTGTGGGATGTGGAGAAATATGCCTCGGTCGCGAATGCCTTGTGTAAAGAGCAGAACGCATCAATCTTGCTGTTTGCCGGTCCGAACGAACGAGAACTCCAAGCACAAGTTGAAAAAATGATGGAAGTTCCGCCGATGCTTGTTCAAACGGAAAATCTACGGCATCTCGCGGCGTTAATCTCTACTTGCGACGTATATATCGGTAACGACACGGGACCGATGCATATCGCTGCGGCTGTGGACACACCAGTGGTCGCGCTTTTCGGTTCAACGAACCCCATTCGGAGCGGTCCTTATGGCGAGAAACGGACGGTTGTGCAGAGTGGTATAAATTTGGGGTGTAACCCGTGTCATCCGGGTCGGCACCCAGGCGGATGTGGTGCTGGTAGTTGTGAGGTGATTGCGGGGATTACAGCGGAGCAGGTGTTGGACGCAATAAAGCGTTATATTTCTTCAATCTCAAACAAACGACCTTAAGCGTTACGATTTTCTCCATTGCAGCCGTAGACTATTCAACACAACGGATACACTGCTAAACGCCATGGCGAATGCTGCGAGCATCGGGTGGAGTTCGCGGAACATGGAAGGTACTGATGAAAACGGATACAATGCGCCTGCTGCAATAGGGATCAATAGGATATTGTAGAAGAACGCCCAGAATAGGTTCTGTTTAATGGTGCGCATCGTCGAGCGGCTGAGCCGAATCGCATCTGAGAGTCCACGTAAATCACTGTGCATGAGCGTCACGTGCGCTGTCTCTCTGGCAATATCGGTGCCAGTGCCGAGCGAGATGCCGATGTCGGCTTGTGCCAATGCGGGGGTATCGTTAATGCCGTCGCCGACCATAGCGACGAGTCCGCTGTTTTCCGCTTGTAGTTTTTTAACGGCTGCTGCTTTATCTTCGGGTTTGAGTTCTGCCATGACATCGCTAATTCGCGAAGCCTTAGCAATCGCATCAGCCGTGACGCGGTTATCCCCCGTCATCATTGTTACCGTACATCCAAGTTCGTAGAGTTCGGCGACTGCAGCTTGTGCTTCCGATTTCAATGTGTCCGCAACCGCCAGAAGTCCGAGAACCTGTCCATCAACAGCAACCCATAGGACGGTTTTCGCCTCAGTTTGCAGACGCTCTGCTCCTTCTTCAAATCTTCTTGTTGGAATGTTGTGTTGTTGAATTAAGGATAAATTGCCGATGATAACACTATGTTCACCGACCTGTGCGGCGATACCGTGTCCAGTGATCGCTTGAAACTGACTCGGTGTCGTGATGTCCAATCCACGTTCCTGAGCGGCTTGGACAACTGCTTTTCCGATGGGATGTTCGCTGCCGCGCTCCGCAGCGGCAGATAGCTGCAGAAGTTCCGATGCGTCTGTATCCGTGAGAATATCGGTAAGCGTGAGTTTCCCCTCTGTCAAGGTGCCTGTTTTATCGAGGACAATTGTGGTTAAGGCTCCTGCGCGTTCAAGTGCTTCGCCGTTTCGGAAGAGGATACCGCGCTGTGCGCCGATACCGGTTCCCATCATAACAGCGGTTGGCGTGGCGAGTCCCAAGGCACAAGGGCAGGCTGTAACGAGGATTGCAACTAATCGGAGCATTGCCGGGGTGAACCCTTCTCCAAGGACGAACCACCACACAAGAAACGTCAGAATAGCAATTCCGCTGACGACAGGCACAAACACATTTGTGACCGCATCGGCGGCGCGTTGGATAGGGGGTTTGCCCTGTTGTGTCGTGTATACCAATTGGACAAGACGGGAAAGTGCTGTTTCGGTGCCGACGTGTGTGGCTTCGATCGTGAGCATCCCACTCTGGTTCATCGTTGCCGCGGTCACAGGGTCGCCCGGTGTCTTATCTACGGGTAGGCTTTCTCCGGTGAAGACGCTTTCATCAATGGCACTATTGCCACTACGCACCACGCCATCAACAGGAATACTTTCGCCGGGACGGACAAGAAGGACATCTCCTACACCGACCTGTTCGATAGGGATGTTTTGTTCCTCGCCGTCCTTTAAGCGGCACGCTGTTTTCGGGGCAAGTTGGGGGAGTTTTTTCAGAGCTGCGTTTATTTTACCTTTAGCACGTGCTTCAATCAGTTTTCCCAACTTAATCAACGTAATGATAACCGCGGCTGTCTCAAAATAGACGTGCGCGCCGAAGCGTTCCCCTGCGCCGGCTGTGAGTGCAATCGTTACAGTGAGGCTATAGAGAAACGCCACGGATGAGCCCATAGCGACAAGGACATCCATATTGGCGGATCGGTTGCGCAGTGCCTTAAAACCACCGATGTAGTAGTCCCAAGCGACATAACCCTGCACCGGTAATGCTAAACCAAACATGAGCCAGTTAACCCAGTGTGCAGATGCCCATCCACCCAACAGGTCCATATCTCTACCCATGCTGATGAGGAAAAGTGGGAGCGTGAAGATGACCCCAACGATGAATTGGAGCTTCTGCCGTCGGGATTCCTCAGCGCGAGCCTCTTCTTCTGCATCTCCATCAACAACGTCAAAACCGAGATCTCGGATCTTATCAACGATGGTTTCTTCGCTGAGCGTGGATGTATCAAAGGTAACCGCGGCATATTCAGTGGCGAGGCTGACTTCTGCGGCAAGGACACCATCCATCTTTTTAAGATGCCGTGTGATAGTACTTGAGCAGCTTTCGCAGTGCATTCCGGTTATGGGGAGGTTTATCTGGTGTTCCATTGTAGATGATCCTCCTGACGGAACTGAACCTTACATTGCTCCGCATTTATGGTAGATTTTAGAATTGAATTAACGAGAGTTCAATTTAAAGGTTGACAGCACTTGAACGGTTACACGCGAACGGCACAAACTAACAGTTTATGCTACAAAAGAAACGCCTTTTTGTGTCAACGGTGCCTGGCACTCGCGTTGACAGCACTTGAACGGTTCACGCGAACGGCACAAACTAACAGTTTATGCTACAAAAGAACGCCTTTTTGTGTCAACGGTGCTTGGCATTGTATTTTTCTAACGATGCTTTCATCAGGACACCGAGATCACGTCAGAATTTCTGAATACCGTCACTCGCCTACTGAGTAAACGAACACGTCCTGTTATCCTAAGTGTACAGGTAGACCTGTTTCCAGGGATTCATTGGCTGCGATAGATAGAATAGCGGTTTTCGCGGCATCGGCGTAGGGGGATCGGATTGCGCTGCCGTCTCCGGTGCGAACTGCGTTGATAAAGGTGCTATCCATATCAATTGTGCAATTGTTTTCCGGGTTCCACGTGGTTTTCTCATCAGCGGTAGAGAGCACGAGTGCACGGCGGAGATGGTATTCAAGCGAACCGTCTTCACAGAAAATGTCCAATCCAGAACGCTTCATGCCATTCGTTGTGAAGCAGGCGGAGAACATGATCCCAAAAACGCCGCTCTCAAATTGTAAGGAGACCGCAGACGCTTCCTCAATATCATAATCCATATCGGGGATCAGATCGTAGCGTGCGACGGAATAGACGGTTTTGACTTCGCCGAAGAGGTACCTTGCCATATCAAATTCGTGTGTCGTCTGCTCCATGAGCTGCCCACCGGATTTCGCCTTTTCGCGCCACCATCCGCCTGGCATGCCGCCCATCCAGTAGCCCATGAAGAACCCGACGCGTCGGGAAGCGAGGAGTTCCTGCGCTTTGTCTATGATGTCAAGATAACGTTCCTGATACCCGGTAGCAGTGATGATGCCTTTATCTTCTATCACCGCTGCGATTTCCTTTGCATCGTTTGCATCCATGTGTACCGGTTTCTCAACAAACATCGCCAGTCCAGCGTCAATCACGGCGCGTTCAGGGGCACCGTGCGCAAAAGGCGGGATAGATATATAGACAGCATCCAATTCTTCGCTTGCGAGCATCTCGTTATAGTCGGCATAAGCTTTACCGCCGTACTGCGTAACAGCCCGTTCTGCTTTTTCGATAACAATATCACAGAAGGCGACGAATTGTGAGCCGCCGATCTCGGTTAATTCACGTAGGTGGCGGTTCATGTTACCACCTGTGCCGATAAAGCCTAATCTAACATCCGACATAATGTCCTCTTTTTCGTTTTTCTTGATCTAACTGTGCGCGTGTAGCCGATCAAGATTGAGTTGTGCGCGAACTGCTTCGCGAACCTTATTGCAGATGTGCATCGCATGCGTCACATCGCTGGCAGTAGCTGACTTTCCGGGATATCGGAAGTCCACTGCATGGCTAGAAAGTGTTGAAAGATCAGCGCGCCATGCACGCCAAACTGGAATAGTCGGTACAATCAGGGCCAACAGTTCTTTTAAATCGTGCGTTTTCCCAAAGGAGATATTTGCCTCCTGGAGCCACGCCTTTAGATATTTTTCAATACACTGCTGGGCATGGAAGCAGATTATATCCTTGCTTCCGGTTTCTACTTGTTGGAGCAACTGTGCTGTATCATAGTCGGCCTCAGCCTTCTGTATCCATTCCAACGTCAATGGATTCATAAAGCACTTTTCCTTTTTCAAGGGTTTGTTAAAGAGATCAACAGCTTTATAGAGCACCTCTCCTTTTTCGGTGATCTCGCGAAGAAACCAGTCGTTATAGGAGACACGATACGCAATTTCTTTGGGTGAACGCACCAGCAAATCCATGCGAAAGCGGTGTGGAACGCGCTCTCCAATTTCCACTGCCCGTTGCCGTGTTTCCGATTCAGGAATATCCATGACTACCAGGAGGTCAACATCTGAATCCTCTGTGGGGGTACCATAGGCATAGGATCCAAAAAGAATCACTTGTAGCGGCGAGAATTCGCGCACGATGTCATCGCAGGTCGCTTGAATGTCTTGACGTGTAACCATAAGGCACCTCTCCTTCTATCTGTCAAGTATAGCATGGAGCGGAGCAGATGTCAAGGCAGATATATCATGCTGAAAACCATTAAAACACGGAATTCTGTGCTGGTGTGAGCATGAGTGATGGCAGAATACCAATAAGTAAAATGCCGACCACTGCGAGAATTAAGCCGACGACTAATGTGGAAGCATAAGGACTGAATTCCAACTCTTCCTCTGGCTCACGCATATACATCGTTACGACGACGCGCAGATAATAGAACGCTGATATTGCGGTGTTGATAGCACCGATAATAACGAGCCATATATGTCCTGCTCCAACAGCGGATTTGAAGATATAGAATTTCCCGACAAACCCTGCAGTCGGTGGAAAACCAGCGAGCGACAAAAGCATTACCGTCATAAACATGGCAAGTAACGGTTTTCGGGTCCCAAGTCCTGCGTAATCAGAAATCATGAGGCTCTCGCCATCTTCCGTTTTTGCCAAGATAATCGCACCGAACGCGCCAATGTTCATCACACAGTAAATTAGAAGATAGAGCATTGCGCTCGAAATTCCGTCATCATTTGCAGCTGCTAAGCCTATCAGCACGTAACCGGCGTGTGCAATACTCGAATACGCCAGCATCCGTTTGATATTTGTCTGTGCAATTGCGACGACATTCCCGACGGTCATTGTTAACATTGCCAGTAGGATGAGAACACCGCTCCACTCAACCTGTAAGTTTGGTAACGCTTCCATGAAGATTCTGAGGAACGCTGCGAACCCCGCTGCCTTTGGTCCTGCGGAGATAAACGCTGCGATTGTTGTCGGTGCGCCTTCGTAGACATCCGGTGCCCATTGGTGGAACGGGACAATTGCGACCTTAAACCCGAACCCGACGACAAGTAGAAACATTCCTGCTAAGAGCAGTGGCGATTTGTTCTCTGCTGTAATCGCCTCAGCAATTGCGGGGACACTTGTTGTTCCTGCACCACCGTAAATCAGCGCGATGCCGTAGAGGAAGAACGCGCTTGCGAACGCGCCGAGCAGCAGGTATTTCATTCCCGCCTCGCTTGAAGCAGGATTGTCCCGGAAATAACCCGCCAACACATACAACGACAACGACATCAGCTCCAAGCCGAGGAAGACGATAATCAACTCATTGCCCGCAGCCATGAGCATCATACCGAGCGTTGCAAGCAGAATAAGCAGATAGTAAGGTCCCTGCTTCCTGTCGCCTCTGTCCAAATAGCTCATTGAAATCAACGCGACTAAAATTGTTGAAACGAGGAAGATAATGTTGAAGAAGAGGGAGAAACTATCCACCTTGAACATTTCGTTGAACTGGGTGCCCACCGTGCCTGCCTGATGCATCTGGATAGAAACCCATAGGGCAATCCCGGCACCAACGATTGTCATCCAGCCGAGGACCGTTTTGGAAATAGAATCAAAAAGGTCAAAGACGAGGACAATGATCAAAGTTAAGGCGATAACCAGTTCCGGCATCAATAATTGCCAGTTAATCTCTATTGGCATTTTTTAATTCCTTTGCAGCGTACAACATTTTTGCAGTAGTTGCCATCCAAGAGCCTACTGCAGTAGTCCAAAAATTGAGGTCAAGCGAGCACCTACAAGCAGATCGCCAACTAACTAACGGAGAAACACAAATGTCACAATTACAAAGAGTGGGACTAAGATTGCGACCGACCAGAACATATACCCGAAAAAGCTTGGCATGCGGATACCGCTTTGTTCCGCGATTGATTTCACCATGAAATTTGGGGCATTGCCGATATAGGTATTCGCGCCCATAAAAACTGCTCCGACAGAGATAGCAGTTAGTAATCTGACAAACTCTTGATGCGACTGATCCGTTAATTGATCATATGGCATAGACAAGATTTCCGGCACCATAGCTTCAGTAAGATGCAGCTTCCCGAGTGCCGTATTGTAGAAGGTCAGATAGGTCGGCGCATTGTCTAAGAAGCTCGACAGCACCCCTGTTACCCAGAAATAGTGCAGCGGTTCTTTGATTGCCAGAATTAACCCACTCAACACACCGTTTTCACCAGCCTTTAGAATCGCCAATGCTGGAATAATCGTCATAAAGATACCGGCGAATACCTTTGCCACCTCTTCAATAGGTTCCCATGAGAACTCGTTTGCTTGCCTTAATTCACCGGTAAAGGGTGTAAACCTGAGCGACAACAATCCCATGACGACGATTAGGACATCGCGGGCGATATTCTGCCAGTATACATGCACACCGAGAATGTTGACTTCTCCCCACTTGAAGGTTCCGCTCATGAGAACCGCGGCAACGATGCCGAGCAGGAAGATGAGGTTGAAGAGCCCATCTACACGGATCGGTTCACTGGTGCCATCATCAGGTACGACACCGCCTTCGCGTTTAAACATAAACGTGTCTACAATAAAGAAGATCACGATTAAGATAACACTAATAAACAGCATGTGCGGGAAAAGAGCTGTCGTCGTCCAGAAGAACGGCACACCGTGCAGGAATCCCAAAAAGAGCGGTGGATCCCCCAAAGGCGTTAAAGAGCCCCCGATGTTGCTCACGAGAAAGATGAAAAAAACAATCAGATGGACTTTGCTTTTCCGGTACGCGTTCGCTCGAATCAAAGGACGAATGAGAAGCATTGATGCTCCAGTAGTCCCTACCCACGAGGCGATAGCCGTACCGATAAGCAGTAAAAGTGTATTAACGATCGGTGTGCCACGCAACGTGCCACGCACGAGAATTCCGCCTGCGACTGTGAACAATCCCCACAAGAGAATAATGAACGGGATATAGTCTATCAGGTAGATATGGAGGATGTCGTAAAAAGCCTCTCCTCGAAAAGCAAAGAGATATGGGATTGCGAAGGCTGATGCCCATACCAAAGACATTTTCCCGCCGTGGTGGACAAGGAAATGTGAATCCAACACGAGCGGAAAAATCGCGATTGAGAGTAGTATACCGACAAATGGGATAATACTCCAGATAGGTAATTTCGCGCCATCTACGCCATGACCGTGATGTGCGCCTTCGGCACCGTGTGCGTCATCTGCCCCGAACGCCTCCATTGAAACCGAAAGGGCAAGACCAACAATTACACAAAGAATCAAACAAGATACAAATTTGAACTTCACTTACTTCGTCTCTGCCTCCTTTTCACTCTTTTCACGCTGTATGTGCTGCGTTCCCTGTAGTGCGAGTTTAGTATCTCGCTGTTTCTGTTTTTCGAGTTGTCCCATAGCAGGCTCAGCCTGAACTTTTGTCACAACAATCCCTACTGATTTTTCCATCTTACTCAGGAAAGGCTTCGGATAAACGCCAATCCAGACGATGAACACCAGCAGCGGAAGCATCACGACGATTTCACGAGCGTTCAGATCAGGTAGGTTTTCGTTTGTTTTATCGAGTGTCCCGAACATCACCCGCTGGAACATCCACAACATATATACGGCTGCGAGGATGACCCCTGCGGTAGCGAAAACGACATGTACTTTAGAGAACGCCCCCTGAACAAAACTGCCGAACAGTATCATATATTCACCGACGAACCCGTTCAAACCCGGTAATCCGATCGATGACAACGTCACAATCATAAAAATTACGGCGAAAATCGGCATCCGCTTTGATAAGCCACCGAAATCAACAATCATTCTGCTGTGCCGTCGCTCATAAATCATCCCGACCAAGAGGAACAGTGCTCCGGTGCTTAAGCCGTGGTTAATCATTTGCAGCACGCTACCCTGAATACCTGCGGCACTTTGAGAAAAGAGTCCCAACACCACAAAACCGAGGTGACTGACACTGGAATATGCGACAAGTTTTTTCAAATCCGGCTGGACCATTGCCACCAATGCACCATAGATGATACCGATGACAGCGAGTGTAACAATCAAGGGTGTAAATTTTTCTGCTGCATCGGGGAAAAGTGGCAGACAAAACCGGATGATCCCGTAGGTTCCCATCTTTAGCAAGACCCCGGCAAGGATAACACTTCCGACTGTTGGTGCCTCAACGTGCGCATCTGGGAGCCATGTATGGAATGGGAACAGCGGCACCTTAATCGCAAACGCGATGAAAAACGCAAGGAATAGTAGATCCGAATGCTGAAACGGTCCGCTGAGTGTCGTGAGGTCAAAGCTATTACTGTTCTGAAAATAGAGTGCTAAAATCCCAACCAACATGAGTGCACTGCCCGCCATCGTATAGAGGACGAACTTTATAGTGGCGTAAATCCGACGCTCTCCGCCCCAAACACCGATGAGGAAATACATCGGAATCAGCATCGACTCCCAAAACACGAAGAAGAGGAACAGATCAAGGGAACAAAAGACACCCAACATCCCTGTTTCAAGTGCGAGGAGCGACATCATAAAGCCGCTCAATCCTTTCTCAATCGAATTCCATGCGGCGAGGATACACACGGGGGTTAGGAATGTCGTAAGCAACACCAACCACAGCGAAATGCCGTCAATGCCAATATGGTAGCTTATGCCTAAACTGGTAATCCAGTTTTCTTGCGCAACATATTGGAACGTGCCGGTGTCTGCGTTAAACCCTGTGTAAAGCCCCAGCGAGATAACAAAGGTGAGTACCCCAATGACAAGCGCGATACCTTTGACAGCAGTAGCACCCAAGCCTCTGAGCAACGCAATCGCTATCACACCGAGCAGTGGTAAAAAAATGACTATTGAAAGTAACAAGGAACCCTCCTTTAGGATAATTCAACTTTCATCAATAGGGACGACCTACCAGTCGCGAATTTTTTCTTTTGTAAGGAATGGATTACGGTCTGAAAAGTTTATTCCATAACCACTTACGACGGTCGAACCAATAAAGCCTACGGTTTTCTTTTTCATAACCCAATTTGCGACGGCGTTTTGAAAAGTCGTCCTGAGGCATCTTGTTCTGCCACCAAGCTTTCATCTTACGATTGAACTTTGATATTTCCTCAGACGACTTCTTGGAGTTGTCTAAGACCCACGCCCCGAGTTTAACATCATTGTCAATCTGCACAGCAGCTTCCTGAAATGCCTCCGCTGAAATGCCGAGAAAGGCTAAAATTGCTGTATCTTGTTCGGAATCAGCACCGTATTTATAACTTCCGATTTCTCCAGTGTGGGCAGCCCGCGCCTTATCTGTCAACCTTGCAACACCGCAGATACCTGCAACCTCTTTGTTGAGTATATCCCTTGGTCGAAAAGTGTTCTGCTTCATCTTTTTCTCCGTTAGCATTCACAAATAAGAAAAGAATCAGGTGGCATAAGAACACCGCCACTCATCGACTTAAACGAAAAACAGATAGTATGCCAAGAATAACACAATTCCGAGGACCATTGAGATAATGTACGCTTGAACAAGCCCTGTTTGAAGTCGCCGCAACAATCCACCAATAAACCTGATCAGAGCAGCCACGCCGTTGACAATTCCGTCAATAATGCCGTTATCCACCAGTTTCCACAAGAGGAAATGGGAACCGTTTTTAATCGGTTGCACGATGAGAGCGTTATAGATCTCATCAATATAGTACTTGTTCGCAAGCAGCCTGTGTAATGCGCCAGTGGGTTCGTCAGACGGTACCCGTTTACTATAACGCGTCCATGCGAAGGCAATACCCGCCAAGCCGACCACCGATGAAATTGCCATAAACAAGATGACGTTCCCCGATGCGTCATGGTGTGCCTCTGGAAAAACGCTCTTCGTGAAATGGTGGAACCAACTGTCATGTCCACCCCAACCTAATAATAAGCCAATCAAGGCAGAAGGGATCGCCAGAATTGCTAACGGTATCCACATAACTGCAGGTGATTCGTGCAGATGTGAAGCAACTTCGGAATCAACGCGAGATTCACCGTAAAATGTCACGAAGATGAGACGGAACATATAGAACGCTGTCAGGAATGCTGTGACTAACCCGATACCGTAAATTAGGGGAGAACTTCCCCAGGCACTGTGCAAGATTTCGTCTTTGCTCCAGAAACCGCTCAGGAACGGGAACCCGGCAATGGCAAGTGCGCCGACTAAGAATGTCCAATGCGTTATCGGCATCTTCGATTTTAAACCACCCATCTTCCGCATATCCAATTCATTCGCCATGGCGTGCATCACACTGCCAGCGGTAAGGAACATCAACCCTTTAAAGAAGGCGTGCGTTACCAAGTGGAAAACGCCAGACGCATAGGCACCGACACCGACACCAACGAACATATACCCGAGTTGACTTACAGTGGAATAGGCAAGGATGCGTTTGATGTCGTTTTGTGTGAGCGCAATCGTTGCGGCGAAGAACGCCGTTAAAACACCGATCCATGCGACGACCTGTCCCGTATGTGCTATCTCATAAAGCACAGCGGAGCGCGCTATCATATACACACCTGCGGTTACCATTGTCGCAGCGTGAATCAAAGCACTGACAGGTGTTGGACCCTCCATAGCGTCGGGTAGCCATACATAAAGCGGGATCTGTGCAGATTTACCAATTGCACCGACGAAGAGTAACAATGTTGCAACCACGAGGGTACTGGCACCAAAAACTTGCTGAAAATTACCCGCTTCGGCGGCATCAAACATAGTGCCAAAGTCAAGGGTTCCGAACGCCGCAAATAGCGTGAACATTCCGAGTAAGAAACCGAAATCGCCAATCCGGTTCACGATGAATGCCTTTTTTCCAGCATCCGTCGCCGACTGTTTGTCATACCAGAACCCGATCAGCAGATAAGAACAGAGTCCAACGCCTTCCCATCCGACAAACATCATCAGATAGTTGTTACCGAGAACGAGGATTAGCATTGCGAAAACAAACAGGTTCAGGTAGGCAAAATAGCGTGTATAGCCTTCATCGCCGTGCATGTAGCCGATCGAATAGACGTGGATGAGGAAACCGACACCGGTAATTACCAACAACATGACCGCTGTTAGCGCGTCCACGCGGAAGCCGATATTGAAAGCGAACCCTTCGCCTGCAATCCATTCATATAGCGTTTCATCAAGTGGGGCAGCACCCCCGTTCAAACTGGTGAAAGCGATAATCGAACAGACTAAGGAGACCAGCACCGCAAGCGCGCCGATCCATCCGCTCAGTTTCTCGTTACCTTTTAGCCATTTCCCAAATAACCCGTTAATCAAGAACCCAACAAGCGGGGCAACTAACAGGACAACAATTAGTTCTTGTGACATATTTTATCCTTGCCGAGTAGGGGCGAGGTTCCCTCGTCCCCGTTGAGCCAATCGGGCGGGGAGACCCCGCCCCTACAGCGAATTGGTTAGCCTTTCAACGAATTAACCTCGTCTACGTTAATCGTCTGCCGATGTTTGAAGACGCTGACAATAATCGCGAGACCGATAGCGACTTCAGCGGCAGCGACGGTCATTACGAAGAAAACAAACACCTGTCCGGTTGCCTCGCCGAGGCTACGGCTGATTGCCACAAAGGCAAGATTCGCCGCATTCAGCATCAGTTCAATACACATAAAGATAATAATCGCGTTTCTGCGAATGAGCACCCCGATGACACCGGTTGTGAAAAGGAGCGCGCTTAAAACAAGGTAATATTCTAATGCCATATTTTTAATTTTCCTTGCGGTTCAATCAAGTGGCTTTGGGACTTTAATATGCCCCGGCGTAAACCCGCCTTCCATTACATTACAGGCTACGGTTTCGATACTATCAAGATTTTAACTTTCGGCTTGGTTTCCGCGTTTTACCAAGACGATAACACCAATCAATGCCGCCAACAAAATAAGTGAGGTAACCTCAAACGGTAAGAGGTACTTAGTGAACAAGAGTTCGCCAATTTCATAAGTGGTTGTCGTTACGGACTCCGCAACGGGTTCTGCGGATGCCACGGCTGTATCGTTAAGTGCATTCACTGCTATATAGATGCCTTCGGCAGCCAAGAGGATGCCTAAGATGATGGCAAATCCTTTCAGTTTATTGCCCATTGCCCCTTTCACTGAAAGTGTGCCGAGGTTCAGGAGCATAATCACAAAAAGGAAAAGCACCATAATGGCACCTGCATAGACAATTACCTGTGCAGCTGCAACGAAGTGCGCGCCTAACAGCACAAACAATCCAGCCTGTGCGAAAAACGTCACGATAAGCGAGAGCGCGCTATAAATCGGATGTCGAAACGAGATAACGGCAATCGCGCCAATCAACGAGACTGCTCCAAAGAGAAAAAATAGAATCTGTTCTGGATTCATTCGCACGCCTCCTACTCTACCGCGTCTAACGCGCTGGGTGTAATCTGCCGGTCATTATCCGGTATTGCTGGCTCAGGTGCCTTGTTCATGACCAGCAGCCCTGCCACAACCGATACAACAATAAACGCTGCAACCACATTACCGATACCGACGACCAGACGAGAGCCGGTCATTATCCATAGGGTACCGGTTACGACGATGGAAGTCAAAGCGACAGGCAACAGGAATTTCCAACCGAAGTTCATGAGTTGATCATATCGGAATCTCGGAAGTGTCCAACGGACCCAGATAAACACGAACAGGAAAATCGCTGTTTTGACGAAGAAGATACCGAACGAGATAAGTCCACTCCATACGGGACCACCGACATTCTCCAAACCGAAGAAGTGCCATCCGCCTAAGAAGAGTGTCACCACTACAGCGGATCCGACAATCATGTTCATGTATTCCGCCATGAAGAACATCGCGAATTTCATGCTGCTGTATTCGGTATGATACCCTGCGACGAGTTCCTGCTCGGCTTCTGCGAGGTCAAAGGGTAAGCGATTCGTCTCTGCGAACATTGCGGTTGTAAATGCGAGAAAGGCGGGGAAGTGAATTAGGAAGTTCCATTGCCACGGATATGCCCCCTGTTCTATTGCGATTGTCCGAAGGCTGAGTGAGCTTGTCAGCATCAGGATGCCGATGATTCCGAGTCCGAGTGTCAATTCGTAACTAATCATCTGCGCCGATGAACGTAAACCGCCTAAAAGCGAATACTTGTTATTCGATGCCCATGCACCAAGCACAACACCGTAGACTCCCAAGGAGGTTATCGCCAATACATAAAGAATACCGATGTTGATGTCTGCGATCTGGAGCGGTATTTCATTGCCAAACAATGTGATAGAACTCCCAAACGGTACGACTGCGACCGTAATAAGAGCTGGCACCAATAACATTGCGGGTGCAAGTACATAAAGCGGCTTATCCACATGATCCGGGATGAGATCCTCCTTAAACATGAACTTAAGCCCATCTGCGATAGGTTGGAGCAGCCCTTGCGGTCCAACACGATTCGGTCCGAGTCGGTCCTGCATCCATCCACTCACTCGGCGTTCCGCCCAGATCATTATCATAACTCCGATAATCAGCAGATGCGCAATGATAACGATTTTAATGATTGAACTGAGGACAAAAACCAAAAGCGGCATATTTTCCATATTTTTAATTTTCCTTGCGGTTAAGTAACGCAGTTTGAGGCTTCACATGTCTGTATGTAGAGTCGCCTTCCACTTCGTTTCAGGCTTGCGCTCTTAGACTAAGAAGAAAGATGTTCGGAGTGATAATGTTGCTCCGCGTCTATCCAGCGCGCCTGTTAGTTGCGCTTACCACCTCTTAGGGGCAGCAATCAGCCAGACAACCGCTTTACTGATTGCTGTCTGCTATCTGAATCCCTGCGTCTCCAATATTTTGATGTGTTGCGTCCGCATAGCCCGGTACATTTTCTGCAATCGCAATCGCAATCTCACCGGCGAAATGATAACTCATCTCACCCCCCAACTGATTGGCAAGCTGCTGGGTAATCTCCCAGTCTATGCGTGCTTCACCGGGTGGGTCAATCGTCTTGCGAATCCGTTGTACCCATCCTGTTGAATTAGTGAAGGTGCCGTCCTTCTCGGCGAAAGTTGTTCCCGGCAATACGACATCGGCTAATTGCGTCACCTCTGACGGCAAAACATCTTGCACGATGAGGAAATCAACGCTCTCTAATGCGGCTTTCTCCGCATCCTCAAGCGGACGCTCCGGTGCCCCACTAACGAGATAGACGACTTTTGCCCCGGAGACCTTCTCCCAAAGTGCATCGCCTTCTAAAACGACGTTCCCGTTTGCGGAACCGAGTATCGTTCGTGCCCCTGCGGTATTCGGATTCTTGTCGGCTTCAATTGTAAATTGTGGGAATTTGTGTTCTTCGCCGGGCAGCTGCCCGAAGAGACCTAACTGCGTTGTCTGTAGCACGTCGTGTGCTAACTGCTGCAGAACGTAGTTATCTTCATTCGTGGCTTGCGCAGAACCGATAACAACAATCTCCTCAGTTTCTACTTCCGATAACTGCTCCTTAATCACAGTTAGGGCATCCGCCCAATGTGTTGGAGCGAGTTCATCATCAACGCGTTTCAGAGGGAGCTGAAGTCGGTCATCGCTGTTTACATAGTGGTACCCGAGACGACCGTCGTCACACATCCAGTGTTGGTTAATATCCTCGTGGAAGCGCGGTTTAAGCCTGTAGACACCATCGGCTTTATATTCTGCGGTGATATTACAACCGACACTGCACCCCGAGCAGACAGTGTTCGCCTTCTCCATAAACCATGGACGCGACTTGAACAAGAAATCTTTGCTAATCAACGCGCCAACGGGACAGATGTCAACCACATTTCCTGCGAGTTTGTTATCCAGCAACTGCAATGGCGTCCCCTCGTGGCTTCGGGGGATGTCAATTTCATCGTGGGAACCGCGATTGATTAAACCTAACTCACCGGTTCCTGAAACCTCTTCAGCGAATCGGATACACCGGGTGCAAACAACACAGCGCGTCGAATAGAGGAGCACATCCGGTCCAAGATCTTTTTTCGGCGGGACATTTTTGACCTCAAGATAGCGACTCTTATCGCTTCCGTGCCGATAGGAGTAGTCTTGCAAATCGCATTCGCCAGCCTGATCACAAACAGGACAATCCAGCGGGTGATGCACGAGCAGAAATTCGAGTACATCCTCGCGTGCCTTTTTGACGCGGGGGCTGTCTGTTCGGACAATAGCGTCATATTTTTCTTCTAACTTTCTTTCCGGGGGCGCGGATCGGACTGTCGTTGTACAACCGGTTGCTAATTGTCGGGCTGGACCAAGTGTACCTGGCGGAGCACCTGGTATGGGCTCGTAAGGTTCAACGAGACACATCCTACAGTTCGCTGGACGGCTCAATCCAGGGTGATAGCAGTAGTGAGGCACTTCAATGTCGTGTTGCCTCGCTGCCTCAACTATATTCGTTCCATCTTCAACCTCTATTTCGAGGTCATTCAGTTTAATTAGTGCCATTTTTTAATTTTTCCTTGCGGTTAAACAACGTGGGCTTGGGATCTCACGCTCTTTTCTTGAACCCGCTCTCCATTTTGCGGCGTACGCGAAGAAACACCCCAGCAAAAACCCCATAAGCGATCTGCTTCATTACGAGCTACGCGCTTTGTTCTACAATACACAAACGAAAAACGTAAGACAAGGAATGGATTTCATCTATTCCCAGACTAAGCGGCGAGCCCTACAGGTCAGCAAACTCTTTCGGAATAAACCGCTGCTGATAGGCGTAATTTTCCTCTGGTGGGACAGTTGCCTCAGCAACAGGCAGCGTGACGAGTTCACCTTCGCGGATAGCGGCTTCAAATTCGGGTCGGAATTTGCGCATATAACTCACAGCGGGCCATGAGACAGCAATGCCAAAGACACAAATCGTATTCCATGTCATCGTATCCACATTTGCGATATTATTAGCGACACTTTCCAGCAGATCCAAGTCTTCGTAAATCTCTTCGGTTTCGCCGGTATCGCCCCATCTACCGTTTTCAGCGACACCAAATTTGGGACGTGTAATAGTATCTTTTCGTCCGTTTCCGTCGGCAATGCGTTGAACAATATCACGCACCCACGGTGTGCCCCACCGACACGGTGTGCACTGTCCACACGACTCGTGTGCATAGAATTTCATGATATTGAGCAAGCAATCCACGATATTCCGGGTCTCGTTCATGACGATAATACCGCCGGAACCGAGCATAGACTTGGCGAGTGTAAGCGAGGTAAAATCGAGTCGCGTGTCCAACTCATAGTGCGTCAAAATCGGGGCAGAACTGCCGCCGGGGATGACGGCTTTCACCTCTTCACCGCGTAAACCGCCTGCGACCTCAATGAGTTCTGAACAGGTCAATCCGAGTTCAAGTTCATAAACACCGGGTTCGTTGACATCGCCGCTGATGCAATAGAGCTTCGTGCCAGTGTTAGGATCGGGTCTCGGTGGATCGAATCGCGCGTCTCCATAGGTCGGTCCCATCTGGGTGTACCACTCAACGCCGTTGCCGACGATGAAAGGCAGGTTACAGAGTGTTTCGACATTCTGTACCACTGTTGGTTTCATGAACACACCTTCAACAGCAGGGAACGGGGGTTTGTTGCGAGGTTGTCCGCGTTTACCTTCAAGCGACTCAATCAACCCAGTTTCTTCGCCACAGATATAAGCACCAGCACCCGGGTGAGAATAGATATCAACGTTGAGTCCCGTGCCACGGATGTCTTTGCCGAGGTATCCTTTCTCGTAAGCCTCCTTGAGAGCGGCATCCAACATCTTTTTACCGAGTGTAAATTCACCGCGGATATAGATATAAGTCGTCTCAATGCCCATCGCATAGCAGCAGATTAGGATGCCTTCAATCAATAGGTGTGGATTCTTCTCCAAGACGTAACGATTACTGAACGTTCCTGGCTCACTTTCGTCAGCGTTGCAACAGAGGTAACACGGTTTTATATCTTTTGGGACGAAGCTCCATTTCAAGCCCGTTGAAAAACCGGCACCGCCTCTGCCTTTCAACCCGGAATCCATCACCATTTTAGCAATATCGTCTGGTTGATATTCCGCGATTGCCTTCTCAAAACGGGTGTAGCCATCGTATTGCCGAAAGACATCGAAGGTGTTAATATCAGGTACATCCAGATGCTCGTAGAGAATCCTTCTTTCTTCAACCATACATACTCCTCTACATATTGTCTACTTTAGTATAGCAAGTTTTAGCTTGCAAGCTTCGCTACTTTAGTATAGCAAGTTTTAGCTTGCAAGCTTCGCTAAAAGTTCATCAACCTTTTCCGGGGTCAAATTTTTATACAGATCGTCATTTACCATGATGACCGGCGCGACATCGCACGAGGCGAGGCATTCTACTTTCATGAGCGTGAACTTACCGTCAGCTGTTGTACCTTTCGCTAGATTCGTTTCGGAAGCGATATCCGTGTCGAGTTTTGCTTTGAGATGGTCGAGAACGATTTTGCAATCCCGTAATGCACACGGTAGCGTATGGCATACGCGGATGACGTACTCGCCTACCGGTTCTTCAAAGAACATCGGATAGAAAGTGACGACATCCTTGACTTTCATCACAGTGACTTCAAGTTGTTCTGCAACATATTTCATGACAGCAGGCGTGATGTAGCCTGCCTGCCTTTGCGCGAGGTGTAGTGTCGGCAGCATTGCTGCTTCTTTAATGGGATATCGCCCTATCAACTCGTCGAATTCACGTTGATTTTCTGCGTTAAACGCGAAAGGCGTTTCTATTTGAATAAGTTCCTCTGACATATTTTTAATTTTCCTTGCGGTTAAAGGACGTGGTTTGTGCTTTGACGCTTTTCGCTCAAGAGCCGCCCTCCACTTCGTTTCGGGCTTGCGATCTTAGAATAAAAAGAAAGATGTTTGGGTTACCAAAAACCCTTCATTAGACTGCCGCTACGAACGCCTCCTGTACTTTGCGAGGCAGTTCAACAAAAATGAAATAGGATTCCGGATACAAGTAATCCTCCTGAGATTCATCAATGACTCGCAGATATCCCTCACTTGCTGCTTTCTCGTCAGGAAGAATTTGATAGAATTTTCGATTCTCTATGTCTTCACAACCGTTGTTTTTGATGCAAAGTGCAAATTGGGTTTCTAATAATTTCTTTTCCATAGTTTTAGTACACTATATAACAAACGTTACATTCAGGTTATCTCAAAATCCGATTTTATTTCTTGAAACTCACGAGGCTCTCAATTAATCTTCGAAATAAAAGTGATTCAGTAAAGGCTGGCAAAACTTTGCGAACAAGTGGTCTAAATACGCGTATGCACTTCAATTTATTCTTGGTGAAAAATTTCAACGCTACTTGTATTCATAATTCGGATTTTATCGGTATCATCTCGAATTGCTATAAAAGCCTCACCTGTTTCGCCTTCTGTTTCTTTTATAACCCAAAGCGCAATTTCTTGTTTTCCATTGGGAGATAATAAGCCAATAGTCGTTTCGTCATGATTAGCAGCCATACGAATACGATACGTATCTGAAAAACCTACCATAATAGATTCTGCTTGTAAATTCTTTACAAGCAGTTGGGGAAGAACCTCAATATCATTCTCGGCAGATAGGTTTATATCACCTACAAAATATGCCAGCGTTGCCAATAGGGCACCGAGTATAAAAAACACGACCTTATCTCTCATTTATTGTCTCCTTTTCGTTATTCAGGCTTCTTAGCGGCTCACAGTCTTTCGCGTGCCCGTTGGATTTCAGGTGTAAACACCTCTTTGAATTTGAGCAGATTCTCAACATTCCATTTTCTGATAGCGTCTAACGTAAGTGTATCGGAGTCAATATCGCCCTCCCTTCTAACCGCAATGACGCAGGTATTTATGTCGTCGCGCCGATACCAGTATAAGGTCCCGTCGAATTTCGCATTGATTACGGATTTCCTTTCTTTGAGGACATCAAAGAAGTTTTTGTTTTTTTCGTACTCACGAAAGTGAGTATTAATTGCCGTGTACGCTTCCCCTTGTCCGAACTTCGCATAATACTTAATCTCAGAAACGCCTGACGCAAATCCGAAGTAATTACAGGCTTGGGCTTTACGTGCCGTGGTAAAGTTGTGTTGTTCCCGGAGTTCATCAATTAGCACTTGAAAGTAATGCGTGTACTTCTCTTTTTTTATCATCGGTAGCTACCTTTCAGAAAATCAGGGCATTTTGAACTCGCACACCCTGCTCAGCGAGCGTCACAATCGTTCTGCTGAATCGTATCTATTTCATCAGAGTTTGCCTCGTCAGGTACGGGGACTACCAACTTCTGACAAAAGTCAAGCCGTATCCGCGCCCGGTCAAGTAGTAGAGCGTACTACCGCCGAGTGCCCCGATCAAGACCCCTCGGAGCGCAGCGCGTCTGTAGACGGATTTATAGGTGTGTGTGTAAATCTCAATGGCGACCGGGGATTTGCCCCTGAACCGATACGCAGCGGGTGCCGGCTGGTAGTACCATGCACCTGCAAGTGCTGGAAGACTCAGATAGGGACTGACAAGCGTGGTGCCCGCGAAGGTTGCTAACGCCCAAAACTTCTCATCGCCCTCTTTTTCGGCATCCCGACGGGCTTGATCTTCGAGGACGATTCTCTCAGCGTCAGACAGTTCCGCAGCACTCGACATCCCGACGCACACAAGGCACGCGAAAACCGCGACAAATGCTCTCATACAGGATCCTTTTTAAGTGCTGATAACAAAACAGGGACATGCACCGTAGCACACATCCTATTTTGTGGTTTTAGGTTCGTTCATCTCTCAATTCTTTGATACGCTGTTCAAGTTCTAATTGTATGTCCGCTCTTAACAAGAAAAAATCATCTGAAGGAATTACTTTCTTGAGTATTTCAGAACTTGCGTCTCTCGGGGTTAGATGGATATAATCAGGATGCTGATAATAAGCTTTCGCAATGGCATTTATCTGAACATTCACATCCCCCAGTGAATTCTCCTTAAAAAATCCGAGTCTCGTAATCCAGCGGACTGCACTACCATAACTCATGTTTGGGTGAGGCCCAGATGCACGGTAGTCATAAAACTTACATATATCATCCATAAAAACGTTCACAGTGCCTATCAAAGTTCTTAAATCAGAAATGAGAAAAGAGTTAGAGGCGTCATATTCATATTTGTCCTCAAGATGGGCGACATTAGAATCGACATAATCCCATAGATTTTCCATTTCCTCTACCGCCTTTATATGAGACTCAAGACGTCCTAAAAAGCATGTAAACTCTTCGGAGTCTGCTTTGATGCTCGTATGCAAGTTACATATTTGAGTTTTTATCCTTTTCATAGAAATGGCTTTTGCAGCACCTGAAGATTTATCTGTCGTTAACTTCCGTAAGTTCACGAGTAAGGAATCGAAAATTGAGTATGTTAGATATGTCCATAGAGTTGGATCAAGGTTAAAAAGTTCTTTATGAGACTTAATTAAATCTTCTTCTTCAGCATGAGAAGTGGAGTTAGAAGGCTTTAAATTCGCAAATGCCAAGTATAGCCCGTGCTGATAATCAGCTATGAGAAACAGCGCCTTAAATTTCTTATACACTGAACTAAAGTCGCTTGCAAATTTCTGAATCTGTTTATCAATCTTAGCAGCCTTTTTCGGAATTGCCTTTTGGCTAACGCTTGCATACTTAGCTACTATGTTCGCCTCAAGTTGTTGAAAATCGTCTGATTTCATATTTATGTCAATTTTCATTAGAATTTGCCTTCCTTTTGGGATTTTATTGTTTTACTTTTCAACTTAACGATCTATGATGGGTTTCAATGTTTCAATCTCGCAATATCGCTTGCCTTATCTGCTCCCATTGCTCAAAGTTGTATACAGCCGCTTGCTCAGCGCGTATCCTATCATCAGACCACCCAAATTCTTTAATAAAGTAGGTAGGTTGTCGAGTGTCCTGATTAACTACGATTGTTGTTAGATGCGGTATATCTATACCCGATTCTTCTCGGTATTCAGAAAGTCTTTCCAAGACCCACCCCAGCGCCCCCCGCAGAGTGCGTGCGCGAAGCCCTCTGTGTTCTGGCTTGTGCTTGAATTTGATGCCAGCTTCTTCCGCTTTATCTACAAGATCTCCATAGGTAATCGGGCTTTGACGGTCGATTGCCATTTGAATAAGGATCGGAAAAATCACCCATCCGACTGGCTCACTCCACTCCATTTCTCTTTTCATTCTATAACCTCCATCAGAGACGTGTTTTCTCCGTTGCGTTTTCGTGCTGGCGTTGATGCCATCGGTGTCCACCCTTAATTTTGGGGATTAAGTCAAATGTTTTGTCCGTCTCTCAATCCGCAGGCGAAAACTCCACTAATTTTTTGAGTTAGTGATAGACATCCATACCGTATAAAAGGTTTGAGTTGAGTATAATATAAGCATCGTCGGGATACGAATTCAGAAATTCCTGGGTAAGCTGAAGTTGCTTTTTATACGCGTCGGGCATATCACCAAGATCAAATCCTGCGGTATAAAAACAAGGTATATCAATATATCCATCGGAATTTTTTAGATGAAAACGGACACAGAAATTATTTTCAACCTCTTCGATCTGTCCCTCTTTGTTTAATACCTTAATACTCACATCGACCATTTCGATTTGAAGTATATTACCCTTTTTAACTAACATGGTTAACCACCTTTCATAAACGTGGGGTTGTTTTGTTATACCTGTAGAAACCGCAAAACGGATATATTAGTTCTCTCAACACGTCCATTCGACTTCAAGGGACGTGTCGCCTAAAAGTTCTCGGAGTTTCCCCGCAATTTTTTCCTGATGGTTAGCAACCGACTCCTTACCGAGATGACGGTACATTTGAGAATCCTATGTAATGGTGACTTTGTCTAAACGAAAGGTACTGATGTGGGAACGCCTCGTCAATCCTGTGGGGACACCACTGCCCAAAAAATGTTTGTCGATTTCCTCCCATACAGTGGATAGCGGTTTGAGGGTGTCGGGATTCCATGTCCTTTCACCTGCCTTGAGAGCCTTGAATAATTCAAAGTGGGCATAACCTGCTTCGACTTCCGTATCAAAGTGGGCGACAAGATTTGTACTCCTCGGCGAATCACTCACGGGAGCATAGGCTTTAATCTCTTTTCCCATCACGACAATTTTTATACATTGGGCGAGATTGAGAATCTCGCACTCTTCAGTTCTGACGAACATAATTTCCTCCTTAACATTTTCTTCCCCTTTTGGTTTTAGAGTCTCTCAATCTTCGGTCGGAAGACTTCAACTATTTTTTCCACCTTCATGGCTAACCATTGATGTTGATCCGACCAGTCTGTTTTATCGGTAACATCGCAGTCTTTTAATTTTACATATAGCTGCGTTTCTCCCTGTATCGCCTCGTAGCAATAAAAATTCTCACCCAATTCATTTTCAATCTCTGCCTGTTGTTTTATCAATGAATGAAAGAAGTCTTGTGCAGATCCTTTCATGACAAATGCAGCACAGATTCCCGCAGGTTTGACGCGTTGACTGACTCTTATGTAGCATCCTGTGATCTTCATGTGAATGTCTCTATAGTGAGAATCATAGATGCTTGGTCTTTTTAGTCCCAATTCATCACAGGGTAATTCCTCAAGAAATGCGCCCCAATATTGCTCGTTCTGTTTTTGTCCGTTCATTTTTTCTCCTTGCCCTCCTCTTCCGTCCTACTTCAATATGACCATCTTGCGCAGTAACGACACAAAAATCTATTTTATATTTTTAAGACGTTCCGACATCGTCTCTATGTCAACTTTAGTCTCTCTATCTTAGCTGCAGCCTGTTGCTTTTGATTTTCAAGACGTTCCACCATCTTATCTCTGTGCGTTTTCGTATTCGACATAAATAAACATCTGCGGATAAGTATCCTTCAATTGCTTCGTAAATGTTTTCAAGTAATTCTTCAAAAGTGTCACCCTGTGTAGCACAACCGGCGATTGATGGCACTTCCGCCCAATATCCGCCTTCTTCAGCTTTGTGAATAACAACTTTTAGTTTCATGGAATTTATTAAGTCCACTTCCACCAAGTTACTTTATCTATCTTGTGGCAAACTTCTCTCTGAATTTAGTTGTAACTCTAATAACGGGTAAATCAAACTGGATATGTGCAGATCCTGATCGTCCAACTTTTTTAGTCTTTCAATACACGTTTTTGCATCGTACGCCCCCGAGTAGATATCCCAGCGTATGTTAAGAAGATCGTATGCCTGTTTACAAAGACTGTTATATTTTATTCGTCTTTTATTTATATACTCAATAAGTGTATTGGTTATTGGCGGAAGAACGAAGAAAAGCATCGTAATAGGCCATATAACCATAAATATCCAAGAGGGAAAACCTTGGCTTACTAACAGTTCGGTTATCTTTTTACCATCCCAGGATCCTATTAAGATGTATATTAAACCGAGACCGATTGTAAATTTTTTGGAGCGCCACTTCCTACGTTCCCGTTTTGCTTTTGGGGATAAACAAGGCGAGGCAGCAAGAATATTCAGGAACGGTATGAATATGGCACCAAGCCCTCCGATTTCGTCCGTGATAGATGGAGAGAATAAACCAGGATAATAACTTCTTTCAATCATAATAAGGTCTAAATCAATAAGATCAACTAAAATGAAATTGGTTATTTTAGGTAGATGCCACAAAGGATTTTCTAAATATTTCTGAACAAGCTCATGAGTTTCAAAGTCATCAAGGTTTTCTCTGAGGCACCTCCGTCCATATGTAATGTCACCCAAAAAACTTTCAAATTCCTCTCTAAACTCATAGTCTTCATCCCAATCTTTATGCCAATTGCCGTACTCATCCTGTGCTATAGTCCTTCTTATAGTCCATCTCAACGAGGCCATTGCTTCAAATGCTTTTGTCCTATTTGCGGAGTAAAGCCCTTTTTCTTTGTCGCTTTTCGCCCACTCTAAATCTCTTTTTGCTTTTTCAGCTGTCAGGAGTTCCTCTCGAAGCATTTCAATCTCGTCAGAGTTTTCTCTCCAATTCATCGCTGCCTGCAATTCCTTTGCGTGTTCACTGTTCCTACCTTTCTCTTCGTACTCTTTTTCAAGACGACCTTCAAGCGTAGCATGCGAAGAACGGTATTCTTCCACGTCCGTTTTTTTGGCGGCGAACGTTTCGGCATACCATTTTACGTTATCCTCTCGCTTTTTGATTCTTGTCAAAATAGGATTTTCACGAGCAGTTTCCTGTAGATATTCAAAAGTCTTATCGTAAAATTTATCAGACTCAAAATTATAAAGTGTATCGGATTGTTTTCCCCATTCGGAACCTGATATTGGGCCATACATGAACCACCTCCACGCTTCTCTCAAGAATCACAATACCTACATTTACAATTACAATCCTCGTCACAACCGAGTGTCTAACGCTCAGTGTGTATCCTGTCCACTAAACATTCAAAAAAGTAGGTTTCTAAACCGTAAACCGACAACCATAATCAATAGGGTCCGTGAAACTGAATACGGTTGCCTTCTGGATCTCGGATGTCGAAAATGGCACGTCCATCTTCGTTCTCAAGTTTTCGTAACCGTTTCCCTTTCGATTTTATGTGCTGATGGATGGCACTCACACTTTCAACGTGAAAGACAAGTTTTTGTCTTCCCTCGTTCGGTTTGCTGGCACTATGGAGGCACAACTTGCAAGCCCCGGTATTGAAGCGGAAAAACCGATGTTCTGGGAACGGTTGATCCTCCTCCGGTACTAATCCGACAACATCCCTGTAAAATGCGATGACAGACTTCATGTCTTTGACAAAAAGCATAACGCTTCCGAGTTTCATTTTGTTCTCCCAAAATCGGCAAACTTGAACAAACCTACCGGTCCAATTCGCCTGCGATGACGTTTAAACTCCCTAAGACAGCCACAGTATCGGAAACCATTCCGCCTTCCAACATATGCGGCAGTGCTTGGAAGTGTAAGAAACTCGGCGGACGGATGCGGATACGATAAGCGGTACCGCTGCCGTCACTGACGATATAAAAGCCGAGTTCGCCGTTCGGCGATTCGGTCGCACAATAGTGCTCACCCTGTGGCGGCTGCACGCCGTGTCCGTCCATGACAATTTTAAAGTGGTGAATTAAGCCCTCGATATGCCCATAAGCATCGGACTTGTTTGGCATCGTAATCTTGTTATCTTCGAGGTTGACCGATCCGTCAGGCATATTATCCAGTACTTGGGTGACGATGCCACAACACTGAACCATCTCCTCCATTCGGACGAGGTATCGGTCATAGGCATCCCCGTTGGTTCCTACTGGTACATCAAACGTTACTTCATCATAACTGGAATAGGGTTCAGCCTTACGGATATCGTGTGCGATGCCAGTGGCTCGGAGACAGGGACCTGTTAGCCCATAACTAATTGCATCATCAGCGGAAATGGCACCGACCCCTTTCGTGCGATCCATCCAGATCCGATTCTTTGTGAGCAGCGTATGGGTTTCTTTCAGTGCCTTCGGGAAGTTGGTAACGAATTGTCGGACATCTTCCTCGCAACCATCATAGAGGTCACGGAGAACGCCGCCGACGCGTGTGTAACTCGTTGTTAACCGTGCGCCAGTTGTCTTTTCAAAGATGCTATACAACTTCTCACGTTCGCGGAAGCTATAGAGAAACACAGAAAACGCCCCTAAGTCGAGTGCGGCGGTTCCTAACCATAACAGATGGTCTGCGAGTCGTGAGAGTTCCGCCATCAAAATACGGATGTATTGACACCGTTTCGTGACTTCAATGCCGAGTAGTTGCTCAACAGCGAGGACATACCCAAAATTGTTGGACAATGGCGACAGATAGTTCATCCGGTCTGTTACAACGATGTATTGGTTGTAATCCAAGTGTTCACCGAGTTTCTCGAACCCAGTATGCAGGTAACCGGCATGTGGTATCGCCTTCAAAACGGATTCGCCATCAAGTTCCAACACAATACGGAGCGTACCGTGTGTTGCAGGATGTTGCGGACCGAAGTTAAGAACCATCTTCTCGCCTGTGGCACGTTCCTGCCCACCTTGCATAGAATTCTCCTTGTGAATAGTTGTCAATTGTCAGTTGTCAGTTAATAACTGCGAGGGTTGCGAATTATAAGAATGCCAGAAGCTGCTCTGAACTGACAACCTACTCCTGATAGTCGATAACTATTAAATCTACATATTCTGTTTATCAAAATTAAAGCGTTCGCGTTCGCCATGTCCGCGGAGCGGATAATCTTTACGGAGCGGGTGTCCTTCAAAATCGTCAGGCATTAAGATTCGCCGGAGATCGGGATGCCCTTCAAAATTGATACCGAACATGTCGTACGTCTCGCGCTCCAACCAGTTAGCACTTTGCCACAAACCGGAGACAGATGGAATGTTCAAATCGTTTTCATGTACAGGGACTTTCACCCGGGCGCGACACTGTCCATGATAGGAATAGAGTTGATAGACCACCATGAACCGCGCGTAGTCAAACTGCATCAATTCAGATTCCATCTGTGAATTATCGACTGCGGTAACATCAACGAGGAAGGTATAGGCGAGTTCGGGATCCGTTTTTAGATATTCCAAAACCGCGTAAGCCTGCGCTTTACGAACAACTACGACGACCGTACCACGCGACTCGTCCTGCGCTAAAAGCGCGTCTGCGTGATTCGCCTCTAATTTTTCGAGAATAAGAGGTTTCGGCTGTTCTTCGACTTGGTTCTCTTCACTCATAAACCGTCTCTACTCCTTTAGGTGAAGCACCGCTGGTAATCTTCTGCTGTACCTGTAGTACTGCATCAATGAGATCTTCAGGTCGCGGTGGGCATCCGGGAATGTAGACATCAACAGGTATAAACTGGTCAACACCTTGAATGAGCGTATAGGTATCAAACACGCCGCCGCAGGAAGCGCATGCGCCCATTGAGATTACCCACTTCGGATCGGGCATCTGGTCATAGATCCGTTTCAGGACAGGCATCATTTTGATAGAAATTCTGCCGGAAACGATCAGTAGATCGGATTGGCGTGGTGAAAAACGGATTGCCTCAGAACCGAATCGAGACAGGTCAAACTTGGAAGCCAAGGTCGCCATCATTTCTATCGCACAGCAGGCGGTACCGAACGGCATCGGCCACAGGGAGTTTTTCCGCCCCCAGTTGACGACTTTATCAATAGTCGTGGTGATGATGTTGCCATCTGTCTCCCCGGCACCTTGTCCAACAAAATCTAATCCCATGTTAAGCCTCCTTTCCTCCAAGCATAAATATAGCCAAGAAGGAGAATGCCGATAAATACCAGCATTTCAACTAAAATAAACAAACCACTCGTTTCAGAGAATTTCTTGAAGACCACAGCCCACGGGTAGAGGAAAACCACTTCAATATCAAAGATGATAAAGAGCATCGCGATGAGGTCAAACCGAATGGTAAACCGTTGCCTCGCATCGCCAATTGGTTGAACGCCGGATTCGTAAACGGAGAGTTTAACGCGGTTCGGGCGTTTGGGTCCAAGAATATGGGTCAGGCCGAGATTGATCGCTGCAAAGAGAACTGCGAACACCCCTAACAACAAGATTGGAAGATAATCTATTAACATTGTTTCTAATCTATTTTGTCCTCATACATCTCAATAATGTAAGCAAAGACAAATGTGCATTGATTGCACAATTTGGCATTGCAAGTTTCGCCAAAGTGACAGTTAACACAGACTCGCAAACAGATTCTTTGAATATGCTTAATAGTTTCTCATATTTCAAAAACATTGTCAAGTTTTTTTGAAAAAAAATGTAACGTAAATAAAATACGTATTTAGAACTGCTTCAATTGTGCCCACGTCGTTGTGACTCTTTCTTGAGGGGTTACAGCGAACCCACCACTGTTTGGAACACTATCGCCGGTGACAATGATATTATCAAAACGTGCCGTATAATTCGCGATCCCGAAACCGACACCGCCTGTCCGAAATTCGGGAAAGTGCCCAACGTCTGGAACCCCTATTAGATTCGGTATCTTTGTGGGTCCCATCACTTGCTTCTCATTAACTGAGAAGGCAACCATGTTTCCATCAACGCTTAATTTTAGATGCGCCCACTTATTCAATTTTAAAAGTGGGTGGGGTTCAGTGTGGAGGGTTAGAAATATTACGTCGTGCAAATTGCCGTATGCACAACTCACCCGTGATCCGAGAAGAGGTTCACCATCAAGCAGCACTACTGGATCCGCAATACTGCAGTAGATTAGCCAAGTTCCCTTAACCCGCGCGGCAATCGAGATATCGGAAATACCATGTTTTTTAAGGGGTTTGACATCAAATTTAATGGTATAGTTTTCCCATGTGTTATCGCCGGTTGTGAGCAAACGAAGAAACGTTTCACGACTTACGGCGTGGAGTTCATCATCAATAATCTCCCATGAACCGGACGGGTTATTCAATTGGGTGAGTTCCTGCCACCCTTGCAGCTCTCTGTCGTCAAAGGTTTCGAGAAACGTCCCCGCCACGGCAGAAAAAGGTAGCAATAAAAGTAGGATCATAATGCCTGTAAATTTCATTTTGTACCTCTTTTAATTTCAAAACATTAGATTCACGGCGATAGGCGCGTCATCTCCCATATTTCATCGGGCTGCAGCGTGTAACAGAGCCGATCATGGAGACGGCTTGGACATCCCTGCCAAAATTCAAATAGGTTTGGCACGAGCCGGTACCCACCCCAATGCGGCGGACGCGGAATATCCTCGGATGTATACGTCTGTTCTGCTTGTTGGTAACCTTCCGTGAGATGTTCTCGTCCGCTAATAACGATGCTTTGGCGTTCTGTACGGACGGCGAGTTGGCTACTCACAGGCCGGTTGGCGAAATAGGCATCTGATTCTTCAGCGCTCATTTTTTCAATGATACCCGTACTACGCACCTGTCGGTCGAGTTCACGCCAATAGAAAACCAAGGCGGCGTTCGGGTTCTCCGCGAGTTCTTTTCCTTTTTGACTCTCATAGTCTGTATAGAAACAGAAACCTTTTGCGTCAAAGCCCCTAAGTACTACCATCCGGGCAGAAGGGATGCCTTGTGGTGTAGCGGTTGCTAACGTCATTGCGTCTGGTAGGTCTATTTTGGCGGCAATAGCGTCAGCGAACCATTTCTCAAACAGTTCAAAAGGATCGGCGGAGACATTCTGCTCAAGCAGGTGTCCGTTCTGTGCGCTGTATTCTCTGCGGAGTTTATTAGTGTTCATAATTAAAATGGTTGTCAGTTGTCAGTTATCGGTCATCAGTTAAGAGGTTTTTGGTTAAATGAAATACTTATCCTTTCCAGAAATTTGGGGAAAAGAGGATGAGTACTGTGTAAAGTTCTAACCGTCCCAGTAACATACAGAAAGAGAGGACGAATTTTCCAGTCGTGTGAATATGTGCGTAGTTGTCAGTGGGTCCGACACTGCCAAGCCCAGGTCCGATGTTACCCATCGTAGCGATTGTTGCGCCCGCGGCACTGACAAGGTCAAGCCCTAAAGTTGTCATGATGCAGGTTACAACTGCAAAAATTCCGATAAAAAAGAAGAAAAAACCGAGAACGTTCGTCATGACTTCGGGAGGGACTACCCGATCGTTGACGCGAATAGGTAGCACAGCATGTGGAAAAATGAGACGTTTAATCTCTGCACCGCTCTGCCTAATAAGGAGGAGAAACCGAACCTGCTTCATCCCGCCGCCAGTGGAACCCGCACAACCGCCATAGAACATAAGCGTCACCAAGATGAACTGCGAAAGAGCGGGCCACTGTTCAAAGTCAGCAGTGCCGTAGCCTGTAGTTGTGATGATAGACATCACCTGAAACGCCGCATAGCGGAGCGATGTCCACATTGAATCGTAAGGCACCTGTCCATCAACCTGAAACCTGATCGTATTCCATGAAATTAAGGTGATACTCACTGCGATAACAGTGCAATAGAACTTAAACTCTGTATCTTGGAAATAACTTTTGACATTGCCTCGGAGTGCGCGATAGTGGAGTGCGAAATTGGTGCCAGCGAGGAACATAAAAAAGCAGATGACCATGTCAATGTAGACGCTGTCGTAGTGGCCGATGCTGGCGTTCTTTGTAGAGAACCCGCCGGTCGCCATTGTTCCAAAGGTATGACAGAGTGCATCGAAGAGAGACATACCGCCCAGCATGAGTAGCACAGTTTCAAGAACAGAGAGCAGTAGATAAACGCCCCAGAGTAGTTTAGCCGTTTGTGCGATGCGCGGGGTGAGCCGATCGGTTTGCGGTCCGGGTGCTTCGGCGCGAAAAAGCTGCATCCCACCAATACCGAGCATCGGCAGAATAGCCACGGCAAGCACAACGATCCCCATTCCGCCGAGCCAGTGCGAGAAGCTCCGCCAGAAGAGCATAGCGTGTGAAAGGTGTTCAATCTCCGTCAGCACGGTAGCACCGGTCGTTGAAAACCCTGCCATCGATTCAAAATAGCAAAAAGAAAATTCCGTCCATAGTGAGCGTCCATCAAAATGAAATACATCTGCGGATAGATAGGGGAGTGTGCCAAAGAGTGCAACTGTTACCCACCCTAAAGCGACGACAGCAAAACCTTCTCGGATACCGAGTTCTTCCTGTCGTGCCCGAATACTGAATCGGAGGATTAAACCGACAATCAGAGTGATTATCGCCGAAATAACAAACGCCATAAAATCGCTTTGGATTTCATCGGCGGCTGCGCGATAATAGAGCGCCACTCCTAATGGGAGTAGCATGGTCCCCGCGAGACAGATCAGTAAATTACCGAGGGTGTAAACAATTAATTTAAGGCTCATGCTTTACAGTTGTCAGTTGTCAGTACGATTTTTTTCTACGAAAAAAATCTTTCAGTTATCAGAAAGAGACTTTGGGATTATCAAATATTTCTTTTATTGGTCATCGGTTATCGGTTAAAGAGGCGTATGGTTTAATCAAATACCTCTTTAACTGATAACTGATAACTGATAACTGATAACCCTTTAGCTTCTTCGTTCTTCAAAGAGGTCTTCGACAACAGGGATTGCCTCAGGCATACTAAAGACGATAACGCGATCTGCGGGTTGGATAACAGATTTTCCGTTCGGGATAATGAGTTTTTCTCGCCGAAGGATAGCACAGATAAAGGCGTTTTCTGGAAATTTTGTTTTGAAGAAGGCGAGTTCTTTATGGACAATTTTTGCGTTGACCCCGGCGACAATCTCAATAACTTCGGCATCTATGCCGTGAAGCGATGCCACAGAAATTATATTTCCACGGCGGATAAGCCGCAAGATATTGCTAACAACAGTAAGATGCCGACTGACGGCACCATCAAGCCTCGGAATGCGCGCTAACAACGGCAGGTAACTCGGTTGTTGGACGAGGGCGAGTGCCCGTTGTGCGCCGTTCTCTTTCGCTGTCATACACGCCATAATGTCGTTTTCATCGTCTCCTGTAACGGAGACAAACCCGTTGACATCATCTACACCTGCCTCTTCAAGCAGCCTAAATTGGAGATAATTGCCTTGTAAAACAGTCGTGTGCTTTAGCATTTGGGAGGCGAATCGGGCTTCGGTTTGATTCTCCTCAATGAGTTTAACGTTAGTGTCGTTCTCTTCAAGTGTGCGTGCGAGTTCAATACCGATAGGACTCGCACCGACAATGATAACGCGGTCCAGCTGCTGACTGAACGTGATACCGCTGATACGTAGCAATTGTTCAACAGCCAGCGCGCTGCCGATGACAAAAACCTCGTCGCCCTGTTGTAAAGCATCGGCACCTCTTGGGATGATAATGTGCCTGCTGCCGTTACTGATTGGGTTTCCATTATTAGAACGTCCACGACGACTAATAGCCGCAAAGCGGATATCGTTGAGCAGTCCACTAACATCTAACTCAGCAAGTGATTTTCCAATCAGCGGATTTGACTGTTTGACCCGAAAGGAGACAAGTTGTATCCTGCCATCCTCAAATTCAACAATCTCTCGTGCTTCAGGTATCTGTAAAAGCCGAACGAATTCAGCGACACAGAGTTGCTCAGGATTAATCAGCAGATCAATGCCAAAATCCTTAGGTCTCAGACCGCTTTCTGTAGAAAAATAGTCAGGATTCGAGACACGCGCGATTTTTGTGTTAACGTTGTATCTCTCGGCAATCTGACAGGCGAGCATATTAATTTCATCGCTGTTCGTAACGGCGATAAGGAGACCGGCTTCATCAATTCCAGCGGTTTTGAGCAGTCGAGGAGATGCGCCTGAGCCGCGCAGCGTCTGCAAGTCCAACTGTTCGTTAACTCGGCTGCAGGCGGCATCTGATTCATCAATGAGGACAACGTCGTTATGCTCAGCGGTGAGAAGTTTAGCCGTATGAAACCCAACTTCGCCTGCCCCTATAATTATTGCTTTCATGTTTTTATGGTTGTCGGTTATTAGTTATCAGTTTTATATTCGTCAAGCGGAGGACAGGCACACATAAGATTTCTGTCCCCATAGACTTCGTTAATACGTGCTACAGGGGGCCAGAATTTAGCATCGCGCACCCAGGGTTTTGGAAACGCGGCTTTTTCACGCGAATACGGATGACACCAATCAGATTGTGTAACCATCTCCACCGTGTGCGGTGCGTTTCTCAGTACGTTGTCTTGCCGATCGGCAGCACCTGTCTCAATCTCGGCTATCTCTTCACGAATCGAAATAAGTGCATCACAGAACCGTTCTAACTCGGCTTTTGATTCACTTTCTGTCGGTTCAATCATCAAGGCACCCGGCACGGGCCAGGAGACAGTCGGCGCGTGAAATCCATAATCCATCAATCGTTTTGCGACATCGGTTACGTCTACGTCCACACTTTTTTTGAAGGCGCGTAAGTCAATTATACATTCATGCGCGACCAAACCCTGCTTTCCTGTATAAAGCACAGGGTAGTGCGGTGCAAGTTTTTTGGCGATATAGTTGGCGTTAAGGATCGCAACTTCCGTTGCCGATGTGAGTCCTGCTGCTCCCATCATTGCGATATACGCCCAAGAGATCGGTAGGATTCCGGGACTGCCCCACGGTGCCGCGGATACGGCACTAATTCCGGTGCTACCGCCAACGGTAACGATCGGATGTGTGGGTAAGAAATCTGTGAGATGTGCCTTGACACCAATCGGTCCCATGCCGGGTCCGCCGCCACCGTGAGGAATACAGAAAGTTTTGTGGAGATTCAGATGGCACACATCTGCGCCGATATCTGCGGGTTGTGCGATGCCAACGAGCGCGTTCAGATTCGCGCCATCCATATAGACCTGTCCGCCGGATTGATGGACAATATCGCAAATCTCGCGAATTCTCTCTTCAAAGACACCGTGTGTTGAGGGGTAGGTAATCATCGCAGCGGCGAGATTTTCACGATGCGTGTCTGCCTTCTCCTGAAGATCCTTAATGTCAATATTTCCGTCCAAATCGCATGCGACGACAACGACTTTCATCCCTGCCATTACTGCGCTCGCAGGATTTGTGCCGTGGGCAGATGTTGGGATTAAACAGATATTGCGATGCGACTCATCACGGCTCTGGTGATATTTTCGGATGACTAAGAGTCCGGCATATTCGCCTTGCGAACCCGCATTCGGTTGCAATGAGATACCACTATAACCTGTTATTTCGGCTAACCATGTTTCCAATTGTGAAAATAGGCGTTGATAGCCTTCTGCCTGTTCTATCGGAACATACGGGTGTAACTCGCCGAATTCGCGCCATGTGACCGGGACCATCTCCGCCGTCGCGTTGAGTTTCATTGTACAGGAGCCGAGCGGTATCATCGCATTTACAAGCGAGAGATCTTTGGTTTGAAGCCTGTGGATATAACGGAGCATCTCGGTTTCAGAGTGGTAACTATTGAAAACAGGGTGCGTTAGGTACGGACTTTCTCGCTGTAATTCTATAGGGATGCAAGTGGAAGACTGGAAGCGTGGAAGATCGGAAGTCTGCTTTGTGTTTTCCCTTTTGTTTTCCGCAAAAACCTGAAGGAGGTTTTCGACATCGACAGCGGTCGTTGTTTCGTCTAAGGAGATCCCGATATGCGCTGCATCTATTTCGCGAAGGTTTATCTGTTTGGCACGTGCAGAATGTAGGGGCGAGGTGACCTCGCCCCTACGGGAGGGGACATTGACAGAAACCGTATCAAAACAGGGAGATTCTCCAGTGTCATATCCGAGTTCTTCAAGTCCTGCCCGTAGTGTGCGGGTATGCTCGTGTACGTGTTCAGCAATCTGTTTAAGCCCTTTGGGTCCGTGATAGACTGCGTACATCCCTGCCATGACAGCGAGCAAGACTTGTGCGGTACAGATATTGCTCGTCGCTTTTTCACGTCGGATATGTTGTTCGCGCGTTTGCAGTGCCAATCGGATGGCGGTTTCACCGTTTACATCTTGAGAAACACCCGCAATTCGTCCGGGGATACTACGTTTAAGCTCTTCATGTGTGGACAGAAAAGCTGCGTGGGGACCGCCATATCCAAGCGGAACACCGAACCGCTGCGAGTTACCGATAGCAATGTCTGCACCGAATTCGCCAGGAGGCCTTAATAGCGTGAGTGCTAACAAGTCAGTGGCGGTAACAAATAATCCACCAGCGGCATGCACTTGTTCAGCGAATTGATGGTAATCATAAATTGCACCATCTGTGGCGGGATATTGCACGATGGCACCTAAGATCGGTGTGTCAAAATTCACATCACGATGGTCACCGATTTGTAATTCAATACCGAGGGGTTCAGCGCGTGTTTGTAGCACAGCGATTGTTTGTGGGTGACAGGTTTCTGACACAAAAAATTTTCGACTGATCTTCGCCGGTACATTTGCAAAACACATTCCCATTGCTTCTGCAGCAGCTGTTGCCTCGTCAAGGAGTGAGGCATTCGCAATAGGTAAGCCGGTTAAATCTATAACCATTGTTTGGAAGTTTAGCAACGCTTCTAAACGCCCTTGCGAAATTTCGGCTTGATACGGGGTGTATTGGGTATACCAACCCGGGTTCTCCAAAATGTTCCGTTGAATAACTGGCGGAACAAAACAGTCATAATACCCCATTCCGATATAGGAACGGTAGACCCGGTTTTGAGAGGCAATTTGTTTTAAGGTATCAAGTGCCTCGTATTCTGAAAAACCTTGTGCGTCTGTGATTTTCGCATCAATATCTAAACTGAGCGGCGATGATAAACGAATATCTGCTGGCACAACGTCTTCGATGAAATCTTGCATTGAAGCATAACCGAGCGTTGTTAGCATTAATTCAATATCTTCGGCGCGAGGACCGATGTGTCGATCTACAAAAGGACTTTTGTTGATTTCTCTATCAGTCATGCTCCGCCTCAATATGTGCTTGATAACCATCAGCATCAAGAAGTGCGTCAAGTTCACCCGGGTTCGTTATTTTGATTTTGAGAAACCATCCATCATCGTACGGAGACTCATTGACCTGTTCCGGCGCGTCAAGGAGCGATTCGTTGACCTCAATTACTTCACCACTCACAGGTGCGTAGAGATCGAACGCTGCTTTGACAGATTCTATGACACCGAATTCTGTTTTCTGTGTGAGTTCAGTGCCGGCTTCCGGCAATTCGACATAGACAATATCCTGAATTTCGGATTGGGCATAGTCGCTGATACCGATGGTGACGATGTCACCCTCTTGCTTTGCCCATTCATGGCTTTCATTGTATTTTAATTCTTGTGGAATCATCCTATTAATTCCCTCTTATTCTGTGTTTGACGTATTTCCTAAATAATGATATTTACGAATGCGTAAATGCTTGAATCTACTTGAGATCTAAGCGGACATAATATGAAATGGTAAAACGTATAACTCTAATTTGATTGCTGGAATTCGCGTCGTACGCGCCGACCAGCACACACGAATCTTATGTAATTTTTTTAGATTTGGTTGAGAACCCAGTTGCTGTATAGATTTGAAAGCATTTTTCTGTGTTTTTCTCTGTATAAAAAACATACCACGGAAGGTATAATATTTCTGATAAGTGCTTGATATTCTCAGATTTACCGCTAAAAATCATGCTGCATCATTCGTTAGGCAAAAACCTATATCCTTTGAGCGGGTAAAGGTTGACTTCCGTAGTTTTGTAATACAATTAGGTAGACAGATTCTGAGCACCCAGTGGGAATATCTACCACAGAGAACATCTACTGTGCGTCTTCTAACGCCTTTGCCTTCTCAAAGTCAATTTTCGCAGCCTCTTGTTGCCCGAGATCTTGCTTTGAGTGTCCACGAAGGTGGTAAGCAGTCGGATTATCAGGTTCAAGTTCGATAGCGTTCGTAAAATCTTCTATCGCCCCAAGGTGATTATCAAGATCAACTTTTGCCATACCACGTCCACGATAAGCAGAAGCATCATCAGGATTAAGTTTGACGGCTTGTGTATAGTCCTCTATTGCCCCCTCATAGTCGCCAAGTTTACGTTTTGCATTAGCGCGTCCTATGTATGCCAAATGTGCCAACACGTCCTTGGGACTTAACCTGAGAGTCTGATTATAGTCTTCTATCGCACCTTTATAGTTGCTAAGCTCAGTTTTTAACTCGGCACGATAAATGTATCCGTTAGGGTCATCAGGTTTAAGTTCAATAGCGTTCGTAAAATCTTCTACCGCACCGGTATGATTACCAAAAGCCACCTTTGCCAAGCCGAGGTTCCTGTAGAAATAGGCACTTTCAGGGTTGAGTTGAAGAGCTTTGTTGTGATCGGCAATCGCGCCATCATGATCACCAAGTTCTGATTTCGACTTCCCACGGTGGCTATAAGCGACAGCATCATCAGGATTAAGTTTAATCACTTGATTATAGTCATCAACCGCGCCAGCGTGGTCACCAAGTTCACGCTTCAACTCTGCCCGGTTTTTGTACCCGTAAGTATCATTAGGGTTAAGTTCAATAGCATGCGTATAATCTTCCATCGCTCCGGTGTGATCGCCCTGTTCTCGTTTCGTCCAACCGCGATTGTTGTATGCATAGTAAGCGTCTTTAGGATCAAGTTTGATGGCTTGTGTATAGTCTTCTATCGCCCCGGCGTAGTCGCCGATTTCGCGTTTCACGTGTGCGAGATTGTTGTACCCGTAAGCATCATCCGGTTTGAGTTTGATGGCCTGCGTGAAATCTTCTATCGCACCAGCATGATCACCGAGTGCACTTTTTGCCCAACCGCGAGCATTATATACGTAGTAGGTATAGGCATCGTCAGGTGTAGTCGTAATTGTTGTCAAACCGTGCTCGGCATACGTTTGGTAGGTAAAGGAACCATCCTTAAGTTTGCTGATAATTTGATTGTAGTCTTCTATCGCCCCGGTATAGTCACCGAGTTTTTGTTTTGTATGGGCGCGATCGTGATACGTAAACACATCCTTTGGGTTTAGCTTGATAGCCTGACTATAGTCTTCTATTGCTTCCGCATCCTCTCCAAGTTCAGCCTTTACTTCTCCCCGTTTCTTGTAGGCTTCGGCATCTTCAGGATTCAGCTGGATAGCTTGATTGTAGTCTTCGATCGCACCAGCATAGTCACCATTTTTGCGTTTCGCATCAGCACTTTCCCTGTAGGTGAATGCATCTTTCGGATTTAGCGTGATAGCTTGATTATAGTCTTCTATCGCCCTGGCATGATCACCCAATTTGCGTTTTGCCTCTGCCCGTTCCTTATATGCGGATGCGTCATCAGGGTTTAATTTAATTACTTGATTATAGTCTTCTATTGCTGCTTGATAATTTTCAAGTTTCACTTTCGATTTCGCCCTAAATTTATAGATTTCAGCATTATTAGGGGTTAGTTCGATCGCTTTATTGAAGTTTTCAAGCGCTCCTTCAGAATCGCTGTCATAATATTTTTGCTTCCCTTGCTCGAAGTAGACAAAGGCGCGAACAACTTCTCGCTTCCGCCACTGCGTGAAAGATTCCGTTGAAGTGGCACCAGCAAGCAACGCCTTGATTGCGTTTACAGGACTATTACCAGGGTCATGGCCATAGTGGATTCCGATGACTTCTCCTTTATTGTTTAGCACTGGGCTGCCACTGTTTCCCGGATAAACTTCAGCTGTTGTATGAAACTTTTTATCATTTTCGCGTATCTTTTCAATAACGCCTTCGGTGACCGTATATCTTCTCTCTGGAGAAGGGAATCCGACAAGGAAGGCAGGATCGCCGATCTGGAGCATATCACTGTCGCCTAAAGGCAGCGGGACACCTTTACCTTTCACTTTTAGGATGGCGATGTCGTATTCAATATCAAACGCTACAACACCTTCCACCAACCAGATCGTTTCTTTCTGACTTAATTTTGCGGTAATAAGTCCAGATACACCTGCGGCAACATGGAAATTTGTTGCAATTTTATCCGGTGCCACAAAGAATCCCGTGCCACCACCTAATCCGAGATCCGATCCTCTAAAGGCAAACCCGACTAAGCGTACTGTAGACCCTTTTGCTTTATCAGATATTAAATCAGTTTCTGTTGGCTCCTCCGCTGTTTCGGAGACTACCTGTGCGTAAACTGATACGTATGAGAGTGTAAGCAATAATCCCAAGATTAGGAAGCAGAACAAAAATCTTGTGTTATGGCTCATTTTATCACCTCAACGGGTTACGGCACACGGTGTGTGCCTACTACTTTTAACAGCACTATTGACGTTGAAGGTTCGCAAGTTGTGTCCGGAGTTTTTCCAATTCTGCTTCAGCATCCTGTCGGCGTTGTGCTTCAGTTGCAGCAAGTTTTTCGGCATCTTGCCGGAGGTGTGTCTCCTCTTCCCTGCGTTGTGCTTCGGTTGCTGCGAGTTTTTCGGCATCTTGCCGGAGGTGCGCCTCCTCTTCTGCGCGCGCTTGTGCTGCCTCTCTTAGGTGCGCCTCCTCTTCTGCGCGCGCTTGTGCTGCCTCTCTTAAGTAATGTTCTTCAAGAGAAGTTGTAATCGGCGTGCCATCTGGCAGATACGGGCGTAGCAGTCTAACGTGCGTCCGATGTTGTTCCTCCCAGCGAAAGTAGAGATTTAACGCTTCACTGAACAGACCGCCTTCCGCATCCGGTTCCATCTCAAAAATACCACCTGATAGATCCTGCCGCCACCCCCGAAATTCTGCAGGCTTCTTCAGCTCCGGTTGATGTATAAAATACTCTTGGACACCTATATCATTGAGATACACGCCGACTTTTTCATTCCGATCTTGACGTGCTGTTGCGTCAGAGAGAAATTCAAAGACAGCAACGGGTGCTGTGCCTTCTGCCCACGTATAGAAGCTACGCCGTAGCGGATACTTCGCAACGCCGAAAACGACGTAAATATCTGGCGCGACACATTTTGTGATGTCGCCTTCGCTATAGTAGATAAAATTGTCAATCCCAATATAAACAAGTTCGTTGATTGCGAAGTATCGCTTGAACTGTTCGTAAATTGCTGCAATCTGTTCGCCGTGAAAACCGGTTGCGGACATAGGTTCGTCATCTTCACACGGATAACCTTCAATATAGGCAGTCGTTTTGCCGTTCGCTTTTGGGAAGACTGGCATATACTTTCTCTGCTTGAATTCAAAGTCATTTGTGGTATCCATGGTTTTCTCCATTTGATTGTTGATATTAGATAAAAGGTGCCGTTACAATTTTAGCAGGATGCATCCTACCCCGAATTTCTATGTCAATTTTATCATCATCAGGTATTGCTTGCGACGTTAAAGTGGCGAAACCGATATTGCATTTGAGACTCGGCGATGGTGCACCACTTGTCACTTCACCTACCTGTTCACTATCTTGATAGACAGCATAACCCGTCCGCGCCACAGCACGGTCAAGCATCTGAAAACCTACCATCTGTTTCGCAATGCCCTTCTTTTTCTCTCTAAGGAGTGCTCTCTTTCCAATAAATTGGCGATTCTTGGATTTGACGAACTTACCGAGACCAACTTCAAACGGGTTTGTGTCGTCGTTCATATCTACACCGTAGAGGCGGAGTCCGGCTTCAAGACGTAACGTATCGCGCGCGCCAAGTCCTACGGGTTGTCCTTCAACTTCCATCACAGCAGGATAGAGCGCATTCCACAATTTCTCTGCATCGTCGGCATCAACATATAACTCAAAGCCGACTTCACCAGTATAACCGGTTCGTGAAATGAGGGTAGGGATGCCCCCGACTTCACCGAGTACAAACCGAAAAAACGAAATTTCAGAAACATCTCGTTCAGGGACGAAAGGCTTCAGAATATCTATCGCCTTTGGACCTTGGAGTGCGATGAGAGCCATATGCTCGCTTACGTCTTTTATTTCCGCGCCTGTGTTGTTGTGGGTCTCTACCCATGCCAAGTCCTTTTCGATGTTGGCAGCATTGACGACCAGCATATAGTGGTTATCGGCGTGCCGATAGATGAGTAGGTCATCAACGATGCCGCCCGTTTCATTACAGAATAGGGTATACAACACACGTCCATCGGTTAAACGTCCGACATCGTTAGTGCTGAGTTTTTGGACCAACGCGTTTGCGCCCTGTCCATGAATCTCGTATTCTCCCATGTGCGATAGGTCAAACAGGCCGACAGTCGTCCGAACAGCGAGATGCTCTTTAACAATACTACTATATTGGAGTGGCATCTCCCACCCACCGAATTCGGTGAATTTGGCATTAAGGGACTCATGGACATGATAAAGGGGTGTTCTTTTCATTTTTGGTCACCAAATACGTCGAAGATTACGCGTATCTAAAGCCCATAGATACGTGCGAGATTCCCGCCGAAAATCAGTGCCTCAGCATCATCGCCGAGTTCCAACCGTTTGAGAGCGTTGATAACCTGTATGGGTCGGTATTCTGGTAAATTAGAGCCGAAGACTATCTGTTCCGGTCCGAGTTCATCAACAGCGGTTTTCACTTCAGTGGGCACAACGGTGTCTGGATCTGTTCCCCAACGGCGATGAAACCGCAGGATAGTAGTCCCCAGCGAAACATTTTTATTCGCTTTTGCGACAGAGATACCGGCATCTAAATCGTCTGGGAAACCCATGTGATCCATGATGACAGGCGTTTCTGGGACCCAACTGGCGACAGTACCGATTCGATTTGGATGACAATTGTTAGGTCCAGAGTGAATTGAGATGATAAGTCCATAGTCACGTGCGGCTTCAACAACAGGACGCACGATAGGATCATCTACATTGTAGTTGTGAATGGCGGGCATCAGTTTAATCCCGGGCATTTCCCACACTTCAGCAGTCAACCGGACCTGCTCAACAGGTTCCGGTTCTGTCGGATGTACAAGTGCGCAACCGAGGGTACGCGGATTACCGCGAATCGCCTCGGCAAGTTCACTGTTTTCGGGAAGCGGCTGGGGAGTCGGCATAACGACAACGACATCCATATCAGCTTCGTCCTCTAATGCCAACAAAGCTGCTAAATCGAGTTTGCCATTTTCATCACGAAATGAGTCGTTGAGATAGGCTTCAAAATCGCCTCGCATGAGAAGGCTCCTTTTAATTGTTATCGGTCGTCGGTTATCAGTTGTCAGTTAAGAGGTCTTGATGTAACAATTTATAGTTAAGAATAGAATATTTCAAACAAGGATAGATTGTTACAAATGGTTCTCTTTACGGATAACGGACAAGTGCCGCCTTTTCCTTTGTTACGGAGCAGCACCTTGGTTGATAAGAATCACGTCACTCGTTCCTGCTTCAAAAGGGACCGCGCTCTTGATGACGGAATCCCGGTAAAGTGTATAGATAGATTCTGCTGTAGTGGTGTCTGGAAAACGGATGATAAAAACAATCTGAGCATCCATCCAATTTGTTGCATCGGCACTATTTTGATAGTACGCGGAGACCCCGAGTGCGGTATCCGTCAACTGCGGGACATTGGCAGGTAATGTGCTATAGATTTGGCTTAATGTCCAATTGGATAGAAATAACTTGGTGCTTCCATGTATCTTTTTGTTGTTACGGAGTAGTGCAAGTATTTGTGGCTCTGGCGGCGGGTCTTTAATCTGTGCAGCAACGGCTTTTCCAAGTGCGATCATCCCGTCACGAATACCGGTAGCGAATTCATAACCCTCAATCTGAACGAAATACTTTCCCTTGGAAAACCGGAGATACCCGCCTTCAAACATCGCCTTACTGCCAACCCATTCAAATTTCATTCTCGGATAGGTATGAAAGTTGTAAATCCCAAAGGCGTTTTCTGGTGTTCCCATATCGAAAATTTCGAGTAAAATCAACGGTTTTGAACCGAATTGCGGGGCTTGGTATTCCACCTCTGCCTGCCGTTCAAAGCCGTAAGCGTAGTAAAGATCGGGTGAAGCAACTGGAGATATGGCTCTGTCTCGGTACAGCGTTTTACCTTGATATGTTGAAGGCGCACGGGATTGGACCCAACCGAGCAATTCGCCATCGTTAGGTAAAAGCTGCTCCGGCGCAACTGTCGTCCTCACGCCTTCTTCTGTCGTTGACGATTCTTCGGACAGTACGGATGCGTCCTTTATGTTTTCTGCCAGTTCCAACAGCATCTGCTCTGCCTTCTTCGCCGTAGCACCGTGCCACACGCCATAGATATATCTACCTTCACGCTGAACCGCTGTCCAGTCTCCCTGTTCTGTCCCGCATGAAATTAACATCAAACTCAAGAAAAGGCAGATACCGAGGGTGAAACGATGGATTTTGTCAAAAACACCTGCTGTTTTGTCTTTCATTCGAGCGGGGCTCCCTACAGTGTTCTCTTACCATTGTTCAGCAAGTTGGTTGTAAAGGTCTTCTACAAGTTCATCTACAATGCGCCTCTCAGCTTCTTCACGGGTCTCCGGCGGTTCAGCCCTACCTGGCACAATATAGAAGTCGTGAACTTGGAGATGATTGTCCGTTTGCGCAATCATGTTGTTGCGGACCCTATCGAGAAATTCATACTCAATCTGCAAAGTCATACGTATCATTTCGACTTCACCTTGCGGACCATAGCCTTGCTCGCGTATATCAAAATCCTGTATCCGCATTGTAAATTCGGAGTCGTTTCCGTCTCGCCACTTGCGGTTGAAGCGCTGTGTAAGTTTTTCATGAATGACTTCATCATAGGGGCGCTGAGAGGCATTATCGTAAGCGAAATCTGCATCTAAGATTTCAATAGGTGCGATACGGATCGTGCTGATATGCTCAAGATACTCCGATTTCGACACATACCCGCACCCAGAGATTAAACCCAGGCATATCAATACTCCCAACACAGACATTGATTTAGACATTTTTCCCTCCGAGTCTTGTCGGAAAAGATGATCCGACTTGTATTGCAAGGACAATTCTCTTACCGAACGCTCAAAATCTCAAACCGCTTGGCAGGGCAGGCTGTAGGAATTTTACGGGTGAAGCCTTCGGACGTGGGGCTGTCTGCTTTTTGCCATAAAACACAGATTTGACGGTATCGACAACATATCGTTTATAAGTAGGGGATAATAAAACAACAAAGACAAGGACAAGCAGAATAAGAACTATGGCTAAAAAATAGGTCAGCCACTTCTGATCAAGTAGATCCCCTTTATCAGGAAGATGTTTAGTGGTATTGCGACGTGCTCTCATGGATATGACCTCTCGTTGGATCGCGTATTTACTTCGTGTGAGTCTGTATATCGGCACTTCAAGAAATCGGATTAACCGCGATTATTGAAAATTATAGCACAAAAACAGCAGAGATGCAAGATTTTTAACAGCGGCTTTCAGTTGTTCACACTTAGGGATTAGCAGTCGGTTGTCCACGTTTTAAAATAAAATAGGGCAAAGGACTTAGCCTTTACCCTATTTGTCGAATATATTAGTTCCCAACTGCACCGTTGTGCAGTGCTTCATACGCTATTACCGAGAACGCCCTTTCGGAATACGTGGCGAACGACGATCCCCACGGAAGTCGCGAGAATTATCGCGTTGGTCATACCGGTTACCCCCACGCCGATCGCGGTTGTCATTTCCGCGCCGATCGCGGTATTCACGAGAGTCTCCTCGATTTTCCCGATAGTTAGAACGTCCGCCCTCACGAGAGTCTCTGGAAGCATTCCAATCCGATGAGGATTCTCGATCTTCGCTTGATTCAATCTTCAATTCTGCGACAGGAACACCACCGGCGGCAACAAGTGCGAGATCCACACGGTCTTGGTCGTCAATCGTGAGAATACGGACGGTGACTTCGTCACCAACCTGCATGACATCCTCTGCGCGACGGACGTATCCATCTCCCATCTGTGAGATATGGACGAGTCCATCTTTGCCGGGCAAGATCTCTACAAACGCTCCGAAAGATGCGGTTCGTACGACTTTACCGGTGTACTCCTTACCGATTTCAGGCATCGCCGTAATAGCCCGGACTTTCTCCTCAGCACGTTTGACATCTTCTGCGCTCGTCGCGGCGATTTCCACAGTCCCATCATCTTCAATGTTGATGGTTGTGCTTGTTTCCTCTTGGATCCCTTGTACGGTTTTACCGCGAGGTCCGATGAGGTCTTTAATCTTCTGCGTTGCGATTTGGAGGGAGTAAATCCGCGGGGCATAAGGTGAAAGCTCAGCCCGTGGTTGTGCGATAACGGCGTTCATCTGTTCAATGACCGCGAGGCGTGCCTCTTTGGCTTGATGAATCGCGCGGCGCATCAATTCAGGCGTGACACCATCAATCTTGATGTCCATCTGTACCGCGGTAACACCTTCACTGGTCCCTGCGACTTTAAAGTCCATATCGCCCAGGAAGTCCTCGGTACCGAGCATATCGGTGAGTATAACTTCTTGTTCACCTTCCTTAATAAGCCCGACCCCTATTCCTGCGACGGGTCTTTTAAGGGGTACGCCTGCATCCAATAGTGCGAGCGTAGCACCGCAGACAGTTGCCATAGAAGATGAGGCATTGGATTCCAAAATTTCCGAAACGACGCGGATGGTATAGTGAAATTCTTCCTTATTCGGGATGACCGGTTCAAGTGCTTCTTCTGCGAGTGCACCGTGCCCAATCTCTCGACGCCCAGGTCCCATCATCCGTTTGACTTCGCCGGTACTGAATGGCGGGAAGTTATAGTGTAGATAGAAAGCACGTCTTACTTCACCATCAAGTCCGCGTTGAACATCTTCATCGCCAGATGTGCCGAGCGTTGTTACACAGAGTGCCTGTGTTTGCCCTCTCGTAAAGAGTGCGGAACCGTGTGTATGTGGCAGCAGTGCGACTTCGCCTGAAATGGATCGAATATCGGTTACGCCACGTCCATCGACCCGTTTACCTTCCGTAAGAATAGCCTGTCGCATCTCTTCTTTTTCAATGTCACTCAAGACAGAGATGGTGTCTTTTGCTGCATTCGGATCGACATCCTCTGTCGTATTTTCAAGGATTTCCGACAGCACTTCTGCCTGTACCTGTTCGAGATAATCCTCACGCGCCTTCTTGTCCGCCATGCCGATAGATTCTCGAATTCGTGATGTAGCGAGATTTCGGACCTGGTCACTGAGGTTTGATTCAACGCTGTTGGATCTATAGTCTCGTTTGGTATTACTGCATCCTGCTGCCAATCCCTCTTGGAGTTTAATGACCTCTTTTATCTGTGTGTGTGCGGTGATAATTGTGTCAATGACTTCGTCTTCAGGAATTTCATGTCCGCTGCCTTCGACAGACATGACAGCATCCATCTTTCCACTCACAAACAACTCCATATCAGAGGCGTTCAATTGCTCATAAGTTGGATTAATGATTAATTCGTCTTCAATTTTTCCGACGGTGACCGCGGCGACAGGTCCATTAAAGGGTATATCGGAAATAGATAATGCGGCAGAAGTGCCAATAAGTGCGGGTACATTCGCAGGGTGAACACCATCAGATGAAAACACGTTACATAAAACTTGCACCTCAGCCTTAAAGTCCTTTGGAAAAAGCGGGCGGATGCAGTGATCAATTAAGCGCGCCACCAATTGTTCTGAGGTTCCGGGACGCGGCTCACGTCTACCATAAACTGTAGGTATGCGCCCACCGGCGTAAGCCCTTTCACGGTAATCTACTGTTAATGGAAAGAAATCGAGGTCATGCTCACTATCATCGGCTACCACCGTGACTAAGACGACCGTTCCACCGTATTGTACCCAGACAGCACCGTCTGCCTGTTTCGCAACTTTTCCGGTTTCAATTGATAACTTCTCGCTCCCAAGTTGCATTTCAACTTTCATTCTATATACTACTCCTATATTTCCAATTTTTTCGTCGTGCTACCAAGCAGGGACAGTAAAGATATAGTTCAAGGACAGTCCTTACTCAAGAAGCATATTGCCAATTTGACGATGCTAACTACAGTTTTTAAGTGTTAGAGCGTATCGCGTCAACGAGCCTTCTTCCACACTTATTTTACTACAAGATAGCACTTACACTGTTCCCGCCTATGCCAATATATTAACGCTTTTAGCACCCATAATAACCTAATTTTACTTCAATCCGATAGTGTCACGAATTTCGAGTTCATTAATTAAACGGTAATAGCGCGTAACGTCCTTTTTATAAAGATAACGCAATAAGCGACGCTGTTTACCAACTAAGCGGTAAAGCCCATAGCGCGAATGATGATCCTTCCGGTGTGTCTGAAAATGCTCAGTCAACTGTCGAATACGCGCAGTCAAAATTGCGACTTGTGCCTCCGGGGAACCGGTGTCCTGTTCGTGTATCTGGTACTTTTGAATGAGTTCTTTCTTCTCTGGTGCACCAATTGCCAATTGCATTCACCTCCTTTATACCTATAGCAAGTTTTGGGAATTCGCAAACTTCACCGAACACCCTCTCGTAAAGAGAACATTATGAGGCATCACTGCCTATCCGATCTCATACGAAACATTAAGTTACGTTCGGGAAATTGCTCCCAACTCTATTTAAAATTTGATACATATATAATACCACAAATTAGCCGAAAATTCAAATTAAACTCATATTTCCAAGGAGCCTCCGCATTTAATTGGCACCTCTTTGTGCATCGGTAGACTCGGCAAGAATCCTCGCTGCATCAGTAATATCGCGTCGTATTTGTCGAATGAGCATCTCAGGGTTCGGAAATTTCCGTTCACTCCTAATTTTCTCTACCAAAAATATTTCTACAGGTTTGCCGTAGATCGTTTCATCAAAATCAAAGAAGTGACATTCCACCTGAACACTTGTGCCGTTAAATGTAGGGCGCACCCCGATGTTCAACACACCCTCCAACCAGCGTTCCTCTAACTTTGCGCGGATGGCGTAAACACCATTGGGAGGACAGACTTGACGCTGTGTATCTATATTAGCAGTTGGAAAACCAATCTCTCTGCCGCGCCCATCACCGTGAACGACATAACCCAGCAAGGAATAGCGGCGTCCGAGTAGTTGTGAACTGCAATGAAGGTCGCCATGCGCGAGTGCTTCTCGGATTCGGGTGCTATGGACGGGTGCCCCATTTATCTCTGTCGGTGGAACAATGGTGACATCAAAAGGATAGGTTTCACTGAGCTCCGCTAACCGTTGCGCATTGCCAGCGCGATCCTTCCCGAATTGACAAGCATATCCAACGACAACATGTCTGGCTCGGCATTTTTCCAAGAGGACCTGTTCCACAAATGATTTCGGAGACATCGCTGCTATTTGTGCGTCAAAACTGAGCATGATAATTTTATCAATACCCAACTGCTGAAGAATTTCGACGCGTTTGGAGAGAGGGGTCAGGAGAGGTGGACATCGTTCTGGCGCGAGGAAGGCAAGCGGATGTGGATAAAAACCGACCAAGACACTCATTAACTGATGTTCTGCGGCGCGTCCAAGAAGGGTATTGATAACCGCTTGGTGTCCAACATGAATCCCATCAAACACGCCAAAAGTAACCGCTGCGTTTCTGTCGAATCCGGCTATGTCATCTAACCTACAAGTTGTGGGGACGGCTTGCAGGTCGCTCCTATTCTTAGCGTTTTCCACGTTGCTCAATCCTTCTGGCAATCACCATGTTCCGTGGAACTCTGATCAATGTAGCGCTGTGCAGTTTGAACAAGTGTATTAATGGCTGAAAAGTAGGGCATGACAACCCTGCAACCTGCGGCGCGTGCATGTCCGCCGCCCTCAAACTCAGCAGCAAGTTGACTTACATCAACGCGTCCCTGGCTTCGCAGACTCACTTTCGCGCTTCGATCGGTCATCTCAGATACACAGAGTGCCACTTCAACGCCTGCTATTGCTTGAATCTGATTCACGATGCCTTCTACCGCGTCAGCAGCCGCTCTGGTTTTTCGGAACATCTCTTGTGTAGCGTACACTGAAGCGATCTTTCCATCATCGGTCACCTGCAAGGTGCGGAGGATTTCACTTGAGAGACGAATCTTAGCGACAGGGAGTTGCTCATAAACATTCCGGTAGACTTCATCTGGCGCGAATTCGCCTACCTCAATTAATTCTGCAGCGATCCGATGTGTTTCAGCCGTCGTATTGCTGTAGCGAAAACAACCCGTGTCAAACATGAGTCCTGTATAAAGACAGACGGCACACGATTTATCTATCGATGTCTGATGAGACTTAATGAGTTTATAGACGATCTCTGACGTAGAAGAAGCTGAAGGCATAATGAGGTTGATGTCCCCGAACGCCTCCGCGGTGGCGTGATGGTCAATGTTAACGAGTTTGTGTGTCGGCATCAAGGATTTGGCAAGCGTTTTTCCAATGCGTTCAAGTGTGCTTGCGTCTAATACGATTAGCACCTCTGGCTGATATGTCCTGAGGGCGTGTACATCCTCAATGCGCTCCCAGTCCGGCAGAAATTTATAGTTCCCCGGTACAGCATCGGTATTAAACATTTTAACGGATTTTCCGAGCTTCGTGAGAAAGAGGTAGAGCCCTAATTCGGAACCGATTGCGTCGCCATCCGGGTTAATGTGCGTAGAGAGTGCGAAGTCGTGGTAGCGATTGAATAGGTTAAGGAGTGCGCCGTAGTTCTGCATATCCGCTATCTGTAAGGTGTTCATGGAAGGTCTGAGTGGTTTTCGGGTGTCTCGTCTTCCGAGGCAACAGACTTGAGGAGTCCATCTATTTTGAAGAGGTAGTCAGCAGATTCATCAATAGCAAACCTGAGTTCCGGCGAATACCGGAGCGTGAGTCGGTTCCCGATTTCTCGCCTGAGAAACCCTGCTGCACTTTTCAGCCCGGCGAGCGTTTTATCTTTCTGTGCCTCATCCCCGATAACACTCACTTTGACATCTACATACTTCAGGTCCGGCGACACTTCTGCCTGTGTAACAGTACAAAATGCGACGCGCGGATCCTTGACAGAACGTTGGATAATCTCACTCAATTCTCGTTGAATGAGAGCTCCGACCCGATCTTGCCTTCTATTATCTGCCATGTTGTCCCTATCTTTCAGAGCAAGTTTCGACTTGCGAGTTTTGTTAGAAGAAAAATTCTGTTTCGTAATCTACTAATTCAGCGTCTACATTTTTCTCAACAAAAGTGATGACATGCGAGATAAGTTTATTGAGATGCGCCACATCGTTGGAAACAGAAACGGCGGCTAATACCGCGAATTGATGTGCATCTAATGCTTCAACCTCCGCGATAGCGATATTGAAGCGATTTTTGAGTCTATCGACAAGACTTTTGATAACCCGGCGCTTCGTCTTCAAGGATTGGCTATCGGGGATGCGTAGCCGGATTTTACAAACACCGATATGCATAAAGGGCGTCAGTTAATTGTAGCAGTAGGTGCGGTTTTGCGGCGTACTCGCGCAAAGGCGATCTTCATTTCTACCGCGCTGTTTGTGTAAAGCGTTTATTCTACCTACGAAAGGGAACGCGCGATGTGCTCATGGACATAACATTCGAGAACATCACCGATCTGTAGGTCAGCAAACGTCTCTATGCCAATGCCACATTCATAGTTCGCTTGTACTTCATTCACATTATCTTTGAACCGCCGGAGCGAATTGACTTTTCCTTCGTGAACCAAGCGATTATCGCGAAGGACACGAAGCGGTTGGTTGTAAGAGATTCGTCCCCAATTGACGTAGCTGCCAGCCACGAAACCGAGGCGTGGCACCTTAAATAATTCGCGAACTTCTGCTCGCCCGATAACGACTTCTCGGACCTCAGGATCAAGTAAGCCTTCCATCGCCGAACGTATATAGGAAATGAGTTCATAAATAACATTGTATGTCCGAACATCAATGCCTTCAGTTTCCTTAGCCTGCACTGCTTCCGTCGTAGGATGAACGTTAAAACCGACAACAATAGCATCAGATGCGGAGGCAAGTAAGATGTCAGTTTCAGTGATACCTCCAACAGCCTGGTGGATAATGTTGATTTTCACCTCGTCGGTACTCAACTCAAGTAGAGAGGAAGCAACCGCTTGGACTGAACCTTGCACATCGCCCTTAAGGACGACATTTAATTCTTTAATTTCGCCTTCCTGAATCTGTTGGAATAAATTTTCGAGACTGACATGGCTATTGGCACCGAGTTTTTGAGTACGGTACTGATCCTGACGGGTTTCACTGATCGTACGAGCATCCCTATCAGATTCAATGGCATAAAATTTGTCGCCCGCTTCTGGAACACCAGTAAAACCGAGTACCTCAACAGGGACCGAGGGACCGGCTTCTTTCAATCGTTTCCCAAGATCGTCCATCATTGCTCGAACTCTTCCGGAATATCTCCCAGAGACAAACACATCTCCAACCCGCAAGGATCCAGACTGCACAAGCACAGTAGCAACCGTCCCGCGTTCTTTATCTACCTGTGCTTCAATAACAACGCCGCGAGCCGGTTTATTCGGGTTCGCCTTAAGCTCAAGAAGTGCTGCTTCTAAAAGGAGCATCTCAAGCAAAAAGTCGATACCTGTTCCCTCTACAGCGGAAGTTTCAACACAAATAGTTTGCCCACCCCAATCTTCAGGAACGAGTTCATGTTCTGTTAATTGTTGTTTGATATAATCTGGACGTGCGCCCGGTACATCTATTTTGTTCATAGCGACGACAATCGGGACTTTTGCAGCTTTTGCGTGGTTAATTGCCTCAACAGTCTGAGGCATGACCCCGTCGTCGGCTGCAACAATGAGAACAACTATATCGGTTACCTGTGCACCGCGTGCGCGCATTGCGGTAAAAGCCGCGTGCCCAGGGGTATCCAAGAAAACGACACTGCCCCCCTCTAAGGTTACATGATAAGCACCGATATGTTGCGTAATATTCCCTGCCTCAGATTCACTGATGTTTGATTGACGAATAGAGTCCAAGAGAGAGGTTTTGCCGTGGTCAACGTGTCCCATAATTGTGACAACGGGTGCACGGGGTTGTAAAGATTCTGGTGGATCTGGCGTCTCGACTAACAGTTCTTCCTCAAGTGTCGGTGATTTGATTGCTGCAAAATTTAAGTGTTCCCCAAGCATCACAAGGGTATCATAATCAAGCCGCTGATTTATGTTCGCCATCACCTTTAATTTCATGAGTTGCATAATCAATGCCGAAGGCTTCAACTCCAGTGCCGCAGCAAGGGCACCAACAGTTGCTCCTTCTTCGATTTGCAAACCATTCGTTGTATTAGACGATACCTCTGGAGTGTCTTCAACTGACGTTTCAGGTGTAGAACCGGCTTCCGCCGGTTTAACTATCTCGGACTTAATTAACGCGACGGTATCCGCATCAAGGGAACTCATATCATCTTTAACGCGAACACCATGTTCTTCCAAGAGTGCGATAAGTTCCTTAGTTGTTAGGTCGTATTGCTTTGCCAATTCATAAACCGGCGTACCCTGACCCCGACCTTGCTTCTCTTCACGATTCCTTTTGGCGGGTCTTCGCCGCTGTCGTGGTTCTTTGCTCATGGTAACTCCTCCTTTTTTCCTATCGTGCTGGCGGATTTCTCGGTCCATTCAAGAAGGACTTCCTCAAACCGCTCTATAACCACATTTGTCAGTTGCACACGTAATAAAGAATTAATCCGTCTCGGCGACTTAAACGCTTTCTGAATGCAGGGTTGAGAGGAACAGACATAAGCCGCGCGCCCGTGCAACTTTTTCTGGTTGTCAATTCGCAGTATTTCATTCTTCTGACCGACAAATCGTATCAATGTTTTTTGCGAAAATTTTCCACGGCACCCAATACAAGTGCGAATAACAACCCTCAACAATTTCACCCACTTTTTGAGCCTTCGATTGGTATGCCGATAATCCTCGCGCAGATATTAGAGACCACAAGAGAGCGCGCTTAAAAAACTATTCAGATTCAGGGTCAAGATCATCGTTCTCAGCAGTAACGTCAAGTGTCTCAATATTCTCTTCCGAACTTATCAACAGACTCTCCTCGTCGGGGGTTTCCGATGCCTCAACTTCAGCAGTATCGACATCCGTATCTACCTCAACATCCTCAGCATCCTTTGGATCAGGCACATCTGCAGTCTGTTCTTCGATATTTTCGTCAGTTCCTTCTTCCGGGCTGTCGAGCATAGGTTCATCAACCTCATCAGAACCAGGTTCTTCCGGTTTAAAGAGTTCGTTAATCGAAACAGTTGCTTCGGATTCTCCCTTTATGTCAACTTTCCAGCCTGTCAACCTTGCGGCGAGTCGTGCGTTCTGTCCGCGTTGCCCAATAGCTAAGGAGAGTTTATCGTCAGGCACAATCACGTGTGCGCTTTTATTTTCATCGTCAAGTTCTACTCGACGTACACCGGCGCGACGCCCCAATGCATTAGCGATAAAAGCACTTATATCCTCGCTCCATTCAACAAGATCTATTTTTTCGCCATCCAGTTCGCTAATAATATTTTGGACGCGAGTTCCCTTAACACCGACACATGTGCCAACGGCATCTATGCCTTCCTCTGTCGCTTGAACAGCGACCTTCGCACGATTGCCCGGATCGCGTGCAATCGCCATAATACGGACCTGACCCTCATAGATTTCAGGAACTTCTTGCTCAAACAACACTGCTATCAGGTCTTGGTGCGTTCGAGATACGGTGACAGGAGGTGAGCCACGTGCCTCATTTTTTACCGATAAAATCAGACACTGTAAACGTTTGCCGCGTTCATAGTCCTGTGACCGTGGCATCTCACGTAGTGGTAAAAAGGCTTCCGTCTGCTCAAGATCTAAGATGATACCACCACGTTCAAAACGCTGGACATACCCCGTGATGACCTCACCTTCGCGGCCAACGAACTCCTGATAGACCCTTTCACGTTCTGCCTGTTTGATTTTTTGGAAAAGGATTTGCTTCGCCAATTGCGCTGGAATCCGACCAAAGTCGCTCGGATTGATTTCGACGTTCAACATCTGACCGAGTTCAATATCCGCCTGAAGTTTCACGGCTTCCTCAATAGGGATCTCTGTGGAAAAATCACGCATAATATTAACGACCTCTTTAGGAACGTAACAGCGTATATCACCTTTTTCCAAATCAATCTCAACAGAGACATCGGCTTCGGGACCGTAAACCCGGCGTGCAGCAGCGCGGAGTGCTTCCTCTATCGCCTCGATAAACACCTCTTCAGGTAAATCTGTCTGCGCGGTATTTTGACGAATAGCATTTTGGAGGTTCTCTAACATAAGTAATGTTCGCGGTCTCTTATTTTACATAGACTTGCTAATAACAAGTTATATAATTCCAGTCCGCTAACTCCTTTCCAATTTTTTACAGAGCGTACGATGTGGATCCTTCGCTTTTGCGAGTTACCATTTCAGATGTATGTGTGCCTCGCGAATTTGTGAGAGCTGAACAGAGATGTTCTTTCCATCAGTTTGCGCCAAGACGACCCTCTCAGGATGTACTTCTACAACTGTGCCTTGTACATGATAGTCATCTTCATTTTCCGATTCCGAAGCGACTTCTATCTGAACGGTTCGCCCACAATTTCGCTGAAAATCCTTGGTGGTTCGCAAAGGTCTATCTATGCCGGGTGAGGCGACTTCCAATCGTGCGTAACTCGCTAAATGCTCATGGACTTCTAAGATCGGGTGTACGATATAGTTCACTGCTTGGCAATCCGCTACCGAAAGCCCCCCTTGCTTATGAACGAGTAACCGCAGCGTTAGGCCGCGTGTCTCAACATCCACGAGTTCAAAACCATCAACGTCAAGCACAGGCACTAATATTTCAATAATAGAGTTTTTCTCGGTTGTTGTCATACTATATAAATATATAAAAAAACGCGAAATATCCCAATAGTAGAGGTCCCTCGCGGTTCGTGTTATGTTGTATCATGCGGATGGCAGGCGTAACACTGAGGTAAACGTGTCCGCCTTTAATTTTAAAGCATCTGCGTTATACAACTTCTACCGATTGCCAAGCAACGGCGTATTAATTATCTTCCATTACCTGTATTGTGTCACATAATACCCGTTTTCCCTATCACAGTCAAGCCAATTCGCCAACCCTACGGAACTATTTAGTGTTTAGACATAACTGAAAACCGCTGCCAACCCCAAGATTTTAGGACTAAAAGCCAATGCGTTTGAAAACTCACTGGATTCTTTAGTTCCAACCGCCATTTATGTCCCTTCTGCTGTACATAGAAATCTTCGGTCTCGGTTACAACCCAAAACATGTACCTAAAGCGAGATTCGCAAAAGATTATGACATAATTGTATCATATCTCGTGCTGTAAGTCAAATTAAATGGGATTTAGGCAATTTTCCAATCAAATCCTAAGCATTGCACAATACCAGCGAGGTTTGCGTAAATCCTGAAAGTACGCTATAATATCTACCATGAGTATGTTCCGTGAACACTGGATCGGCGGGTTAGTCGCCTACAGTACTTTTTTCATTATCTCACTCATCGCTGCCATCGCCGTTCCAATCCTTTATGATACGATGCCACAAGATTGGAATCCAACGATTCCACCGGTGAGAGCCTTTGTACAAATCATCGGTTGTTTCGCTGTAGCAGTGCTGTTTGGGTTGTGGCCGGATGTTGATATTAAAAGCAAGAGCCAAAAGATATTTTATAGTGTGCTCTTTGTGCTGAATGTGGTACTGATTGTTTTTTTACAGAGGTACCTGGAATCCGCACTTTTAGGACTCTTTGCAATGCTCCCGATTATGAGCAAACATCGCGGGTGGACACACGCCAAAATTACCATGATTTTGCTCCCCAGTGTATTTCTGTTCGTTCCGATTTATGCTGGCTATCCAGAATGGAAGTCGGGTAGCAATCTCGTAGAGCAGTTCAATGCGTTACGAGATTGGGATTACCTTCTGGATGCTGTCCTTAGTGGTATACCCTTTTATGTGGCAGGTTTCATCGGTTATGCAACGCATCTCCATCTGGACGGCATCCTGTTTCGTTCGCGGAAAGCACAACGACAAAAGGCGCGAGCAAACCAATGAACACAACAACCCAGACGCTTCAAGAACTATTTGGCAATCAAACCCTGCAGGCACTCGGTAATTTTGCCAATGCGCGAGGTGTACAGCTCTATCTCGTTGGCGGCAGTGTGAGAGATCTGTTACTCAGACGACAGACGACAGATATTGATTTCGCCTTAGCCTCGGATGCGATTCAGTTCGCCAAGGCGTTTGCTGCTAACATCGGCGCAACTTGCATCGCGCTTGAAGAAAATCCGTCCACTGCCCGTGTAATTGTCAAGCAACATGACACTTCAGAAACCGCTTGTCTAAGCATGGATTTTGTACAATTCCGAGCACCATCTCTCACTGAGGACTTACGTTTGCGGGACCTGACAATCAATGCAATGGCAATCGCGTTTGAAAATGTGGCGGCGGTTACAAATAGTACATGTGAACGGAATTCATCTCTTGTAATTGACCCGTGCGGCGGGAAGAAAGATTTGGAGATAGGTTTGCTCCAATTTCTGAGTGAACAGGTGGTACGGGACGATCCCCTGCGTTTGCTGCGGATTTACAGATTCGCAGCGCAGTTGGATTTCAAGATTTCCGAAAGTGCAATTGATTTGGTAACAAAGCACCGAGCACTACTCTCTGACGTAGCAGCGGAACGGTGCCGCGACGAACTGATAAAAATCTTTAATGTTAAGAAGGCACATCCATATCTACAACAAATGGAAACAGTTGGATTACTCGCCGAAGTCGTTCCGTCTATAAAAGCGGCAGACAGATCCTGGCATCCGCTTGAGGCTTTTGAAAAAAGTCCAATCCCGATAGAACTCCATGTATACCGCAGCGAAATTAATGACTACCTGCGAGAAAAACTTGGGGCAGAGGTTAATCGGCGTTCTTTGATCAAACTCAGTCTACTCTTAGGAGATAATTGCGACGGTGTCGGCACCCAGCTCCGATTGAGTCGTAAAGCAACACAGTTTATAAAACGTCTCCTCAGCGGCGGCAAATCACTTAAAAATGAAAATCAGCAATTGACCGAAAAACAGATAATTCGCTTTCTCAGAACATACGCATCCGACTGGTGCGGTGTGCTTCTGTATGCGGCAGCGTCCTATCCGATTAATCCGACATTACTGAAAGAGATTGCGAATACGTACTATGAACATATCCTGCCGATTAGCAAACAGGGGAAACTTCTCACCGGAAATGATTTGATTAAGTACTTCGATTTGAAAGAAGGGAAACAGATCGGAAGGCTGCTAAAAGAGATTGAAGAACGCCAGTTTGATGGCGAAATCCGAACGCGTGAAGAAGCACTTACTGCTGTAGCAGCATTAATTCAGCAGCCTAATCGCTTTCTTTGAGTTATAACTTCGGCTGCTTTTTTCGCAAAAATCTCGGAATCAATGATAGTAAAAGCAGAAGCACACCGGCAATTCCGAGATAGATTGCAGTCTTCCAAAAGTTACCTTCGCCACTGACAAACGCGCCTCCCAGTTGAACGAGTACTATTGTCCCCGGTAACATAAAGATAGCAGAGACGAGCACATAAATTGGAAACCGAATACTGGTGAGTCCATAGGCGTAATTTTGAAGGTTAAACGGAAAAATTGGGACCAAGCGTGTGAACATCAAGATCCGCCATCCTTGTTCTTCAACCTGCTCATCTATCTTGCGGAACTGTGCATTGTCTTTGACCCAACCTTCAACAAGGTCGCGAGCGACGTAGCGGGCAATAAGGAATGCGACAGAGACCGAGATAATAGAGGCTATGGAGGCGTAGAATACACCCCACAACGGTCCGAAAACAAAGCCTGCCAATACAGTTACGGGGGAACCGGGAAGAAAAAAGACAGTGGAGACAAGATAAAGCCCAATATAGACTAAGGGTGCAATTGCCCCAAAACTCGCCACCCATGTCTTGATTTTTGGAACATTTTCTAACCGAATCTCGTCTGTTATGCCGTAGTGTCTCAACACGAAATAAACTATTGCAACAATGCCGATAGTGGTCGCAATTTTAATTAGGCTTTTTTTCATTTTCTTGCGAAATTGCCTCCAAATAGGCTTTAATCTGTGCTTGATACCGGACAGGAATACGATTATTGTTCACGGCTTCGGCATACGCCCGCTCCGCATTGAGGACTACATCGCTGAAAGGTAAATAGGCGGGACTGTTGTTGCTAATCTCACCTGTAATGGCATCAGAAAGACCTTGCGCGTTACCAGAAACCTCTGCTGTCAGTGTCAACCGCTGCCCATCAATCTGTAGGGTTGGTATTTCCTCACCAGTCAGCGGCGTAGAATCTGTTGTATCTGTTTCGTTCTCCACTTCATCTGTATCGGTCGTCTGCAATGCTGACTGTGGATCGGCATTCGATATGCCTTCACGAGTTCCTTGTACCTCACTGCTTCCGGCGTTTTGCCCGGGTGCCCCATCGCTATTCGCAACGCCACCTCCTGGGGTTTCAATTTCTATAGTCGCCAATGCTAACTCTTTCTGGTTCGCCGTGAGTTGTGCCTCCAATTGTGCAAGGTCGGTTGATGTCTCCATCATCTCAAGGGCATCAATGATGTCCTGCAACGTCTCCGGCGTAACTGATTTACCCTGAATCTGATTTAGCGAATCGTTGAGGGGTCCCTCCGGTAGATTTTCAGCCAAACGTTCAAAAAGATTCATGAGTTCGGCTTGGAGTTCAGGCGGTATCTCAGTCTCTTCAGCGAACGTTTGCAGTTCTGCAGCGAGTTGGTTGGCATCCATACCGCGAAAGTTTTGCGTCGCTGCTGTGGCTTCGGTAATAGCACTTTGCGCTGATTGCTGCTTGCGTACCTCTTTTTTTAAGTTACTGAGATTTCTTTGTGCAGTGTCAAGATCCTTTGCGGCTTTCAACTGATTTATGGTATCTGCGATTTGCTGCTGTAAGGTCGAATTCTTGACCTGTTTTCCATCAAGGTTCTGAACGGCTTTATCCAATGCCTCCTGCTGGAGGTTAGTGAGGGGTTGCGGCACCTCGTAGAACGGTGGAATCGCGAAAGAAAATCCAATCAACAACAGAGGAAGTGGAAATAGCCTCATTAACTTTGGGACACGATATGGACTCACCTTTGCGATTTCTAAGGTTTCTACAGTCTCTGCGGTGTCTTGGATTTGACGTTGCGCGAATTCGCTCTGCGGAGCAGCCTGTATCAATTCCAACGCCGTGCCGAGACGTTCTCTGAGTTCCATCTTCTCGTCAACAGCCCGCGCGACAAGCCGCAAATCTTTGCGATGCCTGAAACTGATGCAGATGCCTACGCCTATCGCCACGGACATGATAATCCAGCTGATACTTGATATTTGCACCGGTAGCGGAAGGACTCGATTCAGAAGGAACAGAAGCGCAAGCAGCATGAGTCCACAGAAAAAGGTACGGACAGTTGTCTGTAAAAGTGCCTGCCGATACATTCTATCTCGAATGTCGGTTAGACAATTTTTGATGCGTTGTGCCGCTAATCCTTCGCTTTGGTCGCGTTTAGATTTTACCATGCGAGTTTCTCCACTGCTGCCATAACCGCATCTGGGGTGATTGCTGCAAAATTTTCGCGTGCGCGATCGGGGTGTGCGTCCCATTCCTTGGACGAGAGTGTTTTCAAAAAGGGACAGTCTTTACGGGCGACCACTGCATGCTTGTCCCACGGGGGTGCCCACTGGATAAGATTTGACGCACCAAACAAGGCAACTGTAGGCGTTTTCACGGCAGTGCTGAGGTGCATCGGTCCCGTATCATTACTTATATAGAGATTACACCGTTGCAGAAGTGCTGCGAGTTGCATTGGGGCCGCCTGACTCACAATAACAGGTGAATACGACATCTGTTCGGCTACCTGATCCGCTAATTCGTCCTCCTGCGGTCCGGTCGTGATGACAATATGTGCGTTGTATGCTTCGTGAAGTAGATCACCGAGATTTGCAAAATTTGATGCCTGCCAGCGGCGATACTGGGTCGCTGCGCCTGGATTGAGACCGACAATCGGCTTGCCATCATCAAGCTTCCGCTTTTCAAGAAAATTGTTCACCCACGCGATACTTGCACTGTCAACAAACACCTCCGGTTCATCCACTTCAACGTCAACATCTAAAGCACGAACAACATCAAGATAGCGTTGTGTCTCGTGCTGTGCGGTGTTATTTGGGACTGCGAGGCTCAATAACCTCTTACCCGCAGCGTTGGTTTCAAAACCGACACGGAACGGAATTCGAGCCAGAAACGTATGAAGCACCAAGCGGAACGTTGGTTGTAGTATAACCGCCATCTGGAATTTTCGCCGGGCAATTTGATAGATGAGTTTCGGCACCGAAGTCTGATAGGTTAGCACCTCGTTGAGATGTGGATTCGCGGATACTAAATCCTCTCGCGTCGGTGCTACCATATAAGCGATATATGCGTCTCGAAAGTGCTGGCGTAAGGCGCGGATGACAGGTGTTGTCAAAACCGTTTCGCCGAGCGGTGCAAGCCTGATGATTAAGATACGCTCAATCTGATCAAGTGCAAACATCCTATCCTTTATACTTTGTTAGCCGAACCTTGTAGCCTTGATATCCTCAAACGGGTCTATTGCTATTTTTCACAGATGATGGTATAATACCGTAAAACCGATCGGATGTCAAGATGATTTCCCATATCCAAACATTAAAAGAAAAATATCTACGCGGTTGGGAACGACAAGCGACTGTTATCTTGCTCGCCTCAGCACTGCTATTAACGTTGCATAGGTACTATAGCCGACGCAGTTTTTTCAATCGTCACTTCGCAGAATACTTCGGAAACGGACCTCTGGCGGAAAGTTACCCGTACTACTACTGGTTTTTAGTCACAGCATTCACATTGTTACTCGTCCCTGCCCTCGTCGCGAAATTCGGAACAAAGGAACGACTGAAAGACTACGGAGTTCAACTCGGAAACCAGAAACTTGGATGGTGCATAACGGGAGCGGCATGGATTCTGATGATACCGGTGGTTATCCTTGCTGTCATTGTATATCCGCCTTTCGTCGCAAAGTATCCGCTTTGTAAGGTCGTCGCAAAGAGTTGGCAAGCGTTTCTACCGTACCAACTCGCGTACGGGGTCTACATGTTTTCGTGGGAATTCTTTTTCCGTGGGTTTATGCTTTTCGGATTGGAACGGAAATTTGGGGTCTATAGTATTTTAATTCAGACGATCCCGTTTGCTGTGATGCACTATTCTAAACCGCTACCAGAGGCACTCGGTTCAATCATTGCTGGTGTATTGCTCGGTGTGTTAGCATTTGAAACGCGATCATTTCTCTACGGTGCGGCAATTCACTGGCTCGTCGCGATGACAATGGACGTAGTGGCTGTTACTTTTCGGCATTCTGTTCCTTAAAAATTCTATTGCGGACGCTCGATAATTGTGCTACAATTCGTAAAATATAGAGGCATTTATTAGGTAAAGTATGGGGAATTGATTATGAAAATGTTAGGAATGTTTCTTGCGATCGCGGGACTTTTGTGCTTCAGTCCATCTGCATTTGGTGAATGAAAAATATTGGCAAATACTGATAGGAGAAGATCATGCAAACAAATATATTCACTTTACCGGTTAGTCTTGAACAAGTTGCTGCCGTGATTAAACGAATGCGCCCGCAAGACCGGCAACAGTTGTTAGCAATGGTACCGGAGTTGGCCACTGATGCAATCAAGCAAAAAAAGTTGCTTGACGATGCCGCGCAAGTCGTCGAACAACTCAAACAGGAGCTTTTGGCGGAACTGGATAAACAACCGTTATCTTCGGATGAACCTTTCTTAGAGGGCTTCACGCTTGGGCAATACCTTGAGTTACCTGAGGCAGAGCGAGAAAGACTTTGGGATGAATGGAGTGAAGACGCACTTGAAGACTTAGAAGAAGTGGAGGTTCAGCCGAATGCGCTGCCTGCTTGATAAAGTCACAGCTACCCACTATTGAACGCCCCGAACTTATTGGAATTTAAGATGACCAGAACGGAACTGGGCAGAAACACATTTATAGTAAATTCCAAAAATAAATACACACTTTCAACCCCCGGTAGGTGCGGTTTCCTAACCGCACCGATGCTGAGTGTATAAGTAATTACAAAATCTACTATAAAATAGAAGAGAAGCAAACACGTTTCAGTAAACAGAGAAAGCTATGACTCAACCCGACATCATCCAAACGATACTCAAAGACAGCAATTACCACCTTGACCTATTCCACGCATCCGAAATTCAGAGCTTACGTCAAAGAATAGAGGGTAAAAAAACACCCATCACTTACTGCCCTATTCGAGAGAAGGCAATTCAACTAAAGCCTGAAGAACTTATCCGTCAACTGTATGTGGAACGCCTCCTGAACCGGTATCATTATCCCCGAGAACGTGTACGGTTTGAACACCTTGTCAACTTCGGCAGGGAAAAGAAACGTGCTGACATTGTTATCCTTGACAAGGACAGAGCCGATACCCCTTATATTATCGTTGAAGTCAAAAAGCCGAAACTCCAAGATGGCAAGGCACAACTCCGCTCCTACTGCAACGCCACTGGTGCGCCCATTGCTGTATGGACAAACGGACAACAAATTTCGCACTACCACCGGAGAGATCCAAACTACTTTGAAGATATTACCGATATCCCTAACGCTGATCAGACTTTGGCGGATATTCTCAACGAGCGTTTTACGCTCAAGGATCTCATTCTTAAGGATAAACTCGCAACGGAACATAAATCTTTAAAGGATGTTATCTTAGAATTGGAAGATGAGGTGCTCGCCAATGCAGGGGTAGATGTCTTTGAGGAGGTTTTTAAACTTATCTTTACCAAACTCTATGACGAATTCAAGAGTCAGGACGATAAAATGTTTATCAACCGCCTCCTACGACACAGAATCAACACGGCTATTCAGGAAACAGATCAATCTTACGACGTTGAGCATCCAGATTATGAGATTTTGAAGAAAGCGGTTATAGAAATTCCAGATGACGATTTTCGAGCGATGGAGTTCAGAAATACCGGACAAACCGATTCTCAACTCAAAACCAAAATTCAGAGGCTTTTTGACGATGCAAGGGACCGGTGGAGAGGTGTTTTTCCCGAACATTCGGCGTTTGAACTTTCTGACAGCCATCTATCAGTTTGCGTGTCCAGTTTGCAGGATATAAAGTTGTTCAACTCCAATTTGCAGGTTGTCGATGAAGCATTTGAGTATCTGGTGAGTAAATCTGCGAAAGGTGAAAAGGGACAATACTTCACGCCACGCCATGTCATAGATATGTGTGTCAAGATGCTCAATCCGCAGCCAGGGGAATACATGATTGATACCGCCGCTGGGAGTTGCGGATTTCCGGTGCATACCGTTTTCAAACTGACTGGGACACTCTTCACCAATGCAGAAATCCCAGCAGCAGACAAAGAAAACGTCCTCAAGGTGTTTGGGATCGATTTCGACGAAAAGACCGTCCGGGTAGCGAGAACCCTCAATCTGATTGCAGGAGATGGTGAGACCAACGTCTTGCATCTCAACACACTGGACTATGAGCGGTGGGACGACAGCACAGAGAGAAATAGCAGCTGGGTCCGCACTTATGGTGACGGTTTTGATCGTCTCAAAGCGTTAAGGATGCAGCAAGACGAGAATAAGGCATTTGGTTTTGATATTTTGATGGCGAATCCACCTTTTGCCGGTGACATCAAGGAGAGCCGTATCCTGCATCAATACAACCTCACCTTTAAGCAGAACGGCAAAGCACACACCAAAGTTGGGCGCGATATTTTGTTTATTGAACGCAATCTTGATTTCCTCAAACCCGGTGGCCGTATGGCGATTGTGCTACCGCAAGGCAGATTTAACAATACATCTGACAAATACGTCCGTGAATTTATCGCCGAACGCGCCCGTATCTTGGCTATCGTCAGTTTGCACGGTAACACCTTCAAACCGCATACCGGCACGAAAACGAGCGTTCTGTTCGTGCAAAAGTGGAACGATGATTCAAGCGCAGGTCCCCTCTGTCGAAAAGTCGATAACTACTCCGTCTTTTTGGCGGTGAGCGAGAAGGGCGGTAAAGATAATTCTGGGGATTATGTTTTTTTGGAAAATAGTGACGGGCAGCACAAATTGGATAAAAACGGGCATCTGATTGTTGATCACGATTTACACAACCACAACGAGGAGCTCCCCGACGGTATTTCAGAAGCCTTTATTGAATGGGCAAAGCGCGAAAATTTAAGTTTTTGGAGGTAAACATGTCTGAATATTATCCACCACGCTACCAAAGTAAGCAATTTCATTGTCCTTATTGTCAGGTCTATGCATCGCAACTTTGGTTATCTGTTGTGGGGTACAATGAAGAATTTGGTGAGAAAGGGATTCGTATTGAAGAAGCGGACGTGGAACTTTCTATCTGTTCGCACTGTGATAGTGGGATTTTTTGGTTAGCAGAAAAGATTATCTACCCTTCAACGCGCTCTGCTCCACCTGCTAATAGTGATTTACCGGACAATGTAAAACAAATTTATGACGAAGCTGCCGCTATCGCCGATCAATCTCCGCGCGCTTCTTGTGCTTTGTTGAGATTAGCTGTAGAAATGCTTATCAGACATCTTGGGGAAACAGGCCGTATCAATGAAGGCATAAAAAATCTAGTAAAAAAAGGTCTTGATCCGAAAGTTCAACAATCATTGGATATTGTCCGGATAACGGGCAATAATGCTGTTCACGCTGGAAAAATCGCTTTTGACGACACTACCGATGTTCAAGCACTTTTTAATTTGATCAATGTAATTGCTGGTGTCTTGATTACGCAACCCAAACAGATCCAGACACTTTACGATGGACTTCCTGAGAGCTCTAAAAAGGCAGTAGAAAAAAGGGATGGTAAAACGCAATAATGCAGTATTCTGTTGTTGATTACCAATCTATAGTGAATGCCTCCCATTCTTTGCGGTTTGATGCAGAGTTTTTTCGACCTGATTATCTACAGGTTCAACGCCGACTTGAAGAGATTGGTTCACGCAAACTCATTGACTTTCAAGTCAACATCAGACACCCCAAAGAGATAAAGCGAAATTATGTGGATAATGGTGTTCCGTTTTTAAGAGCGCAAAATGTGCGTCCGCTCTCCATTGATCTGACAGCGAATCCGGTCTATATATCGGAAGAAGACGCAGAACGTTTGAAGGAAAACACGATAGAATATAAAGACATTCTGATAACGCGATCTGGCGCAAATGCTGGTCAGTGTGCTATCTATCTTGAAAATAGTTATGCTATCTCGTCGTCCCATACCTTTATCCTCAAAAGCGGAAACTTAAACCCTTTTTTTCTCGCCATTTTCCTTAACACCAAATATGGTAAAGCATTAATAGAGAAGGGTAAATACGGGAGTGCCCAACCTGAAGTTGCTCCGTACTTTTTATATCAAATTCCTATACCGAATTGGAATAACCTTCCATCTGTGATAGAAAAAACCTATCTCCGATCAAAAGAACTAACGGAATTATCAAAGACGCGGTATGCCGAAACCCAAGTCCTTCTTCTGAGTGAACTCGGACTCGTCGATTGGCAACCGAAGCACAGGTTAGCCTTTACCACAGATTACGTGAGTATGCAACAGGCAGAACGCACTGACGCGGATTATTTCCAACCGAAATACGATGACATTATCAGTGCCATTAAAAGTTATCCGGAGGGTTGGGGTACGTTAGGAAATTTGGCAACCCTTAAAAAATGTGTTGAGGTGGGTAGCAAAGAATACCTTGAGACCGGCGTTCCGTTTGTTCGGGTGAGTAATCTCAGTCCGTTTGAAATCACACAAGAGAAATACATCTCAGAAAAATTGTACGGAGAAATCACGGAACACCAACCTAAACAGGGAGAGATCCTTCTCAGTAAAGACGCAACCCCCGGCATAGCTTACTATTTGCGCGAAGTCCCTGAAAAAATGATCCCTGCTGGGGGTATACTCCGGTTGAAAAGCAAAACGGATAAGATCGGAAACGAATACTTAACTCTGGTGCTTAATTCCATCCTGACACAAGAGCAAATTAATCGGGATGTAGGTGGGTCAGTCATTCTCCATTGGAGACCAGACCAAGTAGCTGGGACAGTTATCCCCATTCTGCACCACGAAAAGCAAGCTGAAATCCAACAGAAAGTTGTCGAATCCTTTAGTTTACGCGAGCAGGCTAAAGACCTTCTGGAATATGCCAAGCGGGCAGTCGAAATCGCCATTGAACAAGACGAACAAACTGCTATTGACTGGTTGGAATCTGTTTCACAAATCTAAATCTCTTAACATTTTGAATATGAAAGCTTCAGATATTCTTCTGTCATTAAAGGTCATTAAAAAATCGCCCTCAATTTCCTGCCATACTTCCGGTGAAACACGTATAGATGCTGCTTTGCACGCAAAGATAAGCTCCACCGCCTCAATATACAGAACATAGGCATTTAACTCCTCGGGTGGAATCTTGAGCATGTCTTTGGTGATACCCAAAACTGAAAGCCCTGTGTCTTGAATAGACTCCTTTGGTGGTTTAACAGATTCCCCTGCATCTGCTGCTCTGATGAATCCCTGGTGTGCTTTAAACTGCTGAATCATACGTTGTAAATCCACACCATTGAAAATTTTCATCTGTTCCATACGCTCAACAACCACTATTCGGTTGTCCAATTCTTTGCTAAATTGATCTCCGAACTTAGAAAATCTAAGAGGATAGGAATTAGAATCCATATATCGGTAAATATCTTGGTAGAGGTTTATGTAGGGGTCTCGGGCGATCCCGGACTTCCAGCAGAAGTCAAGGTAGAGGTCTCGATATCGGTTGAACCCACAATGATTTTGTGTGGATAAAAAGTTTAGGTCAAGACCTTGGTGGAGGTCCTGTTCGAGTCTTCGGTATAGATCTTGGCCCGGGTTAGGGTAAAAGTAGAATTCAAAATCTTGGTCGCTACTCCGGTTAAGTTCTGAGTCGTCATAACCTAGGTCATCATAGTCTGGGTCGTCATAGGAAGTATAGTTGACCTCTTCATAAATTTGGTTGAGCATCCATAGGGAAAAGAATTGACGGATAGCAAAAAGTTGTTTGGCAATTCTGTCGTATCGATCATTTGGGCCATCTGTAATCTTTTCTGCCCATCGGAACAGTTCTTCAAGTTCAAGGGTATTAATGTCCTCAATAGTTTCCGCTTCCATTGCCAGAAGCAAATTGTCTACTTTGCCCATCAGGCCAGCAGTAAACAAGAAAATTTCTCTGTATCGATCATCATGTAAATGATTAGAAGCCAAGTTCTGAATTGATTGCGTTTTGACGAAATGGTTTGCTGTTAAATACTCTTGAAACGTTAGGTGAAAGAAAGAGTAGATGCCATTAGCCTGTTCAACGAAAAGCCCCGGATCAATAAGAATTGCGTCTAAGATTCCGGAAGCGTCAAAATTTGAGGATGTATTGGTCCTCCGTTGGTAGAATTCTTGAATCTGATCAATGAGTTCGTCCTCACTGAAAACAAGACGGTCTGCCTTAAAGTTCTCTGCTGCAATTTCAGAAAGGAGATCCTTTACAGTCGGAATAGCCAAATACGGACTCACTGGTAGGTCTCTACTAACATGTTTCTCTGCTGTCCACTTTTTGGAAAAAATGTTAAGAATTTTTTCATACAAAATCGCTTGACTTGCTGGAAAATCCTCTGAGTCTTCATAAACCTGACACAATAGCGCGAGTGATAAAGGATTCTGTGCTAACGCTTTGGTTGCTTGATGCTCTGGATTATTCAATGCTTGCCAACACCGTTGAGCAGTTTCGACCTCCCGATTGGAGGGTGATGCAAACCATTTGTTGATGTAACCCTGAATCTGTGAATCATCAAAGTCTGCTATCTCCACTACAGTGAAATTTGTAAACTCTCCTTTGTACGCCCCTACGCGGCAGGAGGCGATAAAGCGGTTTTGGCTATATTGATCGATGAAATCCCTAATTTTATTGATGACGTTGCTAACGTTTGGTTTTGGCACCTCGTCAAGACCATCAAAAAGTATCAGCAGTTCACCCGCTTCCAACTTAGCGTTTGCCCACTGCTCAGGATATGGATGGCCACATACCTTAAACTCGTTGATAATCCATGCCTCAATATCAATCGGATCCTTGGTGAACCTCCTCAGTTCAAGAAAAACGGGAATACATTGGTGTTCAAAGTTTCCATCTTCTCCTTTCAGTGCCTCAAGTCCAATCTTGCGGAGAAAGGTCGATTTTCCAACACCGGGAACTCCGAGCACCATCAGATACTGTTCGTTAGTGGCAACCCTCATCCCGTCTTGGCGTTCATCTGAAGTTGAAGTGAAATACCCTCTACCTTTCTGTAGAAATACCTTTCCAACGTCTTCGGTAGAGTTATGCTTTGTTGCTTTCCTTTTAGCCAAGAACTGAACGACTACATAAATGTCGTCAACCGATCTCTGTGCTTCCATTCCAACGCAAAAGACTTGGAGTTGACCGTGACGTTTCTTATAGGGAGTATCGTAATCGTGAGCGGCATTTTTTGAATCTTGGTGTCTGTTCTTAACGCGCTCCCATACTTCTTTTGAAAATATTGGAAGCACCTTTTTTAAAATCCATTCAAGCATTCTTTACCTGCCTGTTTCAATTAGATCTAATGTTAACCGAACGAAAATCTACGAAAAATCACGAACACGCCGGTGGGCTTTCTATTAACAGAACTACTCGTGAAACCAAGCGTTTTGCCTAACATATTCGCTCTCTTTCTTTGTCTTGAACCTACCGACCAACAAGTCTTTACTCTCAGTGCAATTATACTACATCCGGTAAAGCAAATGCCAACCAGATTGACAAAACATAAAACGGCACTCTGGGGTGTAAATATTTCGGCAGTGGGTTGTCAGAAGGAAGCTTTTTAGGTTTGTGAAAGGACGAGGCACAAACTGAAAATTTATGCTACAACGGAGGACCTCTCATAATTGCGTGTCAAAAACTTTACACACCCCTATTTCTTAGCAAATTCTCAGGCTTCCATAAACTTACGCTGGAATGTACAAAACGAGCAGTCGAAATCGCTATTGAACAAGATGAACAAACCACCATTGACTGGTTGGAATCTATTTCACAGGCTCCTTGATATTTCGGATGTGAGAATCTCGCGTGTTCTTATATTCCTGAAGTCAGCAGCTTCTCCTCAATTTCCTGCCATACTTCAGGTGAAACACGTCCAGCTGCTTCTTTACACTCAATGATGAGTTCTACTGCTCGAAGATATCGATAATAGTTATCCAACTCTTCGTCTGAAATTGCGAGCATGTCATCAGTGATACCCAAAACAGCAAGCCATGTGTCGTGAATAGACTCCATTGGAGGTTCAACAGATTTTCCCTTCCCTACGGCTTTGATGAATTCCCGTTCTTCATTAAACCTTTGAATCATTCTCTGTAAATCCACGCCTTTGAAGATTTGTGTCTCCTCTGTCCGCTTAACAACTTCTATCCGTTCGCGTAACTCCTTATCAAACTTATCTCCAAATTTAGAGAAGTCAGAGGAATGGAAGTCTACGTCCATGTAACGGTAAAAATCGTGATAGGGGAGTAGATCAAGACTAAAATGGCGGACTTGGTCAAGGTAGCGGTCGAGATCTGAGTAGAGATCTCGGTCCCCTAAGAGGTTTCTGTCTCCTAAGAGGTTGACATAGAGGTCTATGGAGGAGTTTCGGTCTCGGGCTGAGTAGATGTGTAAATAGATATCTTGGTCGAGAGTGCGGTAGAGATAAAAACCGAGGTTGGAGTAGAAATTTTGAGAATCTCTATTCTTATACTTGACTGTTCTATGAAACTTATTCAGTTGGCACAGAAGAGAATATTGACGGATGGCAAAGACTTGTTTACCATGTCTACTGTATCGGTTGTCTGTGGTACCTGTGATTTGTTCTGCCCATCCGAACAACAATTTGAGGTCGATATTGATCAACTTAGCTGCTTCTTCTTCCATCGCCCTAAGCAAGTCGTCCGCCTCGTGCATCAGTCCAGAGGTTAGCAAAAAGACTTCGTGCCACTGATCGTTGTGTAAATGCTTTTTCGATAGTCCTTTAATGGATCGCGTATCCTTTACAATATAATTTGCCGTTAAATACTCTTGAAACGTCAAGTGGGAGAAAGAGTACGAGTCCCTGACTCTCTCGACAAAAAGCCCCTGATCTATAAGAATTGTGTCCAAAATTTTAGGGGCATTGAACGTTTGTGGCGTATTCGCGTTGCCCTCACCGAACTCTCGAATCTGTGTAATGAGTTCGTCTTTACTAAAAAAAAGACGGTTCGCCTCAAAATTCTTCGCTGCAATTTCAGAGAGCATCCGCTTCTCATCCGCAATGTCCAAATATTGGTTCATTGATGCGCCTTGATGAACTAGTTTCTCAGCTGCCCACTCTTCGAGAAAAACGTTGAGTGCCTTTTCATAAAGGCTTGCCCGATTTCTCGTTAGGGTTTGCGATCTATCGTAGACCGCACACAAAAGCGTGAGCAGTAACGGATTTCGTGCCAACTCTTTGGTTGCGAGATGCTCACTTGCATTCAACATCTCCCAACACCGTTTGGCTGTTTTCATATCATCGTGAAGCTGCTGCCGATACTTGTCAGGTGTTGAATCAAACCAATTTTTGATATACGTCTGAATCTGCAAATCATCAAAGTCTGCCATCTCCACCTCAGTAAAACGTGTAAATCCACCTTTATACGCCGCTATACGGCAGGAGGCGATAAAACGGTTATCGCTATATTGATCGACGAAATCACCAATTTTAAGAATGACGTTGTGAACATGATCTGTTGGCACCTCGTCAAGTCCATCAAAGAGTATTAGGAGTTTACCAGATTTCAAAGCAGCGTTTGTCATCTGTGCTGGATAAGGGTAACCACATACTTCAAACTCTCTGGTAATCAAAGCCTCAATATCAATTTGGTCCTCGTTAAATCTCTTTAACTCAAGAAAGACGGGAATACATTGGTATTTAAAGTTTCCATCCTTTCCTTTTAATGCTTCAAGTCCAACTTTGCGGAGAAACGTTGATTTTCCAATACCGGGACCACCAAGCAACATTAGATACTGTTCGTCGTTGGCGGCCTGTGTTCCATTCTGGCGTTCATCCGAAGTTGAATCGAAATATCGTCTACCTCTTTCTCGAAATGCCTGTTCAACCTCTTCGGACGACCTATACTGTAATGCTGTGTGCTGATTTAAAAACTGAACTGCTACATAGACATCATCAAGCGATATTGGTTTCCGCATCTCAACACAGGAAACTTTGACCTCCCCATGGCGTTCACGGTAACTTTCATCGTACCGGTGGCAAGCATTGGAGATTTTTGACTTTAACCTTTGGTACGTCCGCTCAGCCCCACCGGCCACCTTTTTGGCAATCTCTGGAGCTATTTTCTTTAAAATCTCTAGGCTGATCGTTTCAAGCATCGCTTATCTCCTTATTTCAATAGTGTTAATGTTTGTTGAACAAAAATATATAAAAAATGACACGCGTGTCTTGTTGATAGTTTTCTGGATCTCGGATTTTCGCGGATTGGGAAATACTTTGCACAGGAAACTAACAGGCTATGCTACATGCGATATTTGGCACAGGCTAACAGCCTATGCTACAGGGATGGTTGTGCTTTTATTAATCTAATTGCGCCAAAAACTTTACACGTCTGGATTGTGAAAGGCCGAGGCACAAACTGAAAGTTTATGCTACAAGGAAGGACTTCTCATAAGTGCATGTCAAAAACTTTATACATCCCTTATTTTTTAGCAAATTCCCACGCTCTCATAAACTTACGCAAGCACGCTAAAGACCTGCTGGAATGTGCAAAGCGAGCCGTGGAAATCGCTATTGACTGGTTGGGAACTGTTTCGCAGGTGCCAGATGCTTAGCGTGTGTATCTTCAATCACCAGACGATGCTTAAGCGTGTTCAACAGAGCACTGAACGTATCTAATAATCGTGTAGCATCCTGATTAGAGAGCATATTTAAAAGCGTTTCGGTATCAATATCAGTTCGTTTGCAAATTTCAACAACTCCACCTTGTGATGCTATAAAAGTCCGGAGGCACTTTAGAAAGAAGGGCAGATCGTCATCAGTAAGGTATTCTTCTAAGGTCAACTGAAGATAATCAATCGCTGCCTCGCGGTCGGTGGCAAGGTATTCAATAAAGTACTCATTCCAGTTTCCCATCTCTCTCATCGGCGTGTCTCCTTATATTCTATCAAATATGATTTAGCAAATTCAATATCCCGTTGTTGTGAGGTTTTGTCCCCACCACAAAGCAGAAGAATAAGTCTGTTATCGATTTGACCAAAATAGATGCGATATCCTGGTCCAAAGTGGAGACGCAATTCAAAAACACCTCCACCCACAGATTGGCAATCACCAAAATTGCCATCTTCAAGCCGTTTAAGTCGTCTTTCTACTCTGTTTCGCGTGTTTCTATCTCGAATGGATTTAAACCATTCAATGAAAGGTTGCCTGCCGTTTGGATCCCGGTAATATTGTATTTCTATTGGTTGTCTGTTCCTATTGACAATCGTTCTATACCCGCTATGCCATGAAAAATAAGCAGTTCGTTGATTGGTAATTATACCTCATTTCCTATTAAGAACGCAAGGTATATTTGCAATTTCGGAATTGCTCAGCGTCATTAAATTCACGTCCTGATACAAATATCCTTTAATTGCAGTTGACATGCTCACTGTTTTCCTTTAGAATATATCCTATACAACTTGTAGAGGGATTTTGAGAACTGCAGATTGATTTGTAGAGGAGACGAAAATATAAAATGGCTAATAATATTTTTCCACCGATGGAGACTGCTTATCCGATCGGTGATGCACACGTTGACAGTTTTGAAGCATATCAAACACAATATGCCGAATCGATTCAAGACCCAGAAGCGTTTTGGGCAACGGTTGCGGAACGGTTGACATGGTATCAGAAATGGGATACAGTTCGCGATTATGACTTTGTTAACGGCGATATTAAATGGTTTGAAGGCGGCACCCTGAACGCTTGTTATAACTGTCTTGACCGCCATGTAGAGGCAGGACACGGTGATGCAACGGCTATTATCTGGGAAGGAAACGATCCATCCGAAGATAAGACGTTCAGTTACAATGAACTCCTCGCTGAGGTCAAAAAGTTTGCTAATGTCCTGAAAGCAGAAGGCGTTGAAAAAGGCGACCGCGTCTGTATCTATTTACAGATGGTGCCAGAGCTGGCGATTGCGATGTTAGCGTGCGCGAGGATCGGTGCTGTTCACTCCATCGTTTTCGGTGCTTTTTCAGCGGAATCCCTCCGAGACAGGATTAATGACTCAGCGTGTAAGATGCTCATCACACAAGACACGGCAATGCGGGGTCCGCGCAGCGATATACCGATGAAAGCGAATGCCGATGCAGCTGTGGCAGAATGCCCGTCTATTGAAAAAGTTGTCGTCGTGGCGCGTACAGGTGACACAGTCGATTTCGATGCATCGCGTGATATCTGGTGGCATGAAGCGATGGCAGATGCCGAGGCGGAATGTGAACCGGAAGTTATGAATGCCGAAGATCCGCTCTTTATCCTGTACACGTCTGGCTCAACAGGAAAACCGAAGGGGGTTTTGCATACCACAGGTGGTTACCTCGTCTATACGTCCTATACACATCAACAGGTCTTTGATTACCATGAAGGTGATGTCTACTGGTGCACCGCCGATATAGGCTGGATTACGGGGCACTCTTACATCATCTACGGTCCACTCGCGAATCGTGCGATTAGTGTAATGTTTGAAGGCGTGCCGAACTATCCAGACTTCGGACGTTTTTGGCAAGTCGTCGAAAAGCATCAGATTAATATCTTCTACACCGCGCCGACAGCACTGCGGGCGTTGATGAAGGAAGGCGATACATGGGTCGAAAAATACGACAGGTCCACGCTCAGGTTCCTCGGCACGGTAGGTGAGCCGATTAAAGAACCGGAATGGCTGTGGTATTACAACATCGTCGGCGAGAAACGGTGCCCGATTGTGGATACATGGTGGCAAACCGAAACCGGCGGTATCCTGATGACTCCGCTGCCTGCCGCAACGCCGTTGAAACCGGGGTCGGCGACGTTCCCGTTCTTTGGAATCGAACCCGTAATACTTGATGAAGCAGGCAATGAGGTGGAAGGCAACCCTGCGACTGGTTATCTCTGTATTAAAACGGCGTGGCCCGGCATCATGCGAACGGTTTATGGAGATCATGAGCGGTTTTTAGACACCTATTTTCGCCGATTCCCCGGCTATTATATGACAGGCGATGGCGTGCTGCGCGATGAAGACGGCTACTATTGGATTACGGGACGCGTGGACGATGTCCTGAATGTTTCAGGGCACCGATTGGGTACAGCAGAAGTTGAAGGGGCAATCGGTCAACATGAGGCAGTCGCGGAAGCAGCAGTCGTCGGTTATCCACACGACATCAAGGGGCAAGGTATCTATGCGTATGTTACGCTCATGACGGGTGAATCTGCATCCGATGCAGTAGAAACGGGCATCAAACAAGCAGTCCGACAACATATCGGACCGATCGCCGCACCCGACAAGATTCAGTTTACGCCTGCGCTGCCAAAAACAAGATCCGGCAAGATTATGCGCCGCATCCTCCGTAAAATAGCGGAAGGCGACATCGCTGACCTTGGTGATACCTCAACGCTTGCCGACCCGACGGTTGTTGATGCGCTGGTTGAAGGGCGACAGTAGAAATCACAATCACAGGGCAGGCGGAATGAAGATTAAAAAATTAATTCGGTAATCTCTCGGCGAAGTCCGGTGCGGTTCCAAACCGCACCTACCGGGTCTGGGGGCGCATTAGGATTTAGGAGCGCGCATTGGCATCAGCAGACAAGATTGTAAATGAATTAAAAAAACAGGGAATCACGCACGCTGTAGGTGTACCAGACAATGGCAGTGCGCGGATTTATGAACTTTTACGGGCAGAACCCGGCATTGAGGTAATTACGGTAACCCGCGAAGGTGAAGCATTCGCTGTCGCATCTGGTTTGTACGTAGGTAACAAAAAACCGGTAATAATTATCCAAAATACAGGTTTTCTGGAATCTGGCGATGCGATCCGAGGCACAGTGGTCAACATGCGGGTGCCGGTAGTCGTATTTATTGGGTATCGTGGGTATCACAACCGAGACGCAGATGGACAATGGGTTGATTCTGTAGCGAGTTTTCTGGAACCGACACTGAAGGCGTGGCATCTACCTTACGAGATGTTAGAAACAGACGATGAGATTTCATGTATCAGTAGGGCATTTGAAACAACAGAAGCGACCTCATTGCCAGCAGCGGTTCTACTGATCGGACACGCAACTTAATGTACTTATGTCTATAGTTTAGGTTGCACAAAGTAAACGAATTCAGTCCTTCTCCAAGAACCGATGGCATATTTTCGGAAAAATAAATGAGTCAATACGCGTTCATGTTTGAGCGAAATAACGGTTTGACTACATTTTATGTTGTTTTTTTGGCAAAATTGTGTTAGAATGTCTTGTTATCTCAGTTTTTCAGGGAAATTTTACTTTTTTTTAAACATTTTACTTGACAAAACGTTTTAACATAATGTATCATTAACGTTTGTATTATTTTATCAAGCCTCATAAAAGGAGAGGAGAAAGATGGAAGCCGAATTTCTCGGTGAAACGACAAGTATTGAAAGTGTTGATCCTTATATGGATTCAACATATCCAGCAGAGGAAACAGAACCTCCAGAGAGTTATAAAGGGAGCGGGAGCGATCAGAGTGCTTTAACGAGTTGGCTCCGAAGCGTAGCAGGGCACCGCCTGCTGACCCGTGAAGAAGAAGTTGAGTTGGCGAAACGCATTGAAGCTGGTGAAACGGAGAATGGTTATACTGCGGATGCGGAGCACGCAAGAGATCAGCTCGTACAAGCGAACTTACGGCTCGTTATTTCAATCGCTGTGAAATACCAAGGACACAACGTCCCACTCGAAGATCTGATTCAAGAAGGAAATATTGGACTGATTAAAGCAGCGGGTAAATTTGATTATAGGAAGGGTTTTAAATTCAGTACGTACGCGATCTGGTGGATTAAACAAGCGATTATGCGTACGCTTGATAATTTCTCTCGCTCCATTCGATTACCTTCCTATGTAGTTGCGAAGATGAATAAGTTTGACGCTGTCTACGCAGCACTATGCCAAGAACTGCAACGTGAACCTCGACGCGACGAAATAGCAGAAGCTTTAGATCTGTCCCTGAGACAAGTTGAGGAAATTTTAACGTTTAACGCTGATGCGATTTCAATGGACTTACAACTTAGCGATGAACGCTCCGCCGCAACATTAGGTGATTTAATCGAGGACCCCGCGACCAGCGGCGAAGAAGGTCCTATTGCGGAAATGATTAACGAAGATCTGATCGCCCAATTTCTTAAAAGACTACCGGACCGAGAACAGAAAGTACTGAAAATGCGTTTTGGACTCGAAGATGGAGAACGTAAGACGCTTCGCGAAATTGGCGTTGCTTTGGAAGTCACCCGAGAGCGGGTTCGACAACTGGAGATTGAGGCAATTAAACGATTGCGCGTGTTGTATGATGAAATGGGAGAATTTCAGACAGATCAGTCTTGGGTAGGAAAGACTGCTGCATAACACCACTCACGGAAGGCACCTATGAAGAATTTCTTGAAGAAGTTCACGGGAAATGAAACCCCTCTGCTTACGGTGACAGAAGCCGCGCAAGAGAAAATTCGCGCAGTGATAGAAGCCGAAGAAGCTGAAGTTGAAGGCCTACGTATTAGCATCCAAGGCAGAACTGCCACGGCATTCCAATACAGCCTCGGTTTAGCTACTGAAGCCCAAGCGGGCGACATTGTTGTTGAATGTGAGAATTTTAATGTACTCGTCGATGCCGAAAGCGTGCCGGATCTTCAAGGTACTGTGATTGATTATGTCGACGACCTGAATTCAAGTGGGTTCAACATCGAAAACCCGAACACGCCTACTTGGGATAACCCGAAGGCACAACAGATTCAGGAACTCATTGATGAACGGATTAACCCCGCCGTCGCCGCACACGGTGGACAAATAGAACTGCTGAATGTTGAAGAGGATTCTATCTATATCCACATGGGGGGTGGGTGCCAAGGGTGTGGCATGGCAAATGTTACGCTCAAACACGGCATTGAAGCGATGATTCAGGAAGTTTTTCCTGAAATTAAGCACGTGATTGATACAACTGATCACGCTTCTGGGGACAATCCGTATTATTCCCCAAGTAAGGGATAACAAGCAACAAGTGATAGACCTCGTCCTTAAGGGCGAGGCTTCCGCAAAGTTGTGCTAAGCGAAAGCATTTGTGGGATCAAACGACATTGCTTTTGTTTTGAGAATGTCAAAAACAAAAGTCTGACTATGCCTAACCGCAAAGGACACTATCCTGACCTCGCACCGAAGTGCCTTATGAACATTTTGACGTGTTGTCATCTTTACATTCTCATGGGATACGACATGACTCGGATTTCCCAAACACGTGTCGAGCATATTTTAGATATTTATGAGGTATATGGGCTTTTACGTAGTTGTCTCAATATCAAGCAATATACCAGTGCATCAACTCACAACCAATGCCGAATACTAATGAATATTGTATCAGATTTTTAGGCAAATATCAAGTCTTTTTCTTCACACAAGGTGTTAACCGCTACTACATCCCCGCCTTCAAAGGCGAGGTTTTGTAGCGGAACGTTTGATAACAATAAATAACACGAGCGGGCGGCTGATGACATCCGTCCGTTTTTGTTTTTAACCTGACACAACGCTTGCGCCAAGGTTATTTGCTTGTGTAATAAAGCAGGTCCCGCCATTCGGTAGCGTTTTCAGGAATGCTTCGGTTTCGTGTTTTAGCCTCTCAATATCTTCCGCTATCACACAAATCGCTGGTCCCCAACTACTAACACCGGCACCGAATGCATCGCTGTCATGCAAGTAGTCAAGCGTCAATTGCAGCTCAGCACCTTGTGCCTCAATTTCTACTCTTTTCCAGCCAAACGTCTGAATACCGTTTAAGGCTTTGCCAAAGTTCGGTATATCATTTTCAATTAGGGAAGGAAGTACCTGGAGCAGTAAGATGTGTGAAAGTTTCTGTGCGACCCACGCGGGTTGTGGACACAGCGTTCGAAACAGTTCAACCTCTGTATCGCCGTAAATTCTCGAACAGTTCGGCATCACAATCAGCAGCGGCAACTCTGGGAACGAATAACGGAGTAAAATCGGTGGTGGTTGAATATCACCGACAGCAGAGGAGGGAAGGAACGAAGCTTTTTCTTCAGGAAAACGGTGCCCACCATCCACGATGAACCCACCGGTATCAAACGCGGCAACGCCAATCCCTGAAGTACCACCACGTCCAACAGCCTGTGCGAGTTCTTGAATACCAAGTCCGAGTTGATACAACACATTGACTGCCTGGACAATGCCAAGTGCGAGTTGGGTTCCAGACCCGAACCCACAATGCATCGGGATTTCAGATTCAAACGTTAACTTAATGCCCGGAAACGGATAGGCTTTTTGAAATCGTTGGAGAACAGCAACGGCGCGGTCACGATACACAGAAGTGGCAATATCAATATTTGTTGCCCGCTCAGCGATGATTTGGAAATTAGGTTCAGCAATCGCAAGCCCGAATCCACCATCAACCCGTCCTAATGCCCCATTTAAGTCAAGCAGCGAAAAGTGTAAGCGGGACGGCGTCGTAATTTTGACGTGGTTCATAGTTGTGTCGGACGGAGTTCGTCTGCAGTTGCGTTCATTACAAACGGGGTAATAACCTTTTTTTACTTATATCCCCATTTATCAGTCAGCAGCAGTTTCCTCATATCCATTCTGTCTGACATCTCGTTCAATTAGACCGTCTCGGATGTGGAGTACCCGTTTTGCATGCTCAGCGACTTCCGCTTCGTGTGTCACCATGATGATGGTATTGCCTTCATCGTTCAGTCGGTTGAAAATTGCCATAATTTCTTCACCGGAACGCGTGTCCAAGTTTCCTGTCGGTTCATCGGCAAAAATCATTGAGGGTTTGTTGACTAAAGCACGAGCGATTGCAACACGCTGAATTTGCCCACCAGATAACTCGGTCGACTTGTGATCAACCCGATCCGCTAAACCGACGGCTTCCAAGGACTCAAATGCGCGTCGTTTTCGTTCCTTTCTACCCAAACCAGAGTAAATAAGTGGCAATTCAACATTGTTGAGCGCGCTCGTCCGAGGCAGTAGGTTAAACGATTGAAACACAAAACCGATCTTCTTATTGCGAATGTCCGCCAGGCGATTATCAGATAGCTTGCCGACCTCTTCGCCCTCAAGGAAGTAATCACCCGATGTTGGCGTTGCGAGACACCCTAAAATATCCATCATGGTTGATTTACCGGAACCAGATGGTCCCATAATAGCGATAAATTCACCTTGTGTTATGTTGAAACTCACGCCTCGCAGCGCGTGTACCTGCACATCGCCCATTTGGTAGACTTTTGTCAAATCTCGTACATCTATTAACATAATATTTCTCCTTAAGTATAGATTTGAAAAAATAGATTTGAAAAAATAAAACGAGAACTTAGCAAACTTGTGCTAACAATACGGCATCTATTATTTATCGTCATCTTCATTCTCTATTTGTCCCTTTGTTAATTCTTGCATAGAAGGCACAAAAACGCGATCGCCTTCCTTCAGACCGCCCGTGATTTGAAAGTGTGTGTTGTTGCGCTGCCCGATTGTAATATGGGTTTTAACGCCTTTTTCCTTTTTGTTTTTGCTGGGTTCACCCGTATCTAACTTAACAAAGTACTGTTTTTCACTACTAACTTGTGCCTCTATATTGGGAAGGACATTCTGGTCGGAGAGAACAATGCTGATCTCTGTTGGACCTTTGCGCAAGCCTTTTTGTGCGCCTTCAAGCAAAATGTCAAGGTTGCCATGCGTCTGCTCACGGTCGATTTTGCCGACCCGTCCAGAGAACTCTTTTCCAATAAGATTCCGAATTTTGAGTTCTTGACCTTCCTGAAATCGTCCGAGATCTGCGGCGTTTACATTGGCTTTAACAGTGAAAACCTCCGGGCTGAGCACGGCTGGAATCGGTAGTTGTAGGATATCCGATTCTTCAAACACAATGATATCGACATCTGCTGACATGCCGGGCAGCAATTCAGAAGGTGCCCCGGTGACTTCTATATCCACTTCAAATGTGATCACAGAACTCTGATTTCCGGGACCGCGCTGGGTCGCACTCGGTGAAATCTCGCTCACTTTACCGGGAAAGACACGACCCTGATAACTATCAACGGTGATTTCGGCGCGTTGTCCTACCTCTATTTTTCCGATCTCCACTTGGTTGATTTGTGTCCTCACAATCATCTGGTCGAGGTCAGCGATACGCATGATCGCTTCGCCACGTGAAAACGAAGAACGGCCGGAGGTGATAATTTCACCCTCTTCCACGATAAGTCGCGTAATCGTTCCTGCCATAGGTGCAGTGACAGTCGTCCATTCGTAGCGTTCCTGCTGAGATTTGAGTTGGCTTTCCGCTTGGAGGAGACCCGCTTCCGCGCTCACCTTTGAATGTATCGTCAACTCCTTTTCTTCTTCTGTCGTCTCTTGTATCTGTTGGAGTCGGGTTTGTGAATCCTCAAATTCCGCATCGTACTGCTTCTGCTGTGCTTTTAGGGACTCTTTAAGCGTCTCAACGTTCTTTTTATTTAGATCGAGCGTCGTTTGTCGACTTTCTATGGCTTTCTTCCGTGCGTTGAGGTTCTCATCTTGAGATTTTATAGTCTCTTTTTGTGATTCCACCTCTTTAAGGGCGGTATCGTACTGTGTCTTAGCGACAATAAGTTGCCTCTGAGAGTCCTCGAGTGCTTGCTTTGAAATGAGTTGCTTATCATAAAGTTCTTTGTTACGCTCATGCTCGGACACTGTCGTCTCATACGAGATTTTAGCCGACTCAACAGCGGACTCTGCGCGTTCAAGGGTTAGTTTTGCTTGTCCCAATCCAATTTCTGCCTGCTTCAAGGCGATATTATCTTGATCAAGTGAGTTCTTTGTTGTCGCAACCAGCGATTCAGCCTCTGTGATCCGTTGCTGTGTGGTTGCGACGAACGAATCTAAAGTCGCTTGTGCCTTTAAAACAGAATTCTTCGCTTGTGCGAGACTACTCTCCTGCTGTTTCTCAGTAATTTCAATCCTGAGCTGTGCTCGTTCAAGTTCAGCCTGGCGTGCATTCAAGTTCGCCTCCGCCTGCTTCTTCTGCTCCAAAATTTGTTTTTCATCAATGCGAAGAAGGGGTTGTCCCATCTCGACCTTTTGCGCCTCATCAACGAGGATTTCAACGATCTCGCCTTCCACGTTTGAGCGGACATCCACCTCTATAAAAGAGCGTAAGGTGCCAGATTCACGCACACGAACAAGGAATTCGCCGCGGCGGACAACTTCCTGTTTGACCTCAGCCTCCTCTTTATTTTGACCAAAGTTCATACGGGTAGCACCGATAGCGCCAACAGAAATAACGACCACAGCAACTATCCCGATGATGATCCACTTTTTGCGATTCTTCATGCTATTGTAATACCCCCATAGCATCTTGTAGACGGATCTGTGTAATTTTATAGTCGTAGAATGCATTGACCTCATTCGTCAAGGCTTGTGCGTAACTCGTCTGGGCATCAAGCAATTCAAGCAAGATCGCTTTGCCAACGTCAAATCGCCCTTGAATGACCTCTAAACTCAACTGGGCATTAGTAACCTGTTTTTTGGAGATATCAACAGCGATTTCACCTCGCTCAAGATTCAGATAGGCTTGCCGAACAGCGAGCGCAACGCTCCGCTCTAAATCACTCGCATTTTCACGACTTTGCTCCAACTGCATGTTCAATTCTTTAACACGGTTTCCCAAAACACCACCATCAAAGAGAGTGAAATTCAGGGACACACCTGCGCTCCAACTTCGGAAGTCAGAAAAATTCTCACGCTCACGGAGGTAATCATCAAGGGCAACGTTGTAGTCAACATCTGCGTTCAAACGGGGCCAGCGCTGTAATTTCGCCAAGGTGAGGCTCCATTCCTGAGATTTTATTTGTGCCTCCCGCTCTTGAAACTCCGGACGATTGCTAAGTGCGATCTGGCTAGCCTCCTCAAGTGGCATCTCTATCCGCTCAATCGTCCCGCGATCTTGGTAGAGTTGATAAGACTCATCAACAGAAACAGTGAGCAAAACACCAGGATCTAATCCGAGGAGCCGAGGCAGCGTCGCTTGGGCAATTTGGAGTGCGTTACGATTGTTCAACAACGATAACTCATCATTTGCTTCACGAACTTCAGCAGTTGCGACATCTGCCGGGATAAGGGTGCCTGCTTCTACAAAATCTCTTGTCCGCTGTGTGTTTTCCTGCGATCTCGCGAAAACCTGTTCACTGACTTTCACGAGTTCCTGCCTTTTAAGAACATCGTAGTAAGCGACCGTAATATCAAGAATTAAGTCTTGTTTAGTTCTTTCATTTCGGCTAACAGTAGCAGTCAGGTTTTCTTTCGCTTGTGCGAAACTCCCCTCTCTTTGTCCGTTATCCCAAAGTGTATATTGTCCGCGCAACCCTAAATTATAGTTTTCAGGTTCAAATCCGAAATCAACACGGTCAGAAAAATCGTAGTTGCCGTTTGTAAAAATTTGTGGGAAATACCCGGCACGCGCATTTTTTACGCGAAGTTCTTGTATGGCAAGACTCAGGCGCGCATTTCGCATACTCGTCGATTTTTCTAAACCTATCTGGATACATTGTTCAAGGGTTAAAGGTTGTGATAAGTCAATTTCACCGACAGGTTCTTGTGCCCCGACACAAAGAACGACTGCAAACTGAAGGATAAGAATGGTTTTCAAAGGCACTTTTTGGAAACCAGCACGCAGCACCCCTCGGAACGCTGCGAGTCTTGATAAAACAGATAACTTTAATTTCCCGTGAATCATTAACATCTCCTTGTCCATTCCGACGCTTATAGGCATGCTTTCCAAGCATACACCCTGTGCCGGTTTAACACTTTCTAACACGTCAGTTTTGGGAAGTTGTAAGGTTCACCAAAACCGTATTATTATATAGATTACAGCGTCAATGCGAGTCTCTTCAATTCGGTCTGGTGCCAGTACTAACTTCTAAGCACGCTTTAAATATGAGACAACCACTTTAATTTTCTAAAAGCAAGTTATAATTTGCAAGCAACATCAAAAAGACTTTACCTATTTTGACGCAATGCTTCATTAAAAGTTTAGACATTTTACCACCCAAACTTGTTCTTTTTCTTGCAATTGCTTCGGATTTTTGCTACACTACATTGTTAAACAGTTTTGAAAGACCATTCGCGGATAGAAACATGTCAAAGATGAACACCGTTTTTACCCCCATTTTTATCTATATTGTCCTCGCTTTCACCCTATCGGTACCAGCGTTCTCGGTTGATTCCAGCACATACTGGCTGCTCGTAGACACAACGCCGGATGCACGGGCACATGAACCACTGAATTCACTCACCGAACTCCTAACATCACGAGGAAAGGTGCCGAGTGAGCAAATTTACCGTGTTGAAGGCGAGAATGCAACAACGGAAGAGATCCACGCCCTCCTCCAAGACATCGGACAGCAGACTCAGGCACAAGACACTTTGGTTTTTCTATTCCACGGGATGGTCACTAAACCGAGAGGTATGCCCACAATGCGTTTGATTGTCGAAGGGGATGAAGACGGAATTCAGGATTCCACACTCAATGGGTGGTTCAGAGAGAGTGAGAGAGAACGCACGGTTGTCATTATTGATGGTTACACGCAAGATACAAACTTAAGTGCTTACTACGGCAACCGCGAAACACTCGGTACGGCTGCGCTGAATGTGATTCAACCGGCAGAAAAAGCGGAGAGCACCGCACTCCTTGAGAAACTTTACGACGCGCTCGCCGCAGATACGACTGATTCAGACGATAATCGGCAGCTGAGCGTCGTTGAAGTTCACGAGTTGTTGCGAGCAAATACTGAATTCTTGGATGCGATTCTTGCCCCAACAGGCAATGTCGAAGCAGCACTGCTCAAACTGAGTCCCGCGCTTAAGATTACAACATTTCCCGATGGTGCACAAATTTTTATCAACGATGCTGAAGTCGGAAACACACCGAAACTCATCACAGAGAATCTACAACAAGGGACTTCTACAATATCCGTAAAGAAAGTTGGGTACATCACGCCAGCCTCCAAAACTGCGGAATTGCAGTTGGTGCTTGGAGAGTCTGTCCACATCGGTTGGGCACTTGATCCTATTGCCATTCATGGTAGCGTTAAAGGCGTAGCCGGTGCTTCAGCTGCCGACGCTCTGGTTTGGATAGATGGAACAGCGTATCAACAGGCTGTGGCGGCAGATGGAATGTTTCGTTTTGACGACTGGAAAGCCTCAGATTTACTAACAACTGGCGAAACATATACACTCTACACGAAACAGGGTAACCAGAATTACGGTTCGGCAACTTTCACATTTGACGGTTATAGCGATATAGCACAATCGATCCAACTTATTAAGAGGAGTTGGTTCGAGATCGCACAAATCGAATTTGACCGAGATAACCATCAAGGTGCTGTTACCGCTTTTCAGAACGGGATTGAGCGCACGACAAATTTCCCACAAATGTCTCAAGATTTAACAGTCTTACTTCTCAGTTCCTTCGCCGACGCGTTAGAGAAGCAAGACGTTCAAGATGTCTCCTATCTGGTGGTCACCGCGAAACTTGCAGAGCAGCTGAATCAACCTGCTCTTGCAAAAAAGTATTGGGAAGAGATAAAAACAAAAGCACAAAAGGGAACGCCTGCCGCCGAATTGGCAAATCAACGGTTGTGGCAGTTTAATCGGGGTCGCTATCTCCTTAATATTGGTCTTATTGTGTTGCTGGTAGTTCTCCTTGCATCCGGGGCATGGACGTATTACAGATACCAGAAATCCAAACAAACGGCACAGGAAGAGTAAAACCCAAAAACTAAATTCCCTGAGAAGGCTGTATATTTGCCAAGAGTTCTTCCACCACCACCGTCGCATATCCACCCGCTGGGAGCGTGAAACTGAGACGTATTCCTGCACCGCTATTAACAGCCGATACCTCACGCAGCTGTATCGGCATCCGTAAGGGTCTACGGGTCCCCGGTAACCGAATGCCCGCAACCTTACGAAATTTTTCAAGACGAACCCCTTCATCCGCAAGGACCCCTATCTCCAGATCGAGTACATCACCCGTTGGCATCCGCATCTTGTACCCGAAAATGGGTCCCGAAGGACTAATCTCAAACGCATCTGCCCGCGGTTGTTCAACCGTCGGGTCCCCAACGAGAAATGGCGCGCCGTTGCTATGTTTCACGGCGATGTCGCCCTCAAGGAGCCTACTTAAATGCGGCATCCGTTTCTCCAAAACACTGTTAAAAAGATATGCTTGATACGCTGATAAGTACAACTTGCGCAACCGATACGGAATAGAAGCTACCACCTTTTCGACAGGCTTCCGTGCTAATTCCTGTTGTATCCGGCGCGCGACACTGTCTACTTGTGGTGCATCATCTGCAAGCATATAACGCGCTACCGTTTCCCACTCTGCTTTCACGAGTGCTTTGCCAATCAGATGTGAGTCGTTTTTGTTCCCAAACCGTTGCGTGCCAAATCGGTTCGGTACACCTTCAGTTCCGAATCGCTCCATCACTGCTTTAACCAGCGGCAGTATATCGTGAGGAATATCGCGCAGGGTTAGTTCAAAGCGGTTGCCGCGAAGGTGTCCGACCCGTAACTTATGCGTGTGCCGTTCTGCCCATAGGACTTTAATATTCGGTTGTTCAATCTTCAAAATCCGTTCTGGTGCTACACCTTCAACAGACAATACCTGTGTTGTAATGGCGTTCTTATCCTTTAAGCCAGCATACCCGAAATCTCGCGTAGGCACCTGTAGTTCCCGCGCAATCCGGTTAATAGCCTCCATAGTGCTAAGATTCCGTTTCCGAATAGCGAAATAGGTATGTGTCCCTGTTCGAGAGGGTTCATAAAGCGGTAGTTCTTCAACGATAAAATCTTCGGGTGCTTTAAACATTTGATCTCCTTATGCATCTGGGTTGCCACGCTATTATAAGCACGATCCGCCTATTTGTCAAACTGCCGAAAACAGGAATATTCGCTTGCCATTGGCACATAATTGTGGTATACTTAACAGTGAAGCATCCGCAAAAAGGAGGGGAAAGATGGCTTACATAATTTGTGAACCGTGTGTTGATGTAAAGGACACTGCATGCGTTGATGTCTGCCCTGTGGACTGCATACACACCAGCGAAGGTGAGAACCAGCTTTACATTGACCCAGATGTGTGTATTGACTGCGCGGCGTGTGAACCTGCGTGTCCGGTTGACGCGATCTCTATGCAAAGTGATGTCCCAAGCGAATGGGAATCGTATATTGAGATAAATCGTAAATTTTTTGAGACTTTCGTTAAACCAGAAACTACAGACAGCGGAACAGACGAAACAGGAAAACCCAAACAAGGCAAAACACAAGGCATTCCCGAAGAATTTGTGCAGATACCAGAGGTACCAGACTCAAGGCTCCGTGCGCCCTTCAATTTGTTAGCGATGCTCGGACAACCCATCCTCGGTGCGTTCTCAGCGAGTTTTAAAACGCGGCTTGAAGAGATGGCGGGAAGCCCACGGGTGTTTAGTGCCGCCGTATCTACCGGGATTAACAGCCTCATCAACCTAACACTCTATCCTCTTATCCTTTTCTTTATCGGATTTCGAGGACAAACTCCCGACCTTTTCTCCAGTACAGGCAACTTGATGATCTTTCTCGGAATCGTCATCGCGATCACTGAAGGTATCTACCGGTTTAAAGACGAATTCGGTTCAACGTCCGAACAGCCGCGCTACGGTGCAGCGTTCTACGGTTGGATTATGTCACTCGTCGCAACGCCACTGCTCATCGGTGCGCGTTCTGCTCTGGTTACCGCGCTGCCAGCACAACGGACAACGGCACCCGGGGCAGTAGATATAGATGGCGCAATTTACGCCGATGATACAAAAGAACGATACCGGCGTTACGGAATGGTTAATCAAGTCGCAGAAATGGCAGATTATTACCGAATTGAGATCGAGTTCCCGCGATGGGTCCCCCATTCTGCAGCGAAGAAAACGTTCGATCTTCCTGATAGAATGCCAGACTATGATTATGAAGTCTGTCTAAGTTCGCCATGTGCTATAGAGGCTACACCAGCACCCGAAACGACTGTGACTGTTCAGACGCATCTACCTATAAATCCGAAAACAGGGCAAATGGAAGACCCTCGGTTTGAAGATGTTGTTGGACGGACAAGCTCCTTCCCCAACGGCTTTACAAGTATCTTTCCGATTCAAGCGCAACCGGAGGATTTCCATACAAATTACCGGAATAGGGTGCTTGAAATTATTGTACCGAAAACAGGCACCTATAATCAACTCGGTTTGGAACCGCTAGTCCATTACGCGAAACTCAAAGGGTAGGTTTCCACGGTTGGGTCATGACTAAGGTCAAAATAAGAATGATGGGTAAGCCGCATGTTGGATAAAGAGACGCTTGTTGCTTCGGATAAGCGTTACCTCTGGCATCCATTCACGCAGATGCAAGATTGGCTCACGGAGGATGTCGTCATCATTGAACGCGGTGACGGGTGCTACCTTATAGACACCACCGGAAATCGGTATATTGACGGAACGGCTTCCATGTGGACGAACGTCCACGGGCACAATCACCCTGAATTAAACACAGCACTCAAGACGCAGCTGGACAAAATAGCACACACCACGCTGCTTGGATACAGCAACATCCCCGCGATTCAACTCGCACAAAAACTGGTGGAAATCACGCCAGTGGGACTCAACAAGGTATTTTACTCCGATAACGGTTCAACTGCTGTCGAAGTCGCCTTGAAGATGGCGTATCAGTACTGGCAACACAAGGGAGAACCGCAACGGAAACTGTTTATCCATTTCGATAATGCTTACCACGGGGACACGATAGGTGCTATGAGTGTCGGTGGGATTGATAGTTTCCACACCACTTTTGATTCCCTCCTTTTCAAAGGTGTCCGTGTGTCCGCTCCTGAGATGTATCGTCCTTCGCGCGATGCCGATGCCACCCGTAACAATACTGCGGCAAAAACGCGTTGGCTCAATGCAGTAGAAGATGTACTCTCTGAAAATGCCGGACAGGTTGCGGGTATCATTTTGGAACCGCTCATTCAGGGTGCCGGTGGTATGCTGGTTGCCCCGAAAGGTTTTTTGAGAGAACTTGCCGAATTAGCAAAACGGTGGAAGGCGCTTCTCATTGTCGATGAAGTGATGACCGGATTCGGACGCACTGGCAAAATGTGGGCATGCGAACATGAAAACGTTACACCCGACATCTTATGCGCCGCAAAGGGTCTCGCCGCCGGTTACCTTCCCCTCGCTGCAACACTAACGACTGACGATCTCTACAACGCTTTCCTTGGCGAATATAGAGACCTTAAAACTTTTTTTCACGGTCACACTTTCACTGGGAACCCGTTAGCATGTGCTGTAGCATTAGAAAACATCGCTATCTTCGAGCGTGAAAATCTACTCTCCCAACTTCAACCGACCATTGAACACTTCGGAAATCGGCTTCAGGAATTTTATAGACTGCCACACGTCGGTGATGTACGCGTGTGCGGTCTCGCTGCCGGTATAGAACTCATGAAAAACCCGGACGCACATACACCTTATCCGTTTGAAGAAAAGGTCGGTATCCGGGTTTGCAAAGAGGCACTCACACATGGGGCAATACTCCGTCCTCTTGTCAATACTATTGTATTGATGCCCCCCTTGCAAATCTCCATTTCAACATTAGACACCTTGTTGGACATCGTTTATACCTCAATTGAGACGGTCACAAAAAAATAGGGCGGGTGTTTGAACCCGCCCCATAATTAACTGGACTGATTTAGAAACCGGCACGACCGACTGCCGTATTCTGTGCTCTATCTGTCACTTGAATGGTAATCGCGTGCCCGCCTGCGGGAAGTTCACCGGTTTCTAAGAGAAGCTGCTCGCTCTTGGAATCAAAGATACCATCATCTGGGAAAATAGCCTTCCAATTCTCATCGCTGTCAATTTTATAGACGGCTTTCTGAATAGGCGTCGCCATATCCGTAACCTCACAAGCGATTTTGTAAGTACCATTGCCATTCGGCGTGACTTTAATTTCGCCGACAGAAGGTTGGGTATTGTCTACATCAAACGGCATACTCACCTTGTCAGCGGACTTCGCCCAACCGACTGGATTGCTCAGTTTGTCTGTAGCAACAACTTTCACCTTATATCTGCCATCAGCAACCGTGGTAATATCCCACTCAAATTCGGCTTTGGTTAACTCTTTTTTCAGGAGTCGCCAGTTTTCCTCAGCTACCGCTTTATAGTAGAGCGTATACTCGAGCGTATCGGCATTTGCATCCTCAACCTTCCAACTAATCTTCCATTTTTTGGAAGGGGCATCGTCTCCACCACCGGATCCACCACTTCCGCCTCGCGCGCCTGGCGGTGGTAAGTTCCCACCAGAACGCCGACGCGTATCTTGATTGCCGCTGCCGCTGCCATCATCTACAGTAATATCGGTAAATCGTGGCTCAACATTCGTCTGTACAGAAGCGAGGGTAACCTTCTTCAAGACGGGTGTTTTCGTTGCGTCAGTGGTTGAAAATTTAGCGCGCCATTGGATGTACTGTGCGTCTCCATTGGGAACTTGGGAACCTTCGGCAGTGGTGAGTTCCTCGGACCAGTCGTTCCAAGTATCATCAGGCTTCTTCGTATTACCGGTACGCGTTGAGAAGGCAATCGCGGTTCCTTCTGCCATCTCACCTTCCCAAGAAAGTTTCCCCCAACGCGACAGGCTCTTTGCGTCGTGAACCTTCGACTCAAGTGTTCCTTCATCAACATGATCGGTCATAAGCGTAAAGAGTTTACCGGGGTTGCCAGTCGCCAAGAAGGTTTTGGTCTTTCCGTCTATCTCTTTTTGATGTATCGCGACGACTTGGTCGGCTGAACATTTTCCGATTTCGACAGAATCGCCACTCATTGAGTTGACGCGGTAGATTTTTCCGTCATTCCCTGTTCCAACAAGGATTTGGGAATCATCTTCCAGCACGAATGCTAAAATCAGCGGCTCTGGCGAATTCCAAACGGATACAGCAGTACCATCGGGACGAATTTTATAGATGTTAGACTTGTTCTCTTGCGGCGGTCCACCACCGGGTGGCGGCGGTCCACTGGGTGTAGGCGGTCCGTTTGCGCCGCGTCGCCCTCTTGAAGGTTCAGCGGGTTGAGATGTAACGGCTGCAGCATATAGATTGCCTTTGCTATCCATTTCAAGTACGCGAACTTCTTTCTCATTGGCTTGATAAATGACCTTTGCAGTGCCGTCGTCCATAATATGGTAGATAACGCCGTTGTCGCCGCTTCCCGCATAGAAACCGTTCTCGTGCTGAAGGAGGGTCATAATATTTTTTTCTTCGGCATCAAATAGGACGCTGGATTCACCCTCTGGTGTAATTTTGTAAATCTTTCCATCGGTGCCAGTTGCAGCATAGAGATTGCCCGCATCATCAAATTGCAATGCCCAAACATATTTGTCGCCTTCATTGAGAATAGTTGTAGGCGGTGTTGTCGCATCAGTGATCTTGTAAATCAATCCATCGGGTCCTGTACCGGCGTAAAGTGCATCATCGGGTCCGATAGCAAGGCTGTAAATGGTAACCTCTGGCGAATTATAATAGAGATCCGCGGTGTCGCCATCAGCGTTAATTTTATAAATTTTTCCTTCGTTCCCGGTCCCCGCGTAGAGGTTTCCTGCTGAATCTTCGACAAGTGCCCAGACCTGAGTCTCCTTCATCTTCGTGAAGGCATCAATTTTGAGAGACAACATAACGTCTCCGGTGCTTGTGAGCGAGAGATCCTTGGGCTTACCCGATTCAAAATCGGCATGATTTTGCTGTTCCCACAACGATGTTTTCACTGCAGATGCGACACCTGCAAAAATCAAGATGGTTAAAATTAAACTCCAAGTGGAGATGACACTGCGCATTGAAAATACCCTCCTATAGGGTTATTTAGGCGAGACTTTAGGTATGTTGCGAGTCGCCAAATTTAAAGATTCTTCTATATGATTTGATTCACCAGCATAGTGTGGCAAACGCTACGTGCCTCTATCCTGTTACTGGTTATTGTAGAGGGCGGGTTTGCCTCCGCCCTACCCATTCCGTCTTTTTAGGTGCTATTCGGCGTTCCTATCAACGACAAATCGAATGATACCACTGCCAGAGACAACATAGTCTGTAGACACTTTGTCAGCATGTAAGGCTGTACCCGAAGTATACCCACTATTACCGACGACCTGCTTTGCGGTGTTCATCACAGACATAACCGAAGGTGGCAAATTCGAGAATTCTTGACCTTGAACAGTGAGTCCCGGTTGGGGCACAGAAAGCTCCAAGATAATATCGGAATTGTTTTGCTCCCGTTTCAACAATTCAACCAACTGGTTGATGTCTTTGTATCGAAAATTAAAAGGTGCGCGGGAACGCTGCCAAGTCTCATAAAACCGCCCGTTGGAAGCGAGGAGCATAACAAGTCCATCGGGAGTATCCTTCGGAATCGTAATTGTTCCTGTCAGGACTACCGGCACTTCAAGATAAGGCTGCAAAGTTATTTCGACTGCGACGGTATCACCGGGGCGATAGCGGAGTTTATCCACCTGCAGGCTTATCACTCTTGCTGTTCGTCGTTTATCCTCTACCTTGATATCAAAATCAACGCTTTCAACCTGAACTTTTGTGTAAGTGTTGCTGTCCAACAATGCCATTGGAAACATGACCGTCTGCATAATACCAGACGCTGGTGAACCGCTCGAAGAATAAACATTCTTGTAGGCTAACTCACGGGTTGTCAGGTCGGGATGCTCTTTCAAGGTGATGGTTGTCTCCAAGTTAACTGTGTGGTCATGGAAATAGAACTCCAAGGCATCAAGGAGAAAGGATGCCCCGATCCCGGTATAGAGACCCGATATTCCACGGTCCCGAATCACCTCATAGTACTTCTGGTGTTGTTTTCCATCAGTTGTTTGGACATTGACATTGACGGGAATATAACTCGGATGCTTTCCGATGATACCCGCGATTGAGGTTTCTCGGTCTTGGACTAAGGTCCCGATGGGTTGTGTCGGTGCCGCGACTTTTGAGGAGCGGGAAATACTCGGCAAAATAAAATGAACATATCCGCCTGAAAGGGGTAGGTTCACATTACCTTCCGCCGACATAGAGTGCCCAAAAGCGAGTAGCTCATCCCCATCAACATACGTGATAGTGCCGTAGCCAAAAAACGAGACATCCCCACGCGCCATTTCCATCCCAATTATCTGCCCTTCCTCAACGGGTGATTCCTTGATACGACCACCGCCGCCTGATGCTTGAACAGGGTTAAAATTGAATTTGTCAAAAACGGGTTGCGCAAACCGCATGAGTTCTGGGTTCAGGGGTGGATGCGCGAGCGGCATTGACAACTGCGCGGATCTCACTCTGGAAGGTGTCTTAGAAATGTTCTCAAACCACACTTCATCAAAACTGCGAGGGATCTGTGCGACTTTACCATCGCGAAGCAAGGACGGTCCCATATCCAATCCAGAATCCTGCGCCGCAGCTGCAGCACCGAGATCAAAAAGTTGCGTACCTTGGTAACTTAAATTCGGTTCCATCCCACGCTCCGCGACTTTTACCATCGCTTCAATCGATGTGACACCAAAAAGATTCGCGTGTTCCCGCTGATTGAAATACCCAAGCGAAAGTGCTCCAATGAGTCTACCATCAATATAGATCGGGCTACCGCTCATGCCCCCTGCGACACCGGTACGTTTAAAGTTGTCGCTGAGCCCTTTACACCATACGACATGCCATCCAGGAAAATAATTATACTCAATGCTTACAACTTCAAAATCAAATTCTTCCACCTCTATTCCTGAAAATACCGTGTAACCCTTCCCCTGCATGCCCAGTTTCACCTCGGACAACGGCATAAACTTTTCAGCATCCCACTTAATCTGGGCATAACTATGATATGCAGTCAAGCAGAACACTATCAATGCGCAAAGCAAAACCTTTTTCACAACGCTTACTCCTCCCTGAACTATCAGAAATCTGTTATGTTCAATTGATGTGCAATTGAGCAGTAGAACCGTTTAATCGTTTTCTTGTAGCCTTATTTTCGGAACTTAAACCTCGTCAACAGGATCAATCTAACAGTCTTGATTTCTTATTTCAAAGCGGCAAATTTGTTAGGAGGCTAAAGGCAAACGAAATGGCTCTGTGTAATGGCGTATTGTACAATACTGTCAAGACATAATAGTATATTATATCAAAATAGCGAATCCGATGTCAACCTGAATTGACAAAAAATTTAGGGTTATTTAGCTTTAACCTAAGTTACTACCTAAGCTAAATAACCCATAAAATAATATTAACGCGTTTTTTTAAGTTATAATTATATTTATTTTATTACGCATTAATATTATTTTAATTATACGTCACCCTCGCTAAAATGTCAAATTAAATCTATAGTGTTATACATAGGCGTAAACTCTGATATGACCTTAAACTCAAGGCAAATCACTGATTTTCAATTGTTATTTTTTCCCATCCGTGTTATCCTTAAATAAAAAAGAATTAGGAGTAGTGCGCATAGCATGCCGAACACCGCTTGTATCCTCGCGATTGACCAAGGGACAACAGGTACGACTGCCCTCCTTGTTGACGTAGAAGGTAATATCGTTGCACGGGGATACCAAGAATTTACACAGTATTACCCACACCCCGGTTGGGTAGAACACGATCCAGAAGAGATATGGAACGCCACACTACAAGCCATAGACGCACTTTTTAGAGAAACCGCCCCAAACATTATCGCGCTCGGCATCACGAATCAACGTGAAACAACGCTCATCTGGGATCGGCAAACAGGAAAACCGATTTATCCTGCGATTGTCTGGCAGTGTCGACGCACCGCAGATAGTTGTACTTCTCTTGAAAAACAGGGAGTCGCGGGAAAAATAAAGACGAAAACAGGTCTTGTCTTAGATGCCTACTTTTCGGCAACAAAGATCGCGTGGATTCTTGATAATGTTGATGGCGCACGGGAACAAGCAGAACGCGGCGAACTCGCGTTTGGGACCGTAGACACTTGGCTCCTATGGAAATTAACAGACGGTGCTGTTCATAAAACCGATTATACAAATGCAGCACGCACCCTGCTTTTCAATATTAACAGTCTTTCATGGGATGATAACCTTTTGGAGATATTCAATGTTCCAAAAGCTATATTGCCTGAAGTCTATCCGTCCGCAACCAACTTCGGTACAGCGAGTTTCTACCGTAATTTTTGGCTTGAAACCTTCGGTAAAAACATATCATTAGATGGCATTCCGATTACAGGCATTGCAGGGGATCAGCAGGCTGCCCTTTTTGGGCAATTGTGTACCCAACCCGGCATGGTGAAAAACACCTACGGGACGGGTTGCTTCCTGATGCTTAATACAGGTGCTGAAAAGATAGAAACAGAGACTGGACTCCTGACAACACTGGCTTGTAGTTTAGATGAAAACCCCGTTTATGCGCTGGAAGGGAGCGTATTTGTTGCTGGTGCTGCTGTCCAATGGCTTCGGGACGGTATCCAAATTATTGAAAACGCAGCGGAAACGGAAGAGATCGCATCCAGTATCCCAGATTCAGGCGGTGTCTTCGTTGTTCCTGCGTTTACTGGACTCGGTGCGCCCTACTGGGACGCTGAGGCACGCGGAGCGATTCTCGGTCTAACACGCGGAAGCACCCGCGCACAGATTATCCGTGCCACTTTAGAATCAATCGCTTATCAATCCGCAGATGTTGTTACTGCGATGTTGACAGATACAGAGATGACAGTGGATCGGTTGCGTGTTGACGGTGGCGCAACTGCGAATGACTTTCTCATGCAGTTCCAAGCAGATATTCTTGGGATAGATGTAGAACGTCCCGCGCAAATCGAGTCAACAGGACTCGGTGCCGCGTACCTTGCCGGTATTACAACAGGAATGTGGAACGACATTGACCAACTTGAGGCGTACCGATCTGAACAAGCAACCTCGGATGACGATGTTTCTACAGGCCGCGTCTTTTCACCTCAGATAGACAGAAACGAACGGAATCAGAAACTTGCACAATGGAAAAAAGCAGTGGAACGTGTAATGGATTAAAATGCGACTCCAATGGAAGTATTCTCTTGTTATCAACCTCTCCGTAATAGCAGTCCTTGTGGCATTTTACTTTTTCGACAGTATTCGTGTCCGAAGTGAAATGAATGCGCTTCACGCCTTGGGGGCAGAACGCGGTGCGGAGCTGAGGAAAATTGCTGAAAACACAATCCTTAATGCTATTACGAGAGAAATCGAAACGACAAAGGCGTTTGATGTGCAGCGATTAAATCAGGTGCTGGACGCGCTGAAACAGGAACATCCCGATATGCGAGATGTTCTGAACATCCACATCTCCTTGAGCGATACCCGTATTCGTTCGAGTCTACTTGCCGGTGAAGATGCTGTTGTTATTAATCTGGATTCAGCGGATCTTGAGCAAATTGAGACCAAAGGCGCGACGATACACGCTGTTGAGGGACAGAATGCAACAGCGATTGTTATTAAATACATCGCCCCTCTCACTACGCCAGAGCCTGTTGAATTAGAACCGAGTAGTTTCGCAGCGTATGAACAGATCCTTGACGACGGAATGCTGCCCCTTGATAAGGCTTGGTATGATGATGTTTGGTGGAAAGTCTTTAGCGAAGAGGTCTATGTACCGGAAGAACCCGTGATATCTGAAGAGAAAGGGAGGCGTTGGCGAGTTACTGATCAGGAAGAAAGCACGCTCTACAATTTATGGAAACAAGATGGAAATTTATGGATTCAGAGATGGTTGACTGGCTATATACAGGTACTTTTTGATGTGCCCTATATTGATAGGTCAATCCGAAACTCATTGCTGATGCACGCAATACTGATCGTGATTGTTGGTGCACTTCTTGTCATCCTGATTGACTTGACAACGAATCACCTAATTATGAAGCCATTAGAACGGATGACGGGTATTATTCAGAGTGCAGAAAGTGGCGATTTATCCCTTGATCAAACTTATTCCTCCGATGAAATCGGGAGAGCAACCCATAACCTCGTCCGGATGCTATGGCAATTGCGGGATTCTCACTCAAAACGGATTGATGCTTTAGGTCAGTTTGCCGCGGGTGTCGCACACGAGATTCGGAACCCGCTTAACTCAATCGGGATGACAGCGCAACACCTGAAATCTGTCTTCTCACAACCCAAAGTGAGCCACGAGGATATTGAAGAGGCAAAAGAACTGTTAGATATTGTTGACCAAAAAATAGTGGAACTGAAGCAAACTTCAGAGGCGTTTCTCACTTTAAATCGACCCAGGACACTGCATGTAGAACCGGTCAGTCTCAATGTCCTTGTAGATCAAGTTTTATCGGAATTCACACTTATCGCTGAGGAAGCTAAGGTACAGGTCATCAAAAACTACGATGACAATCTACCGACCGTTCCGCTTGATGCAGCCTTAATGCGGCAGACGCTTTTCAACTTTGTGCAAAACAGTATCCAAGCAATGCCGAAGGGCGGCAGCATTTACATCAATACACTCCTTGAACAGATAGAGCAAGACCCGGAATATGCAGTGCTCGAAATTCGAGATACCGGTATCGGCATTCCAGAAGAAATTCAGGAACAGATTTACGATGCTTATTTTACAACGAAAGACGCCACCGGCGGTATAGGACTTGGACTTGCCATTTCACATCAGATCATCACTGCACATCAAGGTAAGATCGAAATCAGAAGCAAAATGGGAATGGGGACCGCCTTTAAAATCAGTCTTCCACTTTAGAAGTTAACAGTTAACAGTACGGTTGCTACGCAACCTTTCAGTTAATAGTTAACAGTTGTCAGTCCGGATTACTACGTAATCTTTTCAGTTGTCAGGCACAAGAGAAAATTGATAATCCCAACGTCTCTTTCTGATAACTGAAAGATTTTTCGCAGAAAAATCGTACTGAGTACTGTTAACTGAGTACTATTAGAGGAGAACCAAGACGATGGCATCCATACTGATTGTAGACGACGACCAAGCACAACTGACCATTTTACAGCGTATTTTAAAACGTGAAGGTTACACGATTGAAATCGTTGAAGACAGCAAAGCCGCGCTTGAGAACTTAGAGAAACAGATGTTTGATCTCGTTATCAGCGATATGTGGATGTCTTCACGATTTGAAGGACGAGATCTGCTCCGCGAAATAAAACGCACCGATCCAGATCTGCCAGTGCTTATCATGACAGCGTACGCTGAGTTGAATGATGCTGTTAATCTTGTCGCACACGAAGGCGCGTTTTACTATCTTGAGAAACCGATTCAAATTGATGTTCTAAAACGGGAAGTGAAGCACGCCCTGCAGACGCGCGGCGCGCTCGGAGAACCAGAAGCGGTAAACGACGATTCAACGCCTGAAATTCAGATTGATGAGATTATAGGTGAAAGCGAGCAAATGCAGGAGCTTTTGAAAAAAATGGCACGGATTTTGCATCGCGGTGTCACGCAAGTACTCATCACAGGCGAAACCGGCTCTGGGAAAAGTTTAATTGCGCGAGCACTCCACAAACACGGTCTTAGAAAAGGCAAACCTTTCATCGCTGTTAACTGCGGTGCGATTCCAGATACGCTGATTGAAAGTGAACTCTTTGGTCACGAGAAGGGAGCATTTACAGATGCCGCGCAGCAGAAGAAAGGACTGTTTGAAGTCGCAAATGAAGGCGTACTCTTCCTTGATGAGATCGGCGATCTTCCGATCCAGACACAGAGCAAACTCTTGCATGTCTTAGAAGAACGGGAGATTCGTCGAATCGGTGGAACTCAGAGTATTAAAGTAGATGTATGTGTGATTGCCGCTACGAATAAGGACTTGATTCAAGCAGTCCGAGAGGGTACATTCCGCGATGATCTCTATTTCCGGCTGAATGTAATTCCGCTTCACGTCCCACCGCTTCGGGAACACCCAGAGGATATCCCAACGCTCGTGAATTTCCTCATCCAGAAGTTCAGCAATGAATATGCGGAGGCGTTACCGAAGCAGGTTACACCGCAAGCGATGTCAGCACTCCGACGTTACGAGTGGCCCGGCAATATTCGGCAATTAGAAAATTATCTCCGTAGGATCTTTGTGCTTTCAGAAAATGAAGTGATCGACAAAGACGAATTGCCTCCAGAAATTTTAGATACGTCGCTGCCTACCACTGATGTTGAATTCGATATACCGGAGGAAGGGGTTTCACTTGAGGAAATTATTAAGGAATATGTGTACAGCGCCTTGGCAAGAAGCAATGGAAACCAGATTCAAGCCGCAAAACTGCTCGGTATTTCGCGGCGCAAACTCCAACACCGGATGCAGAAATATGAACTTCAAAGCCAAGATTTCAAAACAGAATCGTAGATAAAGATATGTGCAGTCCTAAAGTCGGTAATTTGTTAACGATCGATGCGGTTCCAAACCGTGAAGAAACACCCTATCAAAAACCCTACCGGGCCTGGAGGAAACCGGGTTTGGAAGGGGGCGGTTACATCCTAATATCGTAGGAGCTGCGTATCAATTTCCTGTGCCCACCGATCAATACCGCCAACTAAACTCTTCACCGACTTAAAACCGAGTTGTTGCAAAAGAAACGCTGCATCCAGACTTCGCATCCCCCAGTGGCAATACACCACTATCTCAGTCCCCGGTGTAACCTCCCGAAACCGTCTCGGCAACTCACCTAACGGGATCAAAATAGCACCGTCAATGTGAACCATCTCATACTCCCATTCCTCACGCACATCCAACAAAACGAAGGATTTATCTTGGTCCATCATCTCTTTGAGGAGACACGGTGCAATAGTGTAGGTGTCGGAGTCTAAAGGCAGTATCGCCTCTGCCACACTTGGCGCAGCCTTCGGTAAGTCCCGTCTTTGCAAATTTCTTACATACCGTCGTCGTATTTTTTTTATTGCTTTTTTGATATATTGGAACATGTTTTCACTTTAGCTTGTAAACTGGAGAAGTTCATAGCGTAGGGTTATTTAGTTTTAGAATTTTTTAGGCATTTAGCCCAGAAGATCGCGAGCAAAACTCGCTCCTACAGAAAAACCATTCACATAGCCAGAAGATCGCGAGCAAAACTCGCTCCTACAGAAAGGCTAATTATCTATCTTTAGAAACGCATTGTAACGCCTAAGGTCGGAACGATTGGAAAAAGAGGCTCTTCCTCTATAGCACACTCAATAGCACCCGTTTCTTCATTAAGTACTTCACTAAATGCATATTGATCCAAATTTCTATGATTATACAAGTTCAAAATTTGGAAATACCAAGACAGCTCCCACCGCCGATAAGGGCTCCGCTTTGTAATGCGAAAATCGAGGCTATGATATGCAGGCATCCGCGCTGAGTGTGTATCCCCAAACTGCCGGTCACAGGTAATACTACCATCAGGTAACTGGACCTCCGTGTGAATAAGCGGCGTTCTCGGTTCACCGGTGTGAAAACGCCAACTGAGATAGAGATGCCAAGTTTGCGCGAACTGATAGTTACTGCTGACAGCAAAAGCGTGCCGCCGATCATGTTGGCGAAAAATAGTTGTGCCACCCGCAATTTCTTCAGCAATGCCGTAAGCGTAACCGAGTGTCCACGCCAAACGATTTGAAACCGTGTGTGTCATGAACACATCAAACCCCTTTGCATCTCCAGATTGCGGTGCCTCGAAAATTTGATTCTGCCGTCCGAACTCGCGATGTCGTCCAACAAGATTATCAAATGTATTGTAATAGCCCTCCACACGCACCAAGAAGTTATTGGTAGGCGTATATTCAGCACCGATAATGTAATGAACGGCTTGTTCTGAGCGTCCAACCGTCGCAATACCATCCTCTACAGGGATTCCCATCAAACCAACCGGCTGATGGTAAATGCCCCAAGCCCCTCGCAGCACGAGATTATTCGTCGGTTTTATTGCGAGTGCGACCCGCGGTCCAATCTCATAACGCTGGATGCCCTCTTTCCGATACTGCTGGTAGACATAACGTCCCCCGACATTGAGCGCGAGTTTGGAATGGAGTTGCCATTCATCTTGCAGGAAAGCACTGAATTCACCGCCATTGTCATCAACATCAACGAAAATCGGTTTGTAGATGTTTACGCCTGCTTGCCGTTCTTGCACATCATATTGATAGTCGGCGGTTAGCCATTGCCACTTTACACCACTATGGAATGTATGCTTGTCAAAAAGGTTTGCCGTGAACTCGGCTTTTGTGCCAAAGAACCGAAAATCTCGGTCATCAACATCAGCCTTTCCAGTCGTTCTATCTTGGCTGGAAGTGCCAGCGAAAACGAATATATCTGTCCAACGAGAATTACCAAAGGTGTGCCGCCATTTTGCCCAAGTCGTTGCGTTATCGTATTGAGAATCCAAGTTATTGTCTACATCATCTAAGCGAATCCGATTTTTATCCCAACCGTATAATCCATTGAGCGTGACCGTATCTGCTTGTGTCACCTGATATGTGAATTTACCGTAGACATCGGCATACTGCGGTTTATAGTCCTCGTCAATATCCATGAGCGCGAGGATTAGATCAATATACCCGCGACGGGCTGATAGGAGCCAACCGCCTTTTTCAGAGAGGGGTCCTTCCAAAGTAGCGGTCGCGTTAATCAGGTCTACCCCAAAATTAGCGGAAAATTGCTCGGCGTTTGGGGATCTCGTCTTGAGGTCAAAGACCCCAGACATTTTTTCACCATATTCTGCTGGAAACCCACCTATGAGCAGCTGCGTATTCTGAACGAGTTCGAGTCCAATGAGCGATACCGCGCCCCCAAAGTCTTGAAGATGATACGGGTTATAGAGTTCCATTCCGTCTAATCTGACAGAAATATCATCTTTTTCTCCACCACGTACGCTGAAGCGCGCGCTATAATCGCTGGAAACAACGCCCGGAAAAACATGTCCAGCGCGCATCACATCGTTGTCAATCAACGGAAAACGTTCAATCTCCTTCTGAGATAGGGAGATTCTTGCTGAGGTGCCGTCATAAATCGTAAATCGTCCTGGGGTTACAACAATTTTTTCCAACTCTACAGGCGCAGCATCCTCTTCAGCAAAAGTCGTGAACAGACTCGTTAATCCCAAAAGGAGCGTGGGAAAGATTAGGTATACCCGCTTCCGAAAATTAGAGTTCAACATCCAATTGTACCTCAGCGTATAGTATATCTGCTTCTATACGATTATTATAGCACATTTTGGCAGTTGCAGTCAACTCTGTAGGATTGGACAATTTTAGGAGCACTTAGTTCGCGAAAGGCATAGTTACCAGTGTCCAGCAAAAGACACGCCTTTACCAATTCTCGACTAAAACATTGACTTTAGTAGTTCTTGCATGCTAAACTATACATCAAATTGAGTGATACAAAAGGGGCAAATATGCGTAAGATAAAATGGCAGTATACGCCTTTATTATATGCTTTGCTTATCTTTTCAACAATCAGTATCAGTTTCACCGCTGACGGATTTGAATATCTTCCCGATGAATCAACGCTCGGCTTGTGGCATTTCGACGGCGGTGATGTCGTAGACATCTCCGATAATAAAGTTAAAGGTGAGGTGGAAGGGAAGGCAGCGTGGGATGCTAACCAAGATTGGAACAAAGAAAACAAAGCAGGAAAATCGTTCGTTTTTGATGGAAATGCGGTGATTTCTCTCGGAGAAGCCGATGTCCTGATACCAAAAGTTGAGATTACGATTGAAGCTTGGGTCTATCCGGAAGATTTGACGGGATGGCGACTCATCTTTACGAACTGGGACGGACCACCGGGTGCCTATCATTTAGGTGTTGAGAACGGCATTGCTAAATTTCATCTTAACACGGAAAAGGGCACCGCGTTCGCTGGCGCGACAGATGCGTTAGAATTAGAGCAGTGGCAACACGTCGCGGGTACCTACGATTCCAAACAGATCAAACTCTATATCGACGGAAAAGAGGTCGGTTCAACGAACCATGGCGGTAAACTTGCCGGTGCAGCAGGATTTGATGTTATCATCGGAAGCAAGAATACCCGCCAATTTAAGTGGCTCGGATTAATGGATGAAGTCCGAGTCAGCGATATCGCCAGAGAGGCAGACGTACTGAGTCCAAACTTGGTTGCTCCACAGGCGGTTGAATTCGCCGAATTCACATTGCCGACCTTCTGGGGTTCGCTCAAGCGCTAAACGACCACCGAACTGCTTTTTGGATTTCCGAAATTTACTATGAAAGAAGAAACCATATCTGCCTTAACGCGCGGCACTACTTTTCTGCTTGCCCAACACTGTGAAGACGGAAATTTCGAGGGGCAACTCTCCTCAAGTACCTTCCCCAGTTGTGCGTACGCTTGGATCCAACTTGCGCGAGGCGAGACTCCGGAACCCGCTCTGATCGAATGGTTTATCGAAAACCAGAACGAAGATGGCGGATGGGGATTGGATACCGCGAACATATCAAACGTAGAAGCGACCCGATTCGTCCATTTAATCTTGGCGCAAGCTCACCAACGCGCGCCAGATCCGTCACTCGAAAAACTGCTGACATCTATCCCGAAATTCGCGCCGCATCTCGCCTTAGTCAAATTGGCTTATGCGGCTTTCGACCAATTTGACTGGAACGAACTTACCGTATCAGAAAACGCCCTACCTTTAATGAAATTAGCACGGCAATTGACAAAGATACCGTTCCTTGGCAGTCGATTGAAACCGCCGAGGCATCGGCTGCCCCCTGTCGCGCTGTTCAACACGGCAATGTTTGACGCGCTGTTCATTGCTGAACAACATACACTTGTTCCTGTTTTCATCTTAATTGAACTGAATACCGCAAAACGTCCTGAAATGATCGCGGCACTATTCGCATGGCTGAAAACACATGTGCTCAGCGATGGCAGTTGGTTTCGGGTGAACTATATCACAGCACTCTCAGTCTTAGCACTTATTGAACTACAGGAGAAATGGGAAACGGATGAGGAGATCGCCGAACTCATTGAACGCGGGATTGCATGGCTCCACACAACTCGAAATCCTGATGGTGGCTGTCGAGAGGCATTAAACCTCAATGTCTGGGACACGGCGTTAAGCATCATCGCCCTAACAGAAGTGCAAGAGGCTGTACCTCACAATGCTGAACTTACAGATAAAGTAAAATCTGCAGCACAGTGGCTTGTCAAACATCAAAACGCGGATAGCGGTTGGGCATTTTCTGGATTAGGCGATAGTACCCTCCCAAGTGACGCGGATGATAGCGCCCTCGGCACCCTCGCGTTGATACGCTCGCTCCGCATAGATACTTCCGACAATCAACAGACTTTACATGCTGCCATTCATCGCGGGATTGCGTGGTTAAAAACGCAACAGGGACGTGATGGCAGTTGGAGCACATATCAACCCGGACAAGGAGACGTTGGGTGCGTCAGCATCACAGCACATGCGATTGAGGCACTGCTTGCTTTTAGCAAAATTGACGGTGCTGATAAATCGGATGTGGAAAGTGAAATGCAGCAGGGTATTAACTGGCTTCGCCGTCAAATCCATCGAGATGGCTATTGGCGGGACCTCTGGCTGGCAAAAGATACGTACGGCACCGCGTGTGCTATCACCGCGCTTGTGAAAGTGGGTCTGAAAAACGTAGCAGAAGTTCAGCACGGTGTTGAATGGTTAGAAGGCACCCAAAATGCGGATGGCGGTTGGGGAGAAGATATGTTCGGAAATCCGACCGAAAGCACAGTAGAACAGACGGCGTGGAGCACTTATGCCCTCCTACAAGTGAACCCCGAAAATCGTGCAGCGCAAAACGGCATCCAGTTTCTCCTCAAACATCAGCGGGAAAACGGTTCATGGCAAGAGCAGTGCGTCGGTATCTACTGGGAAATTATTGGCGGATACGCGGACCCGATTTATGCATCTGTCTTCCCGATACTTGCCCTGAATCAGTTCACGCAAACATCCGCTTAGGGCGCGCACGGCAATGTCCCAGAAAATATCAATCATCATTCCAGTGCTGAACGAAGCACAGATATTGGAACAGACGCTCACTCAACTTCAGTCTGAATTGGGAAACCACGAACTCATCATCGTAGACGGTGGAAGCACTGATGGCTCGGTTCACATTGCGGAAAAGTATGGAAAGGTGGTTACATCCGCACGCGGACGCGCGAAGCAGTTAAATGCAGGCGCAGCAGCTGCATCAGGCGATATTCTCATCTTTCTACACGCTGATATTTGGCTTGAGTCTGGGGCATTGGCAGCAGTAGAAACAGCACTCTCTTCGGGCTACGTCGGTGGTGGATTTCGTCAGAAAATTGATGGGAAAAATCTTCTCTATCGTGCGATCGAGATAGCAGGGAATATAAGAGGGAAATATCTGAAGGTGTTTTATGGAGATAGCGGTATCTTCCTAACGCGCCCCGATTTCGAGAAGATCGGCGGCTTCCCCGAGATTCCAATTTTGGAAGAGATGGAATTTTCAAAAAACCTGTGCAAACTCGGCAAAACAAGGCTTATTATCCCTCACATCCATATCTCTGCGCGTCGATGGGAAACAAAAGGGATTGTGCGGACCACAGTCAACAACTGGCTAATAACGTTTCTCTATTTTCTTAAATTCTCACCGGAACAGCTCGCCAAACTCTACCGACATATTCGATAATTATAGTAGATTCTGCAATTATTTATACACCCAACACCGGTGCGGTTAGGAATGCAGATCGCATTTGGGTGTGTACACCGCAAAACCGCACCATAGGTGTCAATTTTAGAAAAATTAACCGTCGTTGCCGCCAGAAACGGTAGGCACTGTTTGAAACTACGTCGGATTTTGCGCAGAAGCTTTGGATATTTCAAAATTGCTCTTGAGTCCCGTAGGGTTTATTTGCTTGGGTGTTTCTTCAGTATCTATGTAGTACGCGTATGAACCTAAACCTTCGGTTTCCCCGTAGGGGCGGCATCTGTATAATAGTGAAGTGTCTATAGATGTCACCCCTACGGGGTTCAAGACTTTTGGCAATATGTGTCTACACAGATACCGTCCCTACGGGACTAAAAATATGTCTGTTTCTCTTAAATTGACACCTATGGTGCGGTTAGGAAACCGCACCTACCAGGGGAAACCGAAAGTGTGTATTTATTTTTGGAATTTACTAAAAATAACCCAAGTTGCCACCTATTTACTCACATAGCACTCCGCTGGAGTGCGGGACGTTGATACACCCTTTTCTATTCTCACTGCGAAGCAATATCACCCCTCTGGGGTGGGGAAAAGGTCAGAAAAACTGTGTTGAAACGCCCAAAATTCGTTAGTAGCAACTTGGGATATAAATAAAAAAGGGAACCTCCGACGCTGCCTCGGACGACAGGTCGGAAATTCCCTATAGAAAATGTTCAAAATTAGCGAGTCTGCTTAATTGTGCCCCAAGTTGTCGCTAACTTGTTTTTGGCTTCAACACTAAATTCGGCTTCTTCTGCGAGCCAGTTGTTGATGAATTCAGCGACACCGATACCACGAATGTCGGTATTTCCGGGCCATTCGGGTTTAGCGGCTTGCCACATAGCGGCAATCATACCGATTCCATCGTCACCCGGCTCCTTACTAATAGCGACTGCCGGATCGGCGTTATTTTTGTCAGATTCCCCGAAAATCACGAGATCCCAATCTGAACCATCAAATTGCTCAACGTGCCACGGACGATCAGAGTTGAAATCATCCATTGATGGCATGACTTTCTTGCCGAGGTCCGTCGGTTTCATAGCACCATTGCGAGCACCGAAGCTGAGCCCAGGAATGTCAAAGACATTCGCAGCACCGTCAGCACCGTTATTTGGGCTTCGGACACCACCTTCGTAACTCATATAGAAGATCCAGTCTGCGACGTTAATGACAATATTACCGGCTTCAACAAAGTTCTCAACATTGGAACCGTCGGGATCTTTATTCGGGAACTCATAAAGTCCGCTTGGGCAGGTTCCGCAAGCGAGGATGATAACATCCTGCTGTCCGTTACCGGTATGTTCTATGGCCCACTTAGCGAGCGGTGAATTGCCCCCGACTTCATCGCCATCACCGAAATCTTCAATACTGTCAAAGAGTGATTTGACACCAGCGTCGTCTTTAATGGCTTGAACGTTCTTTCTAACAGCACCATCGGAAATCCAACCCGGGTTGGTCGGTCCCGAATAAAAAGCCAAATCGTTGGCTGAAACCATAGCCGCGAAACTGAAGAGCATCAAAACGGCTATACTAAAATAAATCTTTCTCATGATGTGCAAAGCCTCCTGTTTTGGTTGACATCAATGTGTTACGTGTTGCTGGAATGGTAGATTACAACACCATCCCAGATATTGACAAAGGAGTTGTCAGAAAGACAACTCGCGACAGGATTTGATTTTACCTCAGGTTGTCGCTACTGTATCCTGAGCGTCTAATAGTTCTGGTAGGACATTTATGCTACCTTGCTTAGCGCAAAGTATACTTTAAAAGGCAAATTGAAGTCAATACTTTTTTTCAAAATCGTAAAGATTAAAAATTCGCTCTCCAAGATTCACAAATATGCCCCACCTAACATTCGGAACAACTACTGTTTGAGCGCTGCCCACCTCACAGCAAGTTTGCCGTGGGGTTCAACAGCAAGACTCACCTCACCCGGATTGTCGTAAAGAAAGAGATTGTCAACATAGTAGTGCTGGAGTTGATTGGTGTGAAAACCGAGGACCCCTTTCGGATGCAGATTCTTAACATCGCTCAAATCTGAAACCTTTTCAAACGAGAGTTCGCCTTGCCGCTTGATGTAGAGTTCAAAATCACTACCATCGCCGAGCAGCGCAAGGGTGTACCACTCTTTTGTTTGAACCTGGATCGGAAATTCGTCTCTGAAGTCAATGTACTCGTTCCACGTCCCTCGATCATTTCCCTCTCGCTTGTACCAGCGCGCGGAATTAGGACGACCAAATCCATCAGCGGGTGTAATAATCAACTGATAGAAATGTAGATCCTCGTTTGCGCGGAACAGGAGTTCCATCTTACTCGGCTGTGGATCGTCGAAAAGGTAGAAATCAAGACGAAGTCCAAAATTTTCAAAGTCTACGATTCCATATCCAAAATCCTCAGCACCGTTGCCATCACCCGCGACGCGATGGATCTCCAGATGCTCCTTTTTGATATCCCAAGATTCTTTCTGACCCTTCCAGTACTTATCTTTGAGTTTACCTTTAAAGTCGTCTGCTACAAGAAGCTCAGCGTTACTCACCTGACACAACAGTAGCACAGACGCTATCAGGTAAAAGAGAATAGCGATTTTTCGCATAGCAGTTACCTCGCTTGGATGAAAATCTATTTCCTTTATTGTATTTTATTTATTAGAATTTGTCAAATTTTTTTTGTAGGACTTACAGGACTATTTAGTTTTCGGTTCCGATGTTGGTTTTGGTTGACAGATGTTAACGTTTAGACGCAAGATCGCGAGCGCAGCTCGCTCCTACAGGGAAGAGTATTCACATAGATAAAGCGAATATGTAAAACTAATCCGATGTTGGTTTTGGTTAACAGATGTTAACGTTTAGACGCAAGATCGCGAGCGCAGCTCGCTCCTACAAGGAAGAGTATTCACATAGATAAGGCGAATATGTAAAACTAAATGGCTCTGGTAGGACTTACGCAAACACCATTGGAAAGAAAGCGTACGCTAAGGGAGCCGTAAAAAGAGAGTTCGCCGAGGCACGGGGACCTCGGCGAACAGATGCTTGCTGCGTAAATCCTGTTTAGATAGGACTTTGTAGGGGGCAAGTATGTGCTATTTCTCTGTTTCCTTCTCCATCTTCTCCTGCTCAGTGGTCCCGTTACTTTTCCAATCATCGGCTTTTTCCTTGAGTTTCTCAAGGTCATCAGGATTTTTGATGTCAACGATGTGCGGTGTGATGATGATCACAATCTCGGTATCTTCAATAGCGGTTTCGGTGCTTTTGAAGAGCCGACCGAGCAACGGAATGTCGCCTAAGATCGGGAGTTTGCTCTCTACCTGTTTCTGTTTCTTACGAATGATACCACCGACAACAATCTGTTGCCCGTCTTCCACATCAATATAGACACTGATAGAGTTATCATCAGTAATAGGTGCATTGAAATCAGTAAATTCAATGAAATTGCTGGCACTGATGTTATTAATATCCAAGCCAATGGTGCGTTTACCGTCCTCGCCTGCCTGCGATTTAGCGATGTAAGGCGTGAGATCAATATTGATGCCCACCGGTGGATCGATAAAATCGTAGTTAAAGAGCGGTTGTGAGACAGCGTCTCCTAAAATACTGGTGGTATCAACACTCTGGAGATATGGGATACGTCTGCCGCTACTCCACGTAGCACTCTGACTATCTCGTGTCAAAAGAGAGGGTGTCGAAAGGGTTTGCACCTTGTTTTCACGCATCAGCGTGTGGAGAAGTGCCATATATTCTTTGGTCGCCAGACCGAGGTTAAACCCTGAGATTTCCTGATCAACTCCGAGCTGGCTGTCAAGTTCGCCAATCAGCGGATTGCCGGGAACCGGAGATACGCCGAAAAGTTTGTTCTCTTGTGCTGTGAGTTCAATACCGAGTTTAGTCGTCTCATCAAGCGTTACTTCAAGGATTTGGATATCTATCCAGACCTGCCCTCGCACAAAATCCAACTCCTTAATAAGTGCCCTGACATCAGGAAGATACCGCTGGAGCGTCGTAATAATTAGGGTATTGGTATCACTCTCAGCGAAGACAGTAACTTTTCCACGCAAGGAGTTAATATCTTGCTGCTGTTGTCTGCCAGCATTCATCACAAAGAATCTAAAACTACTAAATCCACCATCATCTTCACCTTCCCAGACATCTTCAAGTACATCCTCAAGTGTCTCGGCATTTGCATACTCAAGCCGAATTGCTTCAGTGACCTCTTTTAGGTTCTCGGGTGTCGGGATATCCATGGACTTGATAAAATCTTCAATGAGCTGAAAGTTCCGCTGTGTAGCAGTCGAAATGATGATAGCATTCAGTGTAGGGTAGGATTCAGCGGTGACATTGCCTGCTAATGAACCTTGCGTCGAATTGCGTTGACCGCCTCGCGATAGATAATAGAAATCTCTATCACCTCCAGAACTCCCTTGATAGGTGTTATTGATGACAGCGGCGATATTTTCAGCATCGGCGTATTGGAGTCTATACATGCGGGTACCCCACTCCTGGTCCGGCATGCTGACATCAAGTTTTTCCATGAGGCTATCAATGGTTTCAAAGTTTTGTGCGCTCGTTGAGATAAGAATCGCATTGAGGCGTATATCCGCGACAAGGTGAACCTCGCCTTGAACGCCAAATCCACCACCACCTTCAGAGGGTTCTTGGCGCCTACGCTCCCACCAGGGTCGATCTCTGTCCCGACCGGCACTACCGCCTTCAAAGAGATCCTCCAAGTTCGGCACGAGGTTTTCAGCATCAGCATGTTTGAGGAAATAGAGTCTAATCTCTTCCTGTGTCTGTTCTTGGTCAAGTTCTTGGATAATCTTATCAACGATAGAAAAGTTACGTGGATCGGAGGAGACAACGATGACGTTGAGCCGCTCGTTATGAGAGACGTTGATCGTTCCGACGATACCTTCTTGGTCAAGTCCCTGCTCGCGTTGCCAGTTCCTTAATTTCGCGCGATCCCAAGCATCCATCCTACGGCGGTCCTGTCCTCCCTCACCGGTGAGTACTTCCTGTAGCGTTTGTGCGACATCCTCGGCGGCTGCGTATTGCAGTTGAAAAGTACGAATTTGGGTTTGTGCCGTGGGTGCGACATCAAGATCCTTGATGATCTCCTGCAGGAACACCAAGTTTGCTTCAGAGGCTTTGATGACAAGTGAATTGGAGTTGGTTTCCGGGATAATCCTGATAGTGCCATCGAGAACTTCGTAGCCGGTGCCGTCAGCCTTCATCTGTTCTGCTGCGGCTTTCGCCTCTTCCGAAGTCATACGGGCACCACCGTCATCAGATTGCCTTTCGTCGCGATCTTCATTTTCCCGAAAAATGTTTGTGAGCGCTTGGGCTACACCGTTGGCATCCGCAAAAGCGAGCGGGTAAATGAGAATCTTTAGAGGGAATCTTTCACCTTCGTCAGCGACTTGTAGAATTGTAACAATTCGGCGTATATTAGAGGAGACATCGGTTATAACCAGCGAGTTTGTTCCGCCATCAGCGGTAATATGTGCCTGTCTATTGAGGAGTGGTTTGAGACGTTCAACCTGTTCTGAGGCAACGACATTCGTCAATCGAATGATATAAGTTTGAATCTCATCAGTCATCTCAACGAGATTTGGGTCAGGTGTAATACTTTTGACGATACCTTTTGTAACCATCGCCCGCTCAAAAGTTGTGACTAAGAGCGTGCTATCGGTTTGGATGATGGTAAGATCGTATTGTGTTAGGACAGTTTTAATGTTTTCGATAACTTCTTCAATTGTCACATTTCTGAGATTAATGAGCGAGAACTGTTTATCTCGAATGTCGTTTTCACTCGCGATAATAGTGAGATCTGTTTCTCGTGAAAGCCATTCAAGAACGCCTTTGAGTTCCTGGCTTGTAAAGTTAAAGTCAAAACGGATTGCACGACCTTCTTCGTCAGTCTGTGCGACGCGCATTGCCTCCTGCTGTTGCGCCTGCAGCTCAACAACCCCCGCGATAAGTACCCCGAAACAGAGTAGTGAAATAATTAATAATTTTTGTCCTTGCATAACACCTGATCCTTTTTTGTTTTATCACGTTTTCCTGCAAACCTCGTCGGAGTCTTCTGATACAAGAATTCTATAAAAGGACCCCAGTAAGATTTAGGCAGTTTTTTAAGACCTTAACCGAACTATCAAACTCAGTAAAGTTAGAATATTCGAGCGATAAGAAGTATATCAACATTCAAGTTTGTTGCGTTATCCCCGCCACGGTTCCGACCGCGTTGCGATTCGGCACCAGATCCCTGCTTATCAGCAGAGATTCGCAAATCGCGGACTATTAACCATTTAGCATCCGTTTCAATAAGACGGTTCAAGTTAACGAGTTTTTCGAGATCTGTTTTGAATTTCATTTCAACGGTGTAAAGCTGCGTCTCGTAAGTTGGTGGTGCCAAAGCGAGCTTCTCTAAAAGGGTAGCACTCTGTTCCTGAATCTTTTCAATATACTCGACGAGCAGTGATTGAAGTTCACCAGTGTCTGTTGGTTCCTCATCATACGCATCCGGTGTTTGCATGAGAATATCCAAGAGTCCACTATCCCTTCGTAACTGAACCTCGATAGTCTCAGGCTTTGCGCCAATGCCGAAAATACCGGGTGTAGCAGGGGTTCTAACTTTGAGAACTTGTGCTTCAAAGAAACCTTGCCTGAAATCTGTTGCGCCGCGAAGCTGCTGCGTCACCATGCTTTTGATATATCCTGCAAGTTTAGCACGGATAGTGAGCGGTATCGTCTCAGGCATCGAAACGAATTTCCACTGCGCCGCAGCGGCTATTGGATTTGCTGACGCTGCTTCACTGATCGGCTCCAATTTTTCTGTGGATAGTTCTGCGCCAGACGACGCTTTTTCGTCTGTTTCCTCTATTTTTTCACCTGTGTCTGACTCAGATTCTGTTCCAGACAACCAAGCATCCATCAACATATCAAATGTCTCGGCTTCTGCTGCCTGCTCTGCGATCTCTGTAAGTTCGATTTCCTCTGCCTCTATATGTTTAAGATAAAGATAGAGGACAAGACGCTCTCGATTTCGCATTGTTAATTTTTGGGTCTGTTTATTGGTGACAGGTTTCGTCAGGAGTTGATAATTCTGCTGGATACCGGCGCGTTTAACCAACGTATCCACGCGCGCTCGAATGACGGTCTCAGGAAGTTGCGTGTCAAAGAGCGTCGCAGCCCCTTGACTACCGGTCCGTGCTTGCTGTTCTTCTGTGCCTGCCAATCCAGTCGCTTTATAAATCTCGGACTCAATCGGTTTAAGCACCTCAGCAGCATGTACTAAATTTTCAGCGTTCAACAACTCTTCCTGTTTAGCTTTAGCACCCTGATTTGCAAACAGACGATAAAAGGCAGGAACCCCTTGTATGACGAGCAAAATCAGAAGCACCACACCCAAAATACCGAGCAGAATTCTGGTACGTGGTGTTAATTGGAAATCCAATTCCATAAATCTATCCTTTGTAAAAGCGCGATTTTAATTTTGCGGAAACGTATATCCTATTCTTCTTTTTCGGTTTTTTCATCTTCAAGGTTTTTTGACGTAGGGGGTGCAATGGAGAATTCTGCCTCTTTTTCGGGTTCATCAATCTGAGGATCGGGCATCGGATAGCGTTTTTTAGCGAATGCCCGAACAGCAGAAGCCGTTAAATTACACCGTACTTGCACTTGGAAAATCTGTTTTCTATTTTGAGAAATGGTTGTAACTTCACCCGGTCGAACATTGGTAAAAACCCCAGAACGATCCAGTGCACCTAAAAGGCTATTTATAGCGTTGTGGGAGGCACCCTCCAAATTGAATGTAATGCGTGCCGTCTCAGGCGTATGGAGATTAGTAATATTGAAATTCGTCCAAGCGACCTGCGTTCTATCACGAAACATCTCGCTGAGCGCATGTAAAACATCAAGCGGTGAGATATTATGTGCCAACATCTCTGTGAGTGCCAATTCTCGTCCAAGCTGCGCTTTTGCGGCTGCCACGGGTTGGGCATATCCAGCGAGTTGTGCCTCTACCATTTCGGCTCTATGCTTCTGCGAACGTTGAAGGGTATAACCGCCAAAAAGGAGTCCACCCACTATCAAAACGCCCAACCCAGCAGTCGCAAAAATCTGGTGCTGTCGAGTTGTTTGCGTCAGTGTCTCAGCTGCCTCTTTCGGTAACAAGGAGACCTGGGTCGTCGGATTTAAAGCACTCAATCCGACACCTAATGGAATTGCGAAGGTATCCCCCCATTCATCAAGTACCGCTTTGGCTTCCGATCGCTCCGGGTCAATTTTAACAGATGCCTGTTGTTCAATAGCCTGAAGTGGATTCCATAAATATGTCGGAAGGTCAAGCTCCGCTTCCAAAATCGCTGCGAGATTAGGGACACGCGCACCGCCACCACATAACCAGAGTTCCGTCTCTACTTCGGAGCGTGTACCTTCGTGAGATATATCGGTCTCTTCCGCTGTGCCCAAACTATCTGAATTTCGATGTATCGTCGCAGCAGCAATAGAACGTTGAAGCTCGCTAACCAACTCGGCTGTCCACGTAGAGGTCGGTGCCTCATCCGCGGAGATATGCCGCTTTTCTTCCGCAGCGGCTTCACCGTTAACATCCAATGCGCGACTGACATGCTCAGATAGGTTGTCACCGCCCAGGCGAAAACTTCGCGAAAACCGAAGTACACCGTCCTCAACGAAACAGAAATCTGTTTGCCCAGCACCGATGTCGACAATAAATGTCGGTTTGGTACATCCGCTGCGCGTTGCGGTTTCAGCGATGGCTATCATTGAAGGCGTAACGCCCGATGCAGAAACACCGATTTGCTCCAAGAGATCCAGATAACTCGTGACCGAGGCGCGACGGGTAGATATTAACTCTACCGAGGTCGCGTCTGATGTCCGGCGCACATCGTGGTACGTAAAGATTGCTTCCTCAACCCGAAAAGGCAGCTCCGCCTCTGCGGCGATTTCGACGATATTCGCGAGTTGATCATCGGTTGCTGCAGGTAAGTTGGCTAAACGTTTTGTGCTCACCAAAGATCGCGGCAGCGCGAGAACGATTTCTGCCTTATTTCGGTTGAATAGCGAACTTAAGTTCCCTTGTTTCGGTGGTGTCCCTAAGGATGCCCAAAGGTTTTCCATCGACTTCGCCACCTGCTGTCGGTCATCCGTGTCTGTATACGTCACAATATCCGCGTTGATAAGACGCGTCCCCGCAGATGACTGTTCAAGTTGAACCATTTTTGCTGTGTGTGTGCCGATATCTACCGCTACAACTTGTTTTTTCGCCATTTTTGATTGGCTGAAAGCCACTCCTCTAATCTTGTCTCCAGTGTTGGACGACAACTTGGTCGCCGCTCCGGTCAATGATACCGATACAGGTTGAGATCACTTTACCTGCAGCATCAACACCATTTGCCTCAATACGATACCCGTGTGAACGGTAGGTTACCCAATCAACAACTTCACGGAACGTTTCAAAGTCAATCTCCTCAAGCTCCGATAGTTGTGAAATACTGGTGAATGGATTTCCCTTTATCTCCTCATCAGTATAATTTTGTATCGGCGAATCGTCGGGTGGGTCTTGTTCACGACGTTCGACGATCGCTTGTGCTTTTTCCGAATCCATCCCCGGTAGCAGGACTAAGATTTCAGCCGACGCAGTGTTAATGTTAATGAGTCCGCTACGTGTATCTCCATCTTTAAGCGTTATTTTATCGACGATACCGATGAATTCTTGCTGCGTTAACAGTGTGACATCTTTGATAGCATCTATGTTCTGAAAAAATCCTTGTGAGTCCCGATGGTCGACGATACGTTGGGCAATACCTTCGTCAATACCGTCCAAAGATTCCAAGGTTTCAACATCAGCGGTATTGATATTGATTTGTCCGTTTTCGTCTTGTTGTCCCTGTCCACCACCTTGACCCCGGGGTCCGTTTCCTTGATTGTTCGTTTCTCCATCGTCTTCATTTCCACCGGAATCTTCAGTGGTAATTTGGTCCTGGATGTTATTGAAAAGATCATCGGAGACCGCTTTTACATCTATGAGTGCAGAAAATCTGTCAAATTCACGTTGCTGGATGAGCGATTCCGCCTCCGCCTGTGAAAAAACAGGTTGCCCCCCACCTTGACCGGATTGCGTCTCAATTTGCGTCAGTTGATCTGCGTCCGCTGTATTGACATTAACGAGCGACTCGCCATTTGGATCAGTGCTTGCGTCAAGTGAATAGATGGTTGCTAAATCCACCAATCCGGGCTGCGCGTTCGTTTCTGTTGATTGAAGGCCTCCACCACTCGTTGTTGAAAGTCCGTCAACCGTGCCTGTAGGTGTGCTTTGTGTATTTGTACCGCCTTGTGTAAACGCCGCCGTTTGCTGCGTACCGTACAGAATTTCGGATGTCATCCCTTCGACCCGTGCAAGATCCCGAACGGTTCGGTACGGCTGCCCTTCTACAATACTATTGGCAAGCTCTTGGGTTATCGGATCGTCCGGCGAAGCACCTACTTGTGCCAGCAAATTACTAATGAGTCCGTCATCGGCAGTATTGATATTAACCTTTGACGCTTCATCTGTGATTGTTACTTGATAGTTTAAGAAATTACCGGTTTGCACACCATCATCAACCTGTCCTTCAAGAGGTTCAGCCCAACTTTCACCGAGTGAATCGAAAGGTGTTTGGTCTGTTCGCATGACAGCGAGCGTCCACTCAAAACCCGCCCTTGCGGCGTAGTGAAACTTTGCCCTATCCAAGAAATTTCGCTGGGTGCGCTGTTCGATGTGGATCGAATAGAGCAGTTGTGCCGCCAAAATAGAGAGAATCGTAAGTATCCAGAGCGTTGAAACGAGGGATAAGCCGTTCTGTTCTTTGTAAAATGTATAGGAAAATCGCTTTGTGAACAGCATCGCCTATTGTCCCCCCTGAGGCGCGCCTTCTGCACCGCCGCCAGCAGTGGCACTGGCTGGAAGATAGACCATTGTTGATTGGGTCATACTATTTGGGGGCATTACAGGTTGTTGGCTTTGGGTCGCAAACTGTGTGGTATCTGTGCTTACGGCTCCTTGTACGTCTCCTTGGACAGTTATCAGGACTTGTACAGCACTCGGAAGACTTTCGGGGTCATCCCATGAGGCGTTCCACATCTCCGCCTCCGCATCAAAATATTGTAGATTGAAATTAGCGAGTCCTGTAATGAGCGTGGCAATGTCAACGTAAATTGGTTCCCCGTTTTCGTCTGTCTCTGGTACTGTGCCTGTCTGTAAGAAGGGACCGATAACAACCTCTGGATCGAGACTTGTGGTTGCGATGCGAAAGAGCGCATAACTGCCGTTCTGTTCGGCACTGGCACCTTCAGTAAAACCGCCTTGGAAACTTCCTGAATTTAGAGGGGATTCACCGGGTTGAGGCTCCGCAGCGACAAGGTATGCGACACGTTGAACGTCGCTGAGAAGTGGCATGGGAACTTGTGCGGCGTTTTGCGCTTGGAAACTTGAAAGCTGCTCCAAAAATGGATCGGGATCCGTTTTCACAAGTGTAACAAAACTCAGCATGTCCTGATCACCGGATTGACTGGGGCCATCTTGCGTGTAGAGTGCAAGTTCGGGGTCTTCAAGTGAGACCTGTATATTTCCGAGGTCCGTCACAATCCGATCCATAGCGAAACGGCATCTCTGCGCAGCTAATATCCGTCCTTCGGTCTGATGGTAGGCATCGACGGCTGTTTTGAAAGCGAAATAGGCTGACCCGCCGATGATTACAAGGATGCTAACTGCCATGAGCATCTCAATGAGTGTCAACCCACTCTCACTGCTTCTATGATCGGATATCTTTTGAATCTTCATGTTCGCGATGCCCCGTTGAAACGCCACAACAGCGGTTATCGACCGCCACCCGGCTGTTGCCCTTGCTCCGACTTTTGTCGGTCAGCGATATAGGTGTTCATAGACATAGAACGTTGTCGGTTTCTATGCTGCCATGTGACGGTTACTTGAACCCGCCGGACGTTTTCAACTTCTTCAGAATCTATGTCCTCAACGATAGAGCTCCAAGAGTAGCGTGTATTATCACCGAATTCGCCTGTTTCCTCACCGACATCAGGGTAACCGCTCATCTCAATTTCTGCCATTCGGAATTTGAGGAGATAGAGTGCCGTGGTACTATTGTCTGAAAGTCCTTGATTACGTGCAGCAGAAGCAAAGGCGTGCAAAAGTGCTGGGAGGACTGCCCCCAAAATTGCTAATGTTACGAGTATCTCAACGAGCGTAAAACCGTTTTCTTCGGCTGGCATCAAGCGTTTCATTGGCAGTTTCATACTTTTAGTCCCGCCTCGGAACTATAGGAAAATTAATTTTGTGGCATTTCAAACCCTAACGTTTCAACCTCTTCAGAAGCGAGTTGTCGCACGGTAACCCGTCCACTCGCGGTTTCAATAGCAATAGACATAATCTGATTCCGTGTGTTTTGGAGGTAGATGAGTGCCTGCTCGGAGGTTGCATTCGGTGAGAAATAGACGTACTCCACGCCAGAATCAACTTGGACAGTACGACCGTTGTGGTTGGTCGCCATAGCGATTAATGTGACACCGTGCTCCATCGGATACGGCACCCCTAAGATACCGCCCGTACGTGTCAGCGTTTGCTGTTGCGCAGTATTCGTTGGTGTCAGCGGGTTCCCGGTTGTGTTGGTCGGAGATGCGGTCCCAACCGTAGAATTTTGGGCAGTAAGTGCCGACGTAAGTGGCGCACTCGGGTTAAACGTCTCACTGGAGGCAAGCCAGCACCGCCCGTTGTCAAGATCAAAGACAACCAAGTGTGTCGTTCGATCGGTGATTGCCATATCCCGCGCGAACGTCAGGAGGCTGCGGATTGTATAGGCGGATGCTTTGAGTCGGCGCGTTGCAGCGAACCCTTTTAGCGTCGGCATAGAGATTGCTGACAATATGCCGATAAGGGTCAAGACGAGCAGTAACTCTGTGATCGTGAAACCACTTTGGGATTGAGAAATAGGCGAGGTACTAAGGACTCGCCTATCCGTCGTCTGTCTCATCGTTTTAATAGGCTGCGGATGTCTCTTCAACCCAATTGGTGATGTCGGCATCCAGCTCAGTCCCACCTACTTTGCCATCTTTCCCCATTGAATAGAGGTCATAGTCGTAGCCGTAATGGGTGCCGGGTTGCCGATAGACGTACTGGTTACCCCACGGATCCTCGAAACTTGGGCTCCCAATATACGGACCATCCCAGTTCGGTGGTGCCGGACTCGGTGCGCGCCACAAGGCACTTAGTCCTTGTTCAGTTGTAGGATACTCACCGATTGCTATTGCATACTGTTCCAACGCGGTTTTGAGACCGCTGATTTCTGTTTGTGCCTTCGAGACTTTCGCTTGCTGCGGGGCATTTATGACCCGCGGCGCGATGAAGGCTGCTAAAATCCCCAAAATAACAATAACAATCGTTAGCTCAATCAGTGTCAATCCGGATTCATCGGATTTGAGTCGCGTGAACATCTGTTTGTTTCTCCTATAATATTATTAGTATAATCAGGTTAAGGTGCTTTTTGACACCTACACGCATATTAGCCGCTGAGGAGTTGGTTTGCCTCGAAAATTGGGAGTATCATAGCGACAGCGATAAACCCAATAATCACTCCCATTATTAGAATGACAAGAGGTCCGATAGAACTCGTTAAGCGTTCGAGGCTCTTTTTTATTTCTAAATCATAGTATTCAGAGAGTTTACCGAGCATGTGAACCGGTTCGCCGGACTCCTCACCGACAGCTACCATGTGCGTGACGAATTCGGGGAAATCCTTGCTTTTACCGAGTTCACGAGAGAGCGTAGACCCCTGCTCAACCTCTATTTCTGCTTCGGCGATGACGTTGCTGTACACCTTATTTCCGATCGTGTCCTTGACGACCGCAAGGGCGGGCAGCATGCGTACACCATTTTCCAAAAGTGTTGCCATGGTTCGCGTAAAGCGGACAATGGCAAAAGTGCTGAATATGGGTCCCATGAGTGGCAATTTGAGTTTCAACCGGTCAAACCAGACTTTGCCGGTTTCAAGCCGGAGGTATTGTCTTAAGCCGACCGCGCCTACGATGAAAATGGCGAGTGCCACCCACCAATAGGTCTGGAAAGCATCAGTAGTCCCAATGAGAACTCGTGTTGGCAGCGGCAATTCGACACCGAGGTCGTTGAACATTGCCGTGAATTGCGGTATGACGAAAATCATAAGTACGATAACAGCGGAAATGCTGAGCGTCAATAGGATAATAGGATAAAAGAGTGCTGAGATAACATCGTTTTTAAGGATGCGTTGGCGTTCTGCAAATTCTGCGAGACGTTCGAGGACTAAACCGAGTACACCACCGCTGACACCAGCCTTCACCATGTTAATATAGAGGTCCGAAAAAGCTTTCGGGTGTTGGGAAAGCGAGTCGTGAAAAGTTGCGCCGTGTTCAACATCATAAGCGACTTGGGAGACGATACGGTTAAGCGCGGGATTCTGGATCTGTCCGAGGGTGACTTCCAAGGCACGCCGTAGTGGGACATGCGCGTTCACGAGTGTCGCTAACTGATACGTGAAGAACTCAACGTCTGTCGCTTTAACGCCACTGCGCCCGAATTTCAGCCATCTGCGGACATCTGATGGTGCGTCTTGCTCTGTCTCTTCAACAATGTCCGTTGGCCAATACCCCATCTGCCGTAACCGGGAGATGAGTTCGGCTTTAGAGTCAGCCTCCAACGTATTTTTTACGCTACCACCACCGTGGGTCAGTGCTTCATATCGGAATAACGGCATTCTTTCGCCTCCACGATCGACCTTACAGGATCAACAGATTATAAAACAGTCGACAGTTTAGACAACTTCCCCAAAATCAAATTCATCTTCCTGTGTTAACCGGACGACCTCATCAACAGTTGTGAAGCCAGCGGCGATTTTGCGCCACCCATCTTCACGTAAACCTCTCATGCCCAATCGTACTGCAAGGCGACGAATTTCATTTGTCGATGCATGTTTAAGAGCCATTGAGCGAAGTTCATCAGTCATAAGTAAAACTTCAAAAAGACCGATTCTACCTTTGTACCCTCTGCCGCGACACTCTTTACATCCAACTGCCCGGGGGATCTCAATGTCATCGGGAATAACGACATCGTTGCCATTACCGTTATGACCGTTATCCATAAGACTAACCAATTCATGCTCATCGGGTGAATACATCTCACAACACGCCTTGCAAACCCGGCGTGCCAGCCGTTGTGCTATGACACCTTCCACTGTGGAAGCGACAAGATAGGGTTCAACATTCATATCAATAAGCCGCGTGATAGCACCCGGAGCATCGTTTGTATGGAGTGTGCTAAAGACAAGGTGTCCAGTCAGTGACGTGTGAACCGCCATCTCTGCGGTTTCGTAGTCGCGTATCTCACCGATTAGGACTTTATCTGGATCCTGACGCAAGATATGACGGAGCCCAACAGCGAAAGTGAATTCAATATCAGGGTTCACCTGAATTTGGTTGATACCCTCTAATTCATACTCAACAGGGTCTTCAAGGGTGATAATTTTAACATCGGGTGAGTTAATCTCTTTCAGACAAGCATAGAGTGACGTTGTCTTTCCGCTACCGGTGGGACCGGTAGCAAGAATGATACCGTGTGGTTTACGTATCATGCGTTCAAAGAGCTGGAGATTATCTTCAGTTAATCCGAGTTCCGCGAGCCCAAAGTCGATAGACTGCCGGTCCAGGATACGGAGAACAACACTTTCGCCGTGAAGCATTGCGACAGTAGGGACAGTGGAAACTCGAAGGTCTATTTGTCGGTTCCCGACGCTACCGATCCGCCTACTGATTTTTCCGTCTTGGGGCCGTCTACGTTCCGCAACATCCATTCCTGCCATGATTTTGATACGGGAGGTGATAGCGGATTGCAAATAGGCAGGCGGTTGGGGTTGATCTTCAAGTACACCGTCAACGCGAAATCGGATTTTGAGTTGTGTCGGATAAGGCTCAATATGGATATCACTCGCCTCCATCCGAACAGCATCAATAATCATCTGATCAACGGCATGTATGACTGTCGGATCTTGGCTGAGGTCTTTCTCATCAATACCGAAGTCTTCAATGGTCTCACGTTCAAGGGTCTCAGTCGCACCGACGGGTCCCTTGATACCGGCACTGAGAAGGCTCTCAGCGGTCCGTCCATAGAGACGAATAATTGCCTCGTCGATGTCTGCTTCATCAGCAAGTACAGGAATAACCCGACAATTTGTGATGAGTTCAATTTCGTCGATGAGAACGACATCCAAGGCATCCGCCATTGCTACAGTGAGGTCATCGTCATTTAGATCAACAGGAACGACTTTATTGCGGTAGGCAAATCCTGGAGACACTTTCTCAAGTGTGTCAGGTTCCGGGTCAACCCCTTCTAATTGGGTGAAAGGAGTCCGGGATTCAACACTCTTTGTCGCCAGTGCGAGGATGTCAGGTGACACACCATGCTTGGAAAGCACAACGGCTTCAGATGCGCCAGTCTCTTCTATTTCTGTGACGATGTCTGTATAGTCTTGATCGGAGAGGAGAGATGCTTGTCGCATCACCTCAACAATCGAAGCTGTATTTTGTGTATTTTGCATAGCATGAACGCTCTATTTCGGGAAGATTTTTGTCCCGCGCGAGCGGTAGCCTCTGTGTTATTTTCTTTATAAATCTATCTTTAGTAGTTTCCGTCAGTTGATGATTAAGACGCATCAACCACAAATTAGTTTAACGAATTACCTACAATTTACTTTTTACAAACATCTTAAGAAATATACTATCTTAAAATACTTGTTAATAGTATTAGACGTATGATATACCCATTTGTTCGACAAATATATATAGGACTTACGCAATGAATTAAAATGTGTTATAGTTTTTAATTATGATGAGCATGAATCTTTCTGAAAAGAGACAACCGCTGTTCTCGGATTATTGCCAATTTTTGTTAGCCGGTTTTCAGAACTTCACACAGACACACTTTGCCAATCATACGGAGAAATGGAGCCATGATCAACTCAATCGTCTCCTGAATACCGAACGTATCCCTGCCCGTGAACTCTGGCGTTCGGTGCGAAACGATATTGAGTTTGATGAAGACGGATACGTTCTTTTTGATGATACCGTCATGCCAAAACCTTATGCGAAACAGATAGAACCTGTTCGCCGGCAGTGGAGTGGCTCCGAAAAACGTGTCATCCAAGGCATCGGTCTCGTGACATGTGTCTATGTCAATCCGAAGACGCATCAGTATTGGATTATTGATTACCGTATCTATGATCCAGACCGAGACGCGAAAACCAAACTTCAACACCTTCAGGAGATGTTGCAGAACGCCTACTTCGTGAAAAATCTCCCGTTTCGGGTCGTGTTAGTAGATTCTTGGTATGCTTCAATGGCAGTGCTAAAAACGATTCAGAGTCTCTCAAAAATCTATTATGCTCCCTTGAAACGCAATCGTCTCGTCAATGACACTGAGGGTGTTGACCCGCACAAACGGATAGATGATCTGACGTGGACAGAATCAGAGTTGCGACAGGGTAAACGTGTTCATATCTACAAGTTTCCGAAAGGCCACCAAGTGAAGTTGTTTCGGATAGCGTCCGGCACCAGACGCACGGAATATATTGCCACCAACGATTTATCTCAATCGGATGTGACTGCGACGCAGCAAGAATGTCGCGTTCGTTGGAAGATTGAGCAACTTCATCGTGAGCTCAAGCAAACGACAGGTATCAGCAAGTGCCAAAGTCGTCAACATCGTGGACAACGCAATCATATTGCCTGTTGTTTGTGGGTCTGGGTCAGTTTGACGCGTGCTGCGCGCACGACGGGTCAAACGATTTACCGCCTGAAAGAAAGTTTATACGAGGACTATCTGCGACGAGAGATCAAAAAGCCTTCTATTGTCGTCAACTTTGCGTAAGTCCTAATATAGAAAAATCGATTCTCATTTCATTAACATCGGGATTTAGGCAGTACTGGCGTGTACACTGATGTGCCGCTGACGAGGTTTCAACCTCGCCAGCAAATACCGGAAATTTACGTACGTCCTAAAAATTTTAGGTGAAACACTATTTCGCTGCGTTAATCCGTCGAATTGCCTTTTGCGCCGCACTGCGAACGTTTTTAGAACTATCCTCAAGTGCACCTGTCAATGCGGTTACCGCGTCGGGTGATTTTGCGCGCATCTCACCCAATTCGTCAGCGGCGTTGCGTCGAACATCTGCGTCGGAATCCTGTAATGCTACGAGGAGCGGTTTCACAACCATCTCATCGGATTCACCCTTCTTCACGAGTGCTTCACCGATTTCCCCAAGTACATCAACAACATGTCCACGCGTAGTGGCTGATTGACTGTTCGTCAGCGCACCTGCTAACAGAGGCGTGATGCTCACAGCATGGCTTCTACCGAGTTTAATCAACACATCTTCAGCACGTGCCCGGACGGATTTAGAATCGTCTGACAACACACGTATCAACGCGGCAAACGTCTGAGTGGAAGCTGCTTGTATATCAGACAACTCCGCTATCGCATTGGTTCGGACTTTTGTCGAATCATCATTTAGCCCTGCAATTAAAGCATCTCGGATTGTGTCGGTGGACTGTCCACTTTCTGCGAGATCTTCGCCGATCTGTCCTAAAACATCGAGTACATCGTCGCGTGTATTCGATGGACCTTTTGTTTGCACAGCGATAAGTGCTGGCACGACGACAACAAGCGATTCTGCAGATGTCGGACGAACGTCACCCAATTCCTGAATTGCCTCACGGAAAACATCATCAGAATCGTCTTTGAGTGCCGTTGCTAAACCGATCGCAGCGGCATCATAATTCCGTCCCGCTTTCCGCGCATCTTCACCGATTTCACCCAACGCTTCAGCCACTTTTCTCCGTACACTTTTAGACGGATCACTGAGCATTACAATGAGTGCAGCGGTTCCGGGATTCCCAATTTCTTCAAGGAAATCCACAAATTGCCGTCTTACAGCATTAGATTCGTCTGTTAAAGTTGGTGCGATTTGTGCGAGTAGTTGGGATTGCCACTTCGCTTGCTGTGCTTTATGCTCTGCTTTGAGCGTATCAAGCTCCGCGGTGAGTTGCGGTAGGACTTCCTCTTGTGCTTCTTCCGCGGTCGCCTCGCGAAACTGCATCCGCTGGTTAATTCCGAAACAGAGCAACAAACCCAAAACAATTGTGATACCCCAAAACCAACGTTTAGTATTCGCGCGCTGTATAAGTTGTCTCTGAATCATGATTGCCTCCTTGATTAGCTACCTGTAATATACTAAAGTTTAGAATTAATTGGGCACTCTCAAACAGTCTGAATACCTATAACAGGCATTCAGACTGGCACAAACTGGAAGTTTGTGGTACAAATGTGTCTATTTATTTTTAGGATTCACTATAAAACAGAATTTACTAATTCTCCATCGCCCAAACGTAGAACGGGACGAATTTCGCGAGTACCTCAAGCGGTGTCTCTTCCGCCGATAGTACGACTTCAAACAACACCTCATTATCTTCCACCGAAATCCACGCGAGCAACGGTTCGATTTCTTCGGCACTGACAAACACCTTGTCAGCAGGTGGTGCTCCATCCCTTGCAGCCTCTAAAACGCGCGCTAAATTCAGTTGCGCAAACGCGACAGGGGTCTTTGGCACCTGTTTTAAATAAGACAGTTTCTTGTTCTTCTTAATCGCGTCAACAACCATACACACCTGCTCTTCGGAGAATCCCATAAGAAACAGGTCATTTACCTTGCTATAGTAGATACTTGAGGCAAATCCTGATACCGTAGTGCCGTTGTAATCGATTTGAGTCATAGAGGCATTTTGTAGGTTAGACAAACTATTACCGATTTGATTCCATTTCATCTGATTACTGGGGCTAAAAATAATAGCACCGCTCGTCTCCACACCACCTGCGTCAAGTACAAATGTGCCATCAAATTCAAGATTAATATTATCTACCGCTTGAGGATCAAAGTCGGTAAAATCAGGAACCGACAAAGCAAGTTCACCTGTTAATCCGGTCATAACATCTTCTTCGAGATTAAGGTTCAGGAGTCCCTCCACAAAAGAGATTACAGCGTACATCTCACCCGTTGCGTTTTTCTCCATCTCCGTGCGAACAAGCTCCCACACGCTTTCCAAAATGTTGGGTGCGACAGCAACAAACAGGTCGTCCTGAGCCGATAATGCCTTCGGCGTTTTGAGTGCTGCGCCTTTTTTCAAAAATAGACCGATTTCATTTTCTGGAAGATCTGGATTAAATTGGACAGATGCTTGAAAGAGCGGTTCGGTTTCAAGCACATTGAGTCGTGCAAAGAACGACTGAAAAACAGCGAAACGTTTCCGGTTAGCCGCATCAAGGTCATCTATCAGGGGCAAGACGGACGGAATATCAGCGAACACACTGACGACTCCTGACCCGAACTTCTTTGATGCATCGGTAAATTCTGGGTTCTGCCGGATAGACGGTGCATCTTTTCGGTAGGTATCCATCAATTTTTCAAAAGCCCCTTCACCCGCGCCAAGCACAAGAAACTCACCCACAAACCCATATTTAACAATATTCTGTGCCATTTCCATGGCGTTATAGTGAACCCGCTGGTACACACCGGCATCCAAGCGCAAAGTGCCGCCACCAGACATGCCGACCAACCCCTCAACCACTTTTGTCAAACGTTGGAGTTCACTGAGGTTACCGCCTGAATGAATCACGAGTCCGCTCTGCTGAGTGCCCGTCTCATCTAACCATATCGCCAGCGCAGTCCGGTATCCCACAGTCTCAATCACACTCATCAGGTCTGTACTCAAGACGCCTTGTGCCATCAAGAGTCCTTGTTGCATCTCCTGCCAATCCGCGACGGCATCTGGTAATAGCGCAAGCACCTTCTCCCAATTTTCCGAAACCTCAATTTCACCATAAACTTCATCTATATCTTGAAGCTGCAGAAAAAAAACACTCTCCTTTGGCATGAAATCCTTGACATCCGCTGCATGCGCCAAAGTGGTCATCAACAGGAGTAGCATCACACAGCAAGTCTTGAAACCCGCCCGCAAGGGGCACCGAAAAGGTATTGCTGTCGGTTGAATAGAAAATAGACTATTTCTCCATGAAAATTTTACCATCATCAAACCTCCCTATTCTAAGGCATTCGAATATCCTCAACAAGAGCCTGTACCTCATCCGGTGGCGGTGGTGTCAAAGCGGATACAGTAATAGAAACAATGAAATTTAGCACCATGCCGACAGTTCCGATCCCTTCAGGTGAAATGCCCCATAACCAGTTGTCTGATGTGTTGAGATCCGGGTTGATAAATTTGAAATAGATAATATACGCCGCAGTAAAGGTAATACCGACAATCATGCCGCTGACGGCTCCCGCTTTGTTCATCCGTTTAGAAAAAACACCCATGACGATCGCTGGAAAAAACGAACTCGCCGCAAGTCCGAAGGCAAATGCAACGACTTGCCCCACAAAACCGGGTGGATTAATGCCAAAATACCCAGCAATACAGACAGCGACACCTGCTGCGATGCGCGCAGCGGCTAACTCCTGTTTCTCTGACAATCCGGGTGCGATGCTACCCTTGAGTAAGTCGTGCGCGATTGCCGTGGAAATCACCAATAGCAAACCCGCAGCTGTTGACAATGCCGCAGCCAATCCGCCAGCAGCAACTAATCCGACAACCCAATTCGGGAGTTTCGCAATCTCAGGATTCGCCAATACCATGATGTCCGGATCAATTGTGAGTTCATTCTCAATATCAGATTTCGGTCCTCGGTACTGTATTTTCCCATCGCTATTCAAATCGTCGAACGTAATCAGACCTGTCGCCTCCCAATTCTTAAACCACTCCGGCACATCGTCATATCTGACATCTGTTAACTCACCATTCTGTTCGTACCTGACAGTTTTGAGAAGATTCGTCCGGGCAAACACAGCGACTGCTGGTGCAGTGGTATAGAGAATCGCGATGAACAGGAGTGCCCACCCCGCTGAAATCCGTGCCTCGGAAACTTTTCGCACGGTATAGAATCGGATAATCACGTGCGGTAATCCTGCTGTTCCGAGCATCAATGCCGCCGTGATGAAAAAGACATCAATAGTGCTTTTACTGCCGTCCGTATATAAGTTAAATCCAAGTTCTTCGCTCAAACCGTTAAGTCGATCCAGAAGATACAGTCCTGAGCCATCTGCCACTTTCCCCATCAATCCAAGTTGAGGGATAGCGTTCCCTGTAATCAGGATAGAGATAAAAATAGCAGGCACGAGAAACGCAAAAATCAGTACACAGTATTGCGCAACCTGTGTATACGTAATGCCTTTCATACCACCAAGCACGGCATAAAAGAACACAATACCCATCCCGATGAGTACACCGATTTCAACACTGACACTCAGAAACCGAGAAAACACAATACCGACACCACGCATCTGTCCCGCTACGTAGGTAAACGACACAAAGATCGCACACACCACAGCGACAATCCGAGCCAATTGTGAGTAATACCGGTCGCCTACGAAATCGGGGACCGTATACTTACCGAATTTGCGGAGATAGGGTGCCAATAACAATGCCAGTAGCACGTAGCCACCCGTCCATCCGAGTAGATAAACGGAACCGTCGCGCCCCATAAACGAGATAAGTCCTGCCATTGAGATGAAAGAGGCGGCACTCATCCAATCCGCTGCTGTCGCCATGCCGTTGACAACCGGATGTACGTTACTTCCTGCAACATAGAATTCCCCTGTAGAACGTGCTTTCGACCAGAGCGCAACGCCTATATATAATGCAAAAGAGAGTGCCACCATTACAAATGTCCATGCTTGTACGCTCATGATTGTTCTGCGCTCCCTTCATCTTCGTGTTGCGCATATTTCTTCTCCAAACGGTTCATCAACCAGGCATAGACAAAGATGAGTTCAACGAAAATCCAGATGGATGCCTGTTGTGCGAAATAGAAACCGAGTCGGTATCCCCAGAATTGAATCTTGTCGAGTTGTTCCACAAATACAATTGAACAGAGATATGAGGTGATAAACCATATTCCCAATAAAATAGCGAGGTATTGCAGGTTCTTTCGCCAATACGCCTTATTTTTTTCTGATGTTTCCATAAATTGTCCTCCACCACTCACCCTTAATTTGCCAACTTTATTTAAAGTAATTCAGAAACACATATTAAACCGTATCAGAGAACGGTGTTTCTGTCAATAATTGTCTGGAAACAGCAACCGTTCGACATGTTCAATCAAAATGTGTAACACCTTAATATGGATTTCCTGTATGCGATCTGCGGTGTTACCGGGTGCAATCAGATAAATATCACAGTGTTGCTTAAGGTTCCCTCCATCACCACCGAGCAGCCCAAACACCTGTATCCCATTCGATTTCGCCACCTCCGCTGCACGTACAACATTTTCAGAATTTCCGCTCGTTGAAAGTGCTACTAACAGGTCACCCGGGTGTCCGAGCGCCGATAGTGGACGCGCGAAGACCTCTGCGAAGCCGAAATCGTTCGCAGTGCAAGTAATATGCCCGGCATCGCTAAGCGCAATTGCTGGCAACGGTCTCCGATCCTCCCGAAACTTACCGGTGCATTCTTCAGCAAAATGGACGGCATCGCATAAACTACCGCCGTTCCCACACGTGAAGATCCTGCCTTGCCGTTCAAACACGTCTCGCATCATCTCTGCTATTTCCGCGATGGTTGCGATATTCTCAGCATTTCGGATAAACCGGTCGAGTACGTCCTGCGCTTCCAACAACGCATCGCGAATGCTATGTAAAATGTCCATAATTTCTTAGCCTCCAACGGAAGAATAGCAGAAGTATTATTTCAGAATTAGCATCTTCCGCGTGGATTTGAAATTTCCTGCAGGTAAGGTATAGAAATAGACTCCGCTGGCGACAGGCTCACCGACATTATTTTTTCCGTTCCAATACGCAGCACGGGTTTTATCTTGATATATCCCAGATGGTTTATGCCCAAGGTTAAGGGTCCGTATCACTGTTCCATCTACTGCATAAATGGAAATAGCTATATCTGCAGATTGCGCTAATTGATACGGTATCCACGTCTCAGGGTTGAATGGATTCGGATAGTTCGGCAGAAGTGCTGTCTCTTTCGGTCCTAACGCTGCTAACAGATACTCTAAGAAAAGGATGCCTTTTTGTGATGTTGGGTCTGTCAGGTTTAACTGTCGTGCTTGGGCGAGCCACTGTTGCACAATTGCTCTTGTTGGTACTTCCTTCAGGCTAAGATGTTGTGAGACAGGTGCGCCTGCTTCTGTGTCCATTCCACTGGCAACTGTAATTAGGTCTTTGATGTCTACGACACCATCGCCATTGATATCCGCTTCAGTTTGACCCTCCTGCCCAAAACGTGCAGCGACAAATGACAAATCCAAGATGTCTACAGAACCGTCGCCGTTTACATCCCATGGCGGTTCTATGACCTTCCCTGAAATCGCTATATAAGGCAATCTTTCACCATCGCTATTAGAAAGGATTGCAGTTAAACTGATAGTTGATGCTCTACGTGAAAGCACTTCAAAGGTTATCATGGCAAGCGTACCATCACCACTGCCAGCATCCGCAGTTGAAACTCTACTGAATGACGCTAACCCCTCTTGCGTAATTATTGGACCTTCATATACTTCGTCATCTTCATCAGGTAAATAATCACTATGCGTGTGAGTTACATAACGAAGTGAATCACTATCGTACTCTATAGTGAGCTTATAACCTCTAACATCTTGTCCACCAATAATGTTAATATCAATATCAAATTCCTCACCAATGGCTGGAGATTCAACAGTTGAGGGTGTAATGTTAACACGAGTGGAGAGATCCCATAGGCGAACTGTATGATCACTACCACCACTCGCTAAAGTTTTACCACTCGGACTGAATACAACACTGTAAATATCAGATGTATGACCTATGAGAGACGCAATTTCAGTCTCAGTTGCAATATCCGACAGAGAAATATTTCTATTTGAGTACACACCTGCGAGCATTGTTCCCTCTGAGTTAATCGAAACATTTCGCAAATTACTAACTGAAAGTGTTTCTTTATGTTGCCCAGTAGCAGTATCCCATAAACGTATCGTACCATCATTACTTTTACTCGCGAGTGTCTTTCCACCTTCTATAAATGAGACATCATAAACTTCTTGTGTATGACCTGTGAGAGTTTGCTTGTGGAAACCTGTAGTAGCACTCCACAGGCGAATCGTGCGATCAGAACTCCCACTCGCAAGTGTCTGACCATCCGGACTGAACGCTACACTATTTATAGTTTCAGAATGTCCTTCAAGTGTTACTTTGTATAAACCTGTAGTAGCATTCCATAGACGAATCGTGTGATCAGAACTGCCGCTCGCGAGTGTCTGACCATCCGGACTGAACGCTACACTTATGACAGAACTACTATGTCCCTCAAGTGTTACTCTGTATTGCCCCGTGGTGACATTCCAAAAACGAATTCTACCATTCCCGCTTCCACTTGCGAGAGTCAACCCATCTGGACTAAAAGCTACGGAATAGATATGAGAATTATGACCTGTGAGCGTGTGTCTATGTGTCCCTGTAGCAACATCCCATAAGCGAATTGTTCTGTCCTCACTTGCACTTGCGAGCGTCGCACCATCGGAACTGAAAACAATTTTAGTGACCCTACTTGTATGCCCCTCAAGACTGGTATAAGGAAAATCTTGGGCAAACGTGTTCAGTGAAAAAATAGTTAGAAAAAGTAACAAAGTCAAGATTATTTTCATGTGAAACCCCTTTTGGGTTCAAGTGATAGATGTTGATGATTTTAATCTTCTCTTTTCCACAAAACGATTGTGCTGTCAGCATTTCCGCCTGCAAGAAGGCTTCCATCAGGGCTGATGGTAACACTTGATATTCTTGCCATTGCAGCAATTGGATAAAAAAGCAGGGCAATTTCAAATGCCCTGCATACATTACTATAACGCAAGTTGCCACCTATTTACTTACATAGCACTCCGCATGAAGTTTAATAAAATATTTGGGGAATTCTATGTCCCTCCAAACCCGGTAGGTGCGGTTTCCTAACCGCACCGGACATCGGAAAAATTACCCGATTAAATTCTTAATCTTCATCTGGGGTGGGAAACTGTCTGAAAAACTGTGTGGAAATACGCAGAAATACCCAAGCAAAAACCCCAAAATTTGTTAGTAGCAACTTGGGTTACTATATCCTGCCTCCAACATAACAATAACTTCTTGTACAGGACAAGAGCATAGACACATTAGTAGTCTGTCACATCTCAAGTGATGGGTGGTTCGTAGTAGGGCAATTCATCGCACGTCGGAACGGGCAATGAATTGCCCTACTACGAACCGGGTTTACCTTTCATTTCAATGTTGACAGACTATTAGTCTTGTTTGCGGCATTTGACTGGCGGTAGCGATATATACTTCCAACCTTCCGCCTTGTTCTTTTTATTTTCCGCCTTCAAATAATCGACAAGTTCCTGCATGGTTTTGAACCGGGCAGCAAACTCTTCTTTCATTTTATAGCATTCCTCAAGGATAGGATCCATGGGGGGATGTTCTCTCTCTTTCACGTGCATCTCCTCAATCAACTCTACAGGAGTATATCTGAATAGTCTTCCCAGAACTGTCGTGTAACTCGTTGTCGGACACTTAAGGTTGCATCTGTGCTGGGGCGCGCTGCAAGGTAACTCACTACTGTGGTTTCGATGTATACACTCGGCTTTATTTCTTCATATTTTAGCATGAAATTAATTTGCTTTCAAATCCTTCTTCTATTAGTGAACAGTATTGTTCTCGTCAATATTCCTAAATCCGGAAAATTTCGCCTAACTTTCCACCAAGCACACGTCCAGCACCAAGCAAGCACGCAATCAGGATTAACATTCCGACCACGCCGAGTGCACTTGCCGTATACGCACCATGGTCAGGACGTTGAGAGAGTGACCAAATCGCTTTTGTTATCGGATAGTACTTATCCTGCATCGCCAAGATTAAGCTGTCACTGACCTCTAACATCGAAAAAGAGAATACGAGAATCGCACCAGCAAGGATATTCGCGACAACCAAGGGTAACGTTATCTTATACAAGGTTCGGATCGGTGTCGCTCCCATGTTTTGGGATGCTTCTTCATAAGATACACTTGTCTGCTGGAGTCCGGCGTAGATAGAACGCAACATATACGGCAACCGCCGTACTGCGTAACTGATAATCAAGAGAAATGTCGGGTTTTTCCGCGGGTCTATGACAGAAACGAGCCCTTCAGGGAAATATCTCAGCAGAAGCGTCGTATCCGCAAAACTGCCCATATATCCGAACGCTATTGCAACCCCCGGTAACGCTAACGGCAACATCGCGATAGCATCCAACAGATTTTGGAACGGCAGACGTTTCCGAGTCAATAGGTACGACACCACAATGCCGACCAAGAGTGCCAACAACGTGCTGAAAACGCTATATTTCAGACTGTTAAGGATACTCGGCAGTGTATCATCATGTGTGAACGTCTCAACATAATGTGCGAAGGTCCACGATTGCGGTAGCACGCTCAATCGCCACTGGCTTGCATCCGGCGTTAAGGAGACAAGGATGACACTGATATGTGGTAACAATGCTATAAACGTCAATCCACCGATAAAAAGGTAGATGATGGTCCGCATACCCCATTTAGCATCCGTTTCGCGTGAAGTCACGTGCCCTCTGCCAAGCATTTCATAGTGCTTACTTCCTGTCCAGCGTTTGGAAACATAAAAGGCGAGTGCGGTCAGTACAACAATTAGGACAACAAGGGCGTATCCCATAGGGTTCGTGTTCGCCTCAGTCACTTGGTTGAAGATTCGCACCGAAATCACGTTGCGGTATTCAAAAATCAGCGGTGTGCCGAGATCCGTGAATGCCCAAATAAAGACGAGAATCGCGCCTGCAAAATAACCCGGCATCATCAACGGTAATGTTATCTGACGGAAAACTTGGAATCGCGATGCCCCCAAATTCTCGGCGGCTTCCTCTAAACTCGGATCAACGTTCGCGAGTGCAGCGACAATGTTAAGATACATAATCGGATACAAGTGCAACGTTGACAACATCACTACACCCCAGAAACCGCCAGCGAACCAGTCAATGGTTTCAGCGATATCCATCAGATTGAGTTTGACGAGGAGCATGTTGACGCTTCCAAAATTACCGAAAAATTGCTTCACCCCTATTGCACCAACAAAGGGTGGCATAATCATCGGGATCAGGATAACGGAGCGTAACATATTGCGTCCGGGATACCGGTAGCGCGTTAAGAAATATGCAAGCGGAAGGCTGATGATGCTCGTCACTATTGTGACCATCACACCGATATTGAAACTGTTTACGACCAGTTCTCGGATATTCGGATCGGTCACCATCAGTTTGAAGTAGGCAAGCGTGAATTTATTGTCAATCCAGAACGCTTCTTTAAAAACATAGAGGAGCGGGTATATAAGAAAAAGCGCAAAGAACAGTGTCGTCAATCCGAGCACAAGCGAAATTGATGGCGTTAAGTCGTACTTTCGTCTAATTTTATCTATTAACGACAGATTTGTATATACGCCCTCTTGTGTCTCTGAGCGATTCAGCATCTCTTTCTCCAACCTTCTATGTGTGTGGAACGTTTCACACCTGCATCTGTGATTTCAACGGTATCGGTCTGCAGGCTACTTTTTAATTATACCCTATCCTCTACCGAATTGCATATATTTTTTAAACTGAAAACTAATTCCTGTTGACCGCTAAACACTATTCATGCTATACTAAATCAATATCCTCAACACAGAATCGTAGAATTATACATGGCGACAGTAAAACTCGAAAACATCACAAAACGCTTCGGCGATCTCATCGCACTCGACGATATCACGCTGGATATCCAAGACCAAGAATTCTTCGTGCTTCTCGGTCAAACGGGTGCCGGAAAAACGACAACGCTCCGCTGTATCGCTGGCTTAGACAAACCGGAAGCAGGCACAATCTATTTGGATGATGTTAGCGTCAACGATAAGACCCCGGCAGAACGCGACGTCGCTTTCGTCTTCCAATCCCATATCCTCTATCCGCACCTGAGCGTCTATGAAAACATGGCGTTTCCGCTACATCCGAGACGGCTCTCCACGGAGGAAATTGATCGGCGCGTCAGAGATATCGCGCAGATGCTCCATATTGAACATCTGCTCATGCGAACTCCGAACCAGTTGAGTGGTGGCGAGACACAGCGCGTCGGACTTGGACGCGCAATGGTACGCCGTCCGCAAGTCTTCCTCATGGACGAACCGATATCGAATCTGGATGCGAAACTCCGTACGGAAATGCGCGCTGAAATCCGTTGGCGGCAACGCGAACTCGGCACAACCACCTTCTACGTAACGCACGACCAGATAGAAGCGATGTCAATGGCGGACAGAATCGCCATCCTTGAAGCGGGTAGAATCCAGCAGCTTGGAACCCCGTCGGACATCTATAATCATCCCGCCAACTTATTTGTTGCCGGTTTCATCGGGAATCCAAGCATGAATTGCATCCCATGCGACATCTCCAGTACCAACGGCGAACTTCACTTGAAATTAGCGAACGACATAGGGAACGACAATTCAGTAACAATTCAGGATACTCGCATCGCCAAAGCACTCAATGACAATGCTTCAAACCGAGACACCATTTTTGGCGCGCACGCTGAGGATGTCATCGTTAGTCATCAAGCCATTCCGAATGCATTTCAGGTTGAAGTCTATAGCGTTGAACCGCTTGGTGCGGAAACAATCGTCGAACTAACCCTTGGAACGGATGCAACAGGCGCACATACCATTCTCAAGGCATGCACTGCCCCGAACTTTGAAGCGGACATCGGACAACATCTCAATGTCTCGTTTGTCCCAGAACGCATGTATTTTTTTGATAAAACAACTGGCAACGCCATCTTGTAGGAGGGACTTGTAGTCCCGATTCTTTTGGCAAAGCCACCTTGTAGGAGGGACTTGTAGTCCCGATTCCTTCACCAATTATGAATTGGCAACTTAAACTCTTTAATCTCATCCCAAATTTTCTAAAAGGTATCGGTTGTCGACTACTACGCCGATTTGGCTACGATCCTGATGCGTGGCTGGAAAATTTTCTCAAAAAGCATAAAGGAGACGAATAGGTGAAAGGCGGAGATATTCTCATTGAATGTTTGAAAGCACAAGGAGTCTCAGCGGTTTTCGGAATGCCCGGCACCCAGAACATCCAAATCTACGATGCGCTGCTACGACGGGGAAAAGACACGATTGACCACTACCTCGTCCGACATGAATACGCAGCAACACAGATGGCGGACGGCTTCGCTCGCGCAACCGGAGAAGTCGGTGTCGCTATCACCGTCCCGGGACCGGGTGCCAGCAACGCATCAACAGGAATTTTAGAGGCATTTACCGATTGCGCGCCTGTGCTGCTCATCACCGGACAGAGCGATTCCAGTCTCTACAGCAAACATCCGAGCAAGATGTTTCACGGTTTGGATCAGATGCGGTTTTTTGAGTCGATTACCAAGTACTGTGCTATTGCCCATACCGTCGCCGAGATTCCGGTCGTCGTCGAAAACGCCTTCAAAGCAATGCGGAACGGGAGACCCGGACCGACAATGTTGGAATTCCCGATGGATGTTGTCACAGGAGAAGGCGAGGTGCGCATCCCATCGCGTGTGGAACGCGCCGAGTTACCGCCACCTGATAATACAGACCTCAGCACTGCCGTTGAAACTATCCGTAACGCCAAGATGCCCGTAATCTTTGCAGGGTCTGCAGTCTTCCATGCCAATGCACGAAACGAATTACGTCTCCTTGCCGAAAAACTGAACGCGCCTGTTATCGTTACTCGCAATGGAAAGGGTGTGTTGTCGGAAGACCATCCGTTGGCACTCCAAATCTGCTACGGCTATCTCGGACGCGAGGCACTCCAGCGTGCCGACTGTCTAATCGGTATAGGACCGCGCTTCACCTCTATTGATACCCGAAATTGGAGTCTGGAACTGCCACAACCCTTCATCCAAATCGATGAAGACCCGGACGAAATCGGGCTTGAATACCCGTGCGATGTCGGCGTAGTTGGTGATATGAAACTGACGTTGCAAGCACTCATTGAAGATGTCGTCCCCGGCGAAAACGACTGGGATGAGACGCTGGTAGAACTCCGAAAAGACTTTGACGCACAGCCATCACTACCGGTCATTCATGAGTTCCAAGACGTGCTCCCACGAGACACTATCTATGCGATTGATGTCCACGCGCTCGGTTACGCCTCCTTCGCTGAATTTCCTATCTACGATCCGCGGACTTTTCTCTACCCGAATATCGGGGTGGCGTTAGGACACGCGTATCCCGCTGCTATCGGTGCGAAGGTCGCCTATCCCGATCGTCCGGTTATCTGTTTCAGTGGTGATGGTGGATTCCTAATGGGAGCAGTGGAGATGGCAACCGCTATGAAATACGGTATCAACGTCGTAGCTATTGTGGTGAATGACGGGGCACTATCAGCGATTAAAGGGTCTCAAATAAAGGGATGCGAGGGACGCACGATTGATACAGACCTGGTTAATCCTGATTTCGTTGACTTCGCGAAGTCCTTCGGTGCGTATACGAAGCGGGTTGAAGATTTAGGCGATTTCAAGGAGACCTTACGCGACGCACTCGCTGCCGAAAAACCGGCGCTTATCGAAGTGATGCTGCAGGAACGACAAGACGATATTATCAACGTCATCGGATGGTTGATGTCCGAACCGCTCCGAAAAACAGGTTTCAAGCATTAATTTCGCTCGTTTCCAATGGTGCGTCTTGTTCCTACTCGGCAGCAGCTTCTGACGTTGACTGCACACAACGAAAACCGTAATCGTAGATTGTGTTTGTGGGTGAAAGCAGTAACCGATGGGTGACGCAGATACTTTTTTCGGTGGCACTCCAACCGCCACCGCGTAACGCCCTTACGGGTATCGTTTCAATGTCTGTGAAATTGGCTGTCAACCAACCCACCTCATTCGTTCCTGCGCGCGGATTCTTGCGAGGCATGGCGAAGAAAAAATCATCGTCGTAAAGGTCCAGACACCATTCCCAAACGTTGCCAGTTATATCATACAAGCCGTAGCCGTTAGGTGGATACTTACCCACAGAGGTGGTATCTCCGACCTTTCTATCATAGTTCGCTTTGGTATTATCGCTTGTATCACCCCACGGATAGTTCTGATTGGCAAGTCCGCCGCGTGCAGCATATTCCCATTCAGCTTCTGTAGGGAGCCGTTTCCCTGCCCACAAAGCGTAAGCCATCGCCGCAAACCAACTGACATAGACAACAGGGTGATTCGCTTTTCCTTCGGGGTAGTTATTGCCATCCCAATGCTTTAGGTAGTCCCCGTCGTGAAACCTATCCTTAATATGCGATTTTTGCCACTGTGGATTTTCAATCAGAAACTGCTGGTATTCAAGATTTGTCACGGGGCGCGCGTCCATATAAAAAGCGTTGACGCTTCCGATCTCAAGATTGCCAGCGGGTATTAACACCATGCTGTTCATGAAAACCATCCTTATAATAAAAGGTTCAATCCATCTACCTTCAAAAGACCAATCCACAGATCGTTTTATGAAAGGAATCAGTTTGCTTTTTATACCTTGACACTTAATCGGTGGAATCATAACTTTCATCATATCCGATTCAATACTCACCGCGTGCGTTCCAACCCGGATACTGTTCTTCTAATGCTTCAAGCGTTTGGGGAGTGTAGTATGGGTGACCCGCAGGTGGAAACCGAAAAACTTCGCGCTCTGCGGCTGTTAGCGTGCCGATGAATTTCGAGAACGTTGCGTTGCGTCCTTTATCGGTGTAATGCCGAAAACCTTCCCAAAAGTGGTCTGCGCGTCCTAAACCGAATCCCCATGTGTAGCGTTGTCCATCTTCTCGGAGATAATCGCTTGCCGAATGCATCGTATAGTTGTTGAAAATACAAAGCGTTCCGCCTTTACAAACAAGCGGTTCGTATTTAGAGGTATCCCGTCCGTATTCCTTAGCAAGGAGTCTCAGCGGTGCCTGATCTTTGTCAACATCCTCAAGGTGTACCCAAAAGCCGAGTTGCCCGAACTCACGAGCACTCTCGGACTGTGGTAGCAGTGAGTTGTTGCCGTTATCAATGTGCAAATTATTTGAATCGCTATCGACACCGGGACCTTTAAATCCCGGATAGCGTGCAATCATACACCCGGCACGGAAGTGAATATGCTCCGTTTTCAGAAATTTACGTGCGAATTCCCATGCATCGTGGTCCACAATTCCGCGCAGCAACGCCATTTCAGCAGGCGGGAATTCGGTCAAAATCGCTCTACCGGATGGTGGGTCATCTTTAACTTCTTCCCATGTCGGGAGTACACGGCGTTGGGCAGCTTGCATCTCCGCAAGTTGTTCACCTGAATAGTAGTCGGGTACAATTAAGTAGCCTTTCGCTAAGAGTTCATCAAGCTGAGCATCGGTAAATTTTTTAGGCATGTTGACCTCCATTGGAGAAGTAGGTGAGTTTGGACAAGAACAGGTTAAAAATTTTTGCTGACGAACCTTGACAACCAAATGAGTGGCAAAGCGCGTCAGCAAAATTGAAACTCCCCCAGACGGACTCGAACCGCCGACACGATGGTTAACAGCCATCTGCTCTACCGACTGAGCTATGGGGGAATATTAGTGTTAATTATAACCTATCTCGTTTGCAATTGCAAGTTAAATAGTACTTTTTTGCTGCAAGCGAAACAGACCAATGTTAATTATACATTATCTTGTGTGCAGTTGCAAATTAAATTCTGCTATCGCGTTTAACACCCACACACAACTTCAGTCCCCGGAGCTCCGTGTTTACCTTTCGTTTCATAGCCATCGCGCTTCCACCAATCTAAACCACCCATGAGTTCTTTAACTTGGAACCCTAATTTCGCCATATTCAAAGCACCTTTGGTGGAAGCATTACAGCCGATACCGTCACAGTATGTCACATACACCTTAGATTTATCAAGTTCACTTGTGGTCGCTTCAGACATTGTTCGATGCGGGATATTTATGGATGTCGATATATGTTCAATTGCGTGAGCCTCTGGAGAACGCGCATCTATGACGACGATAGGTTCCCCGTTATTGAGTGCTTCATAAAGATCCCAAGAATCTGTTTCATAATTGAGCTTCGCCTGATAAAATTCAACCTGATTCATAACTTCCTTTCAAAAATGACACTATTTTTTAAGCGTGCCGCTTTCTGAACCATCCCGATAAATCTAATCTTCCTTGAGAAAAACCCCAGATAACCCCAAGAGTCATACACCCCAAGTTTCCTATACATGCGATCCAAGCGACAATACGAAGAATAGGGCTATTTGTGTCGTATCTTGAGTCAAAATAATCATAAAGCCCGCGATGGGGACCTATTTCCGCGTGTTGAGATACCACATTCTCCCCTGTGAGATGAAAAATAAATGCTACAGCGACAACCCACAAATGTCCTACTACGACTCCCGCTAAAATCCTAACAAATAGAATTCCGAGAAACTGAAGGTTAACTTTGCATCTCTGCATAAACATGGTTTCCATCTCTCCAGTTGTACATAGTGTTAGGTATAAATTTTAATTTCTTCGGGCTTCACAGCAACGATCCGAGAAATATGCTCCAGTTCGTCCTCGGATAGCACTTGCACGATATCTTCCCAGACCCGATCCTCGCGTTCTGAGCGTTTGTATTTGTAGATGTCAAATTTACGACTGATAACAAGGATACGGATGTGTTCGTCGCCATCATCGAAAACATCAACGAAATAATCTGGATCGGGGAAAGAGCCTGCTTTGAGGGTATTGTAAATTTTCTGCTTTAAGGTTTCGGATGCCATTCTGTAAATCCCTCGTTACCAGATTTGAATTTCTTCAGGAAGCATACCAAAAGTATATCACAATTTCTTATGTCTACCAACCGTAAATTACTCCACAGAAAAGACCTCAGTTTTACCGGTATCCATCCATCTTGCCATTACACTTCGTCCCGGAATGACTACATCCTTATATCCAAACGTATCCGTCCCGAAATTTGCGTATATCTCAACACTATCGCCGAACTTGGTACGTTGAACGAGTTTATCCTCACGCAACCACTCAAAATCAGTCATTGCTCGTCCGCCGATTTGCCGATGCAGTGGCGAAAAGAAGGCGTAGTGCTGCTTTATCCACGCTTTATGCTTTGAAAATTCTTCTATATTCAGATGGTATAACGGCGGGACGTTGTAGAGCAACTCTAACAGTGCTAATGTCTCGATTGCATTCTCAAATTTGAGGCTTCCAGAACCCCAGTGATGCGTCGCTATCACCGAATCGTGGAACACAATCTCGTAGAGCGGTAATCGGAAACGTGGATCGTAGTAGTGATAGAGATAGTTCGGTTTGAGAGGCACCTGCTTTATGTGAATCGCGGGACCTTCGGGGGGCCAGTAACCGCCAACGTAGTAAGGCGAGGTTTTAGACTTCATGTCCGGGTCTCCCCACCCAATGACTGGCACTGCCATCCCGTGTGCAAAGTGAAGCACTGATGCCGAATACGCAGCACCGCCTTCCGAACCGACAACCATGTTATGCGTATCTCGAATCCATGAAATCCGAGCCAAGCGTGCATTCATATCATCTAACTGCGTTGCAGGATGCGATGCCGAATAATCGTCGTAGAGTTCACCATAAGCATCACAATCGATGAACCATGTATTGAAGTCTGACGGCATCTGCGCGACGATACCGTTGACGCGACCTTCAACATAAGGTTGTGCCACGAGCGGGCTTAAGTGATACCCCTTCTTTTTAAACCCGCGACTCTTCGTGCCATCAGCATTGACAATCGCACCGGTCTCATAAAGTGAAAGATCAAACTGTGCAGTCTCCCATGTGTCTTTTTCGTTGGGGTGATGAATACTGTGATAGGAATCGTAGGGACCAACGAGATAGCCGAGTGCTTTCGCCTTCGCGACAGCGGCAGGATGCCGAAACCCGTCTTGCCATGAGTCAACACCGAGCCAGAGGCGATCTAACCCATTTTCAGCGAATTGCTCCAACAGTTTCAATGAGAGACCGTCACCCCACTCATCTGGATGCCGTAGCGTGTCGGAAAACGCTGCGTAGAACAGCAGACAATTGCGGCGATACACTTCCGTGAGCGATAGCGTAGATATGTCTCGCGAGATTAACTTTTCTGTCTCTGACGTAAGCGGAATTTCTGTCCAAAGCGTTGGGTTGTAAAAATCAGGCTTTTCAAGTTGTTCACTTATCGCACGACTCACAACCCGCCGGACATATTTAGACGCATGTGCCGATTGAGCGATTTCACGGATTGCTTTTCGCGCCTCTGCATTCAACTGCACCCAAATCTGCGTCGCAACCCCGCTATCACCACTGAGTCTTGTTGCAAACGTTTGCCAATCCGTTACATCATATTGACTGAGGAGTTTACCTCCCCACAAGTAAACATGCGCAGCACCAAGTAACTGCTCCGCGGCAGGCGTTTTCTCAATTTTCTCAGCAAACGAAACGAATTCAGCGTTCTGTTGCAACCAGTCCCGGTATTGCTTGGCAGGGGCAACCGGCGCTGCCGCCCCAAGCGAAATACGCAATCCATAAGTATTTCGTTCCCAATTCGGTGTGAAGGCATGCGATACCTGCATACCTAATCCAGAAGTTGGTGTTTTATCGAACCGGATCTGATTGTTAAACGGATTCGTCAAAATGTAGGTAAGCGTTTGATCGCCGAGATCCAATCCCCAGAACGGCATTGAGAGACCAGCGGTTGTGTCTATCGGTCCCCGCTCGGATAAAAAACCCTGCCATGTAACGTCATCTTTCAGAACGTAACTCCCTTCAAAAAAGGGCAGAATATAACCACGGAGGGATTGCGAATCTTCAATAACGGGCCACGTTAAATGCAGTGTATCGCTTGTCCGCTCATCTTGAACGAATTCTACGGATAGCGACTCGCCTGCCAGTTCAAAACGCATGGTGAGAAACTGAGCAGGAAGTTTCCAACTGACAGCATTGCCTTCTTGAGAAAACTCCGTTACATTGCCAAATCCGGTCTGTCCAGATGAAATCGGCACCGCAGTTTTCTCGCCTATAGGGTATGCCTTCACAGCAATTGATTGTGGTGCGATGTCAACTGTCCATACACTGTTGCTGAGACGAACGGTTTCAGGTGCCGCACCGACACCGATAGCACTCAAAAGAAGTATCGCAATAGATAAGATGTAAAATCGCACATTGAACAATGGCACCTATCCTTGTCTATCCTGTCAATATCCATCGTGAAATGGCGCGCTTCGGAGACGCGCCGACGGATATGAATACTTATCTCGACAATTCTTCCCACAATGCCCGATAAAAATTCATCACGCGCACAGGGTCGGAACTTCCTGCGATTTCCGCAAGCGTGTAGCCGTTATACCCAGACGCTTTCAACGATGTAAAGAGTTCCCGCCACGGATACTCGCGTCGATGTAGTTCCGTTATATGCACCAAGCCGATTCTACCTTTGACGAGGTCAAAATTGTTTTTAATGGTACCGTTTTCCACTTCACCGAAATTAGAATTCCAGCAGACGTAGACGTTATCGTGGTCGGCAACATCGATAATCGTTCGGATATGTGGGAGTTCCGAGGTGCCACCGCCGTGTACTTCCAACCGAATTTGCACGCCGAGGTCGGCAGCGAATTCGCCACATTCGCGCAACGCCAATCCAATCTGTTCGAGTGTCTTTTCGACAGGCACTTCATCAGGTAACCCATTCGGACGCACTTTCACACCGGGTGCACCGACATCTGCTGCGAGTTGAGAATAGACCTTTGTGCCCTCAATATTCTGTCGAACCGCATCCTGATCTACGGCATGATAATCAAACGCTGACCCCAAGCCAGCAATCTCAATCGGGGAATCGTCGAATTGTTGTTTTACCGCTGCCCGTTCGCTTGCCGAAAGTTCAACTTCAACGCCGTGGGCATGCGTTGTCCGTAATTCCACACCTTCAAATCCTGTCTCTACACATTTTTCAATGATCGTGGGAATATCCCAATCTTTCGCCATATTATACGTAACCAAACCAAGTTTCATACAATCTCCTTATTATTCAAAAAGTTGTGCGACTTGACACGAGAACCCTTCAACGACATCTTCACCCGTGAGTGTGTCTTCAGATGTCAGTACCTTGATGTCTATTTTAGAACGATAGACCATTACCGTCTCCGATACAGGGCTGAGCACCCAGACCATCTGTGTGCCTGCTTCCAGATAGGCGAACGCCTTTTCTTCAACACGATGTAGTATATCTGTCCGAGAAACGACCTCCACGGCAAGGTCCGGTGGTATGGAGAACGCTTTTTGCCTGTCATCAGGCAGTCTAGCTGTAGAAACAAACGCGATATCCGGCATCAACACCCGTTCACCAATCTGGAAACCGGTCTCGGCTATATACATACGCCCCAGTTGATTCGCGCGAACGTGTGAGTATAAGTACCCGTGTATATTAGAACTAATTTCGCCGTGTTCACCTGATGTCGGTGGCATAGGTATTAATTCCCCTTTCACGTATTCGTATCCCTCTAAATCACTTGCAAGAAATTCTTCCAGCGTCATCTTCTTGGGAGAGGAAAGTATCTCTTGGGTGCCTGCATGAGCATTTTGTTGTCCCATTTTTATTCCTCCGCTGTGAGTTTAAGTTTACCGAGTTCCCAATTTATCTATTCAAAAAGTTGTGCAACTTGACACGAAAAACCTTCAACGACATCTTCACCGGTGAGCGTGTCGTTGCGTGTGAGCAATTTGATATCTGTTTCCGAACGATATACTGTCACTGTTTTTGATCCGGGTTCAACTACCCAGACGAGACGCGTTCCCGCGTTGAGATAAGCGAACGCTTTTTCAATCACACGCCGGAAAGCATCTGATGGTGAAACCACCTCAACCGCAAGATCTGGCGGCACCGGGCATGCTCTGCTCGGATCGTCAGGCAGATGCGCTGTTGAAAGGAAGGCAACGTCCGGTTTTAGAACGCGCTCACTGACTTGAAAACCTGTGTCTGGCGTAACCACCTCACCGAGTTGATTATCTTGTACATATAGACCTAAACGTAAGAAAACCTTGGCACAGACCAAACCATGTTCCCAAGATGCAGCTGGCATCGGTATAAGTTCTCCCTTTACATATTCATATCCCTCTAAATCACTTGCAAGAAATTCTTCCAACGTCATATCAGTTTCCAGCGGCGCGAGGGATATTGCCGCTTGTTCATATCCATTTTTCGGAATGTCCATCAGAATCTCTCCTTCATCAATGCTACCTATTTCAATTGCATCACACCGCGTTTTTTGTTATAATGTTCCTTAAACCAATAAAGTAAGGAGAACACCACTATGGCATACGCACTTGAAGATGAATTTGGTGACATTATCGGCAAAGCCCGACGCGGGCAGAACCTATCCCCAAGCGAAATCGCTACCGCTGCGGGTATCACAGAAGCAGAACTTGCTCGTATGGAAAAGTATACCTTAAAACCGACAGAAACGCAAGTTTTTCGTCTCGCAGAAGTACTGAATTTGGACGGGACTAAACTACTTGATATTGCAACGGAGCAGTGGGAACCCGAACCACCTCAGCAGACAGACGGCGCAAACCTTGAAGTTATCACAATTAGCGCGCCCGTTGGAGGGTGGCCCGTCAACGCCTACCTTTTGATCTGCAAAGCCACCGACGATGCTGCGATTATTGATACTGCGGCGCATCCAGACCTCATCTTGGAACAGCTCGATGCGCGTCCTGTGAATCCGACGACGATACTCCTAACACATGCCCATAGCGATCATACCGACGGATTATCGCAGCTTCAAACCGAAACCGGATGTGAGACCTACATCCATCAAAACGAACCGAAACCGCGGAGCAACAAAAAACTACGTGAGGTAGCACACGGCGATGTCCTCTCCGTCGGTGAACTCATGGTTAGCGTAGTGAATACACCCGGACATACACCCGGTGGGTGTAGTTTCTTGACGCAGGACGTAGGGTTTGTTGGTGATGCGATCTTCGCGGGTTCTGTCGGTGGACCTAATATCTCCTATCAGGATGAAATTGAGAGCGTTCGGGACAACCTATTGTCACTCCCAGACGCAGTTAGACTCTTTCCGGGACACGGTCCCTCCACCACCGTCGGTGAGGAAAAACGACACAACCCATTTTTCTAATTTTTAAACCGTGGGTCTCCTCTGACCGTTTTCACCGCTGTCGAAAAGCAGGTTTTCGGTTAAATTGAACCATTCTAAAAAAAAGAAAGATGAGATCTATCAATAACATGTAGGTGGTATCACTCACGGAAGGTTGACTTTTGCTCTCTTATCTCCTCCAGCGTTTTCTCTCGATCGGTCTATCCCTTTTAGCGGTATCGCTCCTCGTTTTCCTGATGGTGCATCTCATCCCCGGCGATGCCGCTGTCGCTATTCTGGGAGAACGCGCCACCGAAAAAGCACTCATCGAACTTCGAGAGGAAATGGGACTTGACAAACCTCTGTACCACCAATACGCCAAATTCTTGTGGGATGCTGCACATCTCGACTTCGGTCGCTCCTTTAAAACGAAGCAACCGGTGACAGAGGAAATCAAACGTTATTTCCCAGCAACAGCTGAATTAACCCTCGCCGCCATGGCATTTTCGATTTTGTTTGGCATCGCTGCGGGGGTCATTGCCGCTATTTTTCGCGGAACGTTCTTAGACTATTTCTCCATGTCAGTATCCCTCGCCGGAATCTCTATGCCGATCTTCTGGTTGGGGTTGATGCTTATTCTGCTTTTCTCTTACTTTCTTCCAATACTTCCCAGCAGTGGTCGATTGGATGTCATCTTAGATTTAGACATTCAGACACGCACCGGTTTTTACCTTATTGATACACTTCTTACAGGCAACTTCACCGCCTTCCGAAGTGCTATTGCACACCTCATTCTCCCCGCGATTACATTAGGCACTATTCCATTAGCGATTATTGCCCGGATGACCCGTTCCAGCCTACTTGAAGTGCTAAATCAGCCGTATATTACGACAGCGTATGCGAAAGGTTTGCCGCGGTGGAAGGTTATCAGCAAACACGCCATGAAAAATAGCATGGTGCCTGTTTTGACGATTATCGGATTAGAATTTGGTTATCTGTTAGGTGGCGCGATTTTAACCGAGCATATTTTTTCTTGGCCCGGACTCGGTTCATGGTTGCGTGCCGCCGTTGAGGCACGCGATGTCCGTGCCGTGCAAGGTGGCGTACTTTTCGTTGCGACCGTCTTTATGCTCGTCAATCTTATCGTGGATATGCTGTATGCCTACTTTGACCCACGTATCCGAGTGGGAGATGAAGCGAAATGAACACTTCAACAACCGCTAGCAGCCAACACCATACCTTTCGGAAACTCTTAAAACACCGTTCTGCCACTATTGGTGCATCCATTATCCTATTTTTCATTGTCGTTGCTATCTTTGCGCCACTTATTGCGACACATGATCCAAGACAAGCGAACATCGTTGAACGCCTCCAAGGTGGATCGGCTTCGCACTACCTCGGTACCGATAAGGTGGGACGAGATATTTTCAGCAGGATCGTCTACGGTACGCGTATCTCTCTGAAAGTTGGACTTATCGCGATGACCTTCTCTGTCGGTTTTGGCACGCTCTTCGGCGCAATTGCTGGCTATTACGGCGGAAAACTTGACAACCTAATCATGCGCGTAATGGACATGATGCTTGCGATGCCGAGCATCCTTCTCGCGATGGTTATTGTGACGATTCTCGGGCAGAGTCTTACAAATGCGATTATCGCTGTATCAATCGTCTATATCCCACAATATGCCCGAATCCTGCGCGCCTCAGTGCTTAAAGTTCGCGAATTAGATTACGTCGTCTCCGCGAAGGTGATCGGTGCGAGCAATCGTCGTATCCTTGTTACGACTGTCCTTCCGAATTGTCTCGCACCGCTGATTGTCCAAGCGACTTTAGGGATCGGCGCAGCGATTTTAGATGCAGCAGGACTCAGCTTCTTAGGCCTCGGTGCAGAAATCGGTGAACCCGAATGGGGCGCGATGCTCAACGAAAACCGAGACCTCATCCGTCGCGCACCTTTAGCGGTCACCGCTCCCGGTGTCGCTATCTTCCTGATCGTTTTAGGCTTCAACCTTCTCGGCGATGCGCTTCGAGATGCACTTGATCCGCAGATAGATTAAAAACAGACGCGTTCAGGCTGAAAACGAAAACACAATTAACCGACATACCCAGATTTTTTTTGACACACCCTATTTTTCGTGGTATAATTGAATGCAAATTTAACCTACTGAGGTTTAGCTCTTTATGAGACCTGTTTTAAAGGCTCGTTTTTTGAAAATGAGTCTCAATATCACAAAACCAGACCTACCACAAGGCACGTATAAATTACTTCCGCTCTTTCTTAACGGAAAACCACGCTTTACATCCAACATATTTCCCGCTTTTATTGGTATGATACTGTGCATCTTCACCAGCGCCGCTGAAGCTGCAACGCGAGAATATTGGATCGCTGCCGAGAAAGTCGAATGGAACTACGCACCGAGCGGACAAAATCTCATCAGACGCAATATGGGACTCGACGTTTGGGGCAAAGCCCTTGTGTATGAGAAATATCGCTATATTCAATACACCGATAATACCTATACGACACAAGTTGAACAACCTATGTGGATGGGTATCCTCGGCCCACAGCTGCGCGCTGTCGAAGGTGATAGCGTAAAGGTGCATTTCCTCAATCGCGCCGACAAACCCCTTAGCATCCACGTTCACGGGTTACAATACGATGAAGACAACGAAGGTGCGGATATGAAAGGCTCCGGTGCATTCGTGAAACCGGGAAGCATGTTCACCTACCACTGGAAAGCAGACAGCGATTCTGCCCCTGGTCCGAACGACCCGTCGTCTATCGTCTGGCTTTACCACTCGCACGTTGATGCTGTCACAGAGGTTTATGACGGTTTAATTGGAACTATTGTGGTTACGAAAAAAGGTATGGAACGCGCACCCGATGACCCGCGTCCTAAAGATATTGACAAAGCGTTCACGACACTGTTCCTCATCTTCAACGAAAATGACCGCACAATCGTTGAAAGCGGGCAAAGTGAGGCTTATGCGTCGCCTGAGGAAGCAGAAGAGGGAAATCTCAAACACGCTATTAACGGGTTTATCTTCGGAAACCTGCAAGGTCTGGAAGTCGAACAACACGATCGCGTACGTTGGTATCTCATCGGGTTAGGCACTGAAGTCGATATGCACACCGCACATTGGCACGGTCAGACTGTGCTAAACGCTGGGAAACGTACCGATGTTGTAGAACTACTCCCCGGTAGTATGGTTAGTGTAGATATGATAGCGAAAACCCCCGGCAATTGGCTCTATCACTGCCATGTTGCCGACCATATTACGGCAGGCATGAATACCCGCTGGCGAGTCGTGCCAAAGCGTTGACAAAACAACACACTGTACACCTGTGCAATAACCCCGAACTTTTTGCTACCGTATCTGACAAAATTTATACCAGTTTGATTCGGTGTACACATATTCAGTTTATCATGCTATTAAAGGAGATATAATGTTTAACAACCGATCCAGTTTGTTTAATTACGTTTTGCCAATTTTGCTCTTATTCACCGTCATCGGGACAGTTCACGCTGAAACACTAACTATCTATTCCGGACGCAGCAAGAGCCTCGTTGAACCGATTATCAAGCAGTTTGAAAAAGAAACCGGCATCGAAGTAAAGGTAAGTTACGCCAATACTACACAGTTAGCCGCCACGCTCTTAACAGAGGGTGACAAAAGTCCCGCTGCACTCTTTTGGGCACAAGATGCTGGCGCGCTCGGTGCCGTTAGTAAAAAAGCGATGTTTGAAAAACTGCCGGAATCTATACTCGCTAAAGTTCCTTCGGATTTCCGAGATGCTGACGGCTTCTGGGTAGCGACAAGCGGTAGAGCGCGCGTCCTCGCATACTCGCCTGAACGCGTTAAAATGGAAGAACTCCCCGAAAGCGTTTTCGATTTAACACAACCGATGTGGAAAGGTAGAGTCGGTTGGGCACCAACAAATGCGTCCTTTCAAGCCTTTGTCACTTCTCTCCGTGTGCAAGTCGGTAAAGAAAAAACCGAGGAATGGCTACGTGGCATGAAAGCAAACGGGGCCAAAAAATACGCCAAAAACACACCCATCATAGAGGCACTCGCTGCAGGCGAAATTGATCTCGGTTTGCCGAACCACTATTACCTCCTCCGTTTCAAAAAGGGGAACTCCAGTTTTCCAGTGGCACAAACCTTCTTCAAGGCAGATGACGCGGGCAACCTCGTTAACGTTGCCGGTATCGGACTCCTAAAGAGTAGCAAGAACAAAGAGGCGGCTTTGAAGTTGGTGGAATTCCTGTTATCCGCCAAAGCACAGCAGTACTTTACCAGCGACGTATTTGAATACCCTGTTATCGAGGGTGTAATCCCAAACGCGAACCTGATACCGTTATCCGAGTTACTTCAACTCGCGCCAACATTCAACCTCAATGATATGGACGACCTTGACGGTACAGTTGATTTATTACGACGCGTCGAAATTCTATAGAAGCAGTAAATCTCGCTTGGATGATTGAGGATACGGAATTTGGATGCAAAAGGCAAAAACAGTTAGTTCACACCGTTATTTCTCTATTTCTGCCAGCGTGGCAGGCATTCCAATTGTCCTTGTCGGCATTGGCGGTCTCATCCCGTTGGTTTACTTACTTACCAAAGCGTTTTCAGCAGAAGCCACTGCCCTGGTCGAAATTGTCTTCCGCTGGCGAAACGCAAGGCTGTTCGTTAATACGCTGCTGTTAACCGCAGGCGTCCTAACTCTTGACCTACTCATAGCAACGCCTGCAGCGTGGTTAACAACTCGAGTAAACCTGAAGGGTAAACGTCTCTTTACAGTGCTGTGTGTGCTACCGCTCGCCATTCCAGGCTATGTTATGGCGTACGCACTGTTGGCACTCGGTGGAAATACGGGGATTGCCGCACAGTTATTTGGCACGAGTATCCCGCGCCTCAGCGGTTACTGGGGCGCGCTCCTCGCGCTCAGTGCCTACACAAGCCCTTATCTCTTTCTGAACCTACGCACCGCCTTGTTAGGACTCGATCCGAGTCTCGAAGAATCCGCTCGGAGTCTCGGCTATCGGTATTATGAAACTTTCTTCCATGTCATCCTCCCACAACTCCGTCCTGCATTCTATGCAAGCGGACTTCTCATTAGTTTACATGTGCTTGGCGACTTTGGCGTTGTGTCATTGATGCGCTATGAAACTTTTAGTTACGCACTTTACATAGAATACACGCTCTCCTTTGAGCATATCTATGCGGCATGGCTTGCCTTGATGCTTCTCGCCTTTACGGGGTGCCTACTCTACCTTGAAACAAAGTTGCTAAATAAGGTGACGCTCCATCGCGCCGGGCGCGGTATTTCCCGCCAATCGTCGCAGATTCAACTCGGCGCGTGGCACAAACCGGCTTATATTTACCTCAGTTTGCTGGCATTTGTAACAGTGGCAGTTCCGACAGGATCCATCCTGCTCTGGATACTCAGAGGGTTTAATACATCGGCTTTAGAAAGTCTTTTAGAAGCGCTCATCGGTTCGCTGTCGATTGCGATACCTGCAGGAATTCTGTGTGCACTCCTTGCGGTACCGTTCGCCTATATAGATGTTCGCCATCCATCACAGGCCTCAAAGGCATTGGCGCGCGTTGCCTACATCGTTTATGCTATACCACCGCTTGCCTTCGCGTTATCACTCATCTTTTTCGTTTTAAACACAGTATCTTTTATCTACAAGACGCTACCCGTGCTAATTTATGCGTGTACCCTACACTTTCTGGCAGAGGCGATCGGACCCGTGCGAAGTTCACTCTACCAAGCCTCGCCGAACTTAGAGGAGGCAGCCCGATCGCTTGGGTATCCACGCATACAGGCATTTTTCAAGACCCTTTTCCCAATTCTCATGCGCGGCATGCTTACTGCTACTGCTCTGGTTTTCCTTGCGACCATGAAAGAACTCCCACTGACTTTCCTCTTATCCCCCGCCGGATACGAAACGCTTGCCCTCAACGTCTGGAGTTACACAACTGAAGCCATGTTCGCTGAAGCAGCACCTTACGCGCTTGCAATCCTGATCTTTTCCGGTGTATTTGTCGGTGTCCTAATTCGCCACGAAGAATAAGCGAAAAAATAGAGACAAACAGTGCCTGAGCCTCGGAAACGAAGCCTTATCCGAAGTTATATTTTAACACGCCCACAGCAATTCAAACAAATTCCCAACAATTTCTCCACAAATTTGTCTTATTATGGTAGACTATCATAAATCTTCAATCGGCACACAGGAATGAACACATTATCTGAATTTTTAACGATACCACCGCTTATAACACTTGGTGCTGATGCACTAAGGCTGCTACTTTCGTTTGCCCTGAGCATTTTCATTGTTAATATCTACCAATGGACGCATAGTAAAATCCCACAAAAATCGTTTACCGATACACTGATTATTCTGTGTATGCTGATCTCAGTGGTGATGGTGATTATCGGCGATAGCATCGCAAGAGCATTTAGTCTTGTCGGTGCCCTGTCTATTATTCGTTTTCGTACGGCAATCCAGGACCCACGTGACATCGGATTTGTTTTTTATGCGTTGGCTGTCGGTATGGCAGTTGGCGCTGGAAATCCATCTGTCGCGATTTTGGCTACTTTTCTCATTGGTATTATTATCCTTGGCATTTACCACTGGCATCAACGTTTTGGTAACAATAACGAATTTAGCCTCGAATTTTGTCTTCCACCCGATCAGAATTCCCAAAATGTCTACCGTTCCGTTTTCGACAAACACTTGATTTACGAACGTTTGCTGGAAAAACGAATAAAAAAATCGCAGATGGTCGAACTAAACTTCCGAGTCAAATTGGCGAATCCACAAGAGTGGCTTACATTTTTTAACGAACTCGCGGGGATCGAAAATGTCACAGAAGTGAAAATAGATAAAGAATAAAACGGAGAAAGCACGGGAAATCCGAACTTCCGTATGCGAAACAGATCTATAGTGAATTCTAAAAATAAATAGACATCTTTGTAGCATAAACTGTTAGTTTGTGCCAGTCTGAATGCCTGTTATAGGCATTCAGACTGTTTGAGAGTGTCCAATTAATTATAGGTTTTACTATAATCCAAGACTAAGAAGGAGAACACTAATGAAACAACTTAAAATAACAATCGCCCTTATGTTAATAACTGCCGGTTGGATGATGCATGCTAATGCGCAAGACAATCAGCAATCGCCAACACTCACGGATGAACAGAAACGGTTTGACCTCAATGGAGATGGCAAACTGAGTGATGAAGAGGATGATCTCAGGCTTCGAGTTACAGGTTTAGAAGCATTCACAGGAGACAAATTAAGCCGCGAAGAAATTGAGAAGATGCAAAGCAACATTCCTCCTGACAGAGGTTTTGGCGGCGGACCCGGCGGAATGCCACCCTTTGGTGGTGGTGGACGCGGTGGACCGCGCGCCCCAGAAAAACTGGTCGAACAATTTGATCAGGATAAGGATGGAAAATTAACCGGTGCCGAACGAGAAGCCGCACTCAGCACACGCGGCGGTGGAAATGTTTCTCTTATATCCAAAGAAGACCTACATAACAGTGTCCAAACCGACGTACAGACAAGCCTCACCTCTATACCAAAGGGTTCACCTTCACTCTACGACGCTAAAACGCTGCGCACCCTTTACCTCCGATTCCACCATGAAGATTGGTCCGAGCAGATGAACGCATTTTATCGCACGGATATCGAGGTTCCGGCAGATCTCATCGTCGATGGAAAGGTTTATTCGGGGGTCGGTGTCCACTTTCGAGGCACCTCTTCCTACTTCACAGTTAGGTCGGACAAAAAATCTTTCAATATCGCCGTCGACTACGGTAAAGACGGGCAACGCCTCTACGGATACAAGACGCTTAACCTACTTAATGGGCACGTTGATGCCTCTTTCCTGCGCGAAGTACTCTACAATCGGATTGCGCGCGACTACGTCCCAGCAATGAAAACGAACCTTGTAAAACTTGTTATCAACGGTGAAAATTGGGGTGTTTATATTAACCTACAGCAATATAATAAAGATTTTCTGGCGGAGCAGTTCGGCACAAAAGGCGGCGTACGTTGGAAAGTAGGTCCCGGTAGAGGGGGTGCCTTGACCTATGCCGGAGACGATCCAACCGCGTATCAAGAAACGTATCAACTCAAAACTAAAAATGTTGAAGACCCTTGGCAAGGTCTCATCGCCCTTTGCAAAATGCTTGACGAAACGACCTCTGACGCAGAACTCGTGGAAAACTTACCATCTCTACTTAACGTTGACCAGGTGCTGTGGCAGCTTGCAGTCTCAAACGTCTTTATGGACGACGACGGCTATATTCACAAAGGTGGCGATTACGCTATCTATCAAGATGTTAAGGGTAGATTTCACCTTATACCGCATGATAACAACGAAAGCTTCAGATTCGGTAGAGAGGGACGCGGCGGTCCTGGCGGTAGAGGTCCCGGCGGTTGGTCATGGGGGAATTTAGAAAATGGAATGGCATCCCCTGTCGCGCATGAAAGCAACGCAGCGCGCCCGCTTATTCATCGATTGCTTTCAAATCCGGAGTGGCGTGCCCGCTATCTCACACATGTCCGCACTGTTACCGATGAATGGCTGGATTGGGAAGTGTTAGGTCCGATTGTCAAGGAATATCAAGAACGCATTGATGCAGAAGTCCAGCAAGACAATAAGAAACTCTACGACTACCAAGATTTTGCGACCACAACACCCGCAGACCTTGAGCGTTTTGTAACCCAAAGGCGCGAATATCTCCGCAACCATCCAGAACTCAACAAACCATCACCAAAGATTACGACTGTTGAAATTGGTTCCGAAACTCCACCGGTAGCCAATCAACCTGTCTCGGTTAAAGCGATACTGGATAAATCACTTGCGGCAGATTCGGTTTTCTTGTATTATAGTACCGATCGGTATGCTGTTTTTAATCAGGTCAAGATGGAAAAGAAAGCGGATAGTTATACTGGACACATCCCTGCTTTTCCAGCAAACACAACAGTCTATTATTATGTTGAAGCGAATGCGGTGAAGACACACGGCACGACAGCCTTTTCACCAGCACATGCGGAGCAGGGTGCCGCACAATATCGAGTCAGTGTCCCCGTTGCGGAAGAGAGTCCTATTGTCATTAATGAACTGATGGCATCCAATACTAAAAGCTTCGCTGATCCACAAGGACAATACGAAGATTGGCTTGAACTCCACAATCTCAGCAATACCACAGTGAATCTCACTGGAATGTACTTGACAGATAAAATCGACAATCTGAAAAAATGGGCATTTCCAGAGAACACCACGATCCCCGCACACGGGTATCTCCTTGTGTGGTTAGATGAAGATGGTAAAGCTGAAACAGGACTCCATGCCAACTTTAAGTTGTCTCGCAACGGTGAAACTGTAATGCTCGTCGATACCGATACACGCGGCAATCAGGTGCTTGATACAGTTGCATTTGAAAAACAGGAGAAGGATGTTGCGCTCGGCAGATGGCCAAACGGTAGTGGCAAACTTAAAGAGGTCCAAACCACACCAGGTAAGGAAAACGTGCTTAAATAAAACAAAACGAACCTTTTGTTTTGTGAGATGTCTAATTCAACAAGAAGACCATTTAGTTTTCGCCTATATGTCCGGAACCTGCTCGCTTCAAGCGTTATTTCTGTCCGAAAATCACGGTTCCCTGAAAATTGAATGGTCCTGAATTGAAGAAGCAGATTCTTTATCCTTACAGTTTGGAGAAACGCATGTCCGTTGCAACCCTTACAGCGACTATGGAAACCTACTCAGAGATGCGCAAAACCGAAGAATTGGATATTGCACAAGAACGAGAGATCGTTTTACGCTGTCAAAATGGCGATGCCGACGCGATGGGAAGCCTCATCATTCAGTACCAACATTGGGTCTATAACATCGCTTATGGTATACTCGGTCATCACCAAGACGCGGAAGATGTAGCACAAGATGCATTTGTCTCTGCATGGGAAAATATCGGGAAATTTCAGTTTCGTTCCCGATTCTCGACATGGCTCTACCGCATTGTCAAGAACAAATGCCTTAACCATATTGACCAATACCAACGTCGAAAAACGGACCCAACAGAGATTGACGATTCACAACCATGGGTACCGCTTGATACCGTAACCCCTGAAGAAGAAACACTGCGCACTGAAGAGAAAGAAATCGTCCACGCCGCGCTCGCGAAACTCAAACCCAGTTATAGAGAGATTCTGGTGCTAAGAGAATTGCGAGATATGGCTTATGAAGAAATAGCAGAAATCCTGGGATGTACACTGGGTCGGGTGAAATCCCGTTTACACGAAGCACGAAAAGCGTTAAAAAAAGAACTGGAGCGAGTCGAGTGGTAAATGCCTCTTACCACTATCCTCGATAAAAAATATGAACCACAAACGCATTCAAAACGAACTATCAGCGTATTTAGATAACGCATTAACGCCAAATAGACACAAACAGGTTGAAACACATCTTCGTTCCTGTAGTGAGTGTTCTGATATGCTATCGGCGTTCCAGAAGAACCGTCAGATGGTTGCTGACCTCTCGCGTCCGGTTCCATCGACGCTTAAAGACGCAGTGATGGCAAAGATCCACACGCAGTTTCAAGATGAATTATCAGCCTATTTAGACAATGAGTTAGCTCCTGCCATGCGCCAGCGGATTGAAGCACACCTTCACGCTTGCAGCGAGTGTTCCGATATGTTGTCAGCACTCCGCGAAAATAGCGAGGGAATCAAAAGGGCTGCACATCCCGCGCCAGCATCTATTCATAACACTGTAATGGCAACAATACGCCAACAAGCAGCAGAAACACGTGCTCAAGAACCGGCGCACACACCATGGCTACCAGATATGGGGCAATGGCTTTCCGATTTTGGACGTTGGTTCTTTCGTCCATTAACAGCAGGCGCGACAGGGTTCTTTATGTCCGCACTTATATTGGGCTTCCTCTATCTTTATCCGTCAACACCGGAATATGAAGAAACACTCGACCTATATTTCGGACTTCACACCGAGCAACTCGCAGACAACCCATTGAAGTCAAACGTTGGTGGAGCACTTAGTCAAACTTCAACAGAGGAGTCTCAATTTACAGAAACGATTGACGATACTGAACTGTTTCTTGACCTCTATATCGAAAATATAGGCGATTGAATTCTCCGAATAGGTAACCGACAGGTGAACCCATGCCAAAACATACCTATCTAATTTTTCATAAGGATAGACGCTCCAAATACAATCTCTTAGGGTCTGCAGTTTTAGCCTTTTTACTGTGGACACCCCACACGCTTTTTGCTGACATCAGTACGCTGGAACGCATTGTAGAAGCCGAGCGTAAAGTCGCTTACGTCGGAGCACGCCTAAGAACATCCAGTTCGTCAAGAGGCACACTTACTTTTGAAGAGTACGTCATTCACACATCTGAAGATGCCTCGTACAGGAAAGTCGTATCCGTAGTCGGCGAACGTAGATCGATCAACGATCAGCCAAACAGAAATGAACGCCAGAACGACAACAGGCGGAGAGAAAACAACGAGAATCGCAGAGACCGCAGGGAACGCAGTCGCGACCGGAATGAATGGCGACAAATTAGAAGCCTATTTTCCAAACAGGAAATTGAACTGATTGCACAGAATTACAATTTGGAAAAATCCGCATCCCCAGAAAAAATAATGAATTATGAAACGGACATCCTAACGATCACACCTAAATTCGCGGATAGACCCACGAAGCGGATCTTTTTTGCCCGCGAAAACGGGGTTATCCTGCGGGTAGAGGATCTCGACGCTGAAGGCGTTCTTCGGGAGATGTTTGTCTATACCCGAATCAGTTTTAATCCTAAAGCTGTCGAGAACAAATGGGAAGGCATTGAAAAAGAGGCTAAACCCGAACAACGGCGCAGTTACGCAGTTACGCTTGCTAAAGCCGAAAAAATGCTTAAAACCAAACCTATCCAACCTGATTATCTACCACCGGGATTCCAGCTGCAGGATGTTCGAGGTATAAAAAGTAAGGGGAACAATTCAATTCTTCTTGAATATACAGATGGATTGGTAAATTTCACGCTGTTTGAAAAATCGGGCGAGCCACCCCGCGTCGATGAGAGACAACGTAGAAGAGAAAGTGAGATTGAACTTGGAGGTAAAAAGGTGTATAAACAGCGGTTCGGAACGACGGATGCCTTCAGATGGTCAGGAGCAAAAATCCACTTTTTCCTGATCGGCGCAACGCCTACGACTGAAATGCAGAAGGTCGTGGAATCTATTATTCGCAAAGCAAAAGAGAAGTAAGGAGTAAATATGCAGATATACTATGCCCTCATGTTAGGTATAATTGTTACCGGTTTTTTATCCGTGATAGATGTCAGTGCTGCCGATGAAAAGGCTGAACTCGAAAAATCACCGCGCCACGGTGAATGGGTCAAAGTAACAACTCCCAATGACCGTGTTATCAATGCGTTTGTGGTCTATCCAGAGGTAAAAGAGCCTGCAACGTCTATCATTGTCATCCACGAAATTTTCGGGTTAACCGATTGGATTCGGCTCGTGGCAGACAGGCTTGCCGCTGAAGGATTCGTCGCAATCTGCCCCGACCTGCTTTCGGGTATGGGACCTGACGGTGGTGGCACAGAGAGTTTCGCCTCTGGTGACGATGTCCGACGCACGATCCGAGAACTCCCTGCTTCTCAAGTTGCATCGGATTTAGATGCCATCCAGAAATATGCCCGAGACCTCCCCTCAACAAACGATAAAGTCGCTGTCTCTGGGTTCTGCTGGGGTGGCGGACAAACGTTCAGCTACGCAGCCCATTCCGATACAATCGCCGCTGGTTTCGTATTCTATGGTCGTGCCGTATCTACAGAAGATGTCCCCAAAATATCGGCACCGGTGTATGGCTTTTATGGCGAAAGCGACAACCGTATTAACGCCACAATTGATGCCACCAAAGCCGCAGCCGATGCCGCAAACGTCACCTACGAACCTGTCATCTATGAAGGGGTCGGTCACGCTTTCTTGCGGCGAGGGATGGGAGAAGAAGCGAACGAAGCACAAAAAGCTGCCACCAAAGCCGCATGGGAACGATGGGTATCCCTCATGAGAGGACTCTAAACGTAGCACCTGCCGGAGTTTGTGTGTCATGAATATTTTCGTGCCTATGTGCCGTGTCAAGATTCATTGTAAGTGAATGTAGACGCAACCAATCCACTTATCCCAAAATCCCTGTAGATTTGCATAGGTACTGTGATAGCAAAAAACTGTTGCAAAATCTTCTCCGGTTTGGTAGAATTTACTCATGCAAGACGAACAAATGCGCCCTGTCTTCTGGGTTGGAGACTCCAAGAAGCGGCTCTTAAAATTTCCCACCGACGTTCGGAGAAAAATCGGCTATGCACTGGAAGAGGCACAGGGTGGAGAAACTCCTGACAAAACTAAACCTTTGCGAGGATTTTCGGGAGTGTATGAAATTGTGAGAGATTACGCTCGTGATACTTATCGGGCGGTTTACGTGGCGAACCTGGGAGATTTGATTTATGTCCTCCACTGTTTCAAGAAAAAATCAAAGCGTGGAATAAAGACTCCAAAAAAGGAAATTGATTTAATCCGTAGACGCTTAAACATAGCAAAAACACATGCACAGATGGAGAGAAAATGACTGACAAAAAAATTGAAATTGAAAAAGGTAGCGGTAATGTATTTAAAGATTTGGAGGTTCCCAACCCAGAGGAATACCTTGCGAAAACCCGCCTTGCCTTAATAATCAATGGTATTATAACCAAAAGCGGAATCACGAGACATAAGGCAGCCAAGATGCTAGACCTCAACAAGTCTGAGTTTTCTGCCCTTCAAGATGGCTTGCTCGATGACTTTTCTATTCAGCAGCTGTTTTCACTGATTAGAAAACTGGATTGCGACATTGAAATTGTTGTCAGAGGCGGACCTACTAACAAGCCTGCCGCAGAAATTAACATTTCAATGCCCTTCTATGAAGTTTAAGAATTTAAGGGACAATTTGAAGATGACTGATGCAGAAATTTACGAAGCTGGGCTTAAAGTGCTCTCTGAGAAACTTGGTGCCGCAGGTATGATTCGATTTCTTAGGCAGTGTGAACCAAGGACAGGTAATTCTACAGAGGAACGCAAGAAGAGGATCGCTGATGAACCCGACATCAGGACGATCACAAAGCGTATCCAACGGACTCACCAAACGTAAATGTAAAGTATTCCGAAGTAGGACATGATTCTTCACTGGTAAGAGTGTCCTATAATAGTGCAATTCTCTATTTAAGAAAGAATATACATGGCTAACCGACTCAAAGATAAAATTGCCGTCATCACAGGTGCAGCACGAGGTATCGGTGCGAAAAGTGCGGAACTTTTTGCTGGTGAAGGCGCGGCTGTGGCTATCTGGGATCTGAATGCCGAACGCGGCGAACAAACCGCGCAACAGATTCAAGCCTCTGGTGGAACTGCCCTTTTCTGCGAGTGCGATGTAACTGATACCACACAGATTGAAAATGCCGTTCAGCGCGTCACATCCGAACTTGGTACGCCCAATGTGCTGTTTAATAATGCTGGTATCGCTGTCGTGGGTGAATTAGAAGATATCTCCGAGGCAGACTGGGATCATCAATACGCGGTCAATGTAAAGAGCATCTACCTCGTCTCTCGTGCAATCATCCCGTTGATGCGCGAAGCCGGTGGTGGCTCCATTATCAACATGGCGAGTGAATCTGCCTACGTTGGGTTTCCAATGCATCCCGCCTATACCTCCTCCAAAGCCGCCGTCGTCCATCTCTCACGGAGCATGGCGGTTCGGTATGCCGAAGACAATATCCGTGTCAATAGCCTCTGTCCGGGCACGATTAACACCGAACTCTACCAAGAATTCCTCTCAAAGCAGCCAGATCCAGAAGCAATCAACAAAGAAATTAAAGAGATGCATCCGTTAGGCATCGGCGAACCGGAAGACATCGCTTGGGCGGCGGTCTATTTAGCCTCCGACGAATCAAGATACATGACCGGTGCCCCGATGCTTGTTGAGGGTGGCATCCTCTCGCTCTAAATAGCATTAAGAAATACGCCTTCCCACACTTTCCCTTAGGCATAGACGCGATCTATGCCCTTTATCATTACATTTTCCCCAACTTTTCGCAGAATTAGGCAACCGTTTCGTTTTCAACCCGCGTCATTATATATGACGAAATGATTCGTCTGGTGTTGATTCATGAAAGGAACACAGCGTCAAGGTCGTTGCACAAATTCGTGCATCTGCCCCTGTTGTCTGCCCTATTTGGTGCAGTGTTTTTTCTAAAACCCGCTCAATCTCACATTCAATCAACAACTAAAGCGATATTTCCGATCTTACAGCATCATTTTCGGGTTGGCACATAAATTGCGTACTTAAATCTAATTCTCAACCGATGGTTTTGACAAAAGGAGTCGTTCTCGTGCAAAAACGATTGTGTCTCATAATACTAATTGTATTTCTGCTATCAAACTGGACAGTATCCGTTGCCCACACAGCAGAACTCAAAATCGAAAAGACCTTAACCCAAGCAGATGGTCTGGCATCCAATAAGGTACTCACCATTTTTGAAGACAGCCACGGCACGATATGGTTCGGAACAACCGATGGACTCACCCGCTATGACGGCGAGAATTTCCGAACCTTCACAACAGAAAATGGATTAGCAGAAAACACGATAGGTCTTATCTTTGAAGACCAACAAGGAATGCTCTGGTTCGCTGACGGCGTGCTCTCAAGTTTTTTGGAAAGAGGAAAGGCTATGGATATGTCATGGATGGAAACGCCATTAAGTGAACTCGATGTTACGATGTATTATGACGAAACGCCGGAAGGAATAACAAGGTCCATTCCATTGAGAGGCGTGAGTCGCTACGACGGCGAAAAGTTCAGCGTTTTTACGACCGCCGACGGTCTCGCCCGTGATACCGTTAAGGACATCTTTGAAGACGCAGCAGGCACGCTTTGGTTCGCGACATCGTCCGGTATGAGTCACTATGACGGGAAAACTTTCAACACTATCACTATGAACGGACCGATCGGAATGGACGTATTACCTGATTGGTGGGGTCAAATCACAGCAATTGCACAGGATACAGGAGGCAATTTTTGGTTTGGCAGCACTGCTGGCATTACCTACTACAATGTCCAAAAGTCGCATTTCCGTTATTTTGCTGTTGACGAGGATTTCGCCCTTTTCCAAGAGATGGGGAAAACATCAACTGCAAACATAACAGATCTGCAGTTCGATGCGAAGGAGAACCTCTGGATGAGCAAAGATGGTATGGACGAAGAAGACAGCGGTATTCGTCGATACGATGGCAAAAAACTGACGATCTTCCCACAAAGTGAAGCACTCCCGATGAATAGCATTGATAACATCATGCAGGATAGCAGCGGCAACCTATGGTTTACCGGTGTTAAGAACCTACCTCCGACGATAAACGAAACCGAGGAAAGCGTTAGCATGGTTTACAATGTAGCCAATGCTGGCGTAAGTGTCTATAACGGTGAGACATTCCAAAACTTTAACACAGACGACGGTTTGCCGAGTAACCGGGTCTGGTCGGTATTTGAAGACAGCAGTGGCAAACTCTGGTTCGCTACGGATGCTGGTGCTGCAGTCGCGATTTATTTACCCTCTCAAAAATCTCCAATATTACTCGAGCCCCTTGTAATCCCGAACTCTCGAACGCAGTAAAATTAATGAAGGAGAAATACTGATGAAAAAGACATTTCACCGCCTCATTCGTTCTTGGATGGTTGTTCTATTCGGAATTTCTTGTCTATTTACCGGTTGTGTAAAAAAGGAGATTACTCGCATAGCAGATTGGCAAACCCATTTCACGGACATCTACTTTGCCGATGCCAAACACGGATGGATTGTCGGGCATCAGGGATGGATTCTCCATACTGCTGATGGTGGCGTGAGCTGGGAAAAACAGACGGTGAACACGCATGAGGATTTCAAAGCGGTTTACTTCACAAATCTCCGGAACGGTTGGGCAGTCGGAGATAAGGGGTTAATCGCCACAACTGATGACGGCGGACGACACTGGACCCTTCAAAAGAATCAAGCTCCGACACTGCTTTTGGATGTCTTTTTCACCAACTCAAAAACAGGATGGATTGCAGGACAAGATGGATTGCTATATACACAAAATGGTGGAAAAACATGGCATCATCAGGAAGCGAGCGAATTCGGACTCGGCGGTGTCTTTTTTATAGACAAGCATGGCGGATGGATCGTCGGAGATTACGACAGGGTCTTTGTCACTTCAGACGGTAGCCAAACCTGGCGTAGACAGAATGAACTTGTGAGAATGGAACACGATACATCGGAGGTTTGTAACCTCCACACAGTATTTTTTGCGACCCCTTATAAGGGATGGAGCGGTGGCACAGACGGAACCATTTTCCATACGACTAACGGTGGGGCTGAATGGCAGACGCAATACAGTCGACTTCCGATGATTTACGGACATATCCGCCCAACCGTCTATGATTTCGATTTCATTAATGATGACTACGGCGTGGCGGTTGCACAGGGTGGATTTATCATCCGAACCGAAGATGGCGGGGAGAACTGGAAATTAACAGAAAACCAAACCAAAAACGACCTGATGGGTGTTCATTTTGCGACTCCTAAAGAAGCATGGGCAGTCGGTTGGAACGGCACGCTCCTACACTCGACCGATGGCGGAGAAACATGGAACATGAGAAGCGGCACGACAGCCGATGACCTACAGAGCGTTGCGTTTGCGGATGCAGACCGTGCGGTCGCTGTCGGAGAGAAGGGCACAATTACAACGAGCGACGACAGTGGTAAAACCTGGACCAACATTGAGATGGACACGTGGCACCGCATCCGTAATCTATCTTTCGTCACCGACAGAGAAGGCTGGGCGGTTGGCGATGGCGGGCTTATTCTCCACACAACCGATGCCGGGCAGACGTGGGAACGGCAAACCAGCGGATGGTGGTACACGCTCAATGCCCTCCATTTCATCAATCCACAGAAGGGTTGGATCGTTGGAGATTTGGGGACGGTGCTCCATACAACAGACGGTGGCGAAACGTGGGTCCAACAAGCACCACGCTACTTCCACGAAATGATTAAAGGCATCTTTTTCCTCAACGAGACGGAGGGATGGGTCGTCGGTTGGCCCGGTATCGTCTTTCACACCGAAGACGGTGGATTGACGTGGAAACGACAGAACAGCAATAGCTACAACGAACTCTATGCCGCTTACTTCATTGATCGACATATCGGCTGGGTCGTTGGGCAATTCGGCGAGATACTACATACACTTGATGGCGGAAAAACGTGGAAATTCCAGAGGAGTGGGACGCAGGCAAACCTGAACAAAGTCTACTTCGCCGATGCAAATCACGGATTAATTGTAGGGGACGAAGGTGTCATTTTAACGACTATCAACGGTGGTATGACGTGGGAATCACAGAAGAGCGGCACGTCCAACGATCTCTATAGTTTCTCGCTTTCTCCTGATGGTATCCTCGCTGTGGGTGAAGGTGGTATCGCGATGCGCTACTCTGTGGACACGGAGCAGTTCATTGTCGAATTGCCGCCTGCTGCGCAAGAAATGGAAACCGATGAGAAACCGATTGAAGCGATTGAATATCACTGGGAAATCGTCCGACAAGGAAACTGGCAAGCCAAATTCACCGATACCTATTTTTCTTCTACACAGGAAGGATGGGCAGTCGGTGACGGTGGCACCATTTTACGGACCACAGATGGTGGCACCACGTGGCAATCACAGCAGAGCGGCGTGACCGCAGAATTACAACGGATTGTCTTCAGTGATAAAAAACACGGCTGGATTACCGGTCAAGGCGTACTGATACGCACCGAAAATGGCGGTGAAACTTGGCAAGTCATCCGTGAAGGGTTGAAAAACTTCCACAATATGCGTGCGATACACTTCATCAATCCGAAAGAGGGATGGATCGGCGTTGACAGAGGACAAATCCTGCGTACAAGCGATGGTGGTAAAACCTGGACGCTTCAGCAAACAGGGACAACCCAGCAACCGATCACGCACCTGCATTTTATCAACAGTCAAGAAGGCTGGGCAGTCGCGCCACAACGACGAACTGGTGGATTGATTCTGCACACGGTTGACGGTGGTGATTACTGGCAAATCCAAGCCACAACCCATCAGCGTTGCATCGGTGTCCATTTTCTGAATGCTAAGTCGGGTTGGGTGATAATGGAGGATGGCACCTCACTTCTTACCACAGATGGCGGAGAGAATTGGAAACGGGATTTGGAAGTAGAGCAAGACATTAAAGAAACGAATTTGGATATCCAGCTGCGCACGGTGAAATTCCGTAATCACACTGAGGCTTGGGTAATTGATGGTGGACATAGAATTCTTACAACTCAAAACCAAGGTAAGAGTTGGGAAACAATGAATTCCGTGTATGAGGTCTATGAGAGGGAAGCTACAAACGGTGAATCGGAAAGTTGGATAGAGAGAATGGCTGCAGAACGCCCTTTCGGATTCTCATTCCAAATTACCAACGCCCATCTTTTGCCCGATGGGCACGGTTGGGTAGTCTCTGGTGAACAGATTTTTGACAGGGACTGGGCCAGGGCTGATATTGGTGGCTCCGATGAAGCAGAGGCATCTACAGGTCAGATTTACGCTACGACAGATGGCGGAAAAACTTGGCAGCATCAACTCGGTGAGCCGCTTGATAACTTCCATGATGTGCTGTTTCTCGATGAGCAGAACGGTTGGATTGCCGGAGATAACGGAGTCTTGCTATCAACAGAAGATGGCGGGGAAAATTGGAAACCGTTGCGGACCAACACAATGGACCGCATCGTCGATGTCCACTTCATCAGTCTTGATCCGAAATGGGGGTGGGCGATGGAAAGGGAAGGAACTTTGCTCTATACGACTGATGGAGAGGATTGGTCAACAGACGAGAACCAAGAGCTGCCGCAACGCGAGCCACCCCCACTCTCCATAAATGAGGTTGCCTTTGGCAAGTTTTCTGAAGGATGGGCTGCCGGTGAGAACGGGGAGATTATCCACAATTTGGACGGCGGTCCGATTTGGCAGCTGCAGCGGACTTCAACCGGTAAAACCCTCACGAGCATCGATATGACATTCGCGCCACTCGGTTGGGCGGTTGGGACCAACGGTGTCATCCAGAGAACCGTCAACGGTGGCGAGTACTGGAAGTTCCACGAGACATACGCAGGCTATGACCTTTACGGCGTATCGTTCATCACTAAGCGAATGGGATGGGCAGTCGGACGCGGGGGGATTATCTTATCCACCACTGACGGCGGATTCACTTGGGGGTCAAAGTTGAGCGGTCTGTCGGAAACGCTTTACGATATTCTGGCACTCTCCGAACACGAAATCTATGCTGTCGGTGCCGCTGGAACCATCATTCATTCGACAGATGGCGGTGAAACGTGGGAACAGGAGCATACCGGTGTTAACAATGACCTGTATACCATTACGCGCGTCAAAGATGGTGAGACGTTATGGGTCGTTGGACAGGGAGGCGTTGTGCTGCGTCGTCCTAAACGTTAGTGGACATTTTTTTATTTCATAAGCGTTTAAATATCGTGCGGGGGCATGTGAAACACACAGAGTTCTCCGCACGATATTTTGTTTTAGGTTACATAAAATCTAATTATATAGAACTTACGTATTTCCACTTAAAGTCCCCTGATAAGGGGCTTTAGAGGGTTAAATACAACGAAATATTCTCACTGCAAGGCATTTTCAGCAAAATGTGCCGATACTCTGTTCAATTTGCGTAACTCCTAATTATGTACCCTTTCTTCTTAAAAGTGTGTCATTATAGTAAATCCCGAAAATATATTCACACCCCCTGGGAGGCGCGGTTTGGAACCGCGACTACTAAAGTGTAAAGTTAATTATGGATTCTACTATAATATAAAGTAAGGTTGGAAATTTGCGTATTTTTTTTGATTTTTTTCAAATTATGTACCCTTTCCTCTTAAAAATGTGTCATTAATATAAAGTAAGGTTGGAAATTGAGTTTTGAGTGTTGAGTATTCGGCATCTCCGCGGCTCTAATCTGTGGAGAACATAGATGTGTGCTGATTTACTCGTTTATTATGAGGGTCTCTGATGTTAGAAAATGATGTTCAATTGATTTATAGGGTTCTGTCAGGCGACAATTCGGCATTCAGCACCTTAGTTGAAAAGCATCAAAAGGGTGTTCACGCCCTCATCTGGCGGAAGATTGGTGATTTTCACCATGCCGAAGAAATCACGCAAGATACTTTCATCCAGGTCTACAAAAAACTCGGGACTTTAAAGGATCCGAAATGTTTTTCTGGCTGGCTGTATGTCATAGCAAATCGACTTTGCCTTAATTGGCTTCAAAGGCGTAAACCCCCGATGCCATCTTTGGAGGACACACCTATGGTAGAGGTAGAGGAATCCTCGTATCAACATTATATGTCGGAGCGGCGTGAGACAGAAGCCGCAGAACACCGTTCTGAAGTCGTCAAAAAGCTTTTGGAAAAGTTGCCAGAGAGCGAACGCACAGTGATGACACTCCACTATCTCGGCGAGATGACAGCTAAGGAAATTAGCAAATACTTAGGTGTATCGGTGAGTGCAATTAAGGGACGGCTTCACCGCGGACGAGAACGTTTAAAAGCGTCAGAATCCTTAGTGAGTGAAGTGCTCGGCGGCGTTGAATTACCCGCTGATTTGACGGCGCGTATCATGCGGCAGGTTGCTGATATAACCCCGATATCTCCTCCGAGTGGGAAACCGTTGCTACCGTGGGCTGCTCTTGGGAGTGCCGCGGTCGTGATTCTGTTGATGCTGGGTATCAGTAATCAGTATCTTGCCCGTTTTCAGAAACCATATAGTTTTGAGGCGAGATCTGAACCCACTATCGAAATCATTGATACCGACATCGTTCTTGATACGGATGCTAAACCCAATGTTCGGAATCAGATCGGACAGGCACTTCATCCGAGTAAGAGCAATGGTGCAGGCATGCAGCCCTCATCCAGTGATGCTGGCAGACTTTTTATAGAAAAAACAATTACCCAAGCAGATGGTTTAGTATCCAATACTGTACTCACTATCTTTGAAGACAGTCAAGGTGCTCTGTGGTTTGGCACAACCGACGGTATCACACGTTATGACGGAGACAACTTCCAAACCTTCACAATAGAAGATGGATTATCACGGAACACGACAGGTCTTATCTTTGAAGACCGGCAGGGCATGCTCTGGTTTGGGGATGGGATGCTCTCAAATGCGCTGAATAGACCGAAGTTTATAGATATGTCGTATATGAATATGCCATTAAGCGAACTTGCTGATACCGTCAATGACGAAATGGAGATGAAAACACCGACACCTACTCCATTAAAAGAAGGTGTGAGTCGCTATGATGGACATGCGTTTCGGACGTTTACCATAGACGATCTCGGTACCATTAATGACATGTTTGAGGACAAAACAGGGACGCTTTGGTTCGCGACATGGGAGGGTGTGAATCGCTACGACGGTGAAAAGTTTAGCAGTATTATCCTCAACGGACCGACAGGGATCGAGGTCCTACCGCATTGGTGGAATAAAGTTACAGCCATCGCACAGGATACAGCAGGAAATCTCTGGTTCGGCAGCCACGCTGGCATTACCTATTACAATGTCCAAACGTCTGATTTCCGGTACCTTGATGTAAATTTAAACGCTTTCAAGGAGATGGGACAGTCGCTAGCCGGAAATGTGACAAACCTACAGTTTGATGCACAGGATAATCTCTGGATTACCCAAGAAGGCGTAGGTGATGAATATACTGGCATCCGTCGCTACGATGGCAAAGAATTAGTTCACTTTCCACAAAGCGAGGAACTTCCGATGAATAAGGTTGAGAGCATCCTGCGAGATACCAACGGCAACCTCTGGTTCGCAGGTAGTAAAAGACTGCGGATAACGATTGACATTCACGCAGCCGCGGATAGTGTTCCAATCCCTGAAGTCGGCGTTGGTGTGAGTGTGTATAACGGCGAGACGTTCCAAAACATTAGCACAGATGACGGTCTACCGAGCAACCGTGTTTGGTCGGTATTTGAAGACAGCCGTGGTAAAATCTGGTTCGCTACGGATGCTGGTGCCGCAGTCGGTGTTTATTCACCCTCTCAAAAATCTCCAATATTACTCGATCCGGTTGTAATCCCGAACTCTCGAACGCAGTAAAATCAACGAAGGAGAAATACTGATGAAAAAGATTTTTCAATACATCATTTATTTTTCGATAGCAACTCTTTTTGGAGTTCTTTTTCTGTTGACTGGTTGTGTAAAAAAGGAGATTACTCGCATAGCGGACTGGCAAACCCATTTCACAGATATCTACTTTGCCGATGCCAAACACGGATGGATTGTGGGACATCAAGGATGGATCCTCCATACCGCTGACGGCGGTGTGAGTTGGGAAAAACAGACAGTGAACACGCATGAGGATTTCAAAGCCGTTTATTTCACAAATCTACGCAACGGTTGGGCAGTTGGCGACAAGGGGTTAATCGCTATCACCGACGATGGTGGACGACACTGGACTCTTCAAAAACGTCAAGCCCATGCGCTGCTTATGGATGTCTTTTTCACTAATTCAAAAACAGGTTGGATCGCTGGACAAAATGGGCTGCTATATACACAAAATGGTGGAAAAACGTGGCACCATCAAGAAGCAATTGGAGGATTCGGACTTGGCGGTATCTGGTTCATAGACAAGCACCGCGGCTGGACAGTCGGAGATTACGACCAGATATTTGTTACCACAGACGGCAGTCAGACCTGGCGTAGACAGGATAACTTCGTGAGAGAAGATCAAACAACGACGGTTTGCAACTTCCATACGGTATTTTTTGCGACTCCTTATGAGGGGTGGAGCGGTGGCACGGACGGGACCATTTTCCACACCACCAACGGCGGCACAGAATGGCGAGGACAAGATAGTCGGCTTCCACCGGTTTACGGACATGTCCGTCCAACGGTCAATGACTTCCATTTCATTGACGATGACTACGGCGTAGCAGTCGCACAGGGTGGGTTTATCACCCGAACTGAAGATGGTGGAGACAATTGGAGATTATCAGAAACCCCAACGAAGAACGACTTAATGGGGGTTCACTTCACAAGTCCTAAAGAGGCATGGGCAGTCGGTTGGAACGGCACGCTCTTACACTCGACCGATGGCGGGATAACGTGGGATATGAAAAGTGGCACGACAGCTGATGATCTACAGAGTGTTGCGTTTGCGGACGCAAACCGTGCGGTTGCTGTTGGGGAGAGAGGAACAATCACGACGAGTGACGACAGTGGTAAAACTTGGACGAACATTGAGATGGACACTTGGCACCGCATCCGTAACCTGTCTTTCATCACTGACAGAGAAGGTTGGGCGGTTGGCGATGGCGGACTCATCCTCCACACAACCGATGCCGGTCAGACATGGGAACGACAAACCAGCGGATGGTGGTACACGCTCAATGCCCTCCATTTCATCAATCCACAGAAAGGTTGGATCGTTGGAGATTTGGGGACGGTGCTCCATACAACAGACGGTGGCGAAACGTGGGTCCAACAAGCACCACGCTACTTCCACGAAATGATTAAAGGCATCTTTTTCCTCAACGAGACGGAGGGATGGGTCGTCGGTTGGCCCGGTATCGTCTTTCACACCGAAGACGGTGGATTGACGTGGAAACGACAGAACAGCAATAGCTACAACGAACTCTATGCCGCTTACTTCATTGATCGACATATCGGCTGGGTCGTTGGGCAATTCGGTGAAATTTTACACACGCTCGATGGCGGAAAAACGTGGAAATTTCAGCAAAGTGGTACGCAGGCGAATCTGAACAAAGTCTACTTTGCAGATGCAAATCACGGGTTAATTGTCGGCGATGAAGGTGTCATTTTAACGACTATCAATGGGGGTGTGACGTGGGAATTACAGAAAAGCGGCACGTCCAACGATCTCTATAGTTTCTCACTCTCACCCGATGGTATCCTCGTTGTGGGTGAAGGTGGTATTGCGATGCGCTACTCTGTGGACACAGAGAAGTTCATTGTCGAGTTGCCGCCTGCTGCGGAAGAAATAGAAACCGATGAGAAACCGATTGAAGCACTTGAATATCACTGGGAGATTGTGCGTCAAGGGGCTTTGCAAACCTATTTCACTGATACCTACTTCCTATCTACGCAGGAGGGATGGGCAGTGGGTGGTAACGGGACTATTTTGCACACCACAAATGGTGGCAAAACATGGCAGCTGCAACAGAGTGGCGTGACGGAAACGTTACAGCGCATTGTTTTCGTTGATGAAGACCACGGTTGGATTGGTGGACAAGGTGTACTCCTACGCACCGAAAACGGGGGTAAAATGTGGCAGATTATCCGCGAAGGAGACTTGCAACCTTCGCGCTCAGGGACGCGATCCTACGGCAGTATTCGTGCCATCCACTTCATTAACCCCAAACAGGGATGGATTGGCGTTGATAGAGGACAAATTCTGCGGACAACCGATGGGGGTAAAACTTGGACCCCTCAGCAAACCGGTGCAACACAGCAGGCAATTACGGACTTGCATTTTATTAATAGCAAAGAGGGTTGGGCAGTAGCACCACAACGACGGACGGGTGGATTGATTCTACACACGGTTGACGGTGGGGACTATTGGGAGATTCAAGCCAGGACTCACCAACGCTGCATCGGTGTTCATTTCACAGATGCCACATTGGGTTGGGTGGTGATGGAAAACGGGACCTCGCTGCTTACCTCAGATGGCGGAGAGAGCTGGAAACGGGATCTGGAAGCAGAACGAGAGATTAAGGGAACGTATTTGGACATCCAGCTGCAGATCGTGAAATTCCGAAATCACGCCGAAGCGTGGGGAATTGGTGTTGGTGGGATGATTCTCACCACACAGAACCAAGGTAAAAACTGGAAGCCACTCCATACCTCGTCCAGAGGTGAAACTGAGAACAGTGAACCTGTGAGTTGGGTAGATAGAATGGCACGAGAACAATCCGACTCACTCTTGACCGAAATTACCAATGCCTATTTTCTGGCAGATGGACACGGTTGGGCTGTCGGTGCGGAGCGGATTTACGAAAGGGACGTGTATCGAGTCGACTCGGGTGGGACTGAGATAGCACAAAAATCCGGCGGTCAGATTTACGCCACCACAGATGGCGGCAAAACCTGGCACCACCAATTTGGCGAACCACCCGATAACCTTCGGGATGTGATATTTCTCAACGAGCAAAACGGTTGGATTGCAGGAGATAACGGGGTCCTGCTGTCAACAGAGGACGGTGGAGAAAATTGGAAGCGTTTGGAGAGCGGCACGACTGACCGCATCGTCAACGTTCACTTCATCAGTCTTGATCCGAAATGGGGGTGGGCGATGAAACGCGATGGGAGCATGCTCTACACCACAGACGGTGAGGGCTGGTCAACAGAAAACGGGCAAGAGCTGCCCTCAGGCTTTGAAATATCCATAAATGAGGTTGCCTTCGGCAATTTTTCCGAAGGATGGGCTGTCGGTGAGAATGGAGATATTCTTCACAATCTGGACGGCGGTACGATTTGGAAATTTCAGCGCACGTCAACCGGTAAAAATCTCACAGGCATTGATATGAAATTTGCACCGCTCGGTTGGGCAGTTGGAACCAACGGTGTCATCCAGAGAACCGTCAACGGTGGCGAATACTGGAAATTTCACGAGACACACGCTGGCTACGACCTTCATGGCGTATCATTCATCACCAAACGAAAAGGATGGGCAGTCGGACGCGCCGGAATCATCTTATCCACCACTGACGGCGGATTCACTTGGGAGTCAAAGTTGAGCGGTATGTCGAAAACGCTTTACGATATTTTGGCACTCTCCGAACAGGAAATTTACGCTGTTGGCACCTCTGGAACCATCATTCATTCGACAGATGGCGGTGAAACGTGGGAACAGGAGCATACCGGTGTTAACAATGACCTGTATACCGTTACGCGCGTCAAAGATGATGAGACGTTATGGGTCGTTGGACAGGGAGGCGTTGTGCTGCGTCGTCCTAAACGTTAGTGGACATCTGTTTATCTTATAGGCGTTTAAATATCGTGCGGGGGCATGTGAAACACACAGAGTTCTCCGCACGATATTTTGTTTTGGTTTACATACCAGATTAATTAGATAACACCAACTCAGAAGGGGAAACCGTCAAAGGCTGTGCTTTATCTTCTGAGATGTGGAATGTGTCCTCCAACCGCACGCCGCCTGTCCCCGGCACAGAAAGCACCGGATGCCCCACGGTTACCGTCATCCCCTCACGAATTTGAATGCCGGAATCGCCGGGGTGAATCGTCGGGGCGGGTGTTTCTTCAAAGCCTAATCCAATGCTATGGCTGATACCAGCAACGTAGAATTCTCCGTAGCCGTTTTCGGTGAAAACCTTCTTCGCCACAGCGTCAATATCTCGCATCTTCGCGCCCGGTTTTAAAGCCTCTATTCCCGCGGCTTGCGCGTGTTTGTAAGTCGCAAACATCTCCGCCTGTTTCGCGGAAGGTTCACCAATAACAAAGGTTCGGCAAAGGTTCGCACAATAACCTTTGTAACGCGGCACCAAATCAAGCACGACGAGATCTCCATCCTCAATTACTTTGTCGGAGGCTGTCCCGTGCAACCATCCTGATCGGATCCCTGTATTCACGAAGACAGGCGTTGCAACCCCATGTCCACCCGCTTTTCGCATCGCATATTCCACTTCCGCCGCAACCTCATTTTCTGTTATACCGGATCTGAGGGTTTTGACTGCCGTTTCCATACCGATTCCTGCTATTTCCGCGGCACGCTCCATGAGTGCTATCTCAGAGGCATCCTTCACCATGCGGAGTTCGTCCATAACAGGAGCAATGTCTACTACATTGACCATAGGATTTGCTCTCTGGAACATGTTCAATAGAAACGCAGGCGTTGAAAACCACATCTGCACACCGATTGTGAGTTTCTCCTTCTCGCCTATCATGCCGCGCATTACCTGAACGACATCTTTGATTTGCTGTCCGACAGAACCGAATATCCGTACATCCTCTACACCTAAAGCGTCTCTTACCTCATCTTCCTCACCTGCGAATGTTACAATAATAGGAACACCCTCTGCGGGAATAATCGCTCGTGGCTGATACCGATCCTCTCCGAAAAAGTAGATATAATCATCATGTGTCAGAATAAGGTAAGCGTCTATTCCCTGTTGTTTCATCCTATCCTGTGCCATTTGGACCCTTTTTGTATTTAGCACGGTCATCTCCTTTTATCTGATGTTTATGGTAGAGAACCAGTATATAGTATACCATAAACATCCAATCGCGCGCCGATGGAATAAGATTATGTGCCGTGCCTCTACCGGTAGAAGTACAAGGGGTAAAGCACGGAAAAACCTACTACTTCCTACAATGCATGATCTTCGAGACGGACACCGTTCTGAAACCGAAGAACATCAGTGAATAATCTCCCACACAATCGACAAACCTGTTATCAGGAATAGCACCCTCCTTTTTCGCTTTATGCACCCATCCTACCCTCAAATCGGATCATTAATTATAAAAGCGTTTCACATATCCCATCACGAAAGTTGTCAGTTATCAGGACGATTTTTTCCAAGAAAAAATCTTTCAGTACTCAGTTAACACTTTGTGGTGGGGATAAATTGTGCCATTCCCACAGTAAACCTCTTAACTGATTACTGAAAACTATTAACGGAGTTCAATATGTTAATGACGTTGATTCAAAAAGAGATTATGCATCATATTCTGAGCGTCCGGTTTGTCGCGCTCCTTGTGATGTGTCTCCTTCTCGTCCCACTCACACTTTCGACCAATTACCGAAATTATCGCCAGAACTTAGTGGATTACCAAGAAGCCGTTAAACTTGCAAACATTAGAGAAACAACAGTAAATCCGAAGATGCCACCGCAACCGGAAGTTGAAGTTTCCAAACTTTTTCTCAAACCTACCCCTTTGAGCGTCTTCGCAAATGGGTTGGAGGATTCACTCCCGAGCTATCTTGGAATAACACGCAATGGAATCACACAGGGACCGCCATCTACATTTTCAGCACCTCTCTCCCAACTTTTGGGACATCTCGACTTTCTATTTGTGGTAGGTACTGTCTTCAGTCTCCTTGCGCTACTGTTCACATTTGATGCCGTTGCTGGAGAAAAAGAGGCAGGCACCCTTCGGATTAACTTAGCAAACCCTCTTCCACGCGATCTCTTCCTTTGGAGCAAATTGATTGGTGGATACTTTGTGTTCGTGGTTCCATTCTTGGTTTCTTTTCTATTGGGCTTACTCGTGCTTGTTTGGCAAGGGTTTCCCTTGGGCGAACCCGATATTTTTCCCCGCGTGCTCAGTTTGACTGCTATTTCGCTCCTCTACATAGCTGTGTTTTTCGCAATCGGCACAGTGATTTCTACCTACTTAGACAATTCCAAAACGGCACTCATTATCGCCTTTACGGTCTGGGTGTTCGCCGTGCTAATTACGCCACGCATCGGTTTTCTTACAGCGAAAATCATTTCTCCAACACGAACTTCGCAGAGCGTCTATATGGAAAAGACCGCCATGCGAGATAATTTCGATGCCGAACTCAAAGATCAAAAGATGAAATTCTTCATGGAGGTACCCCCAAATAAGGACGGCGCACGCATTATAGGTCCGGAAATCGCGGAAAAAATTGACGAACGCATGAAATCTATTGAAGAGGAATATCGACTGAAATTCCAGAACCGTGCGAACAAATTGGATCGAGATTATAAACGTGAAACAGAACGACAAGAACAGTTAGGTGAGACGTTTTCCCGAATTACCCCCACATCTTCCTTGATCTATCTTACCACGAACTTAACACAGACCGGAAAAGTAGAAAGAAGCAACTACTTTCAAACAGGTGATCGCTATTATGAGATGCTCCATACAGATCTCTTTACTAAAATTTCAGATCATATTTCTTATAGAGTGCACCGCCCAGAAGATAATGTCAAAATCACACAACCGCCACCTTTGGAGACAACAACCTTAGGGGAGATATTCAGTCAATCGGCGGTGGATGTGCTGCTGCTCTGTTTCTTTGCTGTGGTATTGACAACCGTGGCATTCCTGAAATTCTTCCGTTCCGATATTTGATGCAATAAAAGGAAACAACTCAAGCGTGTCCGAGAGGCTTTAGAACGTTCCAAACTTCAATCAACGGATATAATAGTTACGGAGTAATGCTTAAATGAAAGGTTGATTTTCCAACTTTTAAAAATAATGCAACCTTTTAAAATGTAAGTTACGTCACTTCAATCAACGGATGTGCTAATTCTGAAGGTTAAACTTCAAAAACGAGGCAACATAATGCCTCTGAAGGAGAAACAAAATGAAAAGGATTTTTCACGGCGCAGACACTCTATTAAGACTTGCATTCTTGGCGGCTTTGGGATTCGCTATTCTTTCGGGCGGTGCTTATTTATATGCACACGGCGTTAAAATAATTATATCGCCGCTTGAAATTATATCGCCGAGTATACATTTCCGTGTTAAAATCGACTGGAAAACGCCACTCATCATTGAAAAATATACCGGTCCCCAAATCATTGAAAAATATACCGGTTCCCAAAATGCCCAGGAACTGATGAAAGCGTTAGATGCCGATTACAATAAGGGACACGCAAAAACCGAAGTAAGCCTATCGTGCAAGGACAACGGCATAGAAACTGAAAGTTATAACAGTAACTTTACAATAAGTGAGATAGATGCAAGGTATCCACGGGCAGAGTGGCTTCAGCTGCTTTTGGAGAGAGGTATCATCATAGGAACCCTCTACGAGTATGCGTCCACCCTGTCACAGCGGGATGCTTTGGCATTGCTGGAAGACAATCCGAATCTGTGGCAATCAGGCGTTCTTGATATTCCACCGACAGATGACTGGGAAACGTATAAAGCGGCTTACATCGACAAACTGGTAGAAATTGAAGGCACTAAAGCGGAGATTGAACGCAGAAAGCCGGAAATTGAACGCACCAAAGCGGAGGTTGAACGCACTATTGAACGCATTAAGGAACAAGTCGAACGCGCCAAGGTGCAGATCGAACAGAGTCAGAAAGACGTTGGACGTGCCCAGAAAAAGTTGAATTCACAACAGTTTGAGCATGTTAGGAAACAACTTGAGCACGCAAGGAAACAGATTGTGCGCGCACAGGAGGCTTTAGAACACCTCAAAGAACCAACGCCTACTCAGGAATAAAATTCAAATTTTCTCATTTTTTCAAATTATGCACAATTTTTTTCAAAAATTGTGTCTTTAATTAAAGAAAGGACAATAATATATGACTGGTGTTGTGCATAACATCTAAGAAAAATTAGCGTGTTATGCACAAACTGGAAAGGGCGTTACAGTGCTCCGTATCAAAGGAATCTCTAACGTGCAACTCTCTCAATGATTTGGTGTGTAATTCAAAAACCCGATTCCCCAAGGAGGAACGTATTCGGATGAGATTTGTGAAGAAGGCGGCAATGTTGGTAGGATACCTTGCGTTAGGATGTCTCTTATCGTATGCCCAAGATGTCAAATCGCAAGATGGACTGACCGAAAAAGCCACTGTGCCATCGGACATTGAGGAACAAATTGCACAAATTGGAAAAGCATCTACAGTAATCTTAACTGTTGAAACCACCGATGGAAAAGTGGGTAACGGTAGTGGCTTCTTTGTTCGAGAAGACCTGATTGTCACCAACATTCACGTCGTTGCTGGCATTTATGGAGAACCTTTTAGTTGCAGTGTAAAGTTGGTTGACCAACCGACGCACTATAGTATCAAAGGGGTCGTGGCAAGTGATCCAGACCACGATTTGGTTATTTTAAGGGTTGAAGGGACTGGTGCTGGTGTTCTCGAACTTGGTGATAGCGATACAGTGAAACTTGGTGAGGAGGTTATCGCTATCGGTACACGCCGGGGTGTCTCCAGTAAAATCGTGAAAGGTACGATAAGTCGAATTACTGCCGATTTTTTTCGTGTGAAAGCCACGCTTCCATCAGGATACAGTGGCGGTGCCGTCCTAAATGATACGGGAGAAGTCATAGGGATTTGTGTAGAGGGTGGTGAAACCAAGACTCTGAGCTCCGTTATTCCTTCAAATCATCTCAAAACATTACTAAAGGACATACCCACACAAGAGAAATCTTTGGAAAAATGGCGATCGGAGCCCTTGATACGTGCCTATGCCATTGTCAAACAGGGTGATGAAAGGATGGCGTTTGGGAATGTTAAGAGTGCCATTGAGGCTTACGACGCAGCGATCCGGCTAAAACCGGATTTTGTGGTCGCTTATGCCAGACGAGCAAGCGCAAAATATAATTTGAGGGATTATAAAGGTATGCTCAAAGACTTTGATGTCTCTATTCGTCTCGGACTCGATTATGCGACTGCCTACGTAAATCGGGGAGTTGCAAAAAGAAGCTTACGAGATTACAAAGGTGCCATCAAGGATTGTGATACCGCGATTCGCCTTGACCCAGAAAATGTTGAAGCCTATTTTAACCGCGGAAATGCAAACTCGGATTTGGGAAACCATAAAATCGCGATTGAAGACTACAGTACCGCTATTCGTCTGAAACCGAGAGACGTTATTCTTGCTGTTGCTTATTTTAAACGAGCCAAAGCGAGGTCTAAACTCGACGACAATATAGGTGCTATTGAAGATTATACTGAAGCGATTCGCCTAAAATCAGACAATGCTGCGATCCTTACCGTTGCATACTTCAATCGTGGACTTGTGAAGTTTGATTTAGGCGACACTGAGAGTGCTATTGAAGATTACAACAAAGTTATCCAGTTGAAACCCCAAGATGCTATGCTTACCGAAGTATACGTACAGCGCGCCACCGCGAAGGCTAAATTAGGTGACACCATAAGTGCGATCAAGGACTACAGTACGGCTATCCACCTCGCCGACAAGAATACCGACCTTGCTGCTCACGTCTATAGCAGACGAGCCTCCGCAAAATTGGAGATAGGCGACAATAGGGGCGCAATTGAGGACAGCGATGCAGCGGTTCGCCTTGATCCGAACCTTGCTGAAGCCTATAAGATTCGAGGCGACGCGAAATCAAATCTGGGGAACCATAATACAGCCATCATCGACTACGATATAGCAATCCATTTAAAACCTGATTATGCTGAGGCATACTATAAACGCGGAAGTGCTAAACTTGAAATAGGGAACGTTTCGGAGGCAAAAATAGATTTCCGAACTGCATTGAAACTTGCAGAATCGGAAGGCACTCCACCGCTCAAAGACGATATTGAGAAATCTCTCCACCTTGTAAAATGAATGAAAAGTACTCCCCGAATCATAAAGTTTTTCACAAAAAAAGTTCGCGCTACGCGTTGAACCCTTTATCAAAGAAAGGTCTCGTAGCGGTTGTCATTTACAAGTGAGTCTCCGCGATTTTACCCACAAATAGATAGACAAGCACACAATTAAACCATTATAATATCTATTATGCACCCTTTCCAACTCAAAATCGTATCTTTAATTATAGAACGATAAAGTAATGTTGCAAACTTAAGGATTTCATTTTAGTATCGTGTTTGGTATACTCTCCACTACAAAAGTGTCTCGATATTGAAAGAACTTGTCTATTTACCGCTGCGTCAGTCTAAACTCGGCGGAATATAATCATGGAGCATTCTGATGGAAAAAGAAAACGATGTTCAACTGATTCGCAGAATTTTATCAGGCAACGATGAAGCATTCAGTGTTTTAGTCCAAAAACACCAAAAGAGTATTCACACGCTGGCGTGGCGGAAGATTGGCGACTTTCACATCGCTGAAGAGATTACCCAAGACACTTTCCTTCAGGTATACAAGCACCTCGCGCAGCTGAAAAATCCGAACCAGTTCGCGGGATGGATTTATGTAATTGCCAATCGGCTTTGTCTTAAATGGATCGAAAAAAATAAATTCGTGATGCAATCACTGGAAGCTACGCCTATAGAAGAAATTGAGAAACTCTCTTATACGCATCACCTATCTGACCAACGACAGGCAGAGGTCGCCGAGGATCGTCATGAACTCGTCAAAAGACTTCTATCACAGCTGCCGGAAAGTGAACGCACGGTAGTGACGCTCTACTATCTCGGAGAAATGACAGCGAAGGAAATCGGAAAATTTTTAGGTGTGTCCCTAAATACGATTAAAAGCCGACTGCGCCGAGGACGCAAGCGTTTACAGGAACAGCAGGAAGAACTGTTCGTTCGCGAAACACTCGGGAGTATCCCATTCCCCGTTCAAGTAACTGAACGTATCATGCAGGAAGTCGCCGATATGAAACCGATACCGCCGCCGGTTGGCAAACCTTTGCTACCGTGGGCGGCTGTTGGAACTGCTGCTGTCTTGGTAATATTGCTCCTCGGTATGAGCAACGCATATCTTGCGCGTTTTCAGAAGCCGTACAGTTTTGAAGCACAATCTGAACCTACGATTCAAATCGTTGACACACCGATCGTTCTCAATATTACGGCAAAACCAACTGTGCGAAATCAAGTCGGGCGGGCTGCTACGGGTAAAAGTAGCGGTACTGGTACACAAGTCTCTACAACGACAGCATCTGCTACATTGGAGGATTCCGCCAAATTTTCGACTTCGCCGTGGACGCAGGGAAGCGCACCGCCAGGCGGGCACGTACGCGATATCTTCGCTACATCTGAAGGAACCGTCTATGGTGTTACCCCGTCAGGCATATACAGATTAAGAACAGATGCGACCGCGTGGGCACGCATCAACACCGATATTCCAATTGGTCCATCGCTCATGCCGATGGCAGAACATAGTGGTATTCTTTACATAGTATCTACCGATGAAATATTTACTTCAGATGATAGCGGTGAAACATGGCAGACGATGGGTCCCAGACCAAAGGGACAAGCTGTCGGTCTCATCATTATTGATGAGGCACAAGCACGTTCTACGATGTATCTTGCGCTTAGAGATGAAGGGATTTATCGGTCTACAGACGGTGGAACACATTGGGATTCATTTAATGACGGATTAGCGAACAAAAGAATTTCCACAGTCGCTGCTGTTGAAAAAACAGTGTTTGCGGGTACAGCACGCGGTCTCTATCGTCTCAATTCAGGCACTTGGAAAAAGGTGCCAATGGAAACATCAAGAGCCATCTACACTATAGCAGTGTTTGAGAATAATCTCTACGTTGGAACAGGTCCCGAGCTGTTGGGATTCACGCCAATAGCGGTAGAAAAAGAAGTGCCAAGAATCGAGTCGCATGTACTCAAGATTTTTCATTCGGCTGACTTGGGAGCATCGTGGACGGAAATAACACCCAGTTATAAACCTGATAATCGAGTGATACCCTCTGGCATAACAGTTTTGGCTGTTGATGAAACGCTCTTAGTTTCGACTGCCAGCCAACAATATCATTCAACAGATAAAGGGCAAACTTGGACAGAACTTTCAGGAGATACGGACATGTTCATGATCAATAGGCTTCCAGTTGTGGCCGTAGACGAGACGACCTTTTACAGAGCGGGTCTCTTTGGGATTCATCGCACAACTGATGGCGGACAATTGTGGAGATTACTTATAGATGGGATGGTGGGAACAAGGCTAAAGGATTTAGTTGCCTTCAACAACAGATTATACGCGCATACCGGCTATGCGGTGTATCAATCAACTGACGAAGGTGTGTCTTGGAAAAAACTCTCCATTATCGATGGGTTTGCTGGAAAGACGTTTACAATTACAAATTCACCATCAAAACCGGACAGTACGCGTATCTCCAACACCTTTCACTCAAAATTGGTAGTTGATGACAACAATCTTTATCTTATTTCACCTAAAGTTAACAACTTGCAAATTTCCCGCTTATCTACAGATGGCAATATACGCAGTCCCGTTCAAAGCATACCCGCTTCTGATGATGAAGCAGTGTTCCGTAAGTTAGGGACAGGTAACGCGGAAGCGAAAGAGACTCACTTATCCGAGGGTTCTAAAAAAGAGCACCACTCAATTGTATCAATCGTTCCACCTCCCATAAATAACAAGAAAGCGGGAGCCAGAATAGTCGTAGTCTCTAACGATGTATTCTACGCTGAACAGGAACGTACGCTTTTTAAGTGGAGACCTGGTGATCTGGAATGGACAAACACAGGATTAACAGACAGGAGCCAACTGTCTTATAAAGACTTAAGTAAGGAGCTCAAATCAGCGGTTTTGGGAGAAATCATCTACGTCGGGAAACGCGATGGTAAACTATTCCAGTCGCTTGACGGAGGGAGCAGCTGGAGAGATGTTACGCCAAGTCTACCACTTCATTTTGCCGATTTCAAGGAGATAACCTTTGTCGGTTCAACAGTTTATGTCGCAACAGACGAAGGTGTTTTGAGTTCAGAAACGGGTGCCCACTGGCGCGTGTTAACCGATAGTTCGGGGCAGCGTCCCGTTATAGATAGATTTGCTGTCAATGGTCCTACAGTCTATGGCGCTGGCGATATCGGCATTTATCGCTTGGATACCGGTAAGCAATGGAAACAAATATCTTCAGAAGCACTCGGTGAAACGGCTGATCTCGCTATCATTAACGATAAACTGTATAGTGCCATCAAAGATCACGGAATCTTTCACATCTCACTTGCAGAAGAATAGACAACACCACATTAAGGAGAGAGGCGATGATCTCCTCAGCACTTATAGTAAAACCCGAAAATAAGTTTACACTTGTAGCATAGGCTGTTAGCCTGTGCCATTGGGACACACAACTTCACAGTTTGCACGACGATACGAGTGTATAAGTAATTACGGAATCTACTATAAACTCGTGCGTTAGTCCCGATAAGTTTCTCCTTCTCAAGAAAGTGTTGCAAAAACTCTCTTGATTTGCTAAAATATGTATATGCAAGAGAAACGAATGCGAGACGTTTTCTGGGTGGGCGACTCCAAGAAGAGGCTTTTAGAATTTCCGGACAGGGTACAGCAAGAAATAGGTTATACATTAGAAGGTGTGCAATCAGGCATAACGCCTCACAAAACCAAACCCTTGAAAGGATTTTCGCGGGTGTATGAGATTGTGAGCGATTACGCTCGGGGAACCTATCGGGCGGTTTATGCGGTGAACCTCGGAGACTTCATTTATGTTCTGCACTGCTTTCAAAAAAAATCGACACAGGGCATAAAGACTCCCAAAAGGGAAATTGATCTCATCCGTAGACGTTTGAACACGGCAAAAAGACTTGCACATAAGGAGAAAGAAAATGACTGAAGAAAAAATTGAAGGTGAAAAAAGCAGCGGTAATGTGTTCAACGATTTAGGTTTTCTCAATCCAGAAGAATACCGTACGAAAGCCCGCCTTTCCTTAATAATCAACAGCATTATAACCCAAAGCGAACTTACATGGAACGAAGCTGCCAAACTTTTGGAGCTCAGTAAGCCGGAAATTACTGCGCTCCTAAACGGCAGACTTGATGACTTTTCTATCGAATCCCTGTTTTTACTCATCAGAAAACTGGATTGTGAGGTTGAAATTGTTGTTAAAGGTAGCCCCGCATACAATCCCGCAGCAAAGATTAGCATCTCAATTCCGTTCTGATACATTTTTTGCAAAAGCAGCCGAATAAAATAGTTGTCGGTTAAAGAAGCATCTTGTCCAACAACCGACAACTAATCACTCGCTTTACAAAGCATGGTCTTCCGGACGGACACCCTTTGTAAAAGTGCCGAAACCGAAGAACGTCGGTGAATAATCGCCGACATAATCGACAACACTTTCATCAGGAATTGCGTCTTCCATCCCCATACACCAATAACAACCGTTGACAAGAAGACGGCGGAGTCCTTCGCTCTCCAAATCAACAGAGGCACCCATCGTCGTGTTAAGGACACGTGAGGTGTTCCCTTCGTCACCCGTATAGGTTTTAATCCACGCCATCGGCATTGTGACGGTATCCGGTTTCGGGGCATCTGTCGGCTCCATACCGACCAGCACCTGCCCGTGAATAAGCACTTGTGAATCGCCTGTCAAATCATTGATGCCGTAGACATCTGACGGACCCCAAACATCATCAACGCCTTTGAGAATAGGATGGTTCTGCATCGCCTCGTCAATAACACCGCGCGCGCTCTCTTTGCCGTGATGTCCGTGGTGGTTAACCCACGTCTCACCGAGCACTTGCCTACCGTAGCCGCCTTCAAAGTCTTTGCTATTATGACTGTATTTTGCATACGGACTTTCAAGGTCACGGCTATAACTGAAAGCGTGTGTCGCTGTCCGGAGTCCCATCACAGGTTTACCAGCGTTCGTATAGTCAACAATATACTTCATCTGTTCATCGGGTAGTTCGCGGAAACGCGTGAACAGCACCATCATATCCGCTGATTCTAAATTGTGAAGTCCCGGAATATTCGTCTGCACCTCCGGATCAATCTCGCCTGTTTCCGAATTAATAGCAAACAGCACAGTGCATTTAAACCCGTGGTGTGTGGCTAACACCTTCCCCAACATCGGCAATGCTTCTTCAGAGCGATACTCTTCATCGCCACTGACAAGAACAATATGTTTGCCCTTTCCGGGACCCTCGTTTCCTTCGTAAACAACCCATTCGTTTTTCATCAAAAGTTAAACTCCATCCATAAAATAAGATTTTGCACAAGTATAGCACATTTTCCTGAGAAAGTCACCTTGAATCTGTTTACAGCAATCAAACTTTCTGTACATACAGCGAAAAAACTTTGACAAATATCCTAAATTGCCATAAAATTAAAAGATAGGCTCGAAAACGTTATCCGAAACGGACCGGCAACCTGCAGGAGAACTTGTCCATGCACTTAACCCCTCAACAGCGGGAACATTATAAAGAACAAGGATTCGTCGTAGTTCCCAATCTCTTTGATACAGCCACAGTAACATCGATGCGTGATCACTATATGAAACGCCGTGCAGAAGGCCCGAAACCCGGTGACAGCGGTGGTACAACCGACCATGCCGATGATCCAAATCATCAATTCCCGCGTATGATTAACATGCATAACTGGGACGAACTAACCGAAGAATGGGCAGCGGATACCAACCTGCTTACTGCCACGAAACAACTGATTGATGATATACCGGTCCTGTTACAAACAATGATCTACTTCAAACCGCCCGGTGCGCGAGGTCAAGCTCTACACCAAGATGAACAGTATATCACCATAGATCCACTTATCGGCGTTTGGGTAGCATTAGATACATCGGACGAAGCCGTTGGACGCATGGTGCTGATTCCACGTTCGCATCAGGACGGTCTGTTTCGTGTTGAAGCGGCAAACACCTCCATTTCGTTCACAGGGGTACAAGCCGTTAAACCGGAAAACGCTGAAGAATTGGGGATTGACATGTCGCCCGGTGACGCGCTTTTCTTTGACGGTAAAGTTATTCACGGTTCCTACATGAATAAAACAAACGACCGATGGCGGCGGAGTTTTATATGCCACTACCGAGGCGAGAATTCACAACAGTTTGAACCAACCGAAGGCACACACGTCTCACATCTGAAAACATAGTTGAAGGAGTCGCGATCCGGAGATCGCTCCTACAAGCAGTCATAATACAAAAAAAATTGGAGGATATGGATTGTTAAAAGTATCAAAGTTTGGCGGGAGTTCTCTCGCGTCAGCAGAGCAAGTGAGCCAAGTTTGTGACATCATTACTGCTGATCCCGGACGCCGCCTCATCGTCGTCTCCGCACCCGGAAAACGACACAGCCAAGACATCAAGGTAACCGACCTGCTCATCGCAGCAGCATCACAACGCCTCGCGGGAAAATTCGGTGCTTCGGAATGTGCTGAAGCCATTGAACGATACCGAAGCATCGCTTCTGAATTGGGACTCCCTGCTGAGGTCACTGAACCTATTGCCCGCGACTTAACAGAGCGCATGGAAAGCAGCACAACCGATGCGGACCTCTATATGGACACAATGAAAGCAGGCGGCGAAGATAACTGCGCACGTCTCATCGCACAAGTCCTACAAGCACGGGGTGTAGACGCACACTATGTAAATCCGAAGGACGCAGGCTTACTGCTCTCTGACGAACCGGGCAATGCGCAAGCCCTACCCGAGGCATACAACCGGCTGCGCGATCTACACGAACGTCAGGGCATCACTATCTTCCCCGGTTTCTTCGGCTACTCGAAACAGGGCAACATTGTCACTTTTTCGCGCGGCGGTTCAGACATTACAGGTGCGATCCTCGCGAGTGCCGTTCGGGCGGAGGTGTATGAGAACTTTACGGATGTGGATTCCGTGTTCGCGGCGAACCCATCCATTGTTAAGGACCCAGCACCGATTGCTGAGTTAACCTACCGTGAAATGCGGGAACTCTCTTACGCTGGATTCTCTGTGTTCCACGATGAGGCACTTGAACCCGTCTATCGCGCACAGGTGCCAGTCAACATCCGAAACACTAATAATCCAGACGCAGACGGCACCTTAATTGTGCCGAGCCGTAAGTCAACTGATACGCCGGTTATCGGTATCGCTGCAATGGAGGACGTTTGCTGTATCTACCTTAGCAAATATCTAATGAACCGTCAGATTGGATTCGGACGGCGGTTGTTGCAGATTTTAGAAGCTGAAGAAATCTCTTTTGAACATATCCCGTCCGGTATAGACAACATGTCAGTTATCATCCGCGAAGAAAACTTATCAGTGCCGAAAGAGAAAAGGATTGTCGAACAGATTCGGCAGACGCTCGCACCTGAGGATGTCTCCGTAGAACGCGGACTCGCACTGATCATGGTTGTCGGTGAAGGAATGCGCCACACTGTTGGTGTCGCCTCGCGTGCCACAAGCGCGTTAGCCGGATCAGAAGTCAACATTGAAATGATTAATCAAGGTTCCAACGAAGTCAGTATGATGTTCGGCATAAAATCCGAAGACATGGAGACTGCTGTTCAAGCACTCTATGTGGAATTTTTTGATTCTTAAAAAATGCAAGCCGGGAACCATTGGGAAAGCGCAGAAAAGAATAGTTCCTCGTTAAAACATTTCTGTTCTCCCAAATTTCTCTAATTATCACCGATGTCGTTGATATGCATCGAAAACCCGTTTTTGACAACGGAAAAAACGGAGCGAAAATTTAATCGTTAAAAAAATGGAAATAACCGTTCAACCAAAAGAATTAGCAGCAGGAAAACTGACAGACGCACATCTGGAGCAAGCCGTTCAGGCACTCCGCGTTGATGGCTATGTGGTTTTAGAAAACGTCATCAGCCATGAACATTTGGATATCCTGCGCGAACGGATGGATGCCGACTCGCAAGTCCTTATTAATGCGGAAAAATGGGGTGGCGCAGGCAGGCTTAAAGGGCATCTCCAACAAGGACCACCACCCTTTGCGCCCTACATTTTTAGTGACATCGTCGCGAATCCTTACGTTGTGCAGGTGACGCAGGCACTGCTGGGGCCAGGACTTTATAATAACTTTTACAATGGCAACACGAACTGCCCCGGTAGCACAACACAACCGCTCCACAGAGACGGTGCTCACCTGTGGCCAGATGAAAAAGTTGCGCACCCAACAACAGAAGTTGTCGTTAATATTTCACCACAAGAGACAACAGAAGAAAATGGGAGTGTCGAACTCTGGCCAGGTTCACATCTTGAGGTCAGTGGCTACGGGATAGAGGCAGAAGAGGAGGAAGCACGCCGTAAAATCTGTCCCCCTATCCGTGGAAATGCGAAGAAAGGAAGTGCCCTAATTCGAGATATGCGACTCTGGCACCGAGGTGTCCCCAACCCATCCGATACACCACGCCACATGATTGCTATGATTCACCGTGTCAGTTGGTTGAAATCCAACCGCCGACTGAAGTATAAAACTGGATGCGAGGCTGCCTTTGAAAACAGCGACCTCGACCATAACGCAGCGTTTATTGACTTCGCCGAGAAAAAAATAAAGGCGTACGATTATCTCTTCAATCCAAGGTTCTGATTGAGACGGTGAATCAGTAGTCAGCTTGAGAGTTTGTCGTTTTTACGTTGATGGTTTTCGAGAGAAAGCCATCCGCCAAAAAGCAGGAGAAAAACAGTGAGAGAATTTGGAACGCAAGGTCCGGTCAATTCCAAGGATCACTATGTCGTTTCGCGCAGCGAGGAACTCGCTGATTACATTAACCGCGTTAAACAGGGACGATATATCGTGCTCTTCGCCCCCCGACAGAGCGGCAAAACCACGTTCTTCCAAGAAATTCTCAAGGTACTCGCGAAAAACGAAAAAGCGTATTTCCCAATCCAACTCAATTTTGAGATGTATAAAAATTATACGTCTGAGGCTTTTTACGCAGATCTCCGTGAAGATATTCTCGAGGAAATTGAGGAAGGGCTTGCATCCCGCAACCTCATACCTTCTCCGGAACTCCTCCAATTTTTGGAGCATACACAAATGACCAGCCACGCCGCAATGCGGCGTTTCTTTCGGCAATTGCCACGTATGCTTATGGACGAACTCTCCACACGCATACCGCCGCGCCTTGCTCTGATTATCGACGAATTTGACGGTATCCCACAAACCGCCGTCAGTGATTTTCTGCATACGCTCCGCCGGATATATCTTACAGGTCGCGAGGTCCGCTCCCCTTATAGTGTCGGCATTGTCGGCGTTAAGAACATAACGCAATTAAACTATGATTCCTCAATCTCACCTTTCAACATACAAGATGAATTCACATTACCAAACTTCACCGCGACACAAGTCCGCGAACTACTCTCACAGTATACCGACGAAGTTGGACAAGCCTTCGCACCAGAAGTAATTGACTTACTTCATAAACAGACCGCAGGGCAACCCTTTCTTGTTAACAGGTGTGCCCAGATTCTTACAGCAGAACTTGACATACCCAAAACCGACACCATTCAGATGCACCACTTCTCACAAGCATATACCAAGCTGATCGAAGAAAGAAATACCAACATTGAGCATCTTATTACAAACATCCGCAGAAATCCACGTTTTGAAAAAATGCTTATGCGAATCGCTTTTTATGGCAGCAGCATTAATTTCACGCTACATGATGAAATCGTTAGTGAACTCGCCACTTACGGTATCATTGTGAGGGGAGAAGACGGAATGTGCCAGATCCTCAATCCTATCTATCTCCATTGCATTATCCAAGCCCTTAGACCTCTCATTAATGGACTCGAAAATCAATACTTCCCAGAAGAGGGCCCCATTGACTTTACAGGATACATTGCATCAACCGGACAGATTCAGATGCATACACTCATCAACAACTTCAAGGATTTCATCGCACGCGCTGGCTTCAGAATATTACAGGTCCCTGATACACCAAAAGAATTCGTCGGACAATATCTTCTTTTCGCCTATCTTGATGAGTTCGTCAAAATTGTACACGCTACAATGCGGTTAGAAGTTCCAACCGGTAGAGGCAGAGCAGATATTATTATTTCACACAACAGACAGCAATACATCATAAAAACAAAGGTATGGCGAAACGAACGACATTATCAGGTAGGAAAGCACCAACTCGCCGCATACCTGAAGTCCGAAGGGGCAACGGAAGGCTACTATATTGTCTTCGATCATCGAGAAAACTCCAAGCCGCAATTAGAAACAGACACCTTGGATGGACTAACCATTCGGAGTTATGTTATTCCTGTTATGCAAAAACGCCCTTCAGAGGTTCAGTCTGAATCACGGTTCTCTTAATAGAGCGACGGAGGTTACCATGAACACCGAAACCAATTGGCTCCCCGCTGAGCCTGATCTCGAAACGGTTTGTAAAAACTATAGCGATCCGATCTATGCCCTCTCCCAAGCCGAAGTGCCCGCTATCATTCTCCGAAATGCCTATTCACCGACACAATGCCAAGGACTTATCAATCGGTTCACAAATATGGGCTTGATGCGCGATGAAGCGGACATCAGTTCGGCTGACAAACGTACCCGAATCGACATCGGTACCAGTCTCGGTAATCGTGGCAGCGATAAGGCAAACTTCTTGGCACACGCGAAAACGACAGAACATCTTTTTAATTTCCTATTCGACGGATTTGATAACCCTGTTGACCTCATCTACAACTCGCTCACTGCGCTTTCTCCGGGGAAAGAGGTGAAGGTCGCACGGGAGGCAGATGGCGCACGCTACGGCCCTGCGATTTTCCGCGTCCACTACGAAACACACAGTTACAAACCCCATATCGATCACGTCAAATACCGCGAGCAGCGCACCGACTATGCCGTTTACCGCTTTGAACACCAGTTTGCAGGCGTACTGTGCGTCCAAAATGCCGACGAAAACGGAAAAGGCACACAAGCTATTCTGCATCGATGCCTCTGGTCTGAAGAGATTCAACCGTACATTGCTGAAGAGACGTTTGACCGATATGCTGCTGACAACAGTATAGAAAACTGTCAGGTCGATTTGCAGCAGGGGGACCTTTACTTTTTCAACACCCGCTGCATCCATGAAGTGCCACCCGTCCAAGGCACACACGCCCGAATCGTTTTGGCGGTTTTTATCGGATATTCCCCAGACGATAATGAAATCTTCGTCTGGTCATGAACCAACCTCATGCCAAACACCGATACCACACAACTTTTTGTGGTATACTCAAAAAATAACCTGAAACCCGTACACGACATATCACAGAAGCCAATTATAGTAGAATCCATAATTAACTTTACACTTTAGTAGGCGCGGTTCCAAACCGCGCCTACCAGGGGTGTGAATATATTTTCGGGATTTACTATAAAGGAGAATTTTTACTTCATAATGAAAAAAATAACACTATTTTCTATCTTCTTGATACTTCTGATCTTTTTAAACGCATATCTCCCAAATAGTTTCGCCCAAGATCCATCGCTATTCAGTTTGCCTGACGGTGCCAAAACACGGCTCGGTAAAGGATGGATAAATGAACTAAAGTATTCGTCAGATGGCACACGTTTGGCGGTCGCAAGCTCTATCGGTGTCTGGCTCTATGACGCACAGACTTATCAGGAACTTGCCCTGCTCACAGAACACACACGAAGTGTTAATAGCGTCGCGTTTAGTCCTGATAGCGGGACGCTGGCAAGTGGGGGTAGGGATGGCAACATCGATCTATGGGATGCTGCCACAGGCGCGCATCAGCAAACACTGAGCGGACATACCGATGCCGTTTATAGCATCGCTTTCAATGCCAGCGGCGGGACCCTCGCAAGTGGCAGTGGGGATGGCACCATCCGCCTATGGGATACTGCCACAAGCACGCATCAACAAACACTCAGTGGGCATACCGATGCCGTTTATGGCGTTGCTTTCAATGCCAGTGGGGAAACAGTTGCAAGTGGCGGCGCAGATAACACGATTCGCCTATGGAACGTTGCATCCGGTGAGCAGCAGCGGATATTAACAGGACATACCGACGCCGTTTATAGCATCGCTTTCAATGCCAGCGGCGGGACCCTCGCAAGTGGCGGTAGAGATGGCACCATCCGTTTATGGCATACTACCTTCGGTGTGGTCCAGCAGACGCTAACTGGGCACACCGGTGCGATCTTCAGTGTGGCGTTCGGGGCAAATGGTGACACAATCGCAAGCGGCAGCGGGGACGGCACGATCCGCATGTGGAATACCGCAACGGGTCAACACAATCGGACGCTTAAAGGACATACAGGCGCCGTGCTGAGCGTTGCATACAATTCCAGCGGTGGAACGCTTACGAGTGCCAGTACAGATGGCACCATCCGATTATGGGGTGCTGTTTTCGGCGGGTACAGGCAGACACTAATGGGGTACACGGATTATATCAGTAGCGTCGCATTTAGTCCGACTGCCGGAACACTTGCCAGCGGTAGCGCGGACGGCACAGTGCATCTGTGGAACACAGACGCTGGCACATCTACGCACACCTTGACCGGGCATACCGCTTGGGTCGGGGGCATCGCATTCAGTCCCGACGGCGAAACATTGGCAAGTAGTAGTGACGACGGCACTATCCGTCTTTGGAATGTTTCCAGCGGCGCACACCAACAAACGCTTATAGGGCATGCAGATGCCATCAGAAGTGTTACCTTCAGCACGGACGGTAGCATGCTCGCAAGCGGTAGCGCGGATGGCACTATCCGCCTATGGAACGCTACTACAGGTGAACACCAACAGTCACTGATTGGGCAGACAGAGGGTATCCTGAGCGTTGCATTCAGTCCTGATGGGGACACACTCGCAAGCGGCAGTACGGACGGGACTATTTACCTATGGGATGTTGCATCCCGTCAGCATGAGCAGACGCTGACTGGACATACGGATTATATCAGAAGCGTTGTGTTCAGTCCGGATGGGAGCACACTTGCAAGTGGCAGTGACGACGGCACCATCCGCCTATGGGATACCGCTTTCGGCGGGCATAAGCAGACGTTAACTGGACACACAGATTACGTCTTTAGCATCGCATACAGTTCAGATGGTGACACGCTCGTCAGTGGAAGTTTCGATGGCACTATCCGTCTGTGGGATACTATCTCCGGTGAATCCGTGCAAACCCTGACTGGACATACCCGTGGCGTTCTTAGCGTCACGCTCAGTCCTGATGGCGAGACGCTCGCCAGTGCAAGTTTCGATGGTACAGTCCTCCTATGGAATTTCAGTCCACCAACCAATATGTATGCGACTGTAAGCCTTTCGCCATCCCCAATACAGTCGCCCGCCATCGGCGAGGAACTTACATTTTCCCTGAGTATCACTGATGGAGGAGCCATTTCAGGTTATCAGGCAACCGTCCGGTTTGATCCTTCTGCTGTCCGTTATCTGGAAAACACAAATGGCGACTACCTCCCATCGGACGCGTATGCAATTCCGTCGCTTACGACAAATAATCAGGTAACGCTCGCCGCAACATCTCTCGCTGGTGAATCCAGCGGTTCTGGCACCCTTGCCACTGTCACGTTTGAGGTAGTCGCACCTAAAGCCTCTATGTTAACTTTATCTAATGTACTCCTTACGGATAGTGCAGGTAGAATTTCCTACGCACGCGTCAAAACCGGACAAATCACTGAACCGCTACTTGCTGTAGGCGATCTGGACGGTAATGGCGTTGTGAACGTTCAAGACTTGGTTCTCGTCGCCTCAAACTTTTCACAGACAGGTGAAAATCCGGCGGATGTCAACGGAGATGGAATCGTTAATATCGTTGATCTCACACTGGTAGCAGGCGCAATAATGGATGCCGCAGGTGCCCCCGTAGTGTGGAGCCGAGACGCAGAAATTGTGCTTACGCGAGCACAAGTAAAACAGTGGCTGCGTGAAGCACAACAAGTTTCACTATCAGATCCGACTTTCCAGCGCGGTATTTATATGCTTCAACAACTCCTTGCAGCATTGACCCCGAATGAGACAGCACTTCTGCCAAACTACCCAAATCCGTTTAATCCAGAAACATGGATACCCTATCAACTATCAGTATCTGCGGATGTGACCCTCACGATTTATTCAGCAGATGGAAAAGTAGTGCGAACTTTGGAGTTGGGACATCAACCGGTGGGCACCTATCAGAAGCAGAGTAGAGCAGCGTATTGGGACGGGAAAAATGACGTTGGTGAACAGGTTGCAAGTGGCATTTATTTCTATACGTTAACAGCCGGAGATTTCACAGCAACTCGGAAAATGGTGATTATGAAATAAACGAGTACTGAAAATTTCTAAAATTTTGACTTTTTCTTGACTTTTTCGACAAACATGTTATTATTTCAAAAATTGGGCATGACAACTTGTACTTAAAACACTGCTATCAATTTTTCAATACCTGTTCTTAGATTGACCCACCAAGCATACTTGAGCGAAACATAAATCAGAATATAGGGGTTCCCACATGAAACTGCGAAACATTTTCATCTGCTGTTGCCTCATCTTCGTTTTGTTGTGTCCTATTTCAGCAAAACGACTCAGAAGCGCAAAGATTGTGTTTTCGTCTAATCGCGATGGAAACTGGGAAATCTACATGATGAACCCCGATGGCACGCGACAGGAGAGATTAACGTACGACCGCGCCGTCGATTGGGAACCGGTCATCTCGCCAACAGGCGACCAAATTCTCTTTACCTCCAATCGTAGCGGAACGCGCGACCTCTATCTAATGGACGTAGACGGGAGAAATGTCCGTCCATTCTTTCGATTCAGCGAAACATACAGAACACAACCGACATGGTCGCCAGATGGCGAAAGAATTGCCTATTCTCAGCGTGCCGTGGACGGTATAAATATTCATACTGTAACCGCAGATGCCGCATCCGTGAAACATATTGTCCATTTAAAAAATGTCCACAGTGGGTATTCCGCTTGGTCATCGGATGGCACAGAAATTGCTTTTGTCGTCGCAGATGAGATCCATTGGGCAAGCCGCCAAATCCGGTTTATCAACTTAGAGACCCAGAAACAAGAAACCCTCCTCCGCAATGATTTCCCCCGAATGTTCCACCCGGTGTGGTCACCCGTTGACGACAGAATCGCCTTTATTTGGTTTCGTCCCGATGAAAAGCATCAATCCGTATTCATCGTTAATCGCGATGGCAGTTACCTCAGTCGAGTTGCGTCGTTAGTCGCGAATGCACCGGCTTGGGCACCCTCCGGCGACGCACTTATTTACACAGAAGGTGTCGTTGGCAGTGACTCACAGATCTTCAAAATCAATTTAACGAATCATAAACTCACACAATTGACAGACGATGGCAGTAATCTCTCCGGTAATTGGTTCGACCCCGGGCAGTTGCCCGTTTCTCCTTCGGCATCACTCATGACGACCCTTTGGGGCGATACAAAGAGCCGAGATGCGTTGCCAAATCACGCCAAATAAGAGAATCGCACTGAAATAACAGTACACCCGCTTTCGTCTTCAGTTACAGACAGTCCATTATCACTCACAGCAACGCCTCAGCCAATCCTGTAAAATCGCTCACTGTTACATCGGGTTGGTACTGCGTATCCTCATACGGCAGTCCATAACGATTGACAAACGCGCCCTTATACCCACATGCCCGTGCCCCCATGATGTCAAACGAATTCGCGGATACCATGAGACACGCGTTGACTTCAAGTCCTAACTGCCCTGCTGCGCCACGATAGACTGCCGGATGCGGTTTAAACGCACCCACCGATGTAACCGAGATGACATCGTCAAAATCCCATGTAACCCGTTCTTTAACAAGATACTCTAAAAACGACGGGTCCCCGTTGGATAAAACGACCAACCGATACCGAGATTGAAGCCGTGAGAGCGCAGCCAAAACCTCTGGAAACGGGGACAGCTGCTGCCAACCCCGCATAAACTCCTTCACTGTATCCACCGAAGTATCAATACTGTTACGTCTCAGCGTGTAGTGCAACGCGCGCCGCACCGTTTCCAGATAGCCGCTATGTCCGAGCATCATGATCGTATCCTGATACTGCTCAATCCGCTGTCGGTAACGCCACTGCTCCCAAAACTCATCCGCAGATACATCCGCTGCAGCGTGGGCATCCAGTGATTCACCGATGAACGGCGTAAGACTGCCGCCCAAATCCAAAATCGTGCCGAACAGGTCAAAGGTAAGCGCTTTCGTCTCTGTGAAATTTGCCATAATAAATAGTTGTCAGTTATCAGTCGTCAGCAATCAGCAGTGAGGTAAAGTTTCAAAGTGTTCTAAAGTTACGAAGTTGATAACTTTAGTTCACTTTAGCTACACTTTACAGGCTGAAAGCCGACAGTTAAGGTTTCCGGTGGCTGACAACCGATAGCCTCTTAAATCTGTTATCCCAATTCGACTGTCCGTCCTGTCGCCATTGCTTCAAAAGCAGCATCAATGACGCGCATCTGATTCACGCAGCTTTCCGGCGAGATACGGTGCGGTTTACCAGTCGCTACAACTTCGCACATGTGCTCCAATTGTAATGCAAACTGGAAACACGGTTCAAAATCAATGACTTCTCTGCCCTCTCGTGTCGTCATCTCAATATTGACAGCTGAGTTCTCATTGTTCCATGCTCTATCAATTCTCAGCATGCCCCCTAACCCAGCCATTTCGGCGTATTGTCCACCCGCACAATTAAAACCGGTAGAAATCTGGGCAACCCGCTCACCGGGGAACACTAACAATAGATAGGAACCATCGTCCACTTCTAACCCGGCTTGAGACATTCCCGATACCCGAATCGGTTCGGCACCAAACATAAATCGCGCATGGTGGATATTGTAGCACGCCAAATCGTAAATACTGCCGCCACCCTTCGCTTTATTAAACCGCCAATTCGCCTCAGGTTTACGTGCCTCCGGTCCACCGCCACCGCCACCTGTGCAGAACGTACTGCGAAGCACCTTAAACTCACCGATTGCCCCTGAGTCAATCAACTCTTTCGCCTTGAGATGCATCGGATGATGCCGAAATTTAAACGCTTCCGCCACGATAACGCCGTTCTCTTGGGCTGCACCGACAAACGCTTCCGCCTCCGCTGCCGTTGACGTAAACGGCTTCTCACACAAAATCGCTTTGACTTGGCGAGATTCAGCAAGCCGGATACCGACCTCAGCGTGGAAAGCACCCCACGTACAGATAACAGCGATGTCCAAATCCTCAGCATCTAACATCTCTTCCAAAGAGAGATACCGGTTTTCAGGTGCCACATCAAACCGCTCACCGAAACCTTCTAAGGCATTTTCTGACACATCACAGATCGCCGCCAATTCAGCACTCGGTGCTTCCTGACATGCACCGCCGTGCGCGTTAGCGATTCCACCTGCTCCGACAAGTCCAACACGGTAAGGAGTGTTCGTTGACATAATAGTTCCTTTCTTCTGTTATGTTGCTGTTAAGGGATAACCGTTCTCAACAATTGCTTTTTTCAGAAACGCAAATTCATATTGTGGTAACGACGCGCCTTGATTCAATTCCGCGAGGTCCTTTTTCCAGCGCGCCACGGCATCTGCACGCACGATGATCCTACCCAACGGAATACCTAAGAACGCCTCAAGCGCCTTGAGGGTTCGCTCCTGATCTAACACAAAATCCTCAAATCGGATTTGGATAACATTTTTAGGCATCGGTGTCGCTTGCATGAGCTTATATTGATAGATCCAAGAAATCGCGCGCCTCTCATAGATGTCGTCCGTTTCAGGATACGCAACGCCAAAATCCCGAAGGTCATCCGTTTTGTGGCTGCCCCGAATGCCGTCCCGTGGGTCCCGAATCCAGTGGATATACTTCATCTCAGGAAACATCCGGATTATCCATGGGTAGACGAGCGTCGTCTCCGGGATCTTCCAACCTTTATGGGCAGCAGGATTCTGTAGTACATCCGCCAAGTAGGTATTAATAAGCCGTTCAAACTCTGGATCAATCGGCATCGTAAATAGGGGATCAAAATCCCACGAGAGTCCACCCTCCCATTTAACATACTGTGCCATGACTCGGCAGGCATCATACATCGCATGCGGAGGGATCTTATCACCAGAAGGGTTCAGTTGGCTCCCCATGAAAACCCCACTGGCGTATAATGTATGAGAAATGGCGCGCGTCCCAGAATGACCGCGCCCAATCACTGTGATCAAATTTTCCATAAGAGTTATGTTTTATTCACAGAATTATTTGCTTATTGGCAAATTAAAGGGTAATATTATATTTATTAGAGTGCGCGAGCCTAAGCTGCGCGTGCAAAATTTTTTAACTACATAGAGAAAACGTTGCTATTGAAACGCTTTCTCATGTTACCCAAAACATTGTATCAAATATCTAAAACAAAAGAAATCATTTTTTAGAAGGAATTCATTCATAATGCATAAATTGTTAGCTGTCATCAGTTTCAGTGTATTACTTGTGATATACGTCGGATGTGACAGGGTCCAAAAGATTGTTACACCGAAGCAAGAACAGAAAACTCTTAAGATCGGTTTCGTCGTCGCGGGTGAGCGGGTTACCTATCCAAACGGCGCAGAGATGGCTGTCACAGAGATTAACCAGCACGGCGGACTTCTTGGAATGCCCGTTGAATTAATCGGACACATTAACAAAGAGGCGATACCGGAAGTCTCTGTCCAAATCGCCGAATCCCTCATCGTTGAAGACGAAATTATCGCACTCATTGGACCCAACCGCTCTTCCCACGCTGTTGAGGTAGGCCCAGTAGCACAACAGTACGGCATCCCGATGATTACCACAACAGCAACGAACCCAAATGTAACCAACGCAGGCAACTTCGTCTTCATGGCATCCTTCACGGATAGCTTTCAAGGTGCTGTCATGGCACAGTTTGCCATATCGGATCTCGATCTCTCTACCGCCGCTATTATCACACGAAGGGGTGACCTTTACACTGAAGGGATCTCTGAATTCTTCGCATCCAGTTTCAGCGATCTCGGCGGCAAAATCGTCACACATGAGTTCTATGAGGGTGAGACATCAGATTTTACAATGCAGCTAAAACGCATTGCTGATACGCAACCAGACGCACTCTTCACAGCCGGGTTCGTTCAGGATATATCGCTTATAACGCAACAAGCGCGGGCAATTCCGATGCGCAATGCTCATGGAGAACCGACAATCTTCTTAGGGGCGGATTCATGGGATAGCGAACTTTTGTATGACGACGAAAATGCCGAAATAGAAGGCAGTTTCTTCAGCGGGCATTTCTCAGCAGATACAAATGAACCGAACGCCAGAGCGTTTGTTGACACTTACGAATCCATCTATGAATCCACACCTACCGGCGGTGTTGCGGTTAGTTACGACGCTGTCAAACTGCTCTTTGAAGCCGTTGAACGCGCCGGCAGCCTTGATCCAGAAAAGATACGCCAGCAACTCGCTGTCACTGAAAACTACATCGGCGCGACGCGTGTCGCCAGTTATGACGAAAACCGCCACCCAACCAAAAGTGCTGTCATTTTCACCATCAAAAACGGCGAAAAGCAGTTCTTTAAGCAGATTGACCCTTAAAAGTCGTAGACATACTTCGTATGTCACAATTTATATCTGACTATTCAGGGACTGTATCGGAAGTTTTCATGTGTGTTTAGCAAACCTGATTTTTCTGAAAAAAGCCGAAACATTTTACAACAAAAGTAACGTTAGGCAGCGAACCAACGGGCTTTTGAAAAATAAACTGTTTGCGATTACAAAAAGGGGACACCTCACCATGAAAACTTCCTTTTTTCTGATATTCACAGCAATTATCGTCTCTGTCTGCTGTTTCCCATCAACCGCTCAAGATGACACACAACTCGGCTTACCCGAAGGTGCAATAGCACGTATCGGCAGAGGTACCCTCGGCGAAGTCCACTTTTCGCCAGATGGTAGCCAACTGGCGATTTCAACTGCTATGGGTATCTGGTTCCACGATCCAGAAACAGGAGAAACATTGGAATTGCTACGATGTCCAGGCATAACACATCCCTACCCTTTCGCTTTTTCGCCCGATGGTAACACCATCGGTATTGGCGTTAGAGTACTAAAAAGAAACGCAAATAGAAATTCCAGGTTTTCGGTAGAGATGCGGGATACCACAACTGGAGCAGTCAAAGAGATGCGCCTTGGACACTTACACAATGTTAAATCTATCGCCTTTTCGCCTGACGGGAATTATATTGCCTCCGCCTCCTTTGGTGGGTTTAACGACAACACTGCCCACTTATGGAATGTACAAACAGGAAAACACATACCCATAAGAAGCAGGCATTCAAAAGGTGTTAATTTAGTTGTGTTCTCTTTCGATGGACCCACTTTCGCCACTGTAGGACACGAAAACGCAGCATACTTGTGGGACGGAAAAACTGGCAGTCACAAAATCACACTTACCGGACATACAGAACAGGTTTCTTGTGTCGCATATTCCCCAGATAGCAAGACGATCGCGACAGGCAGCTACGATGGGACAATTCGGGTGTGGGATGCCACCACCGGGACTCACCAAACGACACTCGCTTCCGCAGTCGGAGGTGTGAGGTCCTTAGCATATTCTCCAAATGGAAATATCATCGTCTGTGGTGGCGGAAATGGGAGTGTGCAATTGTGGGATACACACACAATGAAACTTAAATCTACCCTCACGGGACACACAGAGCGTGTCAAATCTGTCGCATACGCCCCAGATGGAAACACTGTCGCTACCGCCAGTTCAGATGGAACAGTACGATTGTGGAATACCGCGACAGGTAAATCCAAAGCGACACTCACAGGATATATGCGCATCAACGCTGCCGCATATTCCCCTGACAGCAAAACAATTGTCACCGGAAATCAAGACGGAAAGGTCCACTTTTGGGATGTGTCCACAGCAAAACTTAAAAACACTTTTACGGGAGATAAAGATGGTATCATCTTTAACATCACATATTCTCCCGATGGCGAAACGATTGCTGTCGTGAGTTCATACAATGATCGAGTGCTGTTACGGGATGCCAAAACAGGCAAACACAAAGCAACACTCAAGCACTTTGGGTTGATTGACACCATTTTTTTGCTACTTCAAAACCGTGAGTATGATATAGGTCCTATCGCTTATTCGCCCGACGGGAATACCATCGTTACCGGTGGAGATTATTACACTATCGAAAAAGGGACGGTGTATTTGTGGGAGGTGAGGACAGGCATACGCAAAAGCGTCATATTTAAAGGACCAGGTGCCGTGCGTACTGTGGCATTTTCAAAGGATGGGAAAAGAATCATCGCGACTGGGGATTGGAAAAATAAAGTACGGGTGTGGCATGCTGCGACAGGAAAGGAACTTACCCCAACGCTTGCTGACATTCCAAGTGGTTCCAAGTGGTTGTTGCGTTCTCCCGATGGTACGACTATTGCAAACGTGCGTCAAGATGGCACTGTGCTAATCAGGGAAAGAAAAACAACTTCACAGAAAGAATAGCCTCAAACCCTCAAGTCAAAATACCGAACTACATTTATCAAATCCCTACCGAAAGGCTGTAATTGCCATCAGTTTTGAGAAAAAAAAATGACATCCGACAAGTTTTGTGATATAGTGATTGAAACATAAGTTGGTACGAATAGACGAAGCTTTGACCATTTTGGGAATACGAAGGAGAAAATATGAATCGACCGCCAGAAGATTTTGTCCATGTAGACGAAGAACGACTGCTTAACTTCTGCACCGCCTGCTTTGAAAAAGCCGGTATCACACACGAACATGCCGCACTCATCAGCCGACTGCTCGTTAATTCTGACTTGCGAGGTGTCCGCAGTCACGGTACCCGAACCGTCAACGGATATTGCGGCGGTTTTGAAAACGGGAGTTTCAATCCGAATCCAGATATCCGAATCATCCATGAGACACCGACCGCCGTCGTGCTTGACGGCAACGGCACACTCGGCTATCTCCCTATGGTGCGTGCTACGGAGCACGCTATCGCCAAAGCGAAAGCGGTCGGCATCGGGATGGGACTGGTGCGTTATATTGGACACTACGGATCCGCAGGACACTACGCACGCTTATGTAATGAGGCTGGGTGTATCGGCTTCTCAGTACAAGGGTATCAGAACCAAGGCAACGCCGGAAACCAAGACCCTAAACCGCAGCTCGGCTACTACGGCAACCCACCGATATGTTTCGCTATCCCTTCTGGCGATGAACCCCCGGTTGTACTCGACGCAGCAACCTGTATTATGGCAGACTACCAACGCGGTCCCGATTTCGATGCCCTGCTTTCAGTCATACCCGCGGCTTTCTTCAAGAGCATCGGCTATACCGCTGTAGCAAGTCTGCTCGGTGGTGCACTCACAGGTTTCACCGAACCGCCGCCTGAAGATACCGCAAAATGGAGCGGTGGCAGAATGGGTGGTATGGTACTCGCTATAGACATCGAATCTGTTGTGCCAACCGCTGTTTTCAATGCCGAAGTCGATCGCATGGCACACGATGTCCGTGAAACCTATGAACCCTTACCGGGCACCGATAGAGCACTGCTACCGGGTGCCATTGAAACGGAACGCACAGAACAGCACCGCCGTGTAGGTATCCGTTACGGTGAGATGGAACAGGAATCCGCACGCGGTGTCAGTAAGCGGTTAGGCGTGCCGTTGCCTTGGGACGAATAACCGCCACTAAAGGAAAAGATATGAACAGACCACCAGAAGATTTCGTCTTAGTAAATGAGGAACGACTTCTCAACTTCTCGATCGCCTGCTTTGAGAAAGCAGGTCTCACAAACGAACACGCCACACTCATCAGCCGCTTACTCGTTAACTCTGACCTACGAGGTGTCCGTAGCCACGGCACACGGACTGTGAATAGATATTGCAGAGGTTTTGAAAGCGGAGGTCTCAATCCGAACCCGAATATCCGCGTCATCCATGAAACACCGACTGCCGTCGTGCTTGATGGAAACGGCACGCTCGGCTATCTACCGATGGTGCGTGCAACTGAACACGCCATCGCTAAAGCGAAAGCGGTCGGCATCGGAATGGGACTCGTCCGCTACATTGGACACTATGGGTCTGCAGGCCACTATGCACGCATGTGCAACGAAGCCGGATGCATCGGTTTTTCGGTACAGGGCTCCCGGAACCACGGCAATGCTGGAAGCCGAGATCCGAAACCGCAGCTCGGTTATTTCGGCAACCCACCCATCTGTTTCGCTATCCCCTCTGGCGATGAACCCCCAGTCGTACTTGACGCGGCAACCTGTATCATGGCGGATTACCAACGCGGCCCCGAATTCGATGCCCTGCTTTCGATGATCCCCGCTGCTTTCTTCAAGAGCATCGGCTATACCGCTATAGCACATCTGCTCGGTGGCGGACTCACAGGTTTCACCGAACCACCACCCGAAGACACCGCACAATGGAAACCGCCACAAGGAGGTATGGTCCTCGCTATAGACATCGAATCTGTTGTACCAACCGATGTTTTCAACGCCGAAGTCGATCGCATGGCACACGATGTCCGCGAAACTTATGAACCTTTGCCAGGCACCGATAGAGCATTGCTACCGGGTGCTATCGAAAAAGAGCGGATGGAACAGCATCGCCGTGAAGGTATCCGCTATGGTGAAATGGAGCAGAAAGAGGTGCGCGCGGTCAGTGAACGGTTAGGCGTGCCACTGCCTTGGGTTGACTAATTTTTATACCGTTCAAAAACATTTAGGCATCTCTATACACAACCCCGCTTGTTATTAGCAGCAAGCGGGTCTGTTTTTAACCTATAGGTAAAAATAATAGGATTGGGGTTCTCATAAGGGTTCTAAACCTAATCACCCTCAACACAAAACGCTTGGACGGTCATGAAGATGCGTCCGAGTTACACGATGATTTTGCCTGTTTTTCGGTTAGAAACCCCATTTCCTTGAGAGTTCACGCTGTTTTGTGTTGAAAATGTTACTTTTTGCGTAAAAATATCGTATAACTTTAGTTTTGTATGGACATTAATTTGTTTTAATTTGACCCATAATAAAATATGTTATATCATAACTTACAGACCTTTGGACAAAAGTAGCAACTTGGGTTAACATATTACTCTTTTATATTTCAATAAAATACTTTAAGCGAGGTTTTCGTTATGCACACTCAGATTAAAAGTAGTTTTTTGTTTTACACGTTCACGTTGTTAATGTGCCTTAATTCCTTTTTCCTAAGGGATACCGCTGCACAAGACAACGCTGCATCCGCCAACGATAACTATACATTCGAGACAATTGATGTTCCGGGTGTAGATTTTTTAGAGGTGACGGCGAGTAGCGATTTTGAGGATTACGCAGGGAACACGAAAAGTGCTGATGGCAAAAAAATCGTCGGCTTTACGCTCATTGATGGCGTTTTTACGACTTATGATTTCCCCGGCTCTAAGAATACATATTTCTATGCGCTCGGTAATAACGGACAAGCTGCTGGGCACTACGAAGACAGTGATGGTCTTTACCACGGTGTCGTCTTAGAAAATGGCGAATTACGCCAATACGATTTTCCGGGTGCTCTCGAAACGCAAATATTCGGTATTAGTGATGCGACCGGCGCATTGACGGGGAATTTTATAGGGGCTGATGGCGCGCGCCGCGGATTCTCAGGCGATACAGTTGTTGAAGCTCCTGAAGCATCAGCAACTTATGCCGATTATGTGTACGCAAGCGGTCTTGTCGTAGGCAGCTACGTAGACGCTGATGGTTTATATCATACATACGCGTTAAGACCGGATGGCAGGTTTTTTATTCTGGACCATCTGGACCCCTCCAATCTGGAGTACTTTTTCCTTCACGGTGTCGCCGATGTAGAGGCAAGGGGGTTCGTTGTCGTTACCAGAACAAAAGCAGCAGGGGACGATGTCCCACGCACCTATGTCGGCTCATTCCAGCACGGACTACATGAATTGAAGGTTCCGGGCAGTACTATCACGGAAGGCTGGAACATCAATCTGGACGGTTCTGTCGTCGGGAACTATGTCTCAGCAGATGGGCGCAGGCACGGGTTCATCGCAAAACTCACTACCGAGGCAGAAAGCACGCATTTTGGCAACGCCTACACCGTTTCGTTGTCTAAAGGGTTGAACATGCTTTCTGTGCCCTTGGCGCAACCAGCACCAATGACCGCAGAATCACTTGCAGGGCTAACAGGGGCAAGCACCGTCATCACACTTAATACCACAACGCAACGTTTCGTCGCATGGACACCCGACGCACCCGACGACGGGTTCCCGGTTGAAGGCGGCAAAGGCTATATCGTCAATGTCCCTGAAACCCGAAACTTCGCCTTCGTCGGAGCACCCTGGACAAACCAGACGGAAGCGGCGGCGGCGGCACCGCTCGCGCGATCTAATCAAACGTGGGCATTCGTCGTCAGTGGAAACTTGGATGGTATCGCATACAGCAACGGTTACACCGTTCAAGTCCGAAACCTACGGACAAACGCTGTTATAACTTCCGAAGTTCGCGGCAATTACTTCGCCGCTGCCACCGCGGATCTCAACTACCGAAGCGTCGTTGAAGTCGGCGACACGCTCGAAGTAAGCGTCACAGATACCAACGGGAATATCGCTTCTGAAACGTTCAGTTTCACGGTCAACCCGACGCATCTTGAAAACGCTGTGATGACCGTTTCGCTTGACAGCATCGGGATCCCGAAGCAGAATCAACTCCTACAGAACTACCCGAATCCGTTTAACCCTGAAACATGGATTCCATATCAACTCTCCGAAGGCACCTCTGTATCAGTCTCCATTTATGATACTACCGGTCAGTTGGTTCGCACACTCCCACTCGGTTTCCAAGCCGCAGGTTTTTACAATAACCGGGAACGTGCTGCATATTGGGATGGACGCAATGCCTTAGGCGAACGCGTCGCAAGCGGTATCTATTTCTACCAGTTGACGACACCGTCTTTCCAGCAAACACGGCGACTCGTCATTGTAAAGTAGAATCAATAAACTACAGGTGTCACAGTTGTGCTATCGGTGCAACTGTGACCCTCCCCATCTTCCCCAGACCCGGTAGGTGCGGTTTTGCGGTGTACTCACCCAAATTTTGCCCACACGCGGCAAAATTTGTCTTTGCTTTACATTTGCGATCTGCATTCAAACCGCATCCATAGGTGTCAATTTAAGAAAAACAGACATGTTTTTTAGTCCCGTAGGGTTTATTTGCTTGGGGTGTTTTTGCTTGGGTGTTTCTGCGGATTGCTTGGGTGTTTCTGCGGATTTCTTCAGCATCTGTGTAGACACATATTGCCAGAAGCCTTGAACCCCGTAGGATCTATAGAAACTTCGCTATTATACAGATGCCGCCCCTACGGGACTGAGGGGTTTGGTTCACACGCGTACTACATAGATACTGAAGAAACACCCAAGCAAATAAACCCTACGGGACTCAAGAGCGATTTTCTGTGGCATTTTATAGATCATCCATATTAACATGCCGCCCCTACGGGGCTTAGGTTTTTTAGGCATACGCTGCTATAAACATTGCGTCGCTACGCGACTGAAGAGGGTTTTAAAGTCTTCAAAGTTTCTGTGTAAAATCCGGTTCGGTTGATGAAAATTGATTTATTAATTCGGTAATATCGGAACGTGCGATGAATCGCCCTACTACGAACCTGCCCGTTTGTAGTAGGGCAATTCTGCGGTGTACTCACCCAAATTTGGTTTCCCACACGCGGAGACCAAATTTGTCTTTGCTTTACATTTGCGAAGTGCATTATTGCCCGTCAATTACCGAAATATTTTTTCAAACTTCATCAAACCGAACCTACCGAATGCCCTCCTTTGCTGCAAGCGACAATCCGCATATTATACCATTTCTGTTAATAAACCCCTCTTTATGTAGAACAAACTGTTAGTTTGTTCCGCACCGCTAAACATTCCATGAAAACCGGTAATGTCCTATCATTATTTAGAAATGGTATTATTGAAAAATAATAAGTAGTCAATATCACAGAAAAATGCTATAATATCCATAGAGAATTCCTTTAGATAACTCATTTATAGTGAACCGTAAAAATAACGAGACACTTGCATCCCCCGGTAGGTTCGGTTTTTGCGGCGTACATGCCCAGATGCGAAGTGCATCGCGGTGTACACACCCAAATTTTGCCCACACGCGGCAAAATTTGTCTTTGCTTTACATTTGTGATCTGCATTCCTAACCGAACCGGCATAGGGTGTCCTATTAATTCTAAACTTTACTATAAACAAGAACCGTTGACTCACGGTTTCCGAACACACATTTTAAAAAAAGGATAGCTATGGATCATTATATAAAAACGAAACTTCTCTTGTTCGTAAGTCTAATCATCTGTTTCACAGGATACGCCGTTGCACACGTTAGCAACCACACACCGACCGCTGACTATATCTTTGAGACTATCGAAGTTCCCGGTGTCGATTTTCTGGAGGTGGCTGCAAGTAACGACTTCGGGGATTACGCCGGAAACACCCGAAGTCCTGATGGCACGAAAACCATCGGCTTCACATTGATAGACGGTGTTTTCAAGACGTACGATTTTCCAGATGCCGTGAACACCTTTTTCTATGCACTTGACAACGCCGGAAAAGCAGCCGGACACTACAAAGATATAGATGGCCTTTACCACGGTGTTATCATGCAAGATGGAGTACTCACGCAATACGATTTTCCCGGTGCAGCCGAAACCCACATCTACGGTCTTAGCGATGAAACAGGGGCACTGAGCGGTAATATTGTTGATGCAGCGGGAGTCACCCACGCTTTCTCAGGGGAGCTGATAATTACATTCCCTGGCGCAGTCAATACTTATGGGGACTTTGTCAACGCCGTAGGGGCTGTCGTCGGCAGCTACGTGGATGCCGATGGAATGCCTCACGGGTTCGTCCGTCACCCTGATGGCAGTTTCACCACTATTGACCTTCCAGAAATTCCGAATCTTCAATTTCTATTTGTGAACACCATCACCGACCTCGGTTTTATCGGCTTCAGAGCCAAAGCAGCAGATGATATTCTGCGGTCTTATATCCTCCTGCCAGACGACACCCTCTATGAAGTACGACTCCCAGGCAGTGCTATCACTGTCGTCCGAAATGTTAACCAGGATGGAAGTATTATCGGTTTCTACGACACGCCAGACGGACGCAGATTGGGATTCATCGGTAGACCTAAAACACAACCTAACGGAGATGGTTTCGGCAGTGTTTTTTCCATGCACCTCTCTAAAGGTTTGAACATGCTGTCTGTGCCCTTGAAACCGACTGTCCACATGACAGCACGATCACTTGCAACAAAGACAGGTGCAACAACGGTTATAACACTTGATACCGACACCCAAAACTTCATCGCATGGACACCGAACGCACCCGACAACGGATTTCCAATTGAAGGGGCTAAAGGGTACATCGTCAATCTACCACAGGCACGCCCTATTGTCTTCACTGGAACAGAGTGGACGAACCAGACGCAGGCACCTACAGCACCGCTCGCAACAATACCCTATCAGACATGGGCATTCGTCGTCAGCGGACATTTAGAGGGTGTCCAACACTTCAACGATTATAGCGTCCAAGTCCGAAACCATCGGACGAATACCGTCATGACCGCTCAAGTACGCGGTAATTATTTCGCCGCTGCCACTGCCGACCTTACGTACCGCAGCGTCGTAGAAGCCGGTGATATACTGGAACTTATCGTCACTGATACGAACGGAAATATCGTCTCAGAAACGTTCAGTTTCACAGTAGACGCAGCGCATCTTGAAGACGCTGTGATGACTGTGTCGCTTGATAGCATTGGGACCCCGAAGCGGAATCAACTCTTGCAGAATTACCCGAACCCGTTTAACCCTGAAACATGGATCCCGTATCATCTCGCCGAAGCCGGTGTTGTGTCGCTGTCTATCTATGACACAGCAGGCAACCTTGTCCGAACACTTCCACTCGGCTACCAATCGGCAGGCTTCTATGAAAACCGAACACACGCCGCCTATTGGGATGGACGCAATGCGTTAGGCGAACCCGTTGCAAGCGGTGTCTATTTCTACCAATTGGCAACACCGTCTTTCCAGCAGACACGGCGGATGCTCATTTTGAAATAACCCGTATTCTGTGTCATCGTAGCATAAACTGTGAGTCTGTGTCATCGTAGCATCCCAACCGAAAACTAACAATGAACTATCTGTGCAACGAATGCAACAAAACCTACGAAATCTCGCCGTTACGGTATCAATGCGACTGCGGAAACGCCTTAACTTTAGCCAAAGACTCACGCATCTGCCCCAACCCACAGGTTCCGGGAGCGATGTCACTCTGGCGGTATCGCGAGGCACTGCCGATTGACGCGGATACAGATATTGTCACGCTCGGTGAAGGCATGACTCCGCTTGTTCCGATTGATGTTAATACACCGGAACACTTCGTAAAATTGGACTATCTTTGTCCAACAGGTTCTTATAAAGACAGGGGGGCAGCCGTTCTCCTCACGCATCTCAAAGCACTTGGGGTTGAGGCAGTCGTTGAAGATTCATCGGGTAACGCGGGTGCCGCAATAGCCGCTTATAGCGCAAGAACAGGTATCCACTGCACCATCTACTGTCCGGAATCTACCTCGCAAGGGAAACTCAGGCAGATTTCTGCCTACGGTGCCGAATTGAAACTGGTTCCCGGAAACCGCATGGCGACAACGGAGGCAGTGAAACTCGCAGCGGAGACCACCTGTTATGCCTCCCACAATTGGCACCCTTTTTTTTTGGAAGGCACCAAAACGCTTGCGTACGAAATTGTGGAGCAGCTCGGATGGCGAGCACCGACACACGTCTTATGTCCTGTCGGATTCGGGAGTATCTATTTAGGTCTCTTTATCGGCTTTCAAGAGTTACAAGCACAAGGAATTATCGTAAACATGCCGCGGCTTCTCGGCGTTCAACCTGATGTCTGTTGCCCGATTTACAACGCCTACGTTAATAAAACAGAAACCATCATAAGAATGGCACAAACCGGTAAAACGCTCGCCGAAGGAACGACTGCCGAACTCCCTATCCGAGGACGAATGATTTTGGATGCTATCGCTACAACAAACGGGGCATTTACGACTGTTAATAACACAGACATAAAAACAGGACTCGAAACTCTCTCTGCCAAAGGCATCTACGTCGAACCGACTTCGGCTGTAGTTGTCAAAGGCTATCAAAAGTTTCAGGAAACAGGTATTATAAACACAGGCGATCTGGTAGTGTCAATTCTCACTGGCATCGGCTTAAAAGCGAATTTTTAAATATAGAACTTACGCATCTCCTCTTAAAGTCCCCCTGATAAGGGGCGGGGAATGCCCATAAGGCATTCATACCCGGGGAATGCCCATAAGGCATTCATACCGTTGATTCTGATTCTGATTCTGATTCTTTAGGGGGTTAAATCACTGAAATACTCTCACTGCGCGGCATTTTTGAGTGAAATCTTTGCTTTTGGACTCTATTTGCGTAAGTCCTGAAATATTGGGTTTCTGTTCCGATTCGGAAAACGCAGCATGCAACAACGGCGCATGCGACGCTACGGAGAGGCACTCCGAAATCACAGCCCCGCCTCACCGAACCGCAAGGAAAGTTAAAAAGAATGACAAAAGAAAACAGATCTTATTCCACTCGATTCATTGCGGTGTGCGCGCTCATCGTGCTTTTCATTCTCGTAATTGGTGCGCTGCGGGCTTTAGAACAGCCTATCTTCCGTAGCACTGCCGCCAACAGTCGGGATAGTGAGACCCTACCTAATTCTGTTATACGGCGCGATGAGATTAATCGTAAACGTTGGCCAGAAGGGTTTCAACTCCATCGTTACTGGTGGATAGGGGGGGCTGCCGTCCACATCGCAGAGATGGATCGTACAGCGGAAAACCTCCAATTCAATGTTGAACTCGCCAACAACCAGATCTTAGGACGCGAAACCATTAGCAACGCGACACGACGGCTTATGCACAAAAAGATCCTACCGCTCGCAGGTGTTAACGGCAGTTTCGGTATCCGAGAGGACTCCTATGGCCGCGGGGGCATGATTTTTAATTTGCACATCCAAAACGGTGAACTCGTCAGCATCCCCATATCGCTCGATAGATGGGGGTATTCGCCGCCGTCACCATGGGGTGAGACCAGTTTCGGCGTAACCCCTGATGGCGAGTTTCTTATGGATAGGGTGCAGCTCAACGGAAAACTCCGCATCAACAACAATACACTTCCGATTAACGCTATCAACCAAATCTGTAGTTCATCGTGTCCGGTTGTGCTTTTTACGCCACGCTTCGGGCGCAGAACCCTAACGCGGCGCGCCTACGAATTCACGCTTAAAAAACTCACACTACCGCTTACCGGAAAATACACGAGCAAATTCGTCGTCACAGATATCAACCGCCGTGGCAACAGCACCATCCCGTCTGACGGTGTCGTTCTCGCGATAGAACCGCGCCTTGCACGCGACTGGGCACAGAAAATAGCGACATCTACAAAAGGCACACTGGAAATCGCTCTTACGCCTACAAAGTGGCAAAGCATTCAACAAGGAGTCGGTGGCAACCTACGACTTGTCCGAAATGGTAGGGTCGAACCTGAACTCGTCAGATTTGGCGAGACTCGAGGACGTATCGGATACGCGCATCGGAACGGTGCCTCGCGCCATCCGCGCAGCGCCTTAGGGTTTAACGACGATAAACTCTTCCTCATCGCTATTGACGGTAGACAGCACGGCTATAGCATGGGGATGACACTTTACGATATGGGAAAATTTTTCAGCGAACTCGGCATCAAACACGCGATTAACTTCGACGGCGGCAGTTCGTCAGCACTATGGGCATTAGGCGAAGTTGTGAACAGACCGGCACACGGGTACGAACGCCCTATCTTTAACGTCGCAATGATCCACGCAAAAAAGAGATGAAACCACGATACTTTTTACTATTTACCTTCTTAATACTCGCGTGTTCTAACAGGAATACCCCGCGCGCCGTTTGTGAAGATTTCATCTATAACTATTATCAGCGTGCCGACCAAGCGGCAGCACTACAACTCAGCCACGGACTCGCAGCACAAAAACTGGAGGACGAGATCGCGCGTGTCAGTGAAGTCCGCGTCCCAGGACAACAGGTTGACGAGATGCCGAAGATTGAGTACGAAGCAACTGGTAAAGAAGAAAGCACAACACACGTGCTATTCAACTACAAACTCACGATCGAAATCCGTGGCGCGACAACCCATACCCGAAAAGTCGTAATCCAGACCGAACAGATCAACGGACGTTGGAAAGTCGTCAATTTCGACGAATATTAAGGTCGAAAATCCTGATAAATGTATCTATGGAAGAAAAAGAAATGACTAAAGAAAAAATTGAATATGAGATAGGCAGCGGCAATGTATTCAAGGATTTAGACTTGCCCGACGCGGACGAACTATTTCTTAAAGCGAAGCTTGGATTTGAGGTGTTCCAAATTATAGAAGACCGCAAGTTAACCCAGATTGAAGCAGCAAAGATTTTAGGCGTGAAGCAACCTGAGATCTCCCGGCTAAAACACGGACGGTTTAATCATTATAGTGTAGAACGGTTGTTGACGTTTCTGAATCAATTGAATCGCGATATTGAAATCCGCATTATTCCCTCAGAAAATAGGAAGGGACAACAACGAGTCGTCGCTGTTTATAGTGAATTCTAAAAATAAATAGACATCTTTGTAGCATGATGCACGTCGCATCTGGGCGAGTACGCCGCAAAACTGTTAGTTTGTGCCAGTCTGAATGCCTGTCATAGGCATTCAGACTGTTTGAGAGTGTCCAATTAATTATAGGTTTTACTATAGTTCTTGAAGAAAAAGTTCGTCATCAAGGGAAAAGTTAAAAAATGAAAACTGGAAAAGTCGCCATCTTTACCGAAGCGCAAACCCCCATGGAATTCCGGGAATACCCGATCCCATCCGTCACACCTGACGATATGCTCGTGCGTATCCGTATGGCGAATATCTGCGGATCGGACCTACATTTCTGGCGCGGACACGGTCCCAAAATCGAGAGCGGTATCCCGCAAGTGTTGGGTCACGAAATGATCGGCACAATTGAGGCAATGGGACGCAACATCACAACAGATAGCACCGGACAACCCCTCACCGAAGGCGACCGGATCGCCTACTCCTATTTCAAGCCGTGCCAACACTGCTGGATGTGCCTCAACGGTAAACCGGGGTGTCCGAACCGCTACCGAGATTGGCTCGGTGTCTCCAGCGAACAGCCACCACATTTCCACGGTGCCTACGGCGAATACTACTACATGAAACCCGGACATTGGGTGTTTAAAGTTCCCGACGCACTCTCAGACGCGCTCGTATCTCCCATAAACTGCGCCTTGTCCGAAGTCATCCACGGATTGAACCAGATCGGCATCACGCTCGGCGACACCGTGGTTATCCAAGGTGCCGGAGGACTCGGTCTCTACGCAACCGCAGTCGCACGCGAGATGGGTGCGGGGAAAATTATCGTCCTCGATCGGTTGCCTGCACGCCTCGCACTCGCACGCGAATTCGGTGCAGATGAGACGCTCAACGTTGACGAAATTGATATGAAATCACGGGTGGAATATGTCCTCGACCAAACAGGTGGCATCGGTGCGGACCTCGTCGCCGAGTTTGTCGGTTCGCCGCGTGTCCTCGCTGAAGGCGTAGAGATGCTCCGTTGGGGTGGACGCTACCTCTGGATCGGGAACATCAACCTCGGATTCCCGACAGAGATTGATCCGGGTAACATCGTCCGTTGTAGCAAAGCCATCCGCGGCGTGATTGTCTATGAACCGTGGGTGATCCCGCGTGCGCTTGATTTCCTACTGCGCACTCGCGATAGGTATCCGTTCCACAAGATTATCTCCGATACCTTCCCGTTCGACGACATCAACGAAGCGTTCTCCTACGCCGACACAGGCTCCGCCATCCGAATCGGATTGGAATTTACAGAATAAAATGGCATCTTCCGTTTACATCCACATCCCATTCTGCGCGACGAAATGCTACTATTGCGCCTTTAATACGTACGCCTTCCATAAGGAACAGGCGAAAGCATACCTACAAGCACTCCGCACAGAGACGGAACTCTACGCGCCAGAGACCGAACCCTTACAGACAATCTTCATCGGCGGCGGCACGCCTTCGATCCTCTCTGCCAACGCGCTGGCGCAGCTGTTCACCGATGTCCATCAGCATTTCCAAATAACACCGGATGCTGAAATCACTGTAGAATGCAATCCCGGAACCGTCGATGCTGAGAAACTTCGCGTGATGCAAGACAACAGCGTGAATCGCCTCAGCTTCGGGCTGCAAGCCATGCAAGATGATACCTTGAAACAGTTAGGCAGAATCCACACCGTCGCCGAGTTCCTTGAAAGTTACCACTTCGCCCGCGAAGGAGGCTTTGAGAACATCAATATCGACCTCATCTTCGCGCTTCCCGACCAGAAGATGGAAGCATGGCATCATACACTCAACGAAGTCATCTCCCTCGAACCCGACCATATTTCGGCTTATAACCTCGTCATGGAGGAGACGACCCCGTTCTACGAATGGTGGCAAGCCGGTGAACTCCGCCTCCCGACCGAGGATACCGAAGCGGATATGTTCCAATACACGATTGAGACACTCACCGCACGCGGATACGAACACTACGAAATCTGTAACTTCGCCAGACCGAACCGCGCAGCGCGTCACAACCTCGTCTACTGGGACAACCAACCCTGCATCGGACTCGGTGTAGGTGCGTGGGGTTACGTTAACGGGACGCGTTATAGCAACATTCGCGGTATCGCACCTTACATCAAAGAACTCTCCGAACACAACAAACCCATCGCCAATACCGAGCACCTAACAGGACACGCTGAAAAGGCAGAAACACTCATGCTCGCACTCCGCAAACGGGAAGGTATCTCTCTTGAAGATTACCAAAACCGTTTCGGCGAAGATATCGAAGTCGCATTTGAGAGTATCCTTAAAAAATGGTTTGACCTGAAACTCCTTGAACGCACAACCACCCACCTCCGTCTCACCCCTCGCGGACTCTTCCTCGCAAACGAAGTCTTCGTCGAATTGATGTAACTCCTTAGCAATCGGCTTTCGGCAATCAGCAATCGGCAAAGAGGATGTGATCCGAAAATCGAAATTGCCAGAGGACTGAATGGCTCTGTATCGGTTATCAGTTGTCAGAATCAGGATTTATAGGATTAGAGGATTTTCAGGATGAATAGCAATATCCCTGAAAAAACGGAGTCTTATCAAGACGGCATGCGTGTATTTTGGTCTGAATCGCGGATTATCGCGGATTTCACGGAGCCGCATCGTCAACGCCCCCAACCGAGCAGACGAACCCCGCTACATCGTAGACCTCATCCCCCGCATCATCACCGTCAGCCTCAAAACCGCCGAGATCGCCACAGGATTACGCCCATTATAACCAAACCCCCTCCTCTGTAGGAGCGAGTGTTTTTGCTGGGGTATTTCTTCGTGCTCGCGATCTTCTTTAGCAGCATTGTATAACCACACGTCTCTTCTGTAGGAGCGAGCTGCGCTCGCGATCTTCTCCCCCAAACACCAACACCTCTTCTGTAGGAGCGAGCTGCGCTCGCGATCTTTCTTCTTCATATCCGCTATCGGTCAATCTGCCGCCTCTATTACTCACGATCTCCGTCATTCCATCTCATATTTACATCGCCAATACGGATAATCCCGCGCAGCCTTTACGAATCCTGACCTCACAGGATTCTGGTAACAATATTCAATAACGGCATTCAATGATTCATCCCGCCGAATACCGTGATCGTGGTAAGCAGCTTGCCAAATCGAACCGCTGCGGCCCAAGTACGCGTTAATCTGTTTTGCGGTGTGGCTTTTGAACGATTGTATCAGTCTTGACAGTGTTTGTTTACTGCCGAGTTGTATAACGATGTGGATATGATCTGGCATCACACAGATACAAAACCATCTGAGTCGATCATTCGTTTCGAGCCAGTCAAATGCCTGAAAAATGATGTCTGCGATTTCAGGGGTTGCAAGCAGCGGTTTTTTGTTAAGCGTGGTGAGTGTGAGATAATAGTAGGTACCGGGTATTGAGTATCTACCTTTGCGGAGTTGCCGGTGTCCGCGAGAAGGTGTTTGTTGCATTTCATGTTCCTATAAATTTTTGTGTTATATGCGGTATCGCGAGCACAGCTCGCTCCTACGAAAGAGGGTTATAGCTAAGATCGCGAGCGACAAGAAATCCGCAGAAACACCCTATCAATACGCAGAAATACCCAAGCAAAAACACCTCAAGCAAAAACACTCGCTCCTACAGAAGAGGTTAACATTTGGTACCATCATTACCTTTACTTCATAAAATTATAGCACTTTTGACGATGACATTCAAGGAACCACAATCCGAACAGGGTCATTCAATTGTAGGTTTTCAGTGTTGTCCTTTTCACAGATGTTAATACTTCAAGTGTGTAAAGCAATTTAAAAAAACGCAGAAATTTTCGCAGCATTTCGCAGCATTTCGCTAGAAAGACGTCCAATTCAATACTTTCTTAAAATTGAATGCCCCTGACAATCCGAACGAAAAACGAACTGCGTTCTGCGTTGGAGTGGATAATTAATTCAATATTGTGTTAAAATAGATAAACGGAGCGGAAATAAAAAGATTGCGTCCACCCTATTTAGCAAAGGACAGAAAAAATGAGACGTTTTGGAACCCAAGGGCGTGTGTATCCTGACAAACATTATGTGGTCGCCCGCGCCGAGAAGGTCGCCGATTTCATTGACCGCATCAAAGACGGGCGGTATATTGTCTTGTTCGCGCCGCGGCAGACCGGCAAGACAACCTTTTTTCGCTTGGCACTTGAGACACTCGCTATTCAGGATTCAACCTATTTCCCGATTCAACTGAATTTTGAGGAGTATGAGGATTACGACCCTGCCAGTTTTTATGCCTCCCTGTGTAAGGAGATTTGCAAAGAGATCGAGCGAGTTTTTCAAAAGCGCGAAACGGTTCCCTCTGATGAATTGGCGCGCTTTTTGGTGAACGCAGAGATAACCGATCATGTTTCGATGCGGGAGTTCTTTGAAGAGTTTGCGAAGCACCTTTCTCAGGGCACGCATCGGCAGCGGGTTGTCCTTACCATCGACGAGTTTGACGCTATTCCTCGTGCTGCTCTTAAGGGGTTTTTGCGTTCACTTCGCTATATCTACCTTTCCGGCCAAATCCGATGTCCACACAGCGTTGGTATCGTTGGTGTTAAAGGGATCGCACAACTCAACTACGACCGGTCTATTTCTCCGTTCAATATCCAAGATGAATTCCATTTGCCGAACTTCACGCTTGAACAGGTGCAGGAACTGCTCGGACAATATACAGACGAAGTCGGGCAAGCCTTCACACCAGAAGTTATCGAGTCCATTCATAAGCAAACAGCCGGGCAGCCTGTACTCGTCAACCGATTCGCACAGATTCTCACCGAGGAGATGGACATCCCAAAAACCGCGACGATTACGATGGCGCATTGGACGACAGCACATGTGCAGCTTCTCCGCGGACAGAATACCAATATTGAGCATCTGACAACCAATGTCCGTAAAGACCCGCGCTTTGAAAGCCTTCTGATGCGAATTATGGCACGTGATGAGGGCGTAGACTTCAACTTACACAATGACATCATCAGTGAACTCGCCACCTATGGTGTTATCAAAGAGGGGACTGACGGTATGTGTGAGATCCTCAATCCAATTTACCTCTACTGCATTATGCAGGTATTCAAACCAACTGTAAATGGATTGGAGCAGGAGTATTTCCCTGAAGGAACAGACGATGAGGGGCGTGAATATCTCACACCTGCGGGGCGGATTGATATGGCATCTCTACTTGATAACTTCCGGGATTTTATCGCGCGAGCGGGGTTCAGGATTCTACAGGTTCCGGACACGCCCCAAGAGTCGGTAGGACGACACCTCTTGCTCGCTTATCTCGATGAATTTGTGAGACGCGTCGGCGGGGTGATGCACATTGAAGTGCAAACCGGGCGCGGCAGAATGGACCTCCTTATCACCCACAATCAGCGAAAATATATCGTTGAGACAAAGATTTGGAGAGGCGAGAGCCGCTATCAGTCAGGCAAGAAGCAGCTTGCGACGTATCTCAAGTTAGAAGGCGTAACGGATGGATACTACGTCGTGTTTGATCATCGGCAAACCCCCGATCCTCGGATAGAGACGGAGACATTGGACGGTGTGGCAATCCGAAGTTATGTTATCCCTGTAATACAGGAAGTCCCCTCAAATACAACTAAACTCTTGCCGTAATTAACGCCGACGACACACCTGGTTCTTTTTGAATAGACGGACTTGATATAGGCAGTGGAACTACTTCTCCATCTTCCCGTAATCCTTCAATATGAAATTCGATAGCCTCAGCGATCAATATCCGCACTTCCTCTATTGTATCACCTGCCGCGATGCACCCGGGAAGATCAGGCACATAAGCACTGCAACCGTTTTCATCTTCTTCAAAAATCACAACGTATTCCATGAATTTACCTACCTTATCACTTGAGTCCAGCTTGCCTTAGAATGCTATTCAGTGTACCGAGGCGAACATCTGCACTTGGTTTTCCAGCAGCTGTTACAGTCCCCTTTTTCGTCGGATGTTTAAACTGTCTATGGCTGCCGCGTGTTCGGACCAAATACCAGCCATCATCTCGAATCAATTTTATCAGAGGTCTAATCTTCATAATAGACGTTTATCGGCACTTTGTCGCGGTCATCTGCACAATTCCAATTTCCTTTGTAATTATACATCTTGTTCAGGTTAATTCCAAGAAAAAGGCGTACTCCAAAAGAACTCAGTCCTATCAAAAAAGACATACACCCGAAAATAAAAGCTATGATAAAATATAAAAACATGTAGACCCTTCTCAAAATTCGTCCGTTTTCTCCAATTTCTTACAAAATTAGGCAACCGTTTTGTCCATCTCCCGCGTCTTTATATATTGAAACGCGTATCTACGTGAACGCGAACAGAATCCCGTAAAGAATCAGTCGTTACGTACATTAATTGCAAGGAGATAAAAGATGAAAAGAAATTGGTTAATTTCTACAGTGTTGGCAGTATTAACTTTCGGCTTATGCCTAAGCCTTCAAAGTTGTGCCACAAATAAAATAAATCTGCGAAAAACACTGGATACGCAGGAAACTCTACAGGTGCAGGCATATTGGGATCCAATTGCAGACGCTTCGCTCGGTTTGCCCGATCATTCGCCAAAGCATGCCGCGTTACTTAAAAACCTTTCACCGGCACACGTCAGTCGAGAATATGACGTAGCCGCTTTCAAAGCCTTTTTTCCAAAAGGATCCGTTCCTGTCGGACACGTGTGGAAACTGGATATGAACGAAGTCCTCCCGTTTCTCCACCAGTTTCATCCAGGTGCAACCGGGGAGATGCACATAAACCCAGGTGGGGAATCCTTCATAGAGATATTTGGCAAACGTATAGTTCTGGAGAAGGTCGGTTTAGAGTCAAAGGGGGCGTTCGCATGTCTTCGCGCACTTTCGCCGACTTATGCCGAAATCGTCTTCAGAATCCATGCCGAATTCCTACTGGATAAGGAGGCGCGCGCCTATTTTACACCCGCACAATTCACCGGACGATTGATACTCAACCGGAACGATGGAACGATTCGAGATTTTCGGCTCCATCTCCCACAGCGTAAGACCAATGTCGATATTAACGCCTTTGGCGGTGCGGATATGGTTTACGTGCCGCGCATGGAACTCATCGCACAAAACGCGCATGACCAGAGTGATATTGTCTGGGAGACTTCTATGACAGAAGCAGATGCAAAGTCAGCATTAGAGGCTTCCTTCTACAAGTCCGCCGAAATTGAGAGGCTCCCTGTTGAGGAGGCTGTTACACAAGCACAAGCGGAACATCGTCCGATTCATGTGGTTCTCACATGGGGTGTGTTTGACGACGAATCGTGCTGAGCGAGCGGTAAAACCTTGAGGGCAGGTGTCCTCTCCGATTCAAAAATCATAAAATTGCTCAATAAGGACTACATCAATGTATTCGTTCTGGTGCGGGATTTGCATGAACTTCAGAAGGAAACGAAGAACGAGTCAGTAAGTAGGTTCGCAAACACGATTTCCACAACGCTTGAAAAGTCTGTCGCGCAGGGGGCAGGTCGCTCCGTAAACTCGTTTGTGCTATCGCCTCAGTTGGAGTTGATGGGTCATTTACCTTATCGAAAACCCGGTGAACCCAATATTAACGAAGAAAGATACGTAACATTTCTAAAGGATGCTTTGACCAAAAACAAGTAGGTGCGATTTAGAACCGAGGCTCTCGTTACTGGGAAAGGATGAGAACCCCGACTATTGGTAGCTGATTGCTAACTGCTATTTCACTGACACCTAACAAAATTAGGCAACCGTTTTGTCTGTTACCCGCGTCACTATATATTGAACAGTCAGATTGTTCTTATCGTTCATTTTCAGCAGTTAGTGAGGACGTATCCAAACACATTCTGATTGCTGAAAGGGTTGGGTAGTAACCCGATCTGATAACTATTACAAAGGAGACTGAAAATGAAAATCTTGACCGTTGCTGTCCTTATGCTAATCATGATAGGTGGACCACTCAATGCCGATAACCACTCGGCAACGAACAATAAAATTACACTTAATCTTGATGGCACATCAGAGGTATTAGTAAAAGGCTTTATTGCACCGATTGAATACACACAATATAACTACCATGTAGAGTGGGACGAGTTGGCAAACCTACGGGTTGCTGAGCCGGAAAAGCGGTATCCGACATCGGTTTTTCACGCTTTTCTGCCAGACAAAGCAGTTTCGGTCGGCGACCTCTGGCAAATCGAGGAAAAAGGAGCGTTGGAACTGCTGAAGCAACTTCACCCTAATCCAAGTCTGAATATGCACATCAATACAGGAGATTCTTACGGTTTGTGGGCGTGCCTGCGTGCTTACAACGATCAATACGCTGACATTGTATTTCGCATCCATGCGGAATTTGTTTTAGAGAAGGGGTGGTTTACACCGTCGCAGTTTACTGGACATCTTGTCGTTGACCGAATTAAAAAAGAAATTGTGTTTTTCGAGATGTACGTTCCTGAAGGGGTCCTGAATTTTGATGTCAACTGGAAAAGATTTGGAGGGCGCATTACTGACATCGGCTTTTGCCCAGAAATAGAACTCCGTGCTGGAAGGCAAGATATTTTACAAAACAACGTGTTCACGGAATCTATTCCCCAAGAAGCCGCTGAACGCGCCCTGATATTGCGTTTCTACAAATCACAGCAGATTAACTGGGTGTCCCTTGAAGAAGCGTTGAAGATGGCACCAACACAACAAAAACCTGTTCATGCCCTTTCAATAGATGGACCACTCGCAGACGAGTCGTGCTGAGGGAGCGGCAAAAGCCTGAGGGCAGGTGTCCTCTCCGATGACCGACTTATAGCATTCTTGAACGAAAATTTCATTAACATATGGATACCGAATTCTGAATTAGGGCGCGTCCCGAGCTTGCAGGATCCGATTGCCAAAAGACGCAAGCGCGAATCTAAAACGTTTGACACGACGCATGCTTTGGCGCAAGCAATCATGAAAGGGTGGAAAAAACGCTCACCCGCGGATTCTTTGGTAATCTCACCGGAATTTGAATTGATGGGTAGACTCCCGGTCAATGAACGTATTTCGCCATATAACGGCGCAGAGGGGTATCTTTTATTTCTCCAAGAATCCTTGGATAAAAAACTCCCCGGTTTAGGTGAGGAATCCTCGGAACCGAGACCAACAGATTTGGAGGAACTTCTTGAAAATGCTGTCGAATCCGGCGCGATTGTAACTGACGGTTTGAAGACTGTGCTCACCAATGAGCATCCTAAGCAAGAGATTCTCAGCGTTTTTCGGAAGTCCGACTACACTGTTGTTGAAATTGATACAACAGCGTTCAAAGATGGTGGCGTACTCACTATTGATATCTGGGTCGGAGATACTGAAGTTGCGGGTTCATTTGACCTGTTTGCTGGTAACACGACAGAACTCGTGTCTGAAAACGCGCTTGCCTCTGTAAAGGATATTCCAACGAATCAGAGAGAAATCATCAAATATCCTTTCGATCAAGGTCAAGTCTTTAAGTTAGGGGCTATCGCCAGCGCGAAAGGGAACGGGAAAATTAACGGATTTCTCGCAAAAATCTCTGTCGAACCCATATCCGGAAAAAACGAGGGAAATTAAATGGATATGAAAATGACGAAATTAATAAGTGTTATTCTCAGTTTGACCCTTGCTATATTTCTCGCAAACGGGTTTACTGAGAACTTACCTACAGGTGCTATCGCCCGAATTGATACTGGACAGAAACCTGTTAACGCTATAGCATATTCTCGAGTCGCAAATCGACTTGCAGTGGCAGCGGCAGAAAACATCCATATCTATGATACGAATACCTATAAAGAACTGATGGTGCTTGCTGGACATACGGATTCAGTGTTAGCACTTGCCTTCTCCCCAAATAGTAAACTCCTCGCGAGTGGCGGTTCAGACGAGACGGTGCGTTTATGGGATGCCGAGACCGGCAAACTTTTGAGTACCCGCGAGGAACATACGGGACCTATCAATGCTGTTGCCTTTTCTGCCAATGGTGAAAAGTTTTGGAGTGGTGGCGACAAAGACCCGGCAATTCGATCTTGGTTTTCGGCTGATGGTGGACCAGCGAGCAAAATAGGCTTCATGCCCACGGATGCGTTCACTGCAACTGCGTTCGCACCTGGCGGTGAAACCATAGCCAGGGCATTTGATGTTGCATCAGCTGATGAATTCCTCGTTAATGCTTTGTTAGAAAGAGGTGCTAAACTTAAGACAAGTCTTGTTTTCCTTTTTGGAATTAACAAATCAGCCAGTGTATCTGGACATGCAGACGCAGTTAATGTATTAACCCTCTCTGTAGGGGCGCAAACCCTCGCCACTGGAAGTGCAGACAAGACAATCCAGTTATGGAATATGGAAATGGAATACTCCGATCAACCGCTTCATGTCCTCGCAGGGCATACGGAAGGTATTACTGCTATGGACTTCTCAGTGAATGGTAAACTGCTTGCCAGCGGAAGTTCTGATAAGACTGTCCGATTATGGGATGTTGTCACTGGACAGCACCTTCGGACGCTTACTGGACATATAGGTGAAATCGGTGCGGTGACGTTCTTAGGAGACAAGGCACTCGCACGGATAACATTCGCTGAAGCCAAAGCACTTGCCAGTGGGAGTTCAGATGGCACCGTTTTCATTTGGGACCTGAATAAAATCGTCTCAACGGATTAGCGTCTATGTTATAATTTACATACGCAGACGTGCAAGATAACAGATTTTTTAACTTGTACTAACCATAAGGAGATTTTAAAGTGAAAACCTTGACCATTGCTGTCCTTATGCTAATCATAATGGGTGGCCCACTCAATGCCGACAACCCCTCGGCAGCCGACAACAAAATTACACTTAACCTTAAAGGTGAATCGGAAGTATTAGTCACAGGCTTCATCGCACCGGTTGGAGAGAGTTTGTCCGATAACTTTAAGCAGTGGGACGAATTGGTAAATCTACGGGTTGCTGAACCGGAAAAGCAGCATTCGGCATCCGTGTTCCAAGCGTTCCTTCCGAACAAACCGGTTGCGGTGGGTGATCTCTGGGTCCCAGATATGCTAAGAGTCGTTACCCTGCTCAAGCAACTGCATCCGAATCCCAATTTCTTTCTCCATATCAATGCAGGGGATTCGTTCGGTTTGTGGGCATGTTTACGTGCTTACAACGATCAATACGCCGACATCGTGTTTCGCATCCATGCCGAGTTCAGACTCAAAGATGGTTGGTTTACACCGTCGCAATTTACCGGACACCTTGTGATTGACCGGAACCAAGAGAAAGTCGCTTTCTTCGAGATGTATGTCCCTAAAAGCGTAATAAACTTTGATGTTAACTGGAAAAGAGATAAAGGCGATATGGTCACAAGCACCGGTTTCTGCTCGAAAATGGAACTCCGGGCTGGAACGCAAGACCTTCTGGAAAACGTTGAATTCACGGAATCCATCACGCAAGCGGCCGCGGAACGCGCACTGATATTGCGTTTCTACAAGTCCCAACAAATTAACTGGGTGCCACTGGCTCAGGTGTTGGAGATAGCACAAGCACAGCAGAAGCCAATTCATGTCCTCTCCATAGATGGACCGTTAGCCGACGAGTCGTGCTGAGGGAGCGGCAAAAGCCTGAGGGCAGGTGTCCTCTCCGACGACAAAAATATCGAATTCATGAACGAAAACTTTATTAACGCTTGGGTATTAAATACAGAATTAGATCGCACGTCTAAGAAGCAAGAACTCATAGCATATAGACAACAGCAAGGGTTCAAACCTATTGACAAAACGCTCCCAGTAGCACAAGCAATCATGAAAGGTTGGAAGAAACATTCACCCGCAGATTCGTTGGTGATCTCACCAAAACTTGAACTGATGGGCAGACTACCCGTCAATGAACGGACACCACCCTACCAGGCGGCAAAGGGGTATCTTTTATTTCTCCAAGAATCCATGGATGGGAAACTCCCAGGGTTACGTGAGGAGACCTCACCACATTGGGATACGCTCTTTGAAACCGTTGTCGAATCCGGTGCCATTGTAGATGACGGTTTGAGCGTTGTGCTCACCGATGAACACGCCGAGAAAGAAATCCTTAGCGTTTTTCGGGCATCTGAGACCGACACCCCAAATTACACTGTCGTTGAGATTGATGCAACACCGTTTAAAGATGGCGGCGTGCTTACGATTGATGTCTGGGTCGGGGAAGCCGAAGTTTCGGGTTCATTTGATCTATTTGCTGGGGATACTACAGCCCTTGTCCGTGACAACGCACTCGCTTCTGCAACGGATATTCCGACCAATCAGAGAGAAATCATCAAGTATCCTTTCTCTCAAGGTAGAGTCTTTAAGTTAGGGGCTATTGGCAATTCCAGTGAGAAGGGCAAAATCAACGGTTTTCTCGCGAAAATCTCTGTGGAACCCGCGTCCGAAAAAAATGAGGGAAACTAAAAAACATGAAAATGACCAAATTAGTAAGTTTTATTCCCATTTTGACCGTCGCTGTATTTCTCGCAAACGGATGGACAGGAGATTTACCAGTGGGTGCAATTGCTCGAATTGATGTTGGTGAGGGACCTGTAAACGCCATTGCATATTCTCGATCCACAAATCGGATCGCTGTAGCCGCTGCGAACAACATCTATATCTACGATGCAAGCACATACAAAAAACAGATGGTATTTACCGAACATACCGATTCGGTGTTAACCATCGCCTTTTCTCCGAACGGTAAACGTCTCGTCAGTGGCGGTTTGGACAAGACGGTCCGGTTGTGGCATGCCGACACCGGGAAACTCAGAAATACCCGCGAAGAACACACAGCACCTGTGAATACGGTCGCGTTCTCTGTTGATGGTAAAAGGTTTTGGAGTGGGAGTAGCGAAAACAACACAATTCGGTCTTGGCACGCGCGTGATGGTGGGCGCTGGAGTTCTCAAATTTCTTCAAATACAAATGTTGCATTCATAGCAATCGCATGTTCATACAAGGGAGCACCCATAGCAAGGATAAGAGCGTTAGATAGTATGAGTGATTGCATTATTGAGTTCAGAGGCGGCGATCATTGGCGTGTTGAAAGTGGACATACAGATTCGGTGAGTGTCCTAACCCTTTATGCGGATGGCAGAACCCTCGCAACTGGAAGCGCGGACAAAACAATTGAGGTGTGGAATAAGGCAGACACCGACAAACCGCTTTATACGCTTACAGGGCATACAGGCGGTATAACTGCTATAGACTTTTCAGTAGATGCTAAACTTCTTGCCAGTGGGAGTTCTGATAAAACGGTTCGGTTGTGGGATCTCACGACTGGGCAATCTATCCAGACATTCACAGGACACACAAGTGAAGTCGGGGCAGTGACATTCTTGGAAGACAAAGCACTTGCCGGAATCGCACTCGCTAAAGCTAAAGCTCTTGTCAGTGGAAGCTCAGATGGCACCGTTTTCATCTGGGATCTAAACAAAATTGTCTCAACGGATTAGCCTCTATGTTGTAATCTATAGTGAACCGTAAAAATAAAGAGACACTTGCCTCCCCCGGTAGGTTCGGTTTCCTAACCGAACCGGCACAAGGTGTCCTATTAATTCTAAACTTTACTATATATACACAGATATCCGAAGTAACAGACCTATGACATTCTCATAAATATGATTTTGTTAGCTAATTTCGCGTGAACACCTACAACTTTTCAATTTGTGCTGACCATAAGGAGATTTTGAAATGAAAATCTTAACCGTTGCGCTACTCGTTCTAATCGTGATGAGTGGACAACTCAATGCCGACAACCCCTCGGCAGCGAACAACAAAATTACACTTAAACTTGAGAGCAATTCAGAAGTTTCAGTGAAAGGCTTCATCGCTCCAATTGGAGATGCCGTATCTAATTCCTTTAAGGACTGGGACGCTTTGACAAGCCTACGGGTTGCTGCACCAGAGAAACAGTATCCGACCTCCGTTTTCCAATCTTTTCTGCCGAACAAACCGGTTGCGGTGGGCGAACTCTGGGTGCCAGATATGACGGGAATAGTTACCCTGCTCAAGCAACTGCATCCGAACCCAAATTTATTAATGCGCATCAACGCTGGAGATTCCCTCGGTTTGTGGGCGTGCCTACGTGCTTATAATGATGAATATGCCGACATCGTGTTTCGGATCCATGCGGAGTTTGCCTTTGAGGACGGTTGGTTCACCCCTTCCCAGTTTACCGGGCATCTTGTTATGGATCGCGTAAAACGGGAGGTCGCATTTTTCGAGATGTACGTCCCTGAAGGTCCAATAAACTTTGATGTCAATCGAATAACACATGGAATGCGCATAGCAGGAACGGGCTATTGCTCGAAAATGGAACTCCGTGCTGGAACGCAAGATTTGCTGGAAAATGTTAAATTTACAGCATCCATGACGCAAGAAGCCGCTGAACGCGCACTGATACTTCGCTTTTACAAATCGCAACAAATTAACTGGATACCACCCGATCAAGTATTGGAGATAGCAGAAGCACAGCAGAAGCCGATTCATGTCATCTCCATAGATGGACCCTTAACCGACGAGTCGTGCTGAGCGAGCGGCAAAAGCCTGAGGGCAGGTGTCCTCTCCGACGACAAAAATATCGAATTCATGAACGAAAATTTCATTAATGCTTGGGTGTCGAATGTTGAATTAGAGCGCACGCCTTTTAAGCAAAAATTCATGGCACTCAGACGACAGCAAGGCTTCAAACCGTTTGACAAAACGCACCCGTTCGCACAAGCAATCATGAAAGGTTGGAAGAAACGCTCACCCTCAGATTCTTTGGTGATCTCGCCAAAACTTGAACTGATGGGCAGACTACCCGTCAATGAACGCTCTTCACCCTACAACGGCGCAAAGGGCTATCTCTTATTTCTCCAAGAATCTTTGGACGGAAAACTTCCAGGGTTGCGCGAGGAATCCTCGGAACCTCAACCAAAAGATTGGGATACCGTCCTCGAAACCGCTGTCGAATCGGGCGCGATTGTAGATACAGGTTTGAGCCTTGTGCTGACCCGTGAGCATTCCGAGCAAGAGATCCTCAGCGTTTTTCGGACACCGGAAACCGATGCGCAAGGGTACACCGTCGTTGAGATTGATGCGACCGCCTTTAAAAACGGAGCGGTGCTTACGATTGATGTCTGGGTCGGGGAATCCGAAGTTTCAGGCTCGTTTGACCTATTTGCTGCGGACACGACAGAACTCGTGCCTGACAATGCACTCGCTTCTGCAAGGGATATTCCAACAAATCAAAGAAAAGTCATCAAGTATCCTTTCGCGCAAGGTCGAGTCTTTAAGTTAGGGGCTATTGGTAGTTCAAGTAAGAAAGGGAGCATCAACGGTTTTCTCGCGAAAATCTCTGTAGAACCGCCATCAGCAAAAAACACCGAAAATTAACCATACCATTGACCACCGATAACTGAAAAGGAGACGAAAAATGAAGATAACCAGATGCGTAAGTTTTATGCTCTGTTTAACCCTTGTTATGTTTATCGTAAACGGGTTTGCCGAGAGTCTGCCTAAACATGCCATCACCCGAATTGATACCGGTAAGGGACCTGTTAATGCTATAGCGTACACTCCGGATGCGAATCGGTTTGCCATAGCCAATTCGGGAAACATCTCGTTATATGATGGAAAGACATCCGAAAAACTCGCTGAGCTTACAGGTCACACCGCCCCGGTGTTCACGCTTACATTCTCTGCAAATAGTGAAATCCTTGCGAGTGGAGGTGAGGACAAGAAAGGACGTATGTGGAATGTGAGTACTGGAAAACTGATGCATATCCTCGGCGGAGAAATGACAGCACACAAGGGGGCAATCAATACGCTTGCATTCTCAGGAAACGGCGAAATGTTTTATAGTGCCAGTATAGAAGACAGATCCATTCGTTACTGGAACCCACTTGACGGTGGTTGCTATCGAGCCAGCGTGAGGACTTTAGATATGATTAAGTCAACAACGGTAGTGGCGTTTTCACAGTCCAGTGAATTTTTTGCAAAGGCAGCTGAAATGACAATGGCTGTTAATGACCGTAAATTCGCTATTTTCTTCTCTGAAACAGACACTGGCAACGGTTTTGCATCTGATATCTTCACAAAACATACACAAAAAATCACCGCTTTAACCTTTTCTCCGTCCGGCGAATATCTCGCAACTGGGAGTTCCGATTGGACAATAGAGGTATGGAAAGTCACAGATAGGGAACCACTAACACCGGTGAACCTTGGAGACCCAGTGTGGATCCTCAGGGGACACGCAGGAACAGTCACTTCGGTGGCGTTTTCTCCAAGCGGCAAGATACTTGCGAGTGGTAGTGCTGACCAAAGGGTCCGATTGTGGGATATCACAACTGGACAGCACCTTCATACCTTCTCGAACCACACAAGCAAAATCAGTGCTCTGGCATTCGCGAGCGACGATGTGGTTGCCAGTGGAAGTTCAGGCGGCACCGTTTTTATCTGGGACCTGAGTAAAATTATCTCAACGGATTAGCGTCTATGTTATAATCTACATACGCAGACGCGCAAGATAACAGACCTACAACGTTTCGTATAAACAGGAGGTTTTGACAATGCTTAATAACGTTCTTTACAGTCTAAATATTATTGCCTACTTGGGGCTTGCAGTATTGCTGGTGTTTATATGTTTTCGAACGAAATCGAAGGGGTTGATTCTCGTTAGCGCGATACTCCTTACCGGTGGAATCTTTAACTGGATTTTTGAACAAGGTATTGATTTCTATATAGAACGATGGATAGCGCGTGAAGTAGCCAGTGACGGAGTGTGGAATATGAATGCTGGAGAGTTCCTAATGGGAGTTACCCTGGTAGAATCCTTGCTATACGGATGTTTATGTTTGATCGGTGGCTTCCTCGTCTATAGAGAGTGGCAACACGGAAAATTTCGCAACCCCAACCTGGACATTTAGAAGAATCTAAGGAGGTTTTAAAATGAAAATCTTGACCGTTGCCCTTCTCGTTCTAATAGTGATGAGCGGACACCTCTACGCCGATAACCACTCGGCAGCGAACAACAAAATCACACTTAACCTTACGGATACTTCGGAAGTCTCAGTGACAGGCTACATCGCACCCATTGAGAACACTGGTTCCAATTTTCATGTGGAGTGGGACGCGTTGGCAAATCTGCGGGTCGCTGAACCCGAAAAACAGCATCCGACATCGGTTTTCCAATCTTTTCTGCCGAACAAACCGGTTGCCGTGGGTGAACTCTGGGCATTAGATGTCCGCGGCGTACTCGCGTTGCTCAAACAGCTGCATCCGAACCCTAATTTATTTTTGCACATCAATTCAGGGGATTCGTATGGGTTGTGGGGATGCCTGCGTGCTTACAACGAGCAATACGCCGACATCGTGTTTCGGATCCACGCAGAGTTCAAACTCGAAGACGGGTGGTTTACACCCTCACAGTTTACTGGGCATCTTGTGATTGACAGGAACAACGAAAAAGTCGCTTTCTTTGAGATGTACGTCCCTGAAGGCGTAATAAACTTTGATGTTAACTGGATGCAAGATAAAAACGACTCCCATTTTCATACGACTACCGGTTTCTGCTCGAAAATTGAACTCCGCGCTGGGATGCAAAATCTTCTGAAGACCATCAAATTCACAGAAACCATTACCCAAGAAACCGCGGAACGCGCCTTGATACACAAGTTCTACAGATCGGAGCAAATTAATTGGGTGCCGCCGGAGCAGGTACTGGCGCAGGCAGAAGCACAGCAGAAACCGATTCATGCGATCTCCATAGATGGACCTTTGGTCGATGAATCGTGCTGAGGGAGCGGCAAAAGCCTGAGGGCAGGTGTCCTCTCTGATGACCGTATTATCAAATTCTTGAACGAAAATTTCATCAACACGTGGGTATCAAATGTCGAATTAGGACGTACCCGGAATAAACGCGCCTTCATTGCAGCGAGAATCCAGCAAGGCTACAAACCGTTTGACAAAACGCTCCCGTTGGCACAAGCAATCATGAAAGGCTGGAAGTTACGCTCCCCAGCAGACTCTTTAGTGATCTCAACGGATCTTGATGTGATGGGCAGACTCCCCGTCAATGAACGGGCTTCACCCTACAATGGCGCAAAGGGGTATCTCTTATTTCTCCAAGAATCCGTAGATGAGAAACGTCCGGGATTGCCTGAGCCTGCCCGGGAACCGCCATCATCGGATTGGAATACGTTCCTCGAAACTGCCGTTGAATCCGAGGCTATTGCAAACGACGGTTTGAGCGTTGTCCTCACTCGTGAGCATCCTAAGCAGGAAGTTCTCAGCATTTTCCGGGCAGCCGGACAGGGCTATCAAGACTATACCGTCGTTGAAATTGATACGACTGTGTTTAAAGACGGAGGTGTGCTGACTATTACTATTTCAGTAGGTGATGCTGAATCCCCTGGTTCATTTGATCTTTATGATGGTGATACTGAACTTCCTACGGTCGGCCCACCTGACGGTGCGCTTACCTCGGCATGGGATGTTCCGCCCGGTACAAAAGGCACAATCGAGTATCCTTTTCAGCAGGGCAAAGTTTTTCGGTTGGGTGCTACAGGCAGTTGGCTCAGTGAGAAAGGCAAAATCAACGGTTTCCTCGCGGAATTTGCCGTGGAACCCACACCCGAAAAAAATGACGAAAATTGATCGGTAAGCAATCGGTGTTGGAACTCGCTACGCGCTACCCAACCTGCGAAATTACGCGACTAAAGATAGGTTTTCCGGTATACAAGGTTTGTGGTTAAAACCCGGTGCGGTTCCAAACCGCACCATAGGTGTCAATTTAAGAAAAAATAACCGTCGTTGCCACCAGAAACGGTAGGCACCATTTGAAACTACACTGGATTTTACGCAGAAACCTTGGATACTTCTAAACTGCTCTTGAGTCCCGTAGGGCTTATTTGCTTGGGTGTTTCTTCAGTATCTATGTAGTACGCATGTGAACCTAAACCCTCAGCCCCGTAGGGGCGGCATCTGTATAATAGCGAAGGTTCTATAGATGTCACCCCTACGGGGTTCAAGGTCTTCTGGTAATATGGGTCTACACAGATGCCGTCCCTACGGGACTAAAAAATATGTCTGTTTCCCTAAAATTGACACTTATGGTGCGGTTCCAAACCGCACCTACCGGACCTGAGAATTACCAACTACTGACGGCTGACAGCCTTCTCTGGAGGTAACCAATGAAAAACAGCGATGTGGAATTGATTCAACAAAGCCTTGCAGGCGACCAAAGCGCTTTCGCTAAACTGGTAAAAAAGCACCAGCGGTTTGTCCACGCGCTCGCGTGGCGAAAAATAGGGGATTTCCACATCGCCGAAGAGGTTACACAGGACACCTTCCTGCAAGTTTACAAAAAACTGGGAACCCTGAAAGATCCGCATCGGTTTGAGGGATGGCTGTATAGAATCGCCTCCCGCCAATGCCAAGCATGGCTCAGAAAGAAACACATGCAGACGCAATCGTTGGAAGAAACCGACACAGAACTAATAGACAAGGCGACCTATTCCCAATACATCGCCGAAGAGCAGGCGAAAGCCGCGACAGAAGCACAGCGTAGTATCGTCCACAAATTGCTCGCACGGCTGCGGGAAAGTGAGCGTACCGTCGTTACACTCCACTACTTCGGAGAGATGACGTGTGAAGAGATTAGCCGATTTTTAGGGGTATCTGCCAGCACGGTTAAGAGCCGACTCCGTCGCGCCCGGCTCCGTCTCAAAAAAGCGGAACCGATGATCCGAGAAGCACTGGACGGGTTCCAAATCAGGGCAAATCTCACCGAGAATATCATGCAAGAAATCTCACGTATTGAACCCGTGGCACCCTCCGGCGGTAAACCGTTCATTCCATGGGCAATCGCTACTTCGACCCTCGTCCTCGTGGTGCTGGTACTTGGCGTAAGTAATCAGTACCTAACGCGCTTCCAGCAGCCTTACGACTTGGATGCCACATCGGAGATGACAGTAGAACTCATTGATACACCGATTGTCCTGAATCTCGCATCGAAACCGGATGTGCGCACCCAAATCGGTAAGTCTACTATACCCAATAGAGGCAGTGGGTTCACCCCAAGCACAAATCAATCCGAATATACGCCAAGATTTCTCACCGCACAGACACAAATCGTTACACTCAACGATGCGGAACCTACGCGAGATGTTTTGAGTATCTTCCGGACACCAGACGCTGAATATCAAGATTACACGGTTGTTGAGATTGATGCGACAGCGTTTAAAGATGGCGGTGCGCTCACTATTGAACTCTGGATGGGAAGCGCAGAGGCTGCGGGAGCTTTCATCCTATTTGAAAGCGACAGCGAACTCGCCGCGGACGGAATGCCTGAAGTTATACTCACCGCAGCATCGGGGATCGTACCCGGTAAATCCGGGAGGCTCACGTACCGTTTCGATAAAGGCACACGCTTTAAATTAGGTGCTACCGGTAATGCATTCAGTGGGAAAGGGAAAGTCAATTCTTTTCTCGCAAAAATCTCTATCAATCCCCAAACTAAATAACCCTGCATTTGACACCAACCGTAATTTCCTATATAATATCTCCATGCCGCGTAAAAACAAAATTCTCAACATCGGTGATACTGCACCCTTATTCACGCTGCCATCGCATCTAAGAGAGGACATCTCTCTTGAGGCATACCGTGACACGCAACATGTCGTCTTAACTTTCTTTCGAGGAACCTGGTGACCGAACAGTCGCCGCCAGTTGTCGGCAGTCCAAGAAAATGTTGAAGCTTATGCAGCATACACAGCCACACCACTCGCCATCGCAGGACAGTGGCCCCGTGAACTTCGCGGGTATGCCGATAAAAATGGGATCACATTCCCATTATTGGTCGACAAAACTCGGGATGTCATCAAACGCTACGGGGTCTATCACTGGCTCAGCCTTGAGGCATATAACATCGCACGTCCCTCAACCTTTATTATTCACAAAACAGGCATTATCAAATACATGTATATCGGCACGCACCAATTTGATCTCGCAAAACAGACTGAAATCCTTGAATCCCTGAAAACCGTGGCGGAACTATAAAGAAATGTTTTTGATTTCTAACGCAAATATGATATACTATGTAGAAACAGACATCCGGTGTGAGTAACATATCGCTATGGACGAAGCACATATAGCCTTCATGCAACGCGCCCTGAAGTTAGCAGCGCAAGCAAAAGGACGTACCAGCCCCAATCCGCTCGTTGGGACAGTTATTGTAAAAAAGGGTCAGGTGATCGGTGAAGGTTATCACCAAAAAGCGGGAACCCCGCACGCCGAAGTCCATGCGCTGAACACCGCGGGCAAGAACGCCAAAGGCGCGACACTTTACACGAACCTTGAGCCTTGCTGCCATTGGGGACGCACGCCGCCTTGCACAGAAGCACTAATTCACGCAGGCATTACTGAGGTCTACATCGCAGCAGTTGATCCGAATCCGCGTGTCGCAGGCAACGGAGTTCGTCAACTTGAAAAGGCGGGCATCTGTGTCCATGTAGGTGTGTGTCAACAGGAAGCAGAAAAATTAAACGAGGTTCACACAAAATACATTCAGACCGGTCTGCCGTTTGTTATCCTCAAGATCGCTATGAGCCTTGATGGGAAAATAGCGACCACTTCTGGTGAATCACAGTGGATTACGTCCGAGGCATCACGCCAACGCGGGCATGAGATTCGGGATGCCGTAGATGCGATCCTCGTCGGCAGGGGCACAGTCGAGCGCGATAACCCCGCGCTGACGACGCGGCTTCAAGACAAACAGGGGCAGGATGCAATCCGTATTGTGATGGATTCACACGCGAGAACGTCCACGGACACACGCATTTTTAACGCCGAAAGCAGTGCCGATGTTATTGTTGCTGTAACACCAGAAGCACCCGCAAAAAACGTTGAAGCACTCGAAAAGTCAGGTGCAGAAGTCATAACTGTGCCGGAAGTACATGGTAAAGTCTGTTTTAGGCGTTTGATGGAGATATTAGGCAAACGTGAGATAACGAGCATATTGATAGAAGGCGGCGGCGAAATCAATGCATCCGCTGTCACAGCCGGAATCGTTGATAAGGTCATGTGTTTCGTTGCACCCATAATCATTGGTGGACAGAATGCACCTGGACCTATTGGCGGTGAAGGGGTTTCCAGTTTGATGGATGTGCCTCACCTGCGGCAAATCCGTATCACACAGATTCCCGGTTCCGACTTTCTCATCGAGGGGTATCTATAACATGTTTACTGGGATTGTTGAAGAACTCGGAACCATCAGAAATATCCAGCGTAAATCCGAAGGTGCCGTCCTTGAAATTCAGGCGACTGATGTTCTTTCCGATGCTGAAATCGGGGACAGTATCGCCGTTGACGGTGCTTGTCTCACAATCCGTTCTCTTGTACCAGAGGCGTTCACTGCGGATATATCTGCTGAAACCCTACGCCGCACAACATTAGGCGAACGGATCGTCGGTGAACAGGTTAACCTTGAACGCTCACTCCGGTTAAGCGACAGATTAGGCGGACATCTTGTGCTCGGACACGTAGATGAAGTCGCAACGATCTGCGCATGGAAGGACGAAGGCGATGCCTCTTTGATGCAGGTAACCATGAGCGACAATATAAGCCGGTACATCGCCTACAAAGGTTCTATCACTGTTGACGGTATCAGTTTAACGGTATCAGGTATCCACACAGATGCCTTTGAAGTTGCCTTGATTCCGCATACAAAGCAGATCACAACTTTAGGAACGAAACGGAACGGGGCAAGGGTCAACCTTGAAGTTGACATCGTTGCGCGTTATATTGAAACACTTCTTAATAATACTGAGACGGAAAAAGGGTGGACAGAGCAACACTCTTCCGAGACACTCAACTTGAGTTTTTTAGCAAAACACGGCTACATTGAATAGCCGTCAGCAATCAGCGGTCAGCAAAGACGCAAGCACTATAAAACTGCCTCGCAGTGAGAGTTTTCTTTGCTGAAGGTTTCCGATGATTTCCGATAGTCATCTTGCTGAAAACCGATAACCGATAGCCGATAGCCATTATGCCAAACAATTTTAATACCATTCCTGAAGCACTCTCCGCAATCGAAAACGGGGACATGATTATCGTCGTTGATGAACCCGATCGCGAGAACGAAGGCGATCTCATCATGGCGGCTGAAAAAGTGACAGCAGAGACTATTAATTTCATGGCGAAATACGGCAGGGGGTTGATATGTCTACCTACCTGTACAGAACGTCTCGCCGAACTTGAGCTCCACCCCATGGTCGCTGCGAACACAGCGCAGATGCAGACAGCGTTCACAGTCACTATTGACGCGAAAGAAGTGACGACCGGTATCTCCGCACAAGAACGCTCATACACTATCCAGAAATTCGTGGATGCCGATGCTGTACCTTCAGATTTCGTTAGACCCGGGCACATCTTCCCGTTAGAGGCAAAACCCGGCGGAGTCCTACGGCGTGCTGGACATACTGAAGCCACCGTTGATTTAGCACGGATGGCGGGGCTATATCCCGCAGGTGTCCTCTGTGAGATACTCAACGAGGACGGCACTATGGCACGCGTCCCTGAGTTGATGAAGTTCGCCGCAGAACACCAACTCAAAATTATCACCATCGCTGACCTGATCGCATACCGCCGCCAGACAGAAACGCTCATTAAACGCGTCGCAACGGCTGATATACCCACCGCACACGGCGAATTCAAACTCTACGCCTACGAAAGCACTGATACATCAGGCGAGAGTGTCGAAACTGATAAAACGCACATCGCACTCACAAAAGGCGATATTGCCGATGCGACCCCGCTCTTAGTCCGTGTGCATTCGCAATGTCTAACGGGTGATGTCTTCGGTTCACTCAGATGCGATTGTGGTGAACAACTCGAAATCGCACTCCAAACCATTGAAAAGGAAGGCAGAGGCGTGGTCCTCTATATGCGGCAAGAAGGCAGAGGGATGGGACTCAAGGGGAAACTCCGTGCCTATCAGCTCCAAGACAACGACGGATTAGATACCGTCGAAGCCAATGAGCATCTCGGATATCCCGCAGATTTGCGAGATTACGGCATCGGGGCACAGATATTAGCCGATTTAGGCGTTCAAAAAATGCGTCTGATGACAAACAATCCGCAAAAGGTCAAAGGGTTAGACGGATACGGACTTGAGATCGTTGAGCGCGTTCCGCTCCAAACCAAACCAAACCCCTTTAACCGCAGATATTTAGAAACAAAACGCTCTAAACTTGGACACCTCCTCCTTGATGAGGAATAAAGAATAGGAGAGTTAACAGTTTTCAGTTACAAAAGACATTTGATCGCCCAAGCTGCCTCTTTAACTGACAACTGAAAACTGAAAACCGATAAACCTATGCCAAACGTCTACGAAGGAGACCTTCTCGCTGAAGGACTCACATTCGGCATTGTTGTCAGCCGATTCAATAGTTTTGTTACCGAAAAGCTTCTCGCTGGCGCGTTAGATGCCCTAAAACGGCACGGCGTTGACTTGGATCAAGTCGATGTTTTTTGGACACCCGGCGCCTTTGAGATTCCCGGAATCGCCAAACGCCTTGCAGAGAGTGAAAAATATGATGCTGTCCTCTGTCTCGGAGCAGTCATCCGAGGCGCGACACCGCACTTCGATTACGTTGCCGCCGAAAGTGCGAAGGGCATTGCGCAGTTATCGGCAAGTACAGGTGTCCCAGTTATCTATGGTGTCATCACGACAGATACAATCGAGCAGGCACTTGAACGCGCCGGTATCAAGGCAGGCAACAAAGGCTCTGAAGCCGCTATCGCTGGAATTGAGACAGCCAACCTCTATAAAACCGTCGAAAAAATCATAACATGAGTTGTCAGTTATCGGTTTGCCTCACAATGAGAGTGGTCAGTAGTTGTCAGTAAGAAAGTTGTGAAGTGTGCTAAAGTTTCAAAGTTGAAAATTTTACAGACTTCCCTAACTTTAGAACACGTTACAGACTTCTTTAACTGATGACTGAAAACTATAAAAAATGAAAAGTATAAAAAATGATAGCAATTATAGACTATGACGCAGGCAACCTTACGAGCGTTGCGCGTGCGTTGACACATCTTGGCTATAAAAATGAGATTACCGCCGCTGCTGAAACGATTCTTGCAGCGGATCGCGTCATTTTTCCGGGTGTCGGTGCCGCAAAAGCCACGATGCAAACCTTACAGAAACGTGGACTCAATCAGGTCTTGACAGACTTCTATCGTACCGGCAGACCTATGCTCGGCATCTGTATCGGTATCCAGATCCTTTTTGAGCACAGTGAGGAGGAAGATGCCGAATGCTTAGGACTTTTACCCGGATACGTCCAGAAATATCCAACGATAGATACAAAAAAGAAAACCGAAACATTAAAAGTGCCACAAATCGGATGGAACGAAGTGCATCAGACACAATCGCACCCAATCTTTGAAGATGTTCCGAATCCTGCACACTTCTATTTCGTCAATTCTTACTATCCTGTGCCAGAGGCAGAGGACATCGTGATTGGAAAAACGCAGTACGGCCTCGAATTCTGCAGCGCGATTGCACACGATAACCTCATCGCAACACAGTTTCACCTCGAAAAGAGCGGACGCGTCGGGTTAAAAATGCTCAACAATTTTCTGAGCCTTTAATTAATCAATGGAAGTTTATTAGTCCTAAGAATCCTGATTCAGACGGATGAGTTGTCAGCTATCAGTGCTCAGTTGTCAGAAGAATGGTTTTCAGTTATCAGTTACAAGAGGGGCTCGTCAAACGAAAACCTCTTAACTGAAAACTGAAAGGTTTTAAAAAAAAAAAAACCGTATTCTCACTGCGAAGCAAACTGACAACTAAAAAATATGCTAACCTTTTTCTTGGCATTGCTTGTACTACTTATCAATATTAGTACACATCTATTTCAGATGGAGGCATACTATCCCGCTGTGAGTCACTGCTACTACGGGGTGATGATCCTCGCGGTTATATATGCTCGCCCGCGCGAACAAAATATCCTGTTCGGTATCACAGCGATTGCGAATTGGGTCCACGTTTTCCGCTACCCGAATCAGACAGGGAGCATCATCATTGCACTGCTCTATCCGTTCCTTGTGTTTGGGGTTATCCGTGTCATCCGTCAATTCCAAACCCAGCGACGTAGCCGTGTCGAAGAGATGGAGGAGATCCATAGCGTCAACGCGAATTTAGAAAAACAGATAAGGGACATCTCTACACTTTTTGAGGTGAGTCAAGCAGCGAACGCGAACCTTGAACTGCAAGGACTCTTTCAGCGTATCATCGAGATTTTGTCCAAACGCCTCGGTATATACCGCGGTGCTTTGCACCTCTATGAAAACGGGAAGGTCGTGACTTCGGTAGAGACCGTCTTAGGACTCACCCCCGCTGAAATGAAACGCGGCACTGACAATCAGATGGAAGATATCCAAAAACAGGTGCTGACATCAGGTAAAGCGATCGGTGTGCCACAAACTCGGAATCCGAGGAGTTACATTAAGTTCTTTGAGCCGGAACGTGTCGAATCCAAAGATGCAATCGCTTTCTGGTGTATCCCGATTGTTGTGGAAGAACTCGTTATCGGTACATTGACAATTGACAAGGCTTCAGATGAATTTTCAGCAGAGGACGACCGACGGCTATTGACAATTATCGCCTCAACGATTGCGCAACGCGTCAAAATTCAGCAGACAATTGACGCACTCGTCGAATCAGAACGGATGGCAACACTCGGAAGGTTAGTCCGAACAATCGCACACGAAGTACGAAACCCGTTGGGCAGTATCCGACTCGGCACCCAACTCCTCCAACACACTCAGACGGAAGCAGATTCACACGTCGGCACCTATTCCGATAAAGTACAACTCTCTCAAGATGAGATTCAGGAATATACTGCCATTATTATCAAAGAGGTAGACAGGCTGAACCGGTTTATTGAACAGTTGCTTGCTTTCAGTAAACCCGCAATGCAACTCGCCAAACAGACCAACATCCATCAACTGCTTGAGAGTAGCCTCGCCATCTGCCGTCCTGAATTGGAGCATCACGCCATCACGGTCGCCACGCAATACGACAACAATTGCCCACAAGTCAATATAAACGAAGACGGCATAACGCAAGTACTCCTCAATTTATTCTACAACGCCATTGAAGCAATGGATACAGGAGGAACGTTGACAATTCAGACAGAATATCCGACGGAAAAGGAAGTCATCCATGTACGGGTTCAGGATGACGGTCCCGGAATTCCACCTGAAGATATTCCAATGCTCTTTGATCCATTTTATACCACGAAACAGAAGGGTACCGGACTTGGGCTTTACATTAGCCAAAAAATTCTTGCCGAACACCAAGGAAGCATTGAAGTCGATCCGAACCTTGAAGTCGGCACAGCGTTCGTCATGTCTCTTCCTGCACATTAACAATGCATAAAAGAGGTAGGACCTACGCACTGCTTCTTAAAGTCCCCCTGATAAGGGGGATTTAGGGGGTTTAAAATATGGAAAATGCGCTTTTTTGCATCCAAGTGTCCAACATTTGCTCAATGTGCGTAAGTCCTAAGAGGAATCATAACTAACCGCAAGGAAAATTAAAACATTGTAGTCCCAAGCAACGCGCCGGGACGGCTCAACATAGAAGCACGTGAAATATCACACCGCCTCACCGAACCGCAAGGAAAATTAAAGAAATGTCAAATTTAGTGCTTATCGCTGACGATGATGACAGTCTTCGACACATACTCGCCGCCACCCTCGAAAAGGCAGGATATGAGACCCTGAAAGCGCGAGACGGCGCGGAGACGCTCGCGTGTGTCAAGGAGACAAACGTTGATGTCATCCTGCTTGATATCTGGTTAGGCGACACAAACGGACTTGAACTCATTGAGGACCTTCAGCAGTACAATAGCACCGCCTCAATCATTATAATTACCGCACACGGCACAACCCAAACCGCTATTGACTCAGCGAAACAACGCGCCTACGGATACCTCACTAAACCGATTGACCAGAAGCAATTAGTTGATCTCGTCTCACGCGCCGCCGCTGCATCGAATCAGACGAAGACCGTTAAAACATCAACATCACCTGATTTCGACAGACACGGGAAAATGGTCGGGCAGAGTCCGGCAATGCAGGAGGTATATCTTAAAATTGGGCGTGCCGCTGTCAGCGATGAAACCGTTCTCGTCTTAGGAGAAAGCGGCACGGGTAAGGAACTCGTCGCCCAACTGATTCATCAAAACAGCCGCCGTGTTCACAATCCTTTCGTCGTTGTTGATTGTGGCGCGATGCCTTCGAGTCTTATTGAGAGTGCCCTCTTCGGACACGTCAAAGGCGCGTACACCGATGCACACAGCGCGAGAAAAGGGAAATTTCAACAGGCAGATAGCGGCACCATCTTCCTTGACGAAATCGGAGAATTGCCGATTGAAGTCCAGATGAAACTCCTGCGCGTCCTACAGGAACGCGAGGTGGAACCGATGGGCGGCACCGAAACGCATGCCGTCGATGTCCGAATCATCGCCGCTACGAATCGCCGCCTTGAAACCGCAATTGCACAGAAATCGTTTCGCGAAGACCTCTACTATCGTCTCAATGTCATCCCAATTTCGCTTCCACCGTTACGGGAACGAAAGGGGGATATACCGGAACTCATAGACCTCTTTACACGCCAGTTTGTTGAAGAATACCAATTGTCTGAAATCGGTATATCCACAGAGGTCGTCAAACAACTTACAACTTATGAGTGGCCCGGCAACGTGCGGGAGTTAGAAAACGCCATCAAGCGCGCACTCGTCATGTGTTCCGGGCAAATGCTATTACCTGAACACTTTGACCCAATCTTAGAGAAATCGACACCCATAAGCGAACCTGGCGATCTCAATACGCAGGTTCATGCAATGCTCCAAGCATATATTGAACAGTATATGGAATCCGATGCACCGCTGGGCGAGCTTTACGCCGAAATTCGAGAGGTTTTTGAAAAACCGCTCTTTAAAATTGTGCTTGAGCATACCAACGGAAACCGGAGTAAAGCGTCAGACATTCTCGGTATTAACCGAAACACACTTCACACGAAACTCGTTGAATATAAACTTGTTTCATAGGAATAGTGGAAGAAGATAAAACAAATGGATTTAGCAAAAGTCATTGGCACCGTTGTCGCAACCCGAAAGGACCCAACTTTAGAAGGCACCCGCCTCCTCGTCGTCCAACCTTTAGACGAAAAACAGGATCCCATTTCTGAGCCGATCGTCGCAGTTGATACATTAAACGATGCCGGGGTCGGCGAAATAGTCTACATCGTCACAGGCGGTGATGCCGTCAGCGTTATACCCGGAAAACGGATGCCAGTGGATGTCGCCATTGTCGGAATTGTAGATACTCTCTCTGTGACCCATGCAGCGAGCACTTCGGAAGCAACACCACCGAAAACGGAGTCCTGAAAAATGTACATCGCCAAAGTAATCGGAAAAGTCGTTTCTATCGTTAAACATCCTGCATACGAAAACCGCACCCTGCTGCTCATCCAACCGTTGAGCGTCAAATCTCAACTGGTTCGCACGCCGACAATTGCTGTTGATTACGTCGGTGCGGGTGAAGGGGACACGGTGATTGTCGGGGCAGGTCCGGGTGTTGCACAAGAAGTATTCGGGATTGAAGACGCACCCATCCGAGAACTTGTCATGGGTATTGTTGATCGGGTCGATATAACATTTCAGGAGGAAGAATGAAGCGCATTACCTTATCTATTTGCTGCCTTGTAGCCATCTGCTTACATCTCAATGCTTGCAGAGTTGCTCAAGTGTTATCCACACAGTACAGCCAGAATATAGCGAGTGCCACTTACGGCACCGAAGCGAACCACCCCGGTGTGAACGACGGTAATCTTGAAACACTCGCGACACTTCCCGCACAAAACGAACGGAACTTCATCATCCGCTTCGCTGATGTCCATCCCGTCCGAAAAATTGTCATCCACAACGGTAATCTTTTCCGGTTCGCTATGGACTATCTGAACGAAGAAACCGGCGAATGGGAAACTTTCGATACAGTCATTCAGCGGCGCAATATCGGCGACGAAAGGGCACAAGCAGAGTTCGTCTTTGATCGGTTGAACTTCCGGACAAAGATGATTCGCGTCACTGTTACTCGGACGGTCGATGATACAGTTGTGAACAAAATAATGGCAGAACCGGGAGACAAAATCGTTGACCGGCGGACAACGCTTGCCGGTAGGTATTATCCACACTATCGCATCATGGAACCCTCAGTAGCGCAAATCCGAGAAATTGAAATTTACCACCTCGCCGAAAAATAGTCAATCAAAGGGTTGCCCGTTATCAATCAGCAGCAGTTAGCGATCAGTAATTGTCGCGCCTACAGCAAAAAGTAGGCGCGGCAATCAACAGCACATCATGAACTGTCCAACCTACGATAAATCCCGTGACTCCGTAAACACTACATTTTTTAAAGAAAAACGCGAAGACTCACGACAAACACTATAAAAAAATACACGCCACACGGATATTTATAGTAGAGCCCGTAATTATTTGCACACATACGGGAACCGTAGGGGTTGGGTTACCCAACCCCTACGAGCGACAAGTATAAACTTATTTTCGGATTTTACTATAAAATTATATCTCTAATTTAGAAACTTAACACTTTGGAGTTACTCCTTTAATGCAAATGTCTCCTTTGAAGATACGCATAAGCGCGCACCTATGGGTACCAACGCTATTCATAACACTCTTCCTCTGTTTAGATTTTGGCTCCTTGCCTGTCCGAAATGGAATCGCAGCAGCCTCACCGAGCATCTCAAGAGATCAAAACTCCCGCACTACCACAACGGGTAGCACTGTCTTACAAAGGGACGTTGAATTAGTGAATGCCACCACGCAAGGTGTGACACTTCAACTGCTCATCCCGAAATCCGATTTTCACTTGAGTAGCAGTGGCACCGAAAACGAGGTAGACAACGTTAAAAGTCAGGTGCTCTCTTTCCCCGGATGCCGGTTCACTGCCGAACCGGGGACACCCCGCCTCCCCGTACAGACGACACTCATCGCTGTCCCCGCCGATGTAGATTTTCAATTGCGGATTGTCGAGAAGCGTTTCAGCACGCGCAGTGTCGAAAGGGTCGCATATACGCCAGCACCCGAAGGCGCAACACAACCCAAAAAAGACCGCTTCACCCCAGAGAGCCTTGCTGAAATCAGGGAAGCCGGATGGATCCGAGAGAACCGTATCCTTCCCATCCAATTCAATCCCGTTCAGTATAATCCTATCCGCCGTGAGATGAGGCTCTATCACCGAATCGTGGTTGAAGTGCGTTTTATCAAAACCCTGACGCGTGGTATAAGTACCGCACCATCAGCAATACCGAGTGGTTTGCACGCCGAATCTGCTGCTTACAATGCGATCCTCAACGATCTGCTTGTTAATCCGCAAAACGCTGAACAGTGGCGTTTACCGGTCGCACGAGCACCATCAGCACCGAGCGCGCCTTCCATGCAGCCACAGTATAAAATCAGCGTTACGGAATCCGGAATGTATAGCATTACGGCATCAGATCTCGCTGCAGCGGGTGCCGATGTCACGGCTATCATGCCGAGGACATTGAAATTGACAAACAAAGGGAGACAAATTCCGATCTTTGTTCGCGGCGAAACCGACGGTAGGTTTGATCCAACAGATGAAATTATTTTCTACGGTGAACGCCAGTATGGAGAAACCAGTTATATTGATCCCTTCACCGATGAGAACGTTTATTGGCTTTCATGGAACTCGGGACCCGGAAGCCGGATGGGAACAAAAACAACCATTCCAGAGACAAGGAACACACAAGATTATAAGTTTTTTCTCACACGCGCCCATATTGAAAAAGATACAAATTTTAGACGCTTCCGGGATGTAAATCTCGGAGAAGGACAAACATACGAAGAATTCGGTGGAGGTCTACAAACACGTTCATTTACTTTAACTGAACTACCACCACTCCCAAATGATAGTTGGTTCTGGGCACAATTGACCGCACCGGAGTCAAAGCCATTCGGATTCACCCTCCCCGGTCTCGCAGATACTGCCCGCCCCGCAACAGTCCGCGTGAGTCTCCACGGTAGATCCAACACAGGGCACGACTGTGATATATGGCTCAACGATAAAATCGAACTTGGGGTAGCACGATGGACGGGTGAAACCGAATATCAACTTCAGAACCAAGAACTCTCTCAATCCTTTTTGGAAAACGGACGCAACGTTCTTCGGATTCTGAACCCCGGAAGTCCTGAAGAACTGATTGACATCATCTTGTTAAATTGGATCCAAGTCGACTATTGGCGAAACTTCAACGCACAATCAGATGTGCTGCCTTTTGCAATTACGCCATTCGCGGACGAAACTGGTGCTGTAAATCCAGATTTTAAGGTTATTTTAAAGAACTTCTCTACCCCCGATGTCGAAATTTATGGGATCGACGGTACCCGCTATGTTGGGCTGTCCGCATTCGTTGATGAAGATACCCCCGGCACCTACAGAGTCATCTTCCGCTCCACGCAAATTCGTCCTAAAGATCCGAACGACCCCACCACCCAATATATCGCGCTCACTCGGAACCAATTCCGAAAACCGAAAATTTCCGTAGACACACCATCCGATTTGCGCAGCGTTCACAACGGGGCAGACTATATCATCATCACACATAGCGACTTTATCCATGATGTTCGACCCCTTGCCGACTTTCGCAGCCAGCAAGGACTCCGCACTAAAGTTGTCGATGTCCAAAATATCTACGACGATTTTAATCACGGGACCCTCAATCCTAACGCCATCCGTGAGTTCCTTAAGTATGCCTACCACAACTGGCAGCCTCCCGCCCCAACGTATGTCCTGCTTGTCGGTGATACACACATTGATATAAAAAACAAAATCAATTTTGTACCAACGATACGCGTGCAAATCCCGGGCTACGGCTCGAGTGCAAGCGATCATCAGTTCGTCACATTTCGAGGCGAAGATAGTTTTCCTGATATGCTCATCGGGCGGATGCCTGCGAATAATCGCGTTGACGCACGCATATTCATTGAACGCACAATTAAACATGAAACCACTTCACCGATGGGCCCCTGGCACAAACGGCTGCTGATGCTCGCTGGGTCGGATTCCATATTTTATTCTCAGATCGATCGACTCATTTCACACAATCAACTCAGGAACAGGTATGAGACCGAACGCATCTACGCGCCCTATAAAGATGAACTGGATTTGAGCATTGACGAAAGTGTTACTACGCCTATCGCCAGACGCGTTATCGACGGCTTCAACAACGGGGCAAGTCTTATCAACTATATTGGACACGGCGGCGGTGGTATCTGGTCAGATAGCCGCATGCTTGACTTTGAGGATCCTGAACAAAACTTAACCAATATTTCACAACTGCCATTAGTCATCAGCATGACCTGCTATACCGGGGCCTTTGATGGCACCAAAAACAGTCTCGCCGAAGAACTCCTTCGCTCCGAAAATGGGGGTGCTATCGCTGTCATCGGAGCCACCAGTATCGGGCTTTTAGATGGCGACTACATTCTCAACCGCGAAATTCTCGACGTTATTGTCAAAGGACACACCCAGAATATCGGGGCTATCTTCGCACAAGCCAAAACCCAGTTTCTCATCAACTCCCCCGGATTTCTCGATTTGGCTGAAGTCTTCACCCTCTTCGGCGACCCAGCGACACAGTTGAAAATACCGAACAAGCAGATGGAAGTGACAATAGATTTCGCGAATGCGTCTGCCCAAGGCACTTTTGAACAGGAAAACCTGGTCACCGTCTCTGGAACACTACCCGACCGGAGTTTTAGTGGGGATGCCGAAGTTAGTATCGTGCCAACAACTGAAACCGGCAACGATATACCGCCGGAAAAGGAAACAGTCTTTGTCGTTAACGGACGGTTCACAACACAAATGCAGCTCCCAACGGACCCCGGATTTGATACGGGTAGTGTCCAAGCCTACGCATGGAATTCAGACAATGAGGCAATCGGACATGCCACTTATAACATCTTCTCTCGGTATGTTAGCAACGTCCGTATTACACCTTTTCCCGTTGAACCAAACCAACCTGTCCATCTCTATACAGAAGTTGTGGACGAAAATGCCATTGAAGCATTAAACCTCCATTGGAGTTGGGACGGTGACGAATTTTTCACGATTCCCGTTGAACGCCATACCGGTAAAACCTATAGAAGTAAACAACCTATCCCCGGGTACCCCGAATTTGATCTTATCGACTACTACTTAGAGGTGAAAGTAAAAGGTGGACGCATACTACAAACAGAGACTGTTACTTATGATGTCGGATATGTTGAACCCGAAGTGGATATTGCCCTTCTGGAACAGACGATTGCATGGGGCACCACACCACCTTTCATGCTCTCAGCACAAATCCGCAATCTCGGAATCAAAACCGCCCGAAATGTCCCTGTGCACTTTTTTCAGAAAACCTTGGACACCGAAACTGAGAACGCTGATACAAACAGTATATCCCCGCCAACACTTTTGGAACTACAGAACACCCCCCAGATTGAAGGCATTCAAATAATTTCCGAAATCCCACCTGATGGTCAAGTCACCGTAAGTGTGCCTTGGCAGCCATTGCCCGGAAACTATCTTATCACCGTTTATGTGGATATGCCTTCTGCCGAACAGCCAAAGGGAGGCATCATTGAAATACGGGAAAGAAATAACAGAGGGGATCGGCAGTTTGTTGGGAATCGTATCGTTCTGACACCTGAAACGCCTAACCCATCCATTCAGAGCGAAGATGGCAGCTTCCGAGTCACTATTCCGTCAGAAAGCCTCCAAACGACTACGGTGCTAACCTACACCGAAGCAGCACTTACTATCACCAATCAACCCGATATTGTAAAGGCGATCCCTGCATCGGCACTCGCTTATCAACTTGACTTGAGCGAACAGACTGAATTAACAGCAACTGCTACTTTCTTGAAGGCAGGAAGTGACGATCCGCATATCTACCGGCGCGACGACAACGGCAATTGGATTTTGACTGGAAACAAGGAAACAACGGATGAAGAGACGATCTCAGCAGAAGTGAAACTGCCCGGGACATTCGCGCTATTATCTCACAGTGATACAAGTCCACCTGTGCTTGCGTTAACCTTTGAACATCAAGGTTTCGTGGAGGGTGATTATATCTCTGACACCCCAACCATTTCGGCACGGATTGAGGATGCCAACGGCATTGACTCACGTCCAACGCACATAATCTTCACCCAAAACGGGCAGCGCGTGCCAGAAGACGAGTATGTGATTACCGCATCACCTACCAATAACAGCCTAATGTTTATAACCTATACGCCTGTCTTGGAACCCGGTGAGTACCGGATCCGGTTGCAGGCGCAAGACGCAAACGGTAATGCAGCAGATACGACACAGACCGCGACCGTCGCAGGCGAATTTGAGATCAAAAATATCGCCAATTTCCCGAATCCTTTCGTACCCGGAGACGGAACGCATTTCGCCTACTACCTCACCAAGGGAGCTGACGAGGTAACTCTGAAAATCTACACGATCACGGGTCGTCTCATCCTCGCCGTTGACACGCTTGACGCATCTGTCTCTTTCAACGAATTCCACTTCGATGGTTATGATGCAGACGGCGAACCGCTTGCGAACGGTGTCTATCTCTACAAATTCACCGCCCGATTCACCAACTCCCAAGGCGACGTAGTGCGTAAACAGAAGGTAGGAAAAATAGCCGTACGAAAATAGTTATCAGTTAACGGTTATCAGTTGTCGGTTAAAGAGGGATTGATGTGATGGTGTAAAGTTGGGTTTCGCTATGTCTTTGATGCTGTATTCGGGGATATAACGTTGAGACATGTTTGAGTTGTCGTCATCGCTTTTCTCGGTTCCGCTCAACCCAACCTACGGGCTGCAAGCTTCCTTGTGAACCTAATAATAGGGCATCACAATCACCAATGATTTTGTCAAATGAAAATGCGTGAGTGCAAAGTCCCTTAGTTTTCCATTTTTCGGTCAGATTTTCAAACCCCAGGACCGGTAGGTGCTGTTTTGCGGTGTACTCACCCAAATGCGACCTGCATTCCAACCGCACCGGATTCGCGAAAAAAGGCGAAAAACTTCATAATTTTTAAAACTGAATGGCTCTGATCAGATACCGAAATTCGGTTGATGTCTGCTTATCGAATATGTTACCATAATTTTTGTTAAGTAACTCAGATTGCGGATACAAATAAACCAATCAGGACTTACGCAACGCGTAATGAATTGCGCTACTACGAACCACGCTGCTTTTGAGAAACAGACGTATTTCCAAGGTAATTTGTTTGTAGTAAGGCGATTTATCGCCTGTCTGCGTAAGCTCTACCAATCATAAAATACTGTCAGCAGCAGATTGGAGATAAAATGGCAGAATTCTTTAGGTTCAGAAATATAAACTCTCTATTAGGAGAATATCAAGAACTTGAAAAACAGACTATCTATTTTGCTAGTCCGGAGCAGCTAAATGACCCAATGGAAGGTTTCCGAGATATTGTGTGGAGTGGGGATAAAATTGTCTGGACTAATTTTTTCAAGCATTACGTTTATTGTTTACACCAGAGTTATTTGAGATTCAGAATTGCTGGAGACTCTATAAAATTAGATGTAGATAGCATCCCGATCTGGGGGCGCTGGGATGAACCACTAACCCCTCAAGAACAGAAATTGTTTGATGATATTTGGCACAATTTTCTCAATGTACCAAACATACGAGAGATAATTGAGGCACTTGCAAACACGAAACGCAAAATCAGATACAGAGAAGTCGGATATTATCTCCGAATTATACATCTTGTTCTTCTAAAAGAAACCGTAAAATCGCATATTGCACACGGACTCTTATCCAAATCTGAAATGCCCGAATTACCCGAAGAATTACCTATTTCAACATTCCTTGCCTCAATCCTTTTCACGCTACAACTGGCTGAAAAAGCCAAGACGGAGAAGGAACTTGACAACGCATTCTTGTTGAGTGAGATAATAGATAATAATGAAAGGTTTAAGCAGCAATATAACAGCCGTGCGATCTCCACAGGCATGTTAGGAAAGAATAACCAGTTAGTAATATTTGACTTTCCCAAGGTATATGTGGAACAACTTGAAAGGTTGCTTTGGCCTAAGTGGTACACTGCTTGTTTTATAAAAAGTGACCACAACTCATCCATCTGGGGACATTACGGGGATAAGCATACAGGAGCGTGTTTAATTTTTGAGGCTATAGAAACAAATAACTTGAATAGGTTAGAGTTGAATTTAGCAACAAATAGTGGGACCAGAAGAATGCCTTTCCATGAGATTAGTTATGAAAATAAACCAGGAGAAATTGACTTCTTTCGGACTATTTGCAGATTGCCAGTAGCTGCACTTAGAAAACTATGGTACACCGATCAGGAGGGTAACGTCTCTGAATGTGCTGTTCATATTGGGTCGAATGGTGATGAAGATGCTTGGCGAAAAAGTTATTGGAAGGGTTTCTTTCGCGACATCACTATTAAATCCAAAGATTGGGCGTATGAGCAAGAATATCGCCTAATTTTAGAGGATGGCTTAAGCGAATTCAATAATGGAAAAGACCGGATACTAACTTACGACTTCAACTCATTGAAAGGCATTATTTTTGGCATCAGAACGTCCGATGAAAATAAAAGGGAAATTATCGAAATTATTGAAAAAAAGTGTGAAAAATACAATCGGGCCGACTTCAATTTTTTTCAGGCTGACTACTCGTCAGAAAATGGTGATATTCGCAAGTATCCAATACAACTACCGTTTGCTAAGGATACTGAGAGATAAGAAGATCTCCGGCGATACTAACAAATGTAAACCTAATTACAAATCTATCCTTCCCAAGCCTCTTCAGCATCAAACAAGAAGCGTGTTCTATCCGCGCTGTGAATTCGGTTGACATCTGTTCATTTTACATGTTATTATTTTCCTCAAGTAATCCACATTTGTGGAGGAGAAAGTGATGCAAGAACTGAACCAAGGTTTTGTTGATGTCTATTACAACAGCGGCTTTGCTGATATGAAGAGAGAAGGCGATGCTGTGGTGCATAACACCCAAGGCGTTGTTTACAGCGAAGACAACGAGCAAACACACGCAATCACAGCCTCTAGCAAGGCGATAGAACTGAATCCGTACGATGCCGATACCTATTACAAACGCGGGGTCGCTTACAGTGATATGAGCGAGTTGGACCTTGCTATTCAAGACTATACCAAAGTGATACAACTTGAACCTGGTTTTGCTAATGCCTATTACAATCGCGGTGTTGCTTATAGTCATACAGGCGAGTTGGACCTTGCTATTCAAGACTACACTAAAGCAATAGAATGCAAAAACGATTATGTCCATGCTTACAACAACCGCGGCCTTGCTTACAGCGAAAAAGATGATTTTGACTTAGCAATTGCGGATTATACTAAGGCAATAGAACTAAACCAGCACCATGCGGCTGCTTACAACAATCGCGGTCTCGCTTACGTTAGTAAGGATGAGTTGGATCTTGCTATTCAAGACTACACCAAAGCAATAGAACTAAACCCAAAATTTTCTGGAACCTATTACAATCGTGGCATCGCTTACGGCCTCAAAGACGAAATTGATAAAAGTATTACTGATTATATCAAGACGGTAGAACTTGATTCTAATTATGCTGATGCTTATTACAATCTCGGCAATGCCTATGCCCACAAGGGCGAATTCACCGTAGCCATTGCACACTATGACAAAGTGCTGGAACTGGATCCAAATTATACCGATGCTTATTATAATCGAGGGACAGCTTATAGCGAAAAAAGAGAGTATAGTCTTGCCATCAAAGACTATGACAAGGCAATAGAACTCAACCCAAAGTATGCCAATGCTTATTTTAATCGAGGTTGGACTCACAGCAAAAATGGCAACCATGATCTTGCCATCGCGGATTTTGATAAGATAATAGAACTAAAACCGAATGATGTCAGTGCCCATAACAGTCGCGGTATTTCCTACTACGATAAAGGTGATACCACTAATGCGATTAAAGACTTTAGCAAAGTAATAGAATTAAATCCGGATTATGTTGAGGCCTATAATAACCGCGGCAACGTTTACCGTGAAAGTGGACGAGTTGTTTTTGCCCTTAAAGACTTTAGTAAAGCAATAGAGATCAATCCGAAATATGCTGAGGCCTATAACGGTCTGGGCTTGACTCATGACATCAAAGGTGAACTTGACAAAGCAATTGACAATTATAACAAAGCACTAAAATTGAATCCGGATTATGTCGAGATCTACAGTAACCGCGGGGTTACTTACCGTAAAAAAGGTGAGTTCGACAAAGCAATTGCCGACCTTGACAAGACAATATCACTGGCTCCTGATTATGCCGGTGCCTATCACAATCGAGGCAACGCTTATAGCGATAAAGGCGAGGTCGACAAGGCAATTGCAGATTATAACAAGGCGATTGCATTAGAGCCTGAAAGTCCTGAAGCATATTACAGCCGAGGCAACACTTACTACAATGAAAGTAAGTTTGAGCTTGCTTTCACAGATTATAACAAGGCTATAGAACTGAGTTTGGAAATTGCCGATGTCTATAACAATCGCGGTGTTATCTACAATAACAAAGGCGAGATAGACAAAGCGATTGCAGATTATAACAAGGCTATAGAACTGAATCCGAAGTTTATTATTGCTTATTACAATCTTGGTGCTGCCTACGCCAACAAACAGGAGTTTGATAAGGCAATTGGTGAAATTAACAAAGCGATAGAGTTAAAAAGGGATTATGCTATTGCCTATTTTCAGCGCGGCATCTTTTACTTGCACTTGCAAAATTGGCAAGACGGAAAAACCGATTTAATTACTGCCCGGGATAAAGGGTTAGATATCGCAGATGAATTTCATAACAGTATCAAAAACATTGAAACCTTTGAACGGAGAATTGGTGTTCCATTGCTACCAGACATTGCCTTACTGCTGATGCACCAGACATTGGAACCTGATAATGCTGAAACCTATATCACCCGCGGCATTGCTCATGCCAAACATAGCGACCACGATCTGGCCATAGCTGATTTTAGCAAGGCAATAGGATTAGAACCAGAGACTATCCTTGCCTATAACAATCGCGGCATATCTTACTACAACAAAGGCAAGTTTTACCGCGCAGTCGATGACTTTAGCAAAGCAATAAGTCTCACGCCGGACGATCCATTTGCCTACTATGGCCGCGGGATAGCTTACCGCAACCTATTGGTTTTTGAGAAATCCATTCAAGACTTTAGCACGGCGATAAACCTCAAACCCGAAGAGGCTGCCGATGCCTATAAGGAGCGCGGTGTAACCTACCACAACAAAGGGGACATAGACAAGGGGGTTGAAGACTATAACGCTGCGATAGCACTGGATCCAGGGTTTGCAGAAGCTTGGACGGAACGCGGTAAAGCTTACCGTGATAAAGGTGAGATTGATAAGGCAATTGAAAATTACAACAAGGCGATTGAACTCAATCCAGAACTCGCTGAGCCTTATACCTTCCGCGGTCTCATCTACAACGAACAAGGTGAGTTAGACAAGGCGATTGAAGATCATAGTAAGGCAATCACCTGCAACCCAGAATTTGCCGAAGCATACCTCAATCGAGGGCAGGCTTACTGCGACAAAAACGAATTAGATAAAGCGATTGAAGATTACGACAAAGCCATACAACTCAACCCAGAACTTGTGGAGGCATACACGTATCGAGGCAATGCATATCGCGCCAAAGCCGAGTTAGACAGCGCAATTGCGGATTATACCGAGGCACTAAAACTCAGGCCAAAGATTGCTGAATTCTATTACACACGGGGTGAAGCGTGGTTGCTTGCGAAAGATTGGGAAGAAGCGAAGACTGACCTGACAGCTGCACTCCTACAAGACATGGATGTTGCCGCTGCGTTTCACAATATCCACGGGAGCATTGCTGCCTTTGAGGAAAAGATAGGGAGGCGTTTGCCGAAAGAGATTGTAGTATTATTGATCCCGCGGAACGAGCCGTTTGAAATTGATAAAGACGCGCGGATCGCGTTGGGAATGAAGTACTACGGAAACGACGAACTCAGCAGCGGACTCGCAGCGCGCCTTGCGGGTGTCCCACGCGAAGAATTCTGGTATCTAATGGGGGATTACGGTCTCTCTCTCCTTACCCTTGATGAAGAAGAACATCCCAATAGCGGATTTTAAAGAATGCCGATACAACCAGTTATTAGCAATAACAGTCCGCTTGTGGGACTCTTGAGGATCAACCTGCTTTCTCTGTTGCGAGATCTTTATGCCAAAGTATGGATTCCACGAAAAGTTGAAGAAGAGTTTCTCAGAAAGGATCCGATAGTCCGCGGAGAAATTCTCAAAAATGCACCCTGGATTAAGACTGTTGATTTAACGGATCCGCAAACCGCCGCGGTTTATGTGGGACTTCATGAAGGTGAATCCGAGGCCTTGGCTCTTGCAGATGAACATGATGCCCGTCTCATTCTACTTGATGAAAGGAAAGGGAGGCAGAAAGCCAAGCAAATTGGATTAACGGTTAAGGGTACAGTAGGCGTTTTGCAAGAGGCAAAGGAAGAAGGCTTGATTGATGTCATCAAGCCGCTTTTAATTCGGTTGCAGGCTAACGGAATCCACCTGAGCGAATCACTCATCAACAGTACCTTGCGAGATGCAGATGAGGCAGATTAGCGAGCTTAAAAAACACGCTCACATTGTATGGAAGTGGCGGAATAAATGTGAACCAATCAACTACAGCTGTTTCCATTGTGGCTAAGATAACTAACGCGGCTCCCAAGAAAATCCGCGAAATCCGTGTCATCCGCGATAATCCGCGATTCAGATAGTTATTCCCGTGCAAAAACCAAAACGTCGTAATCCTGTCCGTTATATACAAACTGGTTCTCAAGTTGTCCTTCGCAAGTGAATCCGGCGGCTTCTAAAACCGATGCTTTCTTCTTGGCACCGCTATCAACATAACATTGCACCTTCAATTCAGGAAATTCTACTGCTGAAAGCAAGGTAGGCACATCGCCTGCGAAATTTGGATGGAAAAAGAGATCCAGCACTGCAGTCGCCGGTTGCCAGCGTTCATCGCGGCTGACAGTCGCCCAACCGACGATCGCACCCTCCGATGAAGTTAGCAGTTTGGTATCTTCGTAGACATCCTCTGTCTCTAAGTCGTGCTTGAAACTCAGAAAACCGCCTTCCATATTCGTCGGACCGTAAACACCCCATTTAAGGCTCCGCAACGCCTCCCAACCTACTATACCTGAGAGTGCCGTGACTTTCGGCCAGTCGTGCCATTCGACAGATTTCGGTTCCGTAGAAGCAGGCGCGAAATAGCGTTCTTCAAAGTCCGCGTCCACGTAATACTTCATGAAACCTGATTCTGGATACACACTCTCAAATCCGAAACTATGGTAGATATAATAAGGCGGACTGTTGTAGCCAGTGCCGAGATAGAGGGCACGCCCCGTGCGTTGTCGAAAATCCTCCATCTGATACGCCATCACGCCTTTACATGCGCCTTTTCTGCGTTGGTTAGGGAGCGTGAAAACATGCCCCAAAATACCGATGCCTTCATACTCGACCGTCATGATGTTGGTAATCACGTGTCCTTCAAGTTTACCGACATAGAAACGGGTCTCCAAGGCATCAAGCACTTCCGTAACACACCGCTCAATATGCCACTTATAGGTGCCCGGTTTATGCCCAAGGAACTGTTTCACCTCTTCGGCATAGTGTTCATCGGGTGCAGTAATTACACCGACTTCCATCCGTTCTTCTGTCTTGAGTACTACTTCGCCAAGTTTATCGTACATAGCTATCTCCATTAGATCGGTTTTAGGATAGGGCATTTAGTTTTAAGAAATCCTCGGATCTCATGTTTTTTTACGGATCCGGTGCGGTTAGGAATGCAGATCGCATTTGGGTGCGTACACCGCGATGCACGTCGCATCTGGGCGTGTACGCCGCAAAAACCGCACCTACCGGGTTTGGCTATCCAAAAACGCAATAAAAATGGAAAACTAAATAGTCCTGTTTTAGAAAAAACAATTGAAAAATTCGCTGGAAATATGGTATACTAAAAAAAACTTGATGTCAAGCCTTGAATGCTTGTATCGTTGAGCGTGCTATGGAGGCGCGCACAAAGGTTATAGGGAGGGACCATGGAAACAGAGCAGACACTGGTTTTAATCAAACCGGATGGGGTCCAACGTGGACTTATCGGTGAAGCTATTACTCGCTACGAACACAAGGGACTCAAAATTGTTGCGATGAAACTGTTGCAGCTTCCGCACGTCACAGCAGAGGCACTCTACGCCGTCCATCACGGAAAATCTTTTTACGATGTACTCATCAGATTCATGACTTCGGCACCTATCGTTGCTTTAGCCATTGAAGGGCGGAATGCCATCGAATTAGTACGCATTATCAATGGAGACACGAGCCCGACGGGGGCGCAACCCGGAAGCATCCGAGGCGATTTCTCAATTGATATGACACATAACATTGTGCACGCATCGGACTGCCAAGAGAACGCTCAGCGCGAATTGGACATCCTGTTCACAGCTGAGGAACGCTACAAATATCACCGAGTGGATGAGGCTATCCTCCATCCCACAGTGGTGTAACCGAGACATAACAACCTGTATCTTTTTAGTGCGCACGTATAATTGCTGAGAATCTCACCTAAGAATTCTCACATAAACCTAAAAACAGACGGAGGTTAATAAATTGAAATTTGCTAATATCTATGCCTTAATCGTCATGCTGGTCATTGGATTGGCTTTCAGCGTTTACGCAGCCAAAGACGACTGTGAAAATATAGATGGCGATGGTGCGAAACCTATTAAAGAGGTCGCTAAAGACGGTGATGCCGCGCAGAACGACTATGTTGAAACCGTTGAAGAAGATGACCGAAATGGTGTTACTTATCTCGCTTTAATTGGCGGAAGCGAACCAAAACCGAACGCATGCGGACTGATTCCGAAGAACCCGGAAGAAGAATGGACGGGTTGGGGTGGTCCCTTAGATGTAGACAACGCTACTATCGGCGAAGGTGTTGGCACCCGTAACCATATCGTCATTGGTGGTATCTACTTTGAACGTGGAATAGGCGCGCACGCTATCGGCACCTTTATTTATGATCTTAGCGGTGATAATTACCTCAAGTTCGAGGGATATGTCGGTATGTCGGATGAAAAAGACCCGGCTGAGTGCGGGCACGGCGGCAGCAGTGATTTTATATTCAGTATTGATGGAAAACAGGTGTTCAAATCTGAGACCCTGCAAGGCACGGATGGCGGCAAGAACGTTCCGGCTGTCAAAGTGGAATTTGACATTCCTTCTACCGCCAAAGAACTTGAAATCGTCATGGGTGATGGTGGAGACGGCATCGGTTGCGACCATTCCGCAATTGGCGATGCCAAACTCCTTAATGGGCAAGCACTTGCTGTTGAACCAGCCAACAAACTTCCTACAATCTGGGGACACCTGAAAGATAGTTATTAGACCTTGAAAAATGCCTACATTTGAGGTAGGTGTCAATCTTTAAACCTGATTTAGACAAGCTGCATCGCCTTAAATGCGGCAAACTTGCCTAAATCAGGTTTTTTTGTTGCAATTTTATGCCATTTATTTTATTATGGATTTCAATCAAAATGAGCCCTAATACCGTAGTGTCTACTAAACACGCTTACGGTAAACATTAGAAGGAAAACATCATGAAAAAACTTTTATTTAGCCTCGGCGTGGTGTGTTTCAGTCTTATTGCTGTTCACATCAGCACTGCCGAGATTGATCTTGACACCGCGGTCGGTATCTGGTTATTCGATGAAGGCAAAGGGAATGTCGCTGGTGACGCTTCCGTTGGCGGGAACGATGCGGAACTCGTCAAATCCCCCGCATGGGTGAAAGGTAAGTTCGGCATGGCACTCGAATTCGATGGAAAAGCCAGCTGCGTCTCAACGGGTGAAAAACTTCTTGATAGCCTTGAAGCGTTTACGATTCTCGCTTGGGTCCAGACCGGTGATGTTAACGCGAACCGTACTGGGCTCGTTGGTCAGAACGATTCACCGGAATTCGGTTTTATTACCCCGCAAGCCGTCAATCTCTGGACACCGACCGCAGGTGGCACACAACGTCCTTGGGAACATAAACACGATGACGGTGAGTGGCACCACGTCGGGTGCGTTGCTACGACAGAGTATGTCCATACCTATATTGATGGTGAATACACAGAGAAAAAAGGTGGCTGGGCAAATCACGGTACATCTGCCTTTAATGTCAACATCGGTGGATGTGGTGTCTGGGATGCCGCTGGTAACTTCTTCCCCGGCGCAATGGACGAAGTCGCTATTTTCCATTCTGCCTTGGAACAAGAAGATATTCAAGAGTTGATGGATAAAGGGTTTAAAGGATATTTGGCAGTTGATCCCAGAGAGAAGCTCGGTGTAACTTGGGGACATATTAAGACGACCAACCATTTCAAATAACCCAGAATCGTCCGTTTTTTGATACCTGTAGGCGCGCTTGGCAAATAGTTAAGCGCGCCTATGTAATCATACTCCCTCCGCCGCTACGGAGATGTAAAATCTATTTGGCTTCATGAAGCTGCTGGAGCATCTCCAATGCATTCTTGTTATCCGATTCCAACTGCACTGCCTTTTCAAACGCGCTGATCGCTCCCGGTATATTTCCAAGTTCCTGATACGCCACACCTAACGCCTCATACGCACGCACATGTTCTGCATCAAGATCTATTACCCTCTCAAACCGTGTGACCGCTTCCGCGTGCTGCCCCTTCGTCAGAAATATTAAGCCAAGCCTGTAAATTGCTTGTACCTCTGTAGTGTCATCGGCGACAACTATCTTGTAGTGCGGTTCCGCTTCAGCATAACGCCGTTTTTTCCAGTAGACACCGGCGAGGTCTCGGTGCAGCGGAGGTTTCGTTGGTGACAGTTCAAGTGCTTTCTGGTACTGTGTTATTGCCTGTTCCAACTGCTCCGCATCTTCGTATACCAGCGCAAGGTTCGCATAGACATCCGCCAAAAACGTGAGATGCCTTGAATCACTAATTCCGTTCGATGCTTGTGATTTTTTAACGAGGTTATGCAAAAGTTCAATAGCTTTTTGCGCTGTGTGGATCGCTGAATCGGTGCGTCCGGTTTCGTAGTAGATTTGTGCTATGTAGGAATAGACTTGTGCTTTTAGATAGGAGATTTCATCAGGCGTTTTTTGTTCTTGGGCATCTTTGTCACGGCGGAGTAGTGCCTGCGCGTTTTTCAATACAGCAAGTGCCTCATTATACCTCTCTGTCCGAAGGAGTGCGATCCCGTAATCAAGCCATAGGTCTACATCCTTTTGATCATTTGAGATAAGCGGTGCAAATTCTGCGACAGCACTCACATAATCGCCTTCTGACATATAACGTCTACCGCGTTCCGCATACAGTGATGCTGTGACACCTGCTTTCAGCACGTCCCACCACAGTGGGTCCGATAACTCGCTGTATTGACTGGCGTGCCGGGCGGCTCGTGCGTATTGTTTTGCCGCCTCTTTATCTCCGAGTGTGACAGCAACTTGTGCCATCAGCGCGTGTGCTTCACTTTGGCTCGGATTCAAGCGCAGTGCACTTTCTAAATGCGTCCGGGCAAGTTTCATCTGTTGCCGCGCAAGCGCAATTTCACCGAGCCAGAGTTCAGAAAACGGATTGTTCGGTTGGAGGCGTTTGGCGTGTTCCAAATGCTGTTGTGCTTCATCAAGCCTCCCTAAAATTCGGAGTGCGGCAGCGAGATAGAGATGCGCGGGCGCGTACTCAGCGTTCAAGGTAAGCGCGCGGGTGAGAGATTTAACAGCCGCCTCCGGCTGGCGCTGCTTCGTTAAACGTCCCAAAAAGTAGAACCACTTGAATTCGTCAGGCGCGAGTAGACTCGCTCGGCGATAACAGGGTATCGCTGGTGCCTCCCAACCGTGGATGAGATAGACATGCCCCAAGCGTCCCCAGACCTCTGCATCATCAGGCGAATTCCGAACGGCTTTTTGGGCAGTCTCAATTGCCTCCAGAAGTAATTTTTCTTCAACCAAGTCGAGATCAGCAGGTTGCGGAATATCAACTCGACTATCCGCGAATACAAAACTACTCGTCAGAATTAGGAGAAGACAGAGAACCTGTTTCATCAAAATGCCCTCCCTTTTCCTTGATAAACCTTTACACGGCGGTTAGCGATTGTCCCTGGAAACCTTTCGCGGCTTCCGTCTTGCCAATGCACCTCAATCGCTTGAATTTTATTGACTGTTCCCAACCCGAAATGCACGACCGGTTCACTGCTACTGAGATAACTTGTCCCCGACAGCACATAGCCTGTCAATGTACGTGATTTGGTTTGGAGTGTCACGCGTGCGCCAATCGCATCGCGATTTTGCGTGATCGCTTGCACAAATAACCAATGATGCTGAGGCGGGGGTGCGTCGTTTCGGAAAAGGCGAAGCCGATTATCAAGATTGCTCACCACCATATCAATATCACCATCTCGGTCAATATCACCGAAAGCCATTCCGCGGCTCACCTCAACACGTTCTGTAAAGTCGGGCGCACGTGAACTCACATCGCTGAAATGGACTGTCCGCTGATGGCTATTTCGGAAGAGGAGATTCGGTTCGGCATAAAAATTCCAGAATTCTCCAACGTCTGCGCCATCCAAGATTTCCTCGCGCTTCACCCTTCCATTGACGAGCGCGATGTCAAGATAGGCATCGTTGTCGAAGTCAAGGAAACCGCATCCAAAGCCTGTCCAACGTAGGTCGCGTCCGGCAAAACCTGCTATTTCAGTCATATCAGTGAATACAGAGGGGACAGAGGCGATATAAAGGGTATTTGTCTCGCCAGATAAATGTGTTGCAAACAGGTCCGGGTGCGTATCGCCGTTGACATCGCCGACAGCGATGCCCATGCTGCCTTCGGGTTGTCCGTAAGCGTTAAACGCAAGTCCGTGCAATATGGCTTCCTCAGCAAAAGTGCCATCGGTCTGATTTACCCAGAGGTAATTTGCTTCACCATCGTTGGCAACAAAAAAATCTGCCCAACCATCACCCGTCAGATCCAGACACACAACGCCGAGACCTCTACCGGACATTGCGGCAATACCTGCCTGCTCAGTTACATCTGTGAAGGAGCCATCGCCGTTGTTTTGGAACAGACGATCCGTTGCTGGCTCGAAAACTTGTGGGTTACAATAATCTGGGGCACTGTGTTTCCCGCGACACACCGTCTCTGGATCAAACTGAACGTAATTGGCTACATAGAGGTCAAGGTCGCCGTCTCTGTCGTAATCACCAAAGGTTGCGGATGTCCCCCAAGCCTCGTTTGAGAGACCGACCTCTTCCAGTACAAATGTACCATCCCCGTTATTTCGATAGAAGACATCGGCACCGTAGTTCGTCACATAGACATCTACATCGCCATCATTATCCACATCACCGATTGCAACACCTTGTCCGTAGCCTTCGTGTCCGATGCCAGCGGTTTCCGTAACGTCAACAAACGTCCCATCGGGTTGTTGTTGGAAAAGTTGATTGGGTGGAGGTGAGTCCTCTTTACCGGGTGGCGGAAATCGGATGTGCAGAACATCCAGCGCGCCATCGTTATTGTAATCAAAGAGTGCGACCCCGCTCCCAATTACCTCAGGTAGCGCATGTGTCCCTGCAGCCCAAGAAACCTCAGTCTGTGGCAAACCGAGCGCAGCAGTCACTTCTGTAAATAGGGGTTTATCTGTCTCCGCTTGTGCTCCCCACAGAAATCCGATTACAACAGTGAGTATAATAGCGCATAGTTTCGTAAACATGATGTCATCCCCAAAGGCATCGGGGTTACAAACCCTTCCTACACGGCAAAATCACAAACTCCAATCGTCGATGTGCTTCACGTAACGCTGTTTCTACTGCTGCGGGTGTTTCGGCACGCGCAAAGATGAAGCCGAGATACCGCGCACCCTCTGGTAAGGGTACGACTTCTCCCCCAATCGGAATTGTGACATTGACCTCTACAATCCCATCTACATGATACGCGGACGTTTTGCCGCAGACTTCACCCAAAATGCCAGCCTTCGGTACCGGAATCATCATCACCCCCGCTGCCTGCTGCTCGCGTTGTAAAGTTTCCACGGGTCGCCCAATCGCATGTCGGATAACGAGTTCCTCCAACGACATACCGGTTCCAAACCGTAAGGTTCTCGCACAAAGTCCGCCAATCGTCCGCGCAGCAATTTCGATGAGATGCGCGCCTTTGTCGTTATAGCGCAATTCAGCGTGGACGGGTCCGTGCCGTAATCCTAAAGCATCGGCAGCTTCTGCTGTCGCGTTATGTAACGCATCTTGGATATCCGCCGATAACCGAGAAGGCGTAATATAGAGCGTCTCCTCAAAAAAAGGACCCTCAAGCGGATCAGGTTTATCAAAGAGCGCGAGTGTCTTCAGTTCGCCGTCTAAGAGAATACCCTCCAGTGCTACCTCTATCCCCGGAATATAGTCCTCAACGAGCAGGTATTGCGAAGCGTGCGTCTGTGAATCGACCTCAGCGGCATCCTTCAGAGCGTGGAGAAGTTTCGTTGTCCGCTGAAAGGCTTCGATAAACTCGGTAGGTGTGTCAGCACGGATGACACCGCGGCTTGCAGAGAGGGAGAGAGGTTTAATAACACACGGAAAACCGACCTGTGTATCCGTGCCATCCGGGTTGGGTGACCCAACCCCTACGATTTCAGTGGGATCATCGTAGATAGAGAAGCGTTGGTAGGCAGGTACGGATACACCGTTTGTTGCTAATGTGTGTCTTAAGAGGTGTTTATTGCGTGTCGCCTCTGCTGAAGCGATAGGGTTATGTGGAAGCCCTAACGCCTCTGATGCAATCGTGGCAAGCAGGGTCGTATCGTCATCAACACCGACGATTGCCGCAAGCGGATATGTGTCGGCAAACTCAAGAATCGCTTGTGCCGCAACGGTTGGCGCGCTGAAATCAAGCACAAGAGTATGGCGCGGTGAGAGGTCTGCTGTCGTTGCCGCTTCTTCTGATGCGACAACGACCTCTACATCAAGTTTTGAAGCGGCTTCCAAGAAGTCAGCGGCTCGGTATGTACGTGTTGGAAGGAGCAGGAGAATCCAAGGTTTTTCTAACGGTTGCTGCTGCATTTAGAAACCTCCTGGAAATAGTTATCAGTACTCAGTACGATTTTTCTGCGAAAAATCTTTCAGTACTCAGTTAAGAGAAGATTTGTGAGAGGTCTTTTCTTGTAACTGCCCCAGGAACGTGACTGCGTACTGACAACTGACACCTATTAACGGGAACCTCGCAATAACTTCTGATACGATGCGTGTGCATCCTGTGCATTTTCCTGACCGTCAAGGACACGCCGCAGGCATTGCACAAAGCCGATTGGATCCTCTTCGCCAAAAATAGTGCGTCCGAACAGGATTGCGCGTCCACCGTTGCTGACAACATTGTGTGCTAAAGCAAATGTGCTGCGTGCATTTTGACGCGCCCCCCCCAACGCACCAATCACCAGTGTCGTATCGAACTGGCACAACTCAGTCCATACCTCGGCGGTCGTATAGGCGGTTTTAATAAAGCGCGGGCGTTGGTGTTTTCGGAGGTAACTCATCGTCCGAACGATAGAATCGGCGACGTACATACCCCGTTTCTCCTCATCCATTCCGGGCAGTTTAACGTTCGGTAAAAAGACCTCTAAGAGATGGTCAAACCCTTCAATTTCACCGACAACATGGGCAAACTGTACATACGCTTGCAACATCCGCTCATCAGCGGTCGGATCGTTGTTGAGCGTAATGGAGTACAACCCAAGGTTCACGCGACATTCAAGTGCGGGCCCGATGAGTGCCTCACAATAGCGTTGCATATCCTCTGGAAATACCGTCTGAAACGGCATTGACGGACTGGAAGTATAGACGCCAAACCGTGGGTTCCAGATAGCGGTTTCCGAGTTCATCCGGACGATTGGCGTAATCGGCGAGTTTTCGAGAAGGTTTTCTTCAAGCGCAAGCGTTTCTGCATCGGCGGGTGTCATCAGAAGTCCATCTAATTGCCCATCAGCAACAAGATCGCGTTGCAATTGTAGAAACTCTGCATGTGTGCGGTAGTGAGGTTTCGGGTGCTGCACCTGTCCGAGTCCTTTAATCCCAGCGGATGCGAGTGGATCCGCGGCGAAAACCAGAATCGGGTTCTGTGCAAGCAAGTCTGTATCAGCAAGTTTATCAAATATCCGGTTGCCCATTTTTTTATATTTCCTTGCGGTTAAATCAAGTGGGTTGTTACTTCAAATGCCTTTCCGTAGAGCCGTCCTCCATTACATTACGGACTACGTTTTTTGCGTTAAAAAGAAGAACAAACTTTTATATCTCCTTGGGGTTAAATCAGGTGGGTTGTTATTTCATAGTGTACTCGTTGGATCAATATCTATCACAAATTCAATAGCCTTCGATTTAATGATGGTTGGCGGTTCGTCAGTAAAACGCTTAAAGAGTTGTCCTATTTTTTTAGGATCGGTACTTCGGAGCAAGAGATGCCACCGAAATTTCCCTTCAATTTTCGAGAGGGGTGCCGGTGCGGGACCGAGAATCTCCACCGATGTTTCCTCTACCTTGGAAGCCCGTGAAGCGTGCTCTTGATCCGTCTGCCAAATTTCGAGTTGATCTCGCGCAACATGGGAGGCCTCAATGACGGCTTGTTCGTCTTTCCCTCGGAGTAAGAGGGTCGCGACATGAGCAAAGGGTGGATACCGTAACGCACCCCGTGCAACGACCTCCTGTGCATAGAAGTCAAGATAATCATGTTTCTGTGCAGCCTCTATAGAGTAGTGCTCAGGCATATAGGTTTGGATGACGACCACTCCTTCAAGGTCTGCACGCCCGGAACGTCCTGCGACCTGTGTGAGTAGGCTGAACGTCTGTTCACTGGCTCGGAAATCAGGAAGATTCAGGGCAGTATCCGCCGCGATAACGCCAACAAGTGTGACATTCGGGAAGTCCAATCCTTTTGATACCATCTGTGTCCCTATCAGAATATCAATTTTCTGTTGTTCAAATTCCTCTAAAATCTGCTGGTGTGCGTTTTTCCGAGCCGTTGAATCCGCATCAAACCGCTTTACACGCGCTTTCGGATACGATTTGCGTACCTCTTGCTCAACTGCCTCCGTACCTGCGCCAAAGAAACGAATCGCACCACTACTACATTGTGGACATTCCTGTTGTATCGGACGTTTGCTGCCACAATGGTGGCAGACAAGCTGCTGCGTTTCACGGTGATACGTTAGCGAGATAGAGCAGTTATCGCACCGTTCAACATAACCACAAGTGCGGCAGAAGACATAAGTGGAATGTCCACGCCGGTTAAGAAATAGAATAATTTGCTCTCGACGAACAAGCCGTTCTTCGATGGAACTTCGGAGCAGCTCTGAGAAGATCGTACGGTTGCCCTTTTTCAACTCGTTTCGCATATCAACGATGTGAACATCCGGCATTTTCCTATCAAAAACACGGTCAGGCAGATTTAGGAGCCGGTAACTCCCGTTTCGCGTCCGATGAAAACTTTCAAGGGAGGGGGTCGCGCTTCCAAGCAGAACGAGGCAATTTGCGAGTTCACTCCGCTTCTGTGCGACTTCCCGCGCATGGTAGCGCGGCGCAGTATCCGATTTATAGGAATCCGAATGCTCCTCGTCTATAATCAGCATCCCAAGTTTTGGGACGGGGGCAAAGATAGCCGACCGCGGTCCGATAACAATATCGGCTTCCCCTTTTTGGATGCGATGCCACTGGTCATAGCGTTCACCATCACTCAATCGGCTATGCAACAACGCGACGCGGTCTCCGAATCGCCCTACAAAGCGAGAGGCAGTCTGAGGGGTGAGCGAAATTTCTGGAACCAGTACAATGACAGATTTTCCATTTTTGAGAACATCTGCCATCGCCTGCATGTAGACCTCAGTTTTCCCGCTCCCAGTTACGCCGTGTAGCAAAAAAGTCAGTGGATGTTTAGTTCCGTTGAAGGCATCCGGGTTAGCAACCTCTCCCACGGTGTGTGATGCAAGTACCTTTTGAATTTCAGCGAACGCTGTAGATTGTGCAGGATTCAAGCGGAGCGGTTGCGTCGGCGCGACAGATTCAGAACTCAGTGGATTCCGTATCGTTTGTGCTCGTGTGATCTGAATAAATTCATGTCTTTCAAGAGTCCGTAGCAGCGAAATGCTGGCGTTTACTCGCTTCATTAGGTCCGTTGTTGCCAAAGGTGCACCTTCATCAAGAAGGAGTTGCAGAATCTCCGCACGCTTGACATCGGCAGCATGGCGGCGGTTAACCGAACGCTGCGGGGACGCATTTTCGTGAATATCTGGGTTTTCGTTCTTGAGTCGCTGAATCTCTGCCTCAATATCAGCAGTCGGTAAAGCTAATTGCGCAACAGTGGTTTCCTGCGTGGTCGCCTTCGGTTTATGGGTAACATTGGTCTCAACAACACCTTTTTCGCGGAGCCTCCTAATTCGCGAACGGACGTCTTGAGTACTCAAACCCGTCCGTCTCGCAAGCTGATTGAGAGAGAGTTCACCCTCCGCCTCTAAAAGCGCGACGAGTTTTTTTTGGACTTTTCCAAGTGTCCCTGAAAATTCAGGTAGGAGTCGGACCTGTTCCTTTTTCTGGCTCCGTACGGCGGCTGGCACTGCACAATAAAGCGAAACACCCCACGAACAGACGTAATAGTCCGCCATCCATTTCGTAAGGGTGAGCATATCAGGCGAGAACATCGGTGTCTCATCAAGACATTCGGAGACATTCTTGATGAGATTCGGAGCGAGGTCGGTTTCATCAAGCCGCTCAACAACAACCCCCTCCTGCTTTGTTCTGCGAAACGGTGCCAATACGCGGACCCCGGGTTGCAAAACCAGGTCCAGCTGCGGCGGCACGCCGTAGGTAAATACCTGATCTACTGATAACGGAAAAGCAACGTTTGCATAACGCATATTTTTTTATAGTTGTCAGTTTGCTGCGCAGCGAGAATGCGGTTTTTCTGCGAAAAATCTTTCAGTTGTCAGTCGTAGGGGCGAGGTTGCCTCGTCCACACGGGTTGGGCAACCCAACCCCTACGATAACTGACAACTATTCTCTATTCTATCCTTGCGCTAAAAATGCGAGTACCTTTTTTATGTCTTCCCACACATCGCGTTTGGCATTTGGGTTTCTGAGAAGGTATGCGGGATGATAGGTCGGCATAATAACCGGTGGCTTTTTATGTGGAAGGACGTGCAACCCAGCGACATTGCACTCATGGAACTCACCGCGAAGTTTTGTAATACCTATCTTCGTATCAAGCAACATCTTCGCGGCAAAACTCCCAAGTGCCACAATCACCTTCGGTTGAATCAGTTCTATTTGGCGCATTAAATAAGGACTACAGGTCGCGACTTCGTCCGCTTCAGGGTTTCTATTGCCGGGCGGACGGCATTTAAGCACATTGGCAATATAGACATCCGACCGCTTCAGTTGCATCCCCGACTCAATGATTTGCGTCAGCAATTGACCGGCTCGACCGACAAAAGGTTCTCCCTGCTTATCCTCGTCAGCTCCGGGCGCCTCACCGATGAACATAAGGTCAGCGTTCGTATCCCCGACACCAAAAACGACACTATTCCGTGTTTCGTGTAACCGACATTTGGTGCAATTCCCGGCATCCGTTGCCAATGCAGGTAGGTCGAAATCCGCATAAGGCGACTGCTGTTCAGGTTCGCTTAGTTCTGTTTCTATGAAACCGAGTTGAAGTTGATCTTCCATATATTCCCTCACACTGGCAACGAGTTCTATGTATTCTTTTCTGAAGTTGTCCGTATCCATTTTAATAGTCATCAGTTGTCAGTTACTAGTTGTCAGGCACAAGAGGTTGTTTCTAAGATGGTTGTCAGTTGTTAGTCACAGGAGGTTGCTTCTGGACGAAAACCTCTACAATAGCGAGCAGGCAGAAACACCCAAGCAAAAACACTCGCTCCTACAACTAAGGACGGTTCTACTAATTTCGCATATCGTAAATCAGGGACATGCCATCGAACCAAGTGACGTACAAAAAGAATGCAATTAAAAGGACTACGGTAACCTGTTGAACAATTTCTTGTGCCTTCCGAGGCATAGGCTTTCCACGAATTTTTTCAACGGCAAAGAAGAGCAGATGCCCGCCATCAGCAATCGGAATTGGTAACAGATTGACAATAGCGAGATTGATACTGATAAACCCTACAAAAAAGATGAGGCTGCTCAAACCGAAACGGCTGAATCTGCCCGTCATGTGGGTAATACCGACGGGACCGGAGAGGTGCTTCGGTGATACCTCTCCGCCTATCAACTGTTGTAGTGTTCTACCGATAGCCGTAACGGTTAACCATGTGGTTTCACACCTTTCCCGAACCCTGTCAAAAGGTTGTATTCCGGCAAAGGTGCTGTGTTCGGAGATAGTTGCATGCCGCTGAGGGTGGACTCCCACATCAATCCGAACATGGCTGCTTCTGGGTCAACCTCTGAACTTTGCGTTTCGCTTGAAAGGGTTACTTGTTTCAGGTCACCCTCGCGCATCAAGCCGATTTCAAAGGGTTGGTCCGCCGGTGTCTGGAGCTGGTCGTAGAGGGTTGTCTGGTCTATCGGTTCTCCGTTAAGTGTTGTAAGGACATCGCCGTTCTGAATGCCGGCATCTGCAGCGATGCTTCCTTCTTGGACACTTGCGATCACACGCCAGTTGACGGGTAGTTCAAGCGTGAATGCCTCATCACCCCGGCGAATGCCGAGCACTAAGGCTTCTGGCTTTGCATTAATGCGTTCATAAAGTGCCTTACGTTTTTCATCAATCCAGTTCGCTGATGGGTGCCACACCCCGGAACCAAAGTACGGGGCACTATGTAGCCTTTCGCCGTTGATGCTCTCAATAATATCCCCGTCTTGGATGCCAGATTGTGCTGCGAAACTCCCTTTTTCAACACGGCTCACGATTGTCGTGTTTCCACTACCTACCCGAATTTCACCGATATCACCTCTAACACTCGGTACCGCATCCGGTTTAACAGAGAGGGTTTGGAGGACACCATCTCGCTCTACCACGAGTTCCAACGTTTTATCCGGACTTGTGATAATTCCGGCGAGGAAGGTAGACCAATGACGGATTGAATTCCCATTGATTGAAACAAGTCTGTCGCCGGGCATAATTCCGCCTGCAGCGCCAGGCCCATCGTCAGCGACCCACCCTACTTGAACCGCCTCCGGCTCACCGATCGGTCTGCCGGTAAAAGTACTGATAAGATTGGCAGACCCTCTGTCAAGTCCAATTGCGAAGATAGCCCCATAGACCAAAACACCAAACAAAAGATTAATAGCGGGCCCCGCGGCAACAACAAATGCGCGGCTGCCGAGCGATGCACTCGCAAATTCGCCGGGTGCCCCGGTCTGCTCGCTTGGATTCTCACCTTCCATCTGGACATAACCACCAAATGGGAATACGGAGATTTTATATTCCGTCTCACCTCGCTGAATCCCGACAATTTTTGGACCGAAACCGATGGAAAAAGTGTTCACCTTGATACCACACCGTTTCGCGGCATAAAAGTGGCCGAGTTCATGAATAAAAATAAGAAAACCGAGAGAAACAATTGCAAGAAACACCGTCCTGAAGTGCGGAAGGAAGGAGTTTATTAGATCAACCAAGAATTCCATGTCTATTACCCTTTTTTGTGTGATTTTTTATGAGTGAACGTGCTGTTGATTTTGCCCACCGATCTACTTCAAGGATATCGGTGAGTGTTGGCTCTGTAACGACTCTGTGCTTATCCATCACATGTCCGAGAATAGCGGGTATATCCATAAACCCGATGTCCGCGTTAAGAAACGCCTCTACAACCACCTCATCCGCGCTGCTCAGTACCACAGGGAGTGTGCCGCCAACCTCTGCGGCGGTGTACGCCAGCGAGAGACACGGAAACTTTTCAAAGTCGACAGGTTCAAAGTGTAGTGTACGCGCCTCTTGTAGATCCAGACGTGGCACCGGCGCGGAGAGTCTACGCGGATAAGTTAAAGCGTATTGAATCATAATACGCATATCTGTCGGACCTAATTGTGCAAGGGTGGAACCGTCTGCCCATTCCACCATAGAATGAACGATGCTCTCCGGGTGGACAACGATGTCAATTTTTGAGAGTTCTATATTAAACAACCACTTCGCTTCGATGACCTCCAGCCCTTTGTTCATCATCGTTGCGGAGTCAATAGTAATTTTCTGTCCCATCTTCCAGTTCGGGTGCTGGAGCGCTTGGTCTGGCGTTACAGAATAGAGTTCTGCTTTCGGGACCTCTCGGAACGGCCCGCCAGAAGCAGTAATCAGGAGTCGATGGATATCTGCCTGCGGGTCGCGTGTACCCTCCAAACATTGGAAGATAGCACTCATTTCGCCGTCTATCGGTATCAAGTTAACGCCATTTGCCTTAACCGCTGCGTTAACAAGCGGTCCCGCCATGACCATTACTTCTTTATTAACGAAAGCAATGTCTTTGCCAGCATTGATCGCCGCCAAGGTCGGTAACAAACCCGCACTCCCGCCCATTCCATCTAAGACCTGGGAGGCTTGCGGCAGTGTTGCTACAGCTTGAAGCCCTTCCGTCCCCGCAAGTACTTGTGTCCCATTGATGTCCCGAATTCGTGCGCGGAGTATGCCCGCTGCAGTAGGTTCATTTACCGCCACCAACGCCGGACGATACCGCCGAACCTGTTGCTCAAGGGTATCAACGTCCCGGTTCGCTGCAAGACCGACAACTTTAAATTCATCGGCATGCGTTTCAACAACGCTGAGGGCGTTCTTCCCAATAGAACCCGTGCTACCGAGTATGGCGATATACTTCATGTGTAATTTCTGAGGAACAGTTTTCAGTACGATTTTTCTGCGAAAAATCTTTCGGTTATCAGTTATGAGTTAAAAGGGCGATCTGATTCATCAAGTCTTTCTCTTAACTAATAACTGGTAACTGACAACCATTAACCTAAATGCCTTGTTAATTCCCAGTAGTAGTAGAGGGCAGGCGTGCTAAAGATTAGACTGTCACATCTATCAATAAAACCGCCGTGTCCCGGGATAACGTCGCCCGAATCCTTGACCCCAGCAGTCCGTTTCATCAGCGATGCGCTGAGGTCCCCAAGTTGTCCGAGGGCGCTCAGCAACAACCCAACAAAAGCAGCGTCCAGCCAAGAGAACGTGTCTTTCAGGAGAACGATACCAAGACCAAAGCCGATTAAAGTGCCGATGACCAATCCACCGATGGTCCCCTCCACTGTTTTGCGAGGACTAACGGGTGTGCCGAGTTTATGTTTACCGAAGGCTCTGCCGACGAGATACGCGCCAGTGTCGCTACACCAAACCGTACCAGCTAATAAAAAAATCAGATGTCTACCAACCGGTTCCGCGTTCCGGAGCAAAATGAGATGGTATCCTAATACCCACCCAATTGTCAGAATACCGGTTAATTTCAGCGTGACAGCGATCAACTCACCGTCAACTTTCGCTCTAAAGATGCTTTCAGCGAAAACATAGATGAACACGAACGTAAAGAAACCAAATACGACTGCTGGAACAGGAAGAGACCTTGTCAAGGTAGGCAAAAGATACGCTAACAAACAGAACACACCTGTTAGGAGTGCTGGCATCACAGGATTCAATTTTTCAGTGAAATGTTGTGCTAAACGACAGTACTCAACTTGCATCATCAACATAGCGCCCAATACAAGTAGCAGGTAGAGCCAATCCCCCCGATAAATAACGAGAAGGACTAACGGCACCAGCACAACCACACTCAAGGCTCTCCGCCAAAACATAGGTTCTGTATCCCGCTTAAATAGTTATCAGTTCGGTTTTTCTGCGAAAAACCTTTCAGTTATTGGTTATCAGTTAAGAGGCATGCTGTGGCAAGCACAACAAAAGCAGTATGCAGAAACACCTAAGCAAAACACTACAAGTGGTTGACTAACGACTGATAACTGACAACCGAGAACCACTTAAGTTTCTAATAATTCCGTTTCTTTCGCCTCCGTTAATTCCTCAATCTGGTTGATGTATGCATCTGTGAGCTGCTGCACTGGGTCTCCGCTGCTTTTTCCGCGTTTCTTATCGCCGCCGCGACCCTTATTTTTACCGCCGCTGCCTGCATCGCCATCAAGTTTTTTGACAGCATCATTGGCATCCCGGCGGATATTCCGAATAGCGACTTTACCCTCTTCAGCAAGTTTACGCACGACCTTCGTTAGTTCAGTCCGCCGCTCTGTCGTGAGTTCGGGGACCAGTATTCGGATAACGTTCCCGTCGTTGCTCGTCGAAAGCCCCAAATCCGAATGTGCAATCGCTTTCTCAATCTCTGTAATTAGTGTTTTATCCCAGGGTTGAATAACAAGCAGGCGCGGTTCAGGTGTCGTAATCGTACCGACCTGACTCAACGGGCTTTTGGTCCCGTAGTAGGTAACAGTAACCTGATCCAAAAGTGCGGGTGTCGCACGTCCAGTTTGCACATGCGACAACTTTGTCGCCGTTACTTCAATGGTTTTCTTCATCCGAGATTCAGTCTCTTGAAGTATCTGTTGCATCTGATTTTTCCCCAGAGTAGTTGTCAGTTCGCAGGCTACGCCTGCTTTCAGTTATTAGTTTGCCTTGCAGTGAGAGTTAAAAAGGTCTACCGTGGCGATAAATTTACTGTAATCGCCACTAAACCTTAACTGACTGCTATCCCATTATCATTACTGTCCAAGAACATAAAGGACAAAACGTTTGACGACGATATTCTCACCCAATTGGGCGATAGCATCCTTGACAAGGGTCTCAATGGTCTTATCTGTATCGCGAATATAGGGCTGCTGTAGGAGGCACGTCTCCGAGTAAAATTTAGAGATACGCCCCTCAACGATCCGTTCAGCGATATGTGCGGGTTTACCTTCTTTTTCGGCTTGTGCTTTTAGGATCGATTTTTCAGCTTCAAGATCCTCGGCAGGCACATCTTCAGCTTTAACATATTTCGGTTTAGCCGCTGCTACCTGCATCGCGAGCTCTTTCGCTAACTCTTGGAACTGCTCCGTCCGCGCGACGAAATCGGTTTCACAATTCAGTTCGACTAATGTGCCAACACGACTCCCAGGGTGGATGTAAGAAACGATCAAGCCCTCTTCTGCTACCCTGCTGCCTTTGAGTTCGGAAGCCTTCAAACCTTGCTCCCGTAACTTCTGAATTGCTACGTCAATATCACCATTCGTTTCGGTTAGCGCTTTTTTACATTCCATAATCCCCGCGCCTGTACGCGAACGGAGCTCGCTAACCATCTTTGCTGTAATTGCCATCCATCCTGTTCTTAAAAACCTATGTTTTTCTGAAGAAGCCCATAGAATTCTTAAAGGGTCCTTAATCCCCTGTTACTTACGACACTCGTCAGTGTCTGAGTCTGCCTACACCCAACTCAACCTGCTACGGGGCAGAAGGTATAAGCGACTTGCTTGCACCAAGGTTCGCGGTGCAAGGACGAACCGTCAAAGTTAGCACCGAAATGCTAACGCCTATTTGCTCTTTATACCAATTGTCGTAATTTTCTATACCGCTTCGACGTCGCGGCTGGTGCGGGTCGTGTGGTTTTGTAGACTGTATCATGGTTTTAGAGATACCGCCTCACATGACGCTTCGCCCGAAGATATACCTACTTTTTATGGCGTTCCATAGATATACCAAGAAAAATAGAGAAAAAGAACTATTTAGGAACTGCTCTTTTTATTTTAGGCTTCAGCAGGCAGGGTTGTAATATAAGTAACGCGTTATACGGTTCTGACCGCGCCGAAACTGGTAAATATTTATGGCGCGACTGCCAATGAAGAAGCAATCGCGCGCAAAAACCTCTTATTAGGATTGCCGCCGTGGGGGTCTGCCTTTCCGTCGCTGACGTGGCGGACGTGTTTGACGTTGCTCACTGTCACCGATAGCTTCAGGTTCTGCGGATAACTGTGCCTCTTCAAGGACCGTGGCACTCTCTTCCTCATGTCGTTCGGCGACAAGCACAGCATCAACGGGCGCAACAGTTTTGGGTTGCCCTGCGTCCTCTGAGACCTGTTCGCCTTCTGACGCGCCACCCCGTCCTTGAACGACAGACTCCGCCAAAACAGAGCAGATAAGCCGAATCGAACGGATTGCATCGTCATTTCCTGGTACCGGTAGATCAATGGGGTCGGGGTCGCAGTTTGTATCCACAATAGCGATAATAGGGATACCCAATTTATTCGCCTCGGCAATAGCCGTATGCTCCTTACGTGTATCCGTTACGATGACGACTTCCGGGAGCCTTTTCATTTCTCTGATCCCGCTGAGGTTATTGTCAAGCTTGCCTTTTTCGCGTCGCAGGCGTATCACCTCTTTTTTCGGCATCTGTTCAAAGACCCCATTCGTTTCATCGGCATCCAATTTGTCCATACGGTTGACACTCCGACGGATGGTTTGGAAATTAGTGAGCATACCGCCAAGCCAGCGATTATTCACGTGGTACATCTCACATCGAACAGCCTCGCTGCGTACGGCTTCTTGGGATTGCCGTTTTGTACCGACAAAGAGTATCCCGCCGCCCTTCGCAGCGATGTCTTGCACGAACTCTGCCGCGGTCTCAAGCATCCGTAACGTCTTTTGCAAATCAATAATATAAATCCCGTTCCGCTCAGCGAAGATGTACTCTGCCATCTTCGGATTCCAGCGACGGGTCTGATGTCCAAAATGAACTCCACATTCAAGGAGCTCTTTCATTGTAACTGCCAAAAAAACCTCCTAAGTTCGCAGAAGCGACGCCGCCTCTGCCGGGTTTCCGCGTCCACCGCCTTCATATTCGCATCAGACTCTCAGCGTGAGAGAACCCACTGTGCAAATCGGGAGGTGTGTTGTTTTTACGATTGATGTTTAAACGCCCGATGAACACCCGTTCATCGGAATTGATACAAATATTTTACCACAGAAACGGTTGAATTTCAAGTTTAACTGTTATAACACACGTTTTAGGTAGATGTCAAGAGAAATAATGCTTCTGAAGGCTCACAAGGAACTATAGCATTTGCTTGCAATCTGTGGTATAATTTAAGGGAAGGAGGAAAAGGTGGAATATCTGATTAAACCTATCGCTGCGCACTTGAAAACGGGGTCTGATGCTCTCAAGTTTGAACGCATCCAGCACGGTATGCGGCAAAGACACAACGTCTGTCGCCTGAAACTCGGCACCGAAAGTTACCTCCTGAAACAGCACGCTATTACTACGTCCGTCGTCGATGCAGGATATACACCGCTCCAAATTGAAACCGCCGTCCTTTCAGTGTTACATGAAAACGGTTGTCAAGTACCACAACTCATTTGGAGATCAGACGACCAGCACGCCCTACTCATAGAGTGGTGTGGTGAACTCACGCTTGACGCACTCGCACAAAGCGAAGAGAAATCCATACAACACCTGACGCCACTTTTGAACACTATACTCCGAGAATTATGCAACATTGAGACCTGTTTCACGACCCATGCAGCACAATTCGCGCCATACATCTTCTGTTTTGACGCACACACAACCCTGCGAAATTCACTGGAACAAGGCAAAAAAGTCGTCGGTTACCTCTCTCATCTCAGCAGCAGCCCGATGTCATCTACGCAAACAGAGACACTCGCGAACGCGTGGCATGTACTCGCCAACCGTCTACAGAACGCACCGATGACACTCGGAAGTCTGGACAATAACGCTCGAAATATCGTCATCCGAGACGAAGCATCTGCGTTTTTTATTGATTTCGCGAGTATCGGTTGGAATTGGCAAGAGATGCGCCTTGTGCAGCTGCTCAACAGTATCGGTGCCTTTCTTGTTTCGCCATCAGGAAACGCGAACTTTGTGTCTCTCTTAGACAGAGCACTCGTCAACACTTATGCCGAATGGGTAAGCACGCACCGTGAAACCTGCCCCTCCGCAGAGGTAGCAGCACGTGTTGACGGTCATCACCTGTTGTTTTACCTTTCGGTGATCCATCAACTCTTGCGAGCCACCGTGCAACCCGAAGCGACCGAAAACAGAATGCTTCTCGATGCTTGGGGAGATGCACAGGCGAGGTACCAAAGCGCACTTACACATATTATGCATACGCGTTTAAGCGACGACGTTTCTACAAACCAGATTCGAGAAATAATAACGGGTTTTTCTGCCTAAGGTAGGACGGATAAGACATGTCATGATTGGCTGGATCAGGATTTATATACCTTCAATTAGACTATACACACCCCGTCGTACTCTGACAATCTTACCTATTTTCACAAGACGTATGAGTTCATTGACAACAGCCTTCGGATGCCCCTCAATTTGTTCTGCGAGTTCTGCTGTTTTCTTTTCGCCATCCGCGAGCGCATCAAAGATTTGGTCTCGTATCGGGACGCGTAGGGGGGCACCACCTCTAAGTTCCATAAGTACCCGATTTGCATGTCTTGATGAACACCCCAAAATCCGTTGGACCTCCTCTTTGTTGGATGTAGCAGTGAGATCGTCTCGATCTGTCTCGAAACATTTACGGATTCGGAGCGTCTCCGCGAGGTTATCAAGGTTCCCAGCAATCTCATAGTCTACCCAATCGAACAAAAGCGTCTCCGGTCTATCTGTAATACCAGGAACCGGGAGGGCAGTGAGTAAGACGGCTTTTTTGTTTGGCAGCTGTATCTGGAACTTCTGAATGTTTTCGGTGATTGTAATGGCAACCGTCCGTTCATAAAGGGCTTGGAGCCGTTTGTCTTCAAAATAGCCTGAACCGTTGCGTTCATAACAAATAGGTGTCTCGTCAGCACCGAAGAGGCGCTGTGCTCGGAGCCAGAGCAAACGTAACCCGCATTCTGGGATTCCAACAATCCAAAGCACATCCGCCTCCTTGACGGGTGTGTCCCAATCTATTTTGCCTTTGAAAGACTTTAGGGGTGTGAGCATTGCATGCTTTATACAGGTATCGCGCGCAACTTCCGTTTCGATTGCATCTAAGAAAGTCTTTGCGGTTTGTGTCATAACGAAGTATTGACCGGCATTATAGTCGAAGAGTGATTGGTATCCATAGTAACCCGTGCGGATCTGGAATATCTGATTCCCCGGATGCCAAGGTTCCGATTCGCGGCGTGGCGTATCCTTCTTTCCGTTCGGAAACCAGAACTCTAACACGTTGCCATCCGATCGCATCGGGGCATCGGTGTCGCGCTGGTAATACGCGAAAAATTTCTTAAGTCTGTGCCAATGTTTGCTACCACCCTGCAGTTGCGCAACTATCTCGGATTCCCGCCACTCAAAGGTATAAACAGCGTTTCGGATGCGTTGAACAGCATAACCGTGTGATCGGCTCCGGATGGCAAGCACTTGTAGGAGTGTTTTCGCGAACGCGCCTAATACCTCATTCTGACCGCGGGCACACCAATCTTCGATCATACTGGCAGAAATCTCATATTGCTGGAACTGTTTCGTAAAATCGTATGTATCCGTGTTGGGCATCTGCTTGTGTAAAATCGGTCTCGGGCGTTTTATCGCGAAGGGTGTAAGCTTCCCTTCTCTGACAGCGATGATTTTCGCTTCGTGTTCTGGATCGGGTTCTTCATACTTGAGGTCCGAGGGTTCAAACTCTTCTCTAATTGGATAGGAGGCGGGTTGATGGAGTTCTGCTTTGAGTTTATCAAGTGGAGCGAAAAGAACATCTTTTTCAAAGATCGGCGGTTCAATGAGGTTACCGACCAAGATTTCATGGCGTGCGTCCCATGGTGTATAGGAGTCTTCGCCTGAGATCGCGAGATAAATATCTCTATGATCAGCGTTTTCTGGGGTCGGTGTATGTTTGTAGATATGGATCTGTTCGGGTTTGCGATGCAGGTAATCGGTAATACGACAGGAAAAGCGTAATCCGCCAGAAGGTGTCATTGTCAAGAGCGGGTTTTTCGTCAGGCTGATAAGTGCCGCAAGGCAATCTGAGACCGCTTCGGGTGCTGTGTGGATCGCTTGGTAAGTGAACTCAAGGTCATGCCAGAAGGCACCATCACGTTCGGAGGGCACACCCGTATAAATACGGATGCCCCAAGATGCGTGCCACTGGAAGATGCCCCAGTCCCGGATCGTTTTGTATCCATAGTGGTATGCACACTCTTCAAAACCGCGCGGCATATCAATTGTGTCTGGGGCGCGCGCGAGCGGCATACACGCGATGGAGGCATGTTTAAGATCATCAACGAGAACTGAATAACCGTTTGCACAATGAACAGTGAGATGAAAGAACTCTTTATGGAACGCAGGCGAGACAACCGTTTTCCGTTGCTTTGAGGCTCTATTCTGTTTTTCTCCACATTGTTGTAGAATATTTTCCAATGAATCCATATATTATAACCTATAGATTTCAATAAAATGCCGAGAAATAAAAGACACGTAAGCAAACCCATAAATAAATGCTTAAATTTATATTCATGGTTTTATATGACAACATTTCATGTGCCACTTATGCTTCTATATGACAATATATAACAAAAAAAGTTTAATAAAAAGCAAAATAATAACTTTATGGTAAAATCTACAATTACTTGGATGTTGTGGGTGGGGTTAGGAAGGGGTCAGTTCTTACTATCAGTATTTGTAAGAATTGTGCGCTGAAGTTTCCCGAGAAACGCCTGAATCTCTGGTGTTGACGGTTTTTTTTCATTAAACTCGGTCTGATACGATTTTAGCACCTCATGGAGTGATGTCAGATTAACCTGTCGTTTCCGAATCGCTTCACGGACGCGTTGAAAATTTTCAATAATCTGTTCCTCTGGAATGCCGTCAGGTCTTTGATCTTCTGACGTAAGGTGTTTTTCGATACTGCTTAGGGCTTGTTCTGCCATCCAATAGCGCGCCCCCTCAGGTCCACCGACTTGGCGGTAGACCACAAGAACAACAATCAGACTGACTGCTACAATCACTAATAAAAAAGCCAGAACTCGTCTATAACAGCCACTTAGTTTTCTGCTTATTATGTTCGCCATATTTATTTTTGCAACAAGTAGATTTGGAATGCTGCGATCCTACATGTAATCGCGTGTTTAATTGATTGGTCGTGGGTTAATCGCTACGGGGTTGGAATTATGTGATAGGTATTATGCGGTTTTCTGTAGTTTGTCTTTTTTCTCTTTTGAAATGAGATTTACAGGTTTTTCTTCCCAGTCGGAGAGTATCTGTTCTGTGTTTTCAAAACCTTCTACGACGGCATCTGTAAGGTTATCAACCTTGTTTTCGAGATTGTCAACCTTGTTTTCGAGATTTGACATGTCTTTTTTTAGACCAGAGACTCCTTTTTGCAGTGCGTCTACTTTGGTGTTAGTTTTTTCGAGTTCGTCGTCGATATAGTTTTCTACTTTTTGTCTTTCGGATGTTATATGGTCAAGTATTGTCTGAAGGTCGCTTTTAGTAATAGGATCGTTATTACTCATTGTTGCCCATCCTTTCTTGGATTTCCATAGAACCCTTTTACTCATGTAAAATATATCTCTGACACAAACACTTCAATTATAACATATTGCAAAAAACTTTGTCAAAAAAAAATGTGCGAAAGTTTCGCGTTTACCGCCCAGTATCTGCACAATACCTGTTAATGATCGGTTTAAATTTTCCCATCGCGTATCGTTAGTGCTGCCTTCAACTTCTTATTCCCGATAAACTTTTTTCCGTGTGCATCAAAGTATGCAAATTCACCCTCAAGGATTTCAAATACGGCAACATCTGCGATGGTGCCAACTTTCAGATTTCCAAGTTGCGCCTCACGTTGGATAGCCTTCGCAGCACTGAAGGTCGCCTTGTCAATCACGTCTTCAAGCGATAAACCCAAATGCATCAATTTCGAGAGTGTTGTCGGTAGATCGTAGACGGGACCGTTGATGTTTCCAGTGTGAAGATCCGTACTGATAACATCGGAGATGAAGCCCTGCTCCATAGCACGTTGGGCAATTTCGTAATGGAAACTGCCAGCACCGTGTCCTACATCAAAGATAATACCGTCCTCGCGCGCCTTCCATGCCTCCCGGATGACCCTGCCCTTTTCGTCAATGATGTTATCACCGTTGCCTTGGAAGCAGTGTGTAATCACATCCCCGGGACGCAATAATTTCAATATATCGGGGAGCGGCACACCTGCACCGATATGGCACATGACGGACGTTCCGGCGCGCTCGGCGGCTTGGATAGCAAGTTTCAACGGTTCAACACCGTTATCACCCACTTGCCCTTTCCCTTGACGTACCTTCACCCCGACGGTAATATCGCGATGCTGTTGTAACGTCTCCGCAACGCGTCCGGGATCAGCGTAAGCCATATCGAACATTTCGCCCACAGGTCCGTAGACGAGTCCGATACCGGAGATATGGATGTAGGTGAGGATATTTGTCAGCGCGGGTTCGGCGATGAATTCTCGGAAACCGGGGAATGTCACCCAACTCGGGCTACCCGCATCTACAACAGTAGTCGTCCCTGCCATCGGGCAGATTGTGTCGGCTCTGATGCCCCATGTTGTCACACCGTAATAGACGTGTGTGTGGATATCAACAAGTCCGGGTGTTACGTACTTATCTTTAACAGAGACCGTCTGAGTCGCCGCGTTATCCGAAATGTCGGGTTCAATCGCTGCGATAACACCGCCAGCAATTGCGACATCTCGCACTGCATTCAAACCCTGAGCGGCATCAATGACAGTACCACCTTTCAGTAGGATGTCATACTTCACTTCTGTCTCCCGATTTGGTTTCCGGTTAACTATCAGACCCCGCGTTTATCGCCCCAAATATCGACATGTACACGCGGCGAATAGCGATATCCGTTCTCTTTGCAGAGGTTGACCAGCCATTCCTGTTTCTGTTGTAGCACAGCAGACGTTGTTCCTTGGGGCATCAGCAAAATCGCCTCAGCGGGGATACCGATTTCTGTTTGTAAGGTCTGGATCTCAGTCAAATCTTCTGGTGTATCGACGACAAATTTTACTTGACATGGATACGCGTCTAAAAACTTGCGGATAACCTCTGGACAAATGCGTTCGCGTTCGTGACGTTTGAAAAAGCGATTATCTTCCGGCGGATTGGAATTCCGTAACTTCGGACTCATTGAGATGAGATGCGCTGCAACCTCCGCAAAAAGTGTGGCGTTCGTTTCAATCGTAATGTGGTGTCCGCGCTTATCAAGTTCATAACAGAGCTCCATCAATTCCTTGGGTTGAATAAAAGGCTCACCACCAGTGATAACGATATGTTTACACCCGTACCGCGTGATTGCAGCAACGCTTTCAGCAACAGTGATGTCCCGATCTTCAGGTTCCCAAGATGTGTAAGGTGTATCACACCAAACACATCTCAGATTACAATAACTCGTTCGAAAAAAAACAGACGGAACACCAATGAGTTGCCCTTCACCTTGAATGGTATGGAAGAGTTCGCTGAATTTCATGGTACCGCTTATGCGGCTTTATTTCGCCGACGCTAAGCCTCAATGAGCTCGATTTGAACATTATCAGGTCCCTTAAAGAACGCCATCATTAATCCTTGGGGTTTCAGGTCTTCAAGTTCCGCGCCTTTCGCTTGAAGTTTGGCGACCTCCGCGTCGAGATCTTCTACAGTGAAAGCGAGTTGGTAGACACCCCAACGTGGATTGCCACTGGTGTCTTCGACTTCCATATCACCTAATTTAGGTGAGAGGAAAATCCGTTCGCCGCCGATTTCCATTCGGACTATTTTTAAACCCCGGACTTCAACGGTTTCATCAACTTTTCCGTCAAACATCTCTTCGTAGTAGCGAACGGCTCCTTCTAAGTCTTCGCAGCGGAGATGAACGTGGTGAAATGTAACTGCCATTGTAAAAATTTCCTTTCTTTAAACTTTGAAAAAGCGCGTCGGACAAACGCGCATGGCAAAAGATCATACAATCCACAAAATTATCACATAATCTTTTGATTCTGTCAAATTGTTTTTTCGGATTCAGTTGAATGTTACACTCCGAAAAAATACCGCATTCAATGAAACAATCATTTTAGAATACATGCAAATATTGCGCTGCCTATTACAATTTTTGCGTCTTGCAATACGGAGTAGCTTAAAAATAGGTTTCCATCCCGTTAACACTAATTGCTACAAAAGAATGAATCACTTTTGATAAACTGAGTAGATGCCTATGTTTTAGGCGGTTGATGGCGCAATATATTTCTGAATTCCAAGAAGTTTGACACAATACCTTATTTATTCTGAAGGCTTGGCACAAAACTTGCTACACAACTATATACAGCATCTTACAATTTTTCTAAAAATAATGCACCCTTTTTCCCTACCCGCTGTGTCATTAGCAATTGAAGGCGATTGCTATCTTTGAAACAGGAGAGAATATATTGGAACTAAGATAGGCAACTGGACTGGGAAAGCGAATTTTTTCTGGCGGCGTTGGATTCAAGTAACGAATACCTAAATTGAACGTTTCTTAAACAGTGTTAGGATTTACGGAATTTTCTTACAGATCGCTACTACTATACGCCGCTGGCGAGGTTGCTGCGTAAGTCCTATAGTGTAACATTCATGAAAGAAGTAAATTAGTATCTCAAGTCTTTTAGCAAACGGAATAGAGAGAGAATTATGACAGCAAAAATTCGCAAAAGAAATGGCATCACAATTTGGGAACCCGGTAGGAAAATGGGCGGATCCTCGGTATCTGAATTACGGGAAGTCATCTTGCCAGAGATAGAGGTCTCCGACGCACCGCACATCCTCATCAATTTTGAGAACGTCAATAGGATGGATAGTTCAGGACTCGGTGCTCTCGCTGAGGTACGTACCCTCACATCACGAAAGAACGGTCGTATTGGGATCATTAATGTTAGTAAACAGATCAAGGACCTGATTGTTTTGACTCGACTCATTCGGGTTTTTGAACATTACGATAGTGAGGATGCCGCAGTTTCAGAGTTATCCACCTAAAGTCCACGGTTCAGTGAAATACCAAGAACGGGCGGTCAAACCCTGCACTTTTTTCAATAACACGCAACACCTACCGAAAGCGTATAACTGACCGCTGATAGAACCCACAGCCGTTCCTGATAACTGATAACTGCACCAAAAACGAACTCTTTCTGAACAGGATCTGATTAAAGCAGCAAATACCTAAAAGGAGAAATTATGGCAACTGAAATTCGCCAGCAAGATGGCGTTACGATTGTGGAACCGAGTGGGAAAATAGTTGGACCCTCCGTATCTGAATTACGAGAAGTCATCTTGCCAGAGGTAGAGGTTTCCGATGCGCCACGCATTCTCATCAACTTTGAGAACGTCAATATGATTGACAGTTCAGGACTCGGTGCCCTTATGGAAGCACGCACCCTCGCATCGCGAAAGAATGGCCGTATTGGGGTCGTCAATGTTGGAAAACACATTAGAAATCTGATAGTTCTGAGTCGAATCGTCAGTCTCTTTGAACATTTTGACAGCGAGGCTGATGGGATTTCAGGACTATCCACCTAAAGTCTACGGTTCGTGAAACACAAAGAGGGGATGGTTAAAACCCTCCTCTCTTTTTTAGACAGCACGCAATACCTACTGAAAACCTATAACTAACTGCTCATAGAAACCTACAACTATTACTGAAAACTGAAAACCACACAAAAACGTTTTTTCTAAACAGTCCCTTAAGTAAACGAACACTTAAATTGAACGTTAAGTAATATAAAATTCACAAGAGAAATTGATTAATATTTCAAAATAATCAAAAAAAAGGGAAAAATCATGATTACTAAAATCCGCCAAGAAAACGGCATCGCAATTGTGGAACCCAACGGAAAAATAATGGGACCCGCAGCATCGGAATTATGGGACGCGATCTCGCCGCAGATAGCGGGTTCCGATACACCTCGTATCCTCATCAATTTCGAGAACGTCAATAGAGTCGACAGTTCAGGACTCGGTGCCCTCATGATCGCACGTGCCGCTGTAGCACGGAAGAAAGGGCGTGTCGGAGTCATCAATGTCAGCAAACAGATTAACAATCTGATAGTTCTTAGCCGACTCGCGAGCCTCTTCGAACGGTTCGACAACGAGGCTGCTGCAGTTTCCGCACTATCCGCTTAAAACTCAAAATTCCATGGAACGTCAAACAGGGGGTGGTTTTACCGTCCCCTGTTTTGTTTTGCACATGTGTCTGTAGTTATTCGCTTAGCCCTCCAAATCGCGATCTACCACAAAAAAAACGCTAATTTTGGATTGAATACGCCAATAGACCTTGTTTCTTGCGATTTTTTTGAAAATTTTGCACCCTTTTTGCTAACGAAATGCGTCATTAACAATTGAAAGCCTCGCTAATCGGCAAATAAAAAGGATGCGGACTTGAATGGCGAGACTTGATTCAACACGTGGATATTTATGAGATACTCTCTAAAAAAACGAACTTTTTTTGATCGTATCTGACTAAACTATCAAATAAGCAAATTAAACCTTCAAATAGTATAAAAAATTTAGAGAAGTAAATTGACAACTTTAAGGAGCAAATCATGACAACTAAAATTCGTCAGCAAAATGGCATCACGATTTTGGAACCCAACGGAAAATTAATGGGACCCTCTGTATCCGAATTACAGGTAGCACTCTCGCCGCAATTAGAGATGTCCGATACACCCCGTATCCTCATCAATTTCGAGAACGTCAATAAAATCGACAGCTCAGGACTTGGTGCACTCATGGGAGTCCGTGCCATGACAGCACGAAAGAAAGGGCGTATTGGGGTTATCAATGTCAGTAAACAGATCAAAAATCTGGTTGTTCTCAGCCGTCTCGTTCGGGTCTTTGAACATTACGACAGCGAGGCTGCCGCGGTTTCCGCACTATCCGTCTAAAATCAACATTCTTTAGAATTTCAAACGGGGGTGGTTTTACCATCCCCGCTTTTTTTATGCCAGTGTTCAGTTATTAGGGGAATAGCCGTCAGCGGTCAGCGAAATTTGCGACCAGAGATCGCTTCTACACCAAAAAGATTCTGTCGGTTGACAAATCATTCCTAATACTGCTATCATGTCGGAAACCATCCATCAAATTGAAACATAGGACATAACATGCTGTTGGAAAAATGGACGACGCTCCGAACTGAACATATCCAATTGCTGGCACAAGAACTCGCGAAGCAGCAGATCCCTCTCATCGCGCAATTTGAACCGATAGCCGATTTTGAGGAGCTGCTGACCTTCTCGGAAACGAACCCGACACCGGTTGAATTTACGCCACAACATCCGGCATGGCGGTTGGAATCCGTCGCGGCGCGTGTCATTGAGGGCATCGCAGCCGCTGCGCACGAACCACTCACCGAGTTCGGATACCGAGAACTCGCGCGTATCCTGTTAGAACACGCCGTTTATCTCTACGCCTATCCCGATGGCGAACCGCGTCCGAGACTTGAAGCCGGAAGCGCATTGGCATTGGTAGGTAGTCTCTGTGCATCGCTTCCGCAATCCGAACTCTGGCGACTCGCTGGATTCGGAAGGGTTTCTGCAGTACTTGGAGAAGTCGCGCCCGCGTCGACAGATTCGCATCTGACCCTACCGACTGATGTCGCCTTCTCGCTTGCAAACGAACGGAACCTCCCGATTCTGACACCTGTGATTGATACTTACAACGCTGTTCTCAAACGGAATTTCACACCGCAAAATCAATTTGATTTACCCCTCAGCGATAGCGATTTTTTTGACGCGCTCAACTTGGATTTTCCGGGACTCGAAACTGTCAAAGCCGCCGTCTCCACAGACGATATACCTGCCGCGAAAACCGCCTATACCAGATTCCGGCAGCAGTTCCTGAAAGACTTTGTAGGAGGGGTTTCTAACCCCGATGTCCCCCTATTAGAACGTTCTGACACCTACACCACAGCCAAAACCTATCTTGAGTGTCTGCTTCGGTTGTCTGTTCATCCGACTCCAGCCATTACAGCGACTACAGAAATCGGTATCGCAGCACACCTGTTCCCGGAATACCGTGGAAGCGAACAACTCCGTAAATTAACACTGCAGCGTTATAAGTGGATAGCCGATGCCTTCTTCCACACTGACGGGTTTCACAAAGACCGGACACTCCGGGCACAAGCTGAGGCAATCGCGGATTTCGCCAAATTCATCCGTTTTCAGTCTGACGATCAAACTGAAGACCTACGGATGTTGCTTGAAAAACTGGTGGCGACATGTATCCATTTGAGTCAACCTGACGGTTCGTTTCCGCCACTCGGTCCGCTGCCCGCTCCGAACTTCGATGCCGCCGAACTTTGCACCATCGCTGATAGCAGTTTCAAGTCTCCCGACACCACATCGCACGCGCTCCCCGAGACCGGTTGTTACGTCATGAGAGATAACTGGAAGTCTGACGGACAATACCTGTTCTTTGACGCACAGCCAAAGGGACACTCTAAAAACGCCAATATATCAAGTCTGGCACTCTATGCACACGGACGACAACTCACAACAGGCGCAGCCCGCTTGCTTGGTACGACACGAACTGTCCCCGATGCCCTTAATACACAATGGATAACAACGTCTGCTTTTGATTTCGTCGAAAAATGGTGTCAAACTGCAGCTGCGCACCACAAACGCGCCATCTTCTACCTTAAAGGCGAATACTTTATCTTGCACGACCTCGTGTTGGGTGCGGAAGCGCAGACACTTGAACAGACTTTCCATCTCGGTGGTGGGATAGATGCTCAGATCAACACTGATACCGGACATACTTGGACCGAAGATACACGCCGTAGTAACCTCTTTATCGGTGCAACCGATACGACAGACCTGACGGTAGCATTAGAAGGAGACAGCGTTATCTATCGGCGTAACAGCGAATCGCCTGCAGCCCTGAACACGCTCCTTTTTCCGATGAGACCCGCCATCAAAACACACCCCACTATTTCTGACATTGAGGTTCGCACGGATGCCGATGTTTTAGGGACAGGTTTCACCCTCGAATTGCCTAATACGACAGACACGTTCCTGATCTCTGACGACGGGTTGGCGGAGATGTCCACTGAAGATATTCAATTTGTCGGGGAATATCTCTTTTTACGGAGAGATGCATCGGGTAGTGTCCGATTCATCATGCTGAATGGACGGTTTTTGAAGGTGGGTCCGAAAGTCCTCGCAGATTTGGCGGAACCGCGTGAAAGTTATATTCAGATGTAAAAATGAGTGAATCAAGAAATTCGCCACCTATCAGCGGGAGAGAAGATGTGATTCCGTTAAATGTTGAGGCTCAATTGGGTATTCACGGGGGAGATAGATTTCAACAGGAATACCTATTTTATCAAGGGACTTACACATCAAGGGAGCGACATCTGTCCAGTTTAAACCTCCCAGTGCACAACCTAGGGCAGATACCGCGAGCGATTGGACCCCTTCTTCTTTACAGTTTTTCTCTAACCACTTCAAACCATTTTCAATGTCTTCTATCCGCGAGTTTGTGCGCCAATGGCGTTTCGTTGCAAAAAGTAAAAACCACTTTACAGGGTTTTTAATGGTCACACGATGTGGTTTAAGATCCGTTAATTCATTAGCAACCGATGCTTCGCGCTTATAGATATAAGGCCGTTCGGTCCTGATCTTCTTTGAGCGACACGCTTTCTCATATTCTACGTAGACATCAGGAAATTGCTCTCTTGTGCGTAGTGCCAATCCTTTGCCCATGACTTCTTGAAGGTTGACTGTAACTGTTAATGTCTGTAATTCAGAGAAAAACATATCACCGCCGTCAATAAGAGAAATATTTTTACCGATTGCAATCCGACGCTTAGGTTGGAAAAACATATCGGGTTGACAAATAATAGGAAATTTAAGATTATTAAATGTTCCCTGCACCCAATTTCTCTGTGTATCGTCGGCGATGACAACTGAACGGATATGTTCAGGTTTGACATAGTCAGGCACTAGACATTCTGCCATAATTTTGCGCTTTGATCCATCCGACTTCTTCCACCACTCACTCTGAATTACTTTTCCTTGTTGTTGCAGTTTTTTCAACCCTTGAATGCCTGGATAGAATTGTGTTAATTCATCAATCGCGTTCCCGTCTGCAATGATAATTCCTTGTTCATTTAAGACTGTGTCTGCTACTTCAAGAACGGCAAGTTTGTCCTTACCTGTTTCAAAGATAGCACGATACATCATCGGGTTACGTGGTTGAAACAACAAATTCGCGTAACTCAAGAGGTTTTTTCCACCATTATAGGGTTTAATTTTCCCCCTTTTACTGATGTTATTTTTCGCATCAGTTCTTCCTTTAAACATTGAAATAGATTGTCTGCCCTCTGCTTCAATTCTTTCGTGGGAAAGGATACCTTGTTTAAAGATAGAAGGCAAGTTATCTATATGCGTAATATAGTAGAGACTCTTTATTTTCATTGTTTTCTCTTTTGAATGCCAGTTCTGTTGTATTAAGTTAGGATGTGATCCTCTGTCTTCATTAACGCTTAGCTTCTATACTAGTTGCAGATATAGAGAAGGTTTAAACAAATCTACACTTTAGTTAAACGGTGTGAATATGTTGCTACCTATATCAGTTGCAACAACCAGTTTCCGAGTATGAGAGGATGATAAGCGAGCACGAAGTGAGTTAGCAACACTCTGGTCAGCAACGATGAACTGCTGAATATCCTTGGAACCAATTTGATTAGGGACTAAACATTCTGCCATCAATTGACGCTTAACTTTGTCGGAATGGTTCCACGAAATCCACGCGCTGGATTGGAACATATTTTCTTGTGCCTGAAGTATTTCTAGCCCTTCAGATAGAGGATAAATTTGAGTTAGCTTGTTGGATGCGATACCATCCGTAATAAAAATTCCTTGTCTCTGCAAGACTGTGTTTGAAATGCGCAAAACGGTAATGTTCTGTTTACCTTTTGATTTAATAACACTGAATAGCATTGGATTACGAGGCTGAAAAAATAGATTCGCGTAGTGCCAGAGATTTTTGCCATCAGAGGTATATTTGTTCCCGCGCTTATTGACAAGGTGCTCGAGGTAAATTGTTGTGTTCTGAACATCTTCCGATCTAATTCTTTCATGAGAAAGAAGCCCATTAGCAAGGATAGAAGGCAGATTATCTATATGTGTAATGTAATAGAGAGCTCTTATATCTAACACCTGCATGGTTGCTGCTTCCCAGTGAATATTCAATTAAGGGAGATCCAATTACGATAACCCAAGTTGCCATCTATTTGTGCACATAGCACTCCGCTGGAGTTTCTATAGACATATCACCCCGCATGAGGTTTAACAAATAAATTGGGTAATTGTGGCTACAAGACGTGCGATGAATCGCACTACTACGAACCGATCTATTTGTTATCACACGCCTCAGAATTACCCGATTAAATTCTTAATCTTCATCTGGGGTGAGGAAAATGCCTAAGGTCCCTCGTTGGAACGTTCAAGATTTGTTAGTGGCAACTTGGGTTACCATAAGTATTTCAACATTATCGCTTACCCTCGCTAATCCTCAATGACTGCTAAGTCCTGCATTCGCTCAAGGGCAAAAACGCGGGTATCCTGTCGTAACTCACAGAAACCTTCCACACACAACGTCTCACCGGATTCTCGGCTGTTTGGGATATTGAAGAGCCGTTCTGGTACAACGACGCGCGTCATCCATCTTTTAGTACTCGGCTTCTTATAGTCAAACTGGATTTTCTGATTGTTGTCAATAGCAGACTGGATTTCGGAAAACTGTTCCGAGAATTCCGATTGTGACGGTTTTAGCGTAGAAGTGCCAAAAATATCGACTTCACGGTACATACTCCTGTAACATTCTGCACAGATCAATGTGAGATTATCCAACGCGTTCGTCCCGCCTTCAAATATGGGGATATCATGCAGTAGATAGACATCCTCCGCCTCGTCACAATGTGAACAGATGGAACCGTTTTCCTTGATAAGAATCTGCTTCCGCTCTTCCCAATCCGGGGGCCAACACGGCAGATAGTTATAAAGTCCGGTTAAAATGGATTCTAACTTCGCGAGTTTCGCACGTAAGTCTTCAATTTCGGCTTCGGAGGCAATATTTTGTTGCGCTCCGTCAGTTGGCACAAAGAGCGACAACATGAGTTGTGGCTTCTGCTTCCGCAGTACGGATTCAATCTCATGTTTTCGCATTTGCAACATGAGAACGCAGGAATAATGAAGGTATTGCCCGTCAGAAAGTGCTATATCGTATTCAAAATCAATCTCTATCTTACACACGGTACAATACGGCATTTCATACTCCGTTTCCTCCGTAGAAGTGAGATAATTCTGAAATTCATCTCTGACCTTTTACCGGAAGTATTCTTGTTCCAAGCCGTTTACGATTGGTTTAAACTCTCGCAGAATGCAATAAAAATAAATTGGATTGAGAATCTCACACATACCGTCAGTGCTTTCTTTAATAACCCCATATCTCTCAAGTTCATTCATGATTTCATTGTGCCGCGTAAAGGGAATGCCGATATCATAAGAAGCGATTTTCATCAGGAGTGTTCCAAACCGCCTATCTCTGCGGATATTGGTAAGCAGATGCGTAAGATTGACATTGTTTTCCTCAAGAAGTTGCGCATGCGCCGTTGCAAAGTGTACCATCGTAATCGGTTCGGTTTTCGGAATATCAAATTCTTCTGTGAGGATCTGCGCGAATCGGTTGACAAGAACGGGTTGTCCGGCGGTCTGTCTGTGAATCGATTCAATCACTTCTGGAACAAATTTCTGACCAACCTCATCTGTATATTGCCAAAGGAGTTCTTGCACCTGTTCAAGTGTGAAGTTGGATAAGTTGAACTCATCTTGGATATTGAACGGGGAGATAGTTCCACTATAGTTCAGCTGCGTAATACTTTTGACCCCAACAATGCCGACACTATGCGGACATCGCGAAACGGCGTTTGAGACGTAGATACGACGCAGTGAATGTAGAAAACCTTTCACGGCTTCCTTCGGGATACCGTCAAACTCGTCTATGATCAAGATAACGCGCTGATCACCCAAAAACTTGGAAAAGTTTCTAAAGAATCTTCTCATTGAGAAATGATCGGTTATCTCTGCGTTCTCCAAAAATTCTGTCAATGCCTCAGAAAGAGCCTCTCCGCGCCGCGCAAAAACATTTTCTATCGCTTCCAGAAGATCCTCGTAGAAATTCTCATAAAAAACCGCCGGAACGCAACCTTCATATTCCTCAAAATTTAATGGAATTGGAAAGTATGCTGGTTCTTCGTCTGCGAATACGTCTAAGGCGCGTTGGAAGAAGGTTGTCTTGCCGGTCTGCCGTGGTGCGAAGATGACGATATAGCGTCCCTCTTTGACACGCATGACGAAATCTGCGAGTTCAGTAGCGCGGCTGACAACATAGTTCCTCTCTGGATGAACGGGACCTTGCGTTCCAAAGCGTCTCATTTTTTTCTTCAAACCGTAGCACTAAGTTTCTTATTAGGTGCCGGTTTAGATAAGGATACCATCTGGGGCTTTGATTGTCAAGCGATTTTGCAGAGGCATTAAGGATTATTTATCTGTGAGTTGTTGTGTTACCTCCTTGAGTTGGTCGTTTAAGGCTTTCTGAGAATCCGCTAACGCTTTGACGCTTTGCGGTGTGATGTCCACGATTTCCTGTTTCGCGCTGATGGCGTTGTGTGCGACGGTGGTCTTCAGGATTTGGTGTGCCAATGTTATGAATTTCATCGCGTCTGTCTGTTTTTTTTCGTGAAAGATGCATTGTTTGGCGTAACCGAGCAAGATTTCTAATTCCCTGAGAACGTTTTCAGCGATACCGAGATTTTCGCCCCGATACTCGTTGAAGTAGTGTTCTCGGGCTTGATTGAAGAGGTCGCGATACTTATTTGGAAACCGCGGATGGATAATGTTAAGCCTGCGGAGTTGATTCGAGATCTCTTGCTTGGTCTCTTCAAAGTGTTCTTCCACTTCCGCTTGATGATTCAAACGATCCTCTCTGCAGAATTCCAACCAATCTCTTTTGTACCAATCTTGTCGACTTTTTTCCTGAAGTGTGTCGCGGTCTTCCTCAAATTTTGTGCTGGCATCGGCACCGTAGGTCTGTCTGTAGTCTTCCTTATATTCTTCAAGGATTTTGGCGACTTCTTCATCTCTCTTGCGTTTGTCTTTCAGAGACTCACCCTCATAGACTTCCATAAATTCTTCTTGCGTACATTTTTCAAGTTCAGGGGGTGGTGGCAGATCGTCTGCGAATTCTTCGAGGAATGCTTCAACGACTTCGGCACGCGTCATGAATCGTGCGAAGCACTTGACTGCAAATTGTTTGTGTTTCTCCTCTAATTTCATGAGAAAATCCTCCTTAAAAAAAGATACCAATTTTCTTAAAAAGATACCATATGGTATCTTTTTTTGCTTTTTGGTAATTTTTCAAATATGGTTGATAACTTAGTCACTGTGTGGGTTCGTAAGCGTTTTTCTGTGATATCCGGTTTAAAAAAAATGTTACCAAGAGGTTGGTTGTCAGAGAGTTGGTTGTCAAGTTATCAGTACGATTTTTCTGCGAAAAATCTTTCAGTCCTCAGTTCTCGTTATGGCGCAAGCTAACAGCGGACGTTACGAAAACTGTGTGAATGATACCTCCGTCAAACAATTAGCACAGGTTGTTTATTTTATATCCTTTTATATACTTAATATATTTTACATTATCTATAATAGCATATATAATCTAAGAATGCAAATTAATTTTTTATTTTGCGTGAATAGGGTCTCTGTGGAATGTTGGAAAAAGAGTTGAACTTCGGATATAGAAGGTGTATAATACAGGTGCTGTCTGTCTGAATCAGGATAACCCCATTTATTCCCCTTATCAGGGGGCAAGATTATAGAATTTACATAACTGTTAATCTCTAAATAACATAATGAACTTTCAAACACACTGTGACCGTTACCTTCAGCAGATAAACCAGACGCGAACCACCGCTGAAGCAACCCCCGAACTCTCCCTATTCCCACACCTCCAAACTTTCCTTGAGAAAGTGTCTACGGACTGTTTTGACAGAGACACCATCACATTCACACAAGAACCGAGACGATTGGATCAGATTGGGAGACCGGATTTTATTGCGATGGACGGGTTACTACCCATCGGCTATATTGAAGCGGAGAGATACGGCAGAGATCTGGACAGACTTACCGGACACGCCAGAGAACAGAATGAACGTTTTATCAATAACCTTGACAACTTCATCCTCACCAATTTTATCGATTTCCAGTTGTGGCGGGATGGGCAGCTGCGTGAACAAGCACGGATCTCGGACGGCACCGAAAGTTTAGAAACACTGTTGGAACGCTTTCTGAACGCGGGACAGATCCCAATTACCTCCCCAGAGACACTCGCGAGATACCTCGCCAGACGGACGCGGGAACTTCAGACACAAATTTCCACGACACTCACGGATGAAAACAGTGAGATTTATGGGATGTTCTCGGCGTTCAAGGAGCTGCTCATCTCTACACTGACACCTACTGATTTTGCCGATATGTACGCCCAAACCCTCGCTTACGGATTGTTCGCCGCGCGCTGCACACTCCCGAACGCAACGAACTTCTCACGACACACCGCCGTTGACGCGCTCCCAAGATCAAACCCTTTCCTCGTCCAACTCTTTCATCACGTCGCCTCTCCGACACTGGAGACGAACGTTACTTACATTCTGGACGACATCGCAACGCTTCTCCGAAACGTCCCGACAGAGATGCTCCGCACGGCGTTTGTTGCCAGAAACCGTCTTGAAGATCCGGTTATCCACTTCTATGAGACTTTCCTCGCCCAATACAATCCGCAGCGACGCGTGGATCGAGGTGTCTATTACACACCACCACAAGTTATCTCCTATATCGTCAGATCTGTGGATAGCCTCCTGAAAACAGAATTGGACAGACCCGACGGTCTCGCCGATGACAACACGCTTATCCTCGACCCTGCGACGGGGACGGGTGGGTTCCTTCTGACAGTGTTGGATCACGTCCGAGAATATGTAGCCGAGACCTACGGCACGGGGGAATGGACGCAGTATGTCAACGCGCATCTGGTCAGACGGATCTTCGGGTTTGAACTGCTCGTCGCGCCGTATACAATCGCGCATCTGAAGTTGAGCCTGTTCTTGCAAGCGCAAGGCTGGCGCGCCGATGAACGTCTCGGTATCTATCTCACGAATACCTTGGAACAACCCGACGAGATGCAGCCTTCTATACCCTTTGCGGGGTTTATCTCCGATGAAGCGAACGCGGCGTTGTCAGTAAAACGGGACGAACCGCTGCTTGTTATCCTCGGCAATCCGCCATATCCACAGGATTCTGCCAATCCAAGCCGCGAGGGTGGAAAGTTAACTTTCATTGGTGAACTCATTGAGGATTATAGACAGGTAGACGGAGAACCGCTTGGGGAAAGAAACTCAAAAACACTCCAAGCAGATTATGTGAAGTTTATTCGGTGGGCACAGTGGAGAATTGATAAAAACGGTGAAGGCGTTATCGGTTACATTGTCAACAATAGTTTCCTTGATGGTCCTATGTTCCGTGGCATGCGGAAAAGCCTATTAGACAGTTTCAATACCATTTACCTGCTCAACCTACACGGGAGCAACAGAAGAACGGAAGCAGTCCCCACAGCGCAGAGCGATGAAAACGTCTTTGACATCTCACAAGGCGTTTGCGTCTTGTTGTGTGTCAAAAAACGCGATAATCCCGCGTCGGCAACGATCTATTACACTGATATATGGGGATCCCGAGAAGAAAAATACAATCTCCTTTCGGAGACCGATGTCCAATCCACGAAATGGTGTGAGCCACAACCGACATCACCCTATTACCTCTTTGTACCGCAAGCAGCAGATTACATTACTGAATATGAAGTGGGTTGGAAAATTACTGACATCTTCCAAACCAATTCAGTTGGAATTGCCACTGGACGCGATAAATTGACCATTCATTGGACGGTTGAAAAACTACGCGAAGTTGTATCCGATTTTGTATCCCTCACTGAAATTGAAGTAAAGCAAAAACACAACCTACAGGATAGTGGTGATTGGAATGTCCCATCTGCCCAAATAGATATCCTTAACCATCCTGACCCAGAACAGCATATTCAACCTATTCATTACCGTCCGTTTGATACACGCTGGACTTATTACACCGGACAATCATCAGGATTTCATGCACGTCCACGCCATAATATTATGCGTCATCTGTTCGTTGACAATCTTGCTCTCTGCGTTTGTCGCGTCGTCAAAAGTCCTGTGTGGCAACACGCCTTGATAACCGACCAAATTACCGACAAATCCTATATCTCAAATAGAACAAGCGAATCTACCTACGTGTTTCCGCTCTACCTATATCCAAATCCAGAGGAATTGGGTATCTCGACAGAACCTTCACTCAATTTCAAACCAGCCTTTCTGACCGCGCTCTCGGAGGCGTTGGAACTCCCACAGACCGCACCGTTTAACCTACCCGAAGGCGTTTCACCGGAGGAGATTCTCGCCTATATCTATGCGATTTTATATAGTCCGACCTATCGCGAACGGTATTATGAGTTCCTGAAATACGATTTCCCGCGTATCCCGTTACCAGCGGATATTGACCAATTCCGCACACTCGCAGCGTTGGGGCAGCGTTTGATGGATTCGCATCTCCTGAAAGATGTCCAGATTCCGGTGGTGCATCGGTTTGAGGGTGAAGGTGACGGTGTTGTTGGAAGGATACGTTATTTGGATGGCAAGGTCTGGATCAATGATACGCAACATTTCACGGATGTGTCCGAGGCAGTATGGGAATATGAGATCGGCGCGTATCAGGTCTGTGAGAAGTGGTTAAAGGATCGGAAGGGTGAGGTATTGCGTCATGAAGACGTGCGGCGGTATCGTGCGATTTTGGTGGCTGTCGCGGAGACGCTTGTGGTTATGGGTGAGATTGATTCGGTTTTGTGGTAGGTTATCTGAATCTCGGATTTTTCAAGATTAGAGGATATTGATGTTTCAACCCGTGTCAAAAACTAAACAATTATCAGGCGTTGCTTGACGTTGCAATTAGAATGGGTAATGATAGGATCTCCATTCCTCACCATATTTACTTATAAATTCTTGATAATCTGGATAGTATGTTAATGTTCTGTGTCCACCTCCGTCTTGTTTCGCATGACAACCGATACAGAGCGCTATCAGGTCTTCAGGATCATTAAACTTAGTCCCCCATTTATGGTGTGCATGGAGTAAGTAAGGGTTAGATTCAAGATTAATATTGCATTCTTGGCATGTCCAATTGGCTTTTTTGCGACAATCCTGTGACCGCTTTTTCCAATCCTCCGATGAATAATTAAAAAAGGGTTCAAACCAATCCTCTAAAGGGAATTTTTCTGGATCTGTAGGAAATACATTCCGGCTATAACATTCCTTTAGTTTTTTGAAACAATTTAAACAGAGAGTCAGCTTACGAAGTTCTGACGGAGCTTTATTGGAAAGTTTTACAAAAAACATGCCATCCGTTCGCCGTGTCGCGTGGTATTTATGATAATCGCCATTCTCTTGCATGTCCTTGAGTGTACTACAATGAAGAATATGATACTTAGGGAGGGTACCATATTTATCGAAATTCGTTGGTTCCCTTATGTAAAGGACGACTTTTCGGTTTTGAATTATAGGAATTTCATCATCAATTTCAAAATCATCTTTAGTTACCGGGACCTCACTCAATCTCATCCCCATATCAAGATCTGGTTCAGATCGAGCATTCATTTTGTCCCGCAATGCCTTTAGTTCAGGAAACTGCAATGCTTTTAACTCTGGAAAAAAATCTTTTGATGGGTTCACTTCACTTCCCCTTCTTTCTCAGATGCCTCCATTATCTCTTTAATTTTGTCGATAAGTTTTTCTAATTTTGTGACAACTCGAAATTCGACCCTGCGAGATTCTTCTTTATTTTCCATCAGCAGATCTACTGCTCTTTCTAGGTCTACTGCCCTCTGTTCAAACGCTGGAAAGTCCAGAATAAGATTTGCAATAACATCTTCTTGAGTAGTTCTTTTATCGCTCGGCCAACTACGAATTCGTTGATATAACTGGCTGATTTTCGACGATGAAATACCTGTTTCCCTCTCTACAATATCGTAAGTATTGGATGGACGTGAAGGGACCGTATTCAGATTTAGAATGAGTTGACTGGAGGATAATCCATTAGCGGTCAGATTTATCCGCAACCACGCTTCCACATCGGAATCTGCTATTCTTAGAACATAGTCAAGAACATTTCTCGCTCGGTTCTGGGACAATTCCATATTCTTAATATAAGCCTCATCTTCATCTAACGGAGCCTCGGGATCCCATTCACTGGAGGTATGACCTTCAATACGGATTTCCGCTATATCATTTTTATAATCATCCTTGGTTAAAATTTCGATATATCGAGGAAAGAAGTCATTTAAAACTTTTTTAAAGTCGTTTGGTACAGTGGCATCGTCTTGCGTGAAGGGTTCCTTAAAACGGATAGATAAGGTTTCAGGATCAAGAGTACCCGTCCACTCTGGATCGCCTTCAAATTCTTTCTGCAAATCTTCAAATAAAGCTCGCTGCAAATTTGTGTAAACATCAAGAAGATCTTCAAGCGTACCTTCAAGTTTAAGAAGTCGCTCCTTTTCTTTGTTAGCATGCACCATATAGCTGATGGCAATAAAGAGAAATATCACCATCAGTCCAGCCATCACATCGGATATAGACACCCAATGTTCTTCAGTTTCCTGATTTTGCCTATTAAATAACGTTGCTATCATGTTAATTTCCTGGTTGTTTAGGAAGGATTCCATCAGCTATCGTAAGAACTTGGCGAAGCGATTGCGTTAACGGAGTGTAGTCGTCAACAAAATGTTGGGACAGTGCCGCGAGGTCTTTACCTAAATCCTCTATAGATTTTCTAAGTTGTTGGTCAAGCGTACTCTCCATGGTTGCAACGGAGTCATTAAAATGACTTACTGCTTGCTTTTGCAGATTCATACTTTTCTGAAAATCACCAACGGCATCTGAAAGATTCGTTTTTACTCCGTCAATCTGATTTGTAAAATCATCAAGACCATCTATAACGTTCTTAAATTGGCTGAATTGGTCCGTTAACTTCGTGGATTGATCTTCCAATGTGTCGCGTTGTGTTTTCATACTTTCCTCAGAATCAGCAATTGTTTTCTCTACTGTAGACGAAAATTTTGTAGTGAGATTGTCTAAACGCTTTTCAATAAGCGGAAAGGCATCATTCGCTTTCTCGCGCAGATCGCTAAATGCTCCTAACTGATCGTTTAATGTGTGAAGAATAGGCTCCAATTTTGTGGCACTGGTAACAATACTACCACTTTTATCCGCAATCGTGCTTGAGGCATCCGCTATATTTTGCAAGGAATCGCGAGAATCATCAATGCTCTTAGCTGCAATCCGAAATTCATCGGCAAGTTTATCCATCTGTTGACAGTATTGATCTTGCCATTTCACAGTTTTCCCAACAGCCTCATTTAACTGTTTGAAGTTATCACCAAACTGCGTAGAGAGTTGGGTGTTGAATTGACCAATAACTTTCGTGAGAGAAGATATAAATTCTTTAGTAGCAAGTTCGGTAATACTTTCCGCAACATTCTTTGAAAAATTCTCAAATTCCGTTCTTAATTGATTGTGTTCAGAAGAAATAGTTTTCGTCAGCGTCCTCAGTTGTATGAAAGCCTTGTTCTGCCTGTCTGTCAATTCGGATTGCATGTCGGTCAGCGTCTTACGCGTTTCTGTCGCCTCATCTTTCTGTGAAGCAATAATGAGATCGTTTTTATTAGAGACAGTGTTGGTCAAGGTTTCCAGTTGTGCGAGAGTCTTGCCTTGTATATCAGTAAGAGAGTTTCCCATGTTCCCCAAAACATCCCGAGTTATTTCATTGTCTGTTCTCAACTGATTGTGTTCAGAAGAAATAGTTTTCGTCAGCGTCCTCAGTTGTATGAAAGCCTTGTTCTGCCTGTCTGTCAATTCGGATTGCATGTCAGTGAGCGTTTTACGAGTCTCTGTCGCCTCATCTTTCTGTGAAGCAATAATGAGATCGTTTTTATTAGAGACAGTGTTGGTCAAGGTTTCCAGTTGTGCGAGAGTCTTGCCTTGCATATCAGTAAGAGAGTTTCCCATGTTCCCCAAAACATCCCGAGTTGTTTTACCGTCCTTTTCAATGGCTGTAGTTAACCTCTCCAATTTTGAAGAAAGTTCGCTGTCTCCAGATGTCTTAACACTTTTTAACACATTGGCAAATTTATTTATTGCTTCTCCATCCAAATCCCGTCTCTCTTGAAATAGAGCTATGAATTTAAGGTTAAGTGCAGATCCAATACCTACAAGGGAGGTTAAAAAAGCGAGTTTAAGACCTTGCAATAGCCCTGGAATACTTGCTTCAATAGCCATAGCGTTGAATGTATCAAGCCCCCTGTAGATGCCCAAGAAAGTCCCAAAAATACCAATGACGGTTAACATTGAGGCTGTAGTGTTGGTTTGAGTATCCCAATTTTTTTTGCTCCATAAAGCAGCAATCGCAACAAATGCAAAAACGAACTGGATCCATACATAGATTTTTGTGAACCGATCCTCAATCGGATATCCCCAAGTAAGAATAACAATAAAGCATACTAAAATCAAAATACCGAAAAGTTTACTGAAAAGTTTCATGAACCGTCCTTACAATACATTGGAACAATTTGTTTGTGATTATAATCTGATACAAGGGAAAGCACTTTGGGAGTTAGAGTCAAGATATTTCTCCTATTAGAGTGTGTCTCATAAATACAATTTTGTCCAAATTCACCTTATGAGACGGGTTGTAGTTAATAACCCAAGTTGCCACTTAAGTAAAATACTGATTCAATCGTTAAAACCGTAATTAGAACATATTTTTAATATATTACCTACATTAATAAATTTGACCTTATATGGACAATTATACTCAAGTTTAACTTATACGTCAAATTAAATTTGTGTACGACTTCAAAATGAGAGCAACTCTACGTGGAGTTCAGGCGAAAATGAGGTTTGAACCTCTATGATTGAATGTGTAAATATTTTTATCAAAAGGAAAACTGAGATCCACCTGGAACTATACACCTGTCGCAGCGCTAGGGCTGAGATTATCCGCACACAGAACCCTCTTCAATCCGCGAAATCTGCGTCATCCGCGATAATCTGCGATTCAGACATCTCTATTCTCAATCCAATGGAAACAAAGGTCGGCGGACATTGTGATATTCAAAATGCAACGGATTCACCGCCGTCAATCCCGGTGTGTCCACCTCAATAATATGCCCCGCAATCGGTTCATAAGCAGCACGGTAGGCGACCGCAGCTTTGACAACAATCATCCGCATTTCCGATGGATTGATACCGAGACTTAGCAGCTGCTGGAGACTAAACGGGGTCTGCCGTCTACTCGTCAGCACAACCAAAGAATCCTCCACAGCAACGACAGCCGTCAATCCCTGATTGTGGTGCCTCTGTCCACCGTGCCGTGGTTCCGTCTCCTCGTAGTGTCCATCGTGGATGAGACGGACTTTGCCCTGAATTGCGACGGGGTCCCCGTGCATATTATCTGCTTTCCCGCCAACATCTAACGCTACCTCAGCACCGACACCCGCCTGAACACAACTTTGCACAGCCTCTGGATCATAGAGCACAACGACGAACCCCGATGCTCCCTGTCGTTGTAACTCCGCTAAAACGAAAGTGCTATCCCCCGGCGAACCGCCGCCGATATTGTCCCCCATCTCGACAAGGATAATCGGATGTTGTTCAGATTCGATGGCTTGGGTGACCGCTTGCGCTGCATCCGGGAGATCAAGTGTGAGTTGTCCGTGGACATTCCACAACATATCGGATAACCGATCGGCTTCCGTCTGTGCGAGTTGTGGGTTATCGTCCGTAACGACGACAAAAGATGGGCCTACTTCATAGACATCGGCGTACGGATACCCCGCTGCAACATTCGCGACGAGGACATCGGGACGTTCTTCCAGTTGCTTCGCGGCTGTGAGAATGGGCTCCATCGGTGGCACGTTGGTGTTGTGATAGAGGATATTCAGAATCATCGGCGGTTTAGCAAGTGCTTGTGTCGGCGTAACTTCGTCCGCGAGTATCCGCATCATGAGTTCTGCGGCTTGTAGTCCGCGTTGGCGTTGATCGATGTGCGGCGTTGTCTTGTAAATTACGAGCGCAGTTGATTCGACGACCATCTGCTCGGAGACGTTAGCGTGCTGGTCGAGCGTAACAACAATGGGTAGGTCTCGACCGAGTGCCTCACGAAGTCGGCGTAGGACTTCGCCATCACCATCAGGGTAACTTTCCACGACCATTGCGCCGTGGAGTGCGAGCAGGAGTCCTTCATGTTTCGGTGCAGCTTTGAGGTGCTGGATTAACATCTCGGTGAATCGGTCAAAAGCGTCATCTGTTACGCGTCCTGCGGGTGTTGCCGAAGTCATGAGCGTCGGGTAAGCCGTATAGCCGTATTCTGTTGCGCCTTGAATAAATCCGCCCATTTCGTGATGTGTTTCTCCCCAGAGATTGAGCAGATTCCGAGCAAAGGTTTGAGAAAACGCGGCAAAGTCGGTGGGGGTCTCACTAAATGTATTGGATTCATGCATGATGCCGCCGATAGCGATTGTTGCCATAATATTTTCCTTGTGAATAGTTGTCAGTTTTATAGTTATCAGTTTTCAGTACGATTTTTCTGCGAAAAATCTTTCAGTTCTCAGTTAAAGAGATATTTGATGAATTAGAGTGCTTCTTAACAGATAACTGAGTACCGACAACTGCGTACTATTACAAAAATATCTTGACGGTTACACTTGAATTAGTGTATCATTTAACAATGTTTAAGTCTCCAAAATTTTACCAAGGTTTGGTCTGTAGGACCTGTATATCTATAGAAGTATGACGCAGAATGGTACCGGGAAAAACCAGATCGAAGAAGCGATAGAGATCGCCGCCGAAGCCCATCAAGGGCAATATCGGAAAGGCACCGATACGCCTTACATCACACACCCTTACGCCGTCGGACTTATCTTAATGGAAGCGGGATGTGCCGAAGCGGTGATTATTGCGGGTATCTTGCACGATACAGTCGAGGATACCGATCTGACGTTGGAATTCATTCGGGAACGTTTCGGGGACGCTATCGCCAATATCGTTGACGGCTGCTCAGAGAACAAGGCGTTACGGTGGCGCGCCCGTAAGACGGAACGGATTGAGGCGTTAAGAACCGCCAGCCCTGAAATCTGTATCGTGACGTGCGCTGACAAACTGCACAACCTACGGACTATTATCTCAGAATACGATCTCATCGGTGATGCGGTATGGGATCGGTTTCACGGCGGTGTCGAAGATCAAGCGTGGTATTATCGGAGCGTTCTCGGCGCGATCGCAGACCGAGATGCTGCTTTACAAAAAAGCGGGGTGTATGCTAAACTATCTACGCAGGATAGTAATGCGAATACCCAATCCAGTGTCCAAGACACCACACCTCAGCACGCACCAATTGAGGTTATAGACCCTCAACTCTTTGAAGAGTTCCAGCAGGCTGTAGCATATTTATTTTAAGGAGCAGTTGAATGAAGATTGCGTACGCTTTTAGACGATGTGCATCGTATCCCTACAACGGTGGGGGGTTACCTACCGATGCAGCAGATCGCCAACGGTTTTTGGAGCATGCCAAAAAGATTGGCTTCGACGGGATTGAACTTCCTGGGATGAATCTCCCTGACGCTGAAATCGAAACATTCCGTTCAGAACTCGAAGATGCAGGTATGCCGTGTGTCGCGATTCGCGGCGGCGGTGGTGCTGCCAGAGACCCAGAAGTCGCTGCAGCGAACAAACAACGGATGGTGGATGCCGTCCACTTCGCGGCGAAGATGGGCGCGGGTATTGTTAATTCCACAGTCACCACACCGCCCGACGATCCGGGTGGAAAAGGTACGTATCGTGGTGAATCCGTCTCGCAGGGGTCAAGCCGTCAAGCGAGTGATGAAGATTATAAACGGACTGCCAATGCTGTAAGTGAAGCCGCCGCTATCGCCGCAGACCTCGACGTTGAGATCTCCATAGAAATCCATCAAAATTCAATAGCAGACAACAGTCCGTCAGCACTGCGGCTGTTAGGATTAATTGACGCACCGAACGTTGGGATAAATCCGGATTTAGGTAATATCTACTGGACTTACGACATCCCAGAGGAGACGTGTGAAACCGCAATCACCGCCGTTGCACCGCATGTCAACTATTGGCATTGCAAGAGCCTCTATCGCGTGCATATCCCGGATCTGGAAACGGCTATCTATGTCCAAGTGCCGCTGCCCGATGGTGAAATCGACTATCGCTTCGCGATTGCAGCGTTGCTTGATGCAGACTACGATGGCTATCTGGCGATCGAGGGTATCCGCGACGGTGACCAGTTCCATCAAGATGGCAAAAGCGTGGCGTACGTAAAATCCGTCTTATCAGACTTGCAATAACTGTTGCGCAAGGTTCCCGTACCACAACGCAAACATAGGATAAATATGACAAAACAGAAGATCCGTCTAACCGCGACCGTGAAATGCGCTGGGTGAGCGTCAAAACTCGCTCCAGGGGAGCTTGCGTACATCTTAGATAACATCCCGAAATCCACCGACCCGAACCTTCTTGTCGGCACCGAAACCTCAGATGATGCCGGAATCTACCGCATCTCCGATGATATAGCCCTCGTCAACACAGTTGACTACTTCACACCCATCGTTGATGACCCGTATACATTCGGTGCGATCGCCGCGACGAACTCACTGAGCGATGTCTACAGTATGGGCGGCGTTCCGAAAACAGCGTTGAACATCACCTGCTGGCCCAAGGCGGACTTAGATCTCTCAATCCTCGGCGATATTGTCAGGGGTGGCACTGAAAAAGCCATCGAAGCGGGGGCTGCGCTTGTCGGTGGACATACGGTAGATGCCCCAGAACTCATGTACGGACTCTCTGTAACCGGTATCGTGCATCCCAAAAAATTCGTCAAGAATTACGGTGCGCGTCCGGGGGATGTCCTCATTTTAACCAAAAATCTCGGTATCGGTATCCTCACCACAGGCTTAAAATTTGACAAGATTAGCGATGCGGTGCTACCACAACTCGTTGAATCGATGACTCGGCTCAACGCTTCAGCATCAACGGTGATGCTGAAGTATGGTGCAAGTGCTTGCACGGATGTTACAGGATACGGGTTGTTAGGACACGCATCGGAAATGGCGGCAGGCAATGATGCCCGACTCAAGATAGATAGCAGCGCGGTGCCTTACTTCAAAGATGCCCCCGCCCTTGTCGCACAGGACACTTATACGCAAGCCTATCTTGCGAATATGAGATTCCTTGCCGACAAGGTTACCTTCCACACAGATAGCGAAGCGATGCGTCATATTCTGATGGAAGCGGAAACGTCTGGCGGTTTACTATTCTCACTTCCCCCTGAAAACGCGGATGCAGCGGTAGCAGAACTCCGTGCCGCCGATTGCCCAGAAGCCGCCGTCATCGGAGAGGTCGTCACCGGAGATACCGCACATATTGAAGTGTTTTAATAGTTGTCAGTACTCAGTACGATTTTTCTGCGAAAAATCTTTCAGTACTCAGTTAAAAGACAATTTGGTGGCAAGGGTTCTTCTGGCAACTGAGGACTGAAACTGATAACTGACAACCATTTCTCTGACAACTAATAATGACAACTGACAACTGACAACTAATAATGACAAAAATAGAACTCGCACAACAGATTCGTGAGGCTTCGTATCTCACTGGTGAATTCAGACTCCGTTCAGGGAATATTAGTAACTTCTATTGGGATAAATACCGATTTGAGAGTGACCCGGCACTGCTTACCGCAATCGCCAAAGAGATGGCGAAACTGCTTCCGTCGAGTTGTGACGGCTTAGCAGGTCTGGAATTAGGCGGCATCCCGCTTGCGACCGCGCTCTCACTGCAAACAGGACTTCCCTGCTTTTACGTTCGCAAAGAAGCGAAGCCTTACGGCACCTGTAACCTTATAGAGGGCGGTGTTAAGGAAGGTAGCAGACTCGTCGTGATAGAAGATGTGATTACGACAGCGGGACAGGTTTGCACATCGATTAAACAGATTCGTGAAGCGGGGTACATAGTGGAACATGTTGTAGCGGTCATTGATCGGCAAGCAGGCGGTGAAGAAAAAATTAAGGAACTCGGTTGCTCATTCGCACCCGTTTTCACGCTCACGGAGTTAGAAAGAGAGTAGCAATCAGCAGTCAGTAGTCAGCAGTCAGCAAGGGCCTCTGGTTCATCAGAAACCTCTTTACTTACTGACGGCTGAAAGCCGATAGCCGATAGCCATTAAAAATGAGAATACTGTTTATCGGAGACATCGTCGGGAATCCGGGGAGAGCAGCAACAACGAAATTTCTGGAAGCGCATCGGGACAAATATGATTTCATTGTCGCCAATGGAGAGAATGCAGCGGGTGGGAAAGGGTTAACCTTTGAAATTGTTGATCAACTTTTGGCATCAGGTGTCTCCGCAATTACGACTGGCAACCACGTTTGGGATAATAAAGAGATTTTCAACTTTATAGATACGACACCGCAGCTGATACGTCCTGCGAACTATCCGACTGAGGTAACCGGGCGCGGTGTGACCATTGTCGCTTCCGCAGACGGGCAAACGCAGCTCGGTGTTATCAACCTCGCCGGACAGATTTTCATGAGTCCATACACCAATCCATTTCATGCGCTCAACACTATTTTACCTGAAGTCAAAGCGGTGACACCTTATATCCTCCTCGACTTTCACGCGGAAGCAACCTCCGAGAAAATCGCGATGGGTTGGCACGCGGATGGTCGAGTCGGCGCGGTGGTTGGCACACATACACATGTCCCGACGGCGGACGCACGCATCCTCCCGCAAGGCACGGCTTATATCACAGATGTCGGTATGACGGGACCCTACGATTCGGTGATTGGTACACGCGTAGACCTTGTACTTGAACGGTTTTTAACGATGATGCCGACGCGTTTCACTGTCGCTAAAGGCAATGTCAAACTCTGCGGTGCTGAGATAGAACTTGACGAAAAAACTGGACTGGCGGTGAGTATTGTACCGCTGCAAGCGCAATATTAACTGATAACTATTATGCAATTAGAATTTTCGATGCCGACAAGAACTGTCCATAGTGTCAGTGAAATAACGCACCACTTGAAAAAGTTGATAGAACAACATCCACCCTTTAAAAATGTGTGGGTGCAGGGGCAGGTGTCGAATTGCAGCCACGCGGGTTCTGGACATATCTATTTCACACTCAAGGATGAGCAGAACCAAATCAATTGTGTCATTTGGCGGAGCAGTGCAACTCGCCTTCGGTTTTTACCGAAACACGGTGAAGAGATACTGGCACAAGGTAAAATTAGTGTTTATGGCCCGCAAGGTAAATATCAGATTACCGTGAGTAAGGTAGAGCCGCTTGGAATTGGTGCGCTGCAGAGAGCTTTTGAAGAATTGAAACTGCGACTCGCAGACGAGGGATTGTTTGATAATATCCACAAAAAACCGTTGCCAGAATTCCCCAGGAAGATCGGTGTGGTTACGTCGGGAACAGGTGCAGCGTTCCAAGACATCTGCGAGCAGCTTCGCAAACGGTACCCGTTAGCCGAAGTGCTTTTACACCCGTCCCTCGTCCAAGGTGACGGCGCAGCACGGGAAATTGCCGACGCGCTGCAAGCGATGAATCAGCGAGACGATATAGATGTGCTAATCGTCGGGCGCGGCGGCGGCTCGATTGAAGATCTCTGGGCATTTAACGAAGAACGCGTTGCGCGTGCGATTTTTGCTTCCACGATTCCGGTTGTGTCGGCAGTCGGACACGAAACGGATTACACGATCTCGGATATGGTGGCGGACCACCGGGCACCGACCCCGTCGGCAGCAATTGAACATATTGTCCCAGATCAGGATGAGCTTTTCGCTCGATTAGACGGTTTTGATGCGTGGCTACGCACAACAATTCAGAGCCAATTAAATGGCCACGAAACATGGATCCAAGAACTTGAGACGCGACTTGCACCGACGCAGCGTAAGGACGCTATCTACCAACTCTACCAAACGGTAGATACTTTAGATGTAGCATGTCGATCAGCTGTAGGACAGAAACTCGCTGATAGCGAAAATAGACTTCACACACTTGCTCAACAGCTTGACGCGTTGAGTCCGTTAGCCACGTTGAAACGTGGGTATAGCATCAGTCGGAAAACAGACGGCGAGGTATTAACCGCGGCTGAACAGGTATCCGTTGGCGATAAAATCGAGGTCCAGTTAGCACACGGACATCTCGCCTGTCGCGTTGAAGAATTTCTGGGCGAAGATCATGAAAAGTAAGAAACTGTTGACCACTAATTACTGATTGTCGACTGCTGACGGAAACTGGTAACTGATAACCGATAACTGACAACTATTTTCTAACGGAGATAAAATATGACCTTTGAAGAAAAACTCACAAAATTGACCCAAATCGTTGATAAACTTGAAGCAGGCAACGAACTACCACTTGAGGATTCTCTCAAACTCTTTGAGGAAGGTGTTGGCTTGGTCTCATCTTGCAGAGAAATGCTCGAAAACGCTGAGCAGCGGGTAGAAAACGTTCTCAAAACAGACAACCCATAAACAACAGGATTAAAAAACATGTTCTTAGAAAACATTAATAGTCCCGCAGATCTGAAAAAACTGGAAATCAATGAACTTGAAGGACTCGCTGAGGAGATGCGCGCTTATTTGCTAACAGTTCTATCCGAGCATCCCGGACATTTCGCACCGAATTTCGGAACCATTGAATTGGCAATCGCATTACATACTGTATTTGATACACCGCGCGATAAAGTCATCTGGGACATCGGACATCAGGCGTACCCTCACAAACTCCTTACAGGGAGAAGAGACGCGTTTCCAACGCTCAGGCAGAGTGGTGGCATCAGCGGATTTCTCAGCAGAGCCGAGAGTGAATATGACGTTTTTGGTGCCGGGCATTCGAGCACCTCTATCGCCGCGGCGTTAGGTATCGCCACTGCGCGAGACCTGATTAATGAAACTTACAAAGTCGTCGCTATTATCGGGGATGGCGGTTTGACAGGGGGTATGGCGTTTGAAGCGTTGAACGCCGCCGGCGACTTCAAGAACGACATGCTCGTTATCCTCAATGATAACAATATGTCTATCTCCGCGACGGTCGGTGCGTTCTCAAAACACTTTCACAAACTCACGAGTTCACCCCGATATAACCTCCTCCGCTCCGGTGTCAAAGAGTTGCTGAACTTAATGCCAGCAGATGCAAAGCAGATCGCCCGTAAAATTGAGGGGTCATTGAAACCGGGTACATTGTTTGAAGAATTCGGGTTCCGGTATTTCGGACCCCTTGATGGCAACGATTTAGAAGCACTCATTCCAGTATTGACCGGCATCCGTCGCCTTTCCGGTCCTATCTTGCTTCACGTCGTAACCGAAAAGGGACGCGGCTACGCACCCGCAGAAGAGGATCCGGTCGGGTTCTACAGCGTCAGCGGTCCGTTTAACCTGAAAACCGGAAAAACGACCAAACCGAAACCGACGATACCCTCCTACACGGAAGTCTTCAGCCGAACGCTGATTGAATTAGCGAAACGCGATGCACGGGTCGTCGGTGTAACCGCAGCGATGCCGGGTGGGACCGGACTCGACAAATTTGCGAACGCGTATCCAAGCCGGTGTTTTGACATCGGATTGGCAGAGCAGTGCGCCGTTACGTTCGCAGGCGGACTCGCAGCACAAGGGATGCGTCCTGTCGCTGCTATCTATTCTACTTTCCTCCAACGAAGTTATGACCAAGTCTTACACGATGTCTGTATCCAAAACCTCCCGGTCATCTTTGCATTGGATAGAAGCGGACTTGTCGGCGCAGACGGTCCGACGCATCACGGCGTTTTCGATTTCGCATACCTGCGTTCTATTCCCAACATGGTCGTGATGGCACCCAAGGATGAGAACGAATTACAATCCATGGTAAAAACCGCACTCGTCTATGAAGACGGACCTATTGCGTTCCGCTATCCGAGAGGAACTGGAATCGGTGTAAAGATCGCAGCGGAACCACAGGCACTGCCTATCGGTGAAAGTGAGATCGTCAGAGAGGGTGAAGATGTACTTGTCATCGCGATTGGTAACCGGGTTTATCCTGCACTTGAAGCCGCGCAAACATTGGAGGACCAAATCGGAATTTCAACGGCGGTTGTCAACGCGAGATTTGTAAAACCGTTAGATACTGCAACGATTCTGCCGCTGGCAGAACGTATCGGCAAGGTAATTACGATTGAAGACGGTGTGATAATGGGCGGTTTCGGCAGTGCGGTCTTGGAAGCACTTGCCGCAGGCGGTCTCGCAAACGTGCAAGTCACAAATCTTGGTATTCCAGACGAATTTATTGAGCACGGTGATGTCACGCACCTTCACGCGCTGTACCAGTGCGATGCTGACGCTGTTGTTCGCGCTGCACAGAAGATGATAGCGTAGGGGCGAGGGCACCGCGTCCACACGGGTTGGGAAACCCAACCCCTACGGGCAAAAAAATACAACGGATAGTAGGGGCAAGGTTGCCTCGTCCCTACCGGTTCGGAAACCCGACCCCTACGGACAAAAAAAATGCAACGGATAGATCTCTTTCTGGTAGAGCACGGCTTAGCGGAGAGTCGAGAGCAAGCGAAACGGCTTATCCTTGCCGGTGCTGTAGCCGTTAACGGAGACACGAGAATTAAGCCCGGGCAGCGTGTTCCGCCCGATGCAAAGATCGTTGTTCAGGAGCCACAGAGATATGTCAGCCGCGGTGGACTCAAGTTGGAGAAGGCGTTATCTCTCTTTGCGGTAGATGTGGAAAATAAAGTTGCGCTCGATGTAGGCGCGTCAACAGGTGGATTCACAGATTGCCTCCTTCAGCACGGCGCGAAATTCGTCTATGCCGTTGATGTCGGTTACGGGCAACTGGCATGGAAACTCCGGACGCATCCACAGGTTCAGTCGATCGAGAAAACGAATATCCGACATTTAACCCCAACACTTTTAAGTAGGGGCGAGGTCACCTTGAAGAAATCCCCAAGCAAAACCCCCCTACACGATAGTGATAATTTTATCTCTATCGCTGTGATTGATGTCTCTTTTATTTCTCTGCGGACGGTACTACCAAGCGTCATCAAGATTTTGACACAGCAGAATAGTTGTCAGTCGTCAGTTTGCAGTTTGCAGTTAAAAGGTGGGTTGACTGAATCAGAGTCCTCTTTAACCGATAACCGACAACCGATAACCGACAACTATGATATTATTGCACTACTCAAGCCGCAGTTTGAAGCCGGAAAAGCCCATGTGAAAAAGGGCGGAATTGTCTCTGATAAACAGGTGCATATTGAAACAATAGAAAATCTCAGTGTTTTCGTTACGGATAAATTGGGTGCTACGGTGAGAGGGTTGACGTATTCGCCAATCCACAAAAACATCGGAAATATTGAGTACTTACTTTGGCTCACAATTGAACGCAATACCCAAGAAAGTGCGCCCGGAAAGGACGTTCAACCCCAGCAAACGGCTGCTGAGGTCGTCGCGGAGGCACACGAAATGTTTGAGGAGTAGTTTTCAGTTGTCAGGGCGGTTTTTTTTCAAAAAACCTTTCAGTTTTCAGTAAAGAGGTTATCGTTTTGACAAGGTCTCCCTCTTAACTAAAAACTGAAAACTGAAAACTGAAAACTGAAAACTGATGCGCAAAAGAATCCAAAAAATCTCCATTATTCTCGGCATATCCTTTGTCATCGTGTTATGCGGGACTTTTTTCTTTCTTCGTTCAGATGCTTTCCTGAATTGGGTAGAAACACGGCTTGCGTCAGAACTGGAAAGTCGGATAGCAAAGGACTACACAGCAGATATTGGCGACATAAAAGGCAGTATCTTCGGGAATGTCACCATCAGCGGCGTTAAAATATCCAAAGAAGGCGAACCGGTAATTTCCACAGGGAGCGTTGTACTCAAATACAATTGGCTGGGGCTGCTTACACGCAAATTCGAGGTCAAGGACCTGACGGTAGATGCGCCGGAGATTCATGCGAAACACGATCCTGATAGCACCTTCAATCTGTCGAATATTTTGCGAGAGGAACCATCAAGTGAAGAGGATCCATCAAGTGAAGAGGATCCATCAAGTGACGACGCTCCACAATTCGGTTTCGCCATTCAAAACGTTGAACTGAATCACGGGAAAATTAATTACACGGATATACAAAGAGACCTTGAGATAAGCGTTCAAGGCATCACGCTTAGGCTGAAGGGACCTCTTGATGCCTGGAATCACAGAGGCAATTTAAGCATCGAGGCTGGCAGTCTTACGTTCAACGGTTCCGAGACACTCATTGATAAGTTTGAAGTTGATTTTCGGATTTTAGCGACACGTAGCCACTTGAATAGCCTTCAGTTAGATTTTGGTAACTCAAAATTGGACGTTACGGGTCAATTCCCCCATAGGTCAACCGGAAAACCTTGGGGTATTGGACTGGATTTACACCGATTGGATGTTGCAGATGTAGAGCGGTTTTTCGGTGAAGGCACCGAACTTGAAGGCATTGTAAAGGGTAGAATAACGGCGAACGGCACTGATTCCGCCCTCGCTGCGGCACTCTCTGTGGAAACCCCTACGTTTTCTATGACCCAAGCTGAAAACGATAGACGAATTGCACTGACAGACCTAAAAATTGATGCCGATTTCAATTTACACCCCACCCCCACATTCACGCTAAAAACCTTTAGCGCACAGATTGCCGATGGCACCTTGATAGGCAAAGGAAATATCGGACTCCAAAACAGGCTTGAAGGCACCGTGATAAATCAACTTCAGCAACTGACGGCGCATCCGCTTGTTTATGCGGGACAGTGGGATGCCACAGACGTGCAACTCATACCGCTGCTGTCAATGTTTGTTCAACTCCCCGAATTCCTTGTAGACAGCACCGGGCACCTCTCAGGAAACGCCACGTTCAACGGAAGTAGCACAGACCTTTCAACACTCAATCTCAATAGCAAAATAAAAATAACAGAGACTGTCCTCAATACGGTAGCACTTGCGGATTCAACACTGAGCTGCATGATTGATGCGGGTGAATTGAAAGCCGATGGAAACCTCGATGAAACTGAGGTTAACATCACGGGTCCGTTTCCGTTAGCAGAGCAAGATTCTCTGGATATCCACATATCGGACATCAATTTTGACGATCTGATGAAGATTGTCAACAGTGCGAATCTCGGCGGAACTGGAGAATACACTGCGAAGTTGTCATCGGACGGCAAGTTGACGGGTTCTATGAAAATCCCGAACGCGAGTTTCAACGACATCCCGATCGGTGCTTTGGTAGGTAACCTCGACTATCAAGAAGGACAGGTATTCATCGAAAACGGTCTGCTCACCAAAAACACGAAAAAAGACATCGTGACAGCATACCAGAGCCGGACCACAATTACGGGTGTTGTGGATGTCGAAGACGATTTCCCTGCGGAATTTCGCATCGTCGCAGCCCCCGTTTACGCCCAACACTATTCGAGGATATTATTAGGGGCAGAATATCCCGTAGCCGGTGAAGTTAGAGGTGAACTCAAATTAGATGGAACGCTCACCAACCTTGATGGCAGTGCTGACTTCAGTGTCACCGAAGGCGTGGCGTGGGGCATCCATTTGGATCCGGTAACGCTGCCGTTACGCATTGAGGATTACAACATTTCAATTCCTAACTGTGAGATAACCACCCGCGGTCAGAAAGTTACGCTCAATGTTTCAGTAGCCTCGAATGCCGATTACGATCTGTTACTTGAAAACGAGGCACCTGTGAGCTTCCAAGCACTTGCAAGCGCAGCAAACATCTCTGAGTTTCCTTTTGATGGGCAATTTGATGTTCGGGTCGTCGGAACGCTTAAAAAACCGGAAAGCGCTGACTTTCAGGTCGAACTGGATTTCTCGGACATAACATTCTTAGACAACAGTCGGGAGGCAAGGCACCCACTCGGTGACGCTTCGCTACACGGCAAACTCGTAGAACTGAAGAATGTTACAAGTGACCCGGATCGTTTTGATTTTACGGGAAGCGGGTTTAACGGTCAGATTCAAGGGTATGTTAGCATGGCACCTGAAAACCCTTATAAATTCGAGGTGAAGAGTCAGGCACTTGAGGTTACACCGATTCTGCGTATCTTGCACCCTGTGCTGGAAGCGGTCACAGGGACTGCCAATGGACGCGCCGAAATACGAGGGACAGTCGCAGCACTCGCACCAACGGATGAGAACGAAACCCATTCTCCCAACGAACAGTGGATTTACCCTTACGATGTTGATGTCAAAATTGACACCAGCCAACTTTACTACCGAGACCCAAGAGGGAATCCAAAAACCGCATTCACAAATGCCGAGCAGATTCGTCTACACCTCAGAGACGACAAATGGACTATTGATACACTTTCTCTAAGGACATTAAAAGATAAATCACCTTTTATGGAACTGACAGGAACCTATAATGCAAGAGGCGAGGTGATGGATTTTGAAGCCAAATCTGATGGCTTCTTACTCGCACCCTTTGGCGCAGCGTTGGGACTTCCGGCTGCTACGCTAAAAATTGGGAGCGGTCATTACACCTCAACAATAACTGGCACGTCCAAACAACCAGAGGTCGCGTTGGATTGGGAAATTCCGGTATTGGCTTTAAAAACAGAAGTGGGTGATATTCGCATAAGCGATGCAGGCGGTGCGATCGTATACCGAGACAACTTAATGCGCTTTGAGAAGACTGCCTTGAAGCTTTTGGGTAACGCTGTAGATATAGGCGGCGAGATAAGTGTTGTCCCCGAAGATATAAACAATTCGCAGCTAAAGCTCACTGTTAACGCTCGCGACGTAGAACTCACGACGTTTAGTGACTTAATAGCGGAGGCTTCCGCAAATAGCATTAAGAGTGAGGATCTCACAGGAGGCATGTTCCGGGTTTCAATAGATACCACAGGCACTCTTGCTGAAACTGTTATCGCCATAAACGCGCGAACGGCAACGCAGCAACCGATTCGCCTTATGGCTTCTGTAGAGCCTATCACATTGGAAAGTCTGCATGCGAAGGCTACTCTTAATTCGGATTTTCTAAACATCCAGTCGGTCAAGGCAGATGGACGGATCGGTGATGGCAGCTACACGCTCCAAGGAGACGCTTCGTTTTCAACGCAAAACGCAGACGCACATCAGTTTGCAGTTGATATGTCAGTATCCGAACTGGGCATTGCTGATGTTGTGACCTTGTTCTCAGGGCAAACACCCCCCTTCCGCGGCACCGTTTCTGGACATGCGAAACTCAGCGGTAAAGGGAGCCTGCACCCACACCAAATCTCAATAACAGGTGAAGTGAGCAAGTTGAATTTTCAGGGGTATGGTATTAACTGTACCAACACAACGCCGCTTCAATTCCAGTCCGAACGAGGAGATCTCGCTGTACACCTCCCATTAGAACTGAAATCGCCTGAAATGGTGACAACGGCGAATGTTAATATCACAGGCACTTTAGAGGCACCGAAAATTACAACAGAATGGAGCGGAGATGTTAACGCGATGGAATGGGACGGAAAAGTTGAGTACCGTGATAAACACATAACACTCACACGGATTGAGATAAAGAACCGTGCGGGTACGTCAACCATTACCGGTGTAATCCCGTTCAATTTGGCATTCGCGGGGATAGACATATCCGATCGGTTCCCTAATGAACCGATTGATGTGCGTTTTCGGGGTCTTGAACTACCACTTGATTTTTTCCCCGGCATTGATCTGCTCTTTCCAGAGGGGAACGGCACTGTTGATATAGATTTAGCACTACAAGGCACAAGCAGCGAGCCTCACATAACGGGGAGCGTATCGCTTGAAGCGGAACAACTCCACCTGAGGAATTTCCATGAACCGATTCGGAATATGAAAATGAAACTTAACGCTCGTGAAGATGCGATCAATCTTAAAGAACTCGGTTTTGATATGGGGACAGGCTACTGTATGCTCGAACAGGGGCAATTGGTATTAGACGGATTAACGCCTAAAAACTTCACGCTCACAGGATTGAAATTTGAATTATTCCCGCTCGGTTCAACAATTCAGCATGCCTTGCCACCAGAAGTGTTGGAAGAGGTTGACGGACATCTCAGTACGACGCTCAATAAATTAACAGTTCCTCTTGACAGCTTTCTGATAAAAGGAGAAAATACACCGTTTCCACAAGTCCGAAAGGTCCCTTCACTCGCAGATATTGTGGCTGTCGCAAACGCAGAACTATCCATTAACAGTATCCGTCTCGCCTTTAGGATATTGGATCAGCCTTATGACTTCCAAGATCCGCGACCTATTCAGATAATGCTGAACGCGGGAACAATAACTTTACCTAAAGCGTTTACCCTTGAAAATCAGTACACCTTTCCGGTCAAGCAGACGTTTACCGCTGAAGATGAGAAGCCAGAAAGTGTCGCCGACAACGTTGACGTATACACAATTGAAGACGCAAAAACAACACTCAGTATTGATGCCGGAAGTCAATGGTCGGTAAATGGAGAATTTGACGCGGCACTGCGGTTTAATAATTTCAACGTCTCAGCGTTAACCGACCCTTGGCCCGCGCCTTATCGGATTAGGGGTGCGTTGTCGGGAAGCTTACAGATGAGCGGCACCAGCAAAAACCCGAAGATAACTTTACGACGACACACGTCTGCTCCCGCGGAACTCTACCTGCACGACATCCCTATTGACCTGCGCTGGCGAATTCGGTATCAGAACGGGAAATGGGAAATCTCAAAAAAACGGTATGTTGAAGCTACGTTCGGTGGAAATCTCCTTACTTTTTCGTGGACGATGCCCTATCACCTTGAGATAGTCCCGTTTCTAATGGCACTTCAACGGTCTCCAGAAACGGTTTGGCAGGAACTCCTACAGACAAAGATGAACGGTATCTTGGATATTAAAGTAAATGATCTTGACATCCTACGATACTTAGTACCGGGTCTGGAATCTCCAACAGGGACAAGCCAAATCTATGTCGTCCTAAATGGCACGATGGAAACCCCGCAAGCCGAAGGTGCTGTGCGTTTCAACGATATAGGGTTTGAACTTCCAGAAGCTGGCATTCATGTTAAAGAGATAAAAGGCAGAATCGGGTTATCAGAACAAGGCACGACCGTTGAGCAGCTTGAGGGTGTGTTGAACGATGGTGCGTTTTTGATGACCGGCAGCGTCAAGGCACCCCCAAATGGACGCGTATGGGAAAACCCGCCGATGATGGATTTGCAGACCAGCATCTCATCCGCGCTTTTTGAACAGTCCGGAAAATATCAGATTGAACTTGGTTCCAATCCGACACAATTGCACCTACAAGGTGAATTCGATGACCCGTCTTTAACAGGCAACCTGAATATCAGTCAGGGATATTATGAACAAAACTGGGATGCGGTTGTAGATTGGTTCGTCGGTGCTTCCGTAAGGGAAGTGGATGTTATATTGGATTATCCGATCCTTCGCGATTTACATTTGGACGTTGATATTGATATCCCTGATAATTTCCATGTGCGCTCATCCATCACTGGACCGACAGACATTGAAATTTCCAGTACAGGCGGTAAACTCATCGGTCCAATTAAAAAACCAGTTTTCAATGGAACTGTTTCGGTACTCAGCGGTAGAATTGGGCTTGTTCCACAGACCTTTGAATTTATTGAAGGCTCAAGAATTACCAACGGAAGTACCAGCGACTTTGATCCAGAACTCAACATCTCTCTCCGAACACCGAGCCGGATTCGCGGCATCCTGCCGAGGGATGAAAGCACAGTTGACCTTGAGATTAACGCCAGTCTGACTGGCACCCTAACAAACCCGGATTTTGTTCTGAGCGCACCGAACGCAACTGAAATCCTCTCGCATGAGGAAATTATGGCGTTTCTTGTGCGTAACGCTGCGTTTTCGCGTGCCTTCTGGGGCTTCACATTTAATTTTCACCGTCCGCATGAAGACGCGCGGTCTGTCAGTGCGGAATATCAACTCAGAAAAAACATGTCCATTAAAATTGAGAACAACCAAAAAGGCGAATACGGTGTCGGCTTTGAAATAAAGGGACGCTTTTAAATAAAGGGACGCTTTTAATGGTTATAGGTTATAAGTTATAAGTGGCAGGTTAAGAGGGTTTTTGAAACAGTTCTGTAAACCTCTTAACTGATAACCTCTTAACTTATAACTTATAAAAATACTTATGGGCTCTGCAAATTACAACACATTGACATCCTCCCACAGATAAATCAGTGGGATTCCTCCGTTCCTGCTTCAACGTCCACAGCCTCCAAAATGAGGTCTTACACGGACTCCACAGGCGTTTAGACTCTCCGCCTGCCCGACGGCGAGGATAATATCAGTTCGTCGTAAAACAAACTTTCTGTGAGTCTATGATATGTATAATAATGATACTCACTGGATCGTCAGTGTCAGTATTCCTGCTTATTAGGGGTGGCGGGACGGCTATTGAGTGATAGCCGATAAGCATTCCGCCACAACTGACACTACAATTATACAATGTTTTATAGCAAAGGTCAACCCTTTTTTTCACTTCAGCACGGATGTTACGGGGTTGGACCCGAACCTAAAGGATTGGGATTGTTAGACTATGCCCTTCATAGATAGTGTGATTTGTCTTATCCTAATACTCTGCTGTTTTTTTTCACAATCTGTAGGCGCGAACGAACCCGCGGAAACTTCAGGTGATATAAGAACAGGAATGTTCACGTTGCGCGAGGCATTTGATACGGCGCGCATAGACAAAATTGAGTACTACATTGATACAACACCCGTAGCGGAAACTACAGAACAATACAACATCCTCAGCAAGGAGACCTCGGTACGTGTTGAGGACAAATTATCTCAGTACGCGATTCAACAAAGTATTAAGAAACTCTACGCAACGCAGCAATATTCCGAAATCCATGTTTACGCGCAGGAGCACCGCACTGGTGTTGCGTTAACTTATCAACTTACATCTTTTGCGAGTATTAAAGCGGTTGTCATCGCCGGTATTCCCCCGAACCCATTCAGGACGGCTATTGAAAATGCGATAAAATCGAAGCCGGGTGGGAGATATGTCCCCGCAATTGCCAAGACAGATATTATCTACATCAAGCGGATTTGCGAAGAACACGGATATTTTGACGCGCAAGTTACGGTTTCCGATACCCTTACCGAAGGAAGTGTATTAACCTACCAAATACACGTAGGAAATCCATCACAGATTAAAAGGTTGCAAATTCAGAACAATTTCGCTATTTCAAACGATCGCCTCATAGCAGCCTGTGGTTTTAGCCGACTCTATCCGATTTACAATAAAACTGATGTCGATACCGATGTGACAGCAATGGAAGCACTCTACCGTAAAGACAACTACCCCACTGCCACCATCGTGCCAACCTTTACTCCTGAAACCGGTCTGTTGCAGTTTAACATCAACGAAGGCAAGCAGGTCCAGTTTAATTTCGTTTCGGGGACCGGCGAACTCTCTTTATCACAACAAGATACCTTCAAAGAAAATATAGCCGAGGTGATAAGTGCGGGGGCACCTTCTCTCTGGGAAGGAAGGATAAAAGCGTATTTCAAAAACGAAGGTTATCATGGGACGACTGTACAGGAAAAAGTTTCGGATGCCTTCAGCGTTCAACTTACGATTAATCCTGGGACCCGCTATAAGGTTAGAAGCGTCACTTTTTCTGGGAACCGCGCCTTTCCAGACGCCGACTTACTCCGAGAAATGACAGTGAAACCGACAGTCGGACTTCTCGGGAGTCTGCGAATCTCCAATCTTGTTGCCAGACTCCTATCGCGACGCGAACAGAAACGCTTTTTTTATCAAGAAGACCTTGAGACAGATGAACATCGACTCGATATTTTATACGACAGAGCGGGTTATCCTAACGCAGTCATTACAGCAATCCCTAAAAAACAACCTCTAAACGGCCGAAACATTGGCGAAGTCACAATACAGGTCTCAGTTTTCGAGGACCGAAAAGAGGTGATTCATCGGTGTACCATCAGCGGTAATAGCGCGATAGATACTGCTACGCTTCTCGGACGTTTGGAAAGCGAACTTCAGTTCCCGCAACCGAACGCTTCGTTTGAAAGAACTGTCTACCAAAATGCTGTCCGCAATGTGTATCGTGAACTCGGATATATCGACGCAAAGGTTAATGACAGGTACATATCAGAAACGCCAGTTGTTGAAGTAGAAGGTAATTTCTCGGAGCCGCTTGCGGAGGGTAACCTACCTTTAGAAATCCGAGACGAATTTAAAAGGCACAATCTGACACTCACAGGACTTTTCATAGCAACAAATGTCGGTAACCGCTGGAGTATCCAAGATATTGAGGGGAATCCACGTTATACACTCAAACAGGAACCGACCTATCTTGAGGTGTTTGAACACGGTATCCTCAATCTTACTGTGGAAACAGAGGGTGAGCAGGTAACATTCGGAAAATTCTATTTTCAAGGCGATACGGACGTTGTGAAACAACACGTTCTCAAACGGGAAGTAGCGCATCTTGAGGGGAACCGTTGGACCTCAGATAGATTAAGTTATGCCTTGCAAAACCTATACGCCTTAGGTATTTTTCGCAGTGTCCAACACGAACGTCACACAACTGAACCGGTAGAAAATAGCAACGCGGCAAACACGGAAACCAAAACTAATCCTCATTCTATTCCCAAAACCTATGACGTTTTAATAACGGTCAAAAAGCAGCAACCCAGAACCTATAGTTATGGCGGTGGCTATAGTTTCGCAGAAGGTTGGAACGGGACGCTGGAGTTAACCGATAGCAACTTCCTCTTTAAACGGAACATCCGAGGGTACTTCCGCAGTAGATTAGGGTGGCGAGATGAATTAGGGTACCTTGTGGATGCCAGGCTCACCGAACCCTGGTTGATTGGTAGGACGCGTGGCACCTTACAACTATCTGCTAAGAAGTTAGAGGTAGATGACAATGTTCGCGCCCTTCAAGGCAGTTTCATCCTCAGTAGGAAATTAGCCGAATCGCATCATTTGGATTTGCGATACAGTTACAGAGACTTGAACCAACCGGTTCCACCACTCAGGCAAGGAACACCGCCAGAGATCGATTTACCTGAGGAACAGAACCCATTCAGCACAACCGTGAGTAGCCTCCGTTTCTCTTGGACTTACGATGGTCGTGTGCGCTATCTGAATCCGATAGGCGGCATATTGAACGAGATTACACTCGAATACGCCGGCGGCTTTTTGCAAGGCGACACCAGTTTTATTAAAACAACAACGGATACGCGATATTACCAAAAGCTCATCGGCAGTCTTGTGTTAGCAACCGCGGTTCGAGGCGGTATCACGACCGGCTTGCATTCAAACCGCAGCGCGGAACTTATCTCTTTTGAGCGGTTTTGGGCAGGCGGCAGCACAACAGTTAGAGGCTACGCCGAGCGTTCCCTCGGTCCCGAAGACATTACAGGTACCTATCGTGGTGATGTCCAATTCATTTTTAATACGGAGTTACGCTTCCCAATCTATTCGGTGGTCCGCGGTGCCTTCTTTTTCGATGCTGGCAATGTCTGGAATTCACTGGAGGACATTGAGAGGCTAACGCGCTTACCGTCCGCTGTCGGTGCTGGACTCTATTTAGATTTTGGCGCGCTCACAGTCGGGCTTGACTATGCAATCCCACTCGTATCCGTTCCGAGTTCACCCGATACAAGAAGGGCACATTTCCGTCTCGGCAGTACTTTTTAGGGCTGTCAGCCTTCCGCAAGAGGCTTTGATACACCCAAACCTCTTTACTGACTGCTAATATGCCGATGGTTACTCTGATTCTCCGTAGGGTTTTCCCAAGGCGAGGGGTGCCTCCGCGCGTCCAACAAAGCCCGCCAGTACTGCTAAACAGAGGACGTACGGCAACATCAACCACAACTGGTATGGGATGTCCCACCCCAGTGCTTGGAACCTCGCGTCGAGTGCTGAACCGAGTCCAAAAAGTAGTGCAGCACCGCACGCCTTCACAGGATGCCATTTCCCAAAAATAACAATCGCCAAAGCGATGAATCCGCGCCCAACCGTCATCCCCGGTGTAAAATAGGGGACATCGGCGAGAGAGAGATAACCGCCTGCCACACCCGCCATCGCACCCGCGAATAGCAGACAAAACGTTCTCAAACGGAGCACATTAGAACCCGTGGTGGCAATCGCCTTCGGATGCTCGCCACACGCGCGTATCCTGAGTCCCAACTGTGTATGGTAAAGAAAGAAATAGACACACGGCATCAGAAGAAAGGTAATGAAAACGAGGATATTGTGCGAAAACAGGGCACGTCCGAAGAATGGGATTTGCGAAAGCAGTGGGATGTCGATCTGCTGGAACGCTGGCACGCCTTTGGCGATCCCCGTTACACCGAAGAGCCGTTGATAGATGACCTCTGTCAACCCCAGGGCTAAAAGCGTCATCGCCGTGCCGACAATAACTTGGTCGCCACGGAGCCTAATAGCACACAACGCAAAGAGCGCGGCAGCAATAAGTCCGCTGAGACCTGCTATCAGAAGCCCGAACCACGGTGCCATCATAGCGAGTTCTGGCATGTAAATCATCGCTAATTTTTCCGTGTAGAACGAACCGACCATCCCAAAAAACGCGCCGATGAGCATCATCCCTTCAATGCCGATGTTCAGTACACCTGCACGTTGGGAGATGACTTCACCTAAAGCTGCCAGCAGAAGCGGTGTCGCCCCGCGAATCGTTGCCGAAAGAATTTCTTCAAACATGATTTTTAACTATTAAGTTTTCGCTCGTTTTTCTCCGTTGTCGAAAAACGGTTTTTGCTTAGGTTGTTACGGTATTATAAACCATTACGCTTTTGATCTTTGGCAAAGTACAATCTTTGGCTGTCAACGCGTGCCTTTAATACGGTCAGGCATTTAAGTAACTTCCTTAGGTTTTGTTTATTGACGGATCCGGATTCGATGTACTTCTACCAAAAACAGTTTGCTTTTATAATGTTCCATATCGGGATTGGCTGAAAGATAATCCTTCAAGCGCGATACAATCTGTGGCAAAACTTCCGGATGATTTCTCACTTGATGTGCTACAATGCCTTGATAATCAGCCGGCGGGTAGTTAATGCGTAATCAAGACAGGCTCGGATCTGAACTGCTTTGAGATGAGGGAATTCGATAATAATTTCGTCTGGTGTATAACCCGCTGCCAAGTATCCGAGGAGAAGGCTTACTGGAATTCTCGTTCCTTTAATACGTGGTTTACCGCGCAATGTGTCTGGTGTGCTAACAATATAGTCTCTCCAATGAATTGGCATGTGTACTTCTCCGTAATGCAGAAACTGTGTCAAATTCAAGAATTATATCTTTGCTAAAATTGTAGCGTCTTTGAGAACGCTTGTCAAACCATTTCCAGATCAAATATATAGATTGAATATACCCTTAAGAATGCGAAGACTCACGTTTTCGGAACAGCTGCACAGAACTATAACCGATAACAAAAAGCAGAATTGTTGCTTGCATCACAAACGTCACTTTGTCAGAGATGCCCACCGTTCGCTGCATACTGTATGAACCAGTCGATAGCGCACCAAACAGCAACGCAGCAGCAACCGTCACCAGCGGATTCAACTTTGCCAACAGGGCAACAGCAATCGCTGTGTAACCGTATCCGGGTGAGAAATTGAGAAAAAGTCGGCGGGTCAGTGCGGTCAGTTCAATCGCTCCGCCGAGTCCTGCAAGTGCCCCGCTAATGAAAAAGACCCGGAGGGTGTTATGCATAATCGAAATTCCTGCCGCTTCCGCTGCAGCCGAGCCTTCTCCTACTGCGCGGAGTTGGTACCCAAACGCTGTCCGAAAGAGGATAAACGTCAGGATAATCGCTAATACGACAGCAATAACGATGCCGAGATGGACCCGGTGCGGTGGGAAAAGCCGCGGCAGAAATACCCACTTGACGATCCGATCGCTCTGCGGACCGCGTTGCGCGGCTTCCTGCAACGGTCCCCCATCAATCATCATACTCACCAGATGGAGCGCGACGTAGTTCAACATAATCGTACTAATAACTTCATTGACACCGCGTGTTACCTTGAGGATTGCGGGAATAAGCCCCCATATTCCACCTGCAAGCGCTGCCATGCCGAGGCATATCGGCACAGCAATCCAAGGCGTTTCAGGAAAAAGTGGGGCGAGTTTCGTTCCAAACCACGTCGCCGCTAATGCCCCCATCAGGAACTGTCCTTCGGCACCAATATTCCAAATTCCACACCGAAACGCCATCGCAACAGAGAGCCCTGTCATCAGAAACGGCGTGCTTTTCACCAAGGTTTCCCCGAATTTCCTACTATTACCGAAGGCACCACTCACGGCTGCCTGATAAGCCTCTAACGGATCGTAGTCGCAGAGCAGCATTATAATGGCGTTTGTAACAAACGCACTTACGAGAATTAGAACCGGCGTCACCACCCAGTGAACGTTGATTCTTTTGAATATGTTGGCTACTTTTAACATCATGTTTTCAGGCTATCACTAAGGTCTTTGTGGGTTTCTCCTGTCATCAACAATCCGAGTGTTTCAATATCGGTGCGCTGTGCAGTCGCTTCGATCAACTTACCCCTCGACATCACAAAGAGCCGATCACTCAAGAGTAGGACTTCATCTAACTCTGTTGAGATGAGCAAGACAGACTTACTTTGATTGCGTTGTGCCAACAAATTCTCATGAACATAGCGAGCGGCATTGACATCTAAACCGCGTGTCGGATTAACCGCAATAAGGAGATCAGGGTGAAGCGAGATTTCTCGGGCGAGGACAATTTTTTGTTGGTTGCCACCGGAGAGTGCGGAGGCAGGAATGCCACCGATAGGCGGACGGATGTCATAATCAGCGATAAGTTGTTCTGCAGTGTTCCGTTTTCTTTTTTGGTTGAGGACATTCCAGCGTGCCGTGTTTTCCAAGTGCGTTACATTCAACAAAAGGTTTTCCGTAACTGAAAACGACGCGATAACACCAGTCGTTTGCCTATCTTCGGGGATATAACCGACCCCCCGCTGTCGCACTGCCTTTGTCCCTTTCGGATCGGTGTCTAAGATGCTTACTGTCCCTGATTCGCTGTGCCGTAAACCCATGATCGCCTCGGCGAGTTCGCGCTGTCCATTGCCATCAACGCCAGCGATACCGACGATTTCACCGCGATGGGTTGTCATAGAAACATCTGACACTGCGATTTCGTTACGACTGCCGAATACGGTCAGATTTGAGAGTTGCAGCACGCTGTCTGATGTCTCATTTTTGAGGGGCGCGTCTCCTGAGCGTTCAACCTCGTTGATTTCTTCCCCGATCATCTCTCTCGCGAGTCCCCGTGCGCTCAGCTCACCCGTCGGACCGAGATAGACTTTTTTGCCGCGTCGTAAAACGGTAATCCTATCACTGATGTTTAAAACCTCTTTCATTTTGTGGCTAATGAAAATGATCGCGCGACCATCGGCTTGGAGTTTTCGGAGGATTCTGAAGAAGCCTTCTACCTCCTGCGGACTTAGAACAGCCGTCGGTTCGTCAAGGATGAGAATCCGAGCGTCAACTGCCAGTGCCTTTAAAATCTCCACGCGCTGTTTTAAGCCTACGGAGAGGCTCCCCACTAATGCACTCGGATTAACAGTCAGACCGAACTGCTCTGAAAGCTCCTCGGTAATGTGGATCGCATCTTCTTTCTTAAAGCGGAATTTCCCCAACGCCTTCTTATAGGAACCGTTTTCAGATAGATTTCCCGCTGTGCTCCGACGTAATTGCCCAAGACTCAAGGCGATATTCTCAGCGACAGTCAGATTTTCAACCAACATAAAGTGCTGATGCACCATGCCGATACCGGTGGCAATCGCATCGCGCGGAGACTTTGCGCGTAACCTACGCCGCCAGCCTTCGCGGTCTGTAACATAGATGCGTCCTGCCGATGGCTGGTAAAGTCCATAGATCAGATTCATCAGTGTGGACTTACCGGCACCATTCTCCCCTAAAATCGCGTGGATTTCACCGGTTTGGAGTTCAAAATCAACGCTGTCAACTGCGACAAAATCACCGAAGGTTTTCGTGACATTCCGAAGTTCAAGGATGTTTTCTTTTTGCATCTACAGCAGGCACCATTTTTCCGCCCTCGCGGGTGTCAATTCTCCATCGTAGGCGATAACCCGAAGCGAAACTGTCCAACTTTCACCTTCAGGAGTTGATACGGCACCTGTCCATGTCGGATTATAGAGTGCCATCCCGTAATCCCGAATGAACCACGGACCCCGAATGCCTTCATTAAGGATGCTCATAAAGACACCAAATTCTCCATGCCCTGCTAACACGTTCTGGTAGGCAACGAAATCAGATTCGCCTTCGTGGACGACATCAACCCCTCCCCTGCGTCCGTTGTCACCGAGCACGATACCACCCATAACAGGCAGAAGTCTCGGTTCAACGCGGATACCGATGCTCCCGAACTTCGTCTGTGGATACGTCACAGCACCGTAAGTGGCGATCTTCTCACTTGTCATATCACAGATGGTGGCATCCGCAAGCGCGTGAAGATTGACGGTACGAATCTCGTCAATCAACGGCTCTTCGTTTTCATCTCGCCAGACAACGTTCTGAACGAATTGGACACCATCGGCATGCGGTGTGATGTCAACCTCCTTCTGCGTATCCATCCGTCCCAATCTCTCGAAGACTTTATCCGTCCAAGAGCGACGGGGTGGCGATGCCCAAAAACCTGCTTCCCTGTCGCCGACTTGAACCGGTCCCTGTCCGACGAAAATACCGTTGTGGAACGGATGATCAAAGGCGAACTCTTGGACAACGGTATGCCCTGCCGGTGTGTAGAACGGAAAGACGAATGGACGATAAAAATTCGCACCGACACCACCCAAACAACGACTGGTATCGGTTTCAACAACCAGATGTGTTTTAGCATTCACTTTAACTTCAAAATTGTTTTCCATAATTCCTCATTTACGTTGAGATTAGAAACTGCAACACAGATGCGACTTACCCTTCATCCACCGACCAGATTGTGGCAGCGATATGCTGTTCAGGAGTCTCAGCAGTGGTATAATAGTAGAGTGTCACCAACTTACCATCTGTGCGCTGAATTGTACGCGTGTACCCGAAATCCCAGTTCCTGCCATCATCGCGCAGGTGGATTTCATCACCCCAACTCTCTCCGTTATCCGCACTCAACTTCGCACGGATGCCATAAGGTGTTGACCGGTAACCGTAAGTAACGCAAAGCCTGCCATCCTTCAAACGAACCATGCTCGGCGGATTTCCATTCTTACCGGCACCCCCGTCGGTATCCGCGGCTTTACTCAGAAAAGACCACGTCTCTCCATTATCCGTTGAATGACAAATCTCAATCCAATTTTTACTGAGTCGAGTGCCGTCTTGCTGTTTTGTGTCATGTCGCCTACGGAGTGCTGTCACCAGATGCGTCTCGGATATCCGTACCGTTGAAGGCATCACGGAACGGACTTCAATGTTATGCGTCATCCAACTGACGAATTCAATACTTTCGCCGCCGTCGGTAGTTCTGGCACAAAACGCACGATCTCGGATGCCGGCTTGAACGCGATCCTCTTTCGCAGATAGAAAGAAGTGACACTCCGTGCTACTACTAACAAGATAATCGGTGCGTGAAGTCAATTTATTCCCGATCTCCGGTAGATCGTAATCGCCTATCCACGTCTTACCGCGGTCATCCGAGATACGGAACTTGTTTCCGTTGCACTGCATCGCGAAATCTGGATGTGCGAAATCTATAGAGGTGGACTCCGGTGGAAAGACTTCAATCTCTTCAAGTTGCCAAGTTTCGCCGCCATCTAAACTCCGCGCAAGGATTTTACGACTCGGCTCATCACGGGAAATGGCGTGTCCACCTCCACTGTCATCATAGGTGCCGATCTGGAATTGGACAAGGATTTCATCACCCCAATGCCAGATACCGCCGTTAGCGGGCCACCCTGCAAACTGATTTGATTCTTTATAGACAAATCGATGCTGAACAGGTAACTGTGTTGAATTCGCCATACGGGCATGCCTCCCTGATGAATAACGTCAATTGAATTATCACGACGTTTTTCCGCACAAATAGTCCTAAGAAGTATATGCCATTTGCGTAAGTGTGTCAATAAAAATTCCGCAAACGTCTGCGATGAAAACCGGTATCTGATTGATTATGTTTGACTGAATGGCTTTGGAAACTAAAATTGTTAACGCTTTACATTTTCGCTGAAACGTGCTATACTTTAAATCAAACATTCCAGTACTAAAGGAGAAATACTGACGTGAAACAGTTATTACACAAGTTAAGAAATAACATCGCAATCTACGGACTACTTCTATGTCTTTTCGCAATTGGATTCATATTTGTTGTGCACACAAATCTCGAGGCAAAAGGACATGAGAAATTCAAGGTTGCAATGCTTCTACCGGGTTCAATCAGTGATGCGGGTTGGAACGCTTTGGCTTATGAAGGACTTAAAGAAATTGAAAAACAACTCGGGGCAGAAACCAGCCACGCTGAGACCCGAACCCCCGCGGATCAGGAAGAACAATTTCGCTCCTACGCACTCGACGGTTACAACTTGGTATTTGGACACGGCTATGAGTTCCAAGACCCAGCGAAAGCGGTCGCAGCCGATTTTCCTGAGACGATTTTCATAACATCTTCCGGTGGCACGATCACCGACAACATCTCGCCAGCGAACTTCCGTGTTGAGGAACCTGCCTATCTTTTAGGGATGATCGCAGGCATGATGACGAAAACCAATAAACTCGGTGTGATGGGCGGACAGAATATTCCGTCTGTAAATAGTACGTTTATGGCGTTTGAAGGCGGTGCGAAAAGTGTAAACGCTGAAGTAGAGGTCTCTTGGGTATACGTCGGGAATTGGGAAGACATCGGCAAAGGTAAGGAACTCGCACTCGCACAGATTAATGAGGGGGTTGACTTTATCTTCCCGAATGCTGATGCCGCTGGACTCGGGGCATACGAGGCGGCTGAGATTTTTAATAAATCTGAAACGGCCAAAAAAGACGATAGGATGGTCTATACCTTTGGCGCGAATCGCGATAAGAGTGAGATTTCTCCGACCGTGATTGCGAATGCCGTGATTACACCGAACGCTTTTGTACAGATTGCCAAACTCATCAAGGACGGCAAGTTTAAACCGCAGATTTATACCTTCAACATGCTAACCGACGAAGCAATCACTCTTACCTATAGTCCCGCTTTAAAGGATAAGGTACCGGAAAATGTACAAAAAGCTGTTGAAGCAGCAAAAGCCAAGATCCTTGCAGGTGAGTTGAAGGTCCCCCAAATCGATTTCACTGAAAAGGAAGACGACAAAGATTGATGGGCTTCTGTAACCGATGTATTGGAGGAATATTCGCGTGAAACAGCTATCTCGGAAATCGCGATATAGCATCGCAATCTATGCCGTACTTCTATGGTTTTTCGCAATCGGATTCATGTTAATTGGCAGCATGAATATCTATGCGAAAGGACATGAAAAATTTAAGGTTGCGCTACTGCTACCGGCTTCTATCACCGATGGTGGATGGAATGCTTTCGCTTATGATGGCCTCAAAGCCATTGAAAAGGAGTTAGGCGCGAAAGTTAGCCACATTGAGAGTCGAACCGCGACAGATCAGGAAGCACACTTTCGCGATTACGCACTGGACGGGTATCAACTTATTTTTGGACACGGCTTTGAATATCAGGAATCTGCGAAACAAGTTGCCCCAGACTTCCCCGAAACGGTTTTTATTACATCCACCGGGAACACCGTCACCGATAACATATCGCCGATAGTTTTCGCGATTGAGGAGCCCGTTTACTTGTTAGGGGTGATAGCCGGATCAATGACCCAAACAAACAAAATCGGCATTGTCGGTGGACAAAACATCTCGGCTATCAATAGTATGTTTAGCGCGTTTGAAGAGGGCGCAAAAAGCGTTAACCCTGATGTCGTGGTGCGTCGGGCGTATGTCGGCAATTGGTCGGACATCGGGAAAGGGAAGGAACTCGCCCACGCACACATTAATGAAGACAGCGACTTTCTCTTTCCGGTTGCGGATGTCGCGGGACTCGGCGTTTTTCAAGCTGCAATGGAGGCACAATCCAATGGAAAGACCGTCTACACTTTCGGGGTATATCGAGACCAGAGCGAGTTGTCCCCTACAACGATAGTCGCGAGTGCCATTGTTACACCCAAGGTCTTTGTAAACCTCGCCAAGGTTGTGATGGAAGACACCTTTGAACCGCAACCCTATCGCTTCACAATGGCAGAAGATGAAGCACTTACTTTTCTCTACAATCCGGCATTGAAGGATAAGGTACCAGAGACCGCACAAAAAGCCGTTGAGGACGCAAAAGCCAAAATCCTCTCAGGCGAATTGAAGATACCGCAAACCTATTTCACTAAAAAAGAATGACAGTCTGTACACGGAAATCTGTGTTTGGAGCATGACCATGAGACATAAAATGGAAATTGATGCGGTTGAAGTCGCTTTTACTGAAGGTGAAACGATTCTTGAGGTCGCGCAACGCCATGAAAAAGAGATTCCGACGCTCTGCTACGACCCGCGGCTTGAGCCATTCGGTGGCTGTCGCCTTTGCATCGTCGAGTTGGAGGGGGCGCGAAATCCCGTGGCATCTTGCACGACGAAAGCCACAGAGGGAATGGTCGTCCGGACAGCGACTGATACAATAGAGGCGTACCGGAAGACGCTGCTTGAGATGGTTGTCAGCGAGAATCGTGAAGTTGATGTGTCTCCACTGCGCGGTTATGCCGCTGGCGAACTCGCGGACCTTCGCGACAAGTATGCGATAAACGGCACCCATATCACAGGGGCAAAATCGGGTACAAATAAAACCGATGAGAATCCGTTTATCCTCAGAGACTACGAACTCTGCATTTCCTGTTATCGGTGCGTCCGCGTCTGTGCTGAACAAGAAGGTGATCATGCCATTAACGTCATGAACCGCGGTTTCCATACACAGATTACGACAGAGTTTGATGGGCTTCTCAAGGATTCCGCCTGCACGTTTTGTGGGCAGTGTATCCAGACCTGTCCGACCGGTGCGCTTGCCGACAAAAAAGCACTCCGCGCAGTTGATGAAGTCGCGGAGGCTGTTCCTGACAAAACCCGCACCATCTGCCCGTATTGTGGGGTCGGGTGTTCCGTTGATATCCTCACGAAAAATGAGAAGATCGTTGGCATTCACCCTGCTATGGACGGACCCGCGAACCAAGGCGCGCTCTGTGTTAAAGGTCAGTTTGCTTACGACTTCGTGCAGCACTCGGATCGATTGAAAACGCCACTTATCCGTGGTGACGACGGCGAACTCCACGAAGCCACATGGGAAGACGCGCTTGACAAAGCCGCTGAAGGTTTCCGAAAGGTCAATGCTGAATACGGTAGACACAGCATCTATGGCATCGCTTCTGGGCGCGCACCGAGTGAAGCTGCGTATCTGATGCAGAAGTTTATCCGCGTAGGATTCGGCACCAACTACATCGACAATTGCAGCCGTGCCTGACACGCGCCGACCGTTGCCGGTCTGGCAGCGACAATCGGACGTGGCGCGATGTCTAATCCGCTCGTTGATATGCAGAAACCGGAAGTGATTTTCTGTATCGGCACAAATATGACGGAGTGCCACCCAGTCGCAGCGACGGGGCTTAAGAAGGCCATCGACCGCGGCGCGAAACTTATTGTCGCGGATCCGCGACGCATCGGGTTGGCGGATCTGTCTCATCTCTACCTACCCCTCCGCGTCGGTTCGGACACAGCATTGCTCCTTGGCATGGCACACGTGATCGCCCGCGAAGGCTTGATTAACGAAGAATTCATCGAAAACCGTACGACTGGGTTTGACGAATTCTTTGAACATATCAGCCAATGGACACCAGAATGGGCAGAAACGATTACAGGTGTACCCGCGAAGGATATTGAGACAGCAGCGAGGTGGTACGGCGGTACCAACAAAGGAGCTATCTACTATACGTTGGGTATCACGGAACATATCTGTGGTGTTGAGAATGTCCAGAGCCTCTGCAATCTCGCCTTGATGACAGGTAATATCGGGCGCGAGGGAACGGGTATTAACCCGATGCGCGGGCAAAACAACATTCAAGGTGCCGGAGACAGTGGCGCACTCCCAAACAACTATCCCGGCTTCCAAGCCGTTACAGATCCAGCATATCAGGCGAAGTTCAAAGCGGAGTATGGCAGAGAGATTGACTTAGAGAAGGGTATTACTAAAGTGACCGCCTTAGAACTTTGTAATGACAGCATCCACGCAATGCTCATTGATGGTGAAAACACGCTGCTCTCAGATCCGGATCGGGAGCATTGTGAGCATGCACTCCGGGCATTGCAGCATCTCGTTGTCATCGATATCTTTCTCACAGAAACCGCTGAACTCGCTGATATTGTATTGCCAGCAACGGCGTGGGGTGAAACGGATGGGGTCTGCACGAATACCGAGCGTCGCGTCCAACGGATGCGCGCCGCAGTGCCGCCGGCAGGTGAGGCAAAACCGGATTGGTGGATTATTTGTCAGATTGCACAGCGTCTCGGCTTTAAAGGCTTCGATTTCGACACGCCGAAACCGATCTTCAATGAACTCTGCCGACTTTCACCGATTTATGCAGGATTGGATTGGGAACGCATTGACAAAAGTGAATATCAGTGGCCCGTGCCGCACAAAGAACACCCCGGTACACCACGACTACATGAGGAATCATTTGTTAACGGTCGTGGTATCTTTTCAAATGTGCATTACCGAGACCCCGCCGAGACAATTAGCGAAGCATTCCCGGTATGGCTCACAACCGGTAGACGCTTGCAATCCTATCACACGCGAACGCAGACAGGTAGAGCACAAGGGATTGATTACCTTTTATCCGAGGAATCGCTGGAAATCAATCCTGCCGACATTGAGAAATGGGAATTAACGGACGGAGAATGGTGTAAAATGAGTAGTGCGCGCGGCAGTATCAACATCAAAGTAAAAGCGACGAACCGTTCGCCGCGTGGCACTGTCTTCGCCAGTTTCAGTTTCGCAGATGTCCCGGTTAACTTATTGACCGGTTCGGGTTACGATCCCGTCACACACACGGCTGAATTGAAAGTATGCCCCGTGCGGTTGGAACCCCTTTAGAGTTTTTTACGAAGCAAGTCCGCTTGAAAAAGGTGTGTATGAAGGACGTTGTATGGGTTGGGGATTCCCGTGAACGGTTACGGCAATTTCCCAAAGAGGTCAGACAGGCAATCGGTAGGGCGTTAGAATACGCTCAGCTCGGAGATAAACATCCAGCTGCCAAACCGATGCGAGGTCTGGGGACAGGAGTCCTACAAATTGTTGCTCGGCATTCCACCAATGCTTACCGGGCTGTTTACACAGTGAGCATCCGAGAGCGAGTGTATGTATTACATTGTTTTGAGAAGAAATCAACACGAGGGGTAAGAACCCCGAAAAGAGAAATAGACCTTATCAAGCAGCGCCTAAGGCGAGCGAGAGAAATGGAGGCAATATATGTGTGATGATGTGAAGTTTGAGAAAAGCAGTGGGAACGTGTTTAAGGATATAGGTTTTTCTGATGAAGAAGCCGAAGCCTTGTCATTTCGGACGAAGTTGACTTTTGAGGTATTCACACTTCTCAAGAAGTCTCGGCTGAGACGCGTGAAGGCGGCGAAACTTCTGGCGGTTGACCCGGCAGACATCTCGAAACTCAAGAACGGCGACGATGACCATTTCAGCTTGGCATGCCTTTCTGATTTTCGAGATCGGTTGAAACGTTATATGGAAGATCGGGGTACGCTATCAGAAAATGACGATACACAAAACGCAACAGACGTACTTGGAGCTGGAAGATGAATTGGAAATCACGCTGGTTTGAACAGCATGCGGATACCGACGCGTTAAAGAAACAATTGGAAACCGAAGGCTTCAATGCCTACGAATGGTCGGGTCGTCCCGGCGGTGCCTATCTCGATTATATTCATACCCAAGATGAAGTTGTCTGTGTGGTATCTGGCACGGCAGATGTGAAAGTCGCTGATGAACAGGGGTCAATAGAAAGTGGCGATCGGATTGATGTTCCAGCGAATACCTATCACTCAATTACCGTTACGAGCAAAGAACCTTTAGTTGTCTTAACGGGAATGCGGAAAGCTTAATATTGCATGGTTTGCAAAAAACATTGAAATAGAAAGGAAAATTTATGAATATTACTGTCAAAACGGGTGGATTTGCACAAGAGCAGAGCGATGTGATTGCCATCGGTGTGCTGGAAAACCCAGATTTCTATAGTGCCCCGCTCCAAACTATAGATCAGGCACTCGGTGGACGCATTCGCGAACGGATGAACCTCGGCGATTTCACTGGCAAACTGAAAACCACCAGTTGGCTCTACACAAACGGCGCAATCACCGCCCCGCGCGTGCTACTGGTGGGTTTGGGTGAATATCATGACCTCACTGTTGAAAAAGTCCGTCAGACAGCAGGACACGCCGTGCGGACGATCCGCGATATGGGTTTAACGAACGCCGCGGTTCCGATTCCGATTGAAGCCACGCCTGAGATGATACAAGCCGCAGCGGAAGCCAGCCTTCTTGCACTCTATCAGTTCGATGAACATAAAACAAGCAACGGCAATGAAGACGAAAAGAAAAAACTCGAATCCGTCACGTTCTTAGCTGAAAGTGATCAGAGTCAGGCAATAGTAGAAGCAGCAGCCCAGCGCGGAGAAGTGATCGCCAACGGCACACTGCTCGCCCGCGACCTGAGTAACCAACCTGCAAACTATCTCACACCGACGCAGCTCGCTGAGAAGGCAGAAGCGGTGGCAGAAGTCACAGGACTCGGTTGCGAAATTTTTGACAAAGCCACCTTAGAGGAAAAAGGGTTCCGTACACTCCTTGCCGTCGCGCAAGGGAGTGCTGAAGAACCACGCTTTATTATTCTCGAATACACGCCCGACGGTGAAGGACAAGATACCGTCGTGCTCGTTGGAAAAGGGATTACCTTTGACACAGGCGGGATCTCGCTTAAGGGCGGAAGCGGTATGCATGAGATGAAACACGACATGTCTGGTGCGGCTGCTGTGATAGGCGCGATGCAAGTCATCGGTCAACTCAAACCGAACGTGCGTGTCATCGGTTTGATTGCCGCAACTGAAAATATGCCGAGTGGGACTGCTGTTAAGCCGGGGGATGTCGTCACCTCTTATGGCGGCAAAACGATTGAGATTCTTAACACCGACGCTGAGGGACGTTTGGTATTGGCAGATGCACTCGGATGGACAGCACAGTATAACCCGAAAGGTGTTGTCGACTTAGCCACGCTCACCGGTGCAGTGATCGGTGCTTTAGGACATTTCGCAGCGGGGGCGCTGGGCACAGATCCAGAATTCATGGCGAAAGTAAAGTCCGCAGCTGAAAAAACGCATGAGCGCGTCTGGGAATTACCACTCTGGGACGATTACGATGAAGCGGTTAAGAGCAAGGTGGCGGATGTTCAGAACATCGGCGACGGCACGGCTGGCACGATTGCAGGTGCAGCATTTCTGAAGAAGTTCGCAGAAGGCTATCCGTGGGTGCACCTCGACATCGCTGGCACTGCTTGGGGGATGAAAGGCTCTACATATATCCCTGAAGGCGCGTCAGGCTACGGCGTACGGTTGCTGGTACAGTTGGTTGAGGATTGGTAGTTCATTAAAGTACATCAACAAAAAGCCCTGTTGGAGAATCCGACAGGGCTTGATATGTTACTATTGAAGAAAACTCAGCCATTTAGTTTACAAGTTCTGGTTGATGCAATATCTTCTTGTAAATCCCGACTTTCTTACCCTTCAGATCGGATCTGAATGAGCTTATTAACAGCATGGATGTATGCCCTGGCACTTGCTTCAATGATGTCCGTACTGGCACCGTGACCGGTGATGATATGCCCGTTGTCCTGCACCTTCAGCGAAACCTCACCGATAGCGTCTTCACCCTCGGTTACAGAACGGATCTGATAGTCGATGAGGTTCAGTTGAATGTCAACAACCTGACCAATCGCCTTAAACGCAGCATCGACAGGTCCATCGCCAGTTGACGCTTTTTCAACGATCCCGTCTTCCGTCCGAATACCGACTGTCGTTGTCGGCGAAATTTTCGTTCCACTGACGATTTGGATATAGTCGAGTTCAAAAACGGCAGGGATTGCGCGAATCTCATCACTCATGATCGCCTCAAGGTCGGCATCCTGCACCGCTTTCTTCTTATCAGCGACTCTCAGGAATCTTTCATACACCTTATCTAACTGTTCAGCGTCCACTTCATAGCCGAGTTCACTGAGCCGGTGTCTGAGCGCGTTGCGTCCCGAACGCGGGCTGAGAATCAATTGACTCTCTTTCCAGCCAATCTCTTTCGGATCAATGATTTCAAATGTCACACGCGATTTAATGATGCCGTCCTGATGGATACCCGAACTATGTGCAAAGGCGTTCGCACCGACAATCGCTTTGTTCGGTTGAACGGAAATGCCCATCGTCCGACTCACACGCCGACTAATCGGGACAATCTCTTTCGCGTTAATCTCGGTGTAATATTCTTTGAAATAGTCACGCCGAGTTCGGATTGCCATGACGACCTCTTCAAGTGAGGTGTTCCCGGCGCGTTCTCCAAGTCCGTTGATTGTGCATTCTACCTGACGCGCGCCTTGCTCAATCGCGATCAAACTGTTCGCTACCGCCAATCCGAGATCGTTATGGCAGTGGACACTAATAATGGCATCGTCAACGTTTGGGACATTTTCCATGATACCTTTAATCAGATTACCGAACTCCGTTGGTACTGTCCATCCGACCGTTTCAGGGATATTGACGACGGTTGCACCAGCAGCGATAGTCGCTTCAACGACCTCATAAAGAAACGCTAACTCTGTACGTCCTGCGTCCATCGGTGAAAATTCTACATTCGCATCCAGGTGTCCTTCACAGAGGCTCTTCGCGTAGGTGACGGCATCTGTTGCCATCCGGAGTGTATCTTCGGGAGTCGTCCGTGTGATGCGCCCCATGTGAATCGGCGATGTGCCGACAAACGTATGGATACGGGCACGCGGTGCGTCCTCGATCGCTTTCCATGCGGCAGTAATGTCTTTCTCTACAACGCGAGAGAGTGCACAAATTTCCGGTCCTTCAACTTCGTTTGCTATCCGTTTGACAGCATCGAAATCACCCGGTGACGAAATTGGGAATCCAGCTTCAATGACATCAACATTTAACTTCGCGAGATGCTTGGCAATTTCGAGTTTTTCCTCAATACCAAGAGCAGCACCGGGGGTCTGCTCGGCATCACGGAGCGTTGTATCAAAGATATAGACTTTCTGCTGGTTGGTTTCAAAATCGTCCAAGGCTCTTTCCTCCAATATTAGTTATCAGTTGTCAGTACGGTTTTTCTGCGAAAAACCTTTCAGTGTATCAGTAGCCAGTAACCAGTAGCCAGTAACCAGTAGCCAGTGAAGAGGGTTTTCGCGAATCCTAACGTCTCTTTCTCTTAACTGGTAACTCGTAACTGGTAACTGATAACCATTCCTCTGACAACTGATAACTGACAACTACTCCTTACATTTCACGACCAACAGCGACAGCAATAGGTTTCAGCTCCCGCATGAGGGTCTCAAATTGATCTGGGAACAGTGACTGCGCGCCATCTCCGGTCATTGAATGATCAGGATCGTGATGCACTTCAAGTAACAGTCCATCGGCGCCTGCCGCCACAGATGCCTTCGTCATATCACATACCAAACTCCGAATACCGGTGCCGTGGCTTGGATCAACGACGATTGGTAAGTGGCTCAATTCGTGAACGACGGGTACCGCGTTCAAGTCAAGTGTGTTACGTGTATGGGTTTCAAATGTGCGAATGCCACGCTCACATAGAATGACATCGGGGTTGCCTTCTGCGAGAATATACTCCGCAGCAAGCAGCCATTCTTCAATTGTTGCCGACATCCCGCGTTTGAGGATTACCGGTTTCTGTGCGCGTCCGACCTCACGCAACAGGTAAAAATTCGTCATGTTCCGGGTACCGAGTTGGAACATATCTGTGTATTCGCCAACGAGTTCTACCTCATGCGGTGTCATAACTTCAGTGACGATGCCGAGTCCAGTTTCGTCTTTTGCTGCTTTTAGCATTTTGAGAGCATTTTCACCGTAGCCTTGGAAACTATAAGGACCCGTTCTCGGCTTAAAGGCACCGCCTCTGATGAAACTCGCGCCTGCTTTTTGAACCAACCGAGCGATGGTCACAATTTGTTCTGTGCTCTCTACTGCACACGGACCAGCGATAACAGGCAACTGCTTTCCGCCAATCTTTGTGCCATTCACTGCGATAACTGTCGGTTCATCCCGAAATTCTCGGCTTGCCAATTTGAACGGTGCCGTAATTGGCATCGTTCGCTCAACACCGGACATTGAATCTATCGGAATATCACCAAGCAATGTTTTATCTCCTATGACACCGATGACCGTGTGCCGTTCGCCGGTTGAGATTTGTGCTTTCAACCCAACACTTTCGATCCGTTTTACAACAGCATCAATATCTGATTGCGTTGCATCGGTCTTGGTAACGATTACCATCCTTTTCAACTACCTCCACCTTCTTAATAACAAGTTTAGTCCCTTCCCAGTAACGGGTGGGAACCCTGGATAGGGACCCCGGTGTTGCAAGCTACACCGAAAAGAACTCTGTCCCAAATCTAATTCGGTTAAAAAAAATTACCCAACATCGAATTTATCTTCAACGCTGGGTGGTGATACTGGAATCCGTTAATCATACAATTGAGGCATTACCTACGAACTTTCACCACCTATCGTTGCCGTACAAATATAAGTACAGATAAAACACAAACGTACCTTTTAACAGCAAACTGCTGCTTGCGAGTTGGAGAAAAAAGGTCCAAGCGTAGAAAGCCTTGTTCTGAACGATCCCTACACCGGTTATCTGTGTTGCGATAGTATTGCGTTCAAGCGTTCGCATTATTAAGTTCCTCGAATCCGGGCAACAAAAGGACATGCCCACAACATCTCAAAAACAGCCTATACTATTGAGACGTTATTCACAAAAAAACGTTTAGTCTTTAGTAATAGGGAAACCCCGTTATGCGCTATAAACTCCCTAAACAGAACGGTAGCGTCCTCTATCACTGACTTTAAGTATATAATAACACATTTTTTTATGCAAGTCAAATTTCTTTTTTAATGGTTGTCAGTTATCAGTTTTCAGCGATCAGTGTGTTTTACTGAGGAGAGTGTTCCTACAAAAAAGCGTCCAAAATAGTTTTGACAGGCAAGCCGAAGTATGCTAATATACAAAACTGAATTCCCACAATATAATGTAGACGGAGAAACTATGCAAAAAGAAGAAAATTTTACACCTATCACCGTTGGGATTATGGGCGGTTCTGCCTCTGGGAAAACGACATTTGCTAAGGCTTTGGCGGAAGCACTTGCAGAATTCGCGCCTATTGTGCTAAACCAAGACTCCTATTTCCGGGACTGGTCAGAATACTCAGAAGCAGAACGCGAGCGGGTGATTACCGCTAATCATCCCGATGCTGTTCTATGGGATGCCCTTATCACAGACATCAAGAAACTGCGTGCCAGAGACGCTATTGATTTTCCTACCCCCGGCACCCGTGGTGCACAGCGTGGGAACGAAAAGACGAGTGTGCAACCGAGCGATGTCGTCATTGTAGAAGGACATCTTATCTTCTGGAGTGAAGATTTACGTGATTTGATGGACATCAAACTGTTCCTTGATGTAGATGCACACGAGCGTGTCTTGCGACGGATGCTCCGTGATGTCGCACAACGCGACGGCGATCTCGAATGGGCAATCAACTGGTACCGGCGTGATGTCCTACCTAATTTTCCCGTCTATACCGAACCTTGCAAACAGTACGCAGACTTGGTGATCCCATTCCAAAACGAAAATCCGGTTGCATTACACACGCTTGTCGCAGGCATCCGGACGCGGGTGCAAGAAGGCAAAACTTCTTTATAAACGCGCCCCGAAAGTGCGCCTTTACCCGCATAGTCATTTTGACATACCCTTAGTGCCACAGTGGCAAGGGTAGTGTCAATTTGGCGAATCCACTCTTTCTCTCTTTCTATCAATTCCCTTACATTTTTCGTAGGCGCGAACTCTACTTACAACTCCGTACATGTACCAATCCTCTCTTTATACAGGCATCAACGCTGCGTACGCCACCACCAACGGCTTTTCCAGATACCCAATTTAAGAAAAAAGAAACTTTGGCACGGAATTTGCTCTATATACAAATAGAACGGCAACATCGTCGGTTGCCTCTGAAAAGATTGGCATAAAACTTGCAACCTATTTGGCATGGAACCTGCATCTAACATTTACACAAACAAAATTCAGAAGGAGAAAAAAATGACTCACTTAACGATACGCAGACCGATGCGAAACCTGTTCAACCTCCACAACCAGATGGATACGGTTTTTAGCGACCTCTTTGCCTCTCAGGAAGGTGAAAGGGGTATGGAAGAAACCTCTTGGATGCCTACGGTTGACATTTCTGAAACGGAAGATGGATTTGAGATCCGCGCCGAACTTCCCGGCATATCCGAAAACGATGTCAACGTCTCTGTAACGGACAATCTGCTTACCATCAAAGGCGAAAAGCATCAGGAAGCGGAGACAGACGGCAAAAACTACCACCGTGTTGAAAGACGGTACGGCAGCTTCCAACGCAGATTCACGCTTCCATCCGAAGTGGCAACAGACGATATCAAAGCCAATTACACCAACGGTGTCTTGACGCTGTCGATTCCGAAACCGGAAGCCGCGAAACCGACCGAAGTTCCGATTACAACGGCATCTTAAGACACAACCAACAAACCCAAACAAAGAAGGCTGGCGCGTAAATGTGCCAGCCTTTTCTTTTTATTTTTCACAAGTGTGCTACGCTTCCCCTTTGTCTTTCAAAACACCGATATAGAGAAGTGCAGCGAGAATCGCACCGACGCACGGTCCAACGAAGTAGAGCCACATGTCCGCATAATTCCCACTGACGATAGCAGGTCCCAAAGTCCGTGCAGGGTTGAGCGAAGCACGTGTCAACGGTCCCCCCATAAGGATACAGAAAACCAGTGTGAGTCCAATCGCGAGGCCAGCGAAGTTCCCTGCTTTTCCACTCACAGCGGTGTTGAAAATCGTATTAACAAGGAAAAAGGTTAGCACGATTTCGATGACAAGTCCTTGAACCGGCGTAACACCTTGAGCCAAAATTGTTACACCCAGATCGCTTGGATTTGGCAGCACGACGTTAAGCAGAATCGCGCCCAAGATTCCGCCAAGAAATTGCACAATCCAGTAACCGATCGCTGCCACGAATTCAATCTCTCCTGCTATCAGCAAGCCGAGCGTTACAGCCGGATTGATATGCGTGCCGGAGATGTGCCCATAAGCATAAACAAACACTACAATGACTAAACCGTGAGCGAGGGCAACACCTAATAAGTTCGCTGAACCGATTGCTAAAGCACCTGCCCCGATAAAAATTAGCGCGAAGGTGCCAATAAATTCGGCGATTAAATTTTTCGTATTCATGAAACTCCCCCTTGTGTTTGAACTTGAACCATCAGATAACTATTTTAATGCCAACTTTTGACAAAATATTTACACACCTTTGTGATTTGATTGGCAAATTGACAATTCTTAGTGAGCATGCCACATTATATCGGAACTCCCATGGATTACAAGTGGCAACTTGAGTTATAATAGATCAATTTTTAATATTATTACATTTAAAAATAATAAAGCCTACACATAACTCTACACTATACGATATTTTAAGGCAAAAATCAAATTATATTTGTCTGATTTGCAAATTGACAATTCTTGGTGCACATGCTACATTATAGTAAATCCCGAAAATATATTCACACCCACTGATAGGCGAGGTTCCAAACCGCGCCTACTAAAGTGTAAAGTTAATTATGGATTCTACTATAATTCCTAAATTTTTAGAGCAATAAGGGGAAATTCTCATGGAAAAAGAGATTAGAAACGATATTAAAGGTATCAACCGCTTTATCTTTGAAGCAGGATCGGACAGAGAGCAACTCCATCTCCACATCTCAGAGGTCGGACCTGGACAACGCGCACATCCACCGCATACACACGACGGACAAGAAATTTTCTACGTGTTTTCTGGGGAAGGAGAAGTGCTATTTGGCGAACAGACACACCGTGTCAGCGACAACGAAGCCGTTCATGTCGATTGCCATGTGTTGCACGGGATACGCAACGTCGGGGAGACACCGCTCCGTTATGCCGTGATTATCGCGAAGTGATAGGTCTTGAAAGGCGCGGTTTATACTCGAAACTTGCTTAGCCTTTTCCTATTCTGGCAAGTTATCGGATAATTGCTTCGCGTATAAATGATAGATACCGTAAATGCCCGCAGCGATCAAGACAATCCCGACACCTGCTAACCCGCGGCGCACCCAAATCGGTTGTAAAAAGACTGGCAATCCCACAGTGAACCAACGCGGCTGTAAGAGTTGCGACATAGCGATGCAAAAATATAGGACACCATAGGCGATCAAACCGACATCGCTTGCGATTTCCTGTTTTATAGGCTTGACTGGAAGTTTGAAAGGATTGAGAAGATAATCGCCGGAAAAAATTAACGTGATGCCTACAGATAGAAAGGCGAGAAGAATTACGTTTGAATACCCTGAACCTCGAAGGGTTACCAATAAAGCGATGCTGATGCATCCCAATAGAAGGCTCATCACACCTTGCATAATTTGATAACTTCTATTTTGTGAAATCATTTTTCCACTCTCTCACCCAAATCGGATGCGCGGATCAACCAAAGTATAACTGATGTCGGTTAGCAACAGACCGACGATATACAGTACAGAAGCGAGATAGACCATACTTCGCACAATCGCGAAATCTTGTGCCTGAATCGCTTCGATCGTAAAACTTCCCAACCCCGGAATCGCGAAAAACGCCTCCATCACCAAACTTCCTATAAAGAGCAGTGGAATTGCAAACACGACATTCGTTAGGATCGGGATCAGAGCATTCTTCAGTGCGTGTTTAAAGAGAACATTGGCTTCGCTCACACCTTTTGCACGTGCTGTCCGGACATAGTCTCGGTTCACCTCTTCAAGGAAAATCGTACGATAGAAACGAATGCCCTCACCGATACCGCTAATGATACCGATAACCACAGGGAGGATCACAAATTTCAGCATGTCTACGCCTGTATCATAGCCAGAGATCGGAGAGAGGCGCAGCATCTTTCCAAACAACCACTGCCCACCAATAATATAAAAAAGTTGAGAGATAGACATCACCATCACCGCAATGATCGTGCTCCAGAAATCGACGTAGGTGGCTCGGTAGTACGCCACAATCATTGAAACAGTGATATTTACGAGAAGTCCGACAAAGAACGTCGGCAAAGCAATAGCGAGGCTTGCCCACATGCGCTGCGAGATCTGTGATGTTATATCAATATTGTTCGTATCAGATTTCCCGAAATCAAAGAGGAAAAGTTTCGCCGATTTCTGAAAGAAGATCGTCTCAGTAATATGGGCACCGCCAGATGCCTCAGTATTGAATAAGAGCGGTAGATGATAGCCGTTCTGTTTCTTCCAATTGTCAACGTCTGCCTGCGTAATGTTCTTTTCACCGAGAATCTTCCGTGCCATTTGGTCGGGTGAATTGATGACAAAAAAGAGAAAAAAAACGATGAGGTTTACGCCTATTAAGATTGGGATCGCATACAGAATGCGTCGTATAATGTAAGTGAGCATTTTTCACCAGAGCAAGAGATTTTTCACAAGACCGCGCCTATTTGGTTGGCGCAAGTAAACACATCCGATATTTTTAATTTTATGACCCTTCGTCAACACTATGCGCTTGCTTTGCCTGTCTTTCTCGTTTCCAAATTGTGATGACCGCCGGAATCGTGCCTAAAATCAGCAATCCGAGGCATACCCATAGGGGCCAAACAATAGGTTGATTCCACGCTTGACGGCTTTCCGTCCGCTGACTGGCATCAATACGGAAATACTTGAAGTTCCCACCACCCAAGGCACTCGGTTTACTGTTCTTCAACCACTGATGCGACAGACCAAAAACGACAGGGTGATAGATAAAGACCCAAGGCGCATCTCGTTGTAACAGGCGGTTCATTTCGCGAATGCGTGTCAACCGTTCCGGCGAGTTCTCCATGTTTTTCATCGTTTCAAAGAGCCGGTTATATTCCGGATTATCGTAGTTGGCAGCATTTTCACCATCGCGTAGGGCTTTACTATTCGGACCGTAGAGAAGGAACAGGAAATTTTCTGCATCCGGGTAGTCCGCATGCCAACCCCAGAAGATGATTTGGAAGTTCCCGTTTTTCACTTTGTCGCGAAATCGATTGTAATCGGTGGTTCGACTCTCCATCGTGATGCCGAGCTGCTCTAATTTATTCCGCATCCACGTTAAGCGGGACGTGGCACCTGCCGAATTCCACGTGTTGTCAAAAGAGACAATCAACGGATTCCCCTTACTATCTTGTCCGCCGGGGTAGCCTGCCTCTGCAAGAAGTTGGCGTGCTGCCTCAATAGATTTGCGAACCGGGCGGTTGGTGCTTGCATCCCAATCGTAGATATACGGATTAATACCGGTCTCACCTACTTCGTAGCCGAAGATACCAGGCGGTAGCGGACTGTGTGACGTAACACCACGTCCATTGAGAAAGATTTCAATATACTCTTCATAATCCAACGCAATCGAAATCGCTTGACGAAGTTTCTGTTTCTCTATGGTGTACCCTCCGACGGTATCGTCCAACATATTAAAAGCGAGATAAACAGTTGTGGGTTCTACACTGGTACGCAGCACGATATGTTTCGCTTTCAACGCCTCACTTGCTCGCGGATCTCCTGTATCATTAAACGTAACGGCACTGTCAAATGTATCTGAAGAGATACCGGAATCATCGTAATAACCTTGCAAGAACTTATTCCAGCGCGGAATATATTCTTTTTCTAATTTGTAGACGACTTTCGGTATAAACGGGACGGTTTCCCACGCGTCGTCGAGAAATCCGGCATCTCTATCGCCGGGTTCTCCACCTGACGGGTAACGCTCAACCCGAAAATTCTCATTCTTGACGAGAACTATCTCCTTGTGTGCAAGAAGCACTTCTATCCGATAGGCACCCGTCCCCACAGGAAATCTATCAATCGTAATGTTCCGATCCTTTATAACAGGTTGGCTGTAAAAGTCAATCGCCTCTTTAGGCATCGGTGAAAAGAAAGGCATCGCTAACCAGTAGACGAACTGCGGATATTTCGCTTTTAGGGTAACCCGATAGGTGTACCGATCAACAACCTCTACGCCGGGAAAGGGGGCATCTTCCTGTCCATTAGCAAGCGCAGTTGCATACGCTTCCATTCCAAGGATATAATCCTTCAACGTGCTAAGAATAGGGCAGCCGAGACGCGGATCCGCCATCCGTTTGATCTGGTAGACATAATCCGCTGCGATAAGCTCACGCGTCCCTGTCATCGGGAAGTCTTTGATCTCGGTAAAACCCTTCACGTCTGCTTTTGTCAAATCATGGTATCGCAATACACCGCTTTCAGTCTTTGCAAAGCAGGGGTGCGGCTGATACATAATACCCGGACGGATGCGAATCTCATACACAGCGCGGGCAACAGATACCGCAGCGGCATCTGATGCCAACTGTTTGCCGTGGGTATCGTAATATCGGGGTTGTGGGACCGCCTCTGCTGTTAGCGGAATCAATTCATAAGGACGTTTCAGGTAATGATACCTTAAAGGCGGTTCATAAATCTGCTGGATGAAAATGTATTCGTCTGAACTGTAGGATACTGCTGGATCGAAGTGCTTCGGTTCTTCATCAAACGTGCTGTAATAGATTTCCTCATCCTGTTCGGATTTCGGATACGGGTTATTCGGTACCCCACAACTGATAAAAAAAGCAAATACCATGAGAACTATGAAACATCTGCTCGAAAGCAATGCCCTAAAATTGATAGGACTTACGCAATCCCCTTGGTAGGTGCGGTTTCTAACCGCACCGAGCCCGTGGCAGTAAGGGATATTGGTACCTGTAAATAAGGGAACCTCTTCAATTTTGCGTAAGTCCTGATTAATCCTTCGCATTGTGGTGTGATGTTTCAATAATTTTATCATCTTCTTGTGAGAATACGCCCTTTTTTACTGGAGAAACAGTATTCTAAAACGCATATAGAGCTGTCAAGGAGATCAGAGGTCCAAATTCAAACGCATCGCGCTCTTCGTATGCACCATCAAGCAACGCATCCGTGTCGTCATAAAGCGTCTCTTGCTGCAAAGGCAACATCACCGCCAGAGATAACGGCACATTATAAGGCGTTATAACTGATGCTCCGAAAGATGCCATACTGAACCGTAGCCCGGAATTGATGTCCTGTTCGCCTGCCCAATAGGCGAAGGATTGATAAAAGCCGAGATAGCCTGCCTGGAACGAGAGCCAGTCACTGAAACTATAATGCAGACCGGCTGTGTAGGTAACTTCTCTCGAACCGCGATACGTCTTGCTATTTTCATAGAACGGCAACTTTCCGCGGATACTGACATTCGCTCGCAAACCTTTGTAGAGAGGCAAACCGTAATGCAAGTCGGCGATTGGATTAAAGGTACCAGTGCCAAACTGGATATGGAGATGTTTAAGTCCTGCATCGCCTAACTTCCACGGATCCTCTTCGGTTTTTCCAAGCGGAATCGTCGTTCCGATACGTCCCATAAGGAAATCGTGATCCACTAACAATCCTCGCGTCTGATACCCTAAGAAGATGTCCGTATCCGTGGGTCCCATGTAAGTTTCATTGCGATGGTGATTATCCCGATTCCGCTCAATCGCATTCCGTTCTAAAGATGTGACCGGGTACTGAGGCAACTCCTCAATGGTTGCCTCTTGGATTTTGGTTTCGTAGGGTATATTTGTTTCCAGCGTCCACTCGGAATTGAATTGATATTTCAACCCGATATCAATGCGAAAAATGTTCAACTTAACATGGTGTCGGTGCAGCGGGACCTCTATCACTTTTCCATCCGGGGAAATCCCTTTTGTTTCAAGGTGTCCACCTTGCGCGTCAAACCACCGCATCATACTGAAAGAACTCTGAAATTTCTTCATCTCTCCTGAAGCCAAACTGACTTCACCGATCCCGCCCCGAGGAATCGCGGGATTGCTTCACGCGCCTCAGCTCTCTTGTGCAAAACCGAGCGGAAAAAAGATGAATTGGAGGCAGAGTAGGAGAAAAAAAATTCGAATCATCATAAAGGGTTATTATCCGTTTCTAAGTTGAGCCATTCCATTTCAGCATCAGAGAGTTCAAGTTTCATTGCGCCGAGCGAGGAATCCATTTCATCTAAAGTCGCGGGTCCAACAATCGGGAAAACTGGAAAAGAAATATTCAAGCAATATGCGAGGGAGACCTGAATTGGGGAATGCCCGTATTTTTCGCCTAATTTCTTTGCGCGTGCAAGTCTCTCAAAGTTTTCGTCGTTGTAATAGACGCGCACCATATCACCGTTATCGCGGTTCTCTGGCGTAAAAGCACCACTAAAGAAGCCTCGCGCTTGCGAAGACCACGGCATCAACGGGAACTGGCTCTCTTGATGCCACGCACGTGCGGCATCGTCAACACAGACGCACCCACCCCACATCGGTTCCATCGGCACAGCGAGACTGATATTGTTGCTACAAGAGACAAACCCCGCAAGTCCGTTTTCATCCGCATAAGCGTTCGCGTCAATAATACGTTCCGGTTGCCAGTTAGAAGCAGCGATGGCTCGGATGCGCCCGGCACCTATCTCTTCGTTCAGATAATCAATAATCGTACGCACCGGAATTACAGGATCGTCGCGATGGAGCATGTAAAGGTCAATATAATCGGTACGGAGTCGTGCAATGCTTTCATCAAGATCGGCTTTAAGCTCTTCAGGCGACAGACGCGGGCGTGGTACTCTACCTTGTGGGTGTCCACCTTTATCAATAAGGTATACTTCGTCTCGGTTCCCACGTTGCCGCATCCAGAGTCCGATTAACATCTCACTATCGCCACCGCCATAGCCGTGTGCGGTGTCGATGGCATTTCCGCCTGCTTCAAAAAATGCGTCAAGCATTTCAGTGCTATAGTCAAACCTTGTAGGCGAAAACATCATGCTGCCCAGAATCAGGTGTGAGATGTCTTTGCTAACTCCGGGAATCTTTATGTGTTTCATTAAAAACGGTATCCTTTTCTTATTGGAGCATACAAGTCGTGCCCTTTAGAATTGTAGATATTCAGCAAGTCCAAAGGAATTATAACACAACCGCAACTTTAAAATCCACAAGAATTGCGTTGGTCAGCAAAAGCATTCAGTTTTCAATTGATGGTTGTCAGTGACCAGCAAAGAGCGAAATTATGCAACACTGAATGCCTCTGGAGAATCTCCAAAAAAACATTGTGGACATGTTAGAATTGTGATAAAATAGGTGCTGACATTTTATCGATATGGACATACGCGTTACACTTTATAAACTCAGCAATCAAGCGATTGAGGCTACAGCAGACAATAATATTATGAGTACTACGCATCTAAGTTACCTACACACTGCACAAGACATTTTGAAACAGATTGAAGCGACGCAGACCGACGCGATTGCACAAGCCTCCGATATGTGTGCCGAAACAATAGCAGAAGGCGGTCTCGTCTACCTATTTGGGTCGGGGCACTCCCGCATGGCAGTCGAGGAGATGTTCCCGCGTTACGGAAGTTTTCCGGGTTTCTTTCCGATCGTGGAATTAGCGGTTACCTTTCACAACCAAGTCGTCGGCTGCAACGGTCAACGGCAGGCACTCTTCTTGGAAAACATCTCAGGATATGCGGAAGTGATCTTACGCAATTTCAGTTTCGGTCCTCACGACTGCATGATGGTATTTTCCAATTCGGGTGCGAATATCCTTCCCATTGAAATAGCGATGGGAGCGAAGGCGCGGAACCTACCTGTCATCGCGGTGAGTTCCATCGCGCACAGTCGTTCATCAACCGCAAAGCACACTTCGGGCAAACGGCTTTTTGAAATCGCGGACTTAACCATTGATAACTGCAATCCACCGGGTGATGCGGTTGTCGAAATCCCGAATCTGGCGTATCCGGTGGGACCTACGTCGAGCATTGGTACACTCTCGATTGTCAATGCAATTAAGTGCCGAGTCGCTGAGCTGCTAACAGAACGCGGGAAACCACCTGTTGTGTTGACCGGCGCGCATTTCATCGGTCCCGAAGAATCCGCGAAACAGATTGAGCGGGCTTATGATGACTACAAGGCGCGTGTACACGGAGCTTAACGCGCCACGTTTTTCGCATTGACTTTTCTTATGCAAACCTGTATACTTTAAGAGGCGTAGAAAAGCACAAGGTTCACTATATCAAGCTCGCATCCGCTGGACATTCTGATGCTGAAAACAACCCAAAGAATCGCTGTGATGGGCGGGACATTCAACCCGATTCACTACGCGCATCTGCTGAGTGCTGAACAGGTCCGGGTCGGATTGGACTACGATAAAATCTTGTTTATCCCTTCTGCCAGACCGCCGCATAAGGTCGCAGATACTGATATTATTGAACCCGAACACCGCTATCAGATGGTCCTTTTGGCGATTGCTGAGAATACACATTTTGAAGTGTCACGGATAGAACTCGAACGCGCCGGTCCTTCATATACCATTGAGACGCTGAAAGTCTTACAAAAACTTTACGGAGAGACGACGGAACTGGCATGGATCATCGGGGCAGATTCGCTCATCGAGTATGAAGTTTGGAGAGACTTTGACGAGGTTTTGGCGCGATGTATTATGATCGCAACAACACGTCCGAATTACGACTTGAACAGAGTTCCATTGGAGGTACGCAAACGGGTGACGACCTTTCCGATAACGGGTGTGGATATATCTGCTACAGCCATCCGTGAACGGATTCGGAAGGGGCTTTCAATTCGGTATCTTGTGCCAGAAACAGTTGAAACTTATATTCAACGGAATCGGTTGTATCAGTAGCTGGGAATATTCGTTTAAAAATTGAGACCCAAAAATTAAAGAATAAGGATATTAAAAACGTGGAACACACATGCAGTATATGTGGAACAGTTTATGATTTTGTGTGGGAAGTAGGGACACCTTTACCCAAAAATTTCCCATTCTGCAGTGCTCGATGTAAAGCAGCGGATCTCGCCAAATGGATTAATGAGGAATACGCGATTAGCACCCCTTTGCCGGACACGATTTTGTCTGAGACTGAACAAGAACTTCTTGCTGAATTAGCCAAATTAGGGATTCGCATTGACGATGAGAGAGAGTAATTCGACTACGTATACGATCAAATGAACACCACACTTGCAGAACTTCGGACACACCCGAAGTCAATTGAAATTCAACAATATCTCTCAGACAAATTGAGTGCGAAACGGCTTCAGCATGTGCTTGCCGTACAAGAGATGGCGATTAATCTCGCGTGTGTTCATAAAGCGGATGTTTGGCATGCCAACCTTGCTGCACTTTTACATGACAGCGCGAAATGGATGAACGCGAAAGAGTTATATAGTGCAGTCCGCAGCTATAAGATTCGCCTTGATCCGATTGAAGAGATAAATCCTTCGCTCTTGCATCCACTTATAGGCGTGAAGTTAGCAGTTGAAAAGTTTGCTGTAACCGAACTTGAGGTCCTTGAAGCCGTTCGCAACCACACAACAGGGAATCCATCAATGGGGGTTATATCACAGATATTATACGTAGCGGACTTCGCGGAACCGACACGAACACATAATGCGGTTCATGTCGTGCGGGAGTTAGCATACACAGATTTGGGACGTGCCGTTCATCATGTCGCGAGCGCGAAGATTGAACACCTCTTGAGTAAAGATGTAATGATTCATCCGAATACGCTTCATACCTACAACAGCACGTTAGAAAGCACTATAACTTAAAGGAACTTACCATGGAAAAGGAAAAAAACACATTAGACATAGTAAAAGCCGCAGCTTCAGCAGCGATAAGCCGACGCGCACAAGATGGCGTTATTCTTGATTTGCGTGAACTCGACGGTTTCACGGACTTTTTTGTGATCTTCAGTGGTGTCTCGGACATCCAAGTAGAAGGTATTTCACAAGCCGTTCTTGAGGAACTCGAAAGCAACTGGTCCCAGAAACCTTGGCATCAGGAAGGCGCACGTAAAGCGGATTGGATTCTGTTAGACTACGTCGATTTTGTTGTCCATGTTTTCCTATCCGAAAGACGTGCTTATTATAATCTCGAACGCTTGTGGGCTGAAGCCGAACGGATTGAACTGCCAGAGTTAACCATGCCTGCACATGTAGAAGTACAGGAAGAAGAGACAGACCCAGATGGTGTGTTAGTTTTTGGAGAACACGAGGAAAGTACGTCGGAATTATAATTTCGCTTTTGGAAAACTTGGGAACCTGGAAAGAGATACGGGGTAAGGTCGGTTAATCAACAGCTACAAGAAGTACCGTAACGTTATCGGTGCCACCGTAATCAAGTGCTTTGTTGATGAGATTCTCAGATGCCTCTTCAATACCAGAAGCAGATAAGATAATGTTGGCAATCTCATCGTCGTTGATAATGAGGTCATGCAGACCATCGGTACAGGCGAGGACAATATCACCAGGGACAAGTGGATAGGCATCTGCATTGACGCTAACAGCTGACTTCAAGCCGATAGCCTGTGTAATGATATTCCGTTTTTCATGGACGCGTCCCTCTTCTGGTGTTATTTCACCTTTTTCGACCATTTTTTGAACGAAGGAGTCGTCTGTCGTTATTTGTGTAAGTTTTTCATCGCGTAAGACGTAGAGTCTACTATCACCGACATGAACATACGCGAGGTAGCTAAAGGTAACAAAACCCGCGATGAGGGTTGTACCCATGCCGCGACCTTTGCCTTGACTCTCGGCGGAAGTATAGATACGTTGATTCGCTTCCTCCGCAAGCTCGCTCAGAACACCGAGTCGTTTCATGGGGCCTAAGTCGCTCTGAGGAGACGCTTGGGTTTCCGCCCACTCCTGAATAACATCAAGGGCAATGCGACTCGCTATGTCTCCGCGTTCATGTCCACTCATACCATCGGCGATAGCAAACAGTTGAAGCTGCGTATCAAAATAGTATAAGTCTTCGTTCCTATCGCGAAGTTTACCAGTATCCGTTCTTACTGCAAATTGCATTTTTTTTTATTGTCCGGATCGCTCGTGGTTAAGAATACAAAAGGCTTATTGCGCGCTATATTTAGGAAGGTGCCGAATTCATTCAGAGTGACCACTTAGCTTTTTTGGAATGTAGACTAAAGGGTAAAACGATATAAGTCGAATTTCGGTTTCAAAATTCGCACCCAATAAAAAATATATGGGACTAAGGTAAAATTAATAGAATGTGTTGGTTCAAAGTCTCAATATGCCTTTGAGGAAAGAGATGCCCTCTATCCCACAATTGTGCTTAGCGCAGTTACCTTCGGTGGAAAATGCTGGCGAAAAACATGAACATAAAAAAACTGTCTATGCCTCCAAAGCACCATTTCTTCGGGTATTACGGCATTAATCCTTGGGATAGCACAACGCGGTATCATCTTGCATTAGAGACAGATTTTCATACACACCGACCTCTGTCAGAAGACATCGCAACAGTCGGACTGGTTGATCGTGACACGCATCAATTTATTCCATACGCGAAGACTACCGCTTTTAACCTCCAACAGGGTAGCATGATGCATTGGATAAGCACTACCGCTGCTGCAGAATTCACGTTTAACGATTGGGAGGATGACGCGCTGGTATCACGTGCCTTAAATCCGGTTACGGGTGATGTGCGCACAATACAAGGTGCGATTGCTGCTGTGTCGCCTACTGCGCCACTTGCGATTGGGTTGAATTATGGCAGGATGGCACACTGTCGAGCCGTCGTCGGCTACGCTACCCATAGCAAATCAAGCGACACTGAGGCACAACCGGAAACAGACGGTTTATATCAACTCAACCTCCAAGATGGAAGTTCTAAACTTGTGCTCTCTATCGCCGATGTCATCCAAGCAAGTGGTGATGCACGGATGGTAGGGAAACGGACTTGGTTCAACCATGTTCTGTTTAATACAGATGGTACGCGCCTCTTATTTTTTTGTCGAGTACGTCAGGAAACAGGGTTCTACACCTCGCTCTGGACGGTGAATCCTGACGGCTCTGATTTGGAGATGCAAATTCCGTTCGGTTATCGCGTGTCACATTTCGATTGGCGGACACCGACGCGGATTCTTGTATCCTCAGATATTGTTGATGAGATGGGGTTTGTTGAATTTACAGATGGTATGCGCGATTTTACGCCTATTGGACGCGGTGTTTTACCACACGATGGCCACGCCTCTTTTTCACCTGACCGGCAGTGGTTACTGTGTGATACATATCCACGAGGTCCCGAACGGTTAGCGCAACTAATGGTCTACAATATCGCTGAAAACCGAAAGATCGTCTTGGGTGAGTTCCATCATGAAGAGCAGTTCACTGGAGACATCCGATGCGATTTACACCCGCGTTGGGCACCAGATGGAAAAACGATTACCTTTGATTCAGTACATGAAGGATCTCGACAGATATATCTTGTAGAGTTACCATCGCCAGTGAAGTAAGACCAGAGGATTCTAATGTTGTTAGATAAGCCTTCTGAAAAAAATATTGGACGATTGCCGAGTATTGTGACAGGCGCGTTTGCGGATATTAAAGAACGGCGCGAGGCAGTCGTCTTGACGACGGAGCCTGCTTGGAAAGCGGTCAAGGGTATTGAGATAAACCCGCATCAACTTATCTACGTTGAGGGAAACACAGCGGAAACTATGGCTGCGCTTGCCGACGTATGTGACGGTGAAACGGTTTACGGAATCGGTGGCGGTCTGGCGATCGACACCGCTAAGTACGTTGCATCGGCAAATGAATTGCCCCTCATCGCCATCCCGACGATCTTATCAACGGATGCGTTTCTTACCGATGCAACAGGTGTTAGAGAAAACGGGTGTGTCCAATATCTCCCCACGAAAGCACCTGATACTGTTATTGTAGATATGGATATGCTGGGCAACGCACCCGCTGCGATGCGGGCGAGTGGTGCGGCAGACGTACTCTCAATCGCAACGGCACTCTGGGATTGGCAGGAAGCGGAGAAGATGGGTGAGAACCCATCTGATCAACAGATTACGCCACAGGCGGTCGCTATAGGCGAAACCCTTCTCCAAACGCTCTTGGAAAACGCACGGGAAATCGGGAACGGTACACCTAAAGGACTGAAACTTCTACTCGATCTGCTCTGTATGGAGGTGCAGCTTTGTAATCTATGCGGACATAGTCGCGTTGAAGAGGGAAGTGAACACTATTTTTCTTACGCGCTCGAGAGGCACTTAACATCTGTTAGCACTGAAAATCTTTTACACGGCGAATTGGTAGGGCTCGGTATTTTGCTGATGGCCGCGTTGCAATCGCAACCGTGGATGCAATATCGCCACGCATTAGAGTGTTTGCAGATTAACTATCGTCCGTCAGCTGTTACTTCTGAAGCAATTGCTGATACGCTTATCAACCTATCCGAATATGTCGCACAACACAAGCTCCCGTACACCGTTGCAACGACGCTACGGATTACGCCTGATATAGCCGAACGAACGATACAAACCGTATTGGATTTAGCCTGAGGATTATGGAAAAGAAAAACAGACAACCCGAATTAGATAAACGGATCGCAGAATTGCACGAACAGGCACTTGTGATTGACTCACACAACGATGCTATCGTCGCGCACATTCGTCGCGGCAATGTGAGCCTTGCTGACGAAAATGCCCGAAACCCGATGGATCCGATTGGCACAATCGCCTATCTTCGCGGTCCCGTGCCACCCGAAGAGGATGCCATCGGGATCCAACTGAATATCCCGAAAATGCGGCAAGGCGGCATTGATGCTGCTTTCTTCGCCGTTGACGTGACGCGCGCGTGGAAAAACCATCTCGCCTACGCGTTAGATGCATTCGGGTGGTTCAATGAAGAGGTGACAGCAAACGCTGATGACATCTGCATCGTTCGGAAAGCGAGTGACATTCGCGAAGCGAAGGCAGCGGGTAAACTCGCTGCGGTGCTTGTCATCGAAAACAGCGAGGCAGTCGAACGGAGCCTGAATATACTCCGCTCGCTCTATTTGCTCGGTGTCCGCTCGATTGGCTTAACCCATAATCCCAATACATGGGCATCAACAGGAAATGATGAAGAAGATATGGGTGGCGGTTTAACCCGGTTTGGAATGGCGTTGGTTAAAGAGATGAACCGTTTAGGGATGCTCGTAGATGTTTCGCATATCAGCGAACGCGGATTTTGGGATGTTCTCGAAATCTCGGAGCACCCGGTCATCGCATCTCATAGTAATTGCAAGACTTTATGCCGCCACTCACGGAACCTGAGCAACGAACAATTGAAAGCCTTATCCGTAAACGGCGGCGTTGTCGGTATCACCTTTGTTCCAGGGTTTATTACTATAGACGGATGGCAGAAAATGCCACCTCTGGCGCAATTGCTTAACCATATCGCCTATGCCATTGACATCGCAGGCATTGACCACGTCGGTATCGGTTCGGACTTCGATGGTGGTGGGGATCTACTTAAGGATGCCAGTGAATTCATCAAAATTGCGGAAGGGTTAAGCGAACGCGGCTATTCTGATGAAGATATCCGAAAAGTGCTTGGCGAAAACCATCTACGTGTTTTCGAGGCAGCATGCGGGTGATTCACTGGCTTGGTTCTGGTTAATTCACTTCCGCAAGCGCACGAGAGATGGATTCCCAAACCTCATCTACACCGATACCTTTCATGCAGATATTGTCTTTGCACTTATCTGTGAACTGCTTACAAGGACTACACGGCACGGCGTGACGGATGGTTTGATGCAATGTCCCAAGCGGTTGAAATCGGATGTGATTGCCGGGACCGAACAGAGACACAGTAGGCGTTCCGACCGCTGCGGCGATATGCATCGGACCGGTATCGTTGGTGAGAAATAGATCACACTTTTCAAGGCAGGCGGCTAACTCCCGAACCTGAAGGTTCCCCGCAAACGGAACAGCAGGTGCGTTCATGTGATTCGCAACAGTCTGCACGAGTTCCGCCTCTTTTGGTCCCCCAAAAATCAAGATATTGGCGTTGAAATGCTCTACTAATCTATCCCCGATGGCAGCGAAGCGATCAGGCATCCATTCGCGCAACTTCCATCCTGCTCCGGGAAAAAATCCTACTTTCAATCCAGCATCGGCAACGCCTGCAGTGTCAAACCGCTGCACCGCATCTAACCGCTCAGATTCAGAGAGAAAGAGTTCCAGCCTCTGATCTTCTGCCGGAATCCCCACTGCATGTAACATGTCAAAATAACGTGCTGTGGCGTGTTTGTTACCCTGCTCATGGACGCGGACGGTACAGAATCTACCTTTACCGATACGTTCGGCGGCACCACTGAAATACATGAGCATCTCAGTACGAAACTTCCGCTGGAAATCAATAGCCATCGTGAATCTCCGTTCACGCAGGTGTCTGATAATCCGCAACATCTCACCGGTATCCTTGCTTTTAGCAAGCCGGTCGAACGTAATTATTTCATCAAGGTGTGGGTTTTCACGGAGGATCTCTGCGGATTGTTTGGCGACGAGCATAGCAATGTATGCATCTGGAAAATGAGCGCGAACCGCTCGGATTGCGGGTGTCGTAAGCACAATATCGCCAAGGGAACTGAGTCGAATAAGCAGTATTTTTTGAGAAGCCATTTGTCTAATGCGTTGTCGGTTGTCAATTATCAGTTACCCTCTTGTGGCAGTGAAAGTATCTGTTAGCACCCCAAGAACTCTCTTAACTGAAAACTGAAAGCGAAGCGAACCGATAACTGACAACTATTCTACTACCTGTTTTTCGAGATTATTCAGTGCGTCTTCAACCAATGTGTCTACATCCAACTCCGACTCTGCATCCTCCAACTCGGTGAGCGAGGCACGCGTGGCTGGATGCTTAGGCACAAAGAGCGAGCAACAGTCCTGATGTGGACGTGTGGACACATCAAAGGTCCCTATCCGTTGTGCTTTTGTAATTATCTCAGCCTTGTCCTCGCCGATCAGTGGACGCAGAATAGGGATTTCAGCAATCGCTTCAATCGTTCGGAGATTCGTCAACGTCTGCGAAGCCACCTGTGCGAGACTTTCCCCCGTAACGAGTGCTTCCGCATCAGCCAGAGTCGCAACACGCTCAGCGATCCGTGTCATCATCCGCCGATATAACAAAACCCGGAACGGTGCGGGCGTTGCGGTGACAATAGTCTGCTGGAGATCCGCAAACGGAACGAGATAGAGGGTGCTACGATAGTTGGATACCGCTAAGATTTGGGCAATTTCGATGACTTTTTCCAAAGAAGCCTTATCGGTATAAGGGTAGCTATAAAAGTGGATAAAAACGGCTTTCGCGCCACGTTTGATCATTTGCCATGCGGCAACAGGCGAGTCAATCCCGCCAGACAACATAACAAGCACCTTACCGCTTACACCGACTGGTAAACCACCGATCCCTGGAATCTTCTCTGTAGAAATATACGCCGCGTTGTGTGTTATTTTAACCCAACAGGTGATGTCGGGGTTATGCATATCAGCCCGTATGCCTGTTTCCTTGATGAGATGACCTCCAACCTCAGCACTAACCTCTGGGGAAGTTAGTGGAAAAGTTTTGTCTGCTCGCCTTGTCTCAACTTTAAGGGATTCGCAAGAGACATCTTGGATTTGTCGGAGTGCCGCCTCTTTAATAGCTGCGATGTTGTTTTCGGTCCGACATGAAAGTTCAAAATGAGCGATGCCCATAACTTGCCGCAAACGTTCCCTAATTTTAGTAATATCTGCATGTTGCCCAAGGTGCACGAGAATTCTATCATGAAGCCGTTTTACTTCAGCATACCCAGTACCTTGCAGGGACAGTTTGATATTGTTCGCAAGCCGTTTCTCAAAAAATGCCCTATTCTTCCCTTTGAGTCCAACTTCGGCGTAATGGATACTAAACAATTCTTCCATAGTTTCTCTCGTGCAATAAAGAATTTTACAGGATTAACGTAAAATTAAGAGATTCCCAAGCCAGCAAATACGCGGGATTGTGATGAAAAATCTGGTGTTTAGGAGGCACAGACAGCATCGGTCAAATTAAAATGGAGTTTCGCGACATCCCCCAATGCGTCACTTCCGTGCAGCTTAACAAATTCTCTACCGGCTTCCACAACCTGATACGCGCCCCTCGGTAAACACATCTCATATTTTTCGGACAACGTATCCATCCCCGTCAGGAAAGCATCGCGGGCGATGATAGAGGCTGCAGCGACCGCGATATCGCGTTCTGCTTTTGTGACCTGTTTTATCTCTATCTCCAAGGCAGCAGAAGTGGCTTCACGTTGTAAAGATGGCGCGTTATTTGTGCGTTGGCGTAGCTGCCCTGTGATTAGATCCTCTTTAGAAAACTGGTCAACGAGTGCGTGTTTCGCGCCGACGCTGTTTGCCAATCTTTGAATAGCCTCAGCATGGAGCGACGCGAGCAGATGGTTTAGGTTTTGTCCGCGCCTGCGGAGATCAGCGTAAAGGGAATTGTATTCAGTAGGCATCCTTTTCACGATAACGATATGTTCCGTATAGCGACAATGCATCAATTCCGCAAGATTTTGGATACGACGGTTTGATAGCCTTTTCCCATCAGTAATGCCCATCTCTGAGAAAGTTTCACGACATTCTGCATCCACGTAAACGGCTGCAGCAACGAGTGGACCGAAATAATCACCTTTTCCGGCTTCATCTGTACCAATCCATGCGTTCCAATTGTGTATTGTGTCCATTTACCCTGCTTTAATTCGTTGTCGTTTTAGATTTATACTGAATTCCGAAGCACTGCGAATTCGGTCACCTGTTCACCTACGGCTTTGATACGTGCAGCTAATTCGGGGTCATGCAAATTACCGTTCGCATCAAATGCATTAGATGAGTTCGGGATAGATGCGTCTTTCGGGACAACCCACGCGTGAAGTGCTGTGCCAACCGTGCGCAACATAGAGAGCGCATTTGCTGCTCCCATCCGTCCACCGGAGACACCGATGAGACCGACGACCTTATTCTCAAACTCATCAAAACCCATGAGATCGAGCGCGCTTTTAAGGACACCGCTGAAGCCGCCGTGGTACTCAGGAGAACCGAGAAGTATGCCGTCTGCGCGTTTCACCTTTTCCCGAAGCTTGAACACACCCGCAGGATAGTCATCTTCGTTAGCAACAGAGCCTTGGAAAACGAGTTCATACTCACTCAGTTGGAGCAATTCGACCTCGGCACCCGCATCTTTCGCACCAGAGAGTGCAATTTGAAGCGCAGCATGCGTTGAACTCCCGTCCCGCAGGCTTCCACAGATGGCAACGACATAGATAGGTTGGTTATTAGTACCCTTCATTTTCGGTATAACTCCCGGTGAATGAACAATTATCAATGTAGTACAGAACAGCAATATATTAGCAACAATGCTGTTAATACCGCCAATGGCATCTATTTCCTCGCTTCTAATTATAACATATCCACGATCAGACATCATCTATTTTTTTTAATTGTCCGTTTTTAGTGTTGTCCTTTTCGCAGGTGTTAATACTTAATTTATGTTATGCTTTTAAACAATTCGCTGAAATTTTCGCAGCATTTCGCAGCATTTCGCACCGGATCCTGGAAAAAAAGACCTAAAATCCAATAATTTCTTAAAATTGAACACCCCTGGTTACGAATGTAATTTTAGTTGACATATTTCAGCGTTTCTTTTACAATACCGTTTTGAATAAAAACGCGAGCCTTTCCATTAAAGGGGTCGATTGAAAGTCCTCTTATACAATTCGCTCGCATAGAATATTAATTTGTTTAAAACATAAAGAGGTTGCTCATGCGTTTAATCATGTATCTATTTGCCGTTGCACTACTCATCGTAGGCAGTGCGCTCACTACACACGCCGCAGTTCAAGACGACGGTTTAATCCTTTACTTCAGTTTCGATGCAGAAGAAGATGGGTTCGTTGTAGATGAAACCGGCGGCGGCAATGACGGCGTAATCACTGGTGCAGAAATTGCCACCGATGAAGTCGTCCACGGTAAAGGGTCGCTGTTATGCGATGCTAACGCTGACGGTGTGACAGTCGATTCCTTCCAGGCGTTAGAAGAGTATACAGACAATTCCTATCTCTTCTGGCTCAATTTCATCGTGCCGAACTCCGGCGGTTGGGATCAAATCATCGCGAAAAAAGCACCCGGTTCCGACCGTTCACCCGGTATCTGGACCTGTAACCGCGTAGCTTTGCATATCCACTACCGGTTCAATCCGGGGAATGCCGGAAGTCATTGTGTCGGTCCTGATGGCGAAGGTGACGAATTTGGCATTGGAGACTGGCACCACATCGCCGGTGTCAAAGAAGGCACGGAATTTAAGTTTTACATTGATGGCGAAGTGGTCGATGAACAGACTGTCCCGGCAGCTCACGCACAAGGGGATGAGAAGTTGTATATCGGTCAAACAGGTTATAGCTCTGCGAAGTTCTATATGGACGATCTCTATGTCTACGATAGAGCCGTCAGTGCTGCTGAGGTCTCAAATATTATGGAGGGGAACCTCACCCCTGTGGAACCGAAGAACAAACTCACCACGACGTGGGGACAGCTGAAGACTGGTCGTGATTAATTTCATACCCCAAAACGTTGGGACGGTGTTCATACCGTCCCACATCCATTTCTCCATCTCTGCATACCTACCCGTCAAAATTTTTATCTGTCCCTTTTATCTGTAGGCATATCCGAAATCAGATATTATCTTTTTCTTGACATATTTAAGCGTTTCTTTTACAATGCCTTTGTGGGTTAAAACGCGAACCTTTCTATCCAAGAAGTGGTCGAAGCTGCTCTAATACGAGGTGTTCGCATAGCAGATTAATTTGTTTAAGACATGAGGAGGTTTACTCATGCGTTTAGTTATGTATGTACTCGCTGTCGCATTACTAATGGTAGGCAGCGCACTCACCACACACGCCGCTGTTCAAGACGACGGTTTAATCCTTTACTTCAGCTTCGATGAAGCAAAAGGCGGAACGATTGAAGATGAAACCGGTGGCGGAAATGATGCCGACATAGTTAAGGGAACGGAGATTGTCACAGATGAAGTCGTCCACGGTAAAGGCGCGATATTATTTGAGGAAGGGGCTGACAGTGTGACGGTCGATACCTTCAAAGAATTAGAAGATTATACGGATAACTCCTTTCTCTTCTGGCTCAACTTTACCGAGCCGAACTCCGGTGGTTGGGATCAAATCATCGCGAAAAAGGCTCCGGGGTCTGACCGTTCACCCGGTATCTGGACCTGTAACCGTGTGCCGCTGCACATCCACTACCGGTTCAACCCAGGGAACGCTGGAAGCCACTGTGTTGGTCCCAAGGGAGAAGGCGATACGTTTGAAACCGGTGACTGGCACCACATTGCTGGAATCAAAGACGGGACTAAATTCCTGTTTTACATTGATGGCAAAGATGTCGATGAACAGGCTGTTCCGAAAGATCACGCGCAAGGAGCAGAGAAACTTTACATCGGTAAAACGGGCTACAACGCTGCGAAGTTCTACCTCGATGACCTCTATATCTATGATAGAGCACTTGATGCTGACGAGATCGCAGATGTTATGGACGGTAAGCTCCTTCCTGTTGAACCGGAGGATAAACTCGCCACAACATGGGCACAAATGAAGACACGTCGCGATTAATTTCACATCTCGAAATATAGGGACGGCTCTTATGCTGTCCCTATTCACATTTTCATCTTTGCATGTCTACGCGTCGATATTTTTTACCCCCCATAGAGAAAAGTCTTATCTTCTCTTTTGCCCTGCTTGCCTCGCTCTCACTGCCAACAAAGTGGTGCGATGCTGAACAGGAAGTTAACACCCGATTTGAACGCGGTGTCCGTTATCTTGATGCAGAGCAGTATGATTTAGCACTTGCCGAATTTCAAGCCATCCAAAAAGAATTTGCTACCGCACCGGACATTAGCAGCTTCGCCCAATACTATATCGGTATTATCCATCAGGAACTCAATCACCTGGACCAGGCTGCATCAGCATATCAGAAAGCATTGGCACTCGAAGCACCGCAAGAAGTGCACGGGAACGCACATCTGCATTTAGGGATCGTCTGCAAAGCACAAGGCGAGTTACTGCTTGCTGAAAACCACCTTAAACAAGCACTCACACTGTTGAAAGAAACCGCAGAAGCACATATCCATCTTGGCGATGTATACATTCTCCAACGTAGATTCAATGCCGCTGAAAAGGCTTACCGGGAGGGTATCCGCCTGAACCCAAACTATACTGAATCTTACTACGGATTGGGTAGAGTCGCGGAGATGCAGAATCGCTTCCAGCAGGCTATGGAGTATTACGATGCTGCGCTCGTGCGAAACCGATATTTATCGCAAGTGCATTATAGGCGCGCCCTCACCTACCAGAAACTTGGAGACAAAAAACAAGCAGCGGCTGCTATGGCACAGTTCCAACGCTTAAAAACCTATGAAGATCAGATGCACCGGTTTCGAGAAGGTATCTACACAAATCCAAACGTGCCGATACTCTATATCAAACTCGGTGAACTCCATGAGGCTTATGACAACTTAACAGAAGCAGCACAGATTTATGAAGTTGCCACACAGGTGCACCCATCCTATCTGCCAGCGCACCTTCACCTCGGCGAGGTATTTATCAAACAACGAGCACTTGAGAAAGCGATCAGCGTGTATGAGATGGCCTCAGCAATTGCACCGGATAACCCACAAGTCCAGATAAAATTGGGTGTTATCTATATTAATCAACACCAATTTGAGTCAGCAATTGCAGCGTTCAAACGTGCGATTGCTATTGATAACACCGCAGCAGAGGCACACAATAACCTCGCGCGTCTGTATGCAGGACTCGGTAAAGAGATGCGACAAGCAATCCATTTAGCACAGCAGGCAGTCGCTTTGGCACCGACCGCGAAACATTACGATACACTTGCGTACACCTACTACCGTAATTCCCAATATGCGCAGGCTCTGGACGCTATTAATCAAGCCATTTCGTTAGCACCGAATGTAGGGGCATACAGCAAACTACGCGCAAAGATTCAAAAGGAGAAGTAAATGAAAAAAGGAATATGTATCGGATCATTACCGGGCAGTTCGACTGAAGCACGGTTTAAACTTGCGAAAGAGGCAGGATTTGACGGTGTTGAAATCAACACGCTCGGAAATGATGACGATCGACACCAGAACAAAGAGATTGCTACACAACACGGATTAGAAATCTTCAGTGTGATGAATAGCAAACACTGGGCATCTCCGCTTTCCGATGAAGACCCCGATGTTCGCGCCGATTCGCGAGCCGGAATGCTTGATTCAATCGCAACCGCGACGACTGTCGGGGCAGATACTGTGCTGCTTGTTCCTGCTGTCGTCAATGATAAGACGAGCTATGAGGACGCATATCAACGCTCACAAGCGGAAATTCATAAACTGATCCCGGAGGCAAAAGCGAAGGACATCATAATTGCACTTGAGAACGTTTGGATTGACCGCTCCCCCAGCTGAAGCTTGGGGGATTCTTTGAAAGAACTCCCAAGCGAGTTTCTCAACCTTTACCATCACTTCCACATGAGGTTTAACGGTATGGGGCCATCTGACTACCTTATAGGTAGATTCCTTAGGTCTAAGCTAAGGCAACATGTTCGCGAAAACAAGGTGCGGGTCATGCTGTCAACACTCTTGAATGGAAGTGTGACCATTTAGCACACTACGGAAACTTCCTGAAACCGTCGGAAGCGACCGATACTTCTGGTAGGTATTTCCTACGTCAGAACTTGGACATCCAAACCTCGCAAGATTTGGGGATTGCCTATATTTCAAGGTAGTTTAATGTGTCCTTTTTGTAGCTTCGGTTCTACGTCTACGCAACCCCCGCGAAGGGGTGGTTAGGATCAATCAGAGTTAAACTGAAAGTCGCGTATCCTAACCCGTAGATAGTAATATCATACAAAATTTTAGACCAAAAGTCAAGTGTTTTTTTAGCACAATATAGGAGGCGGTGTCTACATCCCCCAGCTAAAGCAAGGGGGTTTTGACACCGAAGAATTGGATAAATTTCTGCTCAGCCCAATAGAATTTTGTCGTTACCTTGACGAGTTTGAAAGTGAAACCGTAACCGCCTATTTCGATGTAGGGAACATCGTGCTGTACGGATACCCACAACACTGGATTCGCTCTCTGGGAAGCCGTATTTCTAAAGTGCATGTCAAAGGGTTCAACGCCGATGAGCGTCGGTTCACCTATCTCATTGAAGATTGCACAATCAATTGGAACGCCGTCATGGAAGCGTTTGAAGATATCGGATACGACGACTACATGACAGCAGAACTGCCTGTTGATGGGGACAACCCGGAAGGCAGGGTGCATAGCATCAGCGATGATATGAGTAGAATTATCGCTGGAACTGTCTAACATCAGATTAAACCGTGTTACCACGTTTGAAAATCGGACTTACAAAATAGATGGAAGTTATTATTCAACCAACTTATACGCAGCTTGCCGAAGTTGCAGCTGAAATTATCCGAGACGCGCTCTTAAAGAAGCCGAACCTCGTTTTGGGTCTCGCCACTGGCAGCACACCGATCGGGCTTTATGAAGCCTTAGTCCGGATGCACAAAACGGACGGACTCGATTTCTCAGAGGTGACGACTTTTAACCTTGATGAGTACGTCGGGATACCACCCAATCATCCGTATAGCTACCATACCTTTATGGCGACCCACTTTTTTAATGCTGTCAACATTCCAGCAGAGAATTGCCATATTCCACAGAGTACGGTGGTCGGACATGAGGAATTCTGTGAAAAGTACGAAGCGACGATTGTGAATGCTGGCGGTATTGACATCCAAGTACTCGGCATCGGAAAAGACGGACATATCGGTTTCAATGAACCGAGTTCCTCCCTCGGTTCCCGGACTCGCATTAAAACGCTAACGCAGGGCACGCTTGAGGCGAACGCGCCACATTTCGGCGGCACAATTGACGCTGTCCCAAAGATGGCAATTACGATGGGAGTAGGCACAATCATGGAAGCGAAACAGTGTCTACTATTGGCAAGCGGTGAATCAAAGGCAGAGGCGATTGCAAACGCCGTGGAGGGACCGATTACAGCGGAGGTGCCAGCATCGGTACTACAGATGCATCCACGAACGGTTGTCGTCATTGATGCGGCTGCAGCGACGCAGCTTAAGCGCGCAGACTACTACAAACACGTTTATGCGAATAAACAGAAACTATTGTCTCAAACCTACTAAAATGGCAGATATTGGCGCATAGTATCATGCTTCTTGTTCATCGGATAAACCGTATTCTTTTGCTTTCCGTTGGATTGTACGTCGGCTCACTTTAAGTATTTCAGCGGCTTTTGCTTTGTTGTTGTCCACAGATTCGAGGGTCGCGCGGAGTGCTTCTCGGTTAATTTCATCAAGCGACATACCGACTTGCACATTTAATCGTTGTTTATCCTCGATTGTGTCAACTGACTCCCAGACATCGGGTACTGAAACCAGGTTTGAAAACGCTATTCCAGTTGCTTTGAGGATGCGTTCAGGTAAATCAATTTGTTGGAGCGTCGATTGTGTCGACATCACAACAAGCCCCTCAATGCAGTTTTTCAACTCGCGTACATTCCCTGGCCACTCATATTTCATCAACGTTCTAATCGCCTCTGGTGCGATGGTTATCAGAGGTTTTCCATTTTGTAGGCAAAACTCATCAAGAAAATCCTTCACGAGCAACGGCACATCCTCAATACGTTCTTGAAGCGTCGGGAGATGGATAGGCACGACGTTGAGTCGGTCGTAGAGATCAGGGAGGAACTCTCGCTTTTCGGATGCAGCTTCCAAATCGTGGTTCGTGGCACAAACGACCCGGACATCCACCTGAATGGTTTTGTCGCCACCCACCCGTTCAAACTCGCGTTCTTCAAGGACGCGCAAAAGGCGTGCTTGATTCGATAGACTCAGTTGTGAAACTTCATCGAGAAACAGGGTACCGCCGTGTGCAAGTTCAAATCTACCTTTCCGTTGGTAATATGCACCACTAAATGCGCCGCGTTCGTGTCCGAAAAGTTCAGACTCTGCGAGGTTCTCGTTTAGCGTCGCACAATTAAAGGCGATGAGAGAACCGCGTCGCAAACTTCGGTGGTGAATCGCACGAGCAACCAATTCCTTCCCCGTCCCCCGTGCACCGTGAATCATTACAGTCGCTTTCGTCGGTGCGACCTGCGTGATCATGTCCCGAATTTTAATGATTTGCGGTGAATTACCTGTGAGACGGCGTAAGCCTTCCTTTTCGTCTATTTGTGATTGAAGTTGCCGGTTCTCAAACGCAAGACGTTGATTTTCGAGCGTTCTCTGTAGAAGCGCCGCCAAATGAACAGGATTCACCGGTTTCGGCAGAAAATAGGTATATTTATATGCAAGCATCGCTTTGATACCGATGTCGGTCTCTAAGATGTTCGGTTCTGTGATAAAAACGACACCGACATCTGGATGGTGCTGTACCGCCGCTTCTAAGAGTGCTAACCCATCAATCCGTTCCGCTTTTAATTGTGCAATAAGAATATCTACCTTTAGGTGCTCAATCTGATGAAACGCCTGATACATGTTGCCCGTGACGACAAGGCGAAGCCCTTTGCCGGCAAGCGTTTCACAGACAAGTTCACGTTCACCCCGATCAGCATCAACAATAAGCACAGTTTTCTGAGCGTTCATAGTGAAAGCACCTTCTAATACCATTTCTGTTAATAAATTTCTCTTTATGTCGAATGATGCACGTCGCATCTGGGGTTTTTGCTGGGGGTATTTGCTTGGGTGTTTCTGCGGATTTCTTCAAGTACGCCGCAAAACTTTTAGTTTGTTCCGCATCGCCACACCTCTCATGAAAACCAGTAATGCAATATCATCATTTAGAAATGGTACCACGCTTCATAGTAAGCCTTGGCTTGCAAGTTTTACCAAAATATCCTACACCTCTGATCAATACTTTTAATCCAAAAAAGTATTGTTTAAAATTAACAATTCAGGTAGACTATAAAGTCATAATCTACGATATAAAAATCTTTGTCAGCACTTTTCGGAGGAATGAATGGATAAACACCTTAGCGCGCTATATAGACTTGGCGGACTCACCGGTATCTTAAGTGGCTTCCTTATGTTAGCGTCAAGTATTTGGTTTATATTTGGTTTATCACCTATTGTTTTACTTCCATCGGCGGAGCAATTTGGAAAAATCGGAATTTTTCATGGAATAGGCGTTGTCACACTTATTTTGCTCGTGCCGACTCTATTAGCGAGTTATGGTTTACTCTCTTCAGAAGCCCATACCCGAAGTGCCTTAGGCGCGAGTATCGCTGTCCTATGGCTTGTCATAGAATTGGTGGCTCACTGCTCACAAACCGCTCCGATAAATGAATTATCCAAATTGGCAGGCGAGACTGCCCCGACTCACATAGGTGAATCCTTTTATATACTCTGGACGGAGTGGGGCGAATCACTTTTTATGACCGGTGCGTTTTTGTGCACGTTGCTGGCACTCTGTTATGGTTCAGCACTCCATACGTGGGGAAATCCAGTTGCCAGCTATCTCTTCTTTATTGCGATCATAGCCTTTCCAGCAGGTATTTTCCTAAAGCATGGAGAATACCTACACTATGGGATAGAATTGCACGTACTCATCCGAGGGATAGCGTTTCTGTTCCTTGGCGGTGTACTTATACAAGCACCACACGATGAAAATGTATAGCGAATGATGAAGGTTTTATGAACAATTAATACTATGCATCGTCTTCATTTAGCAATCTTTCCAGTTCTGCCAAGATATCTTCCTCGTCGCTTTCCGACTCGGCAGTTTCTGTCTCGAGTGTATCGAGATCGGACCGAAATTCTATAAGGTTGCTGAGATAACGTTCACGTGTTATATTTTCTGCTTCTCCATGTTCTTCACGTAGACATTCACCACAGAACTCCCCAATCTGTTGGATTCCTGCGTCAATGTGCCCTAATGCTGTCTCGTTATCGTCTTCTTGTAGACTCAGTTCTGCTTTGGCGATGCTGTGCATCATGATCATATAACCTTTATACTGATAACTCTGCCAAGCGATTTCGGACGGTGCACATTCGCGTGCCAAATTCGTTACGTCGATATTGGCAGCCGTATCACGTTGGACATCTTGCCATCGCTTAATACCTGCGAATAGAAGGTAGCGGGTATACCGATGGAAAGATTCTTCAAAGAGGATTTCCCATTCGTCTGACTCCAACTCGAACCCTTCCCGTGTTCCCTGTTGTTCTTCATACGTCCGTAATTTTGCGAAGAAGTAATCGTAATAGGAATCCACACCGTGTGGACGCATGCCATCGGGACGACCGGTTGCATAGATGCGCGAGATCGTAAAAGCGTTGGGTTGCACGACGATAACCTCCCTACCGTCTTCAATTTGCAGGACGCTCACCGGACGATCTGCATCAAGGTTTAACATCTCAAGAATCCGATCGAAGGTTTGAACCCACCGGGTGTTTCTCTGTATAGAATCGTTCGCCATTTTTTTATCCTTTTTTATTAGTCATCAGTTATCGGTTATCAGTTAATCTCTTGTGGTGTTTTTGCTTGGGTATTTCTGCGTATTGCTTTATAGGTAACGACCACAGCATCTCTCTTTAACTGACAACTGAAAGGTTTTTCGTAGAAAAACCGTACTGAAAACTGACAACTATTAAAGCATCTGAAAATAATCTTGGAGCGGTGTGACAGTAATATCACCACGCTGTAGCGCATCAATCGCGTTGACGGCTGCGGCTGCACCGGGTATCGTTGAGTAAATTGGAATATCGTGCGCTATCGCCATTTCACGAATTAAGAGTTCATTGGGGCGATGTAAGTCACCAGTAGGTGTATTGATAATCAAATCAACCGCATGATTCTTGATATAATCGTGAATTGTCGGTCTGCCTTTACCGATGCTAAAGACGAGTTCTGGCTCCATTCCATTACGGAGCAGTACCTTCGCGGTTCCGTGGGTAGCGATAAGCTCAAAACCCATATCCGTAAGCTTCTTAGCGATGAAGATGATTGCACGCTTGTCTTTATTTTTCACACTGATGAAAACTTTGCCACTCAACGGTAAACTATAGCCACACGCCTTCTGTGCCTTCGCAAAGGCGCGAGAGACATCCGTATCAATTCCCATGACCTCGCCAGTTGACTTCATTTCGGGGCCCAAGCGTGTATTTGAACCCGGAAAGCGGTTGAACGGAAACACCGGTGCCTTGACGCTGAAATAGGCGGGTTCAATCTCGCGCGTAAATCCGAGTTCCTCAAGCGTCTTACCCGCCATCACGCGCGCAGCGAGTTTTGCAAGCGGCACACCGATCGCTTTACTGACAAACGGAATGGTTCGCGATGCGCGTGGATTCACCTCCAGCACATAGATTTCATCGTTCTTTATCGCATATTGGACGTTCATCAAGCCGCGGACACGCAGGGCTTTTGCCAACTCGTATGTAAAGGCTTTGAGTTGCTCAATCTGTTCATCTACGAGTGTATAAGGCGGTAACACACAGTCGCTGTCTCCAGAATGGATACCGGCTTCCTCAATGTGTTCCATAATACCACCGACAACAGTGAGGTTTCCATCGGAGATCGCATCAACGTCAACTTCAATTGCTTCTTCAAGATATTTATCGATAAGTACAGGATGCTCTGGCGAGGCTTCAACAGCGGTATTCATGTATTCATGCAAAAGTTCTTCATCGTAAACGATCTGCATGGCACGTCCGCCCAAAACATACGACGGTCGCACGATGACAGGATAGCCGAGTGCAGCGGCAATAGGCGCAGCTTCCTCACTGGATGTTGCAGTGCCGTTAGGCGATTGCATCAATCCAATATCGTCCAATACTGCTTTAAAGAGGCGTCGGTCTTCCGAACGTGCTATATCTTCAGGACTGGTGCCGATAATCGGCACGCCTGCGTCTTTGAGCGCAGCAGCAAGATTTAAGGGGGTCTGCCCGCCAAACTGAACAATGACCCCAATCGGTTTCTCTTTATGGTAGATATTCAGAACGTCTTCGCGCGTCAAAGGTTCAAAATAGAGTCGATCGGAGGTGTCGTAATCAGTGCTAACGGTTTCAGGATTGCTGTTCACCATGATGGTTTCATAACCATCGGTTTTGAGTGCGAGGGCAGCATGGACACAGCAGTAATCAAATTCAATACCCTGTCCGATGCGGTTCGGACCGCCGCCGAGAATCATGATTTTTTGCTTATCTGAGGGACGCACCTCATCTTCACTGGAACAGGTAGAGTAATAGTATGGGGTTTCTGCCTCAAACTCTGCAGCACAGGTGTCAACGGTTTTGAAAGTCACTTCGACCCCGAGTTCTTTTCGACATTCGCGGATGGCTTCTTCGGATACCTCGTAGATGTCGCCTAACTGGCGGTCAGAAAATCCGTATTGTTTTGCTTGTTGCATGAGCTTCTTTGCATGAGCACTATCAGGTTCACCGTTTAGGGACACATTATTTAGAGCAGAGCCTTGCAAACGCTGTCTTATATGTTGAAGGGCATCGGGTTCAGACAAAACCTTTTCAAAATCAACAATCTCCTTCAAATTGTAGAGGAAAAACGGGTCGATATGTGTGTAGGCGTGAATTTCCTCAATGCTCATCCCGTGTACAAGGGCGGCTTTGATATAAAATATGCGTTTGACATTAGGAATACTCAGTTTGCTGGAGAGTTCAGACAACGGGAGTTCATCAAGGGGGTGGTTATCTAACCCGAACCATCCGGTTTCCAGTGATCTCAGTCCTTTCTGTAATGCCTCTTTAAAGGTTCTGCCGATAGCCATAGCCTCGCCGACGGATTTCATTTGTGTTGTGAGTGTTTCATCGGTGCCTTGGAACTTTTCAAATGCCCAGCGCGGGATTTTGACGACGACGTAATCAATTGTCGGTTCAAAGCAAGCGGGTGTTTCAGCGGTAATGTCGTTCGGAATTTCATCTAAATTGTAGCCGACAGCAAGTTTCGCTGCGATTTTGGCGATAGGAAACCCTGTGGCTTTTGACGCAAGCGCAGAACTACGCGAGACACGCGGGTTCATTTCAATGACGACCTGTTTACCCGTCTTCGGATCAACAGCAAATTGGATGTTAGAACCGCCTGTATCAACACCAATCTCGCGGATGATCTTAATCGCCGAATCCCGCATCAACTGATATTCTTTATCCGTTAATGTTTGGATAGGTGCGACGGTAATGCTGTCGCCGGTATGGACTCCCATGGCATCGACATTTTCAATGGAACAGATGATAACGACGTTGTCCGCACCATCCCGCATCACCTCAAGTTCAAATTCCTTCCATCCGATGACAGACTCTTCGATGAGGAGTTCACTGATTGGACTGAGCGCGAGACCTGCCGCGACCATTTTTTCGTATTCTTCGATATTGTAAGCGATACCGCCACCAGTCCCGCCGAGTGTAAACGCTGGCCGAATAATCGCCGGAAATCCTATCTCTTGGACAAGTCCGAGTGCTTCTTGCACAGTGTGTGCGATGCCACTCAGAGGAACCTCCAACCCGATTTTCGTCATCGCTTCTTTGAAGAGCGCGCGGTCTTCTGCTTTTTGGATAGCAGGCAATTTCGCACCGATGAGTTCAACGCCATATTTATCTAATACACCGGATTCCGCGAGTTCGACAGACACATTCAAAGCGGTTTGCCCACCGAGTGTCGGTAGCAACGCATCTGGACGTTCCTTGTCAATGACAAGTTCCACCGTATCTGCAGTGATCGGTTCAATGTATGTTTGATCAGCGAAATCCGGATCGGTCATGATCGTGGCAGGGTTGCTGTTGACAAGGGTAATCTCATACCCTTCCTCTTTGAGTGCCTTACACGCCTGCGTTCCGGAGTAATCGAACTCGCACGCCTGTCCGATGATAATCGCACCGGACCCTATAATTAAGATTTTTTCTATATCTGTTCGCTTTGGCATGATTAGTTTAGGGTTGTTGGTTATTGGTGCGGTTTTTCTGCGAAAAACCTTTTAGTTGTTAGAAAGAGACTTTAGGACTCTCAAAATCTCTTGTAACCATTAACCATTAACCATTAACCATCTCCCTCCATCATCTCTGTAAAACGCGAAAAAAGATAACTGGCATCGTGCGGACCGGGGGATGCCTCCGGGTGATACTGGACAGAAAAAATGGGATACTCCCGATGCTGTATCCCTTCAAGTGTGTCATCATTTAAATTGATATGCGTAACGTCAACGCTATTCGGCAATGAATCAATATCAACGCAGAATCCGTGATTTTGTGAGGTAATCTCAACCTTGTCGGTTTCAAAATGCTTGACAGGTTGATTCGCACCTCGATGTCCAAACTTCAGTTTGAACGTCTTTCCACCGAGGGCAAGTCCCAGAAGTTGATGCCCCAAACAGATCCCGAAAAGCGGTTTTTTGCCCATCAAACCTTGAATCGTTTCGATTGCATAACCGACTGGCATCGGATCACCCGGACCGTTTGACAGAAAAACGCCATCTGGCTCCGCTGCGAGAATCTCCTCAGCAGTTGTCTTCGCTGGCACGACTTGCACCTCGCATCCATGTTCGGTGAGTTGACGCAAGATATTATATTTGATACCGAAATCAAGGGCGACGACTTTATAGTTTTCGGCTTTTGGCTTTCGGCTTTCGGCGGTCAGCAAAGAGGTTTCTGATGAACGGACGCTCTCTTGCTGATGGCTGATGGCTGATGGCTGACCGTTATTACGCCATGCGTATGGATTCGGACATGTCACACGTTGCACCAAGTCCCAACCGACCAAGCCGTGCCACGCTTTGGCTTTCGCAACAAGACTCTCAGGATTTAAGTCCTCCGTAGAGAGACAACCATTCATGACCCCGTGAACCCGGAGACGGCGAGTCAGTGCGCGAGTATCAATCCCTTGGATGCCGATGATACCATGTTCGGCAAGGTAAGTATCCAAACTCCATTTTGAACGCCAATTGCTATGGTACGCGCTATATTCACGAACGACAAACCCTTCTACCTGTGGACCAATGGATTCAACGTCTGCTTCGTTGCAGCCGTAATTACCTATCAAAGGATATGTCATTGTGACGATCTGTCCTTTGTAAGAAGGATCGGTCAATACCTCTTGATAGCCCGTCATACTGGTATTAAAGACAACCTCCCCGACAGTTTCGCCTGTCGCGCCAAACTGTTCGCCCTCAAAAACTGTGCCATCGGCTAACGCCAAAATTACTTTCATATTTTCCTTCCCTCGCGGAGTGTAATCGTCTGCCAACCTTTAAGTTCCCATCCTGCGAAAGGTGTGTTTTGACTTTTTGAACGAGATTTTGTTACGTCGACCAGATGAACCGAGTCAACGTCAATGACTGTAACATCTCCGACAGCACCGACGGAGAGGGTCCCGCGGTCAATGCCGAGTATATTCGCCGGAATAGCAGTCATCTTTGCAATCGCCTCTCCCAATGTGAGGTGTCCCGGTTGAACGAGATATGTAAACACAAGTGGTAGACAAGTCTCTAAACCAATAATTCCGTTAGGCGCGTCAAGCATGCCTTGTGCCTTTTCCGAGGGCGCGTGCGGTGCATGATCAGTCGCGATTGCGTCAATTGTTCCATCGCACAAACCTTCAATGATCGCATCAATATCGGTCTGTGTGCGGAGCGGTGGATGCATCTTGGCATTCGTCCCCTGTTTTTCGACCTCTGTATCGGTAAGGATCCAGTGGTGTGGACATACCTCCGCAGTCACATGAACGCTTCGTTTTTTCGCTTGACGTATCAATTCAACGGCACCCGCAGTGCTGACATGGAGTACATGGAGATGTCCGCCTGTCATCTCTGCTAACATGATATCACGTGCGACGATGATGTCCTCTGCAGCGTTCGGACTCCCGATAAATCCCAGTTTTCGGGAGGTCTCTCCGAGATTCATGACAGCACCGGCGTTGAGGTTATGCTCTTCGCAATGAACCATGATCGGAAAACCGAGTTTTGCGCTCAAGGTGAGTGCGTCGCGCATGTGTGCGGCGTTCATGACGGTAACCCCATCATCGCTGAAACCGACTGCACCTGCGGAACGCATCCCACACATATCGGTTAGTTCCTCACCCGCAAGATCTTTGGTAATGCTCCCAAACGGGAATACATTTGTTCTTGCCGTCTTGAGCGTGATGTCGTAAATCTGCTCAATCTTTTCGGGTGTATCTATCACCGGCGACGTGTTTGCCATACAGGCGACAGATGTAAATCCACCTGCCGCTGCCGCCGCTGTGCCAGTAGCGATTGTCTCTTTATGCTCAAACCCGGGTTCTCGGAGATGGACATGCATATCGATTAAGCCCGGTGCGACAATCTGCCCCGCCGCATCGTACACATTGACGTTTTGGAGATCGGTTAACGCTTCTTTACCACCGACTTTGGTAATCTTGCCATCAGTGATAGAGAGGTTCCCGACTTCATCAATGTTATTAGCCGGATCAATAATATGTCCGTTAATGATACACGCGTCGTTCATTCACCCTCCCTTTCATAAATGATGGCTGCGTCTACGCCGGGTTCTTCTTCGGCAAGCTGCACCCGGACGAACTCTCTGCGTGAAGTGGGTACATTTTTGCCGACGTAATCGGCAGCAATTGGCAATTCGCGATGTCCTCTGTCGATTAGGGTCGCCAATTGGATTGCGGCGGGTCTACCGAAATCCATGAGTGCATCCATTGCCGCGCGAACGGTCCGTCCTGTATAGAGCACCTCGTCTACTAAGATGACCCATTTGCCGGTAATGTCAAACGGAAGTTCAGTATTGCTGACCTGAATCTGCGTCTCATGGAGATTAATATCATCTCGATAGAGCGTGACATCAATAGCACCGACATCGACTTCAATGTTTTCAATGCGTTCAAGGTTCTCGGCGATACGATGGGCGATAAAATCGCCACGACTTTTAACCCCGACGAGTACGAGTTCTTCAATATGTTTATGGTTGTGCTCTAAAATTTCGTGAGCGATCCTGAGTAATGCACGGCGAATTTCTTCGGCGTTCATCACTTGTGTCTTTTCACGCCCTATGGAAATTGCTATTGTCATTTTTTTGTCCTATAAAATATCTTAATAACAAAAAAGCCTCCCCCGTCTGATGTGACGAGAAAGGCATCATCCAATCAATTCCGATGGACAATCTAAACTTTGGGTCCGATTCCAATTGTAATCTGGCATCCTTTTTTCAACCTCTCTGGATTGGATTAAAAAGGTTTTAACACGAACGCTCCATTTATTCTTATATTATACTATATTTGCGCATTAATTGCAAATTTTTTATTTTTCGTAGACGCGATATCAGGTTTCCGAGATTACAGCCGTCTCAGAAGGGTTACACTTTTTGTTCCACCATGCTGGAAAGGATGCCCAGAATCTGATCGCATTGTGCAATTGGGTAGACGGCTCTATCAATATGGAGTCTCACGCCTTCCAATTTGAGAAATCGCCACTCTGTTCCCGAAGTGGTAGTTCCATAAATGTGGCGGATGTCATTCCCCTTTTCCTTGTTAAAGCGTTGTGCTGCGATCATCTCAGCGGCACACTGACCGAAGCCGGTCGTCAAATTCTCCCGCTTCGCTTCAACAAGAATAATGACGGGTGCCTCTAAAAAAGAGAGTATCGGCGACAGACTCACTAAAAAATCGCATATCCCTGTTAATCCGTGTTCGGCGTCAACGCTGAACTCAATCCCTGAAAAAAAACTGATGCGACGATTAAAGTGCTCTCGGAGTTGAAAAAGAACATCGGTGACAATCAATTCCGAGCGTGCTTTCTCTGTACCGCTGGAGATGGCTAACTCAACTTTTTCCTCTAATTCTGCCATGAAGCGGTCCTGTGGTACTACCGTTGACGCTTCAGAAAAGATGCCAGCGGATTCAACGATTTCCAGTTGAAACTCTCGGCGCACTGCCTCTAAAGTAAAATTGCTATACGCCATTTGTGCTACCCCTCCTTACGCAAAATTATTATAACAAATCGCCAAATGATTAACAGCCAATAGGTATTATACCGTATCAACATCAGAATTCGCAATAAAGAAGGACAGATCTATTCCCCCTGCACAGCACTGATCTCGTCTTCGGAGATTTTATGGACACTTTTCGGGTTAAAAGTCTGTGTCGTATCCATGCGGAGTGCGACTTCAATCCTACCACCCGTTAGCACGAAGAACTGGATCAAGAAACCGCCGCCCTGCATGGATTCAACCTGATATTCTTCTTCGCCAAGACCACCAAGCCATGTCGGCAAAGATTCATCAAATTTCGAGTGTGTGAGAACGTTCTCTGGCAACGCAATAATCAAGGTGCCGGGAGCATCGCCGATTGCATCGCCGATGACTTTCCGCTTCTCTACCATAAACGGCACAACTCGACTGGCGTACGCAAAATCATCATCACTGCTGCCTTCGGGGGGTACAAGTCCCCACGTCAGGTGATGAATAAACGGATTTCCGTATCCCTGTCCAAGCATGTGCTGCAGTGCCAATTTATCAACCGGATGCACAACGGCAACGTAATCAAACCACCCTTCGCTGCGTGCCGGACTCTCTGCTGGTAATTGTGCGGAGACATTGATATAGTCGCAACCGTCAACAGGCGACGGATAACACCGTGCATCCCACCCGTTGACATAACCGAGTTGTTTCAAACCGTCTGCAACGAGGTGCGGCGGGTCGCAGAAGATCGCAGCGTGATCCATGTTCGGATAAATTTCTACACCTGCACCGATAACGCGTTCAGCAACATCGGTCGCCTCTGAGAAGCGGAGATCAGCATTTTCAATCGTCAAATAGTCATCAAAATTTGTTGGTAGTGTAATTAGGTCTTTCATGGCAAACCTCTGTCTGTGTCTTGAGGGAAGGGGATTTGTATCAATCAATAAATCAGATTCAGATGGTACAAGTCTAACAGAAACCGTGCCAATAAACAAGCGTTTTTTGGTACCCTTGCAAGCCAAAAGTTGTTGAAAAAAGTGCAGATCTTTGGTAAGTTAATGGAGTCTTGAACACTACGTCCTATACTCAAAACAGAGGAGCAACTTATGAGAACAAATACCTTTCGAGAATTACTCAACGCTGATAAACCGACAGTCGGCACACATATCCATACTACTTGGCCCTCCATCGTTGAGGCGATCGGTCATACAGGGCTGTATGACTACGTCGAATTCGTCGCGGAATACGGTCCGTTTGATCTACATGATCTCGATAACCTGTGTCGTGCGGCTGAGTTGCACGATATCTCCACAATGATTAAAGTGGATCAGGAGCCTCGCGGCTTCATCGCACAACGCGCAATTGGTTCCGGCTTCCAGAGCGTGCTTTACGCGGATTGTCAGAATGTTGAAGATGTCAAGGAATGCGTTCGTATCACGCGCGCAGATACACCCGAAGATGGCGGCAGCTACGGTGTCGCAACCCGCCGATTTTCCTATATGGGTTACGGAGGGGGTCCAGAATACGTCCAAGCACTCCGTGATGTCGTCAACGTCATTATGATTGAGAAAAAAGGGACGGTTGATAACCTTGAAGAGGTGCTGTCTGTTGAAGGCGTTGATATGATTCAGTGGGGCGGTTCGGATTACTCAATGAGTATCGGGATGGTCGGTCAGCGCGGTGCTCCTGAAATCGGAGAGGCGCACGATAGAGTGTTTAAAACTGCCATAAAGATGGGCGTGCCACCGCGCGCGGAAATTGGAAGTGCCGACGACACAAAACGCTATCTGGATATGGGGGTTCGGCATTTCTGCATCGGCACCGATATTTCCATTCTCTACAGCTGGTGGCGTGAACATGGTGACGGGGTCCGAAAGGCTATTGACGGACATTAGAAGAGTTACGTAGGGGCTGGGTAACCCAGCCCCTACGAGAGTCTCTTGTAACTGATAACCGACAACTATTAAAGCATTGCCTGCATCTTTTCTGCGACCCAGTCTACAGCGACATCAATCATCGCCTGTCCTTTCTCTGCTGTGGCGAGCTTGGCTTGGTGGTGGTATTCTCTATCGGATTTCGCTTGACCTTCATTGGAGATGGTGAGTTTCGCGCTGTCATAATCCACGCCGTTCCAGTCAACATTTTCCGCAAAGGCAGCGAGGGCAAATGCCGTCTCAAATTCCGCAGCGTGTCCCGGACAGACCCCAGATTCCATCTGCTCTGCGACCAACTCTTGAGTGTACGCTTCCCAATAGGAGTGGAATGCGATGTTAATGCCGAGTTTCTCTCGATAGCCATCCAACCGCTCATGCACAGGACCCGCATTCCCCGCATGCCCGTTGACAATCAGGATGTTGTCAATCCCATGCCGGCGCATGCTATCAGCGACATCATAAAGCACCTCACCGAAAACCTCTGCCCGAAGCGTGAGGGTGCCTTTATGATCCATCCAGTGTTCCGACACACCGATCGCCAATGGCGTTGTAACAATTACCTGTGGAAACAACTTTTCAGCCGCTAATTTGGAGACATATACCGCGCTCTGCGTATCGTGATACATCGCCAAGTGTTCGTTGTGTTGCTCGGTGCTACCCGTGGGGATGATTGCACCTTTGAGCGTGCCAGCATCAATCGCCTCACGGACATAACGTCGTTGGTTTTCCCAAAGTAGTACGGATTTAATTTGAGACATCATCTAATCTCCACTGTTTTTCAGTAGGGAACTATACCTACCGAGTGTATTTCGGACAGCCACAATACCATCTTCCATCAACTTCCTATCAGGTGGAAGATAATCTTGCAAACTCTCCCAATCGTATGCGTTCTGCTGCGCGTCGTCATTTTTAAAGAGGATTTTGGTGCCGTAATCCCGGATCTCATTAAGCGTCCATTCGTAAATATAGAACCCGAAAATGTCTGCATATAGGGCAGCACCGTTCCGCCTTTCCGCCAGATAACTTTCTAAAACTATATCAAACCGTTCACCTGTGAAAGAGACCAAATCTTTTTCAGGTGGACCTAAGCAGACACCATCCCAATCAATTATGTGAAGTCGATTCTCAGCATCTATAATGAGATTGCCCGGAGTCGGGTCGCCGTGTGTAATGACGAAAGGCGTTTGGAGTGCCGATGCCGAACGTCCGAGGCTATCGTATCTCTCAAGTGTCTGTAAAATCTCTGATCTGTGTTGCGCAATTGCATCAAGTAACTGCTTCTGGTATTGATTCTGAGGCGATATTTTCCGTGGTGCCTCAAGTACTATATGAAGTTCTTGTCGTAGAGGCAAGTCATACGTTGTCACTGTAAGGTTATTAGAGGCGACTGCATCTGTGCATCCATGGATTGTCGCAAGTAATGCCGCTGTTTGTGAAAGTTCTGCATCAGTGAAATCTTTTCCGATTTTCCACAAATCCCAACGACTTTTGCCTTCAATGAACGGAAATAGCGCGACACGAAAATTTTGCCACAGAACGCTTAATGCCCCATTCTGTGTTTCCAAAGGCGCAACAATACCCGATATATCGCACTGGTTTTGCAAGCGTGATGCGATCTGCAAGCGACTATTTGGCACAGAAGTTGAGGCTTTGGCAAAATACTTTTCACCCGTTTCGGACACGACAACATAACCGTAACTATCCTCACCTTCCGGGAAAAAGGTTATGGACTGCAATGGTAAATCGTAGGTAGTGCTGAGATGTTGGAGTAATTCCGTTTTATTGAAAGTATTGTCAACTTTCATAAGTTAAGGTGTGCTCAATTTTCTGATGGTGCATCTACTTTCTTGAGAACTACTTTGCTCTGGTTTTTCAATTCTAAGGTTTTGGTGATGTCGCCCATGTTAATCGCAATCTTGAACTTTTTGGTGGAGGTCGAAAACCGTCCCAAATAGTCCCCGACAGGCACATCCCCGTAGTTTTCAACAAATTTTATCTGAATTTTCTGTCCTGTTGCAAACGTTGCTTCAAGCGTGTCACCGAGTTTCCAACCGCGTTCGGTAAACGGCGCGATTTCAAGGTCCGTCACAGCATTGCCATGGTCGTCGATTTCAACAATTGTCCCAGTGAGCGATGCCATTTGAGAATTTTCCGGCATGACGGTTTTTTGACTGCAACCGATCAGTAGAGCAGTTGTCGCCAGAAGGCTGATGAGTGAAAATTTCCAGTAATGGATTGCGGGTTGATAGCAGGATTTCAAGATAATGTCTCCGTTTGTCTATTAGATATTTCCTTAAGTATAGTTGAAAGGTAGGCAAATGTCAACAGAAAGTAGCAGGAGATAGTCGCTGCAATTTCGTTTGACATTCTATTGAGTATATGTTATTCTCTTTTCGCGTGTTTTCCAGTATAAAATAAGCCCAATAAATTAATACCAATTGTGATCAAAAGATTACTCCTACAACAGATAGCCTTGATGTAGAAATTGAGGTATTAGAGGTAAATATGCTAAAAAAGTTGAGTTTATATAGTCCACATTTAAAATTTGCGAGTTCCATCAAGCTTGCTCTTCTGCTGTCCGTGATTCTGTTGAGTCTTTCGGGTTGTGAAAGAATAACAGATCCAATGCTGCCAGACACCAGCACACCAGATACGGAACCCCTCACAGTAATGACCTACAATGTTTACGTTGGAAGCAGCGCAGACCCACTTTTGTCCGTAGAGAGTCCGTTACAGGTTCCGGCAGAAGTTGCTATCATGTATAATAACGTCATGGCATCTGATTTTCCGAGTCGCGCTCAGGCAATTGCCAAGTCCATAAAGACATATCAACCCCATCTCGTCGGTTTACAAGAGATTTCGCTCATTCGCAAGCAAAGCCCAGGCGATTCTATTACAAACAGAATTCCTGATGCTGAAGATGTTATCTTGGATTATCTCCAAATCCTGATGGACGCGCTTCAGGCGGAAGGTTTAAGTTATGAAATCGCTGCTAAAATTGAAAATATAGATATTGAGATGCCAATGTTCACAGCTACCGGCATTGATGATGTCCGTTTAACCGACTATGACGTGATACTGTCTCGCAGCGATGTCACGATATCACGTCCTACGAGTGCAAACTACACAAATGCACTCACAATTGAAATGCTTGGGCTTGAAGTACAAAGAGGTTACGCCGCCGTAGATGCCACTGTCGATGGTGTTACTTACCGCTTTGTTAATACACATTTAGAGGCATTCGCACCGGAAAATCGGATTGCGCAAATGCAAGAACTTGTGGATATCCTGAGCGACGAAACTTTGCCGGTTATCGTGTTAGGGGATTTTAATACAACGGCTCCTGATGGTACCGCTTATCAAATCTTACTATCGGCGGGGTATGTTGACGTTTGGCAGATGGACTCCGAAGGAACTGGTAAAACTTGTTGCCAAGACGATGATATCCTCAATGAGGTGAGCGATCACACTGTCCGGATTGATCAGATTTTTGTCCGAAATCTGGAACTACCGGCATCTATCATGACACATACCGTTGGCGATAAACCGTCAGATCGTCTACCTTCTGGGTTGTGGCCCTCCGACCATGCCGGAGTCGTTGCACATCTCACATATCCAAGTCCACAACTTTAAGTCCGATCAAAAAGTGAAAGGGTGCAGGTGTTGTTCATTATCAAACCTGCACCCTTTTTACTTAAGTGGAAGAAAGCAATATATTGAATAAACGACCTATTCAGTTCCACCAACCCCTGGCGTTGCCTCAATGATGTTAGGCTGCGGCATTCCATTAAGCATTTGTCGCACACCAACACTTTTGACCGGATTACGGTTCTCATCGAAACGAGAGATAGTCGTCGCGCCTTCGTAATTTGTGATGTTAGCAATCGCATCCCGAATCGCAGCCGGATCATCGGTCGAGCCTACTGTCTCAATTGCCATTTTCAAGATTCTCATAGCATCATATCCTGCTGCTGCAATACCATCAACAGAGCCATACTCCGCTCCATAAGCAGCAATAAAATCTACAGCGTCCGGATCCAAGTTGGTACAATAGTAACCGTCAACAGGTTCATTATCCGCCAAAGTCGTAGCCATCAGCGGATCGTCCCACCCATCGCTGCCGACAAAGATAGATTGTATGCCCATGTCCCTCGCCTGTTTCATTATCAACGGATTCGCTGGCGGGAAACTGGCAAGAAGAAGGATATCCGGGTTAGCCTCTTTAATCGCTGCAAGTTGCATATCAAACATCGTATCGCCGCTTTCATAGACTTCTTTGGCAATAACACCGGCAGTCGTCCGAATTTCGCTGGCTTGTCCTACAAGGTCTATGATATCTACCCCTTCGCTGCCCAACTGTTTAGTAGTTTCTTTAATAAAGACAAGCTCATTGAAATTTGCCTCAAATGCTTCAACAAACCCCATGGAATAGACATCTTCATTCTGCCAGATCATTGCAGCGGTTTTCGCGTCGAGTTCATCCACGACAACTTGTGCTAAGAGTTCTGCCTGCAATACATTGGAACCCGCAATGAGAAACATAAAATTGTTAGGGTCGGTTTCTGCTGCTGTCACCTCTGCCCTTGTTGCACCGAGGAGCACCGGGATATTGATAACAGGTCCAACTTTCACAGCATGGCTCGAAAACAGGGGGCCCAATATAGCAACAACACCTTCCGATTCAGCCAATTCTGCGGCATCCTGAGCGACGGTGGCTGTGACTTCCTCTTTATAGACGAATGCCACCTGCATACCGAGGATACCCCCCGCTGCGTTGATTTCACCTCGAGCAAGTTCAGCCCCTTTGCCAAAACTGGTATAATTTGGCTGTGGATGAATCAACCCCACTTTAAGTGTGGGTATAGTCGTTTCATCAGACGGAGTAACCATTTCATCAGTCATCCCCATGTCACGCATCTGATTACACCCAGACAATAATGCGACTGAAAGTGAAAGGAATACGCATAGCATCAACTTAAAAATTTTAGTGTTCATAAAATTCTCCTTACATTTTCAATTATCCAGATTTTCGCGCACGAGTTCACCAACAGCTATCTCAAGTGCACTGCCACGGAGATTCACTCGGCGGATAATACCCGCGCCATCAATCAGAAAAGTTGATGGAATTGCGCGAACGTTGTACATATTGCTAATCTTGCCACCATTATCCCAATATTGCCGCCATGTGAGGCCTTCACTCGCGATGTATGCTTCAAGCGGTGCTGTAGAGTTATCTAAACTGATGCCGATAATCTCAAACTTCTGGTTTTTGTATTTTGCGTAAGTCGCTTTAACATTTGGCATCTCAGCGATACAGGGTCCACACCACGTCGCCCAGAAATCAAGCAGTACAACCTGCCCGCGATACTGCGATAGCGAGATCGGTTCACCTCTCAAACCCGTCACCTGAAAATTTAAGGCAGGACTGTTAATAAATTGGCTCCGACTTGGTGTTGGGCTTGCACCAGACGTGTTGGCTAATTCGCCTGTTCTGGCATCCCGATCCTGTCCAAGGAGCTGCTGCGCAACATCAGAAAACCTTCCACTACGGTACTTTGTGTGATTTACCAGTTTTTCATAAAGCGGATCTGCTTTATCATGCTCGCCGATTTTGTCGTAAGCCAACCCCAATGTTAAAAGACTCGGTTCAACATAATCAGCAGTTGGATAGTACCTAATAAGTTCTTCAAAGATCTCAATTCCTTCTTCAACACGGTTGAGAAGAATTAAACCGGTACCGAGAAGATAGTAGACTTCATCAACCCGTTTGTATTTTGGGTGCGCCTTGATAAAAACCCCTGATTTCTCGACTAACGCCTCATAAGCAGCCGGATCACTGCTATTTTCAATTTTTCCAGCAATAGTTTTGATTTCGGCGTATGCCTCGTTATCTGTCATTGAAGTTGAACCAATGGTGTTATACGTTGAGCTCACGCAGGAACTGAGTATTACCAAGCCGACAAACACGATAATAAGACAGTGCCATCGGTTTACTCTGGCAGTTTTATTTCGGGTAAGCATTTTAGGCTCCTTCAGATCAATCGGCGTGTATTAAACAGCGTTCCGATAGGAATATGCCAGTAACAGTTTAATTTCTTCCGCCTGCACCTGTTGCAAAAAACGGGTTACATCATCAGACACACCTTCGGCTGCTTGACACCAATCAATAAACTGATAGGCATCCCAATGCTCTTCCGTCTCAATCGTTTGCGCAATACGTGCCAAAGCGTCTGATGGATCCGGCGTTTCTTTCAATATCGCGAGTGCCCGTTCGCGGAGCTGTGGAAAAATCGGATGCGTCCCAACTCTGCCGAACCAATACTTCGAGTTGCTGTAGTCCGGTTCACGGCGGTGCATAATGCCGTGCCAGTAGCTGCCCGTCTGATTTTCGAGTTCTTGCGAAATATTATGTGATTCATCCAATGCATCGTTCCACAAAAGTAGACCGCTCTTGATAGCATCACCAAACGTGGTGTTTTTTACGGATTCACCCTGAAAAAGTTCGTCAAGGGATTTCGATGCCAACGCATCCGTCAGTTCAGTGCTCCAGGCTTTCTGCGGGACGAGTGTCGGTAGCGGGTTGCCTGCTTCTAATTTTTCGATAACTTCGGCGATTGCCGGTGTATATGTTAGATTCATGGAAAACTCCTTAGTCCTCAAATGGGTTAGATGCAACTCAGTTTAGCAGCGTTCGCTGAATATATCAAGTGTTTTTAGTTACCAGCGATCAGCCATCAGCAATCAGTAAATGTAGCGACAGGGCAACTTCTCCTACAAAAAGCACCCATGAGCAAAATATAGAAATTACGGGAGAACTGAACGGCTCTACTGATATAATAGTGAACCTTGCTATTGCATTTGAAATGTGTTACAATTATCGAAAAGCAATTTGCAAGTTTGGAGAAAGTTTTAGTTGAAATGGGAACAGCGTTTAAGAAAGCACTATTTGTTTTCATCGGTTTTATTGTAGTCTTGGGTGGCGTTTTAGTCGGTGTTATCCTGAACTACTCTCAATTCGGATCGCTCCCGGAAGCGATACAGATGGTAGATTTTCAGGGAATGCTGCTGGCGGTTCTGGGCGCGTGCCTCCTAAGCTTAGTAAGTGTCGCGTTAACTTTCTGGTTAGCACGTGCTTGGGCAAGCGAACAACCTGAACTTGGCGATCGGATTATTCGGCTTGCTCTCGCGGTCAGTATCAGTTTAATCGTTGTTTTCGGAGGTTTAGCAGGTGGTTTGATTATTTTACGCACGTTATGGACAATAGGATTTTTTTAACTTGCATTTGTGTTTCCTATATGGTATAATTAGTTAGTTGTGATTCGGACATAAGGTTCTAACCACAGATGCGTTGGTATTTAACTTCGCGGTTTTTACGCCAAATAGCACGGTTCACGATGTCCGAGTCCAGGCAAAACGTTTTGTAGATAGATTACTCATATACCGTAGTGCAACGCCGTTTTAATATGGGTATGCAAGCGGTGCTCTATGGGTTTGAGTTTGTAAGCGGCGCATTGTAGCGCCTTACTTGGGGGTGTGAAAAATACACTACAGAGGCAAACGTAATCAGAGAACGAAGGAAAGGCAGAGTCGTTCAAATTATCAGATTCGAGCTAAAGAGATTTTAGTGATAGATCACGAAAACAAGCAGCTGGGGGTTATGTCTCCCCGCGACGCGCTGCAACGTGCTGAAGAAGTTGGATTGGATTTGGTGGAGGTTTCACCGAATGCCAAGCCGCCCGTTTGTAAGATCATGGATTACGGGAAATATCAGTATGAGAAAAATAAGCGTGCGCGTGAGGCTCGGAAAAAGCAGACGAAGGTAGTCTTAAAAGGGATGCAGTTCCGGCCGGATACTGCGGAACACGACTATCAGTTCAAGAAACGGCATGTTGAGGATTTCCTGAAAAACGGGTGGAAGGTCCGGGCAACTGTTCGATTCCGGGGGCGCGAGATGCTCCATACCGAACTCGGTGGCAACCTCCTTTCACGGCTCAAAGATGACCTCGAAGAAATTGCCGATGTTGAACAACCGCCACGCATGGAAACGCGCATGATGTCGATGATCCTTACACCAAAATCTGTGTAATGTTTTGTCGTTGCACTCTTTCTGAAGGAGCGATCTCCCCTTCCCAATAACGGGTGGGGCGCGGTCGCGATATATCTCTTTTGGTAGCAGCGGCCGTTGGTCGCGCACTGAAAACGAATGGCACTTGCAAGCCGACGCTTGCTGTCAAGGATATTCTAATGCCGAAAATTAAAACGCATAAAGGCGCGGCAAAACGTTTCAAATTCACCGCCAAAGGTAAAATTCGTCGCAATCGTGCTTATGCTGGACACTTATTTATCTCGAAGTCCTCAAAGCAGAAACGTAGATTGCGACAAGCGACCCTTGTTGACCCGTGCAATGAGAAACGCTTGAAACGCCTCATTCATAAGTAGAAGTGAATCCCCGAACCGACAACATAACAATGTGTCTACGGGCAAAATAGTGGAAGCGATCGCGGACGGCAACGCTGGTCGCGATAGGAGTTTTAGATGGCACGAGTAAAAACAGGGAATGTCCGACGCAAACGGCGCAATCGGATGCTCAAGCATTCCAAAGGTTACCGCGGCGGACGGAACAATCTCAAGCGTACCGCTATAGAAGCGGTAGAGAAGGGCTGGAATCACGCCTACGCACATCGTCGCGCACGCAAACGCGATTTTAGACGGCTTTGGATTGCAAGAATTAACGCCGCCGCCAGATTGCACGGACTCTCTTACAGCCGATTTATACACGGGTTGAAGACCGCTGGCATCGAATTGGATAGGAAAGTCCTCGCTGACATGGCTATCAATGATGAAGCCGGTTTTGGGCAGCTGGTCGCTCTCGCAAAGGGATAGACTCGCGAACGCACCGTGAATCTGCACATTTAGTAAAAATTAACATATCAAACGGCTATGAAGGGACATACGTAAGCTGTTGAGACCTCCCAAATAGAGAGATCGCGTCATCGGTTGGAAGCGCGGTTCTGAGAGCAACAGCCGAATTTCATCCTGGAGCTGAGGTTCCCGCCCATTACTGGGAAGGGGAATTAGAAATGAAGCGGGTAGATTGTCGGAGCGGCCTCTGGGTCGCGATAATCTGCCAAGCGGGGTGGTACCGCGGAAGTAGATGCCTGTCGCTTTCGTCCCCATAATAACTTCAACCACGAGATTGAAGTTACGGGGCGGAGTGATAGGCGTTCCTTTTTAAGAGGTTACTATGAAAGCAGAACTACACGCGATTCAAGCAGAAGCACTTGAAGCCTTACAGTCGGTGGAAACACCAGACGCCCTTGAATCGCTCAGGATTACATATTTCGGACGCAGGGGAAAATTGACAGATGTCATGAAAGGCATGGGTAACCTTTCCAAAGAGGAGCGTCCGGAGATTGGGAAACTCGCCAATGAGGTGCGTACCACGCTAACGCAAGCGTTTGAAGCAACTACACAGGCACTGCATCAACGACAACAGGAACACCAACTTGAAGCAGAAGCTATTGACATTACGCTTCCGGGACGAAAACCTGCTTACGGGAAAGCGCATCCGGTGATGCAAATCTTAGAACGGATTGAGGCAATTTTCAGCCAAATGGGGTTTGAAGTGGTAACTGGACCGGATATTGAGACCGAGTATTACAACTTCGATGCATTGAATACACCTGCCGATCACCCTGCTCGCGACTTACACGATACTTTTTACCTAACGGATGGGCACCTCTTGCGCACACATACATCCCCCGTTCAGATCCGCGCGATGGAGGATCAGAAACCGCCTGTCCGCATTATCGTGCCGGGAAAATGTTATCGGGTGGATTACGATGTTTCACACACACCGATGTTCCATCAGGTAGAAGGTTTGCTTGTGGATAAGCATGCCACTTTCAGCGAACTCAAAGGGATTTTGACCTCCTTCGCTCGACAGATGTTCGGTGATCAGACACAGATGCGCTTCCGTCCGCATTTCTTCCCGTTCACCGAACCGAGTGCAGAGGTGGATATTTCTTGCACTGTCTGTCAAGGGAAAGGATGTCGGAGTTGTGGCGGTAGTGGATGGACTGAAATTTTGGGTGCTGGTGCCGTTGACCCAGCAGTATTTGAAGCGGTGAACTATGACCCGAATGAAGTGACCGGATTCGCCTTCGGTATGGGCGTGGAACGGATCGCGAACCTCCTATTCCGAATCCCAGATATCCGCACCTTCTATGAGAACGATCTCCGATTCTTGCGTCAGTTTTAAAAGGAGAAGGCACGCAAAGTTTGCAAATTTGCAAGTGTGCTAAAGTCTGTAAAGTTGTTTCGGACTCCCGTACAACTTTAGTTCACTTTAGTTCACTTTAACTCACTTTACGGATTTTATCTATGAACGTAACCCTAAATTGGCTTAAAAACTATATTGATTTTGAATTTTCTCCAAACGAACTCGCTGACCGGCTAACCATGTTAGGCGTTGAAGTTGAATCTGTAAAGCGACTCGGTGCTGAACTGGAAGGCGTGGTCGTAGGCAGCATTGGGTCCATTAAGCCGCATCCGAACGCCGACAAACTTGTTCTCTGCCAAGTAGATATCGGTGAGTCGAAAGAACTCCAGATTGTCTGTGGCGCGCCGAATGCGCGAGAAGGCATGCTCGCACCCGTTGCCACAATCGGTGCGACACTGCCGATCGGCTTGACAATCAAACGTGCGAAACTGCGCGGCGAAACTTCGCACGGAATGCTCTGCTCCGAAAAGGAGTTAGGTCTATCGGCGCAGCTTGCAAGCGCATATAATATGGCCGAAGATGCTGCGGGTTTAATGGAATTACCGACAGACACATCACTTGGTACACCACTTTCAGAAGCACTCGGATTAGACGATGTCGTGTTTGAACTGGAAATTACGCCGAACCGTCCAGATTGCCTTAGCCTGATCGGTGTTGCGCGTGAAATTCGTGCGGAGACAGGCAATGCTTTAAAACTGCCAGAAGTTGACTTCAACGAAGATGAAACCGATATTCGAGAGCTAACATCTGTGACAATTGAAGATCCCGACCTCTGTCCGCGTTATGCTGCACGTGTTATCCGAGGCGTTAAAGTCGGTGAGTCGCCAGCATGGTTACAACAACGACTTGAATCTGTTGGTGTCGGCGTTATTAATAACATTGTTGATATCACAAACTTTGTATTGATGGAATATGGGCAGCCGCTCCACGCTTTCGATTATCATAAACTTGCCAAAAACCGTATCGTCGTGCGTCGTGCAGCAGCGGGTGAAAACATAACAACGCTTGATGAGATAGACCGTGAACTCACACCGGACATGCTCGTTATTGCGGATGCTGAAAAACCAGTCGCGCTTGCGGGGATTATGGGCGGATATGATTCTGAGATTACAGAGACCACTTCTGATGTGTTGCTGGAGAGTGCTTACTTTAATCCGTCAAGTATCCGTGCGACTGCTAAAGCATTAGGCGTTAGTACAGAAGCCTCTTACAGATTCGAGCGTGGCGCCGATCCAGGCGTAGTCCTTGCTGCACTTGACCGTGCTGCACACCTCATCGCTGAATTGGCAGGCGGGACTATCTGTAAAGGTGTTATCGATGTCTACCCGGGCGAGCAACCTTTGACCGAGATTCAACTCCGCCCGGAACGTGTCAATTTCATACTGGGGACTACAATTGATACCTCAGAGATGGTGCAAATTTTAAGCAACCTCGGTTTTGATGTCAACGCAAACGGCACTGGAAATTATCAAGCGGGCGAGGAAACCTCGCCCCTACAAGTCACTGTACCGACGTTCAGATCTGACATCACCCGTGAAATCGACCTTATTGAAGAGATTGCACGCGTTCACGGCTACGATAATATTCCGACAACGTTGCCCAAGGGTGATATTCCTGTCCCTGCCTCGAATCCAAGCACAGAGGTTCGGAAACATATAAAGAATTTCTCCTCGCTGCCGGAATGATGGAAGCTATCAATTATAGTTTTTGTGCCCCCAACTGCTTTGACAAGATTCGGCTGAATGCCGATGATCCGCTTCGTAGTACATTGAAGTTGCAAAACCCGTTGAGTCCAGAGATGTCGGTACTCCGCACAACATTGTTACCGAGTTTGCTCGACAATGCGCAGCATAACCGTAATCACCAGATCGACACTATTGCCCTCTTTGAGATAGGAAGTGTCTTCATTCATAATGGAAAACAGAAAGAACCGGAACGGGTTACGGGCATTCTCGCTGGACAGATTGGGGATGGCGTGTATAGCAACCCGTACCGAGAACCGGATTTCTATGACATCAAAGGGCTTGCGGAGGGGATACTTCAGGTATGCGGTATTGTTGATTACACGCTTCAGAAAACAGACACGCCAACCTTCCACCCGGGCAGAAACGCAGCGGTCCTATTGGACGATAAGCAGCTCGGCACCTTCGGTGAGGCACACCCAGAGGTCCTCGAGAATTATGATCTGCCCTATAAGGCGTATCTCTTTGATTTCGACATGGAAGCGTTAGTCGATACTGCCATATTTGCCAAACGTTTTGAACCTATCCCTGTCTATCCGAAGGTTGAACGTGACCTTGCGATCATCGTGGATAAAGAGTTATTGTCGGATATGCCGACAGCACTTATCTACACAACAGGTGGTGAATTAGTCGAATCGGTACGTCTCTTTGATGTCTATGAAGGCAAACAGGTCCCGGAAGGCAAAAAGAGTCTCGCCTACGCCATCACGTATCATTCTGCAACCGAAACCTTGACAGATAAGGCAGTAAACGCCCTTCACGACAAGGTCGTCAAACGTCTCAATCAGGAACTTGGTGCGGAACTACGGATGTAAAGACTATGCAGGCACAGCGGATCAAAAACCTATTTTCTGCCATCGCTCGTTATTACGACTTTCTTAATTCGCTGTTAAGCCTCAAGCGTGACAAGATGTGGCGACAGGAAACAGTCAAGGCAAGCGACGTTGCGCCGACGAGCAAGGTATTGGATGTCTGTACGGGGACAGGTGAACTTGCCCTTGCATACGCGGATAAAATTGACACAGAGGGTTTTGTTATCGGCTCAGATTTCTGCTTTGAGATGCTCGTTATCGGAGATCAGAAACTTCAACAGCCGGTAGGTGCGGTTTCTAACCACACTACAAACTTTCTGGCAGCGGACACCCTCATTCTCCCTTTTTTAGACAATACCTTTGACGTTGTGTCTGTCGGTTTCGGTATTAGGAATGTATCCGATTTAGAGATGGGGATACGCGAGATGACGCGCGTTGCTGCACCGGGTGGCAGGGTCGCTATCTTGGAGTTTACGCAACCTGTGAATCCGCTATTTCGGAGCCTCTACTATTTCTATTTCACGAAGATCTTGCCTTTTGTCGGGAATTTAATTTCCCGCAGCAAAGATGATGCTTACGGGTATCTTCCGCGTTCTGTTATGAAATTTCCGAATTGCGATGCTCTGAAAGCGGTGATGGAGCAGTGTGGACTTACAGATGTGCGGTTTCATCGGAAAACGTTCGGTATCGTTGCAATTCACGTTGGGAAGAAGTCAAGTAGTACCTAATGTAAGAAGAAACGTGCGATGAATCGCACGACTACGAACAGAACTACACGACCCAATTTTTAAGCTTTATTCAATCGCTCAACGTGCGCCACAACGGATTCAGATACCCCTTCTAAACTATATCCACCTTCCAACGCGGAGACAACGCGCCCTGATGCGGTCTCTTCAGCAAATTCAAGTATCAGGTCTGTGAGTGTGGCGAATCCGTCTGCGGTGATTTCAACTTCGGAGAGCGGATCGAGGTAGTGTGCATCAAAACCTGCTGATATTAATAGGAATTCTGGCGAGAAGTCTCGGAGTGCCGGTACAAGAGTATCCGTAAAGACTTCGATATATTCGTCATCTCCACTTCCGGCGGGCATCGGCACGTTTAGCGTCGTGTCGCGTCCTTTTCCGCTACCGCGCTCGCGATTTGAACCCGTACCAGGGTAGAGCGGTGATTGGTGGATAGAAAAAAAGAAGACGGATGCATCTTCATAGAAAATGTCTTGTGTGCCGTTACCGTGATGGACATCCCAATCCACAATCGCGACTTTTCCGACACCGTGTTCCCGTTGGAGATATCGTGCCGTAATCGCGATGTTGTTAAATAAGCAAAATCCCATGCTTTGTCCCGGTGTAGCGTGGTGTCCGGGCGGACGGACCATCGCAAAAGCATTTTTCACTTCACCGGTTGCGACTGCATCTGCCGCACGCAGGACACCGCCTGTCGAAAGCAACGCAATATCAAACGACTCAAATCCGACGGGAGTGTCGTAAGTGAGTGGAATTTCCTTCTCACAGTGTTGTCGGATATGTTCGCTATAGGCAGGGTTATGTGCATAAGCAACCTGTTCAAGACTTGCCGGAGTCGGTTCAATCTGGTGCAATTGATCCCATACACCGCTTTGTTGAAGTGCTGCCAAACTCGCACGTAACCGATCCGGTCGCTCAGGATGTCCGGGACCGGTATCATGGTTAAGGTAGTCTGGGTGATAGGCGAAACCTGTTTTTTGTCTTTCCATACGTTTTGTTCAGCAATTAGCTTTGGTGTCCAATCCAGAGGTAAATGTCAGGATTCCACAATAGAATTAATTACCCTCTAATTTTCAACAAGCTCCACGTTAACAGCAGACAAACCCTCTCCCCTCGTAGTATGATTTAAATCGAACGTTACTTTTTCATCTCGTTGCAATTCACTAATATTTCTGTTTGGAACATCAGTGATATGGACATAAATATTTTCATGTTCAAATGATTTTATGAAGCCAAACCCCCTATTTCTATTAAAGTAAGTCACCACACCTTGGTGCAACTCTTTTATTGCAAATTCATAGATACCATTTCTATATACAATCACTGTATGTTCCCTTATTTGCATATAGATTGCATCTTCATCAAAGTCTTCTATCGTTCCTTCAAGCACATGTCCATAACGGGTAACGGGAATCACTTGAACTTGTGCTTGCTGGATTGATTCGAGAAGATAATTCTTAATGTCAAGATATTCAGATTGATTTTGAGTCGGTTGTAGTTTTTTTGTTTTTACATAATCTAAAATTTCAATATAAGGTTCTATCTCTGGCCAAGCTGCTGCTGAACAAGCGAAAAGAATGTTTGGTTTTTGCAACGTCCGATCACCGTCATGACCTACTCCTATTACTTTACCTCCAACTGTTTTGACTTCCGAAAATTCTTGAGATCCCGCATAAGTAACAAGCTTAATAGGTTGATATTCATCCAACTGAATCATTGCAATCCATCGTGGTTCAGCTTTAGATCCTGTTTTCGACTGAATTACATTCTTATTAGCTGTTTTGATCTTAGACATAGGAACTTGATCAACGAACTCTTCTTGCAAGAAGTCTTCGGCAGGTGGCCATATTTCATAAAGGCAAGTTAATAACTTGTTTTCTCGCTCTCGAATTTGTGGATCTTCCCACTCAGAGTATTCTTCAATTTCTTCGTTCAGGATGAGATTTGAATTAGGTTTTCCCAATAAAATGTCCTTTCTATCAGTGAACGAAAGATATGCTGATAGATGATCAACACAAAAAGTTATATTTCCTATGCTGTACGCGGTTTTGGGGTCACGAGACCTGTGCAGTGGTTTTATTAAGGTATACTGAAAGAAAAAGTCCTTAAAATTTAATCTAATTCGCCCTGTGGTTACAGATGCTTTTTCCCGTTTTAAACATTCCATTCGATAGAATATATAACGAAGCATATCCCAAATAGGCCTACGTAGAGACCGAGAAAGACTTTTCATTTGATCCCCAACTCTACGAAAACTATGTAAAATAGCTTGGTTACCTAGCCAACTTCGACCAGCCTGGTTAGTATCAGACAAATATTCTGCAAACGCTTCTACAATTCTAGGTTCCTTAATCTTGTCAGCGACCATTTCAGCAAACAAATTGTCTATTTTGATATACGTGGTTTTATCCTCACTAATACCATGCCGTAGTTGACATCGCAACGTGTAGGATTCCAAGATCTTGTAAACCCGATCGCGTTCGTCGTCATTCAATTCTAACTCATTTTTCACATATAACATGAAAGGAGGCAAATTTTTGAGGTCAAGGTCTTCAAAAATAAGGTTAAGATCTTTATAAAACTGCCTACGGCGACCGATATCTGTGGTTGGATCTTCCATCTCTTGATAAGTTTTCGCATATTTAGCTAGTTCCTCAAATTCTGTTTTGACGAATTTAGGGTCGTTTTCATCCTCTATTTTCAGTAAGGTTTGTAGTTTCGCGTGATATTGTCCTTTATACACATCATGAAAAAGCCTTTTTTTTCTAAAATCCATTGGACCGAGTTTTGCCGTAAGAAAAAAGCGCAAAAATTCGTCTAGCCTTCCGTCTTCCGTCCAAAATTTATTCTCATCAAAACCGCACCAATATCGTTCATACCAATTCTCTTGGTTTTCCTTATTATCAACTCTTAGGAACAAGTCGTTTCTGAGAAGATCAAATTCATCAAGAATTCTACCCGTCCCATTGATAGATCCAAATATCTGTTGTGGATCATCGTTTGGCTCAATCTTTACTTGAACAACGTGAAAGTTGTATGCTAAAGCGTCCATCAGACTTTGTAACTTTGACAGGCCTTCTCTCTTCAAGTAAGCACTAATTTCATTGTTGAAGTATACATAAGCATCAGTAATGATGCTATCTGGATCTTGTTCCTCATTCTTAACTAAGGATTCAAATGCGTCCTTGTCACGCCCTTTTAGAACAAGACTATATGGAGAAAAATCGTCTTCTGCATTGCTCTTGGCTTGTCTTGATATCCGCGCTATCCGAGATTCTTCTTTTTTTATGTCGTACTCGGGGAGTTCTATAATTCCCTTTATCTTTGACTCAAGCCCAGAGTCGGCATATTCTGGTGATTTGTCATATTCCGGTAATGCAGCTATATCTCGAATGACACAAAAAATAACTTGGAAAGTTGCTAGGCGTTGCTGTCCATCAATAATTTCGTATTTATCTAGGGCACTTTCAATTTCATCAGGCCGTGTTACAATAGTACCGGTAAAATGTTCCTTATCTTCCGTGCCAAATTCTAGTTGACGCTGAATCTTCTTAACATCTTCCCAAAGTGCTTTCCAATTGGTCTCCCCCCAAACATAACTCCTTTGGTAATGAGGGGTTCGATACTGCTTCTTACCTTCAAACAAATCCGCCACTCTTTGACTGTCTTTTGCCACTTCCAAATCCTCCTTGTTTTTTAGACATATCACCTATCCAGTGGAACTTACCGAAATCTTGCTATCTGAGATCAAGCATCATCCATGAATTCCTCAACGGGTTTCCAAATTTGCTCAAAACAGGAAAGCAAATCTATGGTCCTGTCTCTGATTTCAACTGCATTCCAACTTTCTTTGGCACATATTTCTGTTGTCAGAACTAACCCTTCTGCCAGTTCCATTAAGTGCATCTTTTTCTCGCTATCAAATGGGGAACTGTGCAAACCTTCATCGAATGCCGATGTGAGAAGCATTAGATTGCCTATACTGTCCACTGCATGGTAGTGATCGTGTAGAAATTGCCGATCCACAATTGGTTCAGGACCTTGAAAATTCTCAAAATCTAAATGAGAATTTTTAGTACCGCTCTTGCGACACTCAATACAATACAATATGTATAAAATAAGATTATCGTCTTTAGACCTAGCCTGCTCAAACGCTCTCTCAACTTCCGGTAAACCTGGCCAAAAACCATATAAATGATCCACCAAATCCCTTACTTTGAATTTCGACGTTTTAATTGCTTCCGAGAAGAAGGAATTTATTTCGCCATAGATGTCTTCGTTACGTTTGGCACAAAGCATTCGTCGTACTATGTAAGACTCCAAGATATCGAAAATGTCATAAAGATCTCCACCAACTAACTTTGATTCATGTACTAGGAATAACATGAACGAATCCAAACATGGAAGGATAAGTTTGTCAAACCGCATACGGTTACCAAATTCGCTAAGATCTGAATCTTTTGAAACCAAAGAAGGATCGTGCAACTCTTGATAAGAGTCTGCATAGCAACTTAATTGTCTGAATTCATATTCAACCTGTTCCATATCCAACTTATCTGTATGTGTTTTAATATACTCTGGATCGTCCAACAATGTCCTACTATACTCACGATATACATCAAATGCCTTTACTGATTTTCCCATGCTTTCAAAACATCTCGGACCTCGTTTTGCCATGAGGAACTTCCTGAAAAATAGTTCGCGTCTCTCGGCGGGGTTCCAATAAGGTTCATCTTCAAACTTTTTCCAGTACATATCGTATAAGTTATCACTTTTAGATTCTCCGAGTTTTCTAGTTCTCAGAAAGAGATGGTTCCAAAGGTAATCAAATTCATCAAGGGCTCTACCCGTATCATTGATTGATTCAAATATCTTTTCCGGCTCATCTTCTGCACCAAGTCTAATTTGAATGACATGAAGGCTGCCTGACAAGACATCCATTAGGTCTACTAATGAAAAGCCTGTACATTTCAAGTAAGTTGTAATTTCTCCTTTAAAATATTCATACGCATCACTAATTCCACTACGTTGCTCTGCTGTTTCCCGCTCAATTAATGATTGGAAAATGTACCTATCATGTCCTTTTGGAATAAATCTATACGGTGAGAACATGTCTTGGGTGTTACTGTCTGCTATTTTTTCCATTCGAGTTTTTTCCCTCATTGCATCGTATTCCGGAAGTTCCAGAATATCTTTTATCTTCGATTGAAGCCCAGAATCTGAGGCAGAGATATCTCGAATGACACAAAAAATAACTTGAAGAGTCGTTAAGCGTTGTTGCCCATCAATAATTTCATGTTTCTCCAAAACTCCTCCAGTTTTATTAGGTTGTGTGACGATAGTCCCAACAAAATGCTCCTGTCCTTCTTTTTCAGTGCGTAATAACTGGGTAATGTCCCCCCACAGCACTTTCCAATTCGTCTCATCCCAGATGTAACGCCGTTGATAGCGAGGAACCCGATACTGCAATGTTCCTGTAAACAAATCAGTTATACGTATGGCACTATTTTGACCTACCTTCACTCCTATATCCTCCTTTTGACCTTTTGCCGCCCTTATTATAATTGAAATATGATGACATTTCAGCACGCCAAATTATCTGTGTTTCGTAAACATTTTCGATTGTTGATGGTGAAAAGTTAGTTCAGAACAGCATTGATGTCAAGTCCCTTTTACGAATCGGAAAACCATCTATACATGTTCGGTGAACGGCTCAAAATACTTAATGGAGTCAGTAAATATGCAACACTTTGAAACATTTGCTAAGTGGAAAGTTCATCGAGATATTCACGTTTCTAATCTTAATTCAAACCTGTCACTTTTTTACCAACCAATTCGGACTGGTTTGTCGAAGCGGTGAAGCAATATTTTGATTATAACATATTTCTTATTCATCATCAAATCAAAATGCTTGTCGCGCTGCTTTTCATTTAAATAAAAAAAAATATTTTGGTGAGGATATTTTAACGCTTTCAGCCAGAGACCTCACTCTCCACATCTAATTCCATTATGGTCTGAAGTGTTTCCGCTACTGCGACCAGGATCTGTTGATATTGTCGGATTTCCACGTCGTTTAACGTTGTTCCTTCCCGTTCCTTAAGCCACTTCTCACATACCTGATATGCTCCAATCTCAAATTCCCATACCGCTTCTGGTACATCAACGAAGCATTGGGAGCGATTAATCCAAACGTGTCCATCTTGATAAACAATCTTTGAAACAGAAGCATCCCCTTCGCCTTCAAACCGATGTCGAGGCGATTCAGGTATGTTTTTCAGGAGATGCATATCAATCAATCTCTGCCCCAGTGTTGATAGTCTACGGAAATGCTCAAGATCAATAGGCAATGGAATGTACGGGAATTCATATTTCAAGAACTCATAGTACTGGTCGCGGTAGGCAGAACTGTATAGAACTGCGTAGATATAAGCAAGAATGTTCTCCGGCGATATGCCTTCAGGCACCCCGAATTGTTTCGTCTGCGAAAGTGTTAATTTCTCTGCCAGTGCCTTGAGAAACTCGGGCCTTAAATTGAGATAGCGTTCCGAAGATAAATTAAGTTCATTCGCATCAGGATACAGATATAGTGGAAAGACATAGCCAGATTCACTTCTCCCGTTCGAGACATAATTCTTTTCCGTAATCTGATTAGTTATCAAAGCATGTTGCCAGACCGATCTCGTAACAGTCTTACAGACACAAAGTGCAAGGTTATCACCAGCAAGAAGGTGGCGCATAATATCACGACGAGGTCTATTGTGGAAACCCGACGACTTTCCAGTGTAGCAGGTAAATTGAGTGTCAAAAGGACGATAACAGATAGGTGTAATGTGGTCTTCAGTAGTAGACAGGTTTTTGAGATCTGATTGAGCAGCTTTGACTGTCCAATCTTTTTTGTCTTTTTGATCTAACTTGTGTCCTTCTCGAATTTCAGTCTCGGAGAGGGATACAAAGTCATTTACAATATTGCGTGCCAATTCTGATGTCCTTTGAATTGCCAATTTATCTTGTCCAGTGAAAAGCCCTGTCAAGCCTTGTGAAAAAATATCAGAGATCGCCCATCCTTTTTTGTACTCTTTTTCACGTTTTTGCTCAATCTTTCGTGGTACGAAAAGATAGCGCGGTGATTTCGGTTGAAGTATTTTCCAGTCTGTATTTTGAACATCGGTACCTAAAAGCATCTGATATTTTTTCCTGCGGGTACCCCACATCTCAGCATAATAAATTGTTGCCGGTGTCGAATTATCGCGCTCCTTCACACACAATAAAATTGATACACCTTGCAGAATTTTGAAAACGTTTTCATCTTTTTCCCCATTTGGAACGGCTTCTTTTGCGAAAGGGTTGCCATGCAGATTGAACAGATAGATCTCGTTGAAACTATTTATCAGGCTCTGCCGCATACCTCGGAAAACGCCACCTTGCAAAAAGCTATCTCTCACAACATAACCGATAACACCTTCGCCATTTTTTTCAATGCGCCATTGTGCCCAACGGATAAATTTTACGTAATCTGCCTGAAGAGGTTGGAAGTTATCATCAAATGGTTCTCCATCTACCTTTTTATAATCCTCAATAAGATTTCCAATAAAGGTCAATTTGCCGCTTTTATGACGGCTTGGGTTAGCAGATTTCCGCGGCCATGGTGGATTTCCGATAATAGCGAGGATAGGGGTGTCTCTTTTGACTCTAGCTGCCGCGTTCGCTTCTTCAGTGATGAAACCTGCAAAAGGAATAGTTTCCATTTCCCGCGCTTCCTCAAGCGTATTTGTGAGGTAAACGCAGAGCCGTTCAATTTCTGTGGGGTTCCAACCGTGATCCTGAAGGAATAGGCTTAACTTGAGATGGGCGATCGTATAAGATGCCACTAAGATTTCAAATCCCGATAGCCTCTTCACCAGTTTGCCGTTCACGTATTGCTGCCAATATCCACTGCCGTATGTGTCTGTGATGTACCGATAAATATGCGTAAGAGTTTCAAGCAGGAAACCACCAGTACCGGTCGCAGGATCCAAGACAAGGGCAGTATTATCAGCAAGACCATCCACTTTTCCGAGTTTAGTTTTGAGTAGGATGTCTACGGAACGAACGATGTAGGAGATGATAGGTGGTCGCGTGTAGTATACACCACGATTGACTCGCCGCTCGGCATCATATTCTTTGAGAAATGTCTCATAGAAGTGAATAGTCGGATCTTCAATATGTGTTTGTGCATCAAAAGCGGTACGGAGCATCTCAGTCGGAACGTTTCGCAAAAGATCCACTATATCGTCTAAAATCCAAGTGATGTTACCATCAAGGTCGGGTGAAACAACCTGATGGAAAAGTCTTCTCAAAAACGGATTTGAGCGTGGGAGAATTTCATCAGCAGTTTGTCGTGAGAAGTTAGTGCCGTTGGGTAAACTGCACCGTGCGGCAAATAAACCGTAAGTCAGTGTCTGCGCGTACATATCAGCGAACTCATCGGGAGTGAGTGTTGAGAGAAGCAATTTTTGAAACGCTTTAAACATGTTATAAATTCCGCTCTGTTGATCGCGTAAGGCACTGTCAATTTGGGCACGAAGTTCGCGTGTGCGCCGGGCAAGGTATTTTGCGAGTACCTCTGGAGTGGCGAGAGACATCGGACGTGCACTAAAAAATCGATCAAACAGCGTTTCTAAAGCGTTTATTGTAGAGGAATTTTCTGGTGTCGTTCCATTTACGCCAATATTGGAAATTTGCACTTTTACTCGAATCACACTATTCGTGTACAAGCAGAATTCAACAAAATTGGTGAGAATAAAATTATCAAGGTTTTTGATGAAGCGTTCGTTTTGCGTTTTGGCGTGTCCAGTAAGCGCATCTAGATCTGTACCGAATTCCTCAGCCTCAACATAACCGACAAGCAATAATCTATCTTGTGCGATGAAATCTGGTCTGCCAACATCAAGTTTTCGAGGTTCGTGGATAATTGTGATGTCATGCCCCAAGAATGCTGTAGTTTCTTTAAGAAAATCCTCAAGACACCCATGTAGGGAAAGTTCAGCTGTTGCCTGTGGATTGACTTGTGCTTTGTGCACATTCCGCAGATAGTTGTCAACGATAATTTGAAATGACATTACAGTTCTCAACCTTGTATCTTTTAATTTTGGGGTTAGCCGTATATGATTATATATGAGCACTACTAAAGAAAGACGCGACGAACATCGTCCGTAGAGTCGTGAATTTCATTATATCTTAAAACGATTCAAATAGCAAACAATAATACTACTATTAATTGTTGCAAAAAGAGAGGATAACAAGTATCCTTTAATCACAATGAAAAAACAGATTGGACAAGTTTTTACGCCGCCGAAATGGGCAGAATGGCTTATTAACACATGGAGCATCTTCGAAGAGTGGCTTGATGGTGCACATATCTGCGATCCCACTGCTGGAGAGGGGGTATTCCCGCTTGCAATGCTCCATATTGCGAGGCAAAAAGGGATTACTATTACGCCTGAACGCTTGTCACGCCTGACGCTTATTGAGATAGTCCCATCGCATCTTGAACAATTTAGAGAAAACGTTAAACGAGAATTCGGTGTTGATTTTCCCACCTCTCAGATCTTCTGCCAAGATGTCATCACGCAGGCGCATGATGGGAAATACGACATTCTCGTTGGAAATCCGCCGTGGGCGAACTTCGGAGATTTACCGACAGCGTATAAAGCGCGTGTAAAACCTTTTTTTCTTGAAGAAGAACTTGTACCGGATAGACAGAAAACGCTTCTCGGTTCCTCTCGGACGGATATAGCAGCACTGGTACTGAAGGTTGCTTTGGGAAGATTGCTCAGAGAGGATGGCGTTGGGTACTTCTATCTGCCCACTTCTCTATTTTTCGGCGACGGTGCCCATAGTGGTTTTAGGAATTATAGTGCCAGATCCGCGCTAAACGGGGTTAATTCCCGCAGGGATTTTGCTGTAGACACAGTTTATGAATTTACATCAACGAAAGTGTTTGACGGTGTTGGCACATCCTACTGTTGTGCGAAATTTCGCGGAGACACGCGACAGGATTTCCCGATCTCGTATTTCAAGGAGTTGGACGACAAATGGGTTGAGCATAAAGCACTACCGCTCAAAAACCCGACAGATCCGTGGCGGATTGTGAAAGACCTTGATGAATTGAATATGGACATGACGCTAGAAATCAGATTGACACCAGAGCAAAAACCGCGACAGGGTGTGAATACATGCGGCGCAAATAGCGTTTTTATCTTTGACCACAAACCTTCACATCTCCCTGAACAGTTTCTATACCCACTCGCCACAAAGGAGATATGGCGACAAAACACATCTTTACCTTGCAAGTGGATCCTGTTGCCGTATCAGCAGCAAACAGGAAAGCCGCTCATATCAGAAGAAATTGAACAGTGGGATACCTTAAAAGAGCACTTTCAGAATGCCCAAGAGGCGCTAAAAGCCCGTAAAGGAACACTTCTCCGATCTGCTATGAATAGAGGTAACTGGTGGACACTGCTCGGTGTGGGTCCTTATACGTTCGCGCCTTTCAAAGTGATCTGGCAGGCGTATGGAAAAAGCGATTTTACACCGGTCGTGTTGAGCAGTGTAGAGGGGCAAATGTGGCAAGGGAATCAGGCAATGCACGCATTTATTCCGTGTTGGACTGAGCATGACGCGCAACGGATTAAGACTGCACTTGAGCATCCAGAGATTCCAACTTTGTTACGACAACTCAATGGGGCGGGGAAGTGTAATTGGGCACAACCTGGTAAGATCAAGAAGGTTCTGGGGTTTGATTGAACGACGGAAGGTAGACTTAAGGTATTGTGCGAGGACCGCACTTGAGCGTGTCCTCGCACACCAAAAGATGGACTTAACTTGCCGATGGATTTACCGGGCAGCCTTCACTCTTCCCCACGTTGTTGCCAGTTTTCCTTCCGGTTCAACAGCGAAAGCATCTTCCCAACCGTTCAAAAGTTGCTCAATTTCCGCCTGCTCAAGGGCACGACTGAGAATTACAATCTCGTCAATACCACCGGTGAACGACTCTGTACCGAATTTGAGTTGGAGCATCTGACCCGCAGCGACCTTACCGTTCCACTGCGGTTTCCAATCCGCCTTAGCGGAATCCAACGCGCCTTTTTCACTTTCGGGTTCACCATCAACATACATCTCAACGTTTAAGCCGTCGTACGTCCCTGCAACATGGTACCACTTTTCCTGTTCGAGTTCTGTTTGGCCGTAGAATCCGGGTGTAATACCGTCGGATGTCCAGACCCGGAATGAGAAACCGTCAGGGATGGGTTCGCCACCGGACTGATCTTCCAGCAAGTAGGCACCATTTTTTCTAACACCGGTATCTGAATCAGCATCGACTCGGAACCCAGCCGCTACGGTCAATTCGTCGCTGACACTCTGAAGGCTTTTTGAATCTTGAACATCAATACTGCCGCCGCCAGCAGCGACGACTGCCTTACCAAATTTACCGTTTTCAAATTTAAAATTTCCGATGATCTTTCCATCATTACCGTTGCCTGATGCATCTTTAACATCGCCTTCAAAGAGCCACACACCAACAATAGCGTCATCATCCTCTTCCAGGGACCATGAAAAAACGACACAAAGACATAAGAGCAGTGTAATACTTGTAACCAGTAATTTCATTTTAACTCCTCCATCGGGTCCGAAATACCCAAAGTTTTTTTGGCAGAAATAATAGTTGAAATAAAATAGAAGGATAACAGGTTTCACTGTATTCCTTTCATGTAACATATTATATCACATCTCTTTTTCTGTTGCCAAAAGGATTTCCCGTGTAGCGGATTGGCAATCAAAACCAATCTCCGTTTTTTCCTTGTAGATTCGCGTGAGGTATGCTAAACTTTTAGACATCTTTGAGTGTACACTATGAAGTCAGGCAAAAAGAGGACAATCAGATGGTTCAACACAACACACCGCGCGCATTTCATGTAATGACAAAGCCGATCGGTCCGATATGTAATCTGGACTGTGAATACTGCTTCTATCTCGATAAAGAGAAACTTTACCCTGAAACACGATCCTTCCGGATGGATGACGCAGTCTTGGAGAATTACGTCAAGCAGTACATTGAAGCACAGGAAGTTAATGAGGTCACATTCGCATGGCAAGGCGGCGAACCTACGCTGATGGGTGTAGACTTCTTCCGACAAGCGATCCGATACCAACAGAAATACCGCCGTCCGGGTATGCAGATCCAGAATTCGTTTCAGACGAATGCCACACTCCTCGACGATGAATGGGGAGAATTTTTTAAACGGAACAAATTCTTGATCGGCGTAAGTATTGACGGACCGCCAGAGATTCACGATAAGTACCGCTACGACAAACGTGGTCGCCCATCATCCGATCAGGTAATCCGTGGTTTACGCATCTTACAACAGCACAAAGTTGACTATAATATTCTGTGTGTCGTGAATAAGCACAATGCCGAGTATCCGAAAGAAGTTTATAACTACTTCAAAGAACTTGGTGCGGAATTTATGCAGTTTATCCCTGCGGTTGAGAATTTTGGTGGGAAGAATGTGACCCCGCGCTCTGTCACGGCGCGGCAGTACGGTAAATTCCTCTGCGCGATTTTCGATGAATGGGTAGTGAATGACATCGGCAGAATTTTTGTGCAGATTTTCGATGTTGCGTTGGAGGCGTGGTTGGGTTATAACCCCAGCCTCTGCGTTTTCAATGAGACCTGCGGCGATGCGCTCGCAATTGAACATAACGGCGACCTCTACTCCTGTGACCATTTTGTTACACCTGACTATCACGTTGGAAACATTGCGGAGAACACTGTCGCGGAGATGGTAGATTCGACGTTCCAACGCAAATTCGGTACCGATAAACGGGACACGCTCCCCGAATACTGCCGCAGCTGCGAAGTGAAATTTGTCTGTAATGGCGGTTGCCCGAAAAATCGTTTCATCAAAACGCCTACGGGTGAAGACGGTCTGAACTATCTCTGCGCAGGCTATAAGCAGTTTTTCAATCATATTGACGAACCGATGAAGATGATGGCTGCTGCGCTGCAGGCAGGACGACCGGCGAACAGTATTATACCAATCCTAAAACAGCAGCGGCAGGAAAAAGCACAAGTCAACACCCCGATAGCCTCACAAGTCTCACAGAAAGTCGGACGGAACTCACCGTGTCCGTGCGGTAGCGGTCGAAAGTATAAACAGTGCTGTCTGAACAAGAAGTGACATTAGAGAGGCAAACCTTTGTCAAAAAATGTGATGGTTATTGCCGGTCCGAACGGTTCGGGTAAAACGACGTTTGTGTCCGAATATCTCCGAGATTCAGAGACCTCTGTATATATCAGTGCCGATGCAATCGCCGAAAGATTGGTCTCCAGACCGGAGGAAATGGGCAGCGTTAAAATCCAAGCAGGACGACTCTTTATACGAGAAATCCAAGGGCTTATCCAATCAGGGACAGATTTTATTGTAGAGGTGACGCTTGCCGGAAAAGGATTTGTAAGAACGATCTCTCAATTAAAACGTGCCGGTTATACGGTTACCATCGTCTTCATTTTCCTCAAATCGCCTGAAACAAGCGTTGCTCGTGTGCGAAATCGAGTAGAAGCAGGCGGACACCACGTGCCAACCGAAGATGTCGTGCGTCGGTTTTATCGGAGCAAGTACAACTTTTGGCATACCTATAGAAATCTGGCAGATGAGTGGCATCTATTCTACAATTCTGCTGAACATCCCCAGGAAGTCGCTTCTGGTGAAGGAGACGAAGTTACGGTAATAAACAATGATTTCTTTGAACTGTTCATGCGAGATATTCGCAACGGAGGGACATAATGTATCAAGATAAATTGAGTCCTGAAACCCATAAACAAGCACGTAAGTTGCTGCAGATCGCCAATCGTGCAGCGAAAAGGGCACAGGAAGAGAACCGCAAAAAAGGGATTCCAAACGTGTATGATATCAACGGACACCTATATTATGAACTCCCGAATGGTGAACTGACAACAGAAGATCCGTATCCACTATCCAAAGAAACGGATTCAAGCGAGGAAAAATGTTAACCGTCTGTTACGATCCTTATGCTGGTACATTAGGCAAGTTTACGCGTGCCGAAATTTTTGATCTCGTCGCTGAGGCAGGCTACGAGGGTATTAATATTCCTGTACATTCCGGTTTTCTCGGTGAACTTTCGACTACGGAAATAGACGACGCAGTAAATCTTGCCGAAAAACATGGACTCGTCGCGCCGACAATTGGCTTCGGCAACCATATCTTGACAACACCTACCCGAAAAGCCGAAGCATTGCAACACTTTGAAATTGTCCTCGAAGTTGCCCGAAGATTCCAGGCTGGCGTTATTGGCGTGTGGGTGAACCCATCGGAGGGTGTGTCTCGACAAGCATCTTTGGACGCACTTGCCGATAATCTGTCCGAGATGGTAGTCCCGTGCGATGAAAACGGAATGAAAATCGCGCTTGAGTTTGAGAAGGGGTGTCCGCTTGATAACTATCGCGAAGGTATTCAATTCATTGAGGACACAGGATTGCCTGTCTATCTGACCTGCGATACGTATCATCTTTTCAACGACGACGCGGAGCCACACGCTGCGGCGCACGCGATGAAGGGGTGCCTCGGTGATGTACATCTATCGGGAAGTAATCGCGGCGAACCCGGTGGCGGCGTTTTCGATTTTGAGACGTTTGCGAGAGGTTTGAAGGAAATCCGTTTTTCAGGTCCGCTGGTCGTCCAATATAAGATGGAAGATGTGGCGAGCATTGGGCGCAGTTGCGAATTTACCAAGAAATTTCGAGCGATGATACACGCATAGAGAGGAGATTTCCGAATGAGACAGGTTTTCTATTTAATTGTCGCTGTTACCTTTATAATCGGATACGCTTACGCACACGTAACAGAACATCCGTCAGTGGAGACAGAAGGGTTTCAGTTCGTTGCACACCACGAGACAGCACCAGATACGAAACTTACCAGTGGACAAGGCGCGCTTAAGTTTAAAGTTCTCTATACGCGGGACCATTTTCCGGCTGAAGTCGTCGCCGCGATTGACAAGGCACACGGTGGGTTTGATGTTGACAGACGCGAAGGAAAAGGCGAAACCTATTTTGCGTTACCAGAAGTCGGCATCATCCAAATCAGTGCTGATCTGAAAACGACACGACTCATTGAGACTCCCGCCGCGTTGAAAAAAGCCAATGCCCACTATGTAACCGTCTGGACAACATCTGGCGGCACACCTTATCTCTCTTTTCCCGCGAACGATGTCGGTAAAATCTTCACGACGACGATGGATGGGAAACTCGTTCATACGCTGGAATCTCCAGATGCGATGACGGATTTCAAGCATCAGGCGGTCAACACCTATTTCAGTGAAGGTGGAAAGTTTGTCCCAACTGGCGTGACGCATGTTGATGGCATGCTTTACGTTACGACGGGCTACTCCGATTTAGATTACATCTTAGGTGCGAAACTCACGAGTCTTGAACCACTTAAGGCGAGTTGGTATCCGTTGGCGTTCGGTGGCAAAGGCGATGAACCGGGACAATTCGGGACAGGACATCACATCACAGTGCCTTACGGGACAAATCGATTGGACGCTTCTGACCGGGCAAATGCGGAAATTGAACGCTATTCGCCGGATGGCACCTATCTGGAAACGCTACCGCTTATTAAAGGTTCGTTCCCGTGTAGTATTGATTACGAGGCGGGATATGCTGTTGTTGCATGCCTCTTCGGACCCAATAAAGAGAAAGGCGCGCCGCTCTATATACTGGAAGGAAACAATCTTGTCTCAACCGTTATGTTAAAAGAAGAGTTGGGTGTAGAAACCTTCCAGCATCTGCACGGCGCAGTGATTCGCAAAATCGACGGCAAACTTTACATCATCGCGCAATCGTGGAATCCGGGAGACATCGTTATTTTGGAACAGGTAATGTAGACCTTTATCACAAGTGAAGTTAACTGACTCGCTTTGGAGCAGACAAGGTCTACCCTATTTTAGTTGCGTCAGATTATTCTCACCCGGGACATATAGATACGCACTTCTGCCGGTGAAATACTGTGCGTATACATTTTCCCAATCGCTGTTCGTCAATTTCCAGCGTGGTGCGGGACCGAGTTTGAAATAGACGATGTCCGCCTCTTGGAGACTCTTAAACGGATAATCGCCAATCGGCGCGCCTCGGTGCCGAGACACGAAAATAACGGCGTTGTGAATGTTTTGCTCCGCCACCATCGGTGGCAGCTTCTGATAGACATGTCCCCAATTCTGATACCTCTCCCCAATACGAACATAACTCCATACCGTGTTAACACTCAACAACAATAAGCACACACCGACAGTAATTGCAAGCCCGCGTCTCTCACGCAATTTGAACCGTTCATAACAGATAAACATCCCACGTGCCACCAACGGAATGAAACCGAGGAATGTCGATTCGGTGTAATAGCGCGCGTTTACTGGTGTGTATCCCCATGTCGAACCCTCAAAATAGAAAAAGGCGTAAAGCAACAGGTTTGCCACGAGCAGGGTCAGACAAAACACATCGTATCTGTTACGCGAAGCGTGGAAAAACGGAACAAATAACAGACACCACGGTAGAATTAACGGCACAAAGGCTATAATCCACGTCAATGACAATGCGGCATCTCTCAACAAATGGTGGTGATAACTTCCCCAACCGAGCGCGTTGAAACTAATGCACGGGAGAATGTGTCGCCATGTCCTTTCGATTGCCCATGCCGGTGTGAAAATACGTGCCCCTTCAATATCAGGTACGTAGCCTTCCGTCCGAGGACCGAATCCGATTTTATCATAAGGCTGCGCAACCGTGTGTGTGAACATGAACGGATCTTCTGTGAAATGCGCGTTCCACGCCATGCACACACCAAGCATCACAACAAACGGAATAAAGAAGAATCCGAAGCGTTTCAGCGTGCCGAGTAATGCTTGCCGATGCTGTAATTGGGTGAACAGATGATAGACCGTCAACCCTCCACCGACAACGCCAAAGACCACAGCGGAGAGCGGACGCGTATTGAAAGCATATCCCAACGCAAACCCTGAGAGCAGCGGGTAGCCAATCCGCGCGAGAACTGGGGCATCGCTTTTGCAATTTAATGTCTTAAGGAGTGTAAACAGGAAAAGCGCGAGGTAGAAACGACTTACGGGTTCACTAAACCACGTTGACCCCATACCGAGTGTCGCCGGAGAAATGAGTCCAAGTACCGCGGCGAGGAGTGCGATGCCGTTGTGGATGTCCCCATATATCTCTTTCACAAAAAGGTAGAGAAACAGTAGCGCACCACCCGTTGCAAGCGCGGGGATCAGCCATGGTGCATTGATAAATACACCGAACATCAGCATCAAGGCGTTTCCGAACGGGTATTTTGAATACCATTTACCGTTTAGAACATTGATATGAGGTGAAGAAGAGAATCCTTGTTCCGGGGGTGCGGGCACCGAGATTTTACCCTCCGCGAACAACTTCGCTTGGAATAGATACGAGACAGTGTCTGGTTCAAAGTAAGTGAACTGGAAGTAGATACCGCATAGGAGTACCGATAACAGTACACCGAGTATTGCGATGATGAAAATAGGTTTAATCTTCATAATGTTATTGCGTAGCCCCTAAAAAAATTTGACATTTGTCTCTCCCTACGGTATAATATCATTAAGTGTAAATTAAAGTCACTAACTTTTTAGTAGCAAGTTTTGGCTTGCAAACGATACCGAAAAATGCTTAACACTACATTTAAGAACCATCACCATCATTCGGTCCACTTTTGAGTAGAGCGGATGAGGGAATGTGAATAAATATATTTGATACGAAGCAAGTTTAACTTGTTTGGACCCTGGTAAACGAGCCGCTCTCCTCCGTGCTATGTTATTGGCACGCGCGAGATAAGCGCAAGAGTTTACTGGGTTTTTTTTTGATTTTTTAATTATAAAGTTTTCGCGCCGTTTCTGCTGAGATTGTGGCAGGATTGGAAACTTATAAGTCTTTTACCTCAAAAATTGAAACTGGAGTTTCTAAATAACAATAGATGGAGCATGTGCCTGAGGGCACATGAACTAAAATATGGAAAAGTTTGATAAACCTGCCGGGACGAATGACTTTCTCCCCGAGCAGATGGCTCAGCGAAATTTCGTTGAAAATGTCGTTCGCGAAACGTTTGAAACTTACGGATACGCACAAGTTCAGACTCCATTGTTTGAATCCTTTTCCCTTTTATCCGCGCAGTCCGGCGAAGAGATCCGTCACAAAATGTTCACATTCGTCGGTTCGGATAGAGTAGATTATGCCTTGAGACCTGAGTTGACAGCTCCTGTCTGCCGACTTATTGCTAACGGTGAACTAAAACACCTTCCATATCCGTATAAACTCTACTACATCGGACAATGTGTCCGACAGGAACCAATTACCGACGGCACTGAAGTCAGGCGGGAATTCCGACAGGCAGGTGTCGAACTCGTTGGACCGGCTTCCGCCGACGCAGACGCTGAAATCATTGCGATGCCAACCCGAATTCTTGAGAAACTCAACATCTCACAGACGAAATTAAGAATCGGCAACACAAGCGTTTTTCGCGAGATTTTCAAACAGGTCGCGCTGGATACCAAGGACCACGGTGAAATTATATGGGACATTGACTACCTCGCGCGTCTCCGTAACGAAAGCCACTTATGGGATCTGGAAACGCTTCAAGATGCACTCAATATGTTGCGTCGGTCGCAAGGCTCCGACTACCAAGGTGCCTATAAAATTGGGACTTCCGAAGTTCAGGAATTAACCGATAACACTGCGTCTACTTATGTAGAGAAACTGCCCGTAATTGCCGAGGAAACCTATAAATCCCGGTGGCTCCGTTATTTCAATGTTTCTGAAGAGACGGCGCAGCTTTGTATAGATGTCTCAAAGATTTGTGGTGATAAAGACACTGTCATGGCATCGTGGGAAACACTTCTCGGTGACACTGCCAAAACAGCACGTCAAGAACTGATAGCACTTTGCGATTGCTTGGAAAACTACAATATTACAGATTTTGAAATCAATTTAGGCATCACGCGCGGGTTTGATTTCTATACCGGCACGGTTTTTCAGATTGAATCCACCGAAAAACGTCTACCGCTCTGTGGGGGTGGGAGATACGATGGACTCATCGCTTCTTTTGGCGGTCCACCCACACCCGGTGCCGGGTTTGCGTTCCAATTTGAGGCACTTGTCGAAGCATTTACTGCCACAGGAAAAGCGACTGGCAACGGAAGAAAAGACTATTTTATCGCAACGGAAACTTTGGAACAGACTTCGGAAGCGCAACGCCTCGCTGAGACACTGCGAAAAGAGGGTAAGAACGTGGAAGTGGATTTGATGGAACGCGATTTCCAAGCACAACGGGATTACGCCAATCGACTGAACTACGATTACCTGCTCCGTTTAGCTACAGATGATTCGATGTACCGGATTCATCTCAGAACTGGCGACACACAAAAAATCACTGTTACCGATCTCCTTTAGGTGTTGTTGCTTGTCAAAGATTGAAAAAGAATGCAATTACCCTTCAGATAGAAAAAGGAGCACAAATAAAAAAATGCAAACCGAATCACAACGGACGCTGAACCTACTTTTACCGAAAGGGAGTCTACAATCAGAGACCCTTGAACTCTTTCAGCGTGCCGGTTACGAACTCAACGGTTATACCGAAACTGATAGATCGTATCGCGCGACCTTCCGCGATGATAACGAATTTCAGATCAAGATTTCACGTCCACAAGAGATCCCTGTCTATGTCGGTATGGATGATTTCTATGATTTAGGGATTACAGGTCAAGATTGGGTCGAAGAGACGGATTCAGATGTTGAAGAGATCCTACCTCTGGAGTATGGACACATTGATATTATTCTCGCTGTCCGTGAAGAGCGAGAAGATGTCAATACATTTGAGGATTTGATGAACCTCGCTGCTGGAGACATCCTCATCTCTACCGAATATTTGAACATCGCCGAGAAATATATCCTTGAAAAGACGGAAAATAAGGTCGCGCCGACGATCTTAACACCGTGGAAACGGCTGAATACCGCCGGTTCTTACCAGTCCCCGATCACGCTCATGTTGTCTTTTGGGGCAACTGAGGGGAAACCGCCTGAAGAAGCCGATGCTATCATCGACAATTCGACGGCATCACGGCGTACAATCAAGGCAAATGTACTCAAGGAGATTGAACTCTTACGTGAATCCGAATCTACCCTTATTGCGAATCCGAAGGCACTCAGGAACGCATGGAAACGGGAAAAGATTGAAGAATTCAAGCAGACACTCCAGAAAGGTTTGCGGAGACGACGGAGCCAAACACTTCCCGGACACATTTAATTAAGGAGGCACAGACTAACAGTCTATGCTACAAAGAAGGCACAGACTAACAGTCTATGCTACAAAGGAGCGGAACTTATGGCAACCCCACTCATTAAACCGCGCGTCCCGCGCGGGATGCGAGACATCTTACCTGAACAGATGATTCGCAGGCAGTACGTTATAGATGTGATTCGTGACGTGTTTGAGGAATTTGGTTTTGAACCTTTACAGACCCCTGCCCTCGAATTATCTGAAGTACTCACAGGTAAATACGGACCGGATGCAGAGAAACTTATTTATCAGGCTGGACACGTCGGTGGAAAGGAGAACATCTCCCTACGCTACGATCTTTCGGTACCGCTCTGTCGGGTTGTTGCGATGCACCCACAACTCCCGAAACCGTTCAAGCGATACCAGATTGATCCGGTCTGGCGAGCAGAACGTCCGCAAAAGGGACGTTATCGCCAATTCTTCCAATGCGATGCGGATACGGTCGGTAGCGAGAGTATGCTCGCTGATGCTGAAAACGTCACGCTCGTCTATCAGGTGCTAACACGCCTCGGCTTTAAGCAATTTGAGATTAACATCAATGACAGAAAACTGATTACTGGCATCGGACAATTCGCCGGTGTGCCAACTGAACAACTTGGTGGTCTCTATCGCTCTATTGATAAGTTAGATAAGATTGGGTTAGCAGGGGTGAGAGCCGAATTAGCAGAAAACCAGATACCGGAGCCTGTGATTGAGAAACTCCTTGCATTGCTTGAAGTAGAAGGCGATGCAGCGACAGTCCTGAATGCACTCAATGCGCAACTCGGTGATTCTGAAGCAGCACGAGAGGGTATCTCGGAATTGGAGGAACTAATCGGTTATCTCACAACGCTTGGTGTTCCAGAAGAATTCTATAGAGTAAACGTTGCGATGGTGCGCGGTTTAGAATACTATACCGGTCCGATTTATGAAACCGTCGTTGAAGAACCGAAAATTGGAAGCATTACTGGTGGCGGTCGATACGATGAACTTATCGGAAGTTTCAGTAAACAGGGGTACCCTGCAACCGGCACCAGTTTCGGGATTGAACGGATTATTGACGTGATGGAAGAATTTGATATGTTCCCATCCGCAGTCGGAAAGACGGTAACGCAGGTGTTAGTGACTGTTTTTGATGCCGATCTCACGCAAGAATCCTTGAAAGTCGCGACGCTTCTGCGTCAAAGTGGTATTCGTGCAGAGGTTTACTGCCGTCCGGCACGCATGAGCGCACAGATAAAATATGCGGACACCAAAGGTATCCGTTATGCTGTTATCCTCGGTTCGGATGAAATAGAGGCAAGCACAGTCGCAATCCGAGACCTCGCAAATAGAGAACAGCACATTGTCCCGCGGGGGGAAGTAGCTGAACGCATCCGAGAATGGACAACCGTGTAAAGACTACCGCATTGAATATTGCAAATGATAATAGGAGAACTATAGAAAATGAAACGATTTTACCAACGCCCTAATCTCACCCGCTATATTATTCTTCTCTGTTGCATTATTCAAGCGGTGCAATTAACGAGCGCGGGGTGCAGTCATACCAAGCCGTATTACCATCCTGAGATACCTGATATTGAAAGACGTGAGAGTGAAACAGAAGGCGTACTCCGCTATCGACTTTTACTGCTCGGTGATGGTGGCACACCGAGACCCGATGAACCTGTCTTGAAAACGCTCGGTGAATGGGCACAAAAGGACGCTGCGAAAACGAGCATCGTCTTTTTAGGGGACAATATGTATCCAGAGGGGATGACAGAACGCCGAAAACATGAAGCATCGGAACGCCTCATGCCACAACTCTCTGTTGTCAAAGATGCGGGTGTCCACGGACTCTTTATTCCGGGAAACCACGACTGGGCAAGCGGAAAATCTGAAGGGTATAGTGCGCTTCTTGCGCAAGAGCAGTTTATTAATGATGCACTTGCCGGTGAACATAATTTCCTGCCATCTGGAGGTTCGCCCGGTCCAGTTGCGCTTGAGCTGCCGAAAGTTAACCCCGTAGTCCGGCTTATTGCACTGGATACACAATGGTGGATCCATCAACACGAAAAACCAGAAAAATCACCTGAAACGGTTATAGCAGAACTTATAACACTATTGGATACAGAATTGCCGGTCATCGTTCTGGGGCACCACCCGTTGCAAAGTTACGGTCCACACGGCGGCTATTTTGACTGGAAGGCACATCTTTTTCCTACCAGAGCTTTAAAAGAATGGCTCTGGATTCCAATACCGGTAATTGGTTCAGTGCATCCGTATGCAAGGAAATACTTTTACAAATTCGATCAAGATATAGGCAGCGCACCATACGACAATTTGATAGCGCAACTCAACCGAGCCTTTTCTGCGCGGAAACCAACACATCAAGCTACATCACTTTTAATCTATGCTTCAGGACATGAACACTCTCTACAAGTCCTGAAAGGCGAAACTGTTGACTATATTCTTGTCAGCGGGGCTGCAGCGAGTCGAAAGGTGACAGAAGTAATGTCTGGAGAAAACACCTTGTTCGCGCATCAGCATACAGGTTTTATGGCAGTGGACTTCTTTACCAATGGAAAGGTTTTGTTACGTGTGGTTGAACCTGACGGTAGAGGTGTCCTCTTTCACCGGTGGTTGACTTTTTAATCCCTTAAAATCGAAACCGGCTCTTCCATACAAAAATTTGGGTTTCGTTGGTGTGTTTCCTAAATCGTAAATCACACCCGAAAAAAATCCTTTCGAGAATGCCTTACAAACCCCTTGCAAAAGATGTTCCGCTATAGTCACCCTGCCGAAAAAATTTAGAGTCTTGTAACGGGTTTATAAGTAACAACTGTGGTTACTTCAATATACACACATTGTACAAGCAAAGAGTAGAACAAAGGCATGTCCTGTCTACGACTTATTTTTCTCCATTGCGATTCTGGCGGGTGTACTTTAAAAATTCCATATTTCGTAGATGCGGCTCAGCTTCCTCCAGTTGAGAATGGATTTCCTGCAAATCCCCAACCATCTGTTTTAAACCCGAGTCAACTTGACGATAGGTTTGCTGAGCGGTTTTCGATTCATATCCGGATTTTTTGAGGTAATACGACGTGGTCACCCAGACGCACGCGAGTATAGTGACTGTTGTTGTCCCCATAATTACTGCTACGATAGCGGTAACCGCAGCAGTAAACTTAATAACAAAGAAAAACACCAATCCAACAAAAATCAGTAGTAGTAACACCGACATATCTGTTCCTCCCTACTCACCGACACCTTTAGCGATTTCGATGAGTCGTTTCACTTCATTTTTCAGAACATCAATTTCTTGTTGAACGTTGTTTACTTTCTGATGCAGTGCTTCTACCTCACGTTGCGATGCTCCCGTTTTCAAACCTTTTTTCTTCGCAAAGTAGGACGTGCCCATCCAGACGCATCCGAGCGTCGTTATAGCGACACTTCCAAATATAATAGTGACAATCAGCACAACTTCTCCCATTTTCAATGCCTCCAACTTTTGAATAAAATGTGGTCTTATTTTATTAGAGTCTGCAAAACAGAAAAGGATAGTAAAAAAATGGAAACCCAATTGTTCGGATGCATGTCTTACCCAAAAGCCATGGCAAATATAGAATTACTTGAACAAAAGAAAACTGGCGGAGTTAAAAACACCGCCAGCGAAGATAGGAACGATTATTTACCTAAAGGTCTACATATTTTTATCTACCCATCGTCAGCCCATGTTACTGATGCGGATCGTTTTTTGTGGATACACGTTCTTCTGTAGACCCTTGAAAAGGTTGTTCTAATTCATCTTTCTGAAGCAGGCGAGCCACGTCATACCCTCTCCGGAGCAATTCAACCAAAAGTTCGTCATCTGCGGCATCATTTACCGAACTTAACGTTTTCGTACTTACGTTAAGTTCAGAATAGATCGACATCGCCTCCGACGCATCCCGAACACTGGCGTAATTTACCCCTAAATATCGCTGGGTTGTTACCACACTTTTATGCCCTAACATCTCTTGTACGGCATAAATATCGTTCGTCTGCTCATAAAGACGCTGTGCGTAAGACTTTCGCAGGGAATGTGTGCCGAGCTTGCCATTTAAACCCGCCACTTCAAACGCTTCCTTTAGCGCATTGTGTGCTGCTATTCTCGTCATTGCTTTCGTGCCTTGTCCGTTCCGTGAAGGAAATAACGGGCGGCTGGCATTGAGATCTCCATACAACTCAGTATGCCAAGCAATAAGTGCTTCAATTGCCTGTCTGCCATCCATATTTACAGGTACCGCTCTGGATACCTCACTGCCTTTCACGATATTGCGATCAAACAGCAAATCTTTGACGGATTTGCTGTTTTGCCAGACATCGTCCACTTTCAGAGCGATCATTTCACTAATCCGCCCACCGACGGATACGCCTAACATAAACAGACTCCGATTCCGAATAGCAAACGTACCGCCAAACGCCTCCGATACTTTCCGGATTTCGTCATTATCTAACGGTCTTGTGCCTTTCATACAAGAAACTCCTTGTTTTTATGAATACATATACTTAATAAAACGAAATATAAACAGTGTCGGTTTCTAAACTCCATCCAGATGTGTGTTAACGCGAAGTAGATCTTCTCTCTGATGGAGCAGTACAAAGCTCACATACCAATTGTTCCAAAATGCACGTAGGGTCTGAATTGCTCGTCTTCAATTGGGCATCCACATCTAAGCTTTTTTCAAGGGCAGTCACTAACTCATCAACCGTAAAAGCGTTGAGTGTCTGAAAGATTTTGTAAGCGACATAAGGATTCTGCTTCAAAATGTTGTGCGTAGCCGTATTAGGTAAGATGCCGCCCACTTCTTCAGCGAGTGGTTGGAATATATTTGCTGTAAATTCACGAAAAGGCATCCGACTGTGGACGTTTCGGAGTTCCTTTCTTTCAGCGATTAGCTTCGCTTGGAGCGCAAATCGGAATTGACGAGTGATTGTTGCGCTGACCGGGATAGGTTCTTGACCGCTCGCTAATACCTCATGAAGACTCTTCAACGCCTGTCCGACCGAGCGTTTTCCGATCGCATCAGTGAGATCAAAGATACCGTCAAATGTATTCTGTGTCACCATATTCCGGACATCTTGCTCGTCAATTTGGGTTTTGTCGCCAACAAAATTGACAATTTTGTTGATAGCTTCAGCAACAGTGTGCATATCACCACCGGTTCGAGTCCGTAGTAGAGAGAATGCTCGTGGCGTAATCTGCTTATCAAATTCGGCGAATTTGTCCGAGACTTTCTTATAGAGCGGGTCTCGGTTCAGCGATGGTCCCGCCTCAACTGGCTCGAAAGATCGGTAGCGTCCGACAGCGTCAATGGCTTTAACAATCTGGTTGCGCTCGTTCACGGGTCCCTGTACTGTAAAGATCAGAACACTATTTTCGGGTAGATCCCCTTGAAGCCATTCAAGCAATACGGCTACGTCGTCGGTATTATCAGCTTCCGGAGCGTATGTATCCAGTTGTTGGGCGATTTGAGGTAAACGTTCCAGAAAGCCGCGATCTTCATCGGTGAGCTTCGTACCGAGTTCATCAATGAGCGAATCGACAGCATTTGCGTAGTTTAAATGATTTTCAGCAATTTGCTGTGGACTCACTTCCAAAAGTTTTGCCAATGTAGAGATAGATTTCTGTGGATTTGTAATTTCAATTTTGAATGCGTTTCGGACGATTGTTATCGGTGTCGTACGTTGTTGAACCTTAAAGAAGGGGGCATCTCGGACAACCACGACTCTCCAATCTGACATGACTGGATAGAGATCTGCCTGACTCAAAATTTCTCGAATTGTTATATTAGTATCCTCTAAGAAAGTGAGATTGAAATCGCGTGTATCAGGTGTAAGCAAATGATCAAGCATCTGTTTGAGGGTGCCCTCAATGAGAAAACTTTCCTCACCACAGAGCAGATACACAGGGAAAACTTTATTCGCTTGGATTTCTCGGAGGATATTTGGTGGAGGGTTTGTCGGTTTCTGTTTCATCAATATTTTCCTTCAGATAGGGTTTAGGAGGAGTTCCCAACCGCACCATAGGTGTCAATTTAGGGGTTTTGGAGGTATATTACGTATCTTTACACTATACGATATTATGATGTATTTTTCAATGAAAAAAGTGTTGACGTTACTTATCAATCTTCCCGCCAAGACCCCATGCTTTAGCCTGCAAGATATAGGCGAGCGTTGCGTTTTGCAGTCCAAAAAAGATTTGACATTCCGCAAAAAATGTGGCATAATTATATGTATATGTAACTTGCTGGACAACGCTCTCACTCTGCACATACCTTGTACAGGTGTTGTTCGTCGCTGCGAGAGGTGGTATAAACAAGTTGCAAGTGATAACTTGCAAAAAACATATAGGGGGTCCGTCCGTAAGTTTCGGAGCAGAGGTGAAACCCTGCACGTTGGTCACGGAAACCACCATCCTTCATATTTTGCGGGCAGGGATAGCCGTGAAAGTTTTTCGCACGATATGCCTGTATCCACTTGATTCAGGATACGGGGAATTGCCTGCTGGTGGAGCGACACTCAGACGGTGGACTCTTTGAGAAAACCGCATGCCTCGCAGTGAGAGTATGAAGCCAAAGCCTCTACCTTTAGGTAGTGGGCACTATCACGCAAGCTCACGTACTTAACACGAAACTCACGTAAAAGTGAGATTCATTTTTTTAGGAGTTTGAACGACATGAAAATTATGTTAGTATTAGCAGGATTTGTGTTGATGATAGCCTATTGTGTTATCGGAAACCCGATCGACATAGCACAAGCAGAGGAAGTCTTGGGAACAGGAACGGATGAACTCCTGGGAGGAGACTTAACCGACCCAGAAGACGATGGTGATCCTGAAGCAGATGAAGATTACGATGCCATTTTCTCAGCCAACGATGAACCCGGATTCGCGGGCGGGGAATTTGCGTTTAACGTCTTCGATAACCGCCTTGGCCCCAGCAATGACAAATGGTGCTGCGGACGTGGGGGCGGCATTCCGGATGAAGGTCTACACGTAACAGCTGAGTTTGAGGAGCAGTACGCATTGACACACTTCACCGTATCTTCAGCGAACGATGTTCCTGCAAGGGACCCGACAGTATGGGAGATTCAGGGATCGAACGACGGCGAGGAGTTTGAGACCATCTTTGCTCACGACGGGGATAGCTTTTGGGATCAGCGACTGCAAGTCGTCCTCTTTGAGGCGGGGGAAGATTACGACGTTCAAAAAACCGGGTATCGGTTTTTCCGGCATGTTACTTTTGACACCGCATCGAACCCGGCTGGGGCGTACTTCCAAATTGGCGAAATTGAGTTCTTCGGCGATGATAGTTTCCCCGTAGACCCCAGAACCAAGCTCGCAACCACATGGGGACGCATCAAAAACGCCCGATAAGCGCAAATATCTGACATTTTCTAAATCGGAAACCTGAATCCAGTAATAACTGGGTTTGGGTTTCCGTTTTTCATATCCGCTTGAAACCGTATTGTTTTCCTCTAAGCCGTGACAGGTCGAATGATTACCTTTACCTTTGTTCCTTTAGGAGGAATTACGTCCGTGTTGACGCGATACGTCCTGTCATCAGTACCGGTGGGTAAAGGATGATTGAAGAGGGAATCTGGGTCTCGGTAGACAGCGATAATATTATGGAAAAGTTGGGATGTGAGCTGATTATTTTTTATCCGTCCACCTGTAAAGACCCATGGTGTCTTTTGCATCGGTTGCTCTGTGAAAGCGTTCCATACCAACTCTCGCGCACGTCGTGAAATTACAGCGTCGTTTTGGTTCCATTGTACCCAAATTTCAACGGGCGCCCCTGTTGGAACTCGTGGATCACCTTCAACAGCGAGATTTCTGCCGGGTTCTAACTCCAAGGCAGCGAGTGCTGTAAGTATATGGACAGGTTCTGCATCCACAATCAAGATGCTCTCATGCGTTTTTCCGAGTTTACCGCAGGCAAAAAATTCAATATTGGCATCTGCGCCGACAATGTTAATCTCACCCGGCACTGTCACCTCACGTTTACTGGTGTCCAAAACAACATTGCCGAGTCGGTGAACGTTTTCACTAATTTTCTCAGGCTTCATTGACAGGGCATCCGTTGCTGCAGTAGATTGTGAGTAGACAGTGAGTTTTTCCGAAGCGACATTGTCACTTTCATCTGCATCTGTGATGTCCACACGCGCGACAAGCTCTATCTCACCTTCAGTGGTAGGTGCCCAATCGGCTGAAACAACAGTTTCACCCAATTCGGGAGTCCAAAGCACCTCGGTTGTGGTAACCTCTTCGTCACCTACATAAAACCGGACATTAAGGATCCCGTCAAAAGGCGTTCCTGTATTACGAAGCGTCGCGCTCAGGCGAACTACCTCGCCGACGCGCGGAGCGGGTGGTGAAAACCGAAGGCTCCGTGGAACAATCCCGATATTCGGTTCCGTTGGACCTGCGAGCGCATGACTCAAAGACATCACAGCAAAACAGGTGGATAAAAAATCGCTTTCAGAACCACGCCATCTCCCGTCAGCCTCTTGTTGTGCCACCATCATCTGCGAGATTTCAGCGTACCAATCGTAACCAGCAAATGTATTTACGGTAGGTGGGATGTCACAGAATCGTTGCAACGAAAGTAGATAATAGTAGAGCCATGAGTTAGAACCGGGGTTTCGGGTCAAAGTCCAATGCTTCCTCACCCATGCCATACCCTTCTGGATCTGTGGATCCCCAACGGGAACACCACAGGCGCGAAGTGCCCACAATCCGGTTGCTGTCATACTGCCGTAGACACCGATTGCCCACGGTGAACCGTCGTCAACTAAATTATAGAGCCATCCACCTGTCTCGGTTTGGTTTCGGCGGATCCACTGCTCGGAACGCTCCCACGTATCCTGTGGAATATCAAGTCCCCACTGCTTCGCAGCATAGAGCGCATAGATAACCATGTTCATGTGCGCACCATCAGCAGTAAAACCGTACCCCCAACCGCCATCGTCCCTTGGGTCAGCAAACTCACTACCACTGATAGGCAGCTGTTTTTTGATCAGCTGATTCACGGCAAATTGCGCCCGTTCCCTGTACGTTTCATCCTTGGTTGCTACCAGAACTGGAACGATAACTGCAAATTGGTAAACAGCGAACTCATTCCAATTCTGTGTCAGTAGGAATTCCAAACCTCTTTTAACAGCTGGCTGCGAAGGGTTACGTCCGGCTGCGAACAAGGTTTGCAACGCCAGTGCCGTCTCCTGCGTTTGATCTTCACCGAAATTCCATACAGCATCAGGAACGAAGTTTTCAGCCAACCCTTTCAGGCTCGCTTGACAGGTAATGCAGATCAAGATAAGTTGGTTTTCAGTACCACATTGTAAACAGGTGCGGCTATGCTTTCCCTGTTGTGCTTCTATCCAAGCGACACCTTTTGTTATCGCGTTCTGGATCTGTTCGGACGTAACAGAAGGGAACGTCCGCGTTTGGGCGATAAGCGTTGTCTGCGCAACGTTATTTGCTGCATCCGCTTCCTCAATATGTTTAGTCCCCGAAGGATTAACGACAGCGTAAATCTCTGTTTTACCAGGAGGCGGCTGCCACTGTGCCTTCACGCTGCCGGTCTGCCCAGATTTTAATTCTATGATTACATCTTTACAGACGATTTGGAGCGGTTGCGTCGCGGGATCCCCTTCGTAAAGTTCAACGACGAGGTCCTCGTTCATCGTCGGCGTGCCATCGCCGACGTTCTTTACTTCAACCCAGATGGTAATCTCTTCCCCTTCAATAGGGGTCGGGTTGGAAAAAGTGATACTGCCATTTCCGACCTTGAAGTCCGGGAGTTGCGCGAATCCATTCGTGGCGCACAATCCAACAACAAAGGTGCCGATTGCGAACTTCAACAGGAAATTCTGAATTTTCATGCTTTTGGCTGCACACTTTGCCAGAAGGCGATACTTAATCATTACACACCTCACATTTATCTATCAGAGAAGTTGCCATCATGCCCGCAATTGCTCCGATAAGCAGATGAACGTAGCGACGCAATTTGTGATGGTTCTGGATTAGTTTCCTTCCCAAAATCCGACCGAAACAGAGGAAGGTTGCTGAATAGGATTCGCGAAGAGTTTCGTTCCATTTGTAGAGAACTTACTGACTTCGCCCGTGAATGTTGCGCCGAGCAAGTCTGCAACCCAAATACCGTTATCTGCAGGTGAGAGACTTATTCCGACAACAGCCATACCAGCGGGGAACTCACTTCTTTTCGTGCCGTCCGCTGATAAGTTTAGCAGCATTGACTGTTCCGAAACCACCCATACACTGCCATCCTTAGGATTAACACGCGGCGAAGTCGGACTGGTGATCGTAAGTTTTGCCAGTTCTTGACCGGTTGGTGAAATCCGAATGAGTGTGTTAAATTGACTGTCAGCGACCCATGCATTTCCCTCGTAGTCAACAGCCACACCGGCCTTCGGTTCTCGCATTGTTGGACCGGTTGCAATTTGAGTACCGTTTGCATCGTAACGATTAATCGGACCCCGCGCGTCTGCTATCCAGACGCTACCGTCCTTCGGGTTCACAGCAACATTGAATCGACCTGTTTCTACGTTCGGATTACCCCCCTGTGGGATGACCTGCGCGAGTATTTGCGTGCCGTCACTTGACAACTTCGACACGCCGTTTAGCCACGCTACCCAGACAGTACCGTCTGCTGGATTCACAGAGATCATGTTTGGGCGTTCAATCACGGGAGCTTGTATAAACTGCTCCTCTCCTGGTGGCTTTGACTGATCGAACCTGAAGACAGCATTTGACGCAGAAATAGCGATCCAAGCGACACCATTGGTAGGATTGACCTCCGCAGCACTCGCTTGCGCCAGATTCGGAATGATCGTTGGATCGGCGTTGCCATTCGCATGTAATTTGTAAACTGTATCCCCTCCACTTACAACCCAACACTCACCATTATATTGCCCATAACTGGTAGCAACACACATCACAAAGAGCATTACTACCCAAAACATTTTTTTCATTAGTATATCTCCTATCTTTTCCGATATTTTTGTTTGACTTAAAGCTTATGGAATAAAGTCCATTTTTTAAATGTTAGCATATTTTTCTGTAATTTTCAAGGAATTTGTACATTCGCTTAGTACCTATTACCTTCCCAATTCACCATCAAATTCAGTTTAATTTGATTCCAGACTGTTTTTTCTTGATTTTTATCGGAAAATTTTGTTATACTTAGTGAAAAGCACTTGAACGTGTGTGAACTTCGCTGTCAGAGAACGAAATATTGTCTTTCAGAAAAAGACACCAAATGCCAGCAATAGCGTGTTCTTAATTAGAGAAATGGAACTTTTTTTGAAGAGAAAAAAGAGTATTGTCATCCCTTTAATGTGGCTACTCATTTATCTTATCATAATTCCGACGCAGCTGTCGAACTATGTTCTATGCATAGGTGCAGATGGGCACGTCGCGCTTGAAGTCTCTGCTAATGGGAGCTGTACCGACACGCACGCTTTCGATTCGGAACACACAGAGGTCACTATTGCTGGAACTACGACGGTAGAAGACCATTGTGGCTCGTGTATTGATCTCGCCATTTTTCTTCCATTAAACACCCAACTATACCTCATTCCTGCCAACGATGTGTCAATACATCCCGCTGTTTCCGCATTTGCTCTCCTGACGCACCAAAAGAGTCCATCTACGATTTTACCTCCGCCGCATCACCAAGTTCTCTCACCATTCATTAACCCAACGCTCATATCCCTTCGTACCACAACCCTTCTCATTTAAACCTCGTTTCCGTCCTGTCTATGTCCAACATCCTTTCGATTGATTTTTCTGTTGCTTAGATGTAGCAAATTTCGTGCCAATTTGAACAATACCACACCGGCGCGATTCTCTATAAAACGTAGAGAATGTACTGCACAAAACGGGGCATTCTTCAGGCTCAATTGCACGAAATGGGGCGTACTTAATAGCCTGAATTGCCTATAACCTTTTAGATAGCAACTGGGGTTACTTTATTACATGGAGGAAAGCATGCGTACGAAAACTACATTCAACCACATCTGCATAGCCATCGGCATTTGTCTGTCAACATTAAGTATGACGCAAATCCAGTCCGCCTTTTCAAATGAAGAGAGCAGGATTTCACTTGAGATAGCCATTGAGACAGCATTGCGCGAAAATCCAGGACTCAACGCGATTCGCGAAAAAGTTAAAGTTGCTCGCGCTCGCATTGACGGTATCGCACTGCTTGGCAACCCTAAACTCGAAACCGAATTTGTTGGAGGTGCACATGCTGAACAGAAACTCGAATTAACCAAGGCTTTCGAGTTGGGTGGACAACGCGGACATCGGGTACGAATTGCAAAGACACACCTCGAAAAAGTAGAGACTGAACTTGCTAAAGCGTCCCAATCCGTTACGAAATCGGTGAAAATCGCTTTTTATGAACTGCTCCTTGTCCAAGAGAAACTTAAGTTAGCCAAAGAGGTTGTCCAACACAACAAACAGATGCGCGACATCGCGCAGATCCGATTTGAAACCGGCGACATTTCGGTAACACAAGCAAATCTGGCAAACATTCATCTGCAATCGGCACGCAGCGAAGCAGTGACGTTAGAGGGCAAATCGCGACTGGCACAATTGGCACTAAACGGGTTGATGGGCACTCCGCTTGAGACAGCACGTGTCGCTGTTGGCGAATTACGCGAAAAGGTATCGCCAGATACACTGCAGAAATTAACACTTGATACTTTGAAGACGCAAGCCCTTGCCCATCGTAACGATCTAAAGTCGCTGCAACTAAACGCGCAACTCACCGAAAACGAACTCCGACTCGCGAAGGCGGCGAACATCCCCGATTTGAGTGTTGGGGCAATTGCCGAACGCAGTGTAAACGAGAGGGCACTCGGTGTGAAGTTTTCAATTCCATTACCACTATTTAACAGGAATCGTGCCGAGATCAATGCCACAAAAGCCCAACAGCAAGTGGACACCGCAGAAATTAATAATTCTGAGAAACAGATTGTTCGAGAGGTCATGGCAGCATTTCTATCGCTTAGTACCGCGCAAAAAATGCTCACGTTTTATGAAGGCGATTCACTGAAGTTACTCAACGAAAACCTTAAATTAACACGTACCGCCTATGTATTATGGGAAGCAGAACTCTTAGAGGTCATTTTGATGCAGAACGAGTTCATCAACACACAATTTGCTTATCTCGATGCACTCGGAATGTACCATAAGGTGTTGACTGAGCTTGAAGCAGCTATAGGTACATCTCTCGAATCCGTACCACAAACTCCCAACGATTGATGGACACTATAAGGAGAAATTGAAATGTTACGTTATCCTCATGTCACACCACTTTTGGCAGTCCTCATTATCGCGATAGGAGGCTTGGTTTCACTAAACCTCACACTTACATTGGCTTCGGCTCAAGATGCACACGTTCACGATGAGCAAGCCGGACACGCACACAGCCAAGAGAATACGGTGACGCTCACCGATAAAGCAAAAGTTAATATCGGTTTGAAGACGGATGAAGCCAATATTCGTTCGATTGAAACGGTTGTGTCCGTTCACGGAAACGTAATGGCACACCCAGAACGGCAAGCCATTGTCACACCAAGAACCGGCGGTATCGTGAATCGTATCCATTTCAGCGTTGGCGAAACGCCGAAAAAAGGCGATGTGCTGCTTGAACTGGAGAGCCTTGATTTACAGATGGCGCAGATCGAACTCCTCGAAGCGGCAGCTCAACAGAAATCGCTTGTCTCCAAGTTGGCGAGACTGACAGAGGTTTTCGCCAAACAAATTCGACGGGAATTACAAACTCGACAAATTGACTACTTGCAATCGCTATCCGAACTACAGCAGCTGCAAATGACAGTCAAAAAACGTGAAACTCTCGCCGTAACGCAGATTACCTCAGCATTAGAACAGATGCGGTTTAGATTGGTCAAGGCTGACGTTGAACACCAATTGCTTGATAGTACACTCAAAAGGATTAAAACCCTCGCAGAAAAGCGTATCTCGGCACAGAAAGAACTTATTGCGAAACAGGCAGAATATAAGAAAGCGAAAAATGAGTTAGCAGATGCGAAGCGACAATTCCAGATCCTCGGCATCAGCGAACAAACGTTGGAAAAGATTCTGCATGACAACGGGGAGACACCCATCCGCTCACTATTGGATACAGAGAGCCTGGACAGTAGGGACGAGGCGACCTCGCCTCTACTGGAAAGATATGCGGTGCTTAGTGAGGCAGCAACAGAATTGGTTGATGCAGAAGTGGCGTACGAACTCGCGGCTATCAAGGTTGCAGCAAACAGACAACGCGCTTTGGCTGCTGGATTAACCGAAACGCTTCTCGAAACCTTGGCTGAAACGGGTTCAATCGCGTCCTTTGACGATTTATCCACCGATGCATTGATTGAAAATTACCTCGCTTTTGTAGAAAGTTCGGAAGCATTGGAGGGGGTTCTTCAGTTAGAAGAGGCTTTGCGCATTGCGAACATCACTTTGAACACAGTTCGCCAGAAACTTCAAGTATCCGGACTCACTCTTGACGATATTGACAAGATTATTCAAACAGGTCAACCGTCCCCTATGTTCTCTGTTAAAGCACCCACTTCTGGGCAAATTACGCAGCAGCACGTGACAGTTGGCACGACAGTTGAAAAGAGCGATGTCCTCTTCTCAATACTGGACACCGATATTGTCTGGGTTCAAGGAGAAGTTCACGAAGACACACTTGCGTTAATCCAGGACAAATGGCAGAAAGGCAGTGAGGTGCGTATTCACGTCGCTGCTTACCCAGAAACAATTTACACCGGCAAGATTTCTGGAATTTCAGATGTTGTGGAGCCTGAGGAACAGACGGTTCACTTTTGGGCAGAAATCGAAAATCCGGAGCATCAGCTTAAACCTGGGATGTTTGCTGAACAGACAATTGTCCTCGAAAAAGGAAGGGATGTCTTGAGCGTTCCGTTAGATGCAGTGATTGAAGACGGGGGGAGCCGATTTGTTTTTGTTGCGTACGGTGACACTTATACAAAGCATGAAATTGTGGTTGGTGCCAAGGACGACCGGTACATAGAGGTCAGAGATGGTGTGATACCGGGCGAGCGAGTGGTTGTTCAGGGAACGCATCAACTGATGAGAGTGATGGCAGCCCCCTCCGCAGTTATTGATGCACATGCAGGACACACCCACTAAAGTGGATAGAGGAGGCAAATCAATGTGGTCAAAAATCACCGAGATTTCACTGAAAAATAGGCTCCTTGTCATCGCTTGTACGATTGTGGCGGTTATCATCGGTTTCAGAATGTTTCAATCGGCACCTATTGATGTTTATCCTGATATCAACCCACCACGCATTACCGTGCTGACTGAGGCACACGGTTGGTCCCCTGAGGAGATGGAAACCCTTGTAACGCTACCGATTGAAAGTGCGATGAACGGTACACCGGATGTTACACGGGTTCGGTCATCCTCTGCGATCGGTTTGTCGCTTGTCTTCGTCGAGTTCGACTGGGGTATGGATATATTCCTCGCGCGGCAGATGGTTTCTGAGCGGCTTCAACTTGTTGCTCCGAATTTACCTGAAGATGTTGATGCCCCAATTATCTTACCGACTTCCTCTCTTTTGGGCGAGATTATAGAATATGCACTTGTCGATGAAACAGGGGAATTCAGTGAGATGGAGATGCGGGACCTTGCTGATTGGGTCATTCGCTACCAGCTGCAATCACAGGGTGGCATCGCTAACGTGATTAACATCGGCGGATACGTAAAACAATTTCAAGTTTTCGTCAACCCTGAGCGGTTGATCAGTTACCACCTCTCACTCGAAGATGTTGCCTCTGCACTTGAGAAAAGCAACGAAAACTCTGCAGGCGGTTTCCTCATCAAAGAGTCCCGTGAATTGATGATTCGGGGATTAGGACGGATTTCTACGGTTGCTGACATTGAAAACGTTATCGTTGATGTGCGCGGGCTCGGCACACCAATTTTCGTTAAGGATATCGCCACAGTAAAAATTGGATCGCTCCCAGAAATTCGGCGCGGCGCAGGGAGCCACAACGGCGAAGAAACCGTTTTAGGCAAAGTCGTCAAACAACCCGGTATCAACACGATAAACCTCAGTGACAAAGTGACTTCCGTCTTGAAATCACTTGAACAATCAATGCCTGAAGGTGTAAAGATTAAAGTTGAGTACGCACAAGCGGACTTAATCCACCGTGCTGTGGACACTGTCAAAGATGCCCTACGCGATGGTGCTATCCTCGTCGTTATCATTTTAGCGATCTTCCTTTTTAACATCCGCACCGCACTGATTACTCTGACAGCGATCCCACTCTCCCTAATCATAGCAGTTATTGCCCTGCTTTCTCAGGGCGGTACCCTCAACATTATGACACTCGCGGGTTTGGCGATTGCAGTTGGCATGGTGGTTGACGACGCTATTGTGTACGTTGAAAATATTTTCCGACGATTGCAGGAATACTTTCGGCTGCGTTATATGGGTGAAGAACCTGACGAAACGCCATCAGAAGTTGTGAGACGAGCAAGTGATGAAATCCGAGCATCCATCGTGTTTGCGACGTTGATTATCATTCTTGTCTTCGTTCCGCTGTTCAGTCTCAGTGGTATGGAGGGCAGAATGTTCCGCCCACTCGGCTGGGCTGTTGTTATTTCAATGGCGGCATCGCTACTCGTTGCGCTGACAGTGGTTCCTGTCCTAAGCGATCTATTGTTGACGCGTTTCCATTGGCAGCATTTAAGAAAAGAATCCGATGCCGAACCAGCACCACCAAAAGAGAGCCCCGTAGTCGTATGGATTAAAAAGGCTTATCGTCCGATGCTCGCGCTGGTGATGCGTTTACGTTGGGCGGTTGTCGTTTTAGCACTGTTATTGGTCGTGTTGACTGTAACGGCAATTCCGCGTTTAGGTCGCGAATTTTTGCCCGTTATGGATGAAGCGACGTTCATTATTAGCGTCTTTTCACCGCCGGGAACCTCGTTAGGAGAATCAACCCGTATCGGCAGAGAGATGGAAAAAAGGCTTTTAACGATTCCAGAAGTAACGAGTGTCAGCAGCCGGACCGGACGTGCAGAAGCCGATGAACACGCGCACGATGTGAATACACACGAAATCCTTGTGAACTTTATTCCGCCCGATGAACGCGAAAAAACACGGGAAGCACTTCTCACCGAAGTACGCACACTCTTATCGCCTGAAAATTTTCCAGGGGTCCTCGTATCTGTCGGTCAACCGATTCAGCATCGACTCGACCATCTTTTGTCTGGGGTCAGTGCGCAAGTGGCGTTAAAGTTATTTGGACCAGACCTTGGTACGCTCAGACAAAAAGCAGAGGAAATTAAAGCAGTCATTTCCGAAATTGAAGGCGCAGCGGATTTACAGGTGGAACAGCAGGTACAAGTGGAGCAGCTTCAAATCAAAGTTAAACGACTTGAAGCGGCGCGCTACGGTTTACGGGTTGAAGATGTTACACATTTCGCAGAAACCGCATTCAAAGGCGAGGCCGTCAGCCGGGTTATCCAAGGGCAACGCCAGTACGCGCTCCTGATTCGGATGGATCCGACACTTATCAACACCGTTGAATCCATCGCTAACTTAGAACTCCGAACGCCTTCAGGGACATTCGTTCCGTTAAAACAGGTCGCTGATGTCGGCTTTGGCTACGGACCGAATACTATCAATCGCGAGAACGTTTCTCGGCGTATCGTCATTCAGTGTAACGTTCAAGATCGAGACCTCGGCAACTTTATAGCGGAAGTCCAACAAGCGATTAACGAACAGGTAGACCTACCTGAAGCGTATTTCCTTACCTACGGCGGGCAATTTGAAAGCCAACAGTCTGCACAAAGAAAAATTCTGATTCAGACGGGCTTTGTGGTTGCTGGTATCTGTGTTCTGCTATTTTTAGCGATGGGTTCATTTCGGCTTTCACTATTGGTAATGCTGAACCTGCCGTTAGCGTTAATCGGTGGTGTCGTCAGTATTTTCCTCACCGGTGGTGTGCTGAGTATCCCCTCAATGGTAGGTTTCATTCTATTGTTCGGTATTGCTGTACGAAACGGCATTATCTTGGTGTCACACATCAATACGCTGCGTTCAGAAGGGATGTCGCTCTACGATGCTGTAATGAAAGGTGCCGAGGAACGCATCAGTCCGGTGTTAATGACGGCACTGACCACGGGGTTAGGGATGTTACCGCTCGCACTTGCACATGGTTCAGGGGCAGAACTCCAGAAACCGCTTGCAATCGTCATCAGCGGTGGCATGATAACAGCCACACTTTTGACACTGCTTGTCTTGCCAGTCTTGTACTACATTGTCGAATTAAGCTGGGTAGCGAGCTTTCAACGTAAAAGCGCAAAGTCGTAAATTACATGTTTCCCTGTAAACTTCTTTGTTATGCTGAGCGTTTAGGTTTTCAGATAATTGAACTCACGTTGTAAAACTTAGGATTTGACTTTTCTAAAATTATGCACCCTTTTTACTGTGAGATCGCGTCATTAACAGTTAAATGGAAGTTATCGGATTGGACTCAGTAATTTTTTTTGAAACTTTTCTTCTCAAATGGTGTCTAATATAAGTGAGACGTGAAACTTGTAGATTAAGAGAGAAAATCAGGAGGAAATCGGAATGAAACGTACACATTTCTATTTGCTTACTTTTCTGGTGGTACTTCTATTTGTTGGCATAAGTATGGTAAGCATGGCTGAAGAGGCGGTTGTCTTGAAAATAGAGATTTCCGATGTTGTCAGCAACGCCGATGCACGGCAGATTCGGCGATTGTTGGAACCGTGGGCGGATCCGAAGGACGTTACCTTCAGCACACCTGTTGACAAGCATGGTAGAACGCGACATTTCACTACCGTCGTGGAAGTCAAAGCGAGACAAGGGGTTAGCAAGTACAGCGAAACACATACGTTTGATGTGTATAACATCATGCGGCAACTTAACGATTCACGCTTCCGGGGCCGTCATGGACTTGGGAGTGCTCGTGTCCTGAAAACCCATGCAACTATCCGCGGCAACATGTTTGCACACCCCGGTTTCGCCCGGAGTTATATCCGAAACGTTCCGTCATGGCGACGCTGGCGACCAGAAACCTCTAATATCCATCATGCGATGGTCACAGAAAATCAGGGACAGAATTTTGTTTTCGACGCGAACCCTGAGTTCGATCAACTCCGGACTGATGTCGGCGTTAGCGGTAAACCGGTTGAAGTACAAGGAACAGTCGTCGGATTTGACGGTCCCTATCCAATTATATCGGTGCAGAAGCATGAGGTAGGGTATCACCTAAAGAACAAGGCATCTGAAGACGGAGAGGAAGCGAAGGAAAAGCCAACTTACGATTATCTGGAAAACCGGTAGAAATAACGCCTTGATTGCCATTCCGTCTATGATTGATAGCCACCGGTATTGAATAAAACGACGCGTTCGGAAGGATTAATCATCCCTTTCGCAACAAGTTGTTTGAGTCCAGCGACGGTCGCTGCGCCTTCAGGGCATGTCAAGAGTCCCTCGGTTGTAGGAAGCAGTTGCATTGCCTCACGGATAGCATCGTCTGTGACGGCAATTGCGGCACCGTTGCTTTTACGAATCGCCTCTAAAATAAGGAAATCACCAATCGCTTGTGGCACACGTAAGCCGCTTGCAACGGTCTGTGCATCACGCCACGGTGTTGCTTCAGCCGCACCTTCCTCCCACGCTTTTACAATCGGCGCGCAACCTGCTGATTGTACCGAGATAAAACGCGGTCTCTTTTTACCGATCCACCCGATCGCCTCCAACTCTGCGAAACCTTTCCACATTCCGACAATACCTGTTCCGCCACCGGTAGGGTAGATGATGACATCCGGTAGCTCCCATTCAAATTGCTCCGCGAGTTCAAACCCCATCGTCTTTTTGCCTTCAACGCGGTACGGTTCTTTGAGGGTTGACACATCAAACCACCCTTCATCCGTTTTCCGTTCTGCAACGATCTTACCAGCATCGTTGATTAAACCATCAATTAGTGTGACGTTCGCGCCCGCGAGTTGACACGTCTCTTTGTTGAAGGCGGGTGTATCCTGTGGCATAAAGATGTGTGCGGTGATACCTGCGGCGGCGGCATAAACTGCGAGAGCCGTTGCAGCGTTGCCTGCAGACGGGATTGCCAGTTGCGTCAGTCCGAGGGATTTCGCCTTAGATACTGCCATCGCTAAGCCGCGCGCTTTAAAACTACCAGTGGGCAATCGCGACTCATCTTTCACCCACACCTCCGTGAGGCCAAACCTTGCCCCCAATCTTTTCGTGTGGATGAGCGGTGTCATTGTCTCCCCGAGCGTTACGATGTCCGTTGGATCGGATATAGGCAGGAGTTCACCATAACGCCAAAGTGAAGCGGGACGTGTCAGAAGGGAATCACGTGTCCATGTTCCGGCGAGCTGTTCAAGTGCGTAGCGAGCAAGTAACGGCTTTCCACAAGCGGTACAGACGTTCTGCGGCACCGTGTGCGGATAGGTTTCACCACACTTGCTACATTCAAGGTCTTTTAACGTTTCGCTATGCAAAAGAGAGATATATTGCTCCAAGAAGAATTTCCTTGTTAGAATAGAGGGTAAATTAGGCGTGCGCGAGCAATTTGAGAAAGATCGCTTTCATGCTATGGAGTCGGTTCTCGGACTGGTCAAAGATAATTGAACGCTCATCGTTGACGAGTTCACCTGTGATTTCGTATCCGTGATGCGCGGGGAGGCAGTGCATAATCTTGCACGCGTGTCCGTTCAACAATTCGGCATTTAATTGATACGGTGCCATCTTTTTTAACCGACGTTCCCGTTCTTCAGCAAAGGATGGATCCGTGAAGAATTCCATGTCCACCCACGTATCCGTATAGACAATATCGCTTTCAGCAATGACGCTTTCCAGAGCACTGTCAACATTGATACTTCCCGTATCAAGCACTTTATAAAGACCTTTACGAGCAGCTGCATTCCATAATTCCTTATCAACAGCAGCGGGGTTCACCTCCGGGGCAACAACAGTAACCTCAATACCGACCTTCATTCCAGCAGCAATCAGCGAATTACAGACGTTGTTATGCACACCAACGAAACACAATTTGACCCCTTCCAGTCTGCCGAGGTGTTCCTGTATCGTCATGAGATCGCCGAGTGCTTGCGTTGGATGATACTTGTCGCAACACCCGTTAATGACGGGTACTGTTGCGGCAGCGGCGGCTTCAACGAATTCAGCGTGTTTCAAGAAGCGAGCCAAGATAATATCCACATAAGCAGAGAGGACGCGCATTTCATCGCCGAGGTCGGCTAATGCGAAGTTTGTCGTACGCCAGTCGAGGTAATGTGCATGCCCGCCGAGTTGTGTAATACCGATCTCACCTGCACAGCGTGTGCGCGTGGAGGTTTTTTGGAAAAGCAGACAGAGGCTTTTTCCACCTACAGCATGTCTATATTTTTCGGGATATTTTTTTATATTCAGACTGTTTTCGACCGTCTCAAGAATATCTGTTTCTGACCAAGGGTTCAGCGAAATTAGATGCATAATTATCTCCACAACGGGTCTTTGAAAACCGGCACACCGTTTTTTTTCTTCGCGAATCATGCTTATGTCGTTTTGAATTGCTTATCGGCGGTAAATAAGAAAGCATAATTATACCTAACTTTTAAAGGAATGTCAAGTGTTTATTTATAGTGACTTGTAAAAATAAAAAAACACTTTCTCCGCCGGTAGGTGCGGTTTCCTAACCGCACCGGGCTTGGAATGTCTCATTAATTCTAAAGTTCACTATAGTTTTCAGCAGGACCATTCAATTTTAAGAAAGTATTGGATTTCGCGTTTTTCTTGCGAAATGCTGCGAATTTTTCTGCGTAAGGAATGGTTGTCAGAGGAATGATCGTCAGAATCAGGATTTACAAGATTAGAGGATTTGCAGGATAATTAACCCGTTGTGGTTAACGCTGCCTTTTACACAATTGCGTCCGGTATGTGATTGGATTCATGCATAAACTATAACCGCCCAATCACTTATTTCAATCGGAGGTAGGTTTCCACCAAGGGGCGATTCGAGGAGGCGAACCTGCTGACAGTTTTTCGCCTCGGCAATACTCACGCAATTTTCGCCCGAAAATTTCAATATTACGTTTCGTCTTTGTAGAGTTCCCCCATCGGTACCAAAACCGATAATGGAAAGCATCAAGTCTGGGATCGATGTATAGTGATTCCTCATGGAATCCTTCTTCTTTTTCAATTTCACGATGCCACCATCGAGCAGTCGGTGAAAGGGCAGGTTTTATTTGCTCGAAAACGGCAGAGATGCGGAACAGATCATGCGTTCGTAAGGCTTCTCGGTAGACTTCTCGGCAACTTCGCTCCTGCTGCGCAACCTCGTACGCCCACCAAGCGTGCCCACGAACCCACTGACTTGGATCATCCGATTTCAATTGCTCAAGTTTCCCAATTGCTTTGTCGTTTCCAAACCACGGTAAAATAGAAACACCCAGATTCCGTTCTTTTGCGTACGGACTTGCTAAGTACTCCTGTGTCACCAAATTCCACAACTCTTCCTCGCCTCCGCCAACTAAAGCAGCCAGTGTCATAAACATAATTTCCTCGTCATTTAGACCATCTTCTAACAATTCACGTCTGAATTGACGATGTTCAGGCGAGTTACAATATCCAACTTTCCAGAGTTGACCGAGAAAGGTCAATACACCGTAGTGCGTTCGATAAACCGTTTTGAAACTTTCAGCGTTCCATTGATAATAGTATTGCTTCGCTTTATCAGGTTGGAAACGTAGCAGCAAACAATGGATATTATTTGTAAAATCCGATAATGCTTGGCTGTACTGTGAAAACTTGGCAAGTTGGATTAGATATTCGTTTGCTAATCGCAAGAAATCGGTCGTGTTCTGTTCTGCCCAAATCCGAAGAATTTTTGGATTAACCGAAAACCTTATTGCCGAATCATAATCGAAGTCTACCTGAATACCTTGAAGATTTGAAAATATCCACTCGATAATTTCTTTGCCCCACTGAGAAAGATCGCTACACCGATCCGGTGAGCAGAGAAAATAACCCACAATTCTTGGAGGCAACAACGACATTAACACATCATAAGAAGGGACATTTTCACCTTCGTAAATGGGTATTCTGAACCGTTTACCATTTCGAGAAAAAAGGTGCCTCCGTATTTCTTTATCAGTTAACGTTTCAGCCAAAAACTGATTTGGACCAGATAAGGCTAACCAGAGCATTGGATATGTTCCAGTCGAATCGGGATCTCTGATTTTCAACGCTTCTAATGCATAATTTACTGCGTTTTCATCAACCGAAGCACCATAGGCATAAAGCGTACACCAGAACTCTTCCTCCGAGAATTCTTTCGCTTCACTATCGGCTCCGGTTTGATTATCAGATAGCGAAGACCATAGTTTTTCCAACTTCTGCTGTGCCAACTCAACAATTGACTCGGGTAACAATTTTTCGAGCAAATACGGCAGCGGCTTATAACAGATTGATTTTCTAAATGGCTCATGTAAAACCAGAAAATTAAACCAATCGGTTAACTTCTCTTCAGGAGCACAGAAAAGAAGAGTTTCTGTCAGTAAGGAAGTCAAGTAAATAGTATCGGAAGATGAACTATCCGCCTGAACGTCTCGAACGAGACGTTGTTTCATTTCCAAAATTGCTTCTGTAATTTTTATCTGATCTTCCGATTCAAAAATAAGTCCTTGAATTGAGGAAAGTTTAAACTGCGCCCATTGTTGATTCAAGGTGTTAAGCTTGAGACTGCTGGCAAGTTCAGCATAACTCTTAGAATCATATTTGGCAACCCACGGCATTAAATTGTCTATACAAGAATCCTCAAGGGTTGTTCCGGCACTCCATCCCAATTTAGCGTTCACTGATATATCTTGCAGAATCTTCTTGATTTCGACGTGATCCTCATGGTGCAAATTATGCAAATCTGCTCGAACGGCTAAATAGTCAAGCCCGTGGTAATTACCATTAGCTGCTGGCGAGTCCCCTATTAGTAAACGCTCCTGAGCACGAATACGGTCAATGGGTTTTAAACGACGATTATGTTCTTCTACAAAGGCGCGTGTCTCTAATTCCTTTTCCGAAAGCGGACGCTGCAGCCGCAGTGGTAAATGTACTTTATTAAGTTGCTCCGCGAGTCCATAAACACCTCTTAACAATAATTCATCGGATTGGGACAGTTCTGCTAACCAATGCAGATCCCCCAAAACTCCCTCTGTGTATCCCCATCTCATTAACTTGCCAATTTTCTCAAAAAATCGTGTTCGCCTGCTAAGGTTATCGTCAAAATTTGCATTGTTGTGCAGGATAGCATAACAACGTGCAAGTGTTTTTAAAAATTGACGCTCTGGTCTTTGAGATAAGATTGAAAGCGCAGCATTTAACAACCGAAGTTGTATATCATATTCTTCCACAGGGACTTGATGCCCTTCACGCTCTATGTACACAATTTCTTTTAGTCCACTATCACTCTGTGTCGGAAGAAGCCACTTGACAAGGCGCGATGCTAAGCGATTAAGATCACCTTTTTTATTTACCCAAGTTTTCGCCAGCGGTGCAACAAGGGCATCTTCATAATTTGGTGAATTGTGATACTTAAATTCAAATTCGACGACTTGTGCGTAAGCGTCGGGATCTTCTCCTGCCCAAAATGATAATCGCTCATCCGTAATCTGTGCATTGTGGCTGTGAAACCAAGCCAGCATTAAAGCGGCTCGTTTCTGTGAAAGTTGATCTTGTGAAGTATCAGGATCGGGAGATCTTTCTGTGATTTGTAGTGCGACAAATAATGCTTCGGTTCTCAGATCTTCTGAAGGGATCGGCTCCAATGCGTTCTGAAAACCCTCGGCGAAATCTTTAATGTCGGTAAATTCTGTACAATCAAAAAGGTTAGCTAGGTAAAAGGCCCAACCAAGTTTAACGTGATCTTTACTCAACTTGGCATGAAGCAGTCCTGCTTCAATTGCAATATTTTGTTCTTCCAAATCATGACGTACTTCGCGGTAGTCCGAAAAGTACTGTTCAAGTAGTTGAACAGATGCTTGGGGCCCAACATTGGTCCACTTTGCTTGCTTCGCAAGATCTGCGAGGATTTCCTGAGCGTCTTTGGCGCGGTGCCAACCGAATTTCTGTTTAATTTGTGGATCTGTCCGATCAATTTTGTCAAGCAGATCCGCCCATAAAACTATTTCCTTGGTCACAACATCAAATGAACCAAATTTATCTTGTAGTTCAATGCATCTCTGAAAATACCGAGGAATTCTGGCAATACCTACCAATAAATCCGACAAGTCATCAAGTTGGAGTCCTTTTCGAGTTAGTGCTTCCTGCAGTTCAGAGTCATTAAAAGGGTCAACAGAGATTTTATGGCACCCGCTCCACAAATAACGCTCAAAATCGGGGTAGTTATCTAAAGGGCGCGTGGTCAAGAGAAAACGGATCCTATCTCTCCACTCGCTTTCGTCGTTTCTAAAGTATTCAGCGAGAATTCGCTGTGCTGTCTCAATTGCATTCCTTTCATTGACTCCATCAAGGATAATAAGCGTTTTACGCCACATTTTTGCGGGCTTTTGTTGAAGCTTGCTGATTTTTCCTTGCTCGTAAGATGGGTAGATTAAACTAAAACAGGTGTAAAGCAAATCAAATATAGACTTGTGCCCTTTCCAATCTTTACTATCTAACCAAAAAGTAACAACATTTTCGTCCTTACAGATTGCTTTCATACACTTGGCGGCAAGCCACGATTTTCCGTGTCCCTCCTCACCTTCAAGATAACAGATAAATGCCTCTTGGTTTTCCCACCAATCTGAAATTTGTGATTCTATAGACTCCCTCTCTATTGCCTGAGATAAGTTGATTGGATTGAAACCTTCGTCTGTATTAAAACGCTCAAAAAGGTATTTCTCAACGTCCTGTTGAACATGATTTTGAGTTTGGATTCCGTCTTCCAATTTCCTTCGGACATCCTCCATTTTGTCATGTGTCTTTGAATCGTCTCTTGCTATTTCAACCCAAGCGGAAAATTCTTGATCGGTGTCTGAAGGATCAAAGAAATGGCAGGTATTCTCCCAATATGTAACACACAATGCCCCCAAATCTGATAACTCATCAGAAAGTTCAAGGGCAACAATGTCCAAGCCAGTATTTTTTTTCTTGTTTTCCAATTTATCAAGCAATTGTGCCGGAATATCACGGGAAATAACTAAGACATAAACTTGGAGATCCTGTAAATTTTCGTTTACTATATCAATATCTCCTGCAATTTCTACGTCTCTAGGATATGTTCTGTTACTGTAGTTCTTGGCTTGAATTGCCACCTCACCTGTCAGATTCCTAGCATCACCGCTTGGTTGGTCGCCGGATCTCGCAACAACAAAGCGGACTTTGAAAAATGATGTTAGCAACGCAGCAGCGAGTTTTTCAAAGTCTCTATAGTCCATTTTTTGGATAAGTTTTTTTAGTTTTTGCCAACCCTGTTCTGCCGAAAGTGCGTCTCTCTGTTCAACTGTTTTGTCTGGCGACAGATTCTCCCGTGATTTGAGATTAACCTGAAATTCCACTTCATGGGTTTCGTCCCAATAATCGGCGAGGCTATGGGTATCCCAAAATTCCCCGATTTCCTCTGGTGTTGCATCTGGAGGTGGCATTGGATCTCGCTTTTTATTTTTGTCTTTCATAATTTTTTGTCTTTGCTTATTTTTGTCTTCCATAATTTCTTCGCTCCGCTCCGGTCATATCCCTTGCACTGATAATCAACGCTTGACGATTTGATTTTCGGATAAAAAAAACGATGAGATAGCGTCCTGCGTCTGTTTGTCCCATAGCCGAGTAAACATCTTCACCGGCCCGATTGCCTTTAGAGACGAAACGAAAACGAGGACGATTACTTAAGACTTCTTCAACTTCTGTTTTTTCTACACCATGCTTTATCGCTAATTTCTCAACAAATTGTTGTTGCCATATAATCTCATCAATTTGCAAATTCCGCTCCGGTTTCGTATTAGCGTTTCTCTGTGTAGCACTGGCAATCGGATTTAAGACAACGCCAATTATACACGGATACACGGGGCGATTGCAAGGAGAAAATTCACTGCCTGTCCCACGGAATTTCAACCTCTAACTCGTCAGCGAGTTGCTCGATCGTTTGCAACGGTTCGTTGTGCAGCGGAATGCCGTTTGCGAGGCGTTCTTGCGTCAATTCCCACTCAATCTCACCGGGAAGCGTGACCCGCGTAAAACCGGCGCGCGGGGTCGCTTGGCGTGTCATCCGAATCTGCCGATCTATTTCAGTCTTGAACTCTGGAACAGAAGTGAAACTGGCGATGTTAATCGCGAGGAAAAAGTGCGCCGATACGCGCTTTTCTGGTGGCGCGTCCCCAGGCTGAAACCGTTTGTTAATGCCCATCAACCCACCGCTCAACGGACCGCACAAGACATCCATCACGATCGCGAGTGCAGAACCTTTCGGACCTGCAGCGGGCAGGATAACGGCGACTTTCCCTGGATCCTCGGTTTCGTTACCGTCCGCGTCAAGTGCCCATCCCAACGGGATTTTCTCTTGGTATAACCTCGCAGTCCCAATTCGTCCAGCGGCAGCAGCACCGCACGCCATGTCCAACACAATCGGCGGTTCCTCGCCAGCAGGGATCGCAAAGGAAAATGCATTATTTCCGATTGAAGCACTTCTCGCGCCGAAAACGGCGGTATTCACACCGAGTCCGTTGGTCGTTGCGAAGCCGATCATATCGTGCGGAAGAACTCGCATCGCATGACTGGAGGCAGCTCCGAAGTGATTGCTATTCCGAACAATCGCCACGCCAATCGAAGCAGATTTCGCCTTCTCAATAGCGATGTTCATTGCCCGAACACCCACGAGATGCCCCAATCCGCGGTCGCCATCCAATAGCACAGAGGCAGGATTATCCTCAAGCGTCTGGAGTTGTGGATTCGGATTAATGTTCCCACCGATAATACCGCGGACATAACCGGGCATGCCGCGTGTTGCGTGCGAATGAACGCCACGCAAGTCCATCAGTACTTGCATTTCCGCGACCGTATCCGCATCTGATTGCGCAACGCCGACTTTCTGGTAAAGCGCACTACAGACATTTTGCAACGCTGTTGCATTCACAATTCGTTCTTGTTCGTGTTGATTCATGACTATAAACCCCCATCACGGTTTTAGTGCTATCATTTTAGCAAAGCCGTCTTTAAAAAGCAAATTTCAGAGTCATTTACAGGGAACTATAGAAACTGAGGGCGCGGAGGATTAATTTGGAGTTCTCGCTTTTGTTATCAATCTCCTTGGCACGCTGCTGCACCGCAAGGGTAGCATACATAGTGTACTTTTTTTGCATTTTTTTCAGTAATATGCTAAAATAATTTAACCTATCAACTAAAATAGTGGTATATGCGTTATTTTTATTTGGTAAATATTTGGTAAAACTGAAGTCTGGGAGATTCATAATGCTAAATGGGCGAGTTATCCTATTCGGAATTCTCTGTGTCCTTTTTGTTGCTGATGTATTTGGACAGGGGCAATCAGACCCAAACATTATAACAGTTAGTGAAAAGATAAATATATCAAACCTAAATAATAACGTAAAGGAACTCGGTGATGCTGTAAAGAAACTCACCGAAATCACAGAGAAACTTAGCGGAAATGTGGAGAAACTCACCGAAAGTGTGAATAGCCTTAACACAAGAGTTGCGGTGCTTGAAGAAAGAACACAGGGAACAGCTAAAACTGTCCACGTGATTCTGGCATCAATCATAGCTCCTCTGGTCGTAGCGATTATTGCGCCTATAGTATATTACATTCTCACTCAAAAGATACTTAACAGACGAAATAAAAACGACACCGCTTCTACCCAAGTCGCGCAGGCGAATCAAAGCGAAGCTGCTTCCACTTCAACCTCGTCGTTAGGGTTCCCCTCTGATAGAAAAGAGGTAAAAGAACTGCTAAAAGCCTATTCCCCTGCCACAGAAGAGAAATCCTAATGGAAAACATTAACAACACAAATGGTAATGCTGAATCTGCCGAAAGCCACCTCCATAAGGGGAATGCCTTGTCCGATCAAGGGGACTATGAATCCGCTATTTCAGCGTATGATAAAGCGATTAACCTAAACTCTAACCTTGCCGTCGCCTATTTTAAGCGGGGCAATGCGAAGTATGAAATTGGGCAATATTCCGAAGCTATTTCTGACTATGATGAGGCTATCCGCCTGGATCCAAACGACGCAGAAGCATACAACAATCGAGGCAATGTGAAGGATGAAATCGGACAATATGCCGAGGCTATCTTAGATTACACTGAGGCTATCCGCCTAGATCCAAACGACGCAGAAGCATATTACAATCGAGGCAATGCGAAGGATGAAATCGGACAATACTTTGAAGCTATCTCAGATTACACTGAGGCTATCCGCTTAGATCCAAACAATGCAGCTGCAGCTGCCTACAACAACCGGGGAATCACGAAAACTAATTTAGGACACCCTGAAGCCGCTATCTCTGATTATGATGAGGCTATACGCCTAAATCCTGATAGTGCAAACACCTACTACAATCGCGGCACTGCAAAAAGCAAGATTGGACAACATTTTGAAGCTATCTCAGACTATGGCGAGGCCATCCGCCTGGATCCAAACTACTCAAGTGCCTATAACAATCGTGGCATTGCAAAAGCTGATTTGGGTCATCCTGAAACCGCTATCCTTGACTTTGATACGGCCATCAGTCTAAACTCAAACAACGCGAGAACTTATGTCAACCGCGGTATTGCTAAGGAAGATTTGGGGCTCACTGATGATGCCAAGCAAGATTATCAGACGGCATTGGATTTGGCAGAGAAGGCAGGAGACCAAGAACTTAAGACTCAAATTATGGAACTTATGAAAAGATTATGAGGATTAGAAACGCTATAATCCTTGTAGTCTGAAAAACACCGTCGCCCTACTGTCCCGTCAGGGAATTTTCTTTTAAGGCAATCTGTCCCAACCTCACAAATGTCGAAAACCCTTCCTTCATTGAGATTTCTACTGGTAGGTTCTTTACTGTAGGAGCGACCTCCCGGTTGCGACGCTTTCCCAAAAATCGATAAAAAATAGAAAACTGAGAGGATCCGGTTCGGTTAGGAAACCGAACCTACCGGGCCTGGGGACCGCGACGGGATTCAAGAGGATTTGAAGTCATCAAGGTTTCCTCTTAGGATCCGGTTCGGTTAGGAAACCGAACCTACCGGGCCTGGGTGGAAAACCCGACTCAAAAACGGGAGAACTGGATGGCTCTGCTTCACCTTTTACTTGACTTTACGTAAAAAGTTGTGGTATTATTACTCTATACAGTAACCAAGCCATAAACAGACACAAACAATTAGCCATAAGCAAATAAACCAATTTGGCATCTTGCGGAGTTTATCCATGATTTCGCTTAATCACATCCCACAGTCCCTCTGCCTAATATTGATATTGATCCTCATTGCCTTTGCCGCTAACCCGGGTGAAAAGGAAACCTCCAGTTTCTCGCAAGAGGGTCTCCCATTCTTGAAAACATACTGCTTCAGCTGCCACGCTGGCGATGAACCCGCCGCTGAACTTGCTCTCAATGCATTTTCAGATGATCTGTCGCTCACTGAGAATCGTGATGTCTGGGATCGGGTCTTAGACATGGTATCGACAGGTTACATGCCACCAGCAGAGAGTGAGCATCAACCACCGATGGAAGAATCAGATGCGTTTGTTGCGCATATTGAGGCGATTTTTGAACACGCAGATCGCACAGCGAAACCGGATCCAGGGCGAATAACCGTCCGCCGACTCAATAAAGTTGAATACAAAAATACCGTCCGAGACCTGCTCGGCGTTGATTTCGACCCTACCGAAAATTTCCCCGCGGATGATGTAGGACACGGATTTGATAATATCGGTGATGTGCTAACCATGTCGCCGCTCCTGATGGAACGCTATCTTGAAGCGGCAGAAGCCATTGCGACGCGTGTCATTTTAGTGGAACCGCCACCACCCTCCAAACGCTACCAAAGAGGGTCGCGCCTCGATCCGCGCCATGATGATGTCCCCGATCAACGTTTCCGGCTCCTCGACCCCACGGCTACAGAACCGTGGAAATCTGGACCCTTCACGACGGGTGCGACCTTTTTCAAGATGTTCCCAGATGAAGAAATCCTCTACAAGGCAACGCTCTACGTCGAACCTGACAGTGGAACCCCTGTCGCTGAAAATGATCCTTACAGTGAAACGCCGGTTGCTGAAACTGATAATGAAACCCCTATCGCTGAGAGTGAGAGTCAAACGCCCGTTGAAATCGCCCTATTTATTCAGGGTGAGGCATTAGAGGAAGTTTCTCCGCCAGAAGAGCTTACCCGGTTAGTTGGTGTGGACCCAGCAGCAGATAACAGGATTAAGATTCTAAAAACCTTTGAGATTACTTCCCGCGATCCCAAAAAGACACAGACTGTTGAGTTTCTTGTTACCGGAATTCCGAACATCGAGAGGGCAGGGATTGCGATGGTTAAACCTACAGAAGGTGAACCGTCCGCGAAACTTCAGATTCGGGTGCTTTGGGCGGAAGGTCCGTTGGACACTCGTCCGGATACCCAACTCGAAATCTTGGCATGTACGCCGGACATTCCACAAGTAGAACAGACGCGTGAAGTGTTGACCCGCCTGCTCCACCGAGGGTATCGTCGTCCGCCGACTGAAGTCGAAGTAGAACAACTTGTGCAGTTTGTAGCATCAATTCAAACCGATGGTGCAAAGTGGGAAGCAGCGATTCAGCAGGCGATTAAAGTTATTCTCTGTTCACCGAAGTTTTTATTCCGATTGGAGTTAGATGACCGTCCGCAAAGTCCGGAGCCGTATCCGATTGATGAATTCCAACTCGCATCTCGACTCTCTTATTTCTTGTGGAGCAGTATGCCAGATGACGAACTTTTTGAACTCGCGGCGAAAAATCAACTGACTGTTAACCTTGAAGCACAAGTTAAACGGATGTTGGCGGATCCGAAAGCGACAGAATTGGCACGCGACTTTGGTTCACAATGGCTGCAAATCCAACGAATCGCAACGGTTACGCCTGACCCGGAGAGATTCCCAACCTTCGGTCGCAGATTACGAGCCGCGATGTTGAAGGAAACAGAACTCTTTGTTGCGTCAATCCTTCGTGAGGATCAAAGTGTCCTTGATTTGCTTGACGCAGATTATACCTTTCTCAATAAAGAATTGGCAAACCATTACGGCATTACCGATACACAAGGCAACTGGATGGGACAGAAGAAAACTGTACCCGGTGGCGAAGAAATTAAAAGAAGAGAATTTCAGCGCGTTGCGTTGCAAGGTGCCTCGCGTGGGGGTATACTTACGCACGCCAGCGTCCTGACGGCAACTTCTAACCCGACGCGTACCTCTCCCGTCAAAAGGGGACGTTGGGTCTTGGAACAGGTACTCGGTTCACCGCCGCCGCCGCCACCACCAGATGTCCCGGAATTGGAAGAGGACCACGATGCTATTACGGGCACCACATTGCGAGAACGTCTTGAACAACACCGAGAAGACCCGGCGTGTGCCAACTGTCACGCCAAAATGGACCCGATCGGATTCGCTCTCGAAAACTATAACGCGATTGGGGCATTTCGGACCAAAGAAGGCGAATTGGAGATCGATACAACCGCCGAATTACCAGACGGTACCTCCTTTGATGGTATAGCAGACCTGAAACAGATCCTTAAAGATAGGAAACAACAGTTTGTACGCTGTTTGACGGAGAAAATGTTGACGTATGCTTTAGGGAGAGGGTTGGAATATTACGACCGGCCCACTATTGACAGGATCGTAGCACAACTTGAATCTGAAAGTTACAGGAGCTCCGTCTTGATTACTGAAATTGTTAAAAGCGATCCCTTCCGTTTGCGACGTGGTACTAAGGGTAATTGACAATGCGAATTATCAGTAATTTCGTTCTGCTCGCTATCATAACCCTACAACCGAGTTGTTATATATCCCAGTATAATACAGTAAATAAAAATCCGACTTCACAGCGGGAGAAAAAATACGCTTCTCACTTGGCGTTGGAGGAAAAATATTCTGTTTATTTAGATGCTACATGGACGACAAAAGATGCTGCTGCGCTTTTAAAGGTTTTTAAATCCATGCCGTTCGGTCTGAATCTACAGTTTTCCAGATGGCATATAAGTGATGAAGACTTAGAACACGGTATTAAGATTGAACCTAAGGATAAGTTAAAACTCGTTACGATTAGTAGAAATATCTTTCCTGTTGAAGGATCTGAAGAGGTTTTGTCACCGGACAAGGACCTGTATTATGCTGTCGTTCAATACATAACAGAGAATGGCACAAACAGATCCGTAATAGAATCAATATTGCAAAACAGGTATGGTATATCTGTACACGCTTCATTAACCGGGATCGCTCCAAACAGAACACCAGAACGCTACTCGGCTTTTGAAAATGACGATCTGATGCTCATTATATCAGTATTTGAAGAATTCCCTCAGGCATTACATAAAATACCACAATTAAAGTATATAGTCCGCAGAATTGATACGGAAGAGAAAGGAATGAGTTATGCACGGCCAGGTCGCGGTTCTATAGTGTTAGCTGAATCTATTCTCATGCGCAGTGGTCTTTACGCTCTTAATGATACGCGTAAAATAATTACCCACGAAAAGGCACATTTTTTATGGGCTTATGTTTTTAATGACCAACTTAAATTGGATTGGGCGAAACTTGGGGGATGGTCCCGAGATGCAAGTGAATCCGGTTGGTCAACGACTAAAGAACGATCAACGTTTGTAACAGATTACGCTTCTGAAGAAAATCCAAATGAGGATATGGCAGAAAGTATCGGATTCTATTTTGTGTATCCTGATCAACTCCGTTCCTGTTGCCCTGAGAAATATGAATAGGACTTACGCAATGAATTAAAATGTGTTATAGTTTTTAATTATGATGAGCATGAATCTTTCTGAAAAGAGACAACCGCTGTTCTCGGATTATTGCCAATTTTTGTTAGCCGGTTTTCAGAACTTCACACAGACACACTTTGCCAATCATACGGAGAAATGGAGCCATGATCAACTCAATCGTCTCCTGAATACCGAACGTATCCCTGCCCGTGAACTCTGGCGTTCGGTGCGAAACGATATTGAGTTTGATGAAGACGGATACGTTCTTTTTGATGATACCGTCATGCCAAAACCTTATGCGAAACAGATAGAACCTGTTCGCCGGCAGTGGAGTGGCTCCGAAAAACGTGTCATCCAAGGCATCGGTCTCGTGACATGTGTCTATGTCAATCCGAAGACGCATCAGTATTGGATTATTGATTACCGTATCTATGATCCAGACCGAGACGCGAAAACCAAACTTCAACACCTTCAGGAGATGTTGCAGAACGCCTACTTCGTGAAAAATCTCCCGTTTCGGGTCGTGTTAGTAGATTCTTGGTATGCTTCAATGGCAGTGCTAAAAACGATTCAGAGTCTCTCAAAAATCTATTATGCTCCCTTGAAACGCAATCGTCTCGTCAATGACACTGAGGGTGTTGACCCGCACAAACGGATAGATGATCTGACGTGGACAGAATCAGAGTTGCGACAGGGTAAACGTGTTCATATCTACAAGTTTCCGAAAGGCCACCAAGTGAAGTTGTTTCGGATAGCGTCCGGCACCAGACGCACGGAATATATTGCCACCAACGATTTATCTCAATCGGATGTGACTGCGACGCAGCAAGAATGTCGCGTTCGTTGGAAGATTGAGCAACTTCATCGTGAGCTCAAGCAAACGACAGGTATCAGCAAGTGCCAAAGTCGTCAACATCGTGGACAACGCAATCATATTGCCTGTTGTTTGTGGGTCTGGGTCAGTTTGACGCGTGCTGCGCGCACGACGGGTCAAACGATTTACCGCCTGAAAGAAAGTTTATACGAGGACTATCTGCGACGAGAGATCAAAAAGCCTTCTATTGTCGTCAACTTTGCGTAAGTCCTAATGAATTTATCCATAACCGGATTATGCTTAATTATGGCAAACGTTGGGGCACGTCCAATATTATGTAAATCTGGGAGAGGCTTATGAGCACATCAAAACAACTTTCACGTCGAACATTTTTACGTGGCTTGGGTGTCAGTGCTATTTTACCGGTACTCAATCCGCTGACGGCTTTGGCAGATATTCCGTCAAAAGAGGGACCGATTACCCGTTATCCCGATCCAGCGGTTGAAGTGATCGACCCGCGTTTTGCGAAATATAAAATTGGAAACGCTGTTGTCGAACGCCTATGGACAGGCGCGCGTTGGTCCGAGGGCCCCGTCTGGTTCGGCGACGGTGGATTCCTCCTCTGGAGTGATATTCCGAACAACCGGATTCTGAAATGGCAGGAAACCACTGGCAAGGTAAGCATCTACCGCAAACCGTCTAACCATACCAACGGTCATACGCGCGATCGGCAAGGTCGGCTCATCAGTTGTGAACACGGCACACGACGCGTCACACGCACCGAATATGACGGAACGGTTACTGTCCTGATTGATAACTTTGAAGGCAAGCGGTTCAACGCACCGAACGATGTGGTCGTCCATCCGGATGGACATATCTGGTTTACGGATCCCGGATACGGTATCATGTTTAATTACGAGGGGCATAAAGCACCCTTTGAACTGCCGACTTCCGTCTATCGTCTGAATCCAGACACCGGTAAAGCGACTATTGTGACGGAAGCACTCGAAAAACCTAACGGCATCTGTTTTTCGCCTGATTACGAAAAACTCTATATTGCTGACACAGGGACACCGAAAAACATTGTTGTCTATGATGTCGTAGACGGAGAGCAGTTGAGCAACAAACAGATATTCGCTGAGATGGCACCCGGTGCTGCTGATGGGCTTCGGTGTGATACTGATGGTAATGTCTGGACTGGTACAGGTTGGGTCGGTGAAGGCTACGATGGGGTGCATATTTTCGCACCGGACGGAACACTTATTGGCAAGATTCATCTCCCAGAAATTTGTTCCAACATCTGCTTCGGCGGTGTGAAGCGGAACAGGCTCTTTATGACGGGTAGTCAATCCCTTTACTCGGTTTATGTCGAAGCACAAGGCGCACCGTACTTTTAAATGCGCGCCATAAACACTTGACAAGTCATATAAAATAAGGTATAATTGTGTTATAGTAGTTATGAAACGAGAAATCACATAGTGATAGCAGAGACTTTCGGCAAGTTTCCTACTACTTTAACTATGGGGAGCTAACGAAGGAATAATTATGAACACTTCAAAGCAACTTTCACGTCGAACATTTCTACGCGGTTTAGGGGTCACTGTCGCGTTACCGTGGTTGGAAGTGATGGGACCTATTACATCGTGGGCAGCCGCGCCCGCAGGTGCAACACAGACCGTACCGAATCGGATGGCGTTCCTCTATGTACCTAACGGAAAGATTATGGAGGATTGGACCCCGAAACAGATAGGGGCTGACTACGCACTTACAGATATTCTGAAACCGTTAGAGAGTGTGAAGGATAAAACACTGGTGCTCAGCGGTTTAACGGCGGATAAGGCACGCGCCAACGGCGACGGCGGGGGAGACCACGCCCGCGCAATGGCGGCATTTCTAACAGGTGCGCAACCCCGTAAAACTGACGGCGCTGATATTCATGCAGGCGTTTCTGTTGACCAAGCCGCAGCAGCGCACATTGGTACCCAGACGCGTCTTCCGTCCCTGGAGCTCGGTATTGATCCGGGCTACAGATCAGGAAACTGTGACTCCGGTTATAGCTGCGTCTACTCTTCAACGCTGTCGTGGCGTTCTGCAACGCAGCCGCTTCCGAAAGAGGTTAATCCGAAACTCGCCTTTGAACGCCTATTCTCCACGATGCCAAATGCCCGACGCGCTGAGCGCGATCAAGAGCGAAAAAGTATCCTCGATTTTGTCATGCAGGACTCAAAGGAATTGATCCGTCAAGTCAGCGGAAACGATGTACGTAAACTTGATGAGTACTTTTCCGCTATTCGGGATATTGAGCTGCGAATTGACGCAGCCGAAAAGTTCCCACCCATCGAAAGCCCAGATTATACCGCACCAGAGGAGATTCCCAAAGATTTCCAAGAACACGTCCGACTCATGATGGACCTGATTGTACTCGCCTTCCAGACAGATGTGACCCGTGTCGTGACTTTTACGTTAGCAAATGAAGGCAGCAATAAGTCGTATCCGACTGTTAATGTCACCGAGGGACACCACAACTTATCGCATCACGGTGGCGATGAAGAGAAGAAGGCAAAGATCAAACGGATCGATATATTCCATTCACAACAGTTGGCATACTTCTTGGAAAAACTCAATGCAACTGCTGAAGGGGACGGTTCGCTACTGGATCATTCGATGATTCTGTATGGTAGCGGAAACGCAGATGGCAACCGACATAGCCACCACAATCTCCCGATTCTACTCGCAGGCGGCGGCTGCGGGACGCTTAAAACCGGTCGTCATATCCGCTATCCGAAAGAGACACCGCTCAACAATCTTTGGTTGTCGATGCTCAACCGTATGGATGTCAATTTGGCACAAATAGGCGATAGCACCGGTAGTTTGCCAGATCTCTCTTAAGTCCACGGTCCGCGACGTTTTGCTGGCGAGGTTTCCCAACCTCGCCTTTTTTATTGTGCCTCGCCTCTACTTCTACCCTTCAGCACCGCACTATAAGTGTCAATTTATAGTGAAGCCTGAAAATATAGTAGACTCCATAATTATTTGCACATACGGGACCGTAGGGGCTGGGTAACCCGGCTCCCCTACGAAGGTGCGAAGTGTAAACATATTTTCCGATTTTACTATAAACGGACATTTCAGTAACCTGTGAGAGGGGTTTCTAACCCCGAACTCCCGTGCCGCCGCTGACGAGGTTTCTTAACCGAACCGGATCCTACGCGAAAACCTTGAAGACTTCTAAAACCTCTTCAGTCCTGTAAGGTTTATTTGCTTGGGTGTTTCTTCAGTATCTATGTAGCACGCGTGTGAACCTAAACCCTCAGCCCCGTAGGGGCGGCATCTGTATAATAGCGAAGGTTCTATAGATCCTACGGGGTTCAAGGTCTGCTGGTAATATGTGTCTACAGAGATGCTGAAGAAACACCCAAGCAAATAAACCCTACGGGACTAAAGAAATATGTCTGTTCTCTTAAATCGACACCTATAGTGCAGTTACAAACTGTACCTACCGAGTCTGGCAGGAATTGGAATTACCCATTTTGGAGAGAGAAAAATAACCAATTACTGTTCGCGAAAATTTATCATATTGTGAATTTTTATCGAGTTGAATTCTTGCCAAATTTTTATCCATCCCCAACATTTTCCTAATAACTTCCCTCAGATAACAAGATCCGAACACTTCCGATCCGCTTGGAAGTGTCACACCAAACACTCAAAATTCAAGGGTCATATTTTCGGAGTATAAACTCCAAAAACCTATATAATACGGGGGTTTATTGCCAAATATCATTACTTTAGAAAAACATTATTGATAATGGGTTTCATTATCAATAACCATAAATCGTCAAATATTTAGATGAGGTTAATGGTTTCCTAAATTTCAGACGAAAATCTTCTAACCAACTGAAAAAAACGCTCTATCTTGAAACACCGTTTATATCGGACGCAACGACAACCATCATGCGTCGCAGGAAACCTCTTGCGATTCTTTTATTGGACGTAACCCTGTCAACGCCACGCGTCCGCAAATATGTATCCAATGGGTCTGAGTCATCCGCTGTGTCGCCTATCAATATCACAGGTGACTCCGAAACAAAACACGCATCCTTATAACATGCTTCCCCACGGGGCTAAAGGATCAAGAGCGAAAAATCTATAGATATTCCGAATTTTCCTTGCACATATTTCGCTTTAAATGATATAGTAACGTGAGTTTGATAATAAAATATGAGTGTCTCCGTAGGTTAGGTAAAACCGTGAAGGACCAAAAACCCCCAGTCTATCAGGAAAATACTGATTTTCGATGATCTATTTATGGAAATGGACATAGCGAAACCCAACAATCTAACGCTGCACGTGTGAGAATATATCGAGTTTCTAACCTACACTGCTTATGTCAAACTCACGTTCCTTACTATATTGCTGGAGGTAATCATCATGAAAACACTCATGAAAACACTCATGAATGTTCTGACACTCTCTGTCGTCATCGTTGGCTTTTGTGGCATTACAGACGCGGAGAATATCGTAACCGATGGACTTGTGAGTTACTGGACCTTTGATCGTGATGACATTATTGGTAACACCGTCAAAGATGTTTGGGGCGAAAACAATGCAACAATTGTAGGAACCCCAACGATCGTCAACGGACACCTGAAAGATGCACTTAAATTTGATGGTATCAAGGATTATGTGAATCTAACGACTCTCGGCGATTTTGGTGCTAAACTCAAATTTTCTACGGTTGAAGTGTGGATTAAAACGGATTACAAAGAAACGTGGACAACAATTTTCAAAACTATAGGCACTTGCGAGAATCGGGCAACTATGATTTGGGGAATAGATATTAACAGAAGGACGGTTAATGCCGAGGAGCGTAATAAGGATCCTTTTGGTCCTCTGATTATTTTTGCAGAGGATTTCATTCAACTTTACTTAGCATCTTTTTTCAAGGATAAAGATGGGTGTTCACTTTCCTATCTTAGGGGCGAATTTCCGATTTCAGATGGCGAATGGCATCACCTCGTCTATACTAATAAGACTGTAGACGAAAACGGTACAGAATGGTGGGAACGCGCGCTTTTTATAGATGGAACACTGAATGGGATTTCACAGTTTCATCCATTAATAGCTCCGAACACTCGGTACAAATTTGCGCCATTCTCTGAACCTGTGTATCTTGGCGCAGGAAATAATCTTGGTAAAGCAGAAGGCTTTTTTAATGGGATTATTGATGAAGTTCGCATTTATGATCGAACCCTAATTGAAACAGAAATCATACGCAATTATCAATCTACTACGGGCCTCGCTGTTGACCGGACAGATAAGTTACCAACGGTTTGGGGTGCCCTGAAGAAAAAATAGGTAACCATCCTATTCTATGGCTGCAGATCCCGCCGCTTCTTTCGGTTTTTGGAGACCAAACCTTCGGGGAATCTCTCGGAACTTCAAGGGAACAACGATTTACTCGTGCTTTTCTAACGTATAAACTTTTTTCAAACTCACGTTATAGTACATAAGCAATCCTTGAAGATACTGGACTTACGTTGATGTAGGAAGCAGACAACAGGCAAGTAATGTGGTACTGCCTGTGTAGAAGAAATGGAGGAAATATTTTATAATGTCACCGACACAGATATTACGTTTAGATGCCTCAATATGGATTCGCACCTGTTGCATGGGTTTTATAATACTCCTTTTAGGATTGACAATCGCATTGCAACCCGCCACTGCCGAGAAACTTCAGTTTGACCGAGATATTCTGCCGATCTTGTCAGATAAATGTTTTGCATGTCACGGTCCCGATTCGGCGGTGCGTCAAGCCAACTTACGACTTGATACAAAAGAGGGTGCCTTCTCTGCACCGAGCGGTTACCCGATCATCGTTCCGGGCGAACCTGAAAATAGCGAACTCGTCCTCCGTATAACACACGAGAATATTGACGAACGAATGCCGCCGCAGATCTCCAATCGGCAGCCAACGCAGGAACAGATTGATACGCTCATCCAGTGGATAACCGAAGGAGCCGAATGGGAGGAACACTGGGTCTACAAACTTCCCCAACGGGTTGAACCCCCTACCGTCGAAAACACAGTATGGATTCGCAACGCGATTGACGCGTTTATACTTGGAAAATTGGAGGCGGAAGGTCTTGCACCCACAGCAGAAGCGGACAAACGGACGCTTATCCGTCGTCTGAACTTTGACCTTACTGGATTGCCGCCGACACCTGCTGAAGTTGAACAGTTCTTAAGGGATGAAAGTCCTGATGCTTATGAATCACTTGTCAATAGGCTTCTGTCTAAACCACAGTACGGTGAACAGTTGGCAATGTACTGGCTCGATCTCGTGCGCTACGCGGATACGAGCGGTTACCATGCTGACGAAAACGTGAGTGTCTGGCCCTATCGGGATTATGTCATAAAAGCGTTTAATGACAATATGCCGTTTGATCAGTTCACAATCGAAAATCTCGCTGGCGACCTCTTACCGGACGCTACGCCTACACAGAAGGTGGCTTCCGGTTATAACCGTCTGAATCAGACAACTTCAGAGGGAGGCGCGCAAGCAAAAGAATATCTCGCAATCTATGCCGCAGACCGGGTCCGGACGACTGCCTCCGTCTGGTTAGGCGCGACCGTCGGCTGCGCGCAATGTCACGACCATAAGTTTGATCCGTATACAGCAAAAGATTTTTACAGTTTCGCCGCGTTCTTCGCTGATATTAAGGGACCTGGTGTATACGGTGGCGGCAGCAAATGGGATCCGGTAGTGATGTTGCCTACATCCGCACAGGAGTCAGGATTACAAGAGATTGACGACGAATTAGCGAAGTTGGCGCAAATATTCAAAGCATCTTCTCCCGGATTGGAAGCAGAGCAGATGAAGTGGGAGCACGAGATTCGTGCGCTCCTTGAATCAACGGATCCTGCTGATTTCGCATGGGTGGACGACGCGCAGTCAAACGGTGGTAGGAATCAAGGGACATGGACGTTTGTCGGCAAAAATGAAGCACCTGTTTTCAGTAAATTGTTATCACGTCGCCAGACAACCACAGATGAAAAAACCATCCAGCACGCTTTCCAGGGTGCGAATCGGAAGTTTACCCTTGCTGAAGGTGATCGACTGTTTGCTTATGTTTGGATTGATCCTGAAAATTCCCCAAAAACGGTCATGCTCCAGTGGAATGATGGAAATTGGGATCACCGCGCCTTTTGGGGTGAAGACAAAATTGACTTCGGCGGGATTGGCAATGACACACCCGCTCACAAACCGATGGGACCGCTACCAGCAGCTGGCGAATGGGTACGACTTGAAGTAGATCCGGCGGATGTTGGGTTGAAGCCGGGAAGCACCCTAAATGGGATGGCTTTCGCACAATTTGGCGGCACTGCTTATTGGGATATGGCTGGTATCGCAACCACTCGCGGTTCAGCGGTAAAACACACCCATACCGAACAGGTCATTGCAGCAATTCAGGTAGATTCCGCTGTTAGAACGACAAGCCAACGCGAGCAGATTGCAGCAGAGTATCGCCGCATCACGCCTGCACTTGACGGTATCCGAAACCAGATGGCGGAGTTGCGGAAGCAGAAAGCTGAGATCGAAAAGCTGATTCCCTACTCGCTCACGACTGAATCCACACTACCCCGCACAACACGTGTATTACCGCGAGGCAACTGGTTAGACGATTCCGGTGAGATCGTTGAACCGATGATACCGAAGTTCCTTGGTGATCTCGGTATCAAAAACCGCCGTCCAACCCGATTAGAACTTGCACGATGGGTCGTCTCAAGGGATAATCCGTTAACGGCACGTGCCTTTGTGAATCGCCTTTGGGCACTCTATTTTGGTACAGGGTTATCCGGTGTTTTAGATGACCTCGGCGCACAGGGTGAACCGCCAGTACATCCTGAGCTGCTTGACTGGCTCGCCGTGGAATTTATGGAGAGCGGTTGGAACATCAAACATATTGTGAAACTAATCACCACTTCAAACACTTACCGTCAATCGTCAAAACCGACAGAGGTCTTACGCGAAAAGGATGCTTACAATCGCTTAGTCGCACGCCAATCAAATTGGCGACTCAATGCAGAGACTGTCCGCGACAACGCACTCCTATTGAGTGGACTTCTTGTCCCCAAAATCGGTGGTCCGAGTGTGAGGCCTTACCAACCGATCGGGTACTACTCGAACTTGAACTTTCCGAAGCGCACTTACATGCACGACAAGGGAGAAAGCCAGTACCGCCGCGGACTCTATACACATTGGCAGCGCACTTTCTTGCATCCGAGTATGATGGCGTTTGATGCGCCGAGTCGTCAGGAATGCACCGCCGAGCGTGCAACCTCGAATACACCGATGCAGGCACTGACTTTGCTCAACGATCCAACTTATGTTGAAGCGGCACGGGTTTTTGCTTCGCGAATTGTCAGCGAGGGCGGTGAATCCGTCGCTGATCGTATCAACTGGGCGTACCAGTGGGCATTGTCTCGTCTACCACAGCCGAAGGAACTGGAGATTATGACAAATCTCTATGAAAAGCACCAAGCCGAGTACACTGCCAATCTCGATGCTGCTGGCGCGTTAGCAACAATAGGCGAGGCACCTGCAACAAACGATGTTGAATCCGCTGAACTTGCTGCTTGGACTTCTGTCGGACGGGTAATACTGAATTTGCATGAGACAATCACTCGGTATTAATCTAACGGGTAGGCGCGGTTTTCAACCGCGCTTCAATTACATATTGGAGTGATCCCGGGAGATTATCGATGAAATCCATTAATTCAAAAAAAGTTTTATCTGGACTGGCGCGTGTTTTGCTCATTTCAAATGGTCTCTGTATACTACTTGGGTCAATTAATGGAATTCTTAAGAATAGTTGGGATGTATTTTTTATAGGCTTATGGGGTTTGGTATTATTTGCCATAATTGGAACCATTTACTCTATCATTGAATTAATTGTAGGACGCTTTACGAGCCAGAAAACTTTAGACGCTATTTTCAGAACATCGCACCCAATACCATTAAAATGGTGGCAGATAGCATCTCTCTTGAAGGCATGTGGCGCAAAGTCCGTTCCGGGAAAAGCATCGACGAGGGTCAGGTTTGAATTGAATGGTGCTATCGTGACGTTTCACCGGTCCCACAGTCGAAAAGAAGCATACCGTTACCAAGTGAAGGACGCTCGGCGTTTTCTGGAAGAGCAGAGATAACTGAATGAAGTACAAAGAGTATAGTGCACATATTGCGTACAGTGAAGAAGACGGATGTTTCATCGGTCATATTGCAGGTATAACTGATATTGTTGGGTTTCACGCGGACACTGATTCTGAACTTCAAGCGGCTTTTGAAGAAGCAGTGGAAGATTATCTGGAAACGTGTCAGAAACTGAATAAACCGCCTCAAAAGCCATATTCTGGAAAGTTAAGATTGCAAATTCCGCCGGACATCCATGTGGCGATCGCCAAAGCCGCAGAAGCCAGTGGAAAAAGTCTTGATCAATGGGCAGCGGATACTTTCAGTCATGCCTTACAACCGAATTCGTAAACTGATATTGCACAGTATCCAGATTCAAAATGAGTATCGGAGGTAACACATTAAATCCATAAGTTGGAAAAAAGGAATTTTCTATCTGACGCTTATTTTATCCATTTTATTCGGGGTTTTGGTGGCGAAAAAGACTGAATTTTATAAACGCTTTTTTGAGCCAACGTTTGACCAGACCAAGGATGCTATGTGGATTCAGCATATTTTTTCGACACAATCACAAATTTACTTTTTGGTCGAATTCCTTATCAGTTTCGCTGTGCCTTTTGGTTTGGTTTGGCTGTTGTACTTCATTACAATGCGTGTCGTTGTGCGGGATTTCACCGGTATCGGTTGGTCTCTAACAAGGAAAATGCGAGCATCTGATAACCACGATGCTTAACGTTAACTTCGCTTACACACCTGCATTGACCGGTGCCTTGATCACTAATTTTGTCGTAAGAGATCTCACGGGTTAAGGTTGATGAACGAGTTTAACGCGAAAAACTTGTTTGTGAGTAGGAGTTTATGATGGCTCTTTCACATTTGGATGTGTTTATAAGTGCGATTTTCTTGATATGTGTTCTTGTAGCAGTTGTGGGTGTATTGCGCGGGGGGCCAAGCATTTTCGAGCGTTTCATAAGAGGGTTTAACAATAAGAATCCTGAATCTGGTGGCGGAAATCAAAGGCAAGTAAAACACGTAAATTGGAAAAAAGGGATGTTCAGGCTTACACTTGTCTTGTCCGTGCCATTGGCGTGGTTATTTGGAGGAGATATTGGGGAAGAATGGTTTGGATCAGGTATGAGGGGCTTTTTTACCGGAGTCCTTATATTTTTTCTACTAATTTGGCTGGTTTATTTTCTAATCGGTCCTGCAATCATAAGAGCCATAACATTTATCATGAAAGGATTTATGGATAAAAACTGATAAGTCTAACAAGTGAAAACTATCGGATAGAGTACCGAATTATCCAGTTTTTCTAATGACGATCATCGAGCGAACAGGAGGTATCAGGTATGGCTATGGATATTCATGAAGAAACCAAATTGCGCCTTACGAGGCGTACGTTTTTAGGGAAAGCAGTGCGCGGTGTTGGATCGCTCGCGCTTGCATCTTTACTAACACCATCACTTATTGATGCTGCGCCAAAGATTGAGCGGTGGCAGGGTATTGTTACCACACCACATGTGCCACCCAAGGCAAAAACCATTATCCATCTCTGCATGGCGGGCGGTCCCTCACATTTAGAGACTTTGGATTACAAGCCGAAACTCGCCGAATTACACGGGCAACCCATGCCGAAGTCTTTCACCGAAGGGCAACCGATTGCACAACTTCAAGGTCAAGCGAATTCGCTTAAGTGCTTAGGTCCCACGCATGAATTCAAAAAGTGGGGTGAATCCGGGCAAGAGATGAGCACGGCGTTTCCACATATTGGAAGCCTCGCTGATGATATTTGCATCGTGCGTTCCCTAAAAACCGAGCAGATCAATCACGACCCGGCGCATACTTTCATGAACACTGGCACTGCCATCGCTGGTAGACCGAGCATGGGTTCGTGGTTACTTTACGGACTTGGCAGTGAAAACGAAAATCTACCCGGCTATGTTGTGCTTACATCTTCTGGTGGCGGGCAGGACCAACCGATTGCCACCCGGCAGTGGCACAGTGGTTTCCTACCGGGTCAGTTTCAAGGAGTCCAGTTTCATTCAACCGGCGACCCCGTTCACTACGTCGCCAATCCTGGCGGTGTGGACACAGAGCAACAGCGCGACGTTGTAGATGCCGTGCAAGCGTTGAACGGTATTCTCGACGAGACCGTGGACGATCCAACAATCTCGACGCGTATCAGTCAGTACGAGATGGCGTTCCGAATGCAGACGAGTGTTCCCGAATTAACCGACATCTCCAAAGAGCCGCAGCATGTCCTTGATATGTACGGCGCGAAACCGGGTGACGGTTCCTATGCCTCAAACTGCCTCCTCGCGCGGCGGCTGGCAGAACGCGGCGTGCGGTTTATCCAACTCTATCACCGCGGTTGGGATCATCACGGCGGTATTGAGAACGCGATTAAGACAACAGCTGGCTATGTTGATAAGGCAACCGCTGCACTCGTCAACGATCTGAAACAGCGCGGTATGTTAGATGAAACCTTAGTCATCTGGGGTGGCGAGTTCGGTCGGACACCGATGGCACAAGGTACCGGACGCGACCATCACATCAAAGGCTTCTCAATGTGGATGGCGGGTGGCGGGATCAAAGGCGGTATCAGTTACGGGAACACCGATGAATTAGGTTACAATTCCGTTGAAAATATCGTGCATGTCCACGACTTCCACGCCACGATGTTGCACCTCTTTGGGATTAACCACGAAAAACTGGTCTATCGTTTCCAAGGACGAGATTTCCGTCTCACCGATGTCCACGGGCATGTCGTCCGCGACATTTTGGCTTAAAAGAAGAAGGGCTTCAATGAAAAAAACTGACAGAATTTTAGTATACATCTCGTTCTTGCTGATGCTGACGGTATCTGCCTTCAGCCACCAGCTCCCGATGGTGGAGCCTGAAGCAGTTGGACTTTCTACCGAAAGACTCTCAAGAATTGATAAGGTCATGGAAGCACACATCGCTCAGCAGAAAATCGCTGGCGGCGTTACATTGCTTGCAAGGCACGGAAAAATCGCACATCTGGGTGCTTACGGTATGATGGATGTTGAGGCAGAAAAACCGATGATGCCCGATACCATTTTCCGTATTGCGTCAATGACGAAACCGATCACGAGCGTCGCTGTGATGATGCTTTATGAAGAAGGGCATTTTCGGTTGCATGAGCCGGTCTCAAAGTTCATTCCCGCTTTCAAAGAGATGCACGTGTTGCCGCCGGAAGATGCCGAAGATTCAGCCTCACCTGTACCCGCAACACGGCAGATTACCATTTGGAATCTGCTTACCCACACGTCCGGTCTAACGTATCACTGGAATGAGCGACTCGGTCCGCTATACAACGATGCGGGCATCACCCACGGGCTGCTACAGGATGAGAGCACTCTTGCGGAGAAAATGAAAGTGTTGGCGACGATCCCTCTGTTGCATCAACCGGGGGACAGAGTTGAGTACGGTCTATCGATAGATGTACTCGGTCACCTCGTCGAAGTCGTATCGGGGATGCCGTTCAATGAGTTTCTCGCTGAGCGTATCTTCAAACCGCTCGGTATGACAGATACACACTTTTTTATCCCTGAAGCGAAACGTGAACGACTTGCGACAGTGTACGAGCGAACCGGAGACGGCCCCATAATGCGAAAATCCAAAGAACCGACAGTAGATGGTTTGGTGATCTACTCAACGGACTATCCATACAACGGTCCACAAACCTATTTCTCTGGCGGTGCTGGGTTAGTCTCTACTGCCTCTGATTATGCCCGTTTTGCACAGATGATGCTCAACGGCGGAGAACTTGACGGTGTCCGATTGTTGAGTCGAAAAACCGTTGAATTCATGACGACGGACCGACTCGCCAAGATGGATGTTAATTACGGGTTTGGTTTTGGCTTTGGCGTTGTCCGAAGCGAATCAGACCTTTGGGACATTGGATCAGTCGGGGCGTATAGCGGCGGTGGCTTCTTCTTTACGAGTTTTTTCATTGACCCGCAAGAGCAGATGCTCGGTATCTTTATGTGTCAATTGCATCCCGGTGCTGGAGATCTCGGAGAGAGAATTCGCATCCTCAGCTACCAAGCAATCGCCGATTAAAATTGAACTTCCAATAGAACTCACGCAAAATTCACTCGTTTGCTTACGGAATTGAAAGTGTTTTTGCTGGGGTGTTTCCCGTAGGAAGATTGGACGGATGTTTCACCATCCTTCCGTTTCTTCCATCCTTCTGTCCTTTAGTATGTTGGATATGCGTCCGTTCTGTTCCAATTTGAACGCAAATAATATAGGAAGGAATTAAACGATATGCCAAGAGAACTCATTGCACCTGCCCAAGAACAGGTCGCTTTTCGAGAATATGAGAGCCAACCGTTGCAAGTGAATGAAATTCGTGTTAAGAGCCAATTTGGTGCTGCCAAACACGGTTCAGAGATGGCATCGTATAAGGGCTATGCCAGTCCACGCGGTGGCTACGATGGAGAATATAAGGTTTTTCAAGCAAACACCTCCGGAATGGTGCACTATCCTTCAGGACTTGGGAACATGTGTGTTGGTGAAGTAACCGAGATTGGCGCGGATGTCACCGAATTTGAGATCGGAGATCGCGTTTTTCGGCACAGTTCTTTTCGCGAGGAAAATGTTTGGGGTGCTGCAGGTGTCCGTAAACTGCCTGATGGCGTGCCTTGGCAGGCAGCCGTCTGTTTAGATCCGACGGACTTTGCTTTGGGTGCGGTGCGCGACGGGAATGTCCGCATCGGTGATGCCGTGGCAGTCTTTGGAATGGGTGGTATTGGACTGATGGCACTCCAGCTTGCGAAGTTGGCTGGTGCCTATCCTGTAATCGGTGTCGATCCGCTTGAGTTGCGCCGCAATGTAGCCCTCGAATGCGGTGCTGATATTGTTATTGACCCAACAACAGATGATGCCGGTTTAGAGATAAAAAAAGCCACCGATAAACGAGGTGCTGATGTTTGTATCGAATATAGTGGGCATCATACGGCACTACAAGCGGCTATCCGCGGCGTGACGTATTTAGGAACGGTTGTTGCTGGTGCATGGCCCGGTATCTACCCAGCAGGATTAGATCTCGGTGCTGAAGCGCATTTCAATCGACCGACTATTGTCTTCTCACGCGCGTGTAGTGAACCGAATCCGGAATACCCAAATTGGAACGAAGGCAGACTCTTTGAAATCAGTTTGCGGCTCCTTTATGATGGCAGTCTGAAGTCTGAGCCTGTTATTTATCCTGTTGTCGATTTCGATGATTTGTTGGACGAGTATCCGAAGATAGCGACACACCCGGGTGAGAATGTAAAGTTAGGCGTTCGATTTGCATAACCTTGATTAGGGCTTACGCATTCCCTCTCAAAGTCCCCTACCCCCCTGATAAGGGAGATTTAGGGGGTTTAAAGGACGGAAATTCCCACTTTTTGCGTCTACATGTCCGACACCCTGAAGGGAAGGGAAGCTATGACTGTTGGAATCATGCTGGCTTTAATGGGGCTTGCATCATCTCAAATTATGAGCGACAACGCAATCGGAAGCATTGAAGTAACACCGAGCATCGAAATCGTAAAGATACCGAGCAAATTTTCTGTCTTCAGACAAGTCGGTTGTGACAAATACGTCAACGTTTTCGGTGTTCACATCTTCGCAAGCCGAACAACACCTAAAAATAAACTCTCTCACGCCGCAGGCATTTTGGCACAATACCTCGATAACAACGAAGACGGTGTTCCTGACAACACACGGGTTCTCAGTCACCTTGTGAGCCGAAACGTCTTCATCATTATGCCCGGTACAGAGGCGGAGATGGAGCGGGTGGAAATGGGGCTGATGGCAGAAGCGGGCTATAGATTTGGTCAAGACCTCTATGGCGAAGAAACTAAGCCGGATTTCCTTGTTGATGGCAGAATCAACGCGCCCGATGGCCACTACTACGACGGCGCATTAGAGGAAATTCTGCATCCTATTACACAACACGGTTATGCCAACGCTTACCCCGAGGTGTTCGGGGAGGTACGGGGGTCCGCCTTAGCGAAGTGCATGGATGCCGCCCGTGGCGGATATTTCGAGCAAGTGCCACAAGGGGGTCCCAAGAGCGGGTATCCGGCAGAAGCGTGGTATCACTATACGGATGAAACTTGTGATTATGGTTGCATGGTTACGGAGTATCTCTACTGGGCTTTGACATCAATATTGGGGACACAAGACTTTCCAGGGCGACACGAGGCACTCGAAGTCGAATGGGAATTGAATACCAGAGAACGGGTTAGAACTGGAGATACTGCAGTCTATGAACTTCTGACAGACCCGCAATACAAATTCCCGACCAAAGCACCAGATGGAGACTACAAACCATCGGCATTTCCCGTTACAACTATTCCTATTATCGCTATCGAAAACGAAGATTAATAGGAGTAATAGTGCTTTTAAACGGGAAAACTCGGAAATAGTCTATCTCTCGGTAGGCGAGATTCCTAACCTCGCCGATTTGTAGTGTATCTGTAATTATAGTCATCCGCGATTCAAAAATTACCGCCGACATTCTCCTTTTTTTCCGATTTATGACAATCATGCAACCTGCCCACCGTAAAATCGCGTCACCACAATTGTAAGCCTAAATTGATTATGGGAGATCTCTGATGGAAAGAGACGACGTTGAATTGATTTATAGCATATTGGCTGGGGATGAGGCTGCATTCAGCACGTTGGTTAAAAAATACCAAAAAAGCGTTCACGCGCTCGCATGGCGGAAAATCGAGGATTTCCATATCGCTGAAGAGATTACCCAAGACGCTTTCCTGCAGGCACACAGAAAACTTGCCTCGCTAAAAAATCCGAGTCAGTTTGCAGGGTGGCTCTACGTTATCACAGACCGGCTTTGCAAAGCATGGTTCCGAAAAAAACAACTGAAAAAACAATTGGATACGCAATCGCTTGAAGCCACCAGTAAAGAAACATTGGAGAAGACTGATTATGCCTACTACACTGCGGAACAGCGCGAAAGGGAAGCTGTTGAGCATCAACGTGAGATCGTGCAAAGACTCATGGAAAAACTGCCTGAGAGTGAACGCACGGTGATGGTCCTTTACTATCTCGGAGAAATGAGTTGTGAAGAAATTAGCAAGTTTTTAGGGGTCTCCCCGAACACGGTTAAAAGCCGACTACAACGGGCTCGAAAAAATTTAAAAAATCAAGAGCATATAATTAATAAAACCCTTGGTGGTATCCAACTCCCAGCTGACCTCACTAAAAACATCATGCAGCAGATAGCCAAACTGAAAGAGGGAGCCCCTCAGGCAAGCAACCAACTACCGTGGGCAGCTTTAGCTTCATCTGCTGTTTTGGCACTTTTACTGATAGGTGTAGGCACTCAATTACTCACCGGTTTTCAGCAGCCATATAGTCTTGATGCACAATCGGAAAGCACTATTGAAATTGTTGACGCACCTATTGTTCTTGATATTCAATCAAAACCCGATTTGCAAAACCGAGTGGGCAACGATACGATCCCAGGTAAAAATAGCAACAACGGTCTAACAAAAGGAACAAAAACAGTGGAAAACAATTTAGCACAAGATACAACACAATGGAATCTACCAGAAGATGCCAAAGCGCGTCTCGGTAAAGCGGATGTAACTGATATACAATATTCGCCTGATGGTAAGTTTCTGACTGTTGCAAGTGACATCGGTATTTGGCTTTACGATCTAACGGTACATCGAGAGGTCAGTCTAATCACAGGAAATACGAGTGGAGTCTTGTGCCTTGCCTTCAGTCCAGATGGACGCATCTTAGCGAGTGGAAATGACGATAGCACTATTACCCTGCATGATAGAATCACAGGGACGCAAAAAACGCTCGTTGGGCTTACAACAGATTATATCAGAAGCATAGTCTTCAGTCCTGATGGAAAAACAATTGCGGGGGGTGGGCATCGAGGGCCTATCCTATTATGGGATGCTATCACCGGAGAGGAAAAGTATACACTCCCAAATGATTCGGATTGGGCTATTAAGTTATCATTCACGCCAGACAGAGGGACACTGGTGAGTGTGAATTGGGACGGCAAAATCAGGCTGTGGAATTCAGACACAGGTGAACACAAGAAAACATTCGCTATGCACCCTGATTGCTCCACTGTGGACGCAGCGTTCACTCCTGATGGAAAAACAGTCGCTATTGGCAGTGTCAATGGCACCATCTACCTCCACGACTTAAACACAGGCGAACTCAAGATGATCCTCCCCGTGTATAAGGAGCATGTATGTCGCTTAGCGTTTAGCCCTGATGGGAAAATACTTGCTACTTCGTCGTATGAAGATGAAACAATTCGCCTCTGGGATGCGCACACCGGACAACACAAACTAACCTTCACTGGACATACGCGATATGTCTGAGGCTTAGCGTTTAGTCCTGATGGTAAACCCTCGTAAGTAGCAGTGGCGATGGCACTATCCGCTTCTGGGATGCACGCACAGGCGACGAAAAACATACATTCACTGGACATTCAGGGCAGGGGATTAGTGTAGCGTTCAACGCCAATGGTGACATTATCGCAAGTGGATGCTACGAGGGAATTATTCGTCTATGGGATACGGACACAAGGCAACCTATAAGAACGCTCAACGGGTCTAAAGAGGGGTTTGAGGATACTGTTCGCAATCTGGTGTTTAGTCCTGATGGAAAAACGCTTTTTTCTGGGACTAACGATGGCATCGACCTCTGGAATACACACACCGGCGAACACAAAAAAACACTGACTGGGCATACAGGTTGGGTTGCGACCATAGCACTCAGTTCGGATGGAAATATACTTGCGAGTGGGAGTGGGGACACTACCATCCGCCTCTGGGATGCACACACCGGCGAACACAAAAAAACACTGACTGGACACACAGATGTGGTTAAGACCGTCGCGTTCAGTCCTGATGGAAAAATCCTCGCAAGCGGCGATCATGATAGTGGAACTATTCGTCTCTGGGATGTTGCAACTGGTTATAATAAAATGGCACTTACCGGACACAAAAAATGGGTCGAAAGTGTCGCGTTCAGTCCTGATGGAAAAATCCTCGCAAGTGGAGACAGCCACGACGGGATAATCCATCTATGGGATATAGATACAGGGAAAACCGAGATGACCTTCACCGTAGATACAGAATGTGTATATAATTTAGCGTTCAGTCCTGATGGAAAAACCCTCGCAAGTGGCGGCGCTGCCGCCACGATCCATTTATGGGATGTCTACACTGGCGAATGCAAGAAAACACTGACCGGATATGCATCTTGGGTCAATAGCCTCGCGTTCAGTCCAGATAGCAAAATCCTCATAAGTGGCGGTCATGATGGTTCTGTGCTTCTCTGGGAGATGAATCCCTAAATAGCAACTTGGGTTATTGTTGTAGTCCTGCTGCCCGCAATACCGTTTCCTGAACTGTGAACTCGTGGTCAAGTGAACGATCAGGAGATTTCTCACCCCGAATATCAGCGACAAATGCGCGAAGGCTTTCGACATAACGCGGTCGTCGCTCCACAGGCACTGTCTGCCAACCTTTCGCATATCCCTCCCGTTCTTCGTCAAGACACAACCGCAACGCTGGCGGTTCAAGCGGCTCAAGGATTGCGCTGCCGCGTGTCCCGTAGACTTCCAATCGCCTTGATTTACCGGCATCAATTTCCAACGCCGTTGACTCAAGGGTCGCCAATGCTTTCGGATATTCAAATACCGCCGCTGTATTGTTCCGATACCACGGCACGTCGTGTCCATCGTGCCTCGAAAAGGGTGTCACCCGTGTCGGTCGTCCTAACAGCGCGACGATAATATCGGTGAGATGGCAGGCAAGGATGAACATAATACCGCCGGAGTGTTCACCGAGTGAATCCCAACGTTTCCAATGTGCTTCGCTTGAAAGGCTTGACGAGATTCTTGCCCGAACAGAGAAAATATCGCCAAGTTTGCCGGAGTTCGCCCAATCAAGGATAAACTGAAAGCCAGCATTGTATCGGAACATATAACCGAGTTGAACGAGTAGGTTTCTGTCTCGCGCAATGTCCAAAACCTCTCGAAACGTATCAAGGTTATCACCGGCCGGTTTATCAAACCAAACGTGCTTGCCGTGTTCCAGAATCTCCCGTGCAAAGGTGAGGTTCTGTGACACACGACCCTGCGCCGCAATCCCAACGATTGTTTCATCATTAAGCATCTCTTCTTTGGACGTAAACCAGTGAACCCCCTCATAGACCGAGCTTTGACCAAGGGTCTCTCGGACTTCTGCTGACGGTTCAAAAACACCAGCGAATTCAATTTCGTCACTTTCCTTCATCACATTGGCTTTCCCCGAAGCGTGGTCGTGGGAAATACCGTATTGTGCGAGTCTCATTTTCACGTATTCTCTCCTTTTTAAAACCTATGATTGCCAAAAATATTGGGTAAAGTGTAATATGATTCTATCATAGAATCCACATTGGCTGATATAAAAAATGAATGAAATTTTATTGAGGTTATTCAGTTTTAAAAATCTTGGGACTATACACATACGACATGCTGTAGTGCTACCGTTTATTCAGACCAAAAATTAGCAAAGTTAAGACAAGTTTTTTTCCTCAAATTCGACAGGGGTCAAATACCCTAACGCTGAGTGAGGGCGTTTGTGATTATACACCTGTGTAATAAAATGCCCAATGCGGGTTCTCGCTTCATGGATGTCCTCATAAGCGTTGAGATGAACTTCTTCTTCCTTGAGCGTGCGGATAAGCCTTTCAGCATATCCGTTCTCCCAAGGGCACCCTCGCCGGGCGACTGAAATCTCAATGTCATGATGCCTCAGCCGTGAGATATACGCATTTGAAAGATACTGAACACCTTGATCCGAATGATGGATCTCTGGGATACTTTGACATAATGCTGTCTCTAAGGATTTCAACGTCAGAGATTGCGTCAAGTGTTGACTGATATGCCACCCTCTGATCCTGCGCGTGAAGACATCCATGAGCAGAGCAACATAGATGAAGTGTCCTTTAAGACGGACGTAAGTAATATCGCCCACCCAGACCTGATCACATCGGGAGACCTCAAGGTTTTCAAGGCGATTTTCCCAGGGACGCACACCTTCAACAGAATTGGTGGTTTGACAGACACGTTTGACGGAAATCGAGAGATTGGCGGATTTCATCAATCGGGCGACACGTTTATATCCGACGGTGTGTCCGCAACGCACCAGTAATTGCGTGATACGCCTATATCCATAAGTCGGATACCGCAGAGATAACCGCTCTATGTCCTCCCGGAGGACTTCTTCATAGGGATCGCTTTTCGGTTGATAATAGAGATTGCTTCGATTGAAACCGAGTGTCTCACATATCTGCCGAACCGAAAAGTCTGTCCGTAATGCCTCAACCATGTCTCGCTGCTCCATCGGGGTCAACTCAAGTAAGTTGAGGCTTTTTTTTCGATGTCAAGTGCCAGGGTCAACCGTCCAACAAGTTGCTCAAGTTGGGCAATCCGCTCCGCATCGGCATCAGAGTGTTTATCAGCGGGTTCAAAGAGGGTCGCCGCATTTTCAAGAAGCTGTCGCTTCCACTTTGAAAGTTGTTCATCGCTGAGATTGTGTCGCCGACACACTTCTGCTTGTGAACTTTCACCGCTGAGTGCCTCAAGAACAACTTCGGCTTTAAACTCGGGCGTGAAGTTTCTTCGTTTTCGTTTTGCCATCGGATACTCCTTTCAAGTAGATGGATATTATACCACAATCTTGTCTTAGGGAGTGGCCCGAATTTCCGGTGGCAGTACAAGTTGTTGATCGCTCTGATTACCAAAACAAACCCTATGAATTAGCTTTAGCGTTAGGATCGCCTCAGGTAATTCATCGCTCATTTGACCTATCAGTTTTGGAATATTATAGGAATGATCCTCGTTACATTTATAAAAATGATGATGTTAGAGGGCGTATTAGTTACAACAATGCAGACGACTTGTCAGAGAGGGACCGAGTTGTGCTTGAAATGTTTGGTTTCTCATATGATGCTGACTTAAACCGTGCAGTTGCCGTTTTCGTGTACCATTTAGCGCGTTTAAGCTCTGAACATCAGCAAATTTGGAAAGCCAAAGAATTGGGAGATGACTATGAGCTGCATCCGGATTTTTATCGAAATGCCATCTTGGGCGAGTGGGGCGAAAAAGTGTCGATTTTTGATGCCTTCGCAAGCGAGTTATATTTGATTCGTCAAATGACCCAAGGTATGAACCGTCCACCTCTCTTTCGTGAAGATTTTGGCGAATATAACGAGAATAAACCCAGAAAGTTTGGCTTTCTTGTAAGACCCACCTTAGAAGAATTTAACGACTTTGTTCACTTGTTAGACAAAATGATCTCTGAAAATATCAATAAAAAATTCTTTCTGAACGAAGTCCGGTATGAGACGGAAATAGAAAGGAAAGATGGAAAAATACAAGTTCAACCAAAAGGAACGCTCCAAATTTTGGATAGCTGGATTAGGAAGTTTTACTGCATAAATGATTGGAGTCCTTGGGATGAAGCTATCCAAGCATTTAGAGATATTAGAAAAAAACGTCAGAGACCAGCCCATGCGATAAATGGAAATGTTTTCGACCAAAAGTATTTCAAAGAGCAACGAGAACTTATAATTCATGCATATCAAGGAATAAGTACATTGCGTATGATGTTTGAAAGCCACCCAAAAGTCAGGATATTAAATTTAGATATACCAGATTATCTCCAAGAAGGAAAAATCTGGACGCGTTAAATCTGCCCAATTAAGCAAAAGGAAATAATTTGAAATGCCCGTATTTTCGACAACATTGATCAACCCCTCCTTCCTGCACTTCAACAAACACTTGAAACCGCTACACATGCAGATTTCTGTGTCGGCTATTTCAACCTACGCGGTTGGCGTGGACTCGCGCCTTATGTTGAAAATTGGGATGGCGGAGAAGGTGATTGCTGCCGTCTGCTCGTCGGAATGCAACGCTTACCGGAAGAAGAACTCCGAGAAGCGATGCGGATTGCTAAGGACAGCGGAATTGATAACCAAACAGCACTCCGTCTCAAACGGAAATTGGCAGAGGAGTTCCGTGAGGAATTAACCATTGGTGTACCCACACGCCAAGACGAAATAGGGTTACGTCAATTAGCACACCAACTTCGCGAAGAGAAGGTAAAGGTAAAACTCTTTCTCCGACACACGCTCCACGCGAAACTCTATCTAATTTACCGATCAGACTTGGTCGCACCAACTGTGGGCTACCTCGGCAGTAGCAATCTAACAGTCTCCGGGCTATCACAACAGGGTGAACTCAATGTTGATGTCATCGATGCCGATGCGTGTGAAAAGCTAGAGGACTGGTTTGAAGAACGGTGGAATGACAAGTGGTGTATCAATATCTCCAAAGAATTGGCAGAAATTATTGACAGAGCTGGGCACCGGAGGAACCCATCCCGCCTTACCGCATCTACGTCAAAATGACCTATCACCTCTCACAAGAAGCACGCGCTGGATTGACTGAATTTCGGATTCCACGTGAATTTGAGGACAAACTATTTGAATTCCAAACCGCTGCTGTGAAAATCGCAGCGCATCACCTCAACAGGCGCGGTGGTGTACTCATAAACATTATTTACGCAAAATCCTCTAATTTTGGAAGGAATCTACAAATGCCATACCGGAATAAGACTTACGTGTGTTTTGACGCAGACAACGATATACACTATTACCGCCTGATGCTTGCATGGAAACAGAACGATAACACTAACTTTCAATTCCACAACGCTCATGATTTAAACCGACTACTACCCATCAGTAACGAAAACACCATCAAACTCAAGTTAAAAGAGCGTTTGCGTAATACAAAGGCTTTCATTGTTCTTATTGGTGAAAGCACCCAGTACTTGTATAAATTCGTAAGGTGGGAAATGGAACAGGCAATAGACCTAAATATTCCGATTGTTGCTGTAAATTTAAACGGAAGAAGGCAAATGGATAAAAACCGATGTCCACCTATAATACGCGACCAATTGGTTGTTCACATTAGTTTCAACTTACGAATAGTTCAGTATGCCCTTGAAAACTGGACGACAGAATATTATGATCTTAAGCAAGAGGGTGAGTCTGGAGCGCGTTACTATCGTCGTGAGGTATATCAACAACTAGGATTATGAAACGCCTTCGACATTATTTTTCTTTGCTGAAGTATAGTTTCTTATCCGGTGATTGGTGGATCGCTTTTGGGGGGCACCTACTTGCTTCAGTTGGAGCAATTTGGCTAGCGATTGAGATTCTGTCTTTTCTTAATGAAGACGCTGAGTCTTTCCTGTCCGCGCACGGAGTTTGGTTTTTTGCTCTTGGTGTGTTGTTTGTTTGTTTCTTTGACCGTCCAAAAAAGGTTTTTGTTTATCAGTTAAGGAAGAGGGATGTCACAATAGAAATTCACATCGCGGATGCTTTTGAGGTTTTAGGTGATTTAGTTGTTCCCATTAACACAACATTTGATACAGACTTAGACGGACGAATTCCTAAAGCACACAGCATACAAGGAGAATTTATCCGGCGGTATTATGATTCAGAAGTTAGTCATCTTGATTTGGATATTGACAAGGCGTTGGCTAAAGAAAATTACTGTTATGAAGAACCACCTGAAAAGACGCGTGGGAATAAAAGACGTTATCCTATCGGCACGGTGATTCAGTTGGAGAGAAAAGAGCGTCTATTTTATCTGGTTGCTAATACTCATATTAACAACGACGGAGTTGCAAATACAACTATAGAGAATTTGAGGGAATCATTAGCGGAACTCTGGTACTATATTAGTTAGGACTTACGCAATGAATTAAAATGTGTTATAGTTTTTAATTATGATGAGCATGAATCTTTCTGAAAAGAGACAACCGCTGTTCTCGGATTATTGCCAATTTTTGTTAGCCGGTTTTCAGAACTTCACACAGACACACTTTGCCAATCATACGGAGAAATGGAGCCATGATCAACTCAATCGTCTCCTGAATACCGAACGTATCCCTGCCCGTGAACTCTGGCGTTCAGTGCGAAACGATATTGAGTTTGATGAAGACGGATACGTTCTTTTTGATGATACCGTCATGCCAAAACCTTATGCGAAACAGATAGAACCTGTTCGCCGGCAGTGGAGTGGCTCCGAAAAACGTGTCATCCAAGGCATCGGTCTCGTGACATGTGTCTATGTCAATCCGAAGACGCATCAGTATTGGATTATTGATTACCGTATCTATGATCCAGACCGAGACGCGAAAACCAAACTTCAACACCTTCAGGAGATGTTGCAGAACGCCTACTTCGTGAAAAATCTCCCGTTTCGGGTCGTGTTAGTAGATTCTTGGTATGCTTCAATGGCAGTGCTAAAAACGATTCAGAGTCTCTCAAAAATCTATTATGCTCCCTTGAAACGCAATCGTCTCGTCAATGACACTGAGGGTGTTGACCCGCACAAACGGATAGATGATCTGACGTGGACAGAATCAGAGTTGCGACAGGGTAAACGTGTTCATATCTACAAGTTTCCGAAAGGCCACCAAGTGAAGTTGTTTCGGATAGCGTCCGGCACCAGACGCACGGAATATATTGCCACCAACGATTTATCTCAATCGGATGTGACTGCGACGCAGCAAGAATGTCGCGTTCGTTGGAAGATTGAGCAACTTCATCGTGAGCTCAAGCAAACGACAGGTATCAGCAAGTGCCAAAGTCGTCAACATCGTGGACAACGCAATCATATTGCCTGTTGTTTGTGGGTCTGGGTCAGTTTGACGCGTGCTGCGCGCACGACGGGTCAAACGATTTACCGCCTGAAAGAAAGTTTATACGAGGACTATCTGCGACGAGAGATCAAAAAGCCTTCTATTGTCGTCAACTTTGCGTAAGTCCTATTGAGATTATCCGTTCGTTTATTGCCTCATGTTCCTCTGGGAACTACTGTGATAAACTAATTGTTGCAATCTACCCACCCGACGTTACAAAACATAGAATTGATTTGAACTATCTTCGGGACTTTCTTGAATACTCTTGTAAATATGCCAGATTTGAGGCATGAGTTTGTCCCAATTAACTCAGAAGTCTTGTGTTTCAATGCCTGCTTGCTCGTGCCTCCGAAACCCCGCAAACGAAGAGTTAAACTTCACTATCAACTACGACATCAAATATCGTGTGGGTTTGGGGAATTGAATACACCACACAACACTAAAATATGGAGAGAACATGGATAATTTAATTCATAAAAAGATTATATTGAGTCTACTTGACAGCGATCCTAAATCTGCAAACGAAATTGCTGATGGAATCGGCGAACCGCTTGCGATTGTAGAGAAGCCACTTACCGCACTTGTCGCCGAAAATATTTGTGACAAAGTAAGTCAAGATCAAGTGAAGCAGTATATTGTGAAAAAGGATATTGAGACTTTTGCAAAATTAGTTAAAGAGTTTCTCTCAGATAACGAAAAACATAAAGAACAGATAGAGCAGTTCACAACTTCCGAGTATTACTTTACCAGAATTGATTTTGAGTTAGTCGATTATGTGCTCAAACGCTTTTATCTCGATTCAGTACACCAAACTGATGATGAAAAAGAAAGCACGAGGAGAATACTACTCGCGTCCCCTTCGGGCCTGCTTTTCGCCTTGTATGAGGACACCGCACAGTTTCATGAATCGTGGGCGCATCGGAATCAATTAAATCCTTCAACTGAAGATCGGAAACGGATCACTGGCATAGTTCGCTCAGGATTTACGACCCCATTATTAGAAATGCTTATTGCTGATATGAGGGAGCCCACTTACGGTTCTCTCCATGATAAGCGCCAAATTCGGATGATGAAGACAAACATCCAAGTGAGCTTAGCAACTCCACATGAAAAGTATGTTGAGGCAATAGGGGGAGGGATTACAAGTTTCTGCAGAGTAGACGAAGACTTAAAGGAAAGTTTACGTCCTGGACAGTGGATTACGTTCGTTGATCCTATGGATTTCTCAAATTATGGCTTAGCACTTCTTTATCTTGGAGAATTCCAATCTGCTCTCAGAGATTTCGATACAGCACTCGACAAAGTGCAGGATCCACATCAGAAAGCAACTGTCCTTAACAACAAGGGTTTAGTTTTTCTTAGGACAAGTCAGTATCAAAAAGCAATTGAATGTTTTGAAGAAGGTATTGCATTTGATTCGGAAGGTGAAATTTCTGAGTTACATGAAAACAAACAACTAACTGAAAAATACTTAGCGATTGCGACTGATGCTGACAACCTAACTGAGCCAACCCAAATTCATTTTATTCAAAATCAGCCCGTTCCTTTTGAAGAGACACTTTTCTACGAATTTAAAGAGGTCAAGGGCAGAAATCCAGTTAATCGAATTACAAAAGACTCTGATGAGTACGCCGTTGCCTTTCTCAATCGGGAAGGCGGACGTATTTTCTGGGGAGTAAGGGATAGTGATAGAATTATTGTAGGTGTAATTCTTAATGAACAGCAGAGAGATGAGGTGCGTCGTAAAGTATCTGAAAAGCTAGGGGCTATAAGACCTCCAATAAGTGTTGAAGATTGGGATCTTGAATTTCATAGCGTTGATAATTTACAAAAAGAAACCGTGCAAGATTTGTGGGTCATTGAACTTGTGGTCCGTCCCCCACAAGAAAAAGACATTTTTTACACAAGCAAATGGGAACTTCATGTCAAAACTGAGGGAGGAAAGAAGAAGTTATTAGGACCGGAGGTAACAGAATTTATCCGCAGTCGTTTTCAGAACGATACGGAAACGAACTAAATCCGTTTAGAAATCATATTGCTCCGCTTGGTTTCATTTTGAGAGGTGGAATTGAACTTCATCATCAACTACGGCATCAAATACCGTATGAACTTCGGAAACTAACACAGCCACTGAACGCGAAAAAACGAAATAAATTTGACTTTCCTCCAGCCATATGGCATACTTAATTTTTGTTAACATTATTGGCGAACCGTTCAAAAGGTTTCCGATTCACTTTTAATAACATTATTTCCCAAAATCCGTCGGGAAGATTGAAAGATCAACACAGTCTAGCAGAACTGAAAATCAATGCTTAGGTTTTCGCGTATTTCGTTGCGGATGCCTATATCAGCACGAAACGCTGATTCTAAAATGCAAGCAAGGAGAAATAACTGTGGCAATACATTACGAAAATTTGGATGAAAGCACACGTTCATTTATGTTAAGCGAAGTTGATTTAGACTTATCTCATGAGAATCTTTATATGAGCCCGCGCCTTAATGAACTCGGAGAGCAAAATTACGTGTCTCTCCTTAAAGAGGCTATAGAGCACCATGATGACGCGTGGCTTGCCCATCAATTACGCAGTCGTGGTTATATGAAAGATTATGAACAACGTAGGAAGCGGGGTGGCGGCTTCACGAAGGCTAAGGTCCCAATTACAGCCCCCGACACTCTTAGTGAAGGGGAATTCAATCGGTATTATGTAAGAGGTTTATGCATTCGCGTAACAGAGGAAGGCATGAATCAAGTTGAGGTGTATCGCGGAAAATCAGTAAGTCAGCCTCGACCTGAATCTGAAATTTTGTTAGGGAAAAGGTTATCGGCTGGGGCACTCCTAGAAGATTTGAGAATATCTAAGGGCGTTGAGCCTGCTCTCGGTTTACCACCCGGACCAAATTCAGGTTTAACGGTTCGCATGGTCAAAGAATAAAAAGCAAATGGATGGGATTCCAGCATGAAAACCGCTGATAATGTTTCCTGTGAATTACGAAAAATTGAGAGGGAAATAGACAACTATTACAACTCTAATCCTCTTCTAAAGCTTCCGTTTGCGACTGCTGCATCGTATTTGCTACGGTCTGCTGAAGAGTATATGTTAAATGAGCAAATCAATGAAGTGTTCAGCACGCAAGATCTCCATGCGTTAGGGAGTGATTTTATTACTGAACTTGAGCATTCTGTCTCTTGGCTCCACCGTGATTGTGAACACGATGGGGAAATCCCCTTTGCTTATGACCCAGACATTCACAAAGCATCCAAGGATTTATTTGAGTTAGGACGTAAATATGACTGGTTCAAGTTCGCATACACATGTGCGAGCGGCAAGGATAGGGTACTTGACTTAGAACTTCAGGGAACAACTATTCAACCAACAGGGGATTTTTTCACAAGTATAGAATATGAAGTATATAATATCTTGGTTGACGCACATGAACCCGAGGAAGCACAATCTGATCTGAATAGCGATGATTTTCCTGCAACAGCGATCCTCAATTCTGTAAAGGTCCAAGGCGATAGATTTCGTTACGAATTGAACCCAAAAATGGTTGCTGATATGAAAAAGTATTTGCAACCGTTATTTAATCGCATATTTTTATTACCAAGTGAATGGCAATTTAGTTGTTACACGTTGGGAAACTTTCAGAAGGTTTTTGAAACTGTTTGTGCTATCGCATATATTCATAGGGCAGCACATATAATCGCTATGAATCAAGGGGTTACTCATAAAGGTTATCTTGATAGTATTTACGTGAAAACCTATGGGAGATTAATACGGTGTGTCGCTAGATATTCTGATATGTCCCCTGTAAAGGTAAAAAGTGTTCTTGATGATCTGACCTATGGAGGCAGTGGTATTGAAAGGCCTATCCCTGCTTTGCAGCTTTTAATTAAACTGAATTCAAAGCACTACGCAATTGTGCCTAATATATGGATTTGTTCCTCAGCGGAGCGAAATTTCACCGCACTGCTAAATAGGATGCAAAATCAAAATCAGAGGATTTACGCAGAATTTACCAATGAAAAAGAAGATCTTATGAAAGAACGTTTCACCACTGGTTTATGTGATAAAGACTTTAAATTCATTTCGGGCAATATAACAAACCTAACAGATGTCGACCTCGCTATTGTAAGTCATTCTGAAAAATCGTGTTTACTTTTAGAGTTAAAATGGTTCATTGCACCAACAACAGCGCGTGAGCGTATTAATAAATCTAAAGAAATTAAAAAGGGTGTCTCTCAGATTCTAAAGTTAAAACAGGCTTTTGCAGAAAACCACAAACCGTTGTCAGAAAAACTCAACATTGACTCCAGTTACAGCTTTGAAGGTGCTGTTGTCTCGGAGAATTGGATTGGATATGGCAATGTTCAGAATCCGGAAGTGCCTGTCATCCGAGTCAACCATCTCATAGAAAAGTTAAAGACAACAGACAGTCTACATGCAACGATGGAATGGTTGAAAGACCGAGAGTATCTGCCTAAGGAAGGAGAACATTTTACGGTTCATAGACCTCCTACAACAATCGGTAATTGGACCATAAAGTGGTACGGGATTAAATCACTCACTGAAAATGCGTTTTTTCCCTTGTGATACGGTCGCCCGCACCATCAACTTCTGCTAAAATTGTATGCAAAGGAGTGCTGAACATACCATGAAAACACCTCAACGTGCGAACATAACCGGCAAAAAACAGAAGCAACGCCTCGCTTTTCCCGTCTATGATGAAGAGGACATCCTTAACTTAGACGCGGTCATCGTCACCCCACCGCCGCGTGAATCTGGTACAATACGGGTCAAGTTAATATACAAGGGACGCAGGAAACCGTTGCCTGTTGAAAACCCCTGGGAAGAGTAAGTATTGGACTACATCATCAACTACGACATCAAATATCGTATGGGCTTGGGAAATTGACGCACCCATACGTGTGGATTTAGGGAAGATGCTCACCGTAGGTTGGGTTGAACGGACGAGATCGAAACATGAGCATCTCAAAGAATAGTCTACAGACGACACATCTACTATTACCGCAGAGCACCGAGTGAAACCCAACGCTATACCAAAAACGTTGAATGCGCGAAAACTCAAAATCCGCGCAATCCGATAAATCCGCGATAATCCGTGATTCAGACAGTGTAAGCTTAAGCCCTCCTTCCCTCTATAAAATTTCATAGCAACCTTCACAGCATCCATCAACAAAAACCGATCAAAATCCAGTCATTGTATGGGTTTACAAATGATTTCACAACTTATTACTTTTGGGTTTTGCTATGAAAACTGTGAAACGCGCGCCACTTCATTTCTCGAACTCTTGCGCAATACGGTTGCACACATCCCACACTTCTGATAGAATGGTAAACAAAGGGAGTTTTAAACAGTCCATGAAAACCAAACAATCAAAACAACGCCTTGCTTTCCCCGTCTATGATGAAGAGAACATCCTTAACTGGGATGCTGCCATCATTACGCCACCACCACGTCCATTCGGCACAATACGGGTTAGGTTAATATACAAAGGACGCAGTAAACCAATGCCGATTGAAAATTTTTGGGAAGAGTAGGTATTTGGATTTTAGAAAAATATGGAAACCTCTGATCTCAAACAACGCATCACACAAGGCGAAAATACCACGACCGAATTCAAAGAGAACTTTGACCAGGAAGTGATTCAAACCGCTGCTGCGTTTGCCAATACCGATGGCGGCGTTATCCTTATTGGTGTATCTGATAACGGAGAAATTAGAGGAATTACCATTGGCAAAGAGACGCTAAGAAACTGGTCAAACCGGATTGCCCAAGCAACCGAGCCGCGGGTGGTTCTGGAAATTGGCACAGTTGACGTAGAGCGGAAATCAGTGCTGTGGATACGTATTGAAACGTGTCGTATAAAACCTGTCTCAGTTAAGGGGATATGCTATAAGCGGGTAGGCAACAGCAACCGCGTCATGTCCGCACAAGAGATTGTCCAGATGCACCTCAACGCCACCGGACAAACTTGGGATCAACTCTTAGCAGCGAACGCCGGAAATGGTGATATAGACCCGAAAAAAGTGCAGTGGTACCTAACTCAGCGTGAAGAAGTCAGAAACGTTGCGAAACCGCAAGACATGGACGCGACAGAATTGTTGAGAAACATTAAAGGAGGGAACGGAGAAGGAACGCCAACCCATGCCGGTATTCTCTTCTTCGGTAATTACCCCCAAAGATTCTTCCAAAATGCGCAGCTCCGGGTTGTCAGATTTAAAGGAATATCGGTTACCCATCCTGTCATTAATCGACTGGATTGCTCTGGGACACTCTGGGAAATGGTCGATGCCGCCGAGGAATTCATCAGGAAAAATATTAGACTCCTCAGTTTTCGGACCTCAAAGAGTTTCCAACGAGACGATAAGTTTGAGTATCCGCTGACAGCACTGCGAGAGGCGATCATCAACGCTTTAATTCACCGCAACTATCAAAAACACTCGGATGTCCGAGTCTTTATATTCGATACCCGCGTTGAGGTTATCAATCCCGGCACTTTTCCAGAAGGGGTCAGTCCGGACGCGCCGGTCCATGAACCGGTAAATCCCACTTTAAGCCAATTCATGTATGATATTGGCTTCATTGAACGTTACGGCTCTGGCATCAAAATGATGAAGAGACTCTCAAAGGAATGGGGAAACAAAGCACCGCGTTATGAGTTTCACCCCCTTGAAACCAAAATCATCTTTGATTCGCCAATTCAGGAAAGCACTTATGTTGAAATTGACGACATTTCAGCACAGTTGAACGAACGCCAAAAGAACGCCTTGTTTCACGTACAAAAAAACGGGCAAATTGCGACAAAGGAATATGTTGAGATTAACAGTGTCTCGCGTAGGGTTGCCTATGAGGAACTAAGGGATATGACGAATAAAGGGTTATTGGCCATGATAGGAAAAGGTAGAGGAAGCCGATACGTCCAAAAGTAAGCGATTAGGTAAGCGATTAGGTAAGCGATTAGGTAAGCGATTAGGTAAGCGATTCGCACACCAAATGTGCCCGAAATCAGAGGTATCGCATCGGTATTGCCCATGATACTAAGCGCGAAAGTGAACGATTAGGTAAGCGATTAATTAGGCAATTAAGTGAACGATAAAAAACAACAGGATCCAGAAGTGACACCGCCAATCCAACGCATCACACAAACAGACCCGAATTATCCGAAAAGGTTAAAGGACACCCTAAAAACAGAAGCACCAGAAACGATCTGGACTTGTGGAAATATTGATTTGTTACCGAGAACAGATACCGCTTTTAACGGAAACCTCTGGGCACTCTTCTGCTCCAAGAAGTGTCCCGGAGAACTGATACTGAAAACGCACGACTTGGCACAAACATTCAAGGAGAGAGGAATCCCAACGATCAGTGGCTATCATTCACCGATTGAACAAGAATGCCTACGCGTCTTACTACGTGGTGTACAACCGATCCTCCTATGTCCGGCACGGAGCATCGAAAATATGCGGATAAAATTGGCATGGAAAGACGCTTTAGGTAAAAAACGACTATTAATTTTATCTCCGTTTGAAAGTCGCTACAACCGACAGACAGCGGCATTGGCAAACCAACGTAACGCTTTCGTTACAGCACTTGCGGACAAAATCTGTATCGCACACGCCGCAGAAGACAGCAAGACCTTAGAGTTCGCACAGATGGTAATAGCGTGGGGTAAACCTGTTTTCACCTTTGAGACACCAGCAAACGATGCACTCTTTCAACTTGGGGCACAACGGATAAAACCGTCCGTATATGTCCAGTAAAGATAAATTGTGACCTAATAGCACAATTCGGAGGAACATAATGGCACAAACCGTTTTTGTAGCAGACCATGAACTGACCTTCCCGGGTCCACACCTCGGTGTACTTCGGGACTGTAACGCCGTGCTTGACTCAGCAGAAGGCTTGCACCAACAGATAGCAGAGGACGGGTATCTCCTCGTTCGTGGCTTAATTGATAAGGAAAAACTAATCGCAGGGCGCCGGGCTATCTTGGAATACGCCAATGGAAACGGAAAAGACGACGTTTTCAAACCCGACACTGACATCATGGAAGCGATCGCTGGTGGCGGAAGTCCAGGACGAACGATGGGCACACCCGCTGTTACACACCATCCAGATGTACAGTCCGTTTTGGAAGGCGACGAACTCTTCAAGTTCTTCCGCACTTTCTTTAGTGGCGACACCCGCACGTTTGATTATAAGTGGCTCCGATTCGTCCGTCCCGACGGCTGGTCAGGACCTCACTTCGATTTCGTCTATATGGGTAGAGGTTCAAAGCAATTGCACACCTGTTGGGTACCATTCGGCGATGTGCCTGCAACGATGGGTACATTGACAGTACTGGTCGGTTCGCACAACCTACCGAGTTTCGCACCGATTCGGGATACCTACGGCAAAACAGATGTTGACAGAGACGGGACTCCCGGTCACTTCGGACGCGATCCGATGGAAATCAGCGATAAATACGGTGGGGAATGGCAGACAGCCGATTTTGAGATGGGGGATGTCATCATCTTCACGATGCACACGATGCACACCTCCACCAAGAATCTCTCAGATCGCTGGCGTATCAGTTGTGATATCCGATTCCAACCGGCAGAGCATCCGATCGACGAGCGGTGGGTCGGCAAAAACCCGATTTCTCACACGGGCAGTCAGAAGATTTCGTTTGAAGAAGCAAAGAAGGAGTGGGGACTGGAGTGATCCCCATTTTTAAACCGGATATGTATACTTTTCTGCGATTTTTATACATATCGGCATTGATATATATAATTTGTATACATCTCCAGCCGGACATGTATACTTTTCTGCGATTTTTATACATATTGGTGTTGATATGTATAATTTATATACATATCCAGCCAACATTGGGTATTTGACGCGTCCTTACAATTAACCAAACAACGCACGCCGGATCTGACGGACTGCCTGACGAATCCGATCCTCGTTCTCTACGAGCGCGATGCGGATATATCCCTCACCGTTATGCCCGAACCCGGCACCCGGAGAGACACAAACCTCCGCCTCATTCAGAAGTTTCATCGCAAAATCCAGAGAACTCAAATGCCGCCATGTTTCAGGGATAGGTGCCCAAACGAACATCGAAGCCTGCGGTTTCGGGACTTTCCATCCGATCCGATTTAACCCTTCCACAAGCACATCGCGGCGTTTCTGGTAGATCGCAGCGTTTTCCATCACCGTGTCTTCTGGCGTGCGCAGTGCCATGATTGCAGCGACCTGAATCGGTGCGAAAATCCCATAATCGTAGTAGCCTTTAATCCGGGCGAGTGCCTCTATAATCTCCTGATTTCCGGCTGCAAACCCACACCGCCAGCCTGCCATGTTATAGGACTTGGACAGCGAGATAAATTCAATGCCGACATCCTTCGCACCCTTCGCCTGAAGGAAACTCGGTGCCTTGTAGCCATCAAAAACGATGTCCGCATACGCCAAATCGTGGACGACAACAATCTCCTGTTGTTTCGCGAACGCCACGATCTCCTCAAAGAACCCAAGATCGACAACAGCACCCGTCGGATTATGCGGGAAACTTAAGATTAACATCTTCGGTCTCGGCCAAATATCGCGTGTGATCTCGGTCAGCGAAGGGATAAAATCGTTCTCTTCGGTGAGCGGTATACTCACAACGCTGCCACCCGCGAGCACAACGCTGTACGTATGAATCGGGAACGTCGGGTTCGGCACCATCGCCAAGTCACCTTCATCAATCATAGCTAAAGCGAGATGCCCAAGTCCCTCTTTGGTCCCGATAACAGCAATCGCTTCCTCGTTCGGATCGATGTCAACACCGAATCGGCGTTCATAATGCCAACTGACTTCCCTACGGAGATTGTAGATGCCGCGCGAAGCGGAGTAACGGTGGTTCCGCATCTCCTGCGCCGCTTCCGTGAGTTTATCAATGATAGGTTGCGGTGTCGGTTGATTCGGGTTACCCATCCCCAAATCGATAATATCTATGCCTTGCTGTCGGCGTTCGTGCGTTAGCTGCTTCAGCTTACCAAACATGTATGGTGGGAGTCGATTTAAGCGTTTTGAAAATATATTCATTCTTTTAAATATTTGGGTTTTCGCTCATTTTTTTCCTTCGTCAAAAAATGGTTTCCGATGCGTTTCAACTGATTCTTTTCCATAATGTCGTGAATATATAGAAGTCACGATCACAATCCCCGTTTTTATCAAATTGAAAACCGTTTTCTGACAAAGGTAAAGAAACGAACAGAGGTTATTTATGTTAACGAATTGATTTGCTATATCCTATCCATTATGCTCCAATATGACCGTAACCGGTCACCCCAATTCGATATTATCCGTTTCGGACTTGGATGCACCATCTCCTGCCGATGAAGTCTGGCTTCTTGTGCCAGCAGTTTCTCTTGGCATGTCTTGACGACTTCGCTGTAAGCAGCATCCCCTGCGAGGTTTTGTGTCTCACCCGGATCATCGTGCCGATCAAATAGCTGCGCAAGTCCGAACTGTGCAGCATCTGGTCCCGGAGGTAAGAAATCCTCTACCGCCTTCGGTCTATATTCCGTAACGTATTTATACTGTTCAGTGACAACCGCGCGTCCCCAGTAATTGCTCTCTATGTAGGCGCAATCGCGCCACGGCACATCTCTCCCCTCAGCAAGCGGACGCACACTGGTTCCCTGTAACCCTTCAGGTACATCAACACCAGCATAATCACAGACAGTAGGGAATACGTCCACACCGGAGACGAAATGTGTATCGTCAAACCGGTCTTTCTCTATAGAAATCTCATCACCCAAACACGCCACGATGAACGGTACCCGTACGCTCTCTTCGTAAAGCGTGAACTTCTGGAACATCTGATGACTTCCACACGCTTCACCGTGGTCAGCACTGAAGATGATGATTGTACTGTGGTGCAAAGAGGTCTCGCGCAGCAACGCGAGGACTCGACCAATCTCAGCATCAACCTTTTCTATGAACCGGTAATAGTTCCATCTCAGGTAACGCCATTGCAGTTCGTCCCAATCCCGCACCCCTTTAAGGATAGCGGCGTGGATAAGCGCGTCATCAACCCTTCGACAGACGCGGTGCAGTACCGTCTCCCGTTCATCATAGTCAAAATTTTCAGGGAGCGGCGGTAAAACATCTTCCGAAACAATTCCCTGTTCCACTGGGTTCGGGATACGTTTTTCCTCATGGTTGTGCAGATACTCGCAGACATCGTGTGGATCAACATAGCCGATCTGAAGATAAAACGGATCGTCTCCATCATAGTTCGTCAAGAAATCGGCAACTGCATGCGTGGATGCCGAATCGTAATACGCGGCACCGCCTGCACCGATATTGCGCCGCCCGTAATAAAGCGTCTGAAAACTTTCACGGACATCCCGACCCGGAACATGCCACTTACCACAATGGAACGCTTTATAGCCACCCTCGCTGAGCACTTGACCAAGATCGGGAATTTCTGGGTGTAGATGTCCACCGTTGAAAGGGACACCCGTTTCGGAGGTATATAGCCCTGTCGCCCAACTCGAACGCGCCGCGGCACATACCGGATCCGTACAGTATGACTGGCGAAAGGAGGTGCCATTCCTATGAAGCGCGTCAATATTAGGCGTCCGAAGATACGGGTTTCCGTGCGCCGAGAGCGCATCCCACGAGTGCTGATCGGTATTGATAAAGAGAATATTAGGGCGTTTACTCATCTATTCCCCCTATCTTCTCTTTTAACACCAACGTCTCGAAAAAGGTGGAAGCGATGGCAACATTTCCGTGTGCATCAAGCCACCAATACGAAGGCAAAAGTCCAGCACCGTAAAGGTAATAACCCTCAAGTGGAACAGGAGTCTGTATTGACGCAAGAAAACCGAGGTTGCTCTTTGGTCTGAGTTGTTCCAGATCCTCAAGCAGCGTGAGTTCTACGCCGTTGCCTGACGCTTGGATTGTCTGCGCAAGTGCAGGGATTACATCGAAAAGTGCCCAATTGCACGTCAACTTGGTAGACCTATCTACTGTGCCAGCAACAATCTCAGTCCCGTTAATGCGAAACCGTACTTCCGAATCTTCAACAACGGAGCCTTCACACGTCAATTCGGAATATGTATCGTCGCCACTATTTCGGGCATCAACGCGCCAGCTCTCTGTGAGCGGACGGTAGTGTTCATCATAACAACGGAACTGCATCCGTAGATGCTCGCCGCTTGTTGTATTCTCATATCGAACTGCATAGTTCCACAGATCGTCCTGCTTGCTGCGTTCAACGGTAACTGTCCCGATGCTTAGCGTCTCCTCAGCACCTTTTCCAGCATAACCGCGCCAATAGTTCGGCAGGATATTGTAGATGTGCGTGATAGCCTGTGCTGCTCTCGTGTCACGCACGTCAATATCCGTGTAACACCCCCTGTCATACTCGCTGAGTGTTCCAATCAATTCCTGTGCAAATTGGGGGCTTTGCGCACCATAATTATAGTCAAACGACCAATGATGCTCACTGTTATCATTCATGTGTGTATTCTGGGGGTTTTACCGGATGCGGCATTGTGCGCGTAACGCGTCGTTTCGGGTAAACGATAGCCTTGACAACACGCCAACACCCACATACGCGCTGAATCCAAGGAGATTCGGTGTCCTATAGATACGTACACCACCCGAACATTCGCACGGGTGCGGACTGCAGCACCGATGACCTCCCCTTTATCTGTGAGGCATGTGTAAGCACCTTGTTCCGAGTCAGGTTCTTCGTAACGTCCCCAGAGTCGGGATTTCGCGCAACCGATCGTCGGTTTATCCAAGATCAATCCCAAGTGCGATGCAAGCCCGAATCGTCTCGGATGTGCGATGCCCTGCCCGTCTACGATGACCAGATCGGGTTCTGTTTGCAACTCCGTAAATGCTGTTAGCAGTGGAGGGATTTCCCGAAAGGACAACAACCCCGGTATATAAGGAAAACGAACAGGGCTCTCTGTAACCACACTATCTACCACCTGCAGTTCGGGGAAACTAAGGACTATCACGGATGCGAGTGCGATGTCCTTTTTCAACCCGATGTCTACCCCAGCAACGGTGTTGATTGTCCCAAACCGGTCTGTTTGAATCACCTGAGAGCGGAGTTCATTTTGGAACTGTCGCGCTTCTTCAGGTGTAACATCCCACGAGTGGAGGGCGCGATACTTCATAGCGGCCGCTGTTCGTTTTCGATGTAAACGTCATTTCGTTTTACAATGTTCCAGGCACCGAGACACGGTGGTAACCCTCCGCCGGATGCTCCATACATTATAACACAAAAATATTCAATTGTCAAGCCGTTTCAACGCAGTCTATACGTAGAAACGTCTATTTTTTAGAGGTCGTTTCTTTGACTTCAACAGCACCATGCTTAGTGATATGCCGGATGCCAGCGAAAAAAGCAGAGAGAATTAAGTAACCGCCACCAATACCGATGAGCGCACCTAAACTGCCGATAATAATTTCTACTCCGTTAAACATCATCTATTCTCCTCAACATAAGATTTATGTGATAGCCCTATGTGAGCCTGTTGACGTTTTTCAGGTTTTAACCTGTTACTAAAATTATTGCAATATACGAAATTATTTATTAATCAGTTACAGATTCGTTTATTAAATTTTTTCTCACTAACAAAATTAGTAGGAATTAACATGAATCACGCTACAACGTGAGCAAGAATCATGCCAACGTAGAAACGCTAAAATGGAGGGATAAGTTAGGAAAGTGTGTGCTACTTGACACAACGCGACTGGAAATATGGCGAAAATGTATCAAAATAGAAACACATCAATATGATTTCACCCGATGTGTGCTTTTTCATTATTAGGGGGGCATAGATCAAGCATCGCAAGGATACTCGGTGGTACAAGGTGTTCAATCGCTTCGCCGCGCGCCAACAGTTCGCGCACCTGCGTTGAGGACATATAGGCATAAACATCTGGCAATGGAATGCTTGAAACATAGGAAGTATACTGGCGAATGTCTGGTTGTGCCATGAAGGACTCTATTGTTTTAATATCTGCTTCCGCGCGGTTCGCAACAATGAAGCGAGCCGACACAAACAACTCCTGCAATTCGGCGTGGAAATCGGTGTAGTACTTTGTGTCAAAGATCCTGACGAGGGTATCATACCCGACAATAAAGTGGAACTCGGTATCCAGCGGTAATATAGATTTTAAGGCGGTGACCTTATCAATATACCTACCGTGGCTTGATACACCGACGGAAAATTCTTGTCGGCTCTCCGCGTATTTCTTGACTGTCAAGAGCCGCGCAGCAAGCGGCAGACCGAATACCGATTTATCCACATTCGCTTTTGCAAGAAGCAGGAGCAGTTCATCTAACCCGTATTTAGCGACTGTATCCTCCACCATCCGCGTATGTGCAAGCGTCAAGGGATTAAAGGAGCCTGAAAAAATTCCGAGTTTCTTACCGGACTTAAGTATCGGCGGTGCAGCGCGGTGGACAAGCTCTATCTGCGGCGGTGCCGATGGATCCAACCCATTAAAAAGTTCCGTGTACGCTCCATAGTCCGGGTGGCTCTCGCATTTTTGTATCAATAGATCCAATAGTGAGTTCGCCATTATCGTCCACCTGTGTTCTTGTGCTGGTCAAAGGATTTACGCGGAGGTAGCATTAATCCATGTCGGTTTCCGCTTTCTTCGCTGCTTCCCAGATTTCATCTAAACTTTCTAAGTTCTGCGCTTCAAAATTCGTGCCGCGGCGTTCTAATTCTGCTTCCATCCACTTAAAACGCTGCATAAATTTTCGATTCGCCTGTCGCAATGTCTCTTCAGCCTGAATCTCCATAAAACGACACAGATTAACAATAGCAAACAACAAGTCCCCGAGTTCCATCGCAGTCGCCTCTGGTTCATTTGCATTGATACTAACCTTAACCTCCTCAAGTTCCTCCTCAACCTTGGCGATAACATCAGTCAGCTCATCCCAATCAAAACCGACACGTGCTGCGCGGTTCTGTATCTTCTGTGCGCGGAGCAGCATCGGAAGCGCGTTCGGAATTCCATCAAGCACGGATTCCCGATCCTCATAACCCGCCTCTTGGCGTTTGATCGCCTCCCAGTTTTTCACAACCTCATCCGAATCCTCAACATCAACATCACCAAAGACATGCGGATGCCGCCGGATCAGTTTCTCTGTTAACGTCTCAATGACACCATAGATGTCAAAATCCTTGTGTTCGGCTGCAATCTGTGCCTGGAGCATAATGTTCAAAAGCAGGTCGCCGAGTTCCTCTTCCAACTTCTTTGGATCACCCGTATCAATCGCTTCAAGGGTCTCGTAGGTTTCCTCAATGAGTGTAGATTTCAGCGATTCATGCGTCTGCTCGCGATCCCACGGACATCCATTCTCGCTTCTCAGTGTTGCTATGACATCAACCAGTTCCTTAAACAGATCTTTCGGCATGCCGATCTCCTTTACTTCGTCCCTGTTTGGTTTTTCAAGTTTTTCACGTGTTTCTGGACCTCTGGGTAGCGTTTCGCTTCCGGGAAATAGGTCAGGTAAAGTTCATAGAGTTGCAACGCACGCGCATAGTTTTTCTGCGTTTCCGCCGCACGCGCGCGTTTCTCTAATGCATCCGCCTTTGCATTCAACAGTTCACTGAGCAGTTGTGTGGCACGCCCCGCGAAAATGCTATTGCTATACTTATCCCGAAAAGCCGTTAACGCCTTCGTTACTTCAGCGTACGGTTTCTTATCAAAAGCATCTTTGAGGCGTTCAAGTTCTGTTTCGGCTTTCGCAGCAAGACGCATCGCTGATTGTTTTGCCGTGCGGCACGACTCCGTGTCAGGTAAAATCTCTGCAATTTGGGTGTAAAGCGTGAACGCCTCCCCGAGTTTGCCAACGTTTTCAGCCGTTTGTGCCTTTTCAAATCCAGACGCAACCTGTTTCATGGGACCGTAAGCGATAAGCCACTCCCGCATTTTGGTTTTCGTCGACCACTGTGGGGAAAGACTGTGCGTTTCATTTTCCCAACCCTCAAACGTCACATCTGCGCCCCACTCTTTATAAAACCCAGAGGCGCGTTTGGCACGTGGGTAGTGTGGATCATCCAACTCACCGGCACCGTAGAAGATAGGGTGCCCGCGAATGAGTTCCGCTGGCGGTGGCTCCGTATCCACATTGCGTCTACCAGCACCAAGAATAAGAAAACCCGCTAACTGTTCCAGCAACTGTTCACCTAAAACGGTCGTCGAATAGCCACCTTGGCTATACCCCCCCATGAAGATATAATCCCTCGCAATGTTCAAACGCGCGGATACAAGTACCATCACTTCATTAAAGAACGCCTTCTCAGGGGCTGTTTTGGTAGGCGGGAGGTGTCCCTTGTAATAGTCATCAGTTGCGTAATTCATACCGACAATGATAAACCCTTCTCCTTTTGTTATGCGCCTGAACATCTGGGTTGTGGCTGCCCCACGGTAGCCGTGGTAATAGAACAGGACCGGAAATGGACGCTTGTCGGTGTAATCAACCGGTACGTAAAGCAGAAAAGTTTTCCCCGTCTTTGGTGCTGTGATACGTACCTCCTTCCCGGGCAACAGTTCAGCGGCGGACATTGGCATATCACCGGCGAGGACACTACTACACAACAGAAAAAGAAAGAGTGCGCTGAAGCGAGCGGTTTTTGCGCTACGGAGTGAATAATTGGAACAGAGGCATTTGATATGGCAAGCTGCACTGAAAAGGTGTGTTTTCATGCGTCTGTGTCACTCTCTTGAAGTGCCTCTAATTGAAGAATCAGTTGACCGAGTTGCAGCCGCAATAAGAGTGTATAGATTTGCATCAGGAGCGTGACCTGTGCTTCTGTTGGTAGATCGCTGGCATAAATCACAGCGAGTAATTTGTCTGCGCGATTTCGGACCTCTTCGGCTTTCTCCCAATCCTCTTCTTCTGCCTCCGGTGTACTTTCCTTGATAAACTGCCATAAGCGATCCTGAATTTCGAGCATATAATTCTTTGCCATTGCAGTGCGCGCTTTCTTAGCAGAATCTACCCAAATGGTATTCGCCTTCCAATTCAGCATAAAGGCGATACTGTTGATAATTACATCGCGAAGCGTGTCTTCGCCAGAGAGCAGTTCTTCTAAGTTCGTTATACCCTCTGCTTCTGCTGAGAAGGTCCGAACGCGCGTAAAATCTTTCAAATTTGTCAACACCACTTCATTTTCTGCAATGAGCCGCCAAAAATCGGCACTCGTTGAAAGCAAAACCTCCACACGATTGCAAACCACGTCGGGGATTTGCGAGCGGACGCAATAGTAGTGAAGACTGTGGAGTTGACTCCGAAAGAGTTGCAAGCTCTCAGTCGTCTGGATTTCCGACGAACGGGCAATATGTGGGAGGAGTTCCTCCCGAATCTGATTCAAAAGTGTAGGGACAGTGCGTTCAATGTTCATATCTTCTACGTGTGCGGGCAATAACCACTAATTCTGACTACTCTCACTGCAAGGCAAACTGATAACTGACAACTTCTTCTAATAGAATAGCAGGTTTCCTGTAAAAAGTCAATTTGACAATTACCGGAAGACTATGTTAAAATGTGGATAGGAAACACAAGGAGCGGATGGAGGACTGTCATGAGATTATATATCGCTGCTATCATCTGTATAACCTGCTTCGGAATGCTTGTGAGTTTTGCCGACGAAAAGGCTGAACCGACACCCCCAAAAGTAGGCGACACGGCACCGGATTGGACACTCCAAGACCCAGAAGAAAAAGAACACAACCTGAAGAAGCTGCGCGGTAAAGTTGTCTTCCTGATTCTGGGCAATCGGAAAATTCGCAAAGAAGACGACAAGTGGGCAGAGGCGTTTCAAAAAGATTACCGAGAGAACAAACGAGTTACCGCCTATATCGTTGCCGATATGCGGAGCGTCCCCGGGTTCATACCGAAACGGTTCATCAGAGGACAACTGAAGAAAAACCCTCCGCCTGTGAAATTCCTACTCGATTGGAAAGGAGAGGTGCATAAACAGTATCAGACGGAAAAAAAGAAACCGACACTTTACCTAATCTCGCAGAAAGGTAAGATTGTATTCCATCGTAAATCGGATTTCAAACCAGAAACTTACGCCGAACTCAAAAAGGAAATTGATAAACTTTTAGCAATACCAGAGAAAAAATAAGCTTCTGTGAATTTGCATCGCGGCACACTCTATTTTCTTGATGTAGAACGGAGTCCAACCGCGGACAACCCCTCAGCGATAGGAGTAAAATATGACTACAAAACCTAAAGTAGAACACTATCTGTCCAATCCAATCTTTCAGCTTGTTGTAGGTCTGCTACTCATCGGCATTGGATTCGGTTTGTTCGAGCTGCGTACTGGGAACAACTTATCCTTTCTTGTTTTAATGATAATTTTATTATTTTCTGGAACGTCTGCTGTGCTATATGGAGTCTTCAAGTTATCAGGAAAAGAGACTGGTAGACAATTAATTGGAAAAACCTTTGAAGACTATTTATCCAGTCCAATCTTTCCACTTGTTACTGGGCTGCTTCTCGGTGGGTTCGGATTGTTCTCCACATCCATAGCAGGGGGTGATGTGCTGTTTCATGTTTTAGCATTGGTTCTGACAATTTTCGGATTTTCCGTCGCAGCATACGGGTTGATGGGGGTAATCGAAGGAAAAGAGGTTAGGAGACTGACCAAAAAAAGTGAACTGAAAGAAGTGCGTACGCTCTCCCAAAGTTTGAAAGTGCGTTATCCTACCTATACATTGAAAGTTCACAAGTTGAAAGAGAAGCATGAGATGCTTCATGAGAAATTTCCTGAAGTTCGGGCATACGCTGAGGAATTTAAGCACCAACTCAAGGCGTTCGAGTCTGGGTTGGCTGAATTAGAGACACAACTTCACGATAATCTGAAGAAGCATGCACCTCTTATAGACAACGACAACGTAGACGGTGTCGCTAAGAAAATTATCTGGTCGGATAAGCAGCTTGCGTTGACGCAGTTAGGGACCGCCTTAAAAACATTAGCTGAGACAGAGAGTCCGGTAGTACCAGAGAATTACCGTAGCGTGCTGAGCCAAATTCGTAAAGACTTTAAAAAACTCGATGGCGGCGTAACGCTCTACCACGAATTACTCACAACGTGCACCAGAGAGACCGACCCGTATGACGTTATCCAAGCCTTGAAAGAAGAAGTTGAAGGGATCGATGCACTCATAGCACAGCATGAAGCCGAATTGCAACGACTGGAAACAAGCACACTCACGCAATACGAGATGTCGAAAATGGCACTGTCAATGTTTCAAGAACGTTTTGACGAGTTCAAAGCGGGGTGTGAGGTTTAATGAAGGGGCAAAAAGGAACACTTATGAAATATCTCGTTACCGGTTGTGCTGGATTTATCGGGTGGAAAGTAACGGAATTCTTACTGGCGGCAGGACACACGGTTGTAGGCGTTGATAACATAAACACCGCCTACGATACACAAGTCAAGCAATGGAGACTCAAGCAGATCAAAGGCACGCCAAATTTTGAATTTCACCGCACTGACATCTGCGACCGAGACGCATTGCGAGGTATATTCAACACCCATTATGACGCTGTGATTAATCTCGCGGCACGCGCCGGTGTCCGACAGTCTGTGGAAAACCCGTGGGTATATGTGGATACGAACGTGACTGGAACGCTGAATCTGCTGGAGTTGTGCCGCGAGTTTGAAGTCAACAAATTCGTGTTGGCTTCAACATCAAGCCTCTATGGCGCGAACAATACACTCCCCTTCAGTGAAGAAGCGAACACGGACCAACCCTTGTCCCCTTATGCTGCCTCAAAAAAAGGTGCCGAATCGCTCTGTCACAGTTATCACCATCTCTACGGCATCGATGTGACAATCTTCCGCTTTTTCACTGTCTATGGACCCGCTGGCAGGCCCGATATGAGCGCATTCCGATTTGTCCAGTGGATTAGCGAAGGAAAACCAGTTATTGTCTATGGCGACGGCAAACAGTCCTCGCGAGATTACACCTATCTCGAAGACATTGCCCGCGGTGTAATTGCGGGGTTGAAACCTCTTAAATACGAAGTGATTAATCTCGGTTCAGACAGTCCCATCGTGCTGATTGATACGATTCGGTTGATAGAAGAACTCGTTGGCAAGGAAGCGGAACTCTCACATCAACCATTCCACCCAGCAGATGTGCGTGCAACGTGGGCAAATATTCAAAAAGCAGAAAAATTCTTGGGTTGGCGACCACAGGTCACTTTTCGAGAGGGGATAACAGCACTTGTGGAATGGTATCAGGCAAATAGGGAATGGGCAAAGGACATCCAAACAGGCTAAACCGCAGAGACAACCTATAAATCGTTAGGTTACGTTAAAAGCGTGACCGCCTTTTTCAAGGCATCCGCATCCACCTTTATTTTCGCTATCTCCACCTCGCGTTGCACATACGTCAATGTATGTTCCGGACTCATCGGGGCAGCAATGTCTTGCACAATCTTATGGAGTCTTTTAACATCGGCTTTCTTGATACCGGTCTGTGCTTCAACGCGGGTATGTAGTACGGCGGGAGATTCTGGTTCCTCAACAGGTTTTGTTTGCTTGGCACGGGTGGATCTGGTATTCGGTTTCGACTGTGCAGATGACGCTGTCGGTGTCTTCGCACGACGCGTACGTTTTCGAGAGGTTCTCTGTTTAGAAGACTGGATTTTCCCTACCTCCAAGGATTTGACACCACATTCCTTACACAACTGCGCCGTAACATCCGCCAAGGTCATCGTTACAATGATTTCACTGATTGACCCACAGAGTTCGCATTCGGCAAGATCCTCGATGCTTGCAAGGATTTCCGCCTGTATCGCCAGCATCTTTTCCTTGTCGGTTTTTGTCTGCTTCTCTTTCTGGCAAAGCACGATCAATTTCTGTGCCGCTTTCTCAATTGTATCTAAATGTCCCATGTGTCCCCCAACGGATAGGTACGTTTTGGAAGTGCGCCGATTCGCGGTGTATTGTTATAGTGAAGCCCATAAATAAGTGGACATCTTTGTAGCATGATGCACGTCGCATCTGGGGTTTTTGCTGGGGTGTTTCTTCAAGTACGCCGCAAAACTGTTAGTTTGTGCCAGTCTGAATGCCTGTTATAGGGATTCAGACTGTGTGAGAGTGCACAATTAACTATAGGTTTTACTATAATTGCAAAATCTACCGACTATAAACGCTATTCGCAGACAAGATGCATAACAGGAAGCGTGCTTATCCAAGACAATTATTACGGCTTTTGTAGGGTAGAGAAGTTTTTATCTCTATACAGTTTATATTCAAAACTATCCAGCAGTGCTTCGCAACTCGCAGAGATGATATTTTCTGAGACACCAACGGTTCTCCAACTCCGCTCGCCATCGCTCGCTTCAATCAGCACCCTGACTTTTGAACCGGTGCCTGCTTTGGTATCCAACACTCGGACTTTGTAATCTATCAAACGAACTGTCTGCAAGGCGGGATAGAACTGTTCGAGTGCCTTTCGGAGCGCAGTGTCAAGGGCATTGACGGGCCCATCTCCATCGGCAGCGGTGTGTGCAGTTAGACCATCTGGCGTTGTGACCTTTACCGTTGCTTCAGAACGCATTGCCAAATCAGTGAACTGCTCAATAATCACACGAAAACCGACAGGATCAAAAAAGGATTCATACCCGTTAAACACTTTATGTGTTAAAAGCTCAAACGATGCTTCAGCAGCTTCGTATTGGTAGCCATCCTGTTCGGCTTCCTTGAGACGCTTAAAGAGTTCTAACACCTGCGGTGAATTCTTATCGTAATCGGGATATTCCTTCTCGATTTTTTTCATGATAGTGCCGCGTCCCGCCTGATCAGAGACGAGAATCCGTTGCGTATTTCCAACTGTTTCCGGCACGATGTGTTCGTAAGTAAGGCGATTTTTACGGATCGCATCGGTATGTAGACCCCCTTTATGCGCAAAAGCGGAACGTCCAACGTACGGTTGACGCTCGTCATGCGGGAGGTTCGCCAATTCACTGATGAGTCGTGATACACTCGTCAAGCCTTGCAGCTGCGTGTCGCTGAGGCACTTTATTCCGAGTTTGAGTTGAATTGTAGGGATAATAGAGGCGAGATTCGCGTTTCCACACCGTTCACCATAGCCGTTGAATGTGCCTTGTATGTGGGTCGCACCGGCTTGAACAGCCAATACGGAGTTTGCCGCACCCATCCCCGCATCGTTGTGCGTGTGAATGCCGACAGGCAAAGACAACTCGGAGAGGACGATCTCAACACCTTCCTGGATCTCTAATGGCAATCTACCGCCGTTGGTATCACAGAGGACGAGGCAGCTTGCACCACCTGCAGCAGCGGCTCGCAGTGTTTCTACTGCATACGCAGCATCATCGGCGTAACCATCGAAAAAGTGTTCCGCATCGTAAATCACCTCGCGACCGTTCTCCACGAGATAGCGGACAGAACTTTCAATTAATTCCAAGTTCTCTTCTGCCGTCACACGCAGGACATCGGTCGCATGGAGCCGCCAACTTTTCCCAAAGATCGTGACAGTTCGCGCGCCAGTATCCAACAAAGCCGCCAGATTCGGATCGGCATCAACCGTATAAGTAGGGTATCTCGTGCTACCGAACGGCACGATCGTTGCTGTTTCCAGCACCATCCCCTTTGCGCGTTTGAAGAATTCTATGTCTTTCGGATTAGAACCCGGATAACCGCCCTCAACATAGCGGATGCCTAATTTATCGAGCGCTTCTATGATGATGAGTTTATCTTCAACAGAAAACGCCACGCCTTCTGCTTGGCTGCCATCCCTGAGCGTCGTATCGTAAAAATCAACCATGCTATTTTTCACTGTAAGTTTTGGCTTGCGCTTTTGAATACGGACTCGCAAACTTCGCCCTACAACGCCAAAATTCGGTGTCTCCTTTTAGTAGTTCCCGTTTAATTCTGTTATTGAAATTCTATCACATTTTAGGGCAAAAGTCAAGATATTTGTAGTCGTACGCCTTACCTACTACGCTTCATGAACAAAAGAATATCGTGTTTCCCTTTCACAATCCACATAATTGTGTTATCATTTAACTATCATGAAAAACTATGCTCTTTTACTCATTTGTATTGCGTTATTGTTCCCAGGTTGCGGAATACTCGTGTCAAAACCGAAACCTGTTGAAACCCAGTCATTAACAGCCCCTGCAGATCCACTCGAAAAACTACACACAGATATTGATACCGTTTTGCAGGAAACGTTGTTCACAACAGCAAGCGTCGGTATAAAAGTCGTCGCTGTCGAAACAGGGGAGGTGGTTTATGAAAAGAACCCCCTCAAACTACACCATCCCGCCTCCACAACAAAACTCTTCACGGCAGCAACCGCTTTGGCAAAACTCGGAGCAGACTACCAATTTGAAACAACCGTCTATGTTGACGCGGATGCGGACACACAAGTGGTCGGAGACATCTACCTCAAAGGCAGAGCCGACCCAGTGCTTCAACCACTTGATATAATGAAACTGGTCGATACATTGCTTGAAACCGGTTTGAAATCCATACAGGGTGACATTGTCGTTGATACAACATACCTTGACACTGTTCGGGAAGGTCCTGGATGGATGTGGGACGATAGACCGCTGCGGATTAGTGCTTTAAGCATCAGGCAAATAGAACCCTCACCCGGTACACGGAGCAGAGCCCTCGCGTGTGGCTACCTACTGAAAAACGAACTCATAGAAAAAGGTATTGAGATGACAGGTGATGTCGTACCTGGCACAGTGCCATTAGAGGCGCGCACGGTTGCTAAACACCTATCACCGCCACTCGCTAATATCATTAAATTAATGAACAAACCGAGCGACAACTGGATCGCTGAACTGCTCTTCAAAACGATAGGTGCTGAGGTGATGGGTGAACCCGGAACGTGGCAAAAAGGGAGAGATGCTGTCAATGAATTTTTAGAAGAAATCACGGGTGAACCGCCAGCGCATCGGTTTGTTGACGGTTCTGGTCTTTCACGCTACAACCTTCTCAACGCTGAATTGCTTACGCGGCTGCTTGTCTATATGTATCACAACTTCGAGTTGATGCCAGAGTATTTAGCATCGCTTCCGATTGCAGGCGTTGACGGCACTTTAGGAAATCGGATGCAAGGGATGTCCGGTGAAAAGGTGTTGCGTGCGAAAACCGGGACGTTGAGTGGCGTTTCTGCACTTGCAGGCTACACTGTCACAGCAGACGATGAAGTCTTTGCGTTCGGCATCCTCATCAGCCACTACGTCGGTTCCGCTACACCTGCGCGGGATATCCAAGATCAGATTGGAAACTATCTGACCGGATTCAGCCGCTATCCTGTTAGTAACGAACCCACCCAAGACGAATAAGAACAACTTGAGTGTGCTATCCCATCAAGGCAATTTTTTTGCCATTCGAGTTTTCGTGTGGTATAATATTCGCTGTTCCGTAGCACGGATTTAACGAGATAGTTATAATCTGACTGTCTGCGGATTCTCTGCTGACCTTTCAAAAACTGGAGCAGTCTTTAAATACAACAGACATACCATACGGATGTTTTATGCGAATTGTTAGAGAAAATGAGTTGGCAAAATTTGCAGAGCGACATCCGAATACTCGTGCATCCCTCAACCATTGGGCGCAATTGATGAGAGAAGGAAGTTTCAAGTCAATTATTGACTTGCGTGAAACCTTCGGACGCGTTTCACCCGTGAAGGTCCAACCCCGAAGGTTTAATCGCGACTCAATAACATTGACGGTTTTCAACATTAGTGGCAACGATGCCCGTCTTATTGCGGTCATACAATACGCTAAACAGATCGTGACTATCGATCAGGTGCTAACGCACAACGAGTACGATACAGGGAATTGGAGCAAGTGAATTATGTTAACTGAAAAACCTCCTACACAGCATGTATCGACAACACCAATTTCTCTGGGACTTAATGTCTTATTTGAGAAAACAGACATTAGCGCGCTCCTCCAAGAGCAGACAATTGCTGAGTTTAGCTCCAAGTATCTACAAACGCTGATGTCGGAACTCGTCCCTGAAAGCCCAGTGTCTGTTTCCAAACCGATACAAGAATCGTCCGAGCAACAAACTGAATTTGATTACCCTGAAAGCGATTACCAATGGCTTGTAGAGGTACTTGAAGCGTTAAGCGATATAGTAAATCGGAATGCAAATGACAACTTTGCTGCACTGACTGAAGCGGACTATGAACAACTTGATGCGGTGCTAAAAGAGTTAATCTATATTGTTGGTGACGATGAAAAACATCCCTTGTCACTATTGATGGATTTCATCGGTGTCCTCATCTCAAAGTATGAGGACGAACATTTTCCAAAATTGACAGACCTATTTCCTGAATTAGCCGAAAGTGTAAATCCAAACGACACAAAAGATAAAAATCAACAAGATAATCCTACCAAGGAATCGGAAAAACCTACAAAAGCACTTGCTGCGGAGGCATTTTTTTCCATCGGTAACCTTCTTTCGGACGGAAATAAGAAGGACAGGGCAATTTTCGCTTATGATCAGGCAATTCAGTTGAACCCCGATTATGCCGATGCCTACTACTATCGTGGTGAGGCAAAACGATCGCTTGGAAAGTATGAATCTGCGATCAACGACTTCAGTGAAGCTATTCGGATTACTCCGGTTGATCCTTATGCCTATCTCAAGCGTGCCAGCGCAAAGTGTGCACTTGGTCAATATGAGGAAACGATCGCTGATTTTAATGAAGTTATCCGATTGAATTCAGATGAAGTTTGTGTTTATTTTGCTTATCTCCTTCGGGGTTGTGTAAATAGAGTACTTAGTCAATATGAGAATGCTATCGCTGATGCTGATGAGGCTCTCCGATTAGATTTGGAGGATCCTTCCATCTATATTGCTTACGCCACCCGTGGAAGTGCGAGGAGTGCTCTCGGTCAACATGAGGAGGCTATTGCCGACTATGACGAGGCGATACACCGCAAGCCAGATGATACCGAGGCTTACTTTAGACGAGGGATTAGTAAGATGATCCGGAATATGTTTAAAGCTGCTATCGCCGATTTTGATGAGAGTATTCAACTCAACGCGGATGCTCCTCATGTTTACCTTATACGAGGGATCGCGCAGTTCATGAACGGTCAATATAAGCCAGCGATTACAGATCTCAATGAAGCCATTCGGTTAAAATCTGGTTCCGCTGTAAACTATATAGGTCTTACCTACACAATACGAGGGTGGGCAAAATTCGTAAGAGGTCAACATGGAATCGCGATTGACGACTTTGATAAAGCCATTCAGATTAAATCCAATCCTTCTCTAAATCATACAGATATTGCTTATATTCTTCGCGGTAATGTAAAAAGTGCCATTGGGCGATACGAAGAGGCTATTGTTGACTATAGCGAGGCTATTCGGATTAACCCGAATTTGCCAAAAATTTACGAAAACATAGCGGAGGCAAAGCGAAAATTAGGCCGACTTGAGGAAGCAATCACCGATTATGATAAGGCTATACAGTTAAATCCGGATCCTTCTACCTATTATAATCGTGGATATGTAAAGGGACAGTTAGGAAAACATGAGTCTGCAATTCGGGACTATAGTGAAACTATCCAGATTAACCCAAATGATGCCTCTGCCTACCACAACCGCGGAATCGACAAGAGCAAAACAGGTCAACATAAGGAGGCGATTGCTGATTTTGATAAGGCTATACAATTAAATCCGAATGATATCTATGCCTACTGCAATCGCGGGATTGCCAGAATCTTACTTAGCGAATATGAAGATGCCATTAATGACTGTACAAAAGCTATTTGCCTAAGTCCGGATTATGCCGGGGCTTACCATACCCGAGGCATAGCAAAAGTTCTCTTATGTAAAACTCAGGAGGCAAAAGATGATTTCCAGAAAGCCCTAGAATTGGTAGAACAAACTGGCAATCAAGAACTCAAGGTCGAGATTGAGCAATCACTTCAAAAACTTGAAAATACCGAGTAAACAATAATATGAAATTGCTTGATGGTTCACCGGTAATTCCCTTTAATCAAACCGCGACGTAATTTCTGGCGGCGGTTCTCCCACAACCGACTTACCATCCTTCAACAACGGCTCCGCATTGCCCCACAAACGACTCCCATCATGCGAAAGGAGCGGCTCCGCTGAATACTGTGCAAGATACGCACGCCGTAGGTTATTCGTGTAGTTCGTCCCGCTACAGTGGAAATTGACACTCGTAAACGCCACAATGCTCCCCGCAGGCACGACAGCAGGCACACCCTTCTCCGGTCCGAAATAACCCACCAGATCGTTGCTTTCATCGTCGCGGATGTGTTTCACCCATGAACGCACACCGATCCGAGAAAACGGCATCACATAGACCGTCCCATTCTCTTCGGACATATCATCAAGCGCACACCAACAGGTCAGATACGGCTTATGATCCGGATAGCCGACATAGCCAGAATCCTGATGCCAACTGAACTTCATCCCTTCTTCCGCGCCTTTGACGACATACTGTTCCCAGAAGAGATACGCTGTTTCGCCCAAGGTGGCGCGGCAGACATCTGCCATCAGGTCGCTGAACAGGAATTCGCGGAGCTTCGGTTGTTTCCTGAAGCAGTTTGAGACGAAGTATCGTTTCCCGCGATGATTGAGACCGAGTACATCCGTGTCTTGCCGCTCCATCTCAGCATCCGCCTGATTAATAAAGGTCCCGCATTCACCGCGAAGCAGTTCCAGCAGCGGTTCCGGGATAACATTTTCTAAAATGAAATAGCCTTCCTCTTGGAATTGCTGTTTCTGTGCATCGGTTATATTCATTTTTTTTAATTATTCAGTTTCTGCTCTGCTAATTTTAGGTTTGGTTCGTAGTAGTGCGATTTTTGTGGCGTACTCGCCCAGATGCGACGTGCATCGCGGCGTACTCGCCCAAATTTTGCCCACACGCGGAGACCAAATTTGTCTTTGCTTTACATTTGCGATCTGCATTATCGCACGTTCCAATATTAACAACGGGCAATGAATGGTTTCCCTACTACGAACAGAATTTACCTCTAATTTTAAACTGGACCAAGCACTACAAAGAAGCTTCTATTCGATATTGATTTGGCGGACGACCTGACCATTGCTTTCCCAATAGGTATGTTTTCCAGTCATGTAGTCGGAATCGGCTGCGGGTTGGATATTCCCCTTCGTATCAATCGCTCTGGAGACGACAGTGTGTTCGCCTTTTGGCGGATTGTCCCAATTAAGATGCCAGATTTTCCATGCGAATTCCGCATCTTCTTCGGGGTCAATCGTTGCTGTTTGCCATGCACCGCCATCAATACTTACCTCAACGGTAGCAATAGGGGCACCCCACGCCGCACCGTAGATACGGTATTTGTCGCCGATGCGCGTTACCTTTGCCGCTAACGATTTCAACTGCGTTCTACCGACTGAAGTCTCCATCCAGACCGATTCACCATCGGGACGTTTCTCTTCACGCATCGTTACATAATCGCGTCCCATGAATCTTCCCATAAACCGAGTATCCCGCACCTCAATGCGTTTAAGCCATTTGACGCAGGCGATGCCGTACCAACCCGGAGCAATTAAGCGCAGCGGTGCACCGTTGTCGTGTGGCAGCGGTTCACCATTCATCTCATAGCAGAGGAGCATCGTATCTTCCAGTGCGTCTTCAACAGACATGCTGCGTGCGAAGTTCTGACGCATCTTCACATCGCGCCGTTCTTCTTCACCAACATCGTGTCCGAAGAAGATGACCTCAATGCCCTCTTCTTGGATACCGGCTTCCTTGAGGATCGGGGTGAGCGGTGTACCGCCCCATTTTGCGTTGCCAATTGCGCCAGTGAACGTCGGAAACCCATGATTGCCGGAGCATTCCAGCGTAAAGATTATCTCCTGCCGAGGACGCGCTTTAATGTCGTCAATCGTGAGCATCAGCGGATTATCAACCAAGCCACTCACCTCTAATTTCCACGTTGCGAGATCGACCTCAGGTTTGCCGTAATGTGAAACGTTGAAGAATTCATTGTTCGGTGTTATAAACGTATCAAGTTCGTTCCAATCCAGCAAGCCGCGCTCTGAAGGCGGTTTTGGCGGTTGATCGGTGAACGGGATAAGCACTTCACCTTCACGACTTGGAAAGGCGTAGACTGCCCACGGACTGAGTAGCAGTCCCGTAAGTGTCAAGCCGCTTCGCCGCAAAAAATCTCTACGCTCCATGGTGCCTCCTCATTTTTCGATGGACGCGGTTTAAGCGTTCATCGCCGCAACATAGTTGGCGTTAACCTGTTTCCAATTGACAACTTTACCCCACGCATCAACGTAATCTGCGCGTCGGTTCTGGTAGTTGAGATAATAGGCATGTTCCCAGACATCAAGACCAAGGATCGGCGTATGTCCTTTCATTAACGGACTATCTTGATTCGAGGTCGAATAGATTTGCAACTTCTTCTTATCATCAACCACAAGCCATGCCCATCCCGATCCGAAATGCGTTTTCGCGGTTTTGGCGAACATCTCGCTACCTGCATCGAACGATCCAAACGTGGACTGAATAGCTTCGGCAACTTTCCCTGTCGGTTCTCTACCGCCGGGGATCATAATGCTCCAGAAAAGCGTATGATTAGCGTGTCCGCCACCGCTATTGATAACGGCTTGGCGAATGCCTGCTGGCACCTTACCAATATTCCGAAGTAGACCTTCAATCGACATGTGTTCCAAGTCATGATGGTTACCAATGGCTGCATTGAGTTTATTGACATAGCCTTGGTGATGTTTTCCGTGATGGATCTCCATCGTGCGTTTGTCAATAGACGGTTCAAGCGCATCGTACGGGTAACGGAGTTTTGGCAGTGTATGCCCATGACTATGTGCCTGACCTGCATAAAGACGCAGCGGACTGTTCGCGAGCAGCAGCCCTGCCACTGCAGTACTACCTTGAATTAAAAAATTTCTACGGTTCATAATTTCTCCTTCTCCTGCTGTTTTGAATAGCATTTTACAGAAATTGGCGGTTTGTGTCAATATAAAATTCAGTTGATTGCAGCAAAGAAATGTGGTATCTTGACTATGACAGATATAGAAAAATAACGAAAGATTCATGTATGAGATACATAACGGAATAACCAATGAACAACACAGACACCTTCCACATCCTCGCATTAGATGGCGGCGGTACTCGCGGCATATACACCGCCCAACTCCTTGCCAAAATTGAACAGGCTATTGGGACACCTATCAAAACCCACTTTGATCTCATCACCGGAACAAGCACAGGCGCAATTATCGCTGGTGCCGCTGTCTCCGATATCCCGATGCAGGATATTGTCGAACTCTTTGATACCGAGACACCGCACATCTTCCGAAGGAGATGGTATCGCATTCCGTTATTCCTCAGCAAATATCCAAGCGAACAACTCGCACAGGTTATCGCCAGGCATATCCCAGCAACGCCTCTCGGTGAAATAGCAAAGCCTTTGATGATAACAAGCTCAGAGATCACCAAAAGTGAAGTCCAGATTTTTAGATCCAATTATGGAAGTCGCGATGCGGAGATCGCTCCTACAAATAAAGATGTCTGTTTACGAGACGCTATCCTCGCCTCTTGTGCTGCACCTACATTTTTTGCCCCAAAGTCCGTTGACAACCTCTTGTTAGCAGATGGCTGCTTATGGGCAAACAACCCTTCCGCAATTGCCGCCACAGAGGCACTCTCAGTGTTTGGAAAAGAGGCGCGAAAGATTCGGATGCTATCCATCGGTACAGGGCATTCGATAAACATGTATCGGCAAAGACGCGGCTGGGGATTTATCACCGGATGGGGTGGCGCGAAACTAACCTCCTATGTGATGACTTTGCAGGCACAAGCATCTGCACATACAGCGAGACTGTTGCTAAGGGGCAATTATTTACGCATCAATCCAGAAATCGATCGTTGGGAGATAGATAACCTTACACACTTAGACAACCTTAAATCCCTCGCCGATCGCGATTTTGAGAAGCACGCCGCAGAAATTAAAGCATTCATTCCGTTCTAATAGTCCCGTAGGTGTTTTTGCTTGGGTGTTTCCCATAGGTTGAACGGATACTCCCAAAACGCTGAAAAGTAACACAAGACTCAACCCACACCAGAGATAGCACACCAAACAGAAAACCGAGAGAAACCCAACGCCTTTGCGGTTTCTGGGCATTCGTAAAAAAAATTGACTTTTTATATTGCAAAATGTATAATGCAGGCGAATGTGACAAATTTTTCCGCTTTAAGAAGTGCAAGGTAATTTCTTGTTTCGTTAACGAGAGGTCAAAAACCTCAAACTTCATCCATTAATAATGCTATTTCCAATTTCATCTTGGAGTAGGATTTAACTGGACCCAATCAGGGAATAAGGAGAAATTTTCATGGAAGCGTTCAAGCGATTTATAGGGATTGTACTTATCGTCATTGCGGCGATAGTCGCCATCCAGACGATAACCGAGCCAATTTACCACACCTCCACCGATGATAGTCCATACAGTTCCGCTTGGGACATCATCAACCCGCTCTCCGCCATTTCGATAATCTTAGGGTTGATATTTGGCTACATGCGTATGCGTGGTGTCGGTGAAAATTCGAGCGTCCAAGAGTTCATAGCGGCGAACACGTTATTCTACGGGTTCATTTTCACAGGCATAATGTTCTTCTGGAACTGGTTCGGCATTATGGGTGCCGCATCAGACTTTACCGCCGTCAGTAGCGATACGCGCGGTTTAGTATGGATTCTCTTTGATGCGATACTCCCACCGCTAAATATCGCAATGGGTATTCATCTGCTACGTACCGGTTCCAGTGAATAGACAACGGCGTCTATTCTCAGAATTGACAACCGGGTTCGCAGCAGATCCATTTATCAAATAATCACCATCAAGAACCTAAAAGCGAAGTGCGTGCTTGCCAAGTGCGCACTTCACTTTTTTATGGATAATTTTCGAGATTCCTGATACCCTTTACGCCTAAGACAACAACTTAATACTAATTCTGATTGATGATTTTTCTTAAAAGAGTCTACTGTTTTTGGTTATGCCCGGTGCTGTTAGAAACCGCACCTACCGGGTCTGAATGGTATCATAGGAGAAATTTATGGAAATACGAACAAATCGCGTTAAGCAGAAATTAGCAAATGGGGATCTTGCGTACGTCATCTCAGGACTCACGAGCGCGGACGATATAGACATCTTCGGTCCGAACGGATTCGATGGCGTATGGTTGGAAGGTGAACACGGTGCTGTTGATGCATCGCGAATCGGCGATCTGACACGGGCATGCGACCTCTGGGGCATGACCTCTATCACACGCGTCAACCGCAACGACCAAGGACTTATCTACCGTACGCTGGACTGTGGTTCGATGGGGATTTGTGTCCCGCACGTCAACACGAAAGCGGAAGCGCAAAACGTCGTGGAGGGTGCGAAATTCGCACCGATCGGACACCGCGGAATGTTCACCAGCCGCCAAGGCTATGGCGTGGATAACTATTTTGATGTCGCTAACTCGCAGACACTCGTCATTGTCTTGATTGAAGACATTATCGCTGTCAACAACTTAGACGATATCCTTACCGTTGACCACATTGACGTGTTTTTCGTCGCACCCTCAGATTTAGCGACCTCTATGGGGCATATCGGGAATCTTACCCATCCCGATGTCCAGAACACAATTGATACAGCACTTGCTCGCATCCAAGCAGCAGGACGGGTTGCTGGCACCTTGACGCTCGATGCCACGGTTGAGAAATATGTAGAGGCAGGTGTACGGTTCCTAATGACAGGTATCGGCGGATGGATTACGTCCGGTGCTGCAGCATTTAAAGAACGCGCAGAAAGCGCGAAAGACTAATCTGCAGTATAAGGTATCTAAAACGGAAACTCACATGAAAGATTTTTTTAATTTCAAAAAGATGATTACGCCAGTGATTATCAAAGTCCTCTTTTGGCTTGGAACGCTTGGTTGTATCATTGCAGGTATCTTTCAAATTGTTATGGCATATACCGGGCAACTCGGTTTTGGTGTGGTTCTTACGGGGATTGGATATATTGTTTTGGGACCAATCGTTGTGCGCATCTGCTGTGAACTCCTGATAATCCTATTTTCCATCAACGATACGCTGACAGATATTCAAAAGCAGCTAAACCGTCAACAATATCAGGAAGCGCAGACCCATTCGGAAAATGAAGGCTAAAAGTTACTTAGGTAATTTCATGGGGTAATTTCATAGGCGCGGTTTTCAGAGTGATAGAACACCTGCTAAGCGCGCCTATAGGGTGCATTGTTTAGATACAGGACTTACGCAAATTTAGCATGTAGCGTGATATTTTGGTATATTTAACCCCCTAAATCCCCCTTATCAGGGGGACTTTAAGAGGGGATGCCTAAGTCCTAAGATAATTACGCTAAGAACGTCACACTGCCTGATGCCTCTCTGTCCTGCCAGACTGAGCCTGTCGGATAGATATGCCTCTCAATGAATTCCGGATACATCTCAAGTCCCCAGCCGGGTACTGTTGGTGTAACATAGCCACCGGCACGAACTTGGATCGGGTGTAGGAAAACGTCTTCTTGCAGGAAATTGAGGTATTCAACTACCTGTATATCGGAGCGCGCTGCAACACAGATTTGATCCCATATCGCGTAGTGTTGAATCATATTGCACAAACCAATCCCACCACCGTGCGGACAGACAGGTATATCATATTTCGCTGCCATTAAGATGACTCCCAACACATCGTTAACACCTCCGAGCCGTGTCGCATCAATCTGGCAATACTGGATCGCACCACTCGTGATGAGTTGCTTGAAGATAACGGGTGACGGCACCTGTTCGCCTGTAGCAACACCGATACCGTGCTTTTCTAAAGCGCGCGATATTTTTACAAAGCCGAGAACATCATCGCGCGCTGTCGGTTCTTCAATCCATGTCGGTTTGAACGCCACCAATGCTTCCATATACGCGATTGCTTCATCAACACCCCAGATCTGATTTGCGTCTAACATCAAAAGTGCGTCTGGACCGATTGCCTCGCGAATGAAGGCGAGTCGTTTCTTATCGAAATCCAGATCCTGCCCTACCTTCATCTTGAAGCAGTCAAGTCCGGCTGCTTTTACTTCGTTTACTGTCTCAATGATCTGTTCATCTGTCAAACCGAGCCATCCTGCTGTGGAATACGCCTTCGGCCCCCGTTGACGGAGTGTCTGTTCACGGACTTCACGGCTGTCCCAATGTGTGCTAAGTATCTCCGCTGCTTCATCAGGTGTCAGCGCATCTCGCAGGTACCGCCAATCGATGGACTGCACAATTTTCTCCGGCGGCAAATCAACAAGGAGTTTCCAGAGCGGTTTATCCACCAATTTTGCCCAGACATCCCACATCGCGTTGACAATGCTCCCGATTGCCATCCGATTCACACCGTCTGCGAGCCAGCGTAACTGGTGATGGTCTACGAGCGTTCTGTGAAACGCGCCCGGATCCTCAACGAAAGTGTTCACCTCCATTCCAACCACGAGTTGCGCGAGGTCTTTGACCCCGTAAGCGATCCAATCGTTTCCAGCACCGGCAGTAAAAGCGACAGAAATACCGAGATGCCCAGTATCTGTTTCTATTGTTGTTAGCACCGCGGAGTAGTTAGGTTTCTTATGGAATGGATCCGAACCGAGTAGCGTATCCGATGTAGGCACCCGCAAATCGACAACGTTAACCTTTTGAATTTTTGGCGTAGCTTGCAAGCCAAAACTTGCTATAGATTGTCCCGATATTTTCATAACTTAACTTGACTCCTTTTTCCCCAAAGTATATAATGAATTGATATGAAAATCTACACTAAATTTGGTGATTCTGGGGAAACCGCTCTGTACGGTGGGACAAGAGTAGGAAAAGATGCTCCCCGAATTGAAGCGATCGGGACTGTCGATGAACTGAACGCTTACATCGGCTATGCGCAAACACTCGTTGAGGATACAGATCTCTCCGAGCTGATGGCGCAAATCCAAAATCACCTCTTCGCGGTCGGAGCAGATTTGGCAACGCCTGCGACACACACAAAAGCCGCTGAATTCCGCATACCGGCGGACTTCACAACAGCCATGGAAGCCGCGATAGACACACTTTCGGAGGAACTTCCGCCACTGACGAACTTTATTCTACCTGGTGGATGCGCTGCCGGTGCTATTTTACATATTGCGCGCGTCGTCTGCCGCCGAAGCGAACGCCGTGTCGTTCAACTCGCAAACGAAACGGAAATTAATCCAGAAATAATCCGGAGTTTGAACAGGCTTTCGGACCTCCTGTTCGTTCTGGCTCGGACGGTAAACTGCCGTGCACAGGCTCCAGAACCGATTTGGAAGTCGTAACCAAGGTTCAAAAAAAGAGTTACATTATACGTAAGTAATACGCAAAGATTGAAAAATATCTACGCTTCTTTCATCTATTTTTTTAAAGGAGATTAAAAGATGACTTTGAGATTAGCAAATCTGTTTATGATAACCCTCATCGCACTCGTCGCACTCGCGGGTTGCGGGAGGGCACAGGATACAGTTACAGATGCCATGCCGTCAGCTGATGCTACTATGGATGAGACTATGACTGATATGGAAGCGATTCCAGTGAGTTTAGTCTGGTTAGTTGATTACCCGGAAGGGGCAAAGGATGTGTATCTTGAGTGGATCGCCTCTGTTGCACCAACACTGCAAGCCCCCGCAGAGGTCAATCGGATAAGATCTTACGACAATGTTGAGGAGACAACGCCACATCGGTTTGTTGAGTTTGTATTTGACAGTTTTGTTGATGCGATGACATATATGAATCGTCCAGAGATAGCTGCTGTTTTTGAAGACCTTCCGAATCACGCAACTCAAGTGAGCGCACACACGTTTATTGAGCGTTCTGACTACGCGAAAACCGAGATAGGCGATTGGCCAATTAAGGGTGTTCTTTTTATTAACTATCCACTTGGTGGAAAAGCAGCATATCTGGAATGGGTTGCTTCCGTTTCTTCTGCGTTGGTGGGACCCCCTCAGCTGAAAGCAGTATCCTCTTACGACAACTACAACGGGGCATCTCCACATCGGCTTTTTGTGCTGGAGTTTGCTAGCCAAGAAGATGCCGATACTTATCAGGACTTGGAAGATGTACAGGCTGTTGAAGCTGAGCTTGATGTCCGCGCGGCCAGTTGGGAGCAGCATACATTTGAGTTAAGGTCAGATTACATCAACGAATAAAATTTTATAACTGCTGTTTTTTTGTAGGCGCGCTTTCCGGAGCGCGCCTCTCTTTTCGCGCTTCAATTCATTCGACTGCTCTTGCAACCGCGACAAGGTCAAGGATATTGACAACCCCATCACCGTTAACATCCGCTGCATCTCCTTTTCCAACATCCCCAAGGCGAGCAGCAATGAACGTTAAATCGTCAATATTGACGCTCCCATCGCCGTTGACATCTGCTGGTACGCTATCAGCTCCCGTTCGCCATAGAAGAATTGTGCCATCACAACTGGCACTGGCAAGAATTCCACCATCTGGCGAGAATGCCAAGTCTGTAATATCTTCTATGTGTCCCACGAGTGTCTCAAGAGGTTGGAGTGTCTCCGTATCTAACAGTTGTATCCGATTGTTCTGCCATCCGCTCGATCCGACCGCAAGAATGCTACCATCTGGAGAAAACGCAACAGAGGTGACATAATCTGGATACTGCAATACTGCCTTACGTTTTCCAGTATGCGGATCCCATAAGCAGAGCGTCTGATCGTAACTACCACTCACAAGTGTTTTGCCATCCGGTGAAAATGCAACAGAAGAAACAGCACTTCTGTGTTGTGTCGTAAGGCTGTGACGACGTTGCGCAGTAGGGATATCCCAGAAAATAATCTCGGAATCTCCACTACTGCTCACAAGCGTTTTACCATCTGGTGAAAATACCATGCAAGTCAGTAAACCATGATACTCTTCCAAAACCTGACGGAGTTCACCAGTATGGGCATCCCACAAACCTATTGTTCCAATGAGACCGTCTCCTCCATACGCGTTTGCAAGCAATTCGCCATCCGGTGAAAATGCAACAGCAGGACCACCCCCTCTAAGCGTAGCGATGTGATATCCAGTGTTAGCATCCCACAATCGGAGACGACTGTCGTAACCGCCACTCGCAATCAATTTCCCATCTGGTGAAAACACAACGGTTTGAACGTAATCGATGTGATCTACAAAGTGTTCCACGTGTTCCCCGGTACGGGCATACCACAAGTGAAGCAGGGCACCTTCCGTATTCCATAGGTGAATCAATCCTCGGCTGGCACTCGCGAGGGTTGCTCCATCCGGCGAAAACGCAACAGTATTGACTGAACTGGAATGCTCCCCAAAGGTCTTACGGAGTTTTCCGGTGGGGGCATCCCATAACCGGAAGGTCCAATCCCAACTTGCACTGGCAATCGTTTTTCCGTCCGGTGAAAACACAACTGTAGTAACAAGCGCAGCATGTCCCTCAATAATCTCTTTAACCTGTTTCGTGAAGGTATCCCATAACCATATCTGATTGGCTGTTGCGCTTGCTAATGTCTGCCCGTCGGGTGAAAATGCGATGGCGTTGACCCCTGCCGGGAATTTAGCGGAACCTCGAAGAATAGCAAATGTCCTGCCTATGTGCATATCCCACAGCTGAATCGTTCCATCGCTGCTACAACTTGCGAGCGTTCTACCATCCGGCGAAAACACAACGGAATTAACATCATCTCGGTGCTCGTCAAGTAGACCCTTAAGTTTCCCAGTTTGTATATCCCATAACCGAATCGTGTTATCCTCACTTCCACTTACAAGAGTTTTGCCGTCCGCTGAAAACGAAAGGGCGGAGATCCAATTCGTGTGTCCAAGGAGAGTATCTTGAAGGTGTCTATTCTCTACGTTCCATAACCGAATCGGATAGTTGGGGCCTCCGCCACTGCTGGCAAGGACTGTCCCATCCGGTGAAAACGCAAGGGCTAAAATCTCCTCGTACCCGTCAAAGGTGCCACGAAGTTCTCCGGTATCTATGTTCCATAATCGAATGATATGGTTTGGCGAATAGCCACTACTGGCTAAGGTGCTGCCATCCGGCGAGAATGCGATCGTCTCAACGTAATCCGGAACTTCAGAGAGGAGGTTAAGTTCAGCATCGGTAGATGTGTCATACAGCCACACCCCTATAGAAGTCGCTACGGCAAGTCGAGTGCCATCTGGAGAATACTTGACATCATTTACATACCCTTTGCCAAAGCGCGCAATCGCACCCTCCGGTAGTCCGATCCGCGTGTAATTCTGCGCGAAACTGCTCAAAGAAAAGAAAGGAAGGATCAGGAGCCACACGAAAATAAAAAACATTCTCTGCTTCATAGATGGGTGTTTCCCTTTCAAGTAATGGATGTTGTTATGATTTTAGCAATTTATATGCCAACACCTGAAACGCTGAATATACTACCATTTCCAGTCTCAAAACGGACAACCTGCACAAAAATGGGCAATCCGATCTTCACACTGCACGATATAGTGCATCCCCACACCACAAAATCGAAATTTGTTTGACACAGTCTGACCAATGTGCTAAATTGACTATCAACGGCTATTGAGACCATTTCACAGTTAAGTTTCAAACCTGTAGATAATAGGAGAATCAACGCATGAGCGATCTACGGTTGCAAGAGTATCTCTTCGACGTACAAGGCTACCTCGTCATCGAAAATGCCTTAAGTGCAGACGAACTCGCAGCACTCAATCAATGCATTGATGCGCAAGAACTGCCTACACCCGGAAAAGTTCAAAGATTTGGGAGCGCGCCAGATGGCTCCGGCTTTCTGCAGTGGGGGCAACCGTTTTGTAATCTGCTTGACCATCCCAAGATTATGCCGATACTCCAATTCCGGTTAGGTGACTGCTTTCGACTCGACCGGATTTACGGCATGTATATGAAGGAAGGCATGCCGAGGGGCGGGTTGCACGCCGACTACGGTGCGACATCACCAACAGCAAAAGCACAACCGGGCGAATATTATTCATTCCGAAACAACGAGATTCACAATGGATTCGTCGTTGTGACATGGAACCTCGCGGACACGGGACCGGAACACGGCGGTTTTTGCTGCATTCCAGGCAGCCACAAAAGCAATTATAAGTTGCCACAACAGATAGCTGCTGCACCTGAAAAAATGCCTTGTGTTACCATTCCGAACGCGCCCGCGGGTTCAGCAATCCTATTTACTGAGGCATTAACACACGGCACCGCGGCGTGGAACGGAAAACATCAACGCCGGTCATTGCTCTACAAATATTGTGTCTCACACATCGCTTGGACTTCACGGCGTGTGGCACCACCAGAGGATATAGCATTAACGGAGCGACAAAAAATCCTATTCCGGGACCCTGCCGACCCATATCGCCACTTCCCATCACTATTCGACGCAGCATAGCAGATACGGCAGGCGCGCGACTTCTTGATATAGAGCACAGAGAACCGAGAACTATATGCCAAATTTCACACAAGAACGGTTACAAAAAATCACTGCCGACATTTTTGAAGCCGGGGGTGTCCCAAGCGACGAAGCACCAATTATCGCTGAGCTGCTCGTCGCTTCAAACCTCGCAGGACATGATTCGCACGGCGTTATCCGAATTCCGCAGTATATTGGTCTCATAGCATCCGGACTTATTCAACCCGGAGCACCGATGGAAATAGAACGCGAATCCCCTTCGCATGCGCTCATCAACGGCAATTGGGGGTTCGGACACGTTATTGCCCAGAAGGCGATGTCGCTTGCAATTGAGAAAGCAAAATCAAGCACGATTAGCGCAATCAGCGTCTACAACTGCAATCACATCGGGCGGATTGGGAGTTATCCAATGATGGCAGCCGAAACCGGTATGGTAGGCATCACGATGGTGAACGCTGGCGGGACTGCACTGTACGTTGCACCATTCGGTGGACGCGATGGACGATTGGCAACTAACCCTATCGCAATAGCGACACCGACACGCGACGGACAACCAATGCTGCTTGACATCACAAGTAGTGTCGTTGCACAAGGCAAAATTCGGGTTGCGGTGAATCGTGGAGAGTCTGTGCCACTCGGTTGGCTCATGAACAGTGAAGGTGAACCGACATCAAACCCACAAGACTTGATGGAATCTCCGCCGGGTGCATTGTTGCCCCTCGGTGGGATTGTCGGACATAAAGGGTACGCTCTTGGTCTGATGATTGATATTTTGGGCGGTGCATTGTCTGGTGCGGGTTGTAGCGGATCAGGAAACACGCGGCTTCAGAACGGCATCTTAATGATTGTACTGGACATCGCCAATTTTACGCCACTTGACGATTTCTATGATCATGTTGATGGACTCGTTGCACACGTGAAAGCCTCACCAACTGCTCCGGGATTCGACGAGATTCTAACGCCGGGTGAGATTGAGGCGCGCCAAACGGAGCGGCGTTTACGCGAAGGCATCCCAATTGATGACGAAACGTGGCGACAGATTCAAGAGACAGCAGTGGAGGTCGGGATACCTGAACTTGAGTTATGAGGCAATTGAAACCGCCTGTCCACGCTATCATCTTTGACTTTGACTATACGCTGGCAGACTCTTCAGAGGGTGTCATTGAATGTGTCAACTTCGCGCTTGACAAACTCGGTCTCCCACTCGCTGCCGATGCCGAGATTCGGAAGACAATCGGTCTATCACTACCCGATGCACTGGTGATGTTAGTAGGACGGGAATATGCCCGGCACACCGATGAATTTGTACGACTGTTTCTTGAACATGCGGATGAAGTGATGACTGACATGACAGAACTCTTTGACAGTGTGCCAGAGACAGTCGCAGCGTTGCAAAAGTTGGGTATCCGACTCGGTATTGTTACACTGAAGTATCGTTACCGTGTCGAATCGGTTTTCAGACGGGAGCTGCTGACGGACGCGTTTGAAGTCATCATCGGTTTTGAAGATGTGTCCGATCAGAAACCGAACCCAACGGGTTTGCTGACGGCACTGGAGAGGTTGAATTGTGTCCGCCAGAATTGTTTCTATGTTGGAGATAGCGTAACCGATGCAAAAACAGCACAGCGGGCTAATATCGACTTTATCGCTGTGATGTCTGGTGTCACGCCACGAGCAGCTTTTGATGATTACGATGTTTATGCGATTCTTGAAGATGTATCTGGCTTATTGGGTTTAGAGCTTTTGACAAGTCCCCAAGCAAGGAGACCCAATGCCAAATAGACAACCTACTATTGGTGAGTACCTTCTAAAAAAATTAGAAAGTTACGGTATTAACCACATCTTCGGCATTCCTGGTGATTATGTAGTCCAGCTCTTCGATCTAATTGAGCAGAGCCCGATTCAACATATCGGCACAACGCGAGAAGAGACAGCAGGATTTGCCGCAGATGCGTACGCGCGCACAAATGGCATGGGTGCCGCGTGTGTGACCTATGGTGTCGGCGGTTTATCTATGATTAACGCTGTCACTGCTGCCTACGCTGAAAAATCACCGCTCGTCGTCATTAGCGGGAGTCCTGGGATGAATGAGCGTACTGAGGGTGCACTTTTACACCACAAAGGTAAAGATTTTTACACACAGCAGCGTATCTATGACGAGATAACGGTTGCATCAGCACTCCTTGACGAACCTTTTACCGCCTTTAACGAGATAGACAGAGTATTGGATGCAGTTTATTGGCATAAGCGTCCCGGCTACATTGAACTCCCACGCGATATGTTAAATATACAAGGGGCAGTCCACCAACGCCCCTCAACGGGTGGGCACCACAGTGACCCTGAAACCTTGGACGCTGCTTTAGCGAATGCCACCGCGTTCATAAATCAATCCGAAAATCCAGTCATTTTAGCGGGCGCTGAGCTGCACAGATTCGGATTTCAAGACAAATTACTTCGGCTTGCAGAAGAAAAACAGATCCCAGTGGTGACAACCCTGTTGGGCAAATCAGTGATGCCGGAAGCGCATCCGCTCTACTTGGGTATTTATGGCGGCGCAATGGGCAGAGCAGAGATCACAACGCTTGTTGAAACCTCTGATTGTCTTATTATCCTTGGTGCCTTCATGACCGATGTTAACCTTGGGATTTACACGGCAAACCTTGCGCGAAGCCGCAGTGTCTACGCCATCTCGGATAAAATCACAGTCGGTTATTCCACTTATGAAGATGTTACTTTCGAGGATTTTATAGACGGTTTGTGCACTCCACAACTCAACAAACGCCCCGAAGCCAATTTGGAATGGGTATTGGAAGTGGCAGCCCCCTTTGTGATGGTCCCTGACCAAGCGTTAACTGTGCAGCGCCTGTTCCAACAACTCAATCAATTTCTGCACGATGACCTGACGGTTATCCCCGATGTCGGAGACTGCCTTTGGGGTGCTGTAGATTTACGGCTGCCGGAACGCACGGAATTTATTTCGCAAGCATACTATACCTCAATGGGTTTCGCGATCCCTGCATCAATAGGCGCACAACTCGGCAAACCCGATGCCAGACCGATCGTGATCGTCGGAGATGGCGCATTCCAAATGACCGGCACCGAGTTGTCAACAACCATCCGCTACGGACTCAATCCGATCATTCTGATTTTAAACAACAAGGGGTATGGCACTATTCGTCCGCTCGTTGAAGGTGCCTTTAACAATATCGAGAATTGGAACTATACGCTTCTGCCAGAACTCTTTGGCGCAGGAAGTGCATTCTCTGTTCAGACCGAGGGTGAATTTGATACCGCTATGAAGACCGCACTTACCGAAACGCAACATTTTGTCCTGATTGAGGCAGCAATTGACAGATTAGACATGTCGCCTGCCCTTACCCGATTGGCAGAAAAAGTGTCTGAGAAAGTTTAAATCTACAAGTAAAATGTCCGCTTGTGTTTCTATCTTTTTATCGCTACACACAGTATTGAAACTGCACCGAACACAGAGCAAAGGAGATAAACCAGATGATGAAAATGATGCTTTTATCAACCATCCTCGGACTTCTGCTCGTTTTTTTAGCGAATGCAGACTTCCTGCCAGAGGACAACAGCGATGCGTTTGGGTTGGAATATGGAGAATCCATCGCGGGGTTTATTCCGAGCACACCTAAGATTGATGGAAAACTTGACGATTGGAAATATGCTGTCTGGGTCGCGTTTGACTCAGAAGATGAGCTGCTGCGTGGACAAGGCGCGTGGGAGGGGAAAGATGATCTCACAATGACTTGGTCAACCATGTATGATGCGAAGACCTTCTATTTCGCAGCGGCGGTGCGCGACGATATTTTCGCACCAGCAGCCAACGCCGGACAACCTTGGGTAGGCGACACAATTTTCTTGTACATTGATTGGGAGCAAGTAGGAGTCGGAACACCTGCGTGCAAGCCCAATTTCGCTTTTATCAACAAAAAAGCCCTCGTCACTGATTTCAGTGCGGTCAAAAATCCGGATCTCCCCAAGTCCGATATAGCAATCATGCCGACACCTGAATTGGGTAAAGGTGGTATGATTTATGAGGTAGCGATGCCGTTTACATCGCTCACGAAGGTAAAAGTCAAGGAGGGAACCGAAATTGGGTTTACACCCGGATATGAGGAAGGAACGGATGATCCAGAGAAGAAAGGTGGACTTGTGTTTATGGATTGGCACGGTCTGAACCCAGACGAATCCGCGAACCTTGGTACTTTGACCTTTGGGGAACCGCTTGCTGTTGATTCAACAGACAAGTTAACAACGACATGGGGACAGTTGAAGAAATCTGCTCCATAAACGATGGATGGAAGAACGGAAGAATGGGACCTCTTCTACGCTTCCATCCTTCCAATCAAATTAAACTATGTCTAAAAAGAACCAAGAGATAGAAAGCATTTTACCACTTTTCACAGAACTGCTTGAAAAAGCCGATAGCTTGCTAAACCGGTTGGACCCACACATAGCGAACGCACCAAGCGAATATCTCGACAATTACATCGCTTTTCAGTGGCGGGCACAGAACGGGACCGGGCATCTTGTGCCTGTTAAGCACCCCCATCTTGTCAATAGTACAGATCTCATCGGCATACATTCGCAATATGCAGCGTTAGACAGGAACACGAGGCAGTTTCTACAAGGATTGCCCGCGAACCACGTTTTACTATGGGGAGACCGCGGCACCGGGAAATCTTCGCTCGTTAAAGCAATGCTGGAACGCTATGCTCCCAAAGGACTCCGATTGATAGGTATTGGTAAAGACGGACTTGTCCATCTACAGGAAGTTGCCGAGGTGTTGTGGGAACGTTCAGAACATTATATCCTTTTCTGTGACGATCTCGCATTCAATGAAGACGAACCCGAATACCGTGAGTTGAAAGCGATGCTGGAAGGCGGCATCTCCGCCTGTCCAAACAATGTGCTCATCTATGCCACTTCAAACCGGCGACATTTGATGCCTCGACAAGTCGGCGAAAACCAATACCCTCAAAACGATGAAGATGAATTGTATCCGCGCGAAGCAACGGAAGAAAAGGTATCCTTGAGCGACCGTTTCGGTTTACGGCTCGCTTTCTATCGGATTTCGCAAGATACTTATTTACAGATTGTCTCGCATTATGCACAAAAACGGGGGCTTTCCGTTCCGACAGAGACGTTACACCGAGCAGCGTTGGAGTGGGCAGCATCCTCAAGCGGACGGTCTGGACGTGTTGCCTATCAGTTCGTCGCAGACCTCGCTGGACAATTGGCACTCGAATCAGATGCAAAGTAGTAGGCACGCTCCGCGTGCCGTAACAAACAATCCGTACGGTTTTAACCGTGCATCTATGGAGGTTTTTATGAAAACCCGGTTTATGTTCTATTTCACACTTACGCTCCTTCTGAGCAGTATGTTTCTAACACAAGCGACAAATGCTGCCCCGAAAAACGGCACATTGCGAATCAGCGGTGATAATACTTGGACTGCCTTTATCAACGGTGAGGAGGTTGCCCAAAGTGGAAACTGGCAAGCACCAACCGTCAGCGAGTTTAAACTGGACAACGGCTTCGCACAGATTGCTGTCTACGTCCATGATGCCGAACCCGGCGCTGCTGGCAGAGGCGGGTTCCTCGCCGATATCGTCCTTGATGCTAAGCCCGATTACATCGGCACAGGCGAAGACGGCTGGCGATGCGATACAGGCGACCCAATCGATGATCGGAATGATGGCTGGGAGAAAATTGATTTCGACGACAGCAAATGGGAAGACGAACTCGAAATCTATGAGAAATTCGGGGAAGGTATCTGGGGGTTCGGTGCTGCAATAATGGCACAAATTCTCAAAGACCCAGACTGCGAAGCCAATTGGGTATGGTGCGGTCCTAACGATGTCGAAGACGATATCTATTTCAGATATACCATCGGCACACTCCCCGTTGAACCGCAAGACAAACTCGCCACCACGTGGGCGCGTATTAAAAACGAGGCTAAGTAACCCGGTTAACCGTGGTCGCTTGATCATAAGACTTTAGGGTTCGGTTAGAAGCAATTTTAACCAGTTCTATTACACACAACAAATAAGGAGAACGACGTGAAAAAACTTTTCACTTCAACGATTTTGGTTTTAGTTTTAGCCTTAGTCGCTTCAGGCACTTGGGCAGCAACACTCCGTATCAATGGCGATAACTCATGGGTAGGTTTCGTCAACGGTGAACAGGTCGCCGAAGGCAATAACTGGCAAATAGCCACTGTCACTGAATTTGACATGCCCGACGGTTACGCCGTTATAGGGGTCTATGTCCACGACGCTGAACCGGGTGATACCGGGCGCGGCGGTGCGCTGTTTGATGTTATCCTTGACGATGGCACCTATATCCCTTCCGATGATACTTGGAAAGCAGATGCCGGCGCGCCACTCGCAGATCGGAATGACGGTTGGGAACAACCCGATTTTGACGATAGCAGCTGGGATAACGCAACACAACTCGATCAATTCGGGGAAGGCATCTGGGGCTTCGGCGCAGATACGATGCGCGAAACCTTGAATAATCCCGACTCAACGGCATACTGGGTCTGGGCAGGTCCAAACGACGTTGAAGACGATATATACTTCCGAAAGACTGTCGGAGATCCACCAACCACACCCGTTGAACCCGGTGGAAAAATCACCACGACATGGGGTGCCTTAAAGGCAGCACAATAAACCCAATTCTGTAGGGAACGGTCTTTGTGCCGTTCCCTATACTTGCTCAATAACCCTCGCAATCTCCGCAAAGACCCCCTCAATATCCGATACATCAAGACATGAGTAGGCAATCCGCAACTCTGTCTCACCAAGTGCTATTGTCCCGATGCCGTGCGCCTCAAGGAGCCGCTGCCGAACGGTTTCCGCATTCCCAGATTTAAGGTTCAGACACGTGAAATAGCCTGCATGACTCGGATACACTTCCCATAATTTCGCATACCGCATATCAGACGCGACTGCCTTCACTTTCAACGCGCGTGCCTTAAGCACTTCATAGTTGTGCTGTTTCTGTTCAGCATACCTCGGTGCCTTCATCGCCGCAAGGATAAGCGTTTGGGAGACCTGTGATGCGCCAGAGGTATTCGCTCGGATAAGTCCACTTAGCTTCTGTTCAAGCAGTTGCATCGCCGCTTCGCTGAGTCCGAAGGTCATAAAAGCCACACGTAACCCCCATGCATACTCTTCTTTGGTGGCACCGTCTATCTTCACAGGCACTACGTTAGGGTGGCACCCAATCAACAACCCGAAAAGCGACTCTTGCATGACGCTCGCATCGTACCACAAACCGGCGTAGGCATCATCAATCATCACCAAGATATGGCATCCCGCCTCTGCCCGGGCAACAATCGCGTTCACAATCTGCTGTGCTTCTACGCGGGTAATCGCATAACCGGTCGGATTGTGAGGGAAATTCAGGAGGATTAGCAACTTTTCAGCAGTCGTATTCGCAAGCACCTCCCGAAATCCGTGTGTGTTAAAGCCGTTTGAAGCGCTGAAGAACGGATAATCCTGGATATTCGCATCCGCTTTAGTTTGGAAGATGAGCCGGTAATTTCCCCAGATTTTATCGGGGAGCACAAGTATGTCTCCACTATCCACGAAGAGTTCCGCGAGCAGACTAAACCCGTGCGTCATACCGCTTGTCACAATTGGAAGGCTGAACGTTTTCCCTGCGAGTGTCGGATTCTCCTGTAAAAGATGTGTTTTCCACGCTTCCCGTAACGCTTGTTGACCGAGTACGGGCGCGTAACCGTAGATGCTCTCCAGTGTGAGTTCTGGCACCAGTTCCCGCGCGACTGGTAGGTGCATCATGTCACCGCCATCCTGTGAAAAATCTAAGGCAATCGCGCGCGTCGCATTAAACCGGTAGGCTTTCGTACTCGCTTCTGCTGTTTGACTTAAGATACCTTTCGGGAGATAGATACGTTTGCCTAACTCCGAGAGGAGTGCGAAAACCGCTGGTGAAGCGGAGCGAATCTGTTCGTTTAAATCGGCTGCTAACGGATTTAAGTCTTGCATAATTTCCAAAGCCGCGGAAAATGTAATTTTTGAAGAATTAATGACGTTTAAGTATCTAACAAATTGATAACAGGTGTATGACACACCGCATTTATAGTCGTGAAATGCGTCGCACGTCCAAAACCACAGCATAATTCATCTTCATGGTAACGCAATCTATCACACGTTCAACATAATTCATGACCAACCTTGCTGTAATTGTGGACTGCTACCAACTTAATGTCAACAATTTTCCGCCAAGACTCGTTATCCATTATATACAACGCACGGGCGCGAATATAGTTGAGACAGGTTCAGCAGCGGAGATAAAAAGGGATATTTCTGATGAAAACTGAATTTAAAACAGTATACCCATTAAGCGGTGTCCTTGTGATCTGCGGGCTGATGCTTTTTATCTACACGGGCTGCGGCGGTTATGATGAGGCTGAGGAAGCAGAGAGTGCGTATGCTACACAAGGAGGCGCAACTTTTGGATTGACCCCTCCGAACGGTGCCACTTATAACGATGTTTTCTTTAAGGATTACGGCACGAATCGATTTATTGATACAAAAGATGATCACCTTTCGACATTTGGTATGGATGTCGATACCGCCTCCTATTCCATCACGCGAAACTATCTTCGGGAGGGATACCTGCCGCCCCCGGAAGCCGTTCGAGTCGAGGAATTTGTTAACGCTTTTGATTACAATTACCCATCACCATGGGGTGAAGTATTTGCTGTGCACATTGAGGGCGCGCCCTCCCGATTTGGTGAGGACGGACGACGCCAATTGCCGCAAGAGCGCAAACGACTCCGCGTTCCCCAAGATGACGAACAACTCCACTTGCTCCGAATCGGTATACAAGGGCGCGTGGTTCCCAACGAAAACCGAAAGGACGCAATGTTGACTTTCGTCATTGATGTCTCCGGTTCAATGGCTATCGAAAACCGGTTGGAATTAGTCAAAGATGCCCTAACGCTTTTGGTTAAAGAACTCCGGCCGAGGGATAAGGTGGCTATTGTCGCTTACAGTAACCAGGCGCGCATCGTCCTTCCCCATACCGGTATTGAGGGACGTGAGGGGATCCTGGCAGCAATCCATTCGCTTGTACCAGAGCAGGCAACCAATGTTGACGAAGGACTCCGCCTCGGGTACAGCCTCGCCTTGCGCAATCCAAACATTGGCGGCATCAATCGTGTGATTCTCTGTTCCGACGGCGTTGCTAATGTTGACGCAACAGACTCTGACATCATACTCAGAAAAGTTCGCGGGCATGTTGCGGAAGGGATTACCTTAACAACAATCGGGGTCGGCATCGAGAATTTCAACGATGTCCTTCTCGAGCAACTCGCTGATAACGGCAACGGGAATTACGCTTATGTTGATACCCTCAATGAAGCGAAACGTGTCTTTGTTGAAAACTTAACAGGGACCCTACAACTTATCGCTAAGGACGCAAAGGTCCAAGTTGACTTTAATCCGCAAGTCGTCAGTCATTTTCGACTGATCGGCTATGAAAACCGCCGTCTCGACCATGAGGAATTTCGGGATGACAGGGCAGATGGCGGAGAAATCGGCGCAGGCCACAGCGTTACAGCACTTTATGAAATTGAACTCTCTGAAGGTGCGAGAGGACATTTAGCGACTGTCTCTATACGTTACGAGGATCCGGATACCCACCGTCCCTCGGAAATTAACGAGGAAATTTTCACAACACAGTTGAAGAGGACATTCAAAGCGGCATCCCCTGAATTTCAACTCGCAGCGACTGTCGCGGAATTCGCAGAAATTCTGCGCGAGAGTTTTTGGGCAGAAGATGGAAATTTAGCAGCCGTATCCCAAACCCTTAGAGAGATCGCACCGCGTATCCACAATGAACAAGTCGATGAATTCAGACATCTCGTAAGTAGAGCCGCTCGCTTTAAGGCATTAGACTAAACCATAGGGCTTACCCGAATCGGTGAGGTGCCAAACTGCGTCAATCGTATATAGGTAGGCATCCGAATTTTGCGTAAGCCCTAAAAATAATACACACGGCGGCAATAGGAGCAACATGAAAGCACTTCTCAAAAGCATGACATTTATCATTATCTTTGTCGTTTTCGTCGGTTTCGGCGTTAGCGTTTATGTGCTTCAAGCACCACCCGTTGAACAGACGAAGGTCCCGAAATTACAGATTCACACGCGGACAGCAGTGCGCGGAAGACCGGTAGTCACTTCAAAACCGCTCGCCTACACGAAAGATGTATATCGCTTCAATTTGGATAGGCAATATATCAGCAACCTGAATAGCGGTAAATTGGAACGCGAACTTCTGTTTAGCGCGGCATTGACACATCGTGCAAAACTCAAAGGCGCAGCCCTGGACAACGCGTTGCGGACGGAAACCGATTGGCAAAAGATGTTCGCCAATATGACAGAAAATATCCGCTTCGGTCCGAGTACGCCCACCCTTGAAGTTTTGCTAAGTGGCGAGGAGTGGCTACTCAAAAATGCCCCCGGTGCCGGGTATATAGTTGTTAAAACAGCGAATCAGATTGATATCTATCTCCCTGACCTAAAGGACGCGTTTACCACAAATCAAAATGAACTCTCAACAAATCTGGAAGTCTCCACCCAACAGAGACACAAACAGTGGTTCATCAAAGATAAAAAATACGGACAGACTTATCGGATCACAAACGGCAATGAAAACCTCATTGTCTACCAACAATCTAAGTATGAAATTCTGACGTTGCTGTTTGAAGTGGCTTCAGCATCACAGACTACCCTCGCCGAAGGCAAATTGTCTCAGGAACTGATCCAAGAATTCAAAACAGCGAAAATACCGGTGGCGGGACGGGCAAAAGTTTCAACAATCGAAGAGGGGCTGAGTTGGCAGGTGACCGATCTTTCGATGAAATATAACATCCGAAGTGAGGATGACCGATTAAAGGTCTATCTCGATCTTGAAAGCAGATGGCTCCGTATTAGGGCTGATGGCAACGTAAAAGGGTGGGTACAAACTGAGCGGGGTACTATTTTTAAACCACCGCCGCCAATACCGAGTTCACGCCAGTTAGCGAAAAAACGGTTGCTTGTACTTATTGAGACCTTAAAAGAAAAAGTCGGGATTTCTAATGAAGAAAATAAAACCGAAGATACTGCGTCCCGGTAGCCGTATCGCAGCGATTTCGCTTTCTTGGGGTGGTCCTGGTACTGTCGCGTACCGTTACGAGATAGGGAAACGGCAATTTGAAGAAGAATTTGGCGTAACGGTTACCGAAACAGCGCACGCCTTGCGCGATGCTGATTGGCTCGCCAAAAACCCTGAAGCACGTGCAGATGATTTGATGACAGCCTTTGCCGATAAGACAATCGACGGCATTATCTCAACCATCGGCGGAGAAGACTCAATCCGCACGCTGCCGTACCTCGACTTGGACTTGATTCGGAAGAACCCTAAAGTTTTTATGGGTTTTTCGGATACGACGATTTCGCACGCGGTCTGTTTTAAAGCAGGTATCGTCTCATTTTACGGTCCCTCGTTTATGGCAGGATTTGCCGAAAACTGCGGGATGTTTCCGTATATGGTGGATTCCGTTCGACGTACCCTCTTTTCTACGGAACCGATTGGCATTATTGCGCCGAACCGCGCAGGGTGGACGGTTGAATATCTACCGTGGGAGGATCCTGAAAACCAATCAATTCGTCGAAAACTAAATCCTTGCGCCGGCTGGAGATTTCATCAGAAGGAAGGAGTCGTTGAAGGGCAACTTTTTGGGGGCTGCGTTGAAGTTTTGGACTGGCTTCGCGGCACCGACTATTTCTCCGCTGCGGGTGACCTTCAAGGTGCCGTTCTCTTCTTGGAGACCTCTGAAGAAGGAGTACCCCCTTCGTTTCTATCAAGATTTGTGAGATGCCTTGCAGCGATGGGTATCCTTGAAGGGCTCAGCGGTATTCTACTCGGACGACCCGGTGGCGACGTTGATCCCCAGACCTTTCGCGAATACGACGACGCGCTCTGTAAAACAGTCCGTGAGGAATACGGTTTAAACGACATGCCCATTGTCACCAATATGGACTTCGGACACACAGATCCGATGTTCGTTCTTCCGATCGGGACAACGATTCGGATTGATTCTGCCAAGCAAGAAATCGCCATTGACGAGGCAGCCGTCACTAAAAACCAATACAGATAGGTGTTTGCGCTGCTATTACCGATTTTCCGAAACCGGATAAAGTGTGAGTCTCGCTTTCTTACCCGATCCTTCATCCGCAACTATGAGTGTGCCATCCACAGCGAAGGTGATACCTTCAGGCTGACGATGCCACTCGGCAGGAAACCGCTTGGTTGCAACGACCTGACCACTTGGCGTAATCTCCGCTATTGCTCTTTGACGCGCGGCAATGACAAAGTAATTTCCTGACACAGGGTGTCGTTCAATGCCGGAAGGCTGAAATTCCTTCCCCTTAATATAACGGGTGAATTCAATCACAGGTATGACGATATGTGCATCTTCGATGAGTTGTTTCTCATCAATTGACCAACGATATATGACCAACTGTTCTTTCAGCTCTTCTCTACGAGGGCTTTTGCACATCAGTAAAAGTACCCGCTGGCTCCCGTCGTACGCTAAACCCTCTATTTCGTAATCCGTACCGACACCAGTAGCATAGATATTATAAAGGACGGACTCCCCATCAGCTCCCCTACTCCCCTCGAATATCCGCCCTGAACTTGTGACCAAATAAACCTGATCCTTAACTGTCGCAATACCCTCAAAATCACCATTTACTGGGTTCTTCATATCCGCCAGTTGGAACGCTTTTACGATTTCCCCTTTCCGATAATCTATCTCATGAATAACCGCCTTTTCATCATTGTGAGCCATGAGTCGATTGTCGTGGGTCATTGCTAAACCAGAAATCTCCTCAAGGCGTCCAGGCAGCTTCCAATGCGTCGCTGTCTCTACTTTCAGGTCATAGCTTTCGAGAGATATTTTCCTTTCTCCTACCCTCTGCCCGCCCCCCGAAAGGTGGTCAAGTATAGCGTTTGGATTCATATTTAGCAAATCTTCACCCAAACTTGTTGATGGATTTTCTTTATCGACCTTCTCCGCACTCAAACCTGTTGGTGGATCCTCTTTATGGACTTCCTCTTCACCCAAACCTGTTGGTGAATCCTTTTTATAAACAATCGACACCAAAAGGATAAGAAGGCTACAACAAAGGAATCCTAATAAGAGTTTATTTCCGCGACTCTGCATGTGCGATTATACCTCCCCGAGTTCTTTCCCCTTCAGTTTGACGCTCTTGATACATCCTCTTCCGTTTTCTTCAATATCCTGTATAAAGGAAGGCAAAGTGACAGATTTTTTTAGCCAAACATCAAACACAACGATGGCAGTCCGATCCGGGTTTTCGACCACATCTGCTACCCGCCACCGCTTGGTACTGGATTCAAGAATTTGCACAGTTGATTTTTTAGCTACATTGACCTTCGTCGTGTGAACTTCGATCTGGGCATTATAAAGGTTTTCGGTGGCAATGCCCTCTTCTCCAGGGGCTGGACCCCATTTTCCAGAATTATCGATTCTCCAGCCGGATAGTATTTCCGGTTGCGCGCCAAAATTGCTTTTCCACACACCCAGGGTTACGATGACAAAAACCACGGAGGCAAGGTAAGCCACTAAAATAAGTTGCGTACCCGCCGCAAGCCCTATCCCGATAGCCATAAGCAGATATACGGAATCCATCGGTTCTTCAAGTGAAGTACGAAAACGGACAGCCGCCACAATGCCCGCTAAACTGAACGCAAGGGCAATACTATCCTTGACTAAAAAAACAACTAACGATATAGCAATAGGTATAACGAGCAAAGTATGTACGAAGGATTGATTGTATTTCTTGCGCGGGCGCGTCCAACGATATAACCACGTAAGCGGGAGCGTAACCCAAAATGCCATTGCCAGAGCGATCATAACCGGAATCGTGCGTGCTGGATCAATAAATGTGACCATGAGTAAGACTTCTGTGAGATTGCCTTCAACAAGCGTGGCAATCCCCTCTTTGATTTTCTCCAGGTCACCTTGTTCGCCTTCAAAGAGGCGTTCACGCCCTTGAACACGTTCACGTTCTTGCGAGACATAAATGAGAATTTGCGGGAAGAGGTGAAAAATCCCGCCGAGAGCCAAAAGCCATGCAAGATAGTAAACGACGAGACGTATAATTATGTTATTGAGTATGCTATATATCTTGTTGAGCATACGATATCTCTCCTATTTGATTGGCTAAAACATGAAACCCGCGCGCAGATACACGCCTGTCAAGTCATCGCCATTGACGACCGCAACGCTCAAAGTCTGCTTGCGTTTGAGAAAAGAGAACCAGAATCCACCACCGACACCCGTGTGCCATTTGTCGGCAGCGTTCGGATCTTCGGCGAAAAATACCCGGCCGACATCAGCCGCAATGAACACACCGAACTCGCCCGGCACTATGAAGTTGATGGGGAGCAGCACAAATCGCAGTTCGGCATTTCCATACACCGAGGTGTCTCCAGCAAACCGATTTTTCCGGAAACCCCGTATATGGCTATCGGATAGACCGGTAGCAGCAAAACCGGGACCGCCCAGAAAGGCACTTTCGTGGAAAGGAAAAGTTCCCCATACTTTCTTGCCACCTACCCTCAGTGCCAAGGTCGGGTGCGTCGGAATAGGAGCCGTCAGGTAAGTGTGAACTCTGCCATCTATGCTGCCAAAAGGAGACTCCACATCCCAGGCTCCTGGGTAGACAGATCCAGCAGCCCTGACCAAGAACCCACGAGTCGGATATGCTGGATTGTTTCGCGTGTCGTACATGATTCCACCCGATGCACCTACCTGACCAAAGTAACCTGTACCATAGTACTCCGGGCCATTGGGAGAGTAGATGAATTTATCAGCGTTGGCATCTGATGGCGTACTTGAATACTTGACGATCGACCCCAGGTGCACGGTCAATGCCGAGCGAAGCGGTTCCGCAGCACCCCCAGGGACATCTTCCTTATGCTCTTTCTTGCGAAAATAGAGCGATGGTGCGAAAGCGACATGACTCCGTTCCACCTTGTAGAAGGAAGACGGTTCTGAAATCTGAGTGTCGTTGCCGAAACCATTGAACCGAACTGTCTGGATGCCAGAATACTTGAAGCGAACTCTTGCGTCGAAATTCGGCAGGACGCGGCGAAAGTCGCCGGTATAGGAGGCAAAAGGCTCGAAACCATTCGTGGCAAGCCCAACGTTGAAAGAATGTCGCGAAGCAAAAGGGGCTTTTCGATAGCCGAAATACATCCGGCTGTGGTGTGCCTTCAAGAACACACCCAGATCCGGATTTATCGTAATGCTCGGGTAAGTAAAGGTGTGCTTACCCCAGTCCAGGGCATACCGAGCAAGTAAAATGGGAATCCATCCAGGAGGACGTTCGTAGGAAGTCTCATCAATTTTCGCACCCTTGCCTTTGACGAACCGATTTTTCCCACGAAAATCATAGAACCGAGTCTGTGAGGCACCAGCTTCGGAGGCGTTTGTAAACGTGTCGTCCCCACCGCCACCATCTATACGAACGGTAATACGACCCTTTGTGCCTGATATTTCCGCACGGTCGTCTCCCCCTCGGAGGTATATTCGGACTTCCCGGGATTCTTCAGGGCGGAAGGTCCGCTCGAAATACGGTGCTTCCCTTTCTCCATCAGCACCTGCTATGAGACCGATACGGACGACTAAATCACCACTCGGTGTATGCTCACACGCAACGTACTCGTTCTGATCAGTCGCCTGGATTTCAGGCTGCCGGGTAATCAACGCATAGTACCTGCTGGCAAATTGAGGCAAGGCATCCCGTCTCGATTTGAGTGCCTCAGTAAGAGTCTCTCCAAGGATCTCGTAATACGGCTGTGGAAGCCGCCTTACCGCATCCTCTATAACCGGATCGGATAGAGCTTCGCAAAACGCTGTTACCACCGAGTCCCATGCCGCCTTATCGAGCTCGATAAGGAACTCGCGATCGAGTTCCCAACCCGTAATCGTCAACCCCAACAGACTCGGATACTTATCCTCGAATTCCATGAAAACGGGGACCCCTCTCCGCGCGACTGCCATGACGACCCCGTCAAGGTCGCTAAAAGCGTGATCGCGATCTTCCGGTATTGGAACCCAGATATGCCCTGCGCCATCGGGGAACCGCGCCCATCTCCATTGACCGTCATGACGGTCCTTGTCGCCGATGAGAAAATCCATCAATCTCGCCTTTAGAAAAGCGCGAGCATCAACGCGATTGAGAGGCGTTTCTTCCAAATGCTCCCACAACTTCTCTGTTCCGCTGATCTGCCGGGAACCCGCAAAGCCGGGAGTATTATCAACACCTTCGGAAGAGTGTTCCTGTAGTGTTCCTATAAGGCCAGCAAATTCCTTGCGGTACTCTTTCAACCTCGGATCATCCGGAATAACAACAAGCGTATGCTTGGAATGGAGGATACCAGTCGCTTCCATCAGCGGATCGGTCATGAGCGCGCCTGTCGGCAGGAGTGCACTAACCATGTTCTGAAGGAAGTCATCGGCAATCGTACCCTTGAGGACTTCCCATATCCGTTTGGTGGGATCCTTGTCCAAGGAACGAACTGTATACCGGCGGCCATCCTCACCTGTGAAATGAAGAGATATAGACTGTCCGAAGCCGCCAGTGCGAAGCGGAGTCAGCCCACCGCCCACACTATCGAGGTCGAGAACTGTAGCTTCAATTGGAGTGGTCCAGAGATCCCGGTAATCGCTGCCGTAGATCCAACGTTTGAACCCACCAGCGCGAAACCTTTCCCCAGGAACGACTACGTGGGTCTTAGCACCCTGTGGAGGAATAGATCGATGAATCCGGTATCCTGGAGGCGGTGAATCCTTCTCAGATGCCGATACTGCTGGCACAGAAAGCGCAAGCACTAATGAAAGTAAAAGAGCGTTCCACTTAGAAAATATCATTAATATACCTCTGTCCGTGTAGAAATGAGAAAAAAGGAACCATCATACGCATGCTCAGTATCGTCATCACCAACCGTAATAGTTGGGAGACCTGACCGTAGTTAATACCTTGATTCCCGTTCAACCTATGGAAAATCCGCAGAAATCCGCAAGCAGAAACACCTACACAACTCAAGATCTTTTATCAAACTTATGTTGCTGTTTGCAAAAACCGTGCCAACGCTTCCAACCTTCTGATGTGTCATTGTGTGTTCTACACGTTCACATACCATACAACCTTGTAAAATCTGGGTTTCTAACATCTTATTAATTCTAAATCCAATGAGAACTCGTTTCGCTAAGCCGTGTAAAACCGCAAAAATTTTTGTCGTGCTTGCCAAAGTTTTTTAACTTCAGAAAAGATTTTGGTTTTGCCAAAGTTAGTCCCTATTCAGAACGTGAGTTTGACTTGTGATAAATTATCACCGTAAATGGGCAATTTCAACTGCGCAAACGACATTTTTGAGTTTCACCAAGGAACGTTCCAAACATTGGTTCGCGAAGGCACCGAGAAAACAACCAGCACAAATAGTTATAATAGGTCTATTTTAAATATTATTCAAGTTAAAACAATAAAGTCTATATCTAACGCTATACTATACTTTACGACGAAAAGCAAATTATACAGGGCTACTTATAGTAAAGTCAACAATTAAGTAGACACTTCCCCTTTAGCGGAAGATGGTTCGTAGGGGCGAGGTCTCCTCGCCCGTCTTCCAAAATGTGTCTTATTATTTTTAGAGGTCACTATAGTTTTCGGTTTTTTCGTAATATTTTTTACATCTGTTAACATTGTAAAATAAACAGATACGACGTGAACGTTTCACGCTGCATCTGCTATTATAATTCACCGTAAAAATCTCCACATTTTTTGAGGTGAATCATAACAAAAAATCCCTCTAATTTCCACTTACTTGATATACTAACAGAAGTCCCACATCCACGCAATAAAAAAGGAAAACACCATCCTTTGAGATCACCTACCAGAGGCAGTATGACATCAGTAATCTCTCAGCAGAAGTCGTATCCGCAGAAGCCTTAACTACGCCCTTTTGCGCCACCCTATCCATCGCGAAAAATATGAATTCTGAATCTTCATCCTGATTTTTTCATTGACTTGTGTTTCTAAAACCTGTATCCTTATCAAAAACCAACACGCTTCTAACCGGAGGGCGATATGAAGCATTACCCAAGAAGTCAACATATCATTTCGTCAAAAACGGGTTCGTTAGTTAGACGATACCTCATTAAAAAATGAAAATCCTTTTCCTATCGCCTACCGTGCCGTTCCCACTCACCGATGGCGGACGTATCCGGGTTTTTAACCTCCTCAAACAGATTGCAACGAGAAGCGACGTGACACTGCTCGCTTTGGAGACACAACCGACAGATGCAGATGGGGTCGCGGAGTTACAGCAATTAGGCATTCAGGTTCACCTCGTCCCTAACGCACCCACACTCCCACGCGTATCGTTCGGTACACTCGTCACCGCTTTTCTCAAACAACAACCGATTACTATCGCTCGCTATGCGCTGCCTGCCTATCGTCAGAAATTTAGGGAGTTAATCGCGACTGAAGACTTCGATCTCGTCCATTATGAGATGTTCCACACAGCACAATTTCGGACAGACACCGACCTACCCGGTGTGCTTTCACAGCAGAACGTCGATTCCGAGATCTGGCGGCGACTCTGCGGTGAAACGACCAACCCGTTCTATAAATTCGCGTATTGGACGCAGCAACTCGCATTTCAACGCTATGAACGCGTGCTAAGCCCGAAGTTTGATGCCGTCACGTGTACCTCTGATATCGATGCCGCCGTTTTTCAACGACACTGCAGCAAAGACACTATCGAAATCATCCCGAACGGTGTAGACATCACGCATTACCAGCCTAATTTTACCTCTGAAGCACCCGCGCACCTCATCTATATCGGGAGCATGGACTGGTATCCGAATGAAGACGCGGTTGCCTTCTTCGCCGATGAGGCGTTACCACAAATACAAGAGAAGGTCCCTGATGTCCAATTTTCGATCGTCGGTGGCAACCCGTCGGCACGTGTGCAAAGGTTAACCGAGAGAGAAGCGATTATTGTCACCGGACGCGTGCCGGAGATCAAACCCTATTTCGCTGAGGCGACGGTTTTTGTTGTGCCGTTGCGTATCGGGAGCGGCACGCGCCTGAAAATCCTTGAAGCGTTGGCGATGGGCAAATCGATTGTCTCTACGTCAGTCGGTGCGGAGGGGTTAGACCTCAAAGACGGTGAGGAAATCTTTATCGCCGACGAACCGACTGCCTTTGCGGATGCAGTCATCCAACTGCTCACGGACCCTTCACTTCGCCGTAGGATTGGCGAAAATGGACGCGCCCGCGTCGAACAAGATTACGATTGGCGCAGCATCGGCGAGAAACTCCATAATCTCTACACCAAGATTGGTCAACGAACGAAAGGCAGAGGCATTTAGTTTTGGGTTTTCGGTCCGGTTTTCACCCCAGACTCGGTAGGTGTGGTTTCCTAACCGCACCGGATCAGCGAAAGAGAGCGAAGAAATCCCATAATTTCTTAAAACTGAATAGTTCTGCCGAAAGGACTTCATTGGTTGATTTTTCCTTTCATATATGTTAACATTTAACCAACTTGAACAAACCACTTGAACCTCAAAAACAAACGACTCAAAAGGAGTAATACCAATGAAACTCTTTACATTAACTTTGGCAGTCACCTTTTTACTGATGAGTGCCACTTTAGGGATTACCGGTGAAGACCCAGACTTAGTGGCATACTTCCCGTTTGAAGGCAACCCCGAAGACGCATCTGGAAACGACAACCACGGCGAGATTACAGGCAAATCTGATTGGGTTAAAGGCAAATTTGGAGATGCCATCCACTTAGACCCGGGTGCCTTTGTTGGGCTACAAGTTTCCGATTCTCTCCACGGAGACATTTTCAAATCAGACCCGTTTACAATCTCCACTTGGATTAATCCGAACTTCGAGGGGACCACATGGGAACACATCTGGCGGAGCCTGCCCGGTGCTTCCGGACATAATACCTTCTTTCTCAACAAAGACCAAGGACTCCTCTCTTGGCGCGGACAGGTCGGTGGCTGGACAGTCCTATGCCAGACCGACGGTGGAATCGTTGAAAAGGATAAGTGGATGCATGTAGCCGTCACAGGCGATGGCGATAAATTCAAAATTTATGCCGATGGTGAGAAGGTCGCCGAAACCGACTTCCAAGAGACCCGTGGCGAAAACGTCACTTATCACCTTGGCGGTGAAGGTGGCGAAACTTTTGCGGGTTTATTGGACGATTACGCAGTCTTCACCCGCGATCTGGACGAGGATGAAATCAACCTAATAATGGAAGGCGTTGAGACGTTCTTACCGGTTGAACCAAAAGGTAAACTCGCAACACAATGGGCAGACCTCAAACGCTAAGGAGGGATACAACAAAAATAGAGATAACTATCAGAATTTTGCGGGGCGGGGTTTTTAACCCCGCCTACAGAATTATCCACACACAAACTATTACATCTGTCGCCTCTCTCGGACTAAAGACCTCACGACACAAAACACATCTAAAATCCGAGATTCAGACGAATTAACAATCAACAGTCCGTACGTAAAGATTGCCGTCCGTCAACCCTATAACATCTATAATCCTGAAAATCCCGATTCTGACAATCGCAGTAAAATTTCATAGCAGCTTTCACAGCAACCACTGCCAAAACCGTCAAAAACCCAGTTGTAGCATAGGTTTATAGCCTTTTCTGAAATTCACTGTTTTGTGATTTTGCTATGAAAACTATGAAATTTCACACCATTCCTTAATATCCTATTTTGTTTCTACACATCAATTGCGCAAGCCGAGTTGATTACCTAACGCCTTTAAACGTTTATTTATCGCTGTTTTATCAATTCGGTTTCCATCCACAAATTCTTGATATTCCGGCAACAAGCCATCTGGAACCATTATCCGGGAGTTCGCTTCTCGTAACGCCAATAACCCCATGAAGATTTGGGTCTCCCGTGAATAATCGGGTATGAAGTCGTTGAGTGCTTGCCGGAGCTCGCCTTCTGTGGAGGTATCACGTCCCTCACGCCTTGCGATATTATTTGCACGTTGAACAATCAAGAACAGATCTCGCCAAGTCAATCCGTCCGTTTCTGCACCACCGACAAGTGCCTGGAAATTGATGTTGCCTGATGTTTGTCCTCGACAAAATATCTTTAAAATCTCTACTCTGCCGCCACCTGTAGGCGGTAGCATGATCAATTTGGTGTCAAAAATACCGTACCGTCGAAAGATGGACGGCATTAAGTCGGGTCGCTGCGATGCCCCCACCCATATCACTCTACCGTGCAACGACGGATCGTTGATGGCATTCACGAGCGCACGCGGAAACACTCGGTCATGCTCCTCTGGATTCATCGTGGCATGCGGCGATGCCTGCTCAATGTTATCCATAAAGACGACCGTTGGGGCAATGCCGCGGATAAAATTGAGGCCCGCATTCAGATTCCGTTCATAACTGTTCCCGTTTTCATTAATATTTATTGTGACTTCACCCATCTGATTGGCGTAACGAAGTTGGACGAAAATCATGTTCGCCTCACCCGCGAGCACCCTTGCAACATGTGCTTTACTGGTTCCAGATGGACCGAGGAGAAGCATGCCCCGCGGCACACGCCTCAGATCTCGATTTTTCATACCATCTGCAATATCTCGGATGATTCGCATTACATACCAGCCGTCGTCAGAAGGCCCCCTCTGAGTTTCACCGAGTTCAAGAACCCCGCGGCTGAAGGTTTTAATACTCTCACGCCGGTATCTGAGCAAATCTTCACCACCTGCCTTCTGCTGTGCAGATTCTGCCTGTTGCACAACATCGTGAACACCGAGTAGGTTCAACCCTATTGTTTCCCGTGCCAAGGTTTCCCGCTCGCGATGATTCCCCAAAGTTTTACGCATCTGTGCCGAACCGTCCGAAATACCATGCAGATGTTCAATAAACATTAGACGTTCGTCATAGTTCGGAAACGGAATTTCTATCATAGGAATCTCTGGATTCACAGTGAAGTTCGGGTGGACATCGGATATATTGTGAGTGACGAGCAGGACGACATGCTTACGTCTTCGGATATCAAGGTCAGATGCCCAATAGAGGATTTGATTAAACAAGAGTTGAAACTCATCCGCTGCAACTTCATTTAGTGATGGATCGTTCGGCGTAAGCAGCTCCAGTGGATTGATGATCAATCCGATTTTTGTTCTTCCTTGCTGCAAGAGACGGTTTAATTTTCTCCGTAACTCCGTAGAAGGTGAAGGGTCCAGCATCACGAATGGATCTTCATGTTCTTTATTAAACGCTAAACCGGCATTAATTCTTCGGCGTACAAGCTGCGGATCTACCTCCTGTTCGGCGGGATTAACGTCTTCGACCTCTCTAAAGCGTTGAAGCGTCTGAATCCATGTCGCTACACTTTGGAAATGAAAAACACCGGTTTTATTGTACTGCGGGAAGATTTCAAGCACTTTTTGTGTGTTTCGCCATTGACCCACTTTTGGGAAATGAACGCCTTCCGATGTATTATATCCGAGAACGAGTTGGCAGCCTAATACATTGAGCTGCGCCATGAGGTAGTCCGTAGTGCGCAAGTAGCCGTAAACATCATCGTATAACAGATCATTTACATTAAAATGGAGCAGAAACTGGTGAGCAGAACCCGCATCATAGTGTTTTTTGACTTCATCCCAAAACATTGTTTCTCCTTTTTCTCCGCGGTTTAGTGTAAAATTTTTGTGAGCAGACGCGCCCGAGTGGTTTGCCCATTTTTATATTAATCGTCTTCTATCAGGGACGACTTTGGCGGTGGTAACACACCCACCCAATGTCCATCAACCCTATCATCTTCAACAAAGCCTACTTTCGACCACCATGTGTTCGCACCTGTTCTATGGTGCCCTCGGTCAACGTTAATTCCAATATCAATCGGTTCAGTTGTTTCAGGGTAATTTAGCATCTCCCATGGGATTTCCATCTCGACAATCCAGCCATCATCAACGAGGTTCGCGGCGGCTTTCCACATTCCCGCTATATCAGCCGGATCCACAAAGGGTGGCGGATGACTCACAAACTTGCTACCAAGAGGGTTCGCCATAAAGAATGTGCGATCTACGAATTGATGCGTGTGAAACGGATCAATCGTAAGGGAGATCCAATCTTCACCGAAGGGCCGAATCTGGTCCTCTACTTGACGTGCGACGATGCCATCGGGTTGGCTATCGAAAAAATAACCTGCAAAATAAATGGCTTCATCCGTATAAACCATCATGATAGTAGATTGATCTTCAGCAGGCGCGCCACCGGCTCTTCTGTCGGTAAAATCTGTGCCTTGCGGAGCATTTTGCCAAGCGGTATCGTTGAGTTCACCATCAATTACGGGGGGTACGCCTACCTTTACTGCTGGGAGTTCTTTAGCGTTTTGCTGTTTCAGCGCAAGGGCTGCAGCGTCAAGTGCCTCGAAGATATCCTCGAGGTCTATTGATCCTTTCGGGAGCAGAACTTCACATCCTGTGATGAGTAAGAAAGTGAGAATGGTCGTAAAAGAGGCTAATACTTTCATCAGTCTGTTTCCTTATAGTGATAGGCAAACGGCGTGTGTCGTTGTGAAACAACAAACATTACACTGAGGCATTACATGTACACATTCACGAATATACTTGAAAACGAAAACAGGACACACTATTGACTCAGATCTAACTTTGTTAAATCCCACAACAGAACCGTACCATCATAACTCCCACTGGCAAATGTTCCGGTAGATACGCTTGCCCGAACGCATTTGAGAAACATAGGGCAAAAGCAGCAAGAAACACGAAAAAAGAAAACACTCTTTTTATAAAAGAAGCCTCAGTTTTAGGGAAAAGTCTGGGTGATTACACCAGCAAGCGTGCAACTATAAGTGGTAGGCGCGCCTCTGTCCAGACTAACACGATAAGTTTAGTTCATTGGGTATAGGTTTAACTAACTGAAAGTATATCACATTTTCTCTGTGACGACAAGGTTTTCTGAAGACACAAACAGAACACGCTACTGGTTAAGACCCAATGTCGCTAAATCCCACAACAGAACCGTGCCATCTTGACTGCCGCTTGCAAGCACCTTTCCATCTCGAAAATACTTGACATCATTGATCCAACCTTTTCCAAGACGTGCGATAGCACCTTCAGGCAATTTCCACTGTGTTGAATCTTCTGCACAGACATCCGATAGGAGTAACATGAAGACAACAAGCAGGAAGAAAGTAGAAAAGTAAGGCATTTTCATAGATGCTCCCCGTCAATGTGTTTTTAGAGTAGTAGGCACGCGCCGTGTGCCGTAACATACACATTCACGGATGCACTTTTAACAAGATTCTCTGAGAAGATGGAATGATTGGAGGAGCGTCTTTTCTATAGGGACAAATTAGGCAAGGACCGGTGTCTGCTTTTCTGGTGAGTGGGCAGCTGCCCCCGAAGCGTTCTGTTGTCCTTCTATTAACTCACGACAGACATTCGCAATATGGCGCGCAGCACAACCGTTCTGCACCGGCGTTAATTCGCGGAGATCTTCCATATCCAACACCGAATATACCTCTTTACCGAGTGCCAACCCTACATAGATAGTTGAGGAATAACTCGTGATGAGAGCCTCAGCGTTCGCGATCATCTCTTCGGCACTTCCGGAGGTATAGACGAGCGCATCCGGTGCCCATCTCTTGATTTCGGCGGTGCGCCGCTCAAACTTTTCGTTCGGATGGAGTTTGAAGACCAATTGTCGTCCGTTTGCGATTTTCAGCGCATTTTGAATGAACTTTTTCCGGTTTTCATAACGGAACTTTTCACGCAAATCGGACGTACAGACGAGGACGTATCCCTTATGTGGGAAGTCGTTATCGTAGTATTTTTCACAATTGTCGAAATTTGGGATACCGGTTACCCGAATCTTTTCCGGATTAACCCCTTTTCGGATAAACAGGTCTCGATAGCCTTCGCCAGCCACGCAGTAATAGTCGAAGTTATTGCTGATGCCGTTCGCTGAAGTGCCAGCAAACCATTTGGGTAGGAATTTGAAAGTCTTGACGAGGTGATAGGAAAATCTTTCGGGGTCCGTGATTCCCTCTTGTACAATGATACGCTTTTTGTTTCGGATATTCTTCTGCACAACGAGATCGCTGCAGGTAACAACCAAGTCGTAATCGTGTTGTGTCCCGCCGTAGTCAATGGTGAGATTCTGTGACTCAAGATAACGATAGCACTCCCCTGCGCGCTTGTCCCCGATAATTGTGAATTCAACAAGCTTGAGTTTGTTGAGCAGTTTGATGAATCCATCGGCATAGAACGGCGTGAAGTACTTCTCATATTCTGAAAGCTCGGCAGCGATTTGTTGCATCTGCGTCGTAATGTTCATCGAACCACATATAAATAAAATCTTCTTCTTCATCCAATTTTCGGGTAGGAGACCCAATCCTTTAGGTTTGGGAGGAATACCCGCTCCTATTTATATTTATAAATTACACGATAAACCGCATGCCTATTCGTGCTGTGACAATGCCGATAATCGCACCTGCAAGAACATCCGTCGGATAGTGGACACCGAGATACACACGTGCGATACCAACCGTAGCCGCCCAAAGAAACATCGGGATTCGCAAGATCGGAAAGAAACTCACCAAGAGGGTCATCATCAAAAAAGCAGAGGCGGTGTGCCCCGATGGAAAACTGAATCGGTCCGGTGGACGCACTCGAAATTGGACATCTACAATACATTCACAGGGACGGTTACGTTTCATCGACTGCTTAATCAGGTGATATAATACTCTCTCAAGCGGGAACGCAATAGCCGCTGACAGTAAAAACGGTTTGCTAATGGTGGGACTGAATGTTAAGTATACATAAAGCCCTAAAAATGGGTAGAGGCATCCGTTAGCACTCCACGAGATCAAACGAAACGAACGATTGAGGATAACTCCTTTCTCGCCCCAACTAAAAATATACTCGAACAGCAACGTATCCCATCGGGTTAGACTATTCGTAAATTGTCTTAGCATAGTTTATAAGGGAAGTGGATAGGTTATAAAACCAAACCACCCGATTTCCTTTTCCTCTCTATAAACGGAATTTTAGGTTTGTAGCATCAGGGATCGCTGTTTCCCGTTCTTTGACGCTGGCTTGTATTGTAATCCTTCGCCAGGCATGTCAATGTGAAGGTTATCACGCCCTAACATCCACTCCGCACGTTCCCAGTCCTCTAAGGTGTCAATATCCGCACAATACGCCGGTTCAATCATCAATGGCAGCACGCGATTACCTGTGAGCGACTGTTTTTCAACAATAGTCTCATACCGAATCACATCAAGGTGTCCTGTTTGCCAATACGTTTTCGGTAACTTCTGGCGCGGCATGTTATACGGTTCAGGAAATTCGTCGCCTAATAGCGGCACAAGATATCGTTCCCCGCTTCGCCACATTTTATAAGGATTCTGTTGTGAACGGGTAACCGACCTAACACAATCAGCGTCCTGATCTTCCCATAACAAGTTAACACCCGTATTAATGAAACCTTTCGGACGCAGCGGCGATGTCGGTCGAAGTTGAACAATCACCTGTGGCACATAATCTTCATGCGTTCTGAGCCAAGCGAGGGCATGTTCAAATAATGGAAAATCTTGGGCATCATCTGTTGCCAACGCTGCCGGACGTGTAAAGGGGACTTCAGCACCGTACTGCTGGGCAACCTCAGCAATTTCCGCATCATCCGTAGAAACAACAAGCCGTGTTACAGCCGATGTGGCAAGAGCAGAGGCGATACTATAAGCGATCAATGGGTGCTTACCAAAGTAACGTATATTCTTCCCCGGAATCCCTTTTGAGCCCCCTCGTGCTTGAACAATCGCAAGGACCTCCGGTCTCCTATTATTCGTATTCACTCGTGTTTCACTGTTGGTGTTATCAAGTGAGAAACTTTCAAGATCCACTGAATCCATTTGAATATCTACCATGCTGTCCAACCTCCATCAACGACGAGGTTTGCCCCTGTCATATACGACGACGCATCTGACGCAACAAAAAGGAGTGCACCCCAGTATTCGGATTTCTCCGCCATCCGTCCGAGCGGCGTACGATAACTATAGCGTCTCACAAACTCTTCATCATGTTCGTTAAACACACCGCCGAGGGTGAGCGCATTCACTCGGATGTTTTTACCTGACCAGTACGTTGCGAGATAACGCGTAAAGCCGAGAACCGCACTTTTCGTAACTGAATATGTGATCGGTTTGTAGGTCCGTGGAACAGTTTCATCGTCGCGTTCATAAAGTCGCTAATCCGGTCCGACCACCCCGTATGTTGAACAGATATTGACGATTACACCGTTGCCCTGTTTAACCATTATATTTCCTGCAGCTTGTGCACAAAGAAACATCCCCGTCAAATCTACATCTAAACTCTGGTTCCAGAGTTCCAATGGATAGTCTTCAAAGGAATTAGTATGTTCATCGGCGTGTTCGGGGTCAAACTTCGGATCAAGTGCCGCATTGTTTACCAAAATATCAACGCGTCCGAACTCTTTAAAGACGCGGTTAACCATCTCTTGAACGGAAGTCTTATTGGTAATATCTGTTTGAATGGCTACGGCTTTAGGATGTCCCTTGGTGTTGAGCCAGTTGGCACATTCTTTTGCCACGCCTCCACGTAGGTCTGCCACCACGACATGAGCAGAGGCTTCGGCAAATGCCCGACAATACTCTCTGCCCAACATCCCCGCACCACCTGTGACAATCGCGACCTTTCCTTTTAAACCAAATAAATCTATTTTCATCTTTACCCCCTGCATAAAAACAACCAAAAACACAATAGGCAAGTCTCTGGTATCCGTGCGCGGTCATTAAGCGAGAGCAGATCGCTTATCGGCGAGTACGCCGCAAAACTGCTATTTAACCAACTTCCGCTTTTCATGATCAACACAAGGATGAATAATCTCTCGCCGTTGAGAAACTGACGCTTTCGCAGCAAGCACGAGTTGAAGAGCGGCTATTCCATCCGTGAGATTGACGCACGGATGCGTATTGCTTTCAATGCAACGAATAAAATGTTTTACCTCTTCAACGAATAGTGTGTTGCGTTCAAAATCACTCGCCATTTTCATTGTTTTCCACGTATCGGTGTCGTCCTGATACCAGTGAACTTCACCGTCAGCGTTATCCCACAAGATCCGCCCGCGTCGTCCGGTAATATGCAACGTGTGTGTCGGCGGACGTTGGATATAGTCAAGATGTACAATACCGAGCGCACCGTTTTCAAATTGGAGTATCGTGTTTGCTGTGTCCTCAACTTCAATGCCTAATCCACCGTGTCGGGCAGTCATTGCAGAAATACTTTCAACTTCGTCGATGAGCCATCGGAGATAGTCAAAAGGATGGCAAAGTGTCAGGAGTACACCACCGCCAAGGTTTTCCCGTGCCGCATAACCATCGCGATAATCTTCCCAAGGATGCCACCCCGGTAGATATTCACCCCAATGTGCATGAACCGACACTATGGCACCAATTGTGCCGCTCTCAAGAAGTTCCTTAATCCGCTGGAGCGCTGGGTGAAATCGGAATTGAAAACCGACAAGCACCTTAAGATTTTTCTCCTGTACAAGATCCACTAAGGTGCTGACACGTTCCATTGTGTGGGAGATCGGTTTCTCCAATAATAGATGACACCCAGCCTCCGCCGCAGGGATAGCAATATCAAGATGAAGCGAAGTCGGATTAGAGACAACTACAATATCTGGTTGATGCCGTTGAAGCGCAGCTGTAAGGTCATACTCGGTCGGGAGTCCTGCCAGTTCTCCATCGGGAAGCGTGGCACGTTTTGAGCGTAATAGCACGAACTCACCCAAATTTAATGCTTGAAAGTTTCGTAGATGCCGCCGACCGATAGAACCTAACCCTGCAATTAGAACCTTCATCTCTTTTTTACCTCTCCGATTTGGTTAAAATTATAATAGGTATATGTTACATATTTTTAACCAATGTATCATTTTTATATAAAAAAGGTGGGGCAAAATTGTGTCAAGACGCTAAAGCACATTATAAGGGCACAGAACCTCGTCATTCTGAGACTATATAGGTAATTATGTGCTTTAGGATAAACAATCAAAGGTGGGACTACGTAGATGCGATACGAAATAATTAGGCGTGATCGGTATTTAAATTACACGATGAACCAGATACCTATTCGCGCCGTGACAATGCCAAGAATGGCACCTGCGAGAACATCTGTCGGATAGTGGACCCCGAGATATACGCGGGCGATGCCAACCGTAGTTGCCCAGAGAAACATTGGGATCCGTAAAATTGGAAAGAAACTCGCCACGAGGGTCATCATCAGAAAAGCTGAGGCAGTGTGCCCCGATGGGAAACTGAATTGATCCGGTGGACGCACTCGAAATTCGACATCCACAATCCGTTCACACGGACGGTCACGTTTCATTGACTGCTTAATTAGGTGATATAACAGTCTCTCAAGCGGGAATGCTATTGCCGCTGACAAAAGAAACGGCTTGCTAATGGCAGGGCTGAATGTTAGATATACGTAGAGTCCTAAAAATGGGTAGAACCATCCGTTAGCACTACACGAGATCAAACGAAATAAACGGTCAAGGAGGATGCGTTCGTTACCCCAACTAAAAATGCGATCAAACAGCAACCTATCCCATCGAGTTAAATTATTTGTGAATTGTCTTAGCATAGTTTATCAGGTAAGCAGGTAGAAGTGTGAAACCGACCCACTCTATTTCCTTTTTGAGGCGTACTCGCCCAAATTTGGTTTCCCACACGCGGAGACCAAATTTTGCTTCGCAGTGAGAATGCTTTACATTTGCGACTTGCATTCTTCTCTTTGACTTACGCCGTCCACTAAAGTAGGGAGCAGCGAGGGGCTTCCTCTACCAGCAACGCAATAGATATTATACCATACATACAAACCAAGGTCAAATCTTTTTGCTTTCTTAGGACTTACGCATTCCTCCTTAAAGTCCCCCTGATAAGGGGGATTTAGGGGGTTTAAAATATCGTAAGTCCTCACGAAGCCTTTGGATCCACATAATCAGCGAGATCTCGGAGCGCGATGACGCTGTAATCGTTTTCGGCAAGGTACGTCATATACGCTTCAAATCGTTCTGGTTCTGTATGAACCCATGGATGCTCCAGATCTGGCACGCCATGGAACGTGAGGATCGCTATATTCCCATCCGTTGCCTGGGCAAGTGCCCACGTGAAATCATCGAAGTGCCAGTGCGGGCCCGCGGCACCTGTCGTCGGAATTAAGAGTGGATGGTGCTGTGTGGGGTTATAAGCCGGTCCGCGTCCGCCTTCGCCGTCGTAAGCAAATTCTGGGGCAACGCCGCGACGCGCAAAGTCGAAACCGTGTGCAGCAAGCACCTCAACAGCCGCTTCACCATGGCTATAACCAGGGTAACAGAACGTTGTCGGTTGTGAAATGCCGTAAGCCTCGCACCGGGTATCAATATGTTCAAGATCCGCGTGCAGTTCCGCCGCAGATTGCTGCGTAACATTTCGATGGTGTCGGGTATGGTTGCCGATCTCGAAACCCGCATCGTGTAACCCTCGTACCTCTTCCCACGTCATATAGGCATCTTTATTCGTCAGGAAGTTCAACCCTTCGGTAATGTAGAAGGTTCCGCCAAATCCATAAGACTTCAGGAGCGGACCGACAAAAGTCGCCTGCGATTTGCAACCGTCATCAAAAGTAAGCACGACGAGTTTATCAGGGATTGTTTTGTGTGAAATGTTTTTCATCCTATTGTGTTGTGTCTACAAAAAATTGATGCTATATTGCATTGCCAGACTATTATAGCCATAAACTGCTCCTTAAATCAAGGAAAATTACATCAGCGATCTTTCTCCTCTTGTAGGAGCGAGTTGTACTCGCGATCTTTCTATCCAAGCACCCTCTCCTTGTAGGAGCGAGTTGTACTCGCGATCTTTCTACCCATCTCAACTTTAGCGACCTCTCCTACAGAGGAAGCATATTCACATGGATAAAGTAAATATAGAAAACTATAGTGAATCTTAAAAATAAATAGACACATTCGTCCCACAAACTTCCAGTTTGTGCCAGTCTGAATGCCTGTTATAGGTATTCAGACTGTTTGAGAGTGCCCAATTAATTCTAAACTTCACTATAAATGCCCTTGGATTGCCAGAGAAAATATTTGACAAAAATTCCAAAATGATTTAAAATACCTAAAGGAAAATAATGGAGGTGTAAATTATGATTGATCGACGCGCATTTCTAAAATCACTGGCAGGCTTGACAACCGGGATCCTTTTGTCATCTGCATGCGCCGAAGGTGATGAAGAAAATAGCACCAATGATCGCTTGGGTGCTCTCTTGCCGACACGACGATTTGGTCGTACAGGTGAGGCTGTGACAATGCTCGGCGTTGGCGGATGGCATATCGGAGATATGACGGAAGTTGAGGCTCAGAAAACAATCGAGACCGCGCTTGAAGGCGGCGTACGCTTCTTTGATACTGCAGCAAGTTATCAGACAGGCGGCAGTGAGAGTCGCTTAGGAAAACTCCTTGTTCCAAAATATCGAGACGATGTGTTCCTTATGACAAAAACCGGAGCGCGAGACGCAAATGAAGCATGGGAACACCTGGAGGGGTCGCTCTCACGCCTCAATACAGACCGACTTGACCTCTGGCAGGTGCATGCCGTACGGAACCCCGCAGACGTGGATGAGCGAATTGAAAACGGTGTTTTAGATGTTATGATCGAGGCTAAGGAAACTGGAAAAACGCGTTATATCGGGTTCACAGGGCATTCAAGTCCCGCTGCCCATCAACGCGTCCTTGAAAAGACAGACATCTTTGATGCTTGTCAATTATCAATGAACCTTACCGACGTTAGTTACGAAAGTTTCATCGAAAAAGTCGTACCGACTCTCGTGGAGCGAAACATCGGTGTGATTGGCATGAAAGCCTTGGCAAACGGTGGGTTCTTCGGCGGTTCGCAGCACGGGCGGCACGGTACCAATCCGAAAGTCGTTCCGAATCGTGTTAGCATATCCGAAGCCATCCGGTTCGTCTGGGCACTACCCGTCAGCACCCTCGTTACCGGTCCCGACAATGCCGAACAGATGCAAGAGAAAATTGATATCGCCCGTGCCTTCACTGGTATGGAAGACGACGAACGCCAGAAATTGATAGAAAAGGTTGAAGATATGGCAGGAACGACGGTTGAGTTTTATAAAGCCTAATCTCTTGAAGGGCATCGTCTAACAATTCCAAGTTACTATCAACGAATTTTGAGCATTGTAACACGGTTTTCCGGACACTTTCTTCACCCCGTATGAGGTTTAACAAATAAATTGGGTAATTTACTCCAGGTCCGGTAGGTGCGGTTTCCTAACCGCACCGGGGCCGACAAGAAAACTGAAAATTACCCGATTAAATCCTTAATCTTCATTAGGGGTGTTATGTCTATAGAAACGGTGTATTTAAGCAACCGCACTCCGTATGAAGTTTAATAAAATATTTGGGTAATTCTATGTTACCCCAAACCCGGTAGGTGCGGTTTCCTAACCGCACCGGACTTCTACAAGAAATTACCCGATTAAATTCTTAATCTTCATTAGGAGTGCTATGTGTATAAGTAGATGGCAACTTGCGTTAAAACAAATAAAAAAGGCAAGAACGATGTGTTCTTGCCTTTTTGTGTCGATCCGTTATTTCTTTAGCGTTGCCCATGTGGTGGTGAGTTTGTCGGTCGCGGAAACGTCAAAAGCCGCGTCCAATCCATCATCCATGATATTCTGAATCTCATCCTCACTCAGAACCACATTAAAAATAGCTACATCGTCAATGATGCCTCTGTATTTACCCGCATAACCGGAGCCGATAAGCAAATTGAGATCGCTCGGACTGGAGTCTCCGCACGGGTGAGCACCACATTTCACCCATTTATCTTGGCCTGTGACCTCACCGTCTTTGTACATCCTATACTCGCGCTTTGAGACATCTCTGACTTCAGCCACGTGAATCCATTCATCATCTACAAAAGTGCCAGGGGCAGGTCTCGCTACCTCCACATAAGGCTGACAATTTCCGCCACAATCGCCCCAGTAAAAACTCAACCGGCCATCTGGTTCCTGGGTCAAACAGCCTTCGCCGCCATAAGATTTGCAAACTATGTTTTGGCGACCACCGCCTACGCTCTCCGGTCTAACCCAACACACAATTGTCACATCTCCATCGAACTGAAGTGAGGCATCATTTCCCATATCCACAAAGTTTGTACCATCGAACTCAAGGGCTTTGCCAAACTTACCATCCACCCACTTCGGTTTACTCATGAGTGTACCGTCGTTCCCATTTTCAGAAGAATCTTTTGCTGTATCCCCTTTACCTTCATCAAATTTCCACATCCCTACGATAGTTTCAGGATCCAAAATGGCATCACTTGAAACGGCCAATGTACCCGCAATAAATAGGACGATTATCCCCGTCCATACGAATCTGGTTCTCATCTCTCTACTCCTTCTTATACAGTTGAATACCCCCGATACTAAAGTACGAAAGTTATTCTACTTCTATAGTTAATGGTCTGTAGTGCTACCGTTTATTCAGACCAAAAATTAGCAAAGTTAAGACAAGTTTTTTTCCTCAAATTCGACAGGGGTCAAATACCCTAACGCTGAGTGAGGGCGTTTGTGATTATACACCTGTGTAATAAAATGCCCAATGCGGGTTCTCGCTTCATGGATGTCCTCATAAGCGTTGAGATGAACTTCTTCTTCCTTGAGCGTGCGGATAAGCCTTTCAGCATATCCGTTCTCCCAAGGGCACCCTCGCCGGGCGACTGAAATCTCAATGTCATGATGCCTCAGCCGTGAGATATACGCATTTGAAAGATACTGAACACCTTGATCCGAATGATGGATCTCTGGGATACTTTGACATAATGCTGTCTCTAAGGATTTCAACGTCAGAGATTGCGTCAAGTGTTGACTGATATGCCACCCTCTGATCCTGCGCGTGAAGACATCCATGAGCAGAGCAACATAGATGAAGTGTCCTTTAAGACGGACGTAAGTAATATCGCCCACCCAGACCTGATCACATCGGGAGACCTCAAGGTTTTCAAGGCGATTTTCCCAGGGACGCACACCTTCAACAGAATTGGTGGTTTGACAGACACGTTTGACGGAAATCGAGAGATTGGCGGATTTCATCAATCGGGCGACACGTTTATATCCGACGGTGTGTCCGCAACGCACCAGTAATTGCGTGATACGCCTATATCCATAAGTCGGATACCGCAGAGATAACCGCTCTATGTCCTCCCGGAGGACTTCTTCATAGGGATCGCTTTTCGGTTGATAATAGAGATTGCTTCGATTGAAACCGAGTGTCTCACATATCTGCCGAACCGAAAAGTCTGTCCGTAATGCCTCAACCATGTCTCGCTGCTCCATCGGGGTCAACTCAAGTAAGTTGAGGCTTTTTTTTCGATGTCAAGTGCCAGGGTCAACCGTCCAACAAGTTGCTCAAGTTGGGCAATCCGCTCCGCATCGGCATCAGAGTGTTTATCAGCGGGTTCAAAGAGGGTCGCCGCATTTTCAAGAAGCTGTCGCTTCCACTTTGAAAGTTGTTCATCGCTGAGATTGTGTCGCCGACACACTTCTGCTTGTGAACTTTCACCGCTGAGTGCCTCAAGAACAACTTCGGCTTTAAACTCGGGCGTGAAGTTTCTTCGTTTTCGTTTTGCCATCGGATACTCCTTTCAAGTAGATGGATATTATACCACAATCTTGTCTTAGGGAGTGGCCCGAATTTCCGGTGGCAGTACATGCATCAAAGCAGCGGAATTCAAACACGCCGATTTTTCTTGATTTAAGGGTGGCACAACTATTAAAATGGAAACACCTATCACGACACTTTTGCTGATTTTATAGTGAAGTCCATAAGTAAGTGGACATCTTTGTAGCATAAACTTTTAGTTTGTGCCAGTCTGAATGCCTGTTATAGGTATTCAGACTGTTTGAGAGTTCCCAATTAACTGTAGGTTTTACTATAATACGAGTAACACGAAATAGAAAAGGAGACAAGAAAATGAGAAAATATTTCTGGATACTCACGGTTCTTGCGTTTTGTGTTGCAACTTTCGAGGCAACAGCGCAAGTGACGAAAGGCTTACACTTCTACCTGCCATTCAACGAAGGAAAAGGCGATATTGCCAAAGATGTTGGTCCGAAAGGGTTTGAAGCCGAACTCCACGACAGCGCGAAATTCGTTGCCAAAGGCAAAGTCGGGGGTGCGCTCGAATTTTCGGGAGGACCTGCACTGATAAAAGATCCGGGTGGACAGAGCGAAGTCTATGTCGAACATCTGACTGTTGCAGTTTGGATATACCCCTTTGAAATATCCAATGTCGCTCTCGGCAATGGACACGTTTATGGGAATATCTTTTATGATAAATCGGGGGCAAGCGACGATAATGTCGAATTTGGACTCGGTAGCGGTGAGGGGTTGTATTGGTATATCAATTCTGGAAAAAAAGATATGGGACCGTTTAACGGCGCCGATGTTGACACGACGGTTTCACTGCCGAATTTAGGTTTAAAACCGGATAATTGGTATCATGTCGTTGGCACTTTTGATGACGAAAACCTTAAAATCTACCTCGACGGGGAACTTGTGGGTGAGAAAGCGACCCCAAAGAACGCTCCGGTGATGGTCTGGAACGACAACAACATCGAAATTGGTGGACGACCCGATACGAACGGCGGTGCCAACCTCTACAAAGGCTTGCTCGACGAATTAGCGGTATACGATCGTGCATTAACCGCAGAAGAGGTAGAAACAGTCATGAACGCCAGAGACATCCTAACCGTAGATATTGCAGGTAAATTAACAACAACATGGGGTGCACTCAAGACAAAGTAGTAGGCACGCTCCGCGTGCCGCCAACAGTATTACCCGCTAAACCGACCCATAGGTGTCAATTTGATCAAAGTCAATCCGTCCAGACCAGATGATTTTCAAGTCCCGTAGGTTGGGTTGAACGGCGTTGAGAAGTTGGATATTGATATGCCAAAGACACCTGAAAGCCAATGTCATATCCTATCTATTCAAGAACGTAGTGAAACCCAACTTTACACGCTCAGCGTCCGAGAAGTTTCAAAGCAAAAGCATTGGGTTCACTCGGTCTCTGGTGGACGTGGCGTATCTGGAGAAAGTTGTGTTTTTCTATGATTTTAGGGTTGCGGTGGCATCCGTTCAACCCAACCTACGAGTTATATGGGAGTTTTTCTAAATTTGCTTGGGTATTTCTTCAGAATGTTTATAGCAGCGTTTTCAAGCAAAGAGTCAAGTCCTGTAAGGGCGACATGTTTATATTTGTAGTTTCTAAAACGTTGTCAATTTAGTGGGATATCGTACTCGACAAGGGGCAGTCTTTCCCATTCCCGCCATTCTGTATCGTGTTCGTAGAAATCCGCCATTTCCTTCGCTTGTTCGCTTAAAATACGGTGTCTCTCTCTCTTTGGCAACGCCAAGAATTGACCACGTTCACTTAATGATGGGTTCGTAGATAGTTCTACCGCGTTATTAAGGAGTTGCTCGGCTTCTGTTTCGCTTATGAACTCCTCTGAGAGCGCGCGGAGCACCTGCTGGTGAAATCGCTCTGGCTTTTCAGGTGGCATCTCGATCGGTTCACGCTTTTTCCAACCGAATTTATTGATTTGAATACACCACTTCTTATAGTAAGGGTCAGTAATAATCCCCAAATCTCTCAGCCGAAACAGTATCGCCTGAATGCTCATACCATAACGTTTTTTGAGATAAAAGAGTTCATTTTTTTGAATGCGGCTCCTCTTCTCACCGACATCACGACGTAACTGTTCGGCAGGTGCGAGAAAAGCGGCACCGAACCGAAAAGCAGCTTTTTCTGGATCAACATCGTTGTGTAAATCTAAGACGAGATGTCCAAGTTCATGGGTGATGTTAAGTCGCTGCCGGTCTCCCGGTAAGCCGCTGCGCGTTGCGATCGCTGCTGCGAGTAGGTTCCCATCGGCATCCCGTGCTACGGCAGAAATGCCATCAAAGGCTTCATTTGCATCCACCTCAATGATGTGGATGTAATGATCTTCAAGTACACCTGTGAGGTTCGCAATTGGATCAATACCCAAATTCAATGTATCGCGAAGTCCGAGGGCAGCTTCCTCTGCATCATCCAAGTTGTGTACAGCAGCACTAAGCAAAGGGAGTTCAAAGGTGTCTCCTTCACAAATTTGCTCCTGCAACTGAACCCGTTTCTCAAATTCTTCCGCTACAAAACTCTGTATCCGTTCTTGTTCTCTTTTACCCAAGCGAGCGCGTTTTCTGAACGCAATCCATTCAACATGACAAGGCGGTTCACCCCACAATTGGGCAGACTTAACACCAAGTGCGGCAGCGATCTGGTTAAGCGTTGTTGCTGTCGGTTGAAGTTTCCCACGCTCATACTTTGACAACGTCTGGCTGCTAACCGACCTATCAATCGCAGTCTCCAAGTCCCCAAGTGACATACCACGAGCAAGTCTAAATCTTCTCAGGCGTTCTCCTAACACGATTATGACACCCCCTCATCCATTTTGAGAAAATTTGGTAAGCCGTGAATTCAGTCTCACATTTCATAGGAAATTCTATCATACTTTTAATTATACCACTTTATGTTAAGTAGTGCAAACAATTTTCACTAAAATCTGCACAAAGCGTAGATTTATCAAGTTTATATTTGCTGCATCTGGAAACCGGAGAAGGTGTTAACGTTTGCTCCAGCGGAGCAATATGTCTATAGCAGCCAGGGGAACCGGTCCTGCACTCCAGCGGAGTGCTATGTGTCTTGAAAGCATACACGGAAACCTCTGTGGAAGCAATGCAGCGTTTCTATGGAATACATTGGGTTTTACTCGCTTCAAGCAACAGACCGAAAATTGTCCAAAGTTTGGCATGAGTATACCAGAGGCGTATTTCATTTTCAAGGGAAAAGTTTGGTGTGGATTGCACAGAAATGGGTTTGTGTGTTCAAGGTTTATTTTCTAAATGGCAGTTTCTTTACTGTCTGAATCGCGGATTATCACGGATTACACGGATTTCGCGGGTTGACTCTCTGTAACATCAAGTTATCTGCTAAGCAGACAGTTTTTTGTTTATTGCTATGCTTGCGGAGGAGTTAACAGTGCAGCGATGTCTGCTGGCAACTGAATGCCGGTTTTTTGCTCAAAATCTTCAACGTTTGCGTAGTCGTTATGGAATGCAGCGATGATATCTTCTCCCATGTCTTTGGCAGTGATGAGGTCTGATTTTGCTTTTTCCCATTCTTGCAGGTGTAACCACGCTTCGCCACGATTGTTATATGCCCTGGCATCATCTGGTTTTAGTTTTATAGCGGTGTTATAGTCTCTGATGGCGTTATCAACCTCGCCTTTGTCTGCGTAAGCATTGCCCCGATTGTTGTAGGCCACGTCAAGATCGGGTTTCAATTTTATTGCCTCGGTATAGTGCTTGATGGATTCTGCATATTGCTGCTGTTTTTCTTCAGGTGTAGGTGCTTCATCTCCTCTATTTTGGCAGGCAAGACCTCTATAAAAATGTGTATACGCATCCCCGTGAATATTTTGGTTTCTAATAAACCCATGAAGGTCATTGTAGATAACTTCTGTAGATATGCCGTGATAATCCCGCAGGTGTTGGAGCAGTTGTTGTTTGAGATTTGCCGGAATAGTGACTATATCGTTCTCGTCTGGTTCAATAAAGCCCCGTGGCGGTCTGATGAATACACTTTTTTGCACAACGACACGGTGCCGTGGATTCCGTGGATGCTTAATCATGTCCATGTCGCGTATTTCATCTACTTTTTGAAGGATAACCCGACCATCTTCGTCATAACGACCATCACACGCGAAGAAAAGGGCAATGAAGTAGTCCGTTGTGAAATCAATAAGATTCGTTTTACCACCGTAGTGTTGGATTTCGGTGAGAATTTCAAAATCTCTCGCTTCCTCTGTCAACGCCGCTATCACGTTTAGTGGTGCCGTGACATCCGGACGAAAGTCCTGAGGGAGGTCCCCTGTGTGTTTTTTAGCAGCAGCCAACATCTCTTTTTGGACACGTTCTATATCAAAATTTCCAGTTTCAATCCCAAAATCACGATAGAGTTTTGAGGAAACTTTTGGATTGGATTTACGTTCACCACGATAGATATAACCGCCCGCTTTCGATTTCTGCTCTATCTCGCGGATAATGTCCTGAACTGTCCGTGGTTTATCGTTAGACGTGTTAGATTGATTTGACATTTTCGTTCACCTCCGTAATAGCTACTTCTTTGTGGTTGAAACCTTGCAACTTTTTGAATCGCGGATTAGGCGGATTACACGGATTTCGCGGATTATTGACTTTGGTATCGGCAAGTCATTTTTCTGAATAACAGAACGTTTTCCGTTCAATTAACAGTATTTAATGCTAGTTTTGTGTGTTAATCGAAATTTATACAGTTTCCAGATTCTCAACCGTATCCAATTTTTTAGAAAGCGGACCAATACGCTTTTTGAGTTTCTCTGCTAACTCATCATCACGCCGAATTAAGTTAATAACTATTCTCTCATAATCTGTCCTGTTTTTGCATAAAAGAGATCTCGCGATCGTTTCAAGAGCACAACTTTGGCGCACTGGGTAACGGGCAATAAGTTGATCTAAGTTTTCTTCATCAACGAGTTTATTGAAGCGAGTGAGTTCTTCAGAATACGGTTGCGAGTCAATAGATATGCAGAATGGTTGAATTGAGTCATCCTTAATTGATTTCCAATTTGGGATTTTAGATAAAGCTAACTCTTGTATTTCCCGTATACATCTCTTTGCTGCCATTTCTTCCGCATGGTCTTTTAAGACTTCAATAGCCTCCTTTTTAGCTGATTCGATAAGTTTGATCTTATCCTCCCCACGAATTTCCGCTTGTTCGTCAGCAACAGCAGCAATAGCATCTGAACAATAATAGAGAGCCTCAGCCGAGTACACTTTCAAGGCAAATATCCCATTTTCAACTAACTTTTCTATATTTTCGTCTGGTCGATCATCTCGATCAATAAGACCAAAGGCTTCAACATCGTGTAGGTCTGAAGATCCCTGTAACCCAAGGACTGCTTTTTGGACTTCTTCACAACCTCCTTTTGGAATTACGGAAATGTCTGGAAACAGAGCAGTATAAAGCGGAAAATCCAAACTATTATCAAAATCTCCTTCTACAAAGAGAATTTTTTTCCTGGATCCCAGAATAGCGCGTTTTAGCTCCTCTGGTAGTTGAGAGTTAGATTTTAGAACTTCTGCCCCCCATGCTACACATTGATTACCTTGCCACTGACATGATCTAAGCATGAAAATTTGGGCATCCGGGTTCGCGACCGGTAAACTAATCTCATGGGTTGAAATAATAAAGGTACAGTCCTCGCTTCTGAGATCAAACAGTGCTGATAGGAATGGTTGGGTGATGGATCGGTGAAGATGTCTCTCAGGTTCATCGATCAAAAACACTGTCCCAGGATCAGCTGTAATAACTTGGGCTGCGATAATCATTGCATTTCGTTCGCCATCTGACATTTCTGCGATACTGAAGGACTGGCCCGTGAAGGACTGGCCCGCTGGATGCCTAGCCAACAGATCCCGGTCATTGGAGTTTTCAATTGTAACCGTCAATGTAGCAAGAGAAAGTAATTCATTTATCTGATCAAATGGCGATGGCGATTCTGCAGAAATCTCCTCCGCTTTTTTAGAGTTGTGATTGTCAACATGACGAGTGATAGCACGAGCCCGGGTATTCTCTTTAGCTACCAAGTCAAACAAGGCAGCGGATAAGTTCCATCCAGGGTTGTAATCTTTCCAGCGAGATTCGTAGTTTCTATCATAGCCACGGTTTTGTTGTTCATATTGTTGACGATTGGCAGGTGTAAGATCGATGCTTCCTGAGTTGAACCATGTTTGTCTATGTGCAGTTATCCGCTTGACCCTATCTTGCGGAAGCATCGAGACAAATCGTTGTATTAATGCTGACTTGCCAGATCCATTTGCACCTACTATAAATAATTGGTCACCATTTTTTAGAGTGAGAATAATCGGATTGTTTGATATCCTTGGAATTTCTAATTGTATTTCTCTCATCGGAAATACCTCCTATGCTTAGTGAGAAGGTTATAGTATAGATCGTGTTTTGTTTTTTCCGTTCCATGTAGTGAACTTCAGCTGCATCTTCTAATCACTCGCTTAATAAAATCATAACATACCCAAGAACTCAAATGCCAATCAAATGTTGGGCATATTGTAAAAGGCTAACCTGTGATCTCATTAGCAAACTTTCACCTACCGCAACCGCGATTCAGACACTTCACACATCCATTCCAGCATCCCGATAGGTTTGCTCAATTAATGCAATCTCGTTCCTCGTTAATCGGTACAACCGATACACCAACGCATCTATCTCCTTCTCAAGATCGCGGACCTCCTCATTCTCTGGATCCTCCAAAATTTGCTCTACTAAACCTGAGAGTTCTGCTTTCTGTGTTGATGTCGTATCGGCTATTGGAGCATGCCGCATGTATTGAGCAATAAAGCGTAAACCTCCACCTGCCCAAGGATCATTAAGACTCTGAAATTTATGTTTTGCATACCAATCAAAAAGCCTACTATTCAAAATTGCAAGTAAGGAGAAATCATTAGTGGGTAAAATGTAGGCACTTTGCAAACAAAGTGATTTTGTGGTATCATAGCAGGCACGCATAGATGAACTAATATCTGGATAGACAATCTTCGGTTTGTCAAATTCAGCGTAATAGGCACATGAGCGAAGCTCCCAATAAAACTCACCTTGGTCATCGCGCTGAATTAATCGCTCTCGATAAGCACTCAGATGCTGAGAGATAACTGGATAGTATTCAAAAAAAATTTGCTCTGCCCTCTGTTCATCACTTGTATCTGACCAGGGCCACTCTCTATTTGTACTACTTGCTATTGCAATAATATAGAGATCCGTTGAATCTGTTTTCCATTTTGAATAGGACTTACGCAATGAATTAAAATGTGTTATAGTTTTTAATTATGATGAGCATGAATCTTTCTGAAAAGAGACAACCGCTGTTCTCGGATTATTGCCAATTTTTGTTAGCCGGTTTTCAGAACTTCACACAGACACACTTTGCCAATCATACGGAGAAATGGAGCCATGATCAACTCAATCGTCTCCTGAATACCGAACGTATCCCTGCCCGTGAACTCTGGCGTTCGGTGCGAAACGATATTGAGTTTGATGAAGACGGATACGTTCTTTTTGATGATACCGTCATGCCAAAACCTTATGCGAAACAGATAGAACCTGTTCGCCGGCAGTGGAGTGGCTCCGAAAAACGTGTCATCCAAGGCATCGGTCTCGTGACATGTGTCTATGTCAATCCGAAGACGCATCAGTATTGGATTATTGATTACCGTATCTATGATCCAGACCGAGACGCGAAAACCAAACTTCAACACCTTCAGGAGATGTTGCAGAACGCCTACTTCGTGAAAAATCTCCCGTTTCGGGTCGTGTTAGTAGATTCTTGGTATGCTTCAATGGCAGTGCTAAAAACGATTCAGAGTCTCTCAAAAATCTATTATGCTCCCTTGAAACGCAATCGTCTCGTCAATGACACTGAGGGTGTTGACCCGCACAAACGGATAGATGATCTGACGTGGACAGAATCAGAGTTGCGACAGGGTAAACGTGTTCATATCTACAAGTTTCCGAAAGGCCACCAAGTGAAGTTGTTTCGGATAGCGTCCGGCACCAGACGCACGGAATATATTGCCACCAACGATTTATCTCAATCGGATGTGACTGCGACGCAGCAAGAATGTCGCGTTCGTTGGAAGATTGAGCAACTTCATCGTGAGCTCAAGCAAACGACAGGTATCAGCAAGTGCCAAAGTCGTCAACATCGTGGACAACGCAATCATATTGCCTGTTGTTTGTGGGTCTGGGTCAGTTTGACGCGTGCTGCGCGCACGACGGGTCAAACGATTTACCGCCTGAAAGAAAGTTTATACGAGGACTATCTGCGACGAGAGATCAAAAAGCCTTCTATTGTCGTCAACTTTGCGTAAGTCCTATTGAAATGTCTCTCCCACGAAATAGCGGTTTTATGAGTTCATCACTTCCAGCGTCCTCATCGATCAGCCAGTCACGTGTGCCTGCATCTATTACGAATGCATCGTTGCATCCAGTTATTATGCCTCTATAGAGTCTGTCAGCGACACACTCACCTAAGGTATTTCCAGTGCTCCGTAGTTCTTCTAGCAATGCAAGTGTGTCCGGATGTGCGACTGTCCATTCTTCCGAAGATAACTGCGCAATTTGTATAGGAAATGCCTGAGATTGAAACGCTTCACGAACGTTGAAATCATCTGATGTTTCCCTGAGTGTTACGGCGCGGACCGCGTGATTTGCAGCTGGCAAACACTTTTCAACAAGAACAATACAAGTGTCTACAGCTGCATCAAAGACAGAAACACTTCCGAAATCCAACAATATCTGAAGCGACATATCCGTTGTTAGGAATTGCCGGAGGTTTCTACCGTACCCGCTTCTCATGAATTTGTTGGTACAGATATAGGTTAGAAATTCTCCATTGCGCAGGAGTTCAGCGGCACGTTTATAGAAATAGACGCTGATGTCCGCTGTGTTGGTGAAAAAGTTAGGGAAGTGTGTTTGCAATGCCGGTTTGAGATGTCGAATCCTCTCATGTCGAATATAGGGCGGATTGCCGATGGCGATGTTGAATCCGTCTTTTACGCCGAACATCCACTCAGGCTCGAAAAATTCGGCAACGGCGTTTTGGTCATACGAATCCCAGTCGGCAATCCTGTTCGCCTCCGCAAGTCCGGCAGCGAGTTTTGCCTCGTTGATAGTATATTCTCTTTGCAACCTTTCCCGCAGCTGCTGTTGTGATTGTTCTGATGGCATATTAGCTACCATTTGTTCTATCCTATTCTGTTGCTGTTCACACCATTTTGCGTGTTTCGCTGCCAATGCTTCTGCCAGTTGCTTGCGACATTCTTTCTCTCGCTTCATATAACCTAACTTGGTTTGACGGGTATTTGCACCAAAATGCTTGCTCCGAAGTTCTGCGATCTCTTGCCGCAGCTGCCGGATATCTTCGTTTTCAAGAAACAGTTGAAATTCGGACTCGTTTAGTTCTTTCAAACCGATAAGCGTATTGGCTGCTACAAACTTTGTCTCTAAGTTGGGAAGTGGACGAATACCATAGTTTGTACTCTGATCATCATTTGATTCTTGTTCAATAACCAGTGAGATAAAGAATCGGAGTTTAGCAATGGTAGTAGCAATCGGTTGGATGTCCACGCCGTAGATGCAGTTCTGGATGAGGTAGAGTTTTCTACCATAATCGTTGTATCGGTTTCTTTCGGAGAAAACCTGCTCAATTGCCTTCTGAGCACTTTCCTTGCTTTCTGGATCGTCAATCTTTTCAGCTTGTGTAAGTTGTCGCTGTTTCCAGTGTTCATTCTGCGGGTCCAGTTTTCGGAGAATTAGCACGAGTTTATTAAGAATTCCCATCGGAAACGCGCCGGTACCAACGGCGGGATCAATGATTTTGAGTTCATCTATCGCTGCAATCATCGGTTGAATTTCATTTTCATGGATAAGGTGGTCATTAGGTTTTTCTATCTCTCCCTGTTGGTTATAGGCGAGAAGGTCATCACGAAGGCGGTCTTCTAAATCCTTCTTGTCATTGTCATAGGGTCCAACCTTCTGCAGAAAATATGCGATGAGTGCCTCATCCACCATATAGTCAACAATCTGGCGTGGTGTGTAGTAGGAACCGGTGGCTCTACGGGCAGTGGATCTCGTTTCGGGGTTATATGCACCCAGTAGATTTTCAAAAACTTGTCCGAGGAGCTCGGGGTCAAGTGCTACTTCTTGTTCAACCGGTGTGTTTTCTTCTACGGTAAACTTGTAATGAGAAAAGAGCGGAAAGATGCCGTCATCCGCATCAAAAAAGATTTTCGTGGGGACTTTTAATTTTTCTCTATCGTTTTGGTTATCTGTAAAACAATCAATGCGGACACCGCCATCCCCAGTTGCTTCAAACGTATCAAGGCAGTCGAACAAGCCCCCGTTAACAAACGGAACCTGTTTAAGATCTCCCAAAAATCCATTAGAATCTTGTAGGAGATCGTCATAGCGATACTTGCTTGCGTCGCGATGGTTACGTGAATCGCGCGTACTAAACACACGCTCATTTATCGGCGTGTTAAGCGTTGCAAAGAACAAGTTTTGTAGCACGGCTTGATAGTAATCAGATGTCTCCATCGAAAAGTTGTTTATTGATGCCTCCGCATTCTCTATCTCAAAAATATTCTCAGGCACCAAATCCTTTTCCTTCAGAAACCAGATAAAGAGAAGACGTGTTATCATACGGATAACTTGCATATCATCATTTTCATCTGGGAATTCGCATTCCGCAACTGCCCATTGATACCATTTGTATAACTCAGTATAGAATTTACGGTTGAGGGGTTCGGTATTGAGGATACCTTCCCACGCATCGTGGAGTGTATCGAAGTTACGCACACCTTCATTTTCAATGAGTCGGTGGAGATGGAGTTCCGAAAGGATGTCAATATGGGCGCGCTTGGGGGAATCAAGGTTAATGTCCTTGATAAGCGTCACCTTTTCTAACACCTGTTTTGTGGTGTTGCGGAGGTTCGGTCTACGGTTGATAATGGCGAGGGAGAGCACAGCACCGTATCGGAACATCACCATGATCGATTTTTCAAATGCTTTGTTGATAAAACGGGTGATGTCAGCGAGTTGTGTGCGTGTGTAGGTGTTTTTGGTCAGTTGAACTGTGACGAACATATAGGAGGTTCTGAGTGCCTCGTCTATTTGGGTGCTTTCAAACAACGAACCCTGCTCTGGGTCTACCTGCTGGTTAATCTCCTCATCCGCTACTTGCATAATCTGAAAAAAAGACTGCCACTCTTCAATGCGGAGTTTATCAGATGGATTGGCAGTGTCAAGGGCGGATTCAACGAGACGGTCAAACCTATTGCTGTCGATTGCATCATTTCCGACTCGCTTGCTGTAGTAACCGAGGGTGTTTAGGAGTTTTGTGGCGGCTTCTCTTAACGGTTGGTTATCAAAATTTTTTAGCGTATTCTCAATGTTTTGCTTGATTGTTATGTCTGAATTCATATAGGTCCTGCCTTTTCACTTTAAGGGTGAATCACGAGCCATGTAACGAGTTCAAATTCAGTCTTTTCTGTAATTTGACTATCAGCAGTTGGGAGCAGCGCATCAGCACTCGCGTCAAGTTGATCGTTGACTTTTCGGTTGTATGCCTCACGAATTGAATTGCGCGCGGCATCGAGTAGCATCTCATAGATCGTCATATCGTTGCCGTTGTCGGTCTCTTCGTTAAACCAGTGACACAGGTCTTGATCATGTTGTTTCTTCTCAATACAGAGCGCGCTAAAACGTTCCAAAATCCGTTTCGGGTTAGTAAATCCGATAGAGACTTCGCCTTCATCACTGATATGCACAAGGTAATACGGGTGAATCGGGTTGAGTTTTTTTCCCTCTTCACTGTCCTCTGCCTCACCAACCTGCTTTAGACAGAAGATAACCCCGGGTTTGATATTCACGGGTACCCCGTCGTGTGTGTGTGGTGCGGTAACGGCGTATAAACCGAGTGGCGCGTCCCGAAGTTTCGCTTCGTTTTCACGCAGATAGTTGAGTAGCTGCGCACGGAAATCGTCAAGCGTGAATTGGTTGAGATTCAACTGCTCTTCAATATCCTCAAAGTCAAGGATATCGGTTTGCATGCGGCGGAGTTGTTCATCGCGGTGCGTCCAGACCTGTTCCATGCTTTCTTTTTGTTGTAATGAGAGTAGATCATCATCGCCTGTAGCAGTGAGATTGACGAGTGCCATGCGTGCCTCAACGCGAGGTTTTAAGTTAATATATTCGTCGAGTTCAGGCGTGGGCCAGAAGTTGATAAGATGGATCTTCTTGTTCTTACTACCGATACGGTCAATCCGTCCGAAACGTTGGATAATACGGACAGGGTTCCAGTGGATGTCGTAATTAATGAGATAGTCGCAATCTTGTAAGTTTTGCCCCTCAGAGATACAATCGGTAGCGATGAGCAGATCAATTTCTGGGAATTCATCATCTGCTTCGGATTCACCTTCGTCTCTCTCTTTGGAAATCGGTGAAAAATTGGTAAGAATCTCGTCAAAGTCATTTCGGACGAGTTCGCTTCTGCTTGCGCCGCCTGTAACGACAGCGGATTCAATATTAAGTGTCTCCTTTGCCCATTCGTATAAGTTATCGTAGAGATAGTTGGCAGTATCGGCAAAAGCGGTAAAGACGAGAATTTTGCGATTCTCTTTCCCCTCCGAGTTTTCTGTGGGATGCTGTACTTTGGCAGCGATAAGCTCCTTAAGTTGTTCCAATTTAGCATCGCGGGCAGTTGTGATGTTCTGTGCGATTCTGTAAATTTTATCCAATTGCATTCTATCGTCCTGAAGATCGGCAAGCCAAGTGTCAAGATCGAGGTGTTCATAGAGATACGTCTGATTTTTCCCCGCCTCTATACCAGTCTGTAGTTCGTCGTCCTCTCCGTATTCTTCCGTTGTTTCGGCAAACGGATCGAAACCGCTTTCGTTTACAACACTTGCGGTTGCACTCAGAAAGTCCTGAATCTCAGACTCACGCTCTTTAATATTTTCAATAGTGCGTTCGAGGGTTGTAGCGAAGGAGTATACACTGCTTTCAAGTCGTTTAAGAAAGTTCACCTTCATCATACCGATAAGGTTGAACTCGCGTTGTTGGAGCAGCCTTTCACCGTAGTGGTGGCGACACTCCTTTCGGATGTATCTCGATGGGTTGAAAACCGCGAGTTGATAATTATCAATTTGGTTACTGATTGCTTGGTAGGTAGGGAATTTACCGTCCCGGTCAATCTCTGGAAAGATGGACTTTGGGTCTTCGCGATGCGGGAATTGACCGATTTCTTCATCAGCATTGTCATAGAAGTTTGTTACATGAGTACGGGAACGGGCGATAGTAAGCCGATCCAAGAGAGAAAAGAAGTCAGCGTTCAAACTTTCTGCAAGGCTTTCTTGTCGTTCAGATTTTTCGGGAAGTCGTTCGTTTGCCGTTGTCCATGTATCAAAACTGGTTTGCGCAGTATATAGTGTTCCCTTAATACTTGAGATGCCGGTCTTCTTAAAAGCATCGTCTTGGTCTTCGGTGATTAAGCAGATCTGATTTTCAAGGTCGGTAAGTCGATTATTGACAGGTGTAGCAGATAGCATTAGGACTTGGGTTTTGCCTCCACTCTGGATGACATCTTCCAATAATTTGTTATATCGGCTTTTACGGACAAGTTTGCCATCCTGATCAAGTGTGTTGGTGGAACGGTTCCTGAAGTTATGGGATTCGTCGATGACAACAAGATCGTACCCATCCCATTCGTGTTGTGCGAGGTCAATACCGTTGGATTCTCCACTGTCTCGGCTTAGATCCGTGTGTGCAAGCACGTTGTAACGAAATTTATCGGCTTTCAGTGGATTGCGTCTTCTGCGATAGTGTACCGGATAAAGCGTCCAGTTCTTTTCTAATTTTTTAGGGCATAGCACCAAAACATTCGCATTTCGCAGTTCAAAGTACTTGATAATCGCGAGTGCCTCGTAGGTTTTGCCTAACCCAACACTATCAGCAATAATACAACCGTCATAAGCTTTGAGTTTCTGGATGCCTGCTTGCACACCGTGTCTTTGAAATGCGTAGAGTTTTTCCCAGATTTCTGTCTGCAGGAATGAAGGATTCGCTTCGGCAAATTCCGTGTCGCCTACATCTGCCAATATGTGTTCAAAGAGGTGGTAGAGGGTTTTATAATAGATGAATTCGGGATCTTTGTCCTGATATGCATTCTCAAGATTCCGTAATACCTCGGCAGTGACATCCACCACCTGGTCCGACTCCCAGAGATTATCAAACCACGTTTTCAGATCAGCACAATCGCTCTTGCTGTCAACTTCAAGGTTAAGTTCAATGTTGCTGCTCGCTTTCCCGCTTAACCCCAAGCCGCGCACGGTAAAGTTTGAGCTGCCGATGATTGCATCTTCGCTACTACCGTTCTCAATATAATACATCTTGCCGTGCAGAAAATTCGATTTACGCACCGATTTGATTTTAACCTTCTTCTCAATCCAATCGGCACATGCCTTGGCAGTTTCACTTTGGGAAAGTTCCTTACGCAGTCCTAAACCCTCCTCAGTGAGACGAAAAGTTTTACTCTCTGTTTTTGAGGGATCCATCCCGTTGATAACATCGGGTTGACCGAAAAGAAAACGGAGGTTATCAATGTTAGTCAGTGAATCCCTAAGCGCATTAAAGGCATTAATTGTAAAATAGGCGGAGACAATGGAGAGATCAGAACCGTCTTGGATTTTATCTCGCAGAAAATCGGCGACGGTGCCGTACATGCTGTTGTCTCGAATGCGGGAGGTTTTTGACATTGTGTTCTTTTTCCGAAAATTCCTATAAATATATTATCATTTGAGGGGGGCTACCGGGGTCCCACCCGTTACTGGAAAGGGGAGGTCGCTCCTACAGCAATCCTTTTTATCATACCAAGTCTGTTCATAATTTGCAAGCATAAAAACCCAAAATGTGCTATACTAATTGCATTGCAAACTCGAACATAAACTACAGGAGCAAAAAATGACAAAATGGATAATAGGCTTAGCAACCGTCCTCTGCTTAGGAGTTGCTGCCCACAGCGATGCAAAAGAACTCACATTAGACGATATTTTCCCAACCGACCGGGTTGTAGATGTACAGATTACCGTTTCAGAGCAGGATTGGGATAAAATTCGGTATCAGTCACGGAATTTTATGAGCGCGCTGAACGAGAGTCGGCAGTTCGCGCCGATCGATCATCCATATACTTATGTTGAAGCAAGTGTGAGCATTGATGGTGTGGTCTTTCCGAAGGTCGGAATTCGCAAAAAAGGGTTCATCGGTTCGCAAAGCCATACGCGTCCCTCTCTGAAAATTAAATTAAATCATATTGACAAAAAGGCTGAGATTAAAGGATTAACGAACCTGACGTTTAATAATAACAAACAGGATACAAGCCAGGTGAGTCAATTTATGGGGTATGCCTTGTTCAATGCCATGGGATCCCCTGCACCGCGGTGCGCGTACGCGAAGGTGACGGTGAATGGCAAAGCGTTAGGGATATATTCCCATGTGGAAAGCGTACGCAAACCGTTGCTGAAACGTGCTTTCGGGAATGACGACGGCCCACTCTACGAAGGCACTGTCGTCGATTTTAACGAGGAATGGGAGAACAGTTTTGAACATAAAAGAGGGGACGATACACTCGGCAGAGAAAAAATTATCGCCTTAATCGATGCGCTTGCAGATGACGAAGTAACAGAAGAAACCATTGGTGGACTCGTCGATTTAGAGAGTTTTTATCGGTTTTGGGCAATAGAAAGCCTACTCGGTTTCTGGGATGGTTACTCTGGAAACACTAATAACTACTTCATTTACCTCAATTCAGAGACGAACAAGTTCCACTTCTTACCTTGGGGCGCGGATGCGTTGTTTACGAAATTCGGTATGTTTGATTCCCAGAGAAACTCACGGACACCGATTTCAGTTAAGACACAAGGATTGATTGCATACAGACTTTATCAACTTGAGTCAGGACGCGAACGGTACTACAAAACAATGACAGGTTTTCTCAAAAATCATTGGAACGAAGTGGAACTGTTAGCCGAATTAGACAGGATCTCTGCAATGATTCAACCGCATCTGATCCCAGCACAACGTGCGTTTAAGGCGGAAGGATGGTGGGAGCGAGATGTCACTTTTGAGAACATGGTAGAAAACATTCGGAACTTTATTCGTACCCGTGAAAACGACATATTGCAGGAAATTGCCGACGGAATGCCCCTCTGGAAAAAGAGACCACGACCCCCAATTGTTATGGGACCCGAAGGGTTTGATATGAAGCAATTTGTCCAATTGCCTGAAGATGGTTTGTGGCACGCCGCACGCATCGGTGATATTCCAGCGATGAAACGCTACATCGCTGAAGGTGCCGATGTCAACGCACCAGATGATGATTTAAACATACTTCCATTAGCATGGAGCGTACTTCACGGACAAACCGAAGCGACTCGCCTTCTTATCGAAAACGGTGCCGATGTTAATATGAAAGACGATAAGGGCAGTACACCGCTGCATGGCGCAGCAGTGTTCGGCAGAGCGGATGTCGCGAAACTTCTTATCGAAAAGGGTGCCACGCTTCAGGTACGCAACGATGATGGCGCAACACCAGCAGATTCACTGCATCTTGATTGGGGAACAACAGCGTTCATTGGCGGTATGGTAGGTGTAGAGGTCAAGGATGAAATTGCAGTCATGCAAACAGGTAGAAACGAGATTGCGAAACTCTTTGGGACTGATACTGATAACACGCTTGACAAAACAAGCGCATCCCAACCACAAGCGTTATCGGGAGCGGCGTTCACCGGGGACATTAAATCACTGAAACAGGCGCTGGCAAACAAAGCAGATCCGAATACAAGAGACCCCCAATCGGGTAGCACATTGTTGGCGACAGCTGCACTCATGGGACATACGAAAGTTGTAGCACTCCTCCTCGAACATGGCGCGGATGTCAATGCAAGAAGTCGAGACGGTGCAACGGCACTGCATACAGCAGCTTTTCTTGGACGTGTTGAGACAGTGAAATTACTGCTTGAGAAAGGCGCGGATACCACACTTCAAAATAGCATGGGTGGCACAGCAATAGAGGGCGCAAACCTGGACTGGACATTCACCACAGGTATTATCGGCATGCTGCAAATTAAGGTGGATGAGGCAGAAGTGAAAGCAGGTAGAACCAAAGTTATCGAACTGCTCTCTGAACAACCCAATAAAGTGTCCCAATCACACAACTTATGGAAAGCAGCTGCGGCAGGCGATCTTTCGGCTATCAAAGACGCTTTAGACGATAGTGCAGATCTGAACGCACAGGATCCGCAATTCGGAATCACACCGCTGGCATGGGCAGCACTCATGGGACAGACGAAAGCAGCGGCACTCCTCCTTGAAAACGGTGTAGATATTAATGGGAGAAATCGGGACGGTGCCACTCCATTGCACTCGGCGGCTTTTCTTGGACGTATTGAAACAGTGAAATTACTGCTTGAGAGAGGTGCCGATACTACGCTCCGAAATAATGACGGCGCAACACTTATGGATACGGCACAAGTCGATTGGCAGTTGACACAGTTTGTAGCTGGGCTATTGCAAATAGAGATAGACGAATCAGAAGTGAAAGCAGGTAGAGCCGAAGTTATAGAACTTATTTCCCGCCAGAATAAGAAATAACCCTACAAGAGAGGTGGAACAGATGCATAATTCGCAGACTAACCCTGAATCTATTCAAGAGATACCAGTACCTCGGACAATGACACTGGAGGAATTCCTTGAAAACGATTTAGAGGGTTATGAATATGTAAAAGGCGAATTAGTGCCGATGGCAGCTGCGGCAATTGTACATGGTGAAATAGGTGTTAACGTTATAATACCTTTAGGTTCATACGTTCGAGAAAATAAGCTAGGTCGTTTGTATACGATCGAGACGACGTTTCAATTGGACGACAGAGTAGTAAAACCTGATATTGCGTTTGTCTCGACAGAACGGTTGTCAGAAGACAAATTAAAAGGATTCTCCACGGCTCCTGATCTTGCTATTGAAATAGTCTCTCCGACAGATAAACACTATGATGTCACCGAAAAGGCGTTGGCTTATCTGAAATCGGGGACTCGCCTCGTTTGGGTTATTGAACCGGTCGCAAAGACGGTGATGGTCTATCGTTCCGAAACAGATTTCACGTTGCTTACTTGTGAAGATACCCTGACAGGTGAGGATGTCGTCGAAGGATTTACGTGTCCAGTTGCACAACTGTTTGAATAGAAAAGGCAAACAGCGGAACCTCCCCCAAAATTAAAGACAGAAGAAATGGAGACGCAGCATAATGGCAAAACCGATTAACTATACTGACATTTTAGAAACCGGTGATAGCGAGATTTATGATATTCAGACGCACGCCGCCGGTCCCGAGGGCAGTCTACCCCTCACTGCGGAGATGCTCCTCAATCGACCAAGTGGGGACGTATTTGGCTTGACCCACAACGCCGCCATGGGCTGGGCGCCGACGGAGCTGCGGCGCGAAGAATTTCTGATCCTCAGCACACAAGGCGGCATCCGCGCCCCTGATGGCAGCCCTATTGCACTTGGGTATCACACAGGACATTGGGAGGTCGGGCTTCTGATGCAGGCGGTCGCACATGAACTGAAAGAACTCGCGGCAATCCCGTTCGCAGGCTACTGCTCCGACCCGTGTGACGGACGCACCCAAGGCACCGTTGGCATGATGGACAGCCTCGCCTATCGCAACGATGCGGCACAGATATTCCGCCGACTCATTCGTTCTCTACCAACACGGAAAGGCGTTGTCGGTGTTGCTACCTGCGATAAAGGTTTGCCAGCGATGATGATGGCACTCGCCTCAATGCGGGAATTACCCACTGTCCTCGTTCCAGGTGGCGTGACATTGCCACCCACGACAGGCGAAGATGCGGGAAAAATCCAGACGATCGGTGCCCGTTTCGCACACGGTGAAATCAGCCTGCAAGATGCAGCGGACATGGGATGCCGTGCCTGCGCAACCCCCGGCGGCGGCTGTCAATTCTTGGGAACTGCGGCGACTTCACAAGTTATCGGTGAAGCGTTAGGAATGAGTCTAACACATACCGCATTGGCACCCTCTGGTCAGAATATCTGGTCGGATATGGGACTCCGTTCCGCACGCGCTGTCGTGAATTTAGCAGCGAAGGGATTAACAATGAAGGACATCGTTACACCGGAGGCGATTCGGAACGCCATGGTCGTGCATGCAGCGTTTGGTGGTTCGACGAATCTTCTACTGCATATCCCTGCTATTGCACACGCCGCTGGACTTGAACGTCCATCGGTGGACGACTGGACTGAAGTGAATCAGAGTGTCCCGCGCCTTGTCGATGTTCTGCCGAATGGACCCGTTGGGCATCCGACAATCCGAGTCTTCCTTGCTGGCGGTGTGCCTGAGGTTATGCTCCATCTGCGAGAATTAGGATGCCTCAACGAAGACGTGCTGACGGCAACAGGCGAAACCCTCGGTAGCAACCTCGATTGGTGGGCTGCCTCTGAACGCCGCGAGCGCGTCCGTCAAACACTGGAGGACAAAGATAACATTGCCCCTGACGAAGTAATCTTAAATCCAGATGCCGCGAAAGCAGCCGGATTGACGAGCACTGTCACATTTCCACGGGGTAACCTCGCGCCAGAGGGATCCGTCATTAAAAGCACCGCCATTGACCCGAATGTCGTTGATGCCGATGGCGTGTATCGGATGACGGGACCGGCACGCGTCTTTGTCCGGGAATCCGACGCAATCCAGACCCTTAAAGGTCAAGGTGAAAAGGACATCCAACCCGGGGACATCATGGTACTGTGTTGCCGCGGTCCGCAAGGCACAGGTATGGAAGAAGTTTACCAGTTGACAGCAGCATTGAAACACCTTTCGTTCGGTAAAAACATCGCCTTGATTACGGACGCGCGATTCTCTGGTGTCTCAACAGGTGCATGTATAGGACACGTCGGACCGGAAGCACTCGCTGACGGTCCCATTGGTAAAGTGCTTGATGGCGACATAATTCAGATTGAGATTGATACTCGGCAACTGGTAGGAAGCATTGATCTGGTCGGACATGGGAACGAGAATTTTGGTGCTGCAGCAGGTGAACGCGTGTTAGCAGAACGTCAAGCACGACCCGATCTTGCGCCAGACGAGGCGTTACCAGATGACACGCGACTCTGGGCAGCGTTGCAATCGGTCGGTGGTGGCACATGGGGCGGCTGTGTCTACGATGTAGACGCTATTCTCAATGCTTTGAGCAATGGTCAGTAAGAAAGTTGTGAAGTGTGCTAAAGTTTCAAAGTTGAAAAAACTTTACGGACTTCCCTAACTTTAGAAAACTTTACAGACTTCTTTAACTGATACGGATAACGACTGATGAAATATTGGGTGCCGTCTCTACTGTATATGGTTCTCATTTTTGCCGTCTCGTCTTTGGAACAACCGCCGCTTCCGATGCCAGAATTCGAGTGGTTGACGATTGATAAGCTTTACCATTTTATTGAATATGCCATACTCGGTATATTGCTGGCGTGGGCGTTTGTGAAAGCGAAGCCTTCGGTAGTGCCATCAAAACTTATATGGCTTGTCGCAACGGTGCTCTCTATTCTCTACGGAGCAAGCGATGAGTGGCATCAGACATTCGTCCCCGGTAGGCTCGCTACCTTCGCAGACTGGGTAGCAGATGCGCTCGGATCCGTTGCGGGAGTGCTGGCGGTCTATCTCTATTATAGGAGCAGTCAGCAGTCAGCAGCCAGCAATCAGTAAAGAAAGAAATGTTCATGAACGCTTGCGTCTTTGCTGATGGCTGATAGCCGACAGCCGACAGCGAGTATAAAAAAGGAATTAATATGCATCCACTTGTTGAATTGAAGGTGCCGGAGGGTTCTATTGCTGTTCACTGGTTTGAACAGAGCAGTTTTGCGTTGAAAGATCCGGCTGGCACTATCGTCCAAATAGACCCTTATTTTCCGAGAGAACGTCCCGCTGATCGTTTTATTCATACCGAATCGCCACTCGATGAATCGGTACTTCCAACCGATTTTGTTCTCTTGACACACGCACACGGAGATCACACCTGTCCTGAGTCCATACGACGGATGTGGGACACCTCCAATGAAATACAGTTTGTGGGACCCGAAGAGAGCGTACGTCAAATCTCAGCAGAAACAGATGTCGCCGCTGCGAATATCTCGGAAATTCGCGCCGGAGAATCCACGACACTCAACGGCTTCAACGTACATGCCGTTTACGCCAAACCACCTGACGGCGATGCATCCGCTGACATAGCACCGCCCGATGTTACACATTTGGGATACGTCATTATCAGCAACGGTGTAGTGCTTTACTTCAGCGGCGATCCGATCAATAATTTCGCAGAACACGACGCACTAATTTCAGCGGTGGCGGCACATAAACCGGACATCGGTTTCCTGACGAACCACCCGAGCGAGGGTGAGTTCCCGTTCTATGACGGGTGCGTCAAAATGGCGACGCGGATCGGACTGAAGCATGCAGTTCCTGTGCATCGTGCCTGCTTCGTCACCCGCGATTATGATCCAAACGAGTGGGCAGCACAGTTTCCATCGGGTGGCCCCGAACCATTGATTATTGAGAGAAATTCACATATTATTTATTAATAGTTATCAGTCCTCAGTACGATTTTTTCTGCGAAAAAATCTTTCAGTTTTGACCAAGAACTCGCGCCTTAGCAAAAGTATCTGTAGACGAGTTGTTGGTCAAAGAAAGAGACTTTGGAACTATCCAAAACCTCTTGTAACTGAAAACTGAAAACTGAAAACTGAAAACTTTTCATGAGGTACAGATATAGATATGTCGCTTCAAGAACAAAAAACGCCATTGGTTGGTATCGTGATGGGAAGTGATTCCGACTTGGAAAAAATGGCAGAAGCCGCAAAGGTTTTAGAGGAATTTGAGGTCCCATTCGAGATAACGATCTCTTCCGCGCACCGTTCACCGGAACGGACACTGGTGTGGACAGAAAGAATTAAGGCAGAAGGCGGGAAGGTTATCATTGCTGGTGCTGGACGTGCAGCGCATCTTGCCGGTGTTATCGCAGCGCATACAACACTGCCAGTCATCGGCGTGCCGATTGACGGCGGCCCCCTCGACGGTGTTGACGCGCTTTACGCAACAGTACAGATGCCACCCGGCATACCTGTCGGAACAATGGCAATTGGTTCTGGTGGTGCGCGCAATGCTGGATTATTTGCTGTCCAAATTCTGGCACTTCAATTCCCCGAATTGGACGCAAAACTGCTGGCATATAAAGAAAAATTGAGTGATGGCGTTGCAGAGAAGGCAGCGCGTCTCCAAGAAGTAGGCTATCAGAATTATTAGAGGCAGTCAATTATGGAAACCGAAACAACCAGACAGTGGGATAACGACACAGAACTGTTTGATATGATGGAAGAACAGTTATACGCCGCTGTGATTTCGGACGCACTCGACGCAGCGGGGTACCGCGATCAGGCATTGCGACATACCATCCGCCCGCTTAACCCAACAACAGTTGTCGTCGGTCGCGCGATGCCTGTGCTGTGTGTAGAGGTCTACGAGATTCCAGATGAACCGTATCAGCAAGAGATTGCAGCAGTGGATAGCCTCAAACAGGATGACGTTCTCATCTGCTCGACAAACGGGAGTACACGCATCTGTTTTTGGGGCGAACTCCTCTCAACGGCGGCGCGTGCAAGAGGCGCGCGCGGCGCGGTCATTGAAGGGTTTATCCGAGACGCTCGCCAGATCCTTGAAATGGGGTTCCCAATATTCACGACCGGCTTGTCGCCTGTTGACTCAAATGGACGCGGCGATGTCGTGGCGTACAATGTTCCAATCGAATGTGGTGGTGTCACTGTTAATCCGGGCGACATTGTGTTCGGCGATGCAGACGGGGTCGTTGTTATCCCGCAAAAGGTGGAAACAACAGTGATTGAGGCCGCCTTGGCAAAGGTAAGCGGAGAGAATCGCACCCGCGACGAACTCCGCGCCGGCGCGACGCTCCGGGAAGTTTACGACAAATATGGGATACTATGATGAATAGATTGGAATGGCTAACCTGCCTTAACAAGCTGCAGGCGTTTGACCTCTTTAGAAAAAGCACGTAAGCCCAACCGGGCCGGGCTGGATATACGGAGAGGAACGTTCTTCGCAATACCCGCCTGAACGAACCGTAAGGAAAGTTAAAAAGATGATTTATGAATTGCGCACATACCAAGTTGTGCCGGGGAAGATGAAAAACCTGAATGACCGGTTTGCAAATATCACCGTTCCGCTGTTTGAGAAGCACGGTATGAAGGTTATCGGGTTTTGGGAAACAGCGATTGGTGAAGCAACGACGACAGAACTTATCTACATGCTTGCGTTTGAAGATTTGGGGCACTATCAGCGTGCATGGGACGCATTTATCGCCGATCCTGAGTGGCAAGCGGCGAAACGCCTGACAGAAGTCGGCGGTCCACTGGTAAATGTGGCGAGTTCCAAGATTATCGAACCGACAGATTATTCACCGCTGCAATAAATGTGTCTTGCTGGCCGGGATTACAAATCTCTCCTACATGGCTGACGGTTTCCGATGGTTTCCATGCTTATCGTAAAATGGCGAGTTTTCCCACTTGTTCTATTTTTCCATTTTCGGTGTCGGCAATGACGCGATAGAAATATACACCGTTGGCACACCGCACGCCTGCTTCATCTCTGCAATCCCAACCGGTTTCGTTGGTGCCGCGGTTCGCACTCACATCCTCAAGTGTCTTGAGGAGTCTGCCGTTAACACTATAAATTTTGATTGTAACCGCGTCGGGTGCTTGTGCAAGGTGATAGGTGAAAAAAGTCTTCCCGCCAAATGTACGATCCACAGGGTTCGGGGCGTTGAACACTTCACTGAGCGTGACTTTTTCATTTAAGGTAAAAGTTGTAACAAACTCCGCTATGTTCTCACTGGTATCTGCCGCAGTAATCTGAAGTTGATATTCCCCGTTAGCAAGGTCCGGGGCATAAGTGATATCAGCACTCGTTGGTGCAGCCGGATCAAAGGTCTGGGTGAAATTGCTTGCATCTAAGGGTTCAAGTGTCTCATACAGACTCCCAAAATTGAATCGAAAAGAGGTGTCGTCAAGGGCACTATCATCGGTGAGGGTAATCTTGAAGCGGGATTGTTCTGTGAGCACTACGCCCTCTGTCAAAGGTTCATCAAGCGTTTCGTTTGCGCGCGCACCGACTTGGATGTCAATAGTCGGTGGTGTGATATCAGGAGCTTCAATGACAAAAAACCTGTAACTGATGATACCTTCATCACCGCCAATAGTGTTCCCGTTGAAATCTTGTGCACCAATGTTGAAAGTATACTCGCCCGGGAAGAGTATCGGTCGGTAATCAATCGGTACCGTTTGAATACCGCCTTGTGTACGAAGTTCGTAGTCGGTAACAGATTCAAAAGGTCCACCATCCTTTTGCTTGTCCATAGTAAAGAACTCTGTATCAATACCGTTGGCATCTTGTAGCAGAATAGCGATCTCAGGGCGCGGGGCTATGACACTACCGGTCTGCGGTTGAAGACCATCTACCCAGAACTCAAAAGTAGGCGGCTCGGTATCCGTGCTACGCATGAGGGCAAATCGTGTGAGTTTAGTGACTTCCGTTGTGATTGTAGCGACGCGAGCCGTACTGAACTTAATCTTATCGCCAAACCCAAATTCTTCGGAACTTGCGGTGACAAGCACTTCAAAACCGAGATGGGTAAGGAAAATCGGTTCGTTGATCTTCCCGCGTATTTTGACACCATTCGGATGATAGGAAGGTTCATTAGAGGTATCACGGAGCTCATAGTAATTCGGATCGGTAAAGAAAATAAACCAATCGCCTGTCTCAAACTCCGCCTTCGGACCAAGCCTACTATTTACGGTTGCATTGCCGTTACCAAGATTAGCATTCCATGTGTGCGTAAGGACGACATCGCCTTGCGGATCGTAGTCGGTTTTAAAAGCGAGTACATCGGCAAATTCAAAGCCGTAATTGACATCAAGAGAGGGGTTCTCTTGCCGTGGAATCCGTAATTCTAAACCGAAGGCTTCCTCTCTGAAGGGATTGTCAAGCTGCCCAGTCTTATCAAGCTTTTGGCTCACTGACTCCTCCTTCCGCTTGAGAAATACCTCGTATTCGTTGGCATCAAGAAAAATGATAACCCAAGTGCCTGCCGGCGTGAGGTTTGGGTTGATGCTGATAGCATCAGTTTCTAATTTCTGTTGGCTCGTATTTTCCATCTGTACGGGTGTAACATAATTTTCAAGCAGAAAATCGCCTTCAGGGGTGTAGTTAATTTTCGACGGCAACCGTCGCCATGCTGACAAGTTAACATCCGCTTCCTCCGTAGTGGACTCCGATTGTGCACCTCGCTCAACATTCGCCTGCCACGCATAAATTGCTATCTGGTTCGTGACCTTATCGAACTCATGTTTAAATATCGGATTGTCAGATTGAATCTCTGCTTCCTCTCGTACGATGTCTTCCAAAGCACTCACATCAAAACGAAGCTTGATCTCCGCTGGCTTCGCAAGCACTGATGCCCCTGTGCGAAATGAGGCCTCGTAGGATTGGGCAACCGCCCTACCTTGCCGAATAAGTCCGCGCCGGAGTGCAGCGACACGCGGAATCGGAGCAAAATGGAGGTCAGGTTGTGTCGGATCCGCCGGTGATTGTGATGTAACAGCGAGGGGGATACCTGCTGTATTCTGTGTTTTAGTTTCAAGCGCGTCTGGAGGGAAATGGATGTCAAATACCCTATCTAAACTAAAGGCTGGTAACGTTTCCTGTCTATAGATAAAATCGTTGACGATAAAAGAGACGTGCTGCTTATTGTCATAGTTACGCGCTTCATCGACACTCCCATAGATTTTGTCTTCAATATTCGGGTCGTCTGGGTCGGCAAGCACATAAATTTTGTGGACACCTGTCTCCAGCGGAATCTTGAGGTCTAAGATAGCCGTCGCGCGTTGCCAGACGTATGTCGCGTCCGCCCAGTCCGTGGGTTTCACGACTACGCTCCCAAGAACGTCTGCTGCTTCATCAACTACAAAATCTCCATCAGCATCAGGGTTTCCTTCAGCAAATACAACCTCAATATCCGCCAGCACTGGACGAAGACCGTTATTGATTAATTCTGCTACGAGTTGGTAACTGTTTTTCTTCTCATCAAAAGTATATCGAATCGGTGCCCTATCTACCTTGTCAGTACCGATTGCGAGGTTGGGTCCCTCAGGAACTCTGACGATTTTTCTCTCTATTTTCGATGGAATGGCGACCTCGTGCCCGTTACTATCGGTAATGATAATTCGGTAACGTATCTGCAGCCCGCCTTTCGGAAGTGGGATAGCGGTCTGAAGTTCATACCATTGTCCACCTTCTGGCACATCACCGAGCGGGGTGCGTGCAGGGACCATAGGTGTTACCATGTCTACAAAGTTGGCGGTATTATCCCATAAAACGCTTATACTTCGTATGCCGCCCGGTCCTTTGTCATCAAGGACGAGGGCAGTGATATTAAGGGTATCCGTGACCTTAGTATCAAGCGTTTCACGGATGTCGTGTACGACAGGCGTATCTATCCAGAATCGGGTTCCACCGACAGCAGCATGGGTGTCGTCGTAAGCAAAAATACGGGCAATACCACCGCCGGGTAGCGCGTTGTTTGGAACATCAATCCGAACAGTTCCGTACTCGCCCTGCCAGACGCTGCCACCGACGCGTTGCGTGATATCATTGCGAAGATTATCGTCAAAATTATTTGCAAAGACCGCGAAAGCAGAAAATGTGTCTGTGCTAAAATCGGATGCGCGCGTGAAACTTACGCCGCCTGTACCCTCGATTCCAGAATTTCGGAGCACGCCTATCTCGTTCGCCTTAATAACAATCTTGTGTGTGTCGTTGAGCGCGATGCGTTCCAATTCCACTTTTACGTCAAGTTGGGGACGCGCAAGGCGAGAAGCTGGATCACCAAAAAGTGTATATGATTCGGTCCCAGGAATCCAATCTATGTTCCGAATCCGGTTGATAAAACTAATTTTGGCATCAGCAACAATATAGCCTATTGTTGGCTGTAAAGGGATACTTTTAGTTCCCGCCAATTCAGGGGACTCCTGAGCAACACGAAAAAGGGCTTCAAAGAGGTCTATGTCAAATTCAGCATTTGCTTGTCCGTAAGTGAGCCGTGTCGCCGAGAGTGTTGCAATAGCACCGTATTTTCCCAACAAAAACTGTTCACTGAGGCAGAAGTTTCCAGCTTGTTGTGGCTTATCAAATTGTCCATTGAGACAGGTCGTTGTGATGACAAAGGGGAGGTATCGGTTCCGCAAATCAGCGGCATCCTCAATACGGAAAATAGACTCATCCGCCCAAGTCTGGCTTCCACCGTGCCCAGCGTATTCAATTGCAAGCGCGCCCCTATTGATAGCAGAGCGAATCCTGAGACGTGTGTTCTCGGGGCTCCCAATTTTTCGGAGGTAGATTTGGCGAGTGTCATATCCGGGCGGGATAACCTCTCGTATCAGTTCGTCGCGCGATTCTTCAAAGATAATGTCGTTGGGTTTGTCTGTATGGTCATCTGCTACCTGAATTAATGTGCCTTGCCATACCCCCATCTTTGGATTTTCTTCATAGTCAATAATCTTTTCAACCATGGTTGTGAGGGCTTCTGGCGTTTGCACTGAGAGCCTACCAATAAGCATATCCGGCAACGGATCCTCTCCACTGATGTTGACAAAACGCTGGTCCATAGAAGTTTCACCACTCGCAGGTGCCCATCCATGATACGTCGGTACAAAGTTCGGATGGAGCTTATAGGTGCCGCGAAACGTCGTATCTTTGTTGTAGATTTCAACAGTGGCACCCTTGTAATCGTAGTGTGCATCCCCAACAAGGAGTACATAAGTAGGTGCCGGTTGCTGCCAATTGTTATAAGCATACCGTAGGAATTTCTGGATCGCAAAGGGGTTGAAGAGACCATCGCTAAATTCATTGTAGATGTCGTCAATATCAACAACCATGGTTGTTAAACCTTGCGAACGCCGGAATTCAACCAGCGGAAGAATACTCTCGGCAAAGGTTGAGTGTGTAATGACAACATAGTCGACTTGGTTAGCAGGGTTCCTTAACGGTGTCGGTGGTGTCGGAACGAGCGCATTGATACTTTTATAGGCACTACGACTTATTACAAAATAGCGTTTATGCTGGTTGACAGTATCCTCAAATAACAGCTGATGACTCGCACCCCTTTGAGAGACCGTCCCATCAGTGAGTCTGCTTGTAATGCCGTTTTCATCCAACTGATATACATCTATTGTTTCATTAAAGATGTTGCCAACCCGGTACTGAACCTGACCACGGTTGCGCGGTTCCGTAGTGGTGTTAAATTCAAGACGATTGGACTCCGCTTGAAAATCCCGCCAATACTCAAGTTCATACCAGTCGAGGTAGAAATCGTAAGACCCTGGCGGCGTATCGTTGGTATCAAATGCCTCAATGCGCATGTAGTTCGTTGTATTGGGGAAGATGAGATCCTGTGAAAGGTTGCGGATTGCAGTCTGCGAAGCTTGACGTTTCCACTCCTCATCTCTATCAAGTCTCCGGTTATTAAAAGTGATACGCGCGATATGGCGCGCAGCCCCTTTGCGAGAAGCGCCTTGGAATCTGATACGCAAAGTAGCGGTTTGATCAATTTGGCCCCGTGGTATTGCCCTCGGAAGTTCTATCCGAAAATCTTTTCCCCGCGTTCCAATGTCCCCACCGCGGAAGGCAACGCCGAAATAGTGGTCCGCAAGTTCAGACTTAATATCGTTACCGGCTAAGACATCATGATGTCTATTTTCCTCAAAGCGAGCACGTGTTAAAAAGGCCTGGGGAGAGATTAAGTTTGGCGTTTTCGGCGTTCCGTCGCGTTCCACCACGCGGGATGTCTCAAGACCAGCGTCTGGTTCGCCGCGTAAACCGAAACGGAGCCAGTAGACGTTTTCGTCAGTAAATTTGTTGTCTACCAATGCCCGACCGTAAAAGATAATCCGATCGCCAGGGTCAAGCATATTGTTCTCGTTTTCATCAAAGATATAGACCCCCTGCTTCTTACCACCGCTCTCCAATTGGAGTGTATCAAGGTCTATACTCTCTGGTTCAATACCGGTATGAGTTCTAATGTTGTTATAGGTAATATGATACATATCTGTCTGAGTGACAGGAATTTTAAAACGGCGTGTGTTCGCATTAATTAGCGATGGTGCCCCCGGAACGTAATTTCCATTTGTAACACCATAAGGGGTCCGGTGTTGTTTTCGCCATAGTTTTGCCTGTTCGTAGTTTCGCAATGTTCCTTGGAACAGGTTTTCAAAAGCGCGCGGCGGCTCTCGAAAAGTGGACGGAGCCGTAAGAACAGGGTTTCCGCCAATAACTGCCCCCGGAAAATACACTCGGAACGTCACAGACGCGAATATTTTTAATTGCTGCGTTGCTTGATTGTATTGCACTGGGTTGATTTGTAAACTGCCTATGCGCTGATCTCGCACAAAACCCCCAGGGATAACTTCTACAAGCTGCGTAGGATAGAACTTGGCGGAAGCCCGAGGCGTACCATTGGAAACCAGAGTAGGAAAAACGGGATCATCAGGCGTGATACGCACATTTTCGATCGTCCTCATCTCCGAACGCGCTTTAATGATAGTAACAACCGGCGTTCCCGCGACAGGAATTCCAATGCGTTGTGTGTAAATGGGCAGACGGGGTTTGCCTACGTCAAGCGTCCGATCCGCGCCCGCAAAACGAATATCAGTTCCCACCGCTTCGGAGTTACCTACAGTAGCGGAAGCCCGTGTCGTTATCTTAAGTTCTGGTAGGGTGAAACGTGCTGTGAGGGTGTCCGCTGTGATTGCAAGAATCTGAAGCGGGGGTACCTCGTCCCCCGTAACAGGCAGGGGACCCGACTGTGTCTGGCTTACGGCAACCAACATCGGAACAGTAGAAAGTGTAAGGACTATGGCTAAAAAAATAAACGTCTTTTTCATAGGGTTATAAGTGCTTGGTTACAAGTGGTTGGTTAAGAGATGTGTTGTAGCAGTTACCAATTCTGTTATTGCCACAAGGGATTAACTTATAACCTCTTAACTTATAACTTGTAGACCGCAGCAACAACGGTCCGTCTCTGCTGGTAAACTTTTTTAACTTTGTTGCTTTACAATGCCTTTTTAATTTTAAAATCTACAGAATGGTTATAAGTTATAAGTTATAAGTTATAAGAAAGAGTCGTTTGGATGTTCGTAATCCTTCTTAACCAACTACTTATAACCAACTACTTATAACCCTTGACGCTGATGGCTAATTCGCGAGGCGCGAAGCGCAATTGAGTGCTGCAACAAGGCTACTCTCGCTAGCGATACCTTTACCGGCTATGTCAAACGCCGTGCCGTGGTCTACACTGGTGCGGATTATCGGTAACCCTAAGGTGACATTTACAAGTTTCCCAAAACCGAGCAGCTTTATCGGAATATTACCTTGATCGTGATACATTGCGATAACGGCGTGCCACTCCCCCTGATCTGCTTTGACAAAAAGGGCATCGGCGGGCAGCGGACCATCTATCGTACCGTTTTGTGTCTGTCCCTGTGCAATGGCTGGACGGATAAAACGCGCCTCCTCCTCCCCGAACATACCATCTTCACCGGCGTGCGGGTTCAGTCCCGCAACGACCAATCGAGGCTCAGAAATGCCACAGCGGATTAGCACCTCTTGCGTGATCCGGATGACATTTACAATTCTTGAAATAGAGAGGTGCTTTGAAACGTCAGCCAACGCGATATGGTCCGTCACGAAAGAGACTGCTGGAATGGCTTTCGGCTTTCGGCTTTCGGCTTTCGGTAAAGGGGTTTCCGGTGAACCCACATCCTCTCGGTTTTCGACAGCTGACGATTTCTGACGGCTATCCAATGCTTCAGGTGTGCAGAGCATCATCACAACATCAGGCGTGTTAGTGAATGCAGCAAGCATTTCTGTGTGTCCCGAATAGGGGATTCCTGCGCGGTTTATGGCTGCTTTGCATATTGGAGCCGTCGTGATAGCATCAAGTTCACCGCGCATCGCAAACTGTGTAGCGACCTCAATCGCTTTGACAGCAGCAGCTCCGGCACGAACATCTATAGTGCCGCGGCAAATCTCCTCAGGCGATATTGAAGAGACATCAAGCACATCAATTGTCCCGTGTGTCGCGCTTGCTTGCATGGGTGTCTTGATGATATTAAATTTTAACTGAGGTGCGCCGGCGGATATGAATTGACAGGCATCCTGAAGGATAGTAGGACTCCCGATGACAATCGGTTGGCACATTGAATATACACTTTTGTGTGCAAGTGCTTTAATAATGATCTCAGGACCGATGCCAGCTGCATCCCCCATCGTTAGCCCAATCTTAGGTCTACTTGTGGTATGCTGCGTATTCGTTTCTCCTCCCATTAACGGGCGGGGACTCCGGTCGTAGGGGCTGGGTAACCCAGCCTCTACAGATTGGATCTGGATATCTGTGCGAGTCATTGCAATTTTTTTCTCCCTTAACCGAAGCGAGCGGTGCCTCGATCAGGAGATGGAGGCTACGGGTTTACTTGGCGGTAGAGTGTTGTAGCACGCGCACGTGAGACGTTCCCAGAGGGTAGTTCAACAACCTCGTATTCAGACTCAGGCGCGTCTTCAATATTGGCAGGATGCCTCTCCTCAGTCGCGGGCGGGGAGCCCGGCATACGAATTATATCGCCGACAGAAAGCATCTTTCCGGCTTTCGCAACGTGTCCGTTGACGCTCACTGCGCCTTTGCTACAGAGTGTATTAGCAATCGTCCGCCGTTTTACAAGGCGGCTGATCTGCAGAAATTTATCTAACCGCATTTTTTTTAGTAGTTTTCAGTGCAATTTTTTTTCAAAAAATCTTTCGGTTTGCCTTGCAGTGAGAGTTTTCAGTTAAGAGAAAGACTTTATTATGAGCGTTGCCCTCTTAACTGAAAACTGAAAGGTTTTTCGGAGAAAAACCGTACTGAAAACTGATAACCATTCTACACAGACGGTTGGGAGGCGACTGGCATTTCTACAGGAACTCCGGGGTCCACGACAGGTTCCGTCAGTGCCAATTCCAGAACCTCCATCATATCGTTGACTTTATGAAAACGAATCCCTTCGCGAATTTCTGTAGGAATGTCAACTTCATCTTTCTCGTTGTCCACGGGAATAATGATATCAAAGATGCCGTTTCGATAGGCAGCGAGTGCTTTCTCCTTTAAACCGCCGATTGGCAGCACTCTACCGCGGAGCGTAATTTCACCAGTCATAGCGATATCTTTACGGACAGACTTACCTGTTAACGTGGAGAGTATCGCCGTAGCAAGGGTAATCCCAGCGGAGGGACCGTCTTTCGGGACTGCGCCCTCTGGAATGTGGATATGAATATCCTGCTGCTCAAGCTGCTTATCAAGCAATCCGAAGAATTCAGAGCGGGAACGGATATAGGCGACAGCCGTCTGGACAGACTCACGCATGACTTCCTGAAGCTGCCCAGTCATACTCAGTTTGCCTTCTCCGGGCATCGTCGTCGCTTCAACGGAGACAATATCCCCACCAATCTGTGTCCATACCAACCCTGTGGCGACACCGACTTCGTCGTGCTCTTCGGCTTTTGTACGCGTCCACTTAGCAGGTCCGAGATAATCACTCAAATTGGTAGGTGTTATTTCAAGGTTGAGATCCGGTGTATCTTCGGTGACGATCTCTCTGGCAACCTTTCGCATGACAGTAGTGAATGTGCGTTCGAGGTTTCGGACCCCAGCCTCGCGCGTATACTTATGTATCATCTCATAGATGGCTTCGTCTGTAAAGGTGATATTATCATCTGAAAGCCCGTGCCGTTCAAGCTGCTTGGGGATAAGTCCATTCGGTGTAAAGGTAGCGATGTTATGCTTCTCGAAATCGGTATAACCCGGCAATTCAATGATTTCCATCCGGTCCTGGAGCGCAGGCGGAATCGTAACACGGGTGTTAGCGGTCGTGATGAACATCACATCGGAGAGATCAAAAGCAATATCCATGTAATGGTCGCGGAAGGTAGAATTCTGTTCTGGATCAAGAACTTCAAGGAGTGCAGATGCTGGATCGCCTCGGAAGTCCGAACTGAGTTTATCAATCTCATCAAGTAAGAAGAGCGGGTTTTTCGACTTCACATCACGGAGCCCTTGAATGATACGTCCCGGAATAGCACCGATATAGGTGCGTCTGTGTCCACGGATTTCTGCTTCATCTCGAACGCCGCCGAGTGACATCCTGACAAACTTCCTGCCCGTCGCGCGGGCAACTGATTTACCCAGCGAGGTTTTTCCAACCCCCGGCGGACCGACAAGGCAGATAATGGGACCTTTAAGGTGTTTCACGAGTTGTAAAACGGCAAGGTATTCGAGCACATTCTCTTTCGGTTTCTCCAACCCGTAGTGATCTTCGTCAAGTATGCGTTGAGCTTCGGGAAGTTGGAGTTGGTGTTCAGTACTTTCTTTCCAAGGTAGCGCGAGGATCCAATCAACATAAGTACGGATGACTCCAGATTCGGCGGATTGCGGCGGTATCTGCGCGAGCCTATCAAGTTCCTTAAGTGCTTTCTCCTCTGCTTCTTCGGACATTCCAGCATTTTTCACTTGTTCCCGGAGTTCATCGACTTCAGCGATGTCATCCCTGCCGAGCTCCTTCTGAATGACCTTCATCTGTTCCTGAAGGTAGAATTCACGGTGGGTCTTCTGGACGGATTCTCGGACCTGATTGTGAATGTCATCTCGGAGTTCATTGCGCTCAAGTGCCTCGTTCAAAAACAGTATGACGAGTTGCAAACGTTTAATCGGGTTGAATTCCTCAATAACACTTTGACGTTCTGATGCAGTGAGGTCGAGAAATCCAGCGATAGTATCCGCGAGAGCTCCCGGTTCTTCTTGCTCCTTAATAAGCGGTTTGACTTCTTCTAAACTCAAAACATGGGGTTGTGAGCTCCGCGACTGCTCTTTCTGCCTTGTTTTCGCGTAGTCATTAAAAAGTTTCTTAGTATCTTTGACAAGAGATTCAGCGGCGTTTGCTAACCCGATCTCTTCATGGACAATTTGCACCTCTGCTTGCAAAAAATCGGCGGTTTTCGTATACCCGAGAACAATCGCACGCTGTTCTGCAGCAATAGCGATACGGATAGTGCCGTCACCAGGCTCGTAAGATTCAATGATATTTGCGACAGCACCGATAGAGTGGAGATGTTCAGGAGCAACATCTTCTCCTTCTTCCAACTCCACTTTTTGGTGGAGGAGGAGTATCCGCCTATTCAAGCGGAGTGCGGCGCGGGTCGCCTTGATCCCCATCTTACGCGCGGCATTTAAGAAAGATCTCGTCTTCGGAAAAGGAGAATACATATCGAAATCCGAAGGTAAATCGATAACCGGCAAACTTACGGTTCCATGTTCTTTCTCTGCTGTCGGATCCATATTTTTTTTAATGGCTATCAGCAGTCAGCAGTCAGCAGTCAGTAAAAGAGGTGTTTGGTTACGCTAAAACCTTTTTGCTGATGGTTTCCGATGGCTGATGGCTATTTCCTCATAGTAGCAAACGGCTCATCCACAAAACTGGGACTAAGCAGTTTTAAGTTCTTCGGATTTTCTGTAAGTAAGTTGTGGTGGTTCACTGTTGCGCACAGAATCTTCAGTGATATGACATGCTTCAACATCGTCAAGTGATGGGAGACGATAGAGGGTATCAAGCATAATCTTTTCAAAAACGGCTCTTAACCCCCGCGCACCCGTTTCACGTTCAATGACTTCGTCCGCTATAGCGGTTAGTGCTCCATCAGTCACATGGAATTGTACACCTTCATACGCCAAAAGACGCCGATATTGTTTGACAAGCGCGTTTTTCGGCTCCGTGAGGATACGAATCAACGCTGGTGCGTCCAATTCATGGAGCGTGGTAACAACAGGAAGTCGTCCAATCAACTCTGGTATAAATCCGTATTTAATAAGATCTTTTGGCGTTACCTGTGCAAGAATTTCATGAATTTTGGTCTCGCTTTTCGGTTGGATAGGCGAACCGAAGCCGATACTCTGCTTTCCGAGTCTGTCCTTAATGGCTTTATCTAATCCGATAAAGGTTCCACCGCAGATAAACAATACCTTTTTGGTATTTACCTCTATCATCTCTTGATGCGGATGCTTCCTACCGCCACGCGGTGGTACATTCGCCGTTGTCCCTTCCAAAATCTTAAGCAATGCTTGCTGAACGCCTTCGCCAGATACATCGCGAGTAATTGATGGATTTTCGGATTTCCGCGTAATCTTATCAATTTCGTCAATATAAATGATACCGGTTTCGGCGCGTGCAACATCACCATCCGCCGCTTGAACCAGTTTCAATATGATATTCTCGACATCCTCACCCACATAACCCGCCTCGGTCAAAGTTGTCGCATCGGTGATAGCAAAAGGCACATCTAACACCCTGGCGAGCGTTTGCGCAAGGAGCGTTTTCCCCGTACCTGTTGGTCCGATGAGCAAGATATTGCTCTTGTCTAATTCAACATCATCAGTCGTATTGCCGTGGTGTAAGCGTTTATAGTGCGTGTAAACCGCAACGGATAATGTCTTTTTGGCATGTTCTTGATCTATTACATATTCATCAAGTTTTGCTTTAATTTCTTCAGGGGACGGAGGTTCTGCGAGTGCATTCTGTTCATTTTTTGCTTCGGAGTTCGTTGGGTTTGGAGTAGTAGTTTCGGCACGTTGGCGAGCACCGCGTCCGCGCGCTTCGGCAGGTTCCGCTTGGTCATCTTCAAGTTCCTGTTGTCCCTCCGCGTCGTTGAGATCCTCCATGGATAAGTCAACACTACCATCTGGCTTACGTGCGAGAATATCGTTACAGAGCTCAATGCACTCGGCAAGACATCTCTCACAGATATCCGCCTCAAGTCCATTAAAAAGTCTTTCGACGTGAGTATTATCGCGCTTACAAAACGCACATGAAGCATTATCCGATGTAGATGCTGATAGGCGGACAATACATTCAACACAAATATTGGCTTCCCTGCCCTGAAGAAGTCGTAGGCGGACTTGTGTACTGTCCTGTTGACAAAAAGAACAAGACACTTCACGGTGGGCGGATTGCGACATAGGGTTCTCCTTTTCTAAATGGTTGTCAGTTTTCAGTACGATTTTTTTCAAAAAATCTTTTAGTTTTTAGTTAAGATAAGAGTAAAGACTCGATAAGAGCGTTCCCTTCTTAACCAACAACCAACAACCAACAACCATTAACTATTGGCTATATCCTCTCTGTGGCACGCTGTGCTACAACATGATCAACGAGACCGTATTCAAGTGCCTGATCAGCAGTCATGTAAAAATCTCGGTCGGCATCAGCAGCGATCTTGTCAACATCTTGACCGGTATGTTCGGCTAAAATATTATAAAGCCGATCCCGCTCGTGTAAGATTTCTTTGGCATGAATGCTAATATCGGAGGCTTGACCACCGATCCCAGTTGCCATCGGCTGGTGAATAAGTGCTTTTGCATGTGGCAACGCGTAGCGTTTGCCGGGGGCACCCGCAGCGAGCAAAATAGCTCCCATGCTATACGCTCTACCTAAACACCAAGTCTGCACATCTGCTTTGATATACTGCATTGTATCGTAAATTGCCAAACCGGCAGAAACAGAACCACCGGGCGTATTAATATAGAGAACAATATCTGCATCTGGGTCTTTCCCCTCAAGGAAAAGCATTTGTGCAGTTACGATGTTTGCAAGGACATCATCATCAATCGGTGTTCCGATCATGATAATCCGGTCTTCAAGCAAGCGAGAATAAATGTCGTATGAGCGTTCGCCTCGGCTGGTCTGTTCAACAACGATAGGTACAAGGTTCATATTTTTTTATAGGTTATAGGTTATAAGTTATAAGCGGTTGGTTAAGAAGGGGTGGAACATCCGTCCGCCTCTTAACTTATAACTGTTAACCTCTTCACTTATAACTATTATCAGGTAATTATGAGCGACTGTTTAGCGGATGCCTGGTGAATGAGGAACTGATAAATTTTTTCGTGTTGTAGTTGCCCGCGGAGCTCTTCCAATCGATTGTTTGATTTCAAGAGATCCGCATATTTTTGAGCATCTCGATTTTGTTGCTCAGCGGCACGACGGACTTCGTATTCCAATTCATCATCAGATACGCGAATGCCCTCTGCTTCAGCGATAGTATCGAAGATCCATGACTGCTTTGTTTGCTGAATGACATCTCGTCGCAATTCATCCGGCAGCGTATCCATGTTAATTCCAGCATCTTCGGGTGTTCTCTGTTCGTTTGCCAATTGTTGTTTGACATTTTGAAGCGTCTGCTGCACGTATTGATCCACTAACGGTTCCGGAATCGCAATATCAATTTTTTCTATGAGTTGCGCCAACAATTCCGCCTTCTGTTTATCAACATGTAAAGTCGTCTCTTCTTCGACCAGATTGTTCCATATCAAACCATAAAGTTGTGAATAGTTTTCATACCCGAGGTCTTTCGCAAACTCATCATCTAAGGGAGGGAGATGCTTCTGTGTGATGGCATGCAATGTGATATTATATTGCGCTGATTTTCCGGCAAGGTCAGGCGTAGGATGTTCTTGTGGAAAATCGATGTCAACGAATTTTGTCTCCCCAATCTGCATCCCAATCAATGCCTGTTCAAGTTTCTGATTTAACGCCCCGATACCGAGTTCTATATCAACATCTTGCCTCGATTCAGCATCAACGCGTTCTTGGTTAATTAAGCATTCCCAATCTACGCGAACACAATCTTTCTCCTCAACCGGACGCTCAGTGTCAAGCGGCTCATAAGTTGCCGATTGCGCCTGTAGTCGTGTAATATAGGCATCAACATCTTCACGAGGTACATCAACCGGATTTTTATCGGTTACCAGTTCATCATAACGGGGGAGGTCTATATTGGGGCGAATATCAACTGTGGCTGAGAACGTGAGCGGTGCGTTTTCCTTAACTTGCAATTCATCGAGGGGCGGTGTGAAAATGGGTTGGGAGAGTGGATTGAGTTTTTCCCGATAAATAGCGTCTTCGTAAGCAGGAGCAACAAGATACCGGACAGCTTCACTATTGACGTAATCAGGAAATCTCGACTTGAGGATTGCAACAGGCACGCGCCCTTTTCGGAAACCAGGAATCGAGACTTGGGTACGTAAACTCTCATAAGTTTCCGTTAATGCTGCATTAACATCTTCAGAAGGCACCTCAATGTCCAAACGAACCTGCGTGGTGTCTAACCTTTCAATTTGAACTCTCAAGTTTCTGTCCTCACACTAGGCGTTCAAAGCCCAGATACTTACATCTAATACGAGCATGGGCGAGGAGGGACTTGAACCCTCACGAGGCGTAACCCCAATAGATCCTAAGTCTATCCTGTCTACCAATTCCAGCACCCGCCCGAATTCCGTGTGTTTTACTAACAATGCGCCGTGAAGGAATCGAACCTTCAACCGCCTGATTAAGAGTCAGATGCTCTGCCAATTGAGCTAACGGCGCACTTGTTCTCTGCCCTCATCGTAGGCGCATTTCGTAGAGGCTGGGTAACCCAGACCCTACAACTAATCGCTATCGCACACCCAAAGCGCGGACTTGGCATCCAAAAGTATACGCGTCCGGAGGGATTCGAACCCCCAACTTATAGTTCCGAAGACTATTGCTCTATCCATTGAACTACGGACGCTCATGAGGGTGGATGATGGGATTTGAACCCACGCCCTCTTGATCCACAGTCAAGCGCTCTGCCCCTGAGCTACATCCACCATATTTTAATTTCGTCTCCGTGAGCCGTATGAAAAGCACGCCTAGCAGGAGTCGAACCTGCAACCTACGGATTAGAAGTCCGTTGCTCTATCCAATTGAGCTATAGGCGCTTGTGCGATCTGTCAGTTTTGAATCGGGGCGAGAGGATTCGAACCTCCGACCTTCTGCTCCCAAAGCAGACGCGCTAGCCGGGCTGCGCTACGCCCCGAAAAGTATACACACTCTCAATTTATAAGCAACAACGACAATATCAGAGACTTCACCGAGGGACGTAATGGACGCTTGCCTGTTGTGTTCTACATCCGATTCGGTAGTTAAAATTATACACTATCTTTTAGCGGATGTCAAATTAAATATGAAAAATTCTTGCGTTTTTTTTACAAATTATGCTATACTATCCACATAATTCTAAGGTGAGATTTCCGTGCCTCACATACCCGTTTCTCTGCTATTCCAAATACTTATCGCGATGCTCCTTACACCACAATTCCTGAAACAACTTGACCCTTTCTACATTCGCGCGAAGCACGCGTTCCGTGGCAAATTCAGAGGCGAACGCCGAAGTCTCAACCGCGGCACCGGGATGGAATTTGCTGATTATCGGGTCTATGAACCCGGCGATGATCTACGACATGTTGACTGGAATATTTACGCACGATTAGACAGACTCTTTATCAAACTCTTCCACACTGACGAAGACCTATCACTTGTGCTACTCATTGACAATAGCCGCTCCATGGAATTTGGATCGCCTACCAAATTGATGTGCGCTAAACAGATCGTCGCAGCGTTAGGTTATATCGCTTTGACACACGCTGATAGCGTAGCAGTCTACACTTGTGCTGAACGACTCTCGCCAACGCTACCACCAACGACAGGCAAATCGCAATTCCCACGTTTGACAACGGCACTCGACGCAATCGCAACATCCGGACAAACACGATTGACCGAATGCCTCAAGCAACTCCCTATGTACCAACGACGCGCGGGTATAGTCGTCATACTTTCAGATTTTTTGGATCCGAGTGGCTACACAGATGGATTCAAATTACTCTCAGGGCGCGGGTTCTCCCTCACAGCAATCCATTTGATAAGTCCAGAAGAGATGAACCCACAAACACACTTGGAAAATACACCTACCGGCACGGACTGGTTGGTGGAAGATGCCGAAACAGGTGAAACGAAAGCCGTCACAATTAACCCAGAAACCCTTGCACAATACAAAGATCAACAGCAGGCATTTTGTAACAATTTGCAACGTTTTTGCACCGATCAAGGTGTCGGCTATGCACAATTAAAAAGCGATACCTCCGTAGAATCTTTCATTTTACAGGAGCTGCATAGCGTAGGTTTCATTCAGCGAAATCGGTGAACATGAGGAGGGCACTTAATGAACACACAGATTGAACAAACAGACTTGGAACTGATTCAAGGCGATATAACGAAAGCTCGAGTTGATGCTATCGTGAACGCAGCGAACAGCGAACTCATCGGCGGTGGTGGTGTAGACGGCGCAATACGGCGGGCTGGCGGTGACGCAATTGAGAGTGCTTGTGCGGAGATCCGTAGGCGCGAAGGGGGTTGTCCTACTGGCAAAGCAGTCATCACTCCGGGGGGCAATCTTTACGCGAAATATGTAATTCACACAGCTGGACCGGTGTGGGAAGGCGGCAATTCAGGTGAAGCAAAACTACTTGCGAGTTGTTATCAGGAGAGCCTTCGACTTGCTATAAAAAATGGCATTCAGAGCATCGCTTTTCCATCTATTAGCACCGGTATCTATGGATACCCAACCGAGAAAGCGGCAGCCGTTGCACTGACTGCAGTGAAAGAACTTGTGCTGCAGAGCAACGTTGTGCCAACAACCATTCAGTTTATTCTCTTTGATGAGGCAACCCATACGTGCTATCTGGACGCTTTGCATACCTTAAATTTTGACTATCCAAAAGTTGTTTGAATTCATTGAAAACCCGTTTTTGATAAGAGAAAAGCGGGGCGACCGTCTAATAATTAAAAACCTTTTTGCGAAACAAAGCGGCTCGCGAACTTAGACGAAAACCAGTTTTTCGACAACGGAGAAAAACTGAGCGGAGACCCCATAGTTAAAAAGTTGAATAATCCCAAATTTAGCCGAGTTTCGTTGGTTCTCCCCATTTATATTCCAGCATTTTTGCTGGCGACAGGCGGAGGCATTGTCTCACCAACACTCTCGATTTACGTCAAATCGTTTGAGTTATCCTACACGTTAACAACAGTCGTACTTGCCGTTGGTGTACTTGGCAACATCCCGGCGGGCATTTTGGTAGAGCGACTTGGACGCAAACCGTCAATGTTGCTCGGTTTGGTGATGATAGGATTATCCACTGTCGGTATGGGGGCAGCAACGAATTTTTCCCAACTGATCGGGGCACAGTTGGTCGGCGGGGTCGGGAATGCATTGTGGATGCTCGCCCGACACGCTTATATGACAGATGTCATTCCCATAGCGAATCGCGGGAGAGCGATTGCCCTGTTCGGTGGTGTCAACCGGATGGGGACCTTCGCTGGACAATTCTTTTCTATCTTCCTCGGTGTAAACCTACGCCTACCCTTCTTTATCTACACAGGAATTGTGATCCTGAACCTTTTCTTCTGTTTCTTTTTTATTCCAAAGACACACCGCCCTCCAAGTGAAACAGCCGACAAAAAAACCCCCTATCTCAAACAGCTTCTCCAGATTTCGCGCCAGCATGCAAGACTGCTCGCTACAGCAGGCGTAGGACAGGTATGCGTCCAGACGCTGCGCCGTGGGTGTCATATTATCATCCCACTTTATGCCGACGAGGTCGTCGGGTTAACTACACAGCAGGTCCGCTCAGTCGTTATGGTCTCCTCAGCGGTAGATATGTCAATGTTTCCGATTGCCGGGTTTATGATGGATCGGTTCGGTCGAAGATTTGCGACAGTTCCTGGAATTTGTATCTTTGCCACCGGAATGGTGTTGATGCCGTTTACAGGTACATTTACGGGGTTGCTGCTTGCAGCGATTTTAATGCGACTCGGTAACGGTATCGCTTCGGGAACAATGATGACGCTCGGCGCGGACTTGGCACCCCACGAGGGGACGGGTGAGTTCTTGGGCTTATGGCGGCTTACAGGTGATTTCGGCGGCTCAGCGGGACCCGTTATCGTCGGCAATCTTGCCGATTTGTTCGGGTTGAGTTACTCCGGCTTCGCTTTGGGGGGCATCGGTTATCTCGCGGTCGGGATTTTCTTATGGCTGGTACCGGAGACGTTGAAGAGAGAGTGAAGCATGTAGGCGCGTTTGGAAACGTGCCTACATCATATGTCATAGATGCCGGGAAAGGGGCTCGAACCCTTACGCGCGTAATGCACACTAGACCCTGAACCTAGCCTGTCTACCAATTCCAGCATCCCGGCGAGCAATTATAGTATATCCTAATTCTGATGCGTTGTCAAATTAAAATCTGGAGAAGCAAATGCACAGAAATCAGATTAAACTTATAACACATTCAACGAGTCTAATGTAATTAATATGTCAATCACATTTTTGTGATCGCGATCCTCCGCACAACCCAAAAGGAGTCCAAAACCATGGGAACAAAAATATTGCTTTGCGCAATACTCGCGCTAAGTCTCGCAGTCAGTTATAGCCAAGCCGAGATTGATCCTGATAGGATTGTCGGCATCTGGTTATTAGATGAAGGTAAAGGCGATGTCGCTGAAGATGCGTCCGAAAATGGACGTAAAGGCACAATTACCAACGGAAAATGGGAAGACGGCAAGGTCGATGGTGCCCTTGAAATCAAAAAGGGAGGAACCGTTACGATTCCGCTCGGTAAAGGCATCATCATTGATAAGGTGACTTTCATCCTGTGGCTAAACTTTACCGACATCGCTGGTCAGCAAAACTACTTCTCTATATGGGATCAGAGTAACAACCGATACGTCCCTTACAAAGAAGGTGCAAACGTCCTGCGAAGTTGGACAAACACTTGGAATGTTACCAGTGGTGTGACCGTCAAAGCAGGAACATGGTATCATGTCGCCAATGTCTACGACGGAGACACCTGTAAAATCTATGTCAACGGCGAAGAGAAAGTTTCACAAAAAGTGCCAAAATTCCAACTCCAAGATCAGGATCAGACCGCATGGCTCGCTACTGATAAAGGGACAGGTTTCCTCTCTGCTATTATTATGGACGAGGTCGGCATCTTCAACGATGGACTCACCGAAGATGAAGTTCAAGGCATTATGAACGACGGTATCCTTTTCACCGCTTTCGCTGTGGAACCAGCGGACAAACTCCCTATACTCTGGGGAAAACTGAAGGCGCAATAACAACAATTTTGCGGTCCCTTTGCTCTGTTTAGGGACCGCTTCATAGAAGGAGGACACCGATGCAATATTTTGCGTATGGATCCAACATGAATGTTTCTCAGACGCAACAACGGTGTCCCGGTATCACTCGTATAGGGAAGTTCCAACTCAAGGGTTTCCGTCTTGTTTTTAACTACCACGCTGATATTCTCCCCGCGGAGGGATGTATAGTTAATGGCAGTCTCTGGGAAATTACAGAAGATAATGAAGACGCTCTCGACGGCTATGAAGGCTACCCCTCGTACTATGGCAAATATTACCGAGACGATATCATGTTCTACAGGATGCAAGAAGCGTCTGACAATTCGGAACCCCCCTCAAAATGGTATCTCAAAATCATCATCCAAGGATACAAAGATTTTGGGTTAACACAAGATGACTTTGAAGAGAGCCTCGGTGTCCAACAACTTGGGTTAACGCACACAGACCTTGAAATGATTCTCGGTGTGTCAATGGATGAATTAGAACGTTTATTCTCCCGCGTGGCAACCGCCCCTATCCACCAGTAAACCCTGCCCTTCAGATTACCCGTTTCACATACACATAATACGCCCCAATTGCCAACTCACCCGTTTCATCCGTGAACTCAGTATGCATACGCGTCTGACCGGCAGTGAGATTGAATGTAAACGTTACCCCTTTTGCATCCGGCGCGATCGCCTGTGTAGCGGTCTGATCCCCAACGCGAATTTGTGCCGTTGTTAACGCCAATGCCTTTCCACCGTTGTAAAGATCAATCTGCTCACCAGGGATACCGTCTGTTATCGCTCTGTCTTCGGCGTAGGGCCACCGACGTAACTCAAAACTGTACTGCCCATCTTCCGCTATCTCGATTGCCCAATACCCGTTACACTCCATGCCGCGGCGAATCATTCCCTGATTCCATGCGTGTGATGCCCCGTGCCAATCGTGCGTGGTAATACATGTAACAGGTTCGCTTTGCGTTCCGACGACAATCGGACAATCCTCATCAAACCGTTCAGAAACCAGTTTCCACCACGCTTCATAATGTTCACGGAGTTCCGAGACGACTTCTGGATGTTCGTCGGCAATGTCATGTTTTTGCCCAGGATCGGCTTGAATATCGTAGAGTTCTTTTCCGTTGATGAGTCGCCACCGTTGCGACATCGTCGCACTGTCTTTCCATTTAATCGGATTTTCAACGCGCTGCGAATCGGTAACGATCACCCGTTCTTCCCATGTCTCCGTCTCATTTCTTAACAACGGAGCAATACTTGTACCGTGGAAACTCGCACTTGATGAGACTTCAAGATCACAGAGATCTATCATGGTTGGCAATAAATCGATGTTTGCGGTGAGTTCATGTACCTCTTGCTTTTCGGTGAAGCCGCCGCCGGGCCAATGCATGAACAATGGAACGCGATGCCCACCTTCATAAGGCGATCCTTTTTTACCACGCATTCCAGCGTTGTATCCGGACTCAACGAACTGTCCCGCACCAAGGTCACACCCCGCCGCAGAACCGTTATCGGTCATGAAGATTAAGATGGTGTTTTCCTCAAGTCCCAAGACTCGGAGGTGATGCCGTAACCGCGCCATATTGTCGTCAATATTGGTTATCATGCCATAGAAATTGGCACGATCCCCCGGTTCACCCTTCCTTCGGTAGACTTCGCTGTAAGCATCAGGAACACGGAAAGGACCGTGAGGCGCGTTGGTAGAGAGATAACAGAAAAACGGACTGTTCTGACTACTTTCAGCCTGTCTCTCAATAAACGCCATCGCCTCCTGAAACCAGACATCGGTGCAATAGCCATCAAAAGGCTGTTCGGAACCGTTGCGGAAATAGGTGTCGTCGAAGTAGTCATTGCCCCAATAGTCAGGCGTTTGGCTGATACCGCCGCCACCGTGGTAGAGCGCTTCGTCAAAACCCCTGTCGTGTGGACGGAACGGGTAATTGTCGCCGAGGTGCCATTTGCCGAACATAGCGGTCTTATAGCCGTTGCGTCGGAAGATATCTGCCATCGTGACCTCGTCACTGCGGAGGAGCGAACGTCCGCCGATGGTGTGCCACACGCCTGTAGAGTTACAGTAGTGTCCCGTCATAATTCCCGCACGTGTCGGCGAACACGTAGGACCGACGTGCAGATTCTGTAGTTGCACACTCTCTCCCGCGAGCGCGTCGAGATTCGGCGTATTGATCACGGGATTTCCGGTGGATCCCAAATCGCCGTAGCCTTGGTCATCGGTGATGACAAAAACGAGGTTAGGTGTATTCTGTTGTGCCACGATGGTATCTCCTATATGTGATTAAAAGACACGCCTACCAGTTGTCTGGCGGCGCGCCTAAATGTGTGCAACGTTAATAGTTAATAATACTATAAGACAAAATAAATAAGGCTTTATGCCAATGCTTTTTTAATCCGATCTAAACCTCGGTCGATCTCTGTCAATGAGGTAGCAAACGAGAGTCGCAAATGGTTATCAGCACCGAACCCGTTACCCGGCACAACACCGACACCCGCTGAATTCAGCAGATAATCGGTAATATCCATTGAATCCTCAATTTTTTGTCCACCAATTGTCCTGCCGTAGTGTTCAGAAAAATCAGGGAAAATGTAGAACGCGCCTTGCGGTTTGACATAACTGACCCCATCAATCTCATCAAAACGTTGACAGATGACATCTCGGCGTTCTTCAAACGCTTTTCGCATCGCTTCAACAGCATCCTGTGATTTACTGTCATTGAGTGCAACGACAGCGGCTTTCTGCGCGATGGATGTCGGATTTGAAGTGCTGTGCGATTGGATACGCGACATCGCTGAGATCGCATCTTCGGGACCCGCGGTATACCCAATCCGCCACCCTGTCATAGAGTAGGCTTTAGAGACACCGTTGACAACAAACGTAATCGCTTTCGTCTCCTCGTTAAAGGAAGCCGGACTCTGATGCGTCGCACCGTCATAAAGCAATGCCTCATAAATTTCATCAGAGATGAGATAAACTTGATGTTTGACAGCGAGGTTGGCGATTGCCTTGAGTGTGTCCAGGTCGTAGGTGGTACCTGTCGGATTGCTCGGACTGTTAACCAGGATTGCCTTCGTCTTTGAGGTTATAGCGGCTTCAACCTGATCCGGTGCCATGCAGAAGTTCTGTGCTGGTGTCGTCTCAATGACGCGCGGCACCGCGCCTGCGAGTTTAATTTGTTCTGGGTAGCTTACCCAATACGGTGCAGCGAAGATAACTTCGTCTCCCGGATCACAGATCGCTTGCAGGATGTTATAGATCGTATGCTTAGCACCACACGAAACGATAACCTGAGACGTTTCATAGCTCAATCCGTTATCCCGTTTGAATTTCTCAGTGATTGCCTCGCGAAGTTCGGGCGTGCCGGGGACAGGGGTGTATTTCGTAAACCCTGCATCGAGTGCAGCGATTGCGGCGGCTTTGATATAGTCGGGTGTATCAAAATCGGGTTCGCCTGCCCCGAATTTGACGACATCTACGCCATCAGCGATCAACGCGTTAATTTTCGCGGTGATCGCCAAAGTGGACGATGGCGTTACATTTTGACTCCGTTGTGATAATGAGATCATTTGTTCTCCTTTGAAAAGAGGTTTGAGTTTATTGACAATTCTGTGCTTTTTCCGCCAATTTTACGCTGTCGTTCCGTAAAAGTTGCTTTTTCATAGCGTCTTATCAAGCTCTTTCAGCAAATTCCGCTGCTTCCGCGACAACGATTTCGGAATCTCCACAACCAACCGTACCCGTAAATCACCCTTCCGTCCAGAAGCATCTGCCGCGCCTTGACCGCGCAAACGTAATTGCTGTCCGGGTTGTGCTCCTGCTGGAACCTTCAGATCCACATCACCTGTCAACGTTTGTACCCGAACAGAACCACCTAACGCCGCCGTCGTTATAGAGACCTTTGCATCTGTCAACAGATCCGCGCCCTCGCGAGTCAATGTCGGATGCGACTGTACAGAGACCGTCACCAACAAATCGCCAGAAGTGCCGATACCGAGGGTTTCTCCATGTCCCCGGATGCGTAAGGTTTGCCCATCCTGAATACCCGGTGGGGTTGTAAGGGTAATACGTTTGCCTTCGATATTCACCTCTTTTTTGCTCCCTAATACTGCATCTGCAAAAGGGATATTGAGGTTCATACGGATGTCACGTCCACGGGTAGGACCCGCCGTGCGCCGTTGCCCGAACGCGTCACCAAATGCATCGTCAAATCTACCGAACCCACCGAATCCGCCGAACCCGCGCCCGAAAAGATCATCCAAGTTTATGTGTGAGAAGACATCGTCCATATTTTGATAGCCTTCAAACCCCATACCGTGAACGCCTGCGTGCCCGCGGGTATCATAGACGCGTCGTTTTTCGGGATCCGAAAGCACCGAATATGCATTCGATGCCTCTTTGAACTTTTCCTCCGCTGCTTTGTCACCGGGATTCTTGTCCGGATGATACTGGACTGCAAGTTTGCGATAGGCTTTTTTGATTTCTTCAGGGGTGGCACCTCGGTCAACACCGAGGATTTCATAGTAGTCTCTCATAGTATTTTCAAAAAGGTGGTCGGTATCTCTATATTAAAGCATCGCTATGACTGCTGCGATACCTCGTAAAGATTGGTGTTGTTTAACAAGTGTTGTTCCGAATTGAAGCGCTGCTCTCTCTACACTTAGTTTTCGAGAGAGATCAACAATACCTTCAATATCTCTGACATGCGCGGCACCGATGAGGCGACGGAGCATTTCCAATCCTGCAAACCCAACGGCATCTTGAAAGATGTTTCCTAACATCTCCGATTTCAATCCAGCGTCAGCCATCGTGAATTCAGCCGTATAGGTCTCCCACACTTGCACAACCGCTGTTTTGAGTGCTGATTGCACGCTCACGGTGTCTTGATGCGAAAAATAGGATAAGAAGTAATTCGCCCAATACAATCCCAAGTCAAATCCGATGGGACCGTAAAAAGCAAATTCGGCATCAATCACCTTAGCTGTGTCGTTTTGGACGAGGACGCTCCCTGTATGTAGGTCACCGTGGGTTACACCTTGCTGCGCTGTTAAGAAGATCCGCTTGAGATGCCCCGCTTGACGCAAAAAGCCCGCGTCCGTTTTCAACTGCTGCACATCGGGTTCTAACCCGCGTGTCCAGAAGTTTGTCTCATGCTCGGTAAATGGGAAGGTGAACACATAATCAGCAGTTATCGACTGCATAGTGGCGTTCGCAAATCGCTGTCTATAGTGCTGTGCGGTTGCGTTGCCAATGCTATCGACATAGGTCTCACTATGTGCAATGCCCATAAATCGCCCGACCTGTTCGGCGATTGCAGTGTCCACTGTGCCAGCGATCAGTGCATCCCGTAGCACGTGCGCGTCTCGGAGGTCCTCCATCGCTATGACTGCTGCGTCCACATCAAAATCGTACTGCACAGGCACAGTGCCGCTCGCCAAACGATTGTAAACGTCAAGCGCGCGAGACTCAAAAGTCAAACGCTCGGTAGACAACGGATAGTCGGGCCCCAGTACCTTAATGTAGGGCGGTGCGTGTTTCAAGACAAGCGAACGCGCCGGACGCGCCGCATCTGAGACGCGATAGACGATGTTGAGATTACCATCGCCAATCTCTTCTATACAGAATTCTGCCTCCGGTTCAAACATACGAATTTCTGCATGCCGCTGGCGAAGGTAGTCCGGTAGCGTGGCAAGGTTGAGTTCCATATCACTTTCGCAGGCTTACAGCAAATTTTCGGCGATCTGGATAGCGTTCAAGGCGGCACCTTTACGAAGGTTATCCGCGACAACCCAAAGGTTCAAACCGTTTTCTATGGAGGCATCGTCACGAATTCTACCCACGTAGACTTCATCTTTACCTGCGGCATCAACAGCAAGCGGATACTGCTGATTGCTTGGATCGTCCATAAGTTTTACACCCGGTGCATCAGCGAGGCACTCTCTTGCTTCGGCTGCTGTGAGTTTTTCATGCGTCTCAATGTTTATTGATTCCGAATGTGCAAAGAAAACCGGAACTCGGACGGTTGTAGCGGAGATACCAATCGTATCGTCCTCCAATATCTTCCGAGTCTCATTGATCATTTTGACCTCTTCTTCATTATCACCACTGTCTAAGAAAGGCCAATCAAATGCGACATTGAACGCCATCTGGTGTGGAAACTTCTCCAAAGTGATCGGTTTGCCTTCAAGGGCTTCAGTTGTTTGTTGGACTAACTCCATGACAGCGCGCCCACTCTTACCAGAAACACTCTGATAGGTGGACACAACTATCCGTTTGATGCCAGCGGTATCGTAAATCGGTTTGAGTGCTACCATCATTTGGATAGTGGAGCAATTGGGATTTGCGATAAGTCCGTTGTGGGTCTTGGCAGCAGCCATGTTAACTTCAGGGACAACCAGTGGTGTGGCTGCGTCCATGCGGAATGCACTGGTATTATCAATGACGAGCGCGCCTTTGTCTACGGCTGTAGGCATGAATTCGCGGCTGACGGACGCGCCGGCTGATGAAAACACTACATCTACATCTTCAAACGAGTCGTGCGTTAATTCCTCAATAACAATAGGGTCATCTTTAAACGACAGAATCTCACCGGCGGAGCGATGTGATGCCAAAAGTTTGAGGGAAGCGATAGGAAATAATCGCTCTTCAAGAAGTTGCAACATTGTATTGCCAACAGCACCTGTCGCGCCGACAACCGCTATACGATAACTTTCACGCATTTCTGATATTTCCTTTATTGTGCTATTTAAGCAGAATCTTTAGTAAAATTTAATATTTAATTTTACCACAAACACGCCCGTAAAGCAAATATTTTGGTAAAGACTGGACATTTGAACGAGAAATTCACTGTTTTGAAACAAAAAACTTGACAAATACTGCGATTTATGGTATTAATTTTAAAAGATGGAAGTATTATGTCAAGCGATCCTTGTTAGAGGCTTCTGTTTCTGACAAAGCAGTGTTGGTGAAACTGCACTGCCCATGTATTAATAATTTCGACTAATTTTTAGCATTAGTCACATTTTTTCTTGACATATCTATATCTGTGTAGTATAATATAATTACTATTAGTTTTTTGTTAAATTCATTTTATGCTTGAGGCGGTGGACTTGCGATTTCCATATTATCTTGGTAAAAGCAGTGTTCGCTTATTCAGGTAAAAATTAGAGGAACATTTAACATGGCAAAATTAACGAAGAACGATGTCGTTAGCAGTATCGTCGAAGCGACCGGACTTAGCAAGAAAGATGCGAATGCCGCTGTTGATGCTTTTGCTGCGACTATTTGCGAAGCTTTGAGCAATGGCGACTCCGTCGGCCTCATTGGGTTCGGAACATTTGAAGCCAAACATCGACCCGCCCGTACAGGTCGTAACCCGCAGACTGGCGCACCGCTTAACATTCCGGCGAAAACCGTCCCTGCTTTCAAAGCTGGTAAGAAACTTCGCGACGCTGCTGGCTAAGACCAACAGATCTTTCGTTCAGTTTCTTGGAAAAGCCGCGAGGTTGTGCCTCGTTTTTACACAGAGGGATGGCTCCGGCTTTTCCATGTTACACCCATCAGTAAAAATCTCTGCAGATCTCTGCCATAGAGACTGCCTTTGCAACGTATTCCAACACGGTGCTATTACCTGCAATTACTGACACCCATTTTGTGTGCATTCTTTGTAGGTGCCCTTTCCAACTTTTTGTCCGCATCGCTTCCAGGCACGCTTTGCAAGCGCGTTCGTTAAAAACTGATGTCAGGAGACTCGTCATGTTAATCCGAACGAGAGCCCCAGTCCGCATCGATTTTGCTGGCGGATGGAGCGACGTTGCCCTCTTCACAGAGCACTCAAAGGGTTTTGTCGTTAGCGGGGCCATTAATCGATATGCCTATGCAACGCTTCGGTGTGAGCGGCAGATAACACAAGACGATTCTGTTGAACTGCAACGAGTCTTGGATAAAAGCATTCGGATCTATTCCGCAGATTTCGACACCTTCATTGAAGCAGATGATGTCCGTCAACTTGAATATGACGGAAACATTGACTTAGTGAAGGCGGCTGTGCGGCGAATGTCCATACAAATTGGCGGGTTTGATCTCATCACGCAATCCACCGCACCGCCAGGTAGCGGATTAGGTACCTCCGCATCAATGGGGGTAGCACTCGTCGGTGCACTCGGCGCGCTTAAGGACGCTACCTATCTCCCCTATGAATATGCTGAACTCGCGAGTACCATTGAACGTCATGAACTCGGAATACTCGGCGGAAAACAGGACCAGTACGCCAGTGCACTCGGCGGCATCCATTTTATGGAGTTCCAGGACGAAGAGGTAAAGACCTCACCATTGAGATTCCCACCCCATATCCGCTACGAACTTGAAAAAAATCTTGTGCTCTGCTACACTGGGCAGTCACGACTTTCTGGTAACATCCATCAGAACGTGACGGATGCATATAAAAGTGAAGAACCGAGTGTTCGCAACGCACTGGAAACCCTCAAAGCCACCGCCGAGGCAACAAAAACGGCACTCATGCGAGGTCGTTTGACGGAATTCGGCGAACTTCTCACCGAAAATTGGAATAACCAGAAAAAATTGCATCCCTCTGTCACAAATGAGCAGATCGATAACCTCTTTAAAATTGCTATGGCTAATGGTGCAATCGGTGGGAAAGCATGCGGCGCCGGCGGTGGCGGATGCCTCCTATTTTACTCTGAACCTACACGCGAACACCGCGTCCGACAAAAACTTGAAGACGCTGGGGCGCGGATCATTGACGTCAACTTCGATTTCGACGGACTTCAAATGTGGAAAGTCTCAAACGATTAAACACAAAAATATGGAAAATAATACACAAACTGCGCAAACCGCAACGGATATGGAAGCCGCCGAAACACTAAAAACGGCAAAGGATAACATTTTAAGAGAACTCAAAAAGCGAATTATCGGGCAAAACGAAGTCACCGAACAACTTCTCATCGCTCTCTTTTCGCAGGGGCACTGCCTATTGGTAGGCGTGCCGGGGTTAGCAAAAACGCTGCTAATTAGCACGTTCGCGCAGATCCTTGAACTCCCTTTCAATCGCGTCCAATTTACGCCAGACCTGATGCCATCCGATATTATCGGCACCGATATTATTGAGGAAGGTGATGCCGGAAAACGTGCCTTCCGCTTTATCAAGGGACCCGTCTTTGCAAACATCGTCCTCGCCGATGAGATCAACCGAACGCCTCCGAAAACACAAGCCGCACTTTTACAAGCCATGCAGGAATACAAGGTCACTGCTGGTGGTAGAACATACGCACTGGAACGTCCCTTTTTCGTCTTAGCAACACAGAACCCGATTGAACAGGAAGGTACTTACCCGTTACCCGAGGCACAACTCGACCGGTTTATGTTCCATATCACAATTGATTATCCTGATAAAGCGGCTGAAAAAGAGATTGTGTTAACGACAACAGCAGCGTATGAACCGGAGATAAAAGCCGTTATCACAGGCGAAGAAGTACTACAAATACAGCAGGTCGTCCGGAAAGTCCCTATCGCGGAGGCGATTGTAGACTATGCCGTGGAATTGAACCGACAGACACGCCCCTCCGCAGATGCGCTTGATTTTATTCAGGATTGGGTACAATGGGGTGCCGGACCGAGAGCATCACAATATCTTGTCCTCGGTGCAAAAGCACGTGCGATTCTCCAGGGACGCTATCATGTCTCATACGAGGATATCAAGGCGGTCGCGATACCCGTACTCCGACACCGAATTCTGACAAACTTCAACGCCGAAGCCGACGGGATCACAAGTTTAGATATTATCAATAGATTGTTGGAAAAGGTTGAACCACCAGCGGTGTAATAAGCGGAGGTTTTAGACAGAATTATGCGTGCAATTGATACTTTCAGAGTGGATAAGGGAACGCTTTCTGTGCTGTCCTCTTTTGAAGAAGCGGACGCAGCTGACAAAGCGTATTGGCATTCTAAAACGCCGCAGGAACGTATGGAGGCCCTTGAATTGATGCGGCAGATTAACTATGGCTACGATCCAACTACCGAACGACTTCAAAGAGTTCTTGAAATTGCTGAACTCACACCAAGTTGAGTATCTTCTCATCGGGGGGTACGCCGTTAGCTACCATGGACATCCACGTACAACCGCTGACATGGATATCTGGATTGCAATTCAGAAAGAGAATGCCGAAAAAATGGTTACTGTTTTGAAAGAATTTGGTTTTGACGCACCCCAATTAACCGCTGACCTCTTTTTGAGACAGAATCAAATTATCCGAATGGGGACCCCTCCAATGAGAATTGAACTTTTAACAACAATCTCCGGGGTTCGCTTTGAAGAATGTTATTCAGAACGCATTATTGGTGTCGTCGATGATGTTGAGATCCAAATTATCAATCTTGAACATCTGAAACGCAACAAACAAGCCAGCGGAAGGCAAAAAGATTTAGATGATTTAGAGCATCTTTAAAACTCAAATCTTGAAAGCGAACCACGGAAGGAGCAGGGCTCATCCGCTTGTCCTAATGACATGGTGTTCACGGGCCATTTTTGATGAAAATTGCAATTATAGGAACAGGATACGTCGGCTTGACCACAGCGGTAGTTCTATCTTATCTCAATCATGATGTTGCTGCAGTGGATAAAGATAAAAATAAATTAACGCTTTTGTACGAAGGAAAAAGCCCGATCCATGAACCCGGCATTCAGAACCTCCTTGAGGAGGTGTGGCATACCATCCGTTTCACACCGAGCGTGTCTGAAGTTGTCCCAGAAGCAGAACTGATTTTGATTGCTGTCGGCACACCACCGAAGCAGAACGGTGAGGCAGATACGCGGCACGTTGAACAAGCCGCGAGAGAAGTCGCACAAGTCTGCCTACCCAATAAACATTACACGCTTGTCGTCAAATCCACAGTTCCAATCGGCACCAACCAACGCGTCGTCGACGTTGCGGAACAGGTCTTCTCAGAACGCGGGATTCAAGGAAATATCTCTGTCGCTTCAAATCCAGAATTCTTACAAGAAGGATTGGCGTTAAAAGGTGCGTTTTACCCAGATCGGATCGTTGTCGGTGCAAACAGCGATGAAGCAGTTGATACCTTGCGTCGTCTCTATCAACCGATCCTTGAACAGACCTTTGACCCGCCAAGCGAGTTCCCACGTCCATCCGCTTACCACTTACCACCGATGATGACAACGGATCCGAACAGTGCTGAGATGATTAAATACGCAGCGAACACTTTCCTCGCGCTTAAAATCAGTTTTATTAATGAAATCGCTGGACTCTGTGAGGAGGTTGCTGCAGATGTAACAGAAGTCGCACGCGGCATCGGTCTTGATGCGCGTATCGGGAATCAATTTCTGCGAGCCGGTCTCGGCTGGGGCGGCAGCTGCTATCCGAAAGATACCGCTGCACTGTTAGGTGTCGCAGCACAATCTGGATACGAGATGCCGATTACGGAAGCCGCACGCACCGTCAACTTCCGCCAACGGGAACGTATCGTTGAAAAGTTACGCGTTACACTGGACACACTCAAAGGCAAGACTGTCGGTATTCTCGGTCTCGCCTTTAAGCCGAACACCGATGACATTCGAGAAGCACCGGCACTTGATATTATCCGCGAATTACTTGCTGAAGGTGCCATTGTCCGCGCCCACGATCCGATCGCGATTGCAAACGCACGCCGTGATTTAAGTGAAGAGCACGAAATGGACAACAGACTGCACTTCATCAAAGATGTTTACGAACTCTCCTATGATACGGACGCGCTGGTGCTTGTCACCGAATGGGACCTCTATCACAAACTCGAACTTCGTAGACTCGCCAAGCAGATGAAGACCCCTATTCTCATTGATGGCCGCAATGTTTATTCGCCAGAAGAAGCACGCGATGCAGGTTTCCACTACATCGGGATCGGCAGAATGTAAAGTACTTCTGAGGATATGGGCACTATTAATTGGGTTTGGGACCGTTAAAGCACAAACCCCTTCGTTTATCCGAGATACGAAACCGTAGCCCGTAACGGAGTGGAGGGCGGACTTAAGCGAAAACCGTCAAAGCACAAATTCCATCGTTTAACCGCAAGGAATAATTAAAAAACAACCCGAACCCTTTGATAAAAATTGGCAACGATATTGCCCACAAAAGCCGTTTCCACCGTATCGCCATATACCCGGTGTCACGCCACATCCGATTCGCGACCCGCTCGGACACAGTTATGGGATAGCAGAGGAACACGACGCTGAACCGCTGTCACCGGAACTTTGGCGACAAAACGAGGATTACCTCTACGGTGTAGATCTCTACAATTTCGCCTATTGGTGGGAGGCACATGAAGCGTGGGAAGGATTATGGCACCAAGCAGAAGACACATATCGCCTCTTCCTTCAAGGGTTAATCCAAGTATCGGCATCCCTGATTAAATACCACATGCGGATGCTACGTCCGCTGCGTACGCTTTCTACTGCTGGGCGCGATAAATTACGGCAAGTTGTGGTTGAATGTGATGATATAGCCGGAAATTACATGGGACTCCATCTACCAACATTTTTGGACACCGCCGATGCCTTCTTTGCCCCTTTCTTTGCTGATACCGTAACAGAAGCCACTTATCATCAGGAGTCGGTTAAACCGCTCATACTATTGGAAAAGTGACGTTAATCCCCATCTACCTATTTTGAGGAAAGCAACATGCCAACATTCTTGCCTTTTCTCATTTTTAGTTTTATATGTGTTTTTATCGTCGTGTTGCTGCTGATTCTGTTTAAAATAGGGGCATATTTTGGCAGGAGCGATGTTGATGAATTCCGGGCTGTTCGGTGTCCGCAATGCCAAACCCGACGGAAACCCGAAAAAACAGGTGCCGTCAGAAACCTCGTTGAACTTGAGATGCGCTGCCCCCGTTGCGGATTCATCTCATGGGATATTCCACCGAAAACAAACCTATCCACACGTCCCACTGATCCAGACAATACACCATAAATACAGTTAGAAATCAGCGAACGCCCCGTCATCTGCGTGCCAGAACATCCCACGTAACCGAAACGTTTCATCTCGAACCGCTTCAATCGCCGCATCGTCCATATCCACACCGAGTCCGGGGGTCGTCGGTAGTTCGATAAACCCGTCCTTGAATACCAGAGGAGTCGAAAATAGACCTTCTCCGCGCCGGTGTCCACCTTCGCATATCAACAAATTCGGCACAGTTGCCATTACATGAACCGATGCTGCGACTCCGATAGGACCCGCGGCGTTATGTGGCGCGATCGCCATATTGTGAATTTCCGCCATCGCTGAAATCTTTTTCAACTCCAGTATCCCGCCACAGTGCCGGATATCCGGTTGCAAAATCGCGCACATCTCACGCTCAATTATTTCTCGGAAACCCCACCGGGTCAAATGTCGCTCGCCAGTTGCGATTGGAACCGTTGTGGATCGGGATAACATCAATAAGGGTTCGTTATTTTCTGGATGACACGGCTCTTCGGCAAATAGGAGCCGGAACGGTTCTAACTCTTTCACGAGAATCGCCGCCATCGTTGGGCTTAACCGTCGATGCAAATCAACCGCGATATCAACTTCATCTCCTACCGCTGCTCGAACTGCTGCGACTCGCGCGACCATCGTATCAATTGCTTTCGGTGTGTCTACAAATCGTACAGGCTGAGGTGAAGCACCCATTTTCACTGCCCGAAATCCAGATTTAACTGCTTTTTTCGCACTCTCTGCACACTCCACAGGCGTTGCGCCACCTATACCGGTATAGACGCGAATCCGATCCCGCACCGAACCCCCGAGCAACTTCCAGACCGGCATCCCGACGACTTTGCCAAATACATCCCACATCGCCATCTCAATACCGCTTAAGGCACCAACTAATACCGGCATACTCCGACTATAGCTTGACCGGTACATCGCTTGCCAGTGTTCTTCAATCTGAAGCGGATCTTTACCGACAAGATATTCTGCCATGTCATCCACGGCTTGCGCGACGACGCGCCAATGCTCGTAGTTCATCGGTTCACCGTAGCCAATGATTCCTTCGTCAGTGAACATTTTCAGGACCATTGCGCGTCCTTGAATCGGTATTGTCTCAAATCCAGTAATCTTCATAGCACCGCCCATGTTTCCGGTTGATAGCATTTACAGGACTCCTTCTACAGCAATTTTCTCTTGTCTAACGCGCTGAATTATGGCAAAATGTATAACGCATCCTATCCTGCTAATATACACTATAGCACCGTACTATGCAAGCCATATTTGAAGGACAAGATAGATATGAACATATTTGACGCGACTCGGAAACACTACAATGCGGCGGGTGTCCACCCGACAACCGATCCTGATGATCCAAGATCGCAATTTGCTGTTGACAGGTATGAAGACCACTTGCGTAAACTCATAAGACCCGGCATGCGTGCATTAGACTTAGGCTGCAATGCAGGACGATTTACCTTTGCTATGGAAGACATGGAAGCAATAGCAACAGGTATTGACTTCGCAGAGATTCCACTCCTCCACGCAAAAAAGGTCGGAAATAAAAGAAAGAGTCGATGTCAATTTAATATTGGGGATATGGCTGCTCTACCTTACAAGGAGAATTCTTTCGATCTCGCGCTACTCCCCCAGAATAATATCTACTTATCATATCAGACACTGGAAAACTTGTCAGTCCAACTCAAACAAATCCTATCGGATAACGGTATTTTCGTTGTAATTATGCACGATGAATTAGTCAAAAGGGCAGGAGAAGAAACCCTTCCAGAGCAATACGATGTTCAGACCGGTTTGATAGGCGGAAGTCGTACAATTCCAGACAAAGGTACGTACGCCTCGCCATCGTACTTTTGGACAGTCGCCTTTGCCAAGCACATCGTTGAGAAACATCTCCCTTTAGAAGAGGTAGAAGAAATAGAAGAAAACAGATTTATGTTGGTGTTCTGCAATAAAAAAGGGCATGGAGGTCTGTAAATGGCACAACAAGACGCAATAGAACATCTCGAAACATTCGGCTATTGTTTGATTGAAGATGCGATCCCCGCAGCACAAGCGGATACGATGGCGGAGACGTACTTCCAACTCCACCGAAACCCGACGAATCGTCAAACGTTTCAGGATCCGAACGCTGAGTTATACCAAACCCTTTTCGGTGTGGTCAATCTCGATGAGATGTGTTGGGAATGTATCGCGCATCCACGGGTACTACAGGTCGTCCGGCATTTTCTCGGCGATAGTGCACGACTCGGTGAGGCTTGCACGAAATGGGTCAAACCACGTGCGCCGCAAGGTGGTATACATTCCGATTCAACGCATGACCTGCCAGCGCGCCTACCCGAAACACCGTGGATGATTAATTCGATTTGGATGATAACAGATTTTACCGTTGAAAACGGCGCGACACTTGTTGTGCCGTTCAGTCATCGCGCACGGCGTAGACCGTCAGAACAGGATATCGCCGAAAGTCACCCTGTCCCTGTCTGTGGACGACGCGGCTCTGTGCTGTTGTGGCAGGGTGGTACATGGCACGGACAAGGTGCAAACACAACCGAAGACCAACATCGCATGGCGTTGAACATCGCTTACTATCCTGCGTGGTGGAACCTCATGCGGGAAGGTGGACACCAACCCGTTTTTCCAGAGACCTTTGCGCGGATGCCAGAGGACCTCCAAGCACTCGTCCGACATAAGGTCGCAAAACAGCGTGCTGACATCTATGAGTTTTGATCTGACCAAACGCCCGCGTTATTGTTGCGATGCAGTCTTGAGAATCTCCTTAGTAGCGTCTGAGATGTTAAGCGTTGTGAACGCCGCATCGGATAGCGCAACCCAATAATATGCTTGATGTTCGGTAGGACTCAGTTTGATCTCACCGTCTTTAACCTCAACAAGAAAGTTGAAATGTCTCGTTTTTTTGCCTGAACTGGATCTATAATCAAAAGATCCGAGATATTCAAGAACTGATGTTACGATAAGGCCCGTCTCTTCCTGCACTTCCCTGACGAGTGCGGTGAGTAGGTCTTCCCCCGCCTCCACGGTCCCGCTCGGAATTTCAACCAATCCACCCATGAAGTCAGATAAAACTCGCTCCAAAAGCAGGAATTTGTTATTTTTGTAGATGACCGCGCCCACAACTAATTTTTGCACGCCGTCTTTCTGCGCATCATTCAGCAGCTGCTGAATGAGAGTGTGGTCAATATTTGACTGCATATTGTCCTTCATTTCAGACCTTCACAACAAAATCACACCCTTGCTGGAACCATTCTCGAAGGATTGTGTCTTCGTTGCACGTCCGCTTCGCCTGCGAACCTGTCGCCTTTGAGAGGTCTATTGTTGCCGAGACGATGTCATCTCCGAAGAATCCAGCCTCTGTAATGACGTTCCCATCTGGATGGACAATCTTCGAGTTCCCGTGCGATGAACCTGATGAGCGGATGTCATTAGGATTCGCCGGTGTATTCGCCATCAAGAGGTAAATCCCGTTTTCTGTCGCACGCGAGATAGGCATCGCACGATACGCGGAAAGTTTATATTCCGATAACAATCCCGATTCACATGAACAGAAGATGCAAAGCTGCGCACCCATTGCCGCGGGTAACTTAACCAACTCAGGATAGCGCACATCGTGGCAGATGATAAAACAACAGTCAACGCCTGCAAGCTGCACAATCGGCAGTTGACCACGGTTGTTGATACACCATTTCTCTCCAGCGAGGAAGGTCTTGCCGTAACGGTATTTAAGGCTTCCGTGTTGATCGAAAATCGCTAAATCGTTGTGCCAATTCGCGCCATCGTGATGCGCGGAACCGACGACAACAGCCATCGCGTGTCGGCGTGCAGCCTCGGCAATTTTCGCCTCAGCCTCTTTGAACACCTGTGGCGAGATGCGTTCCCAGTAATCTGTCCGGCAACAATAGCCAAACAGACACCCTTCAGGAAATGCCGCAATCTGGATCTCCATCTCTGCACACGCCTCAATCTGCTGAAGTACTTTCGCGGTGTTAGCAGAAACGTCTTCACTCGTGAGCAATTGACATGCTGCTATTTTAATTTGGTTCTCAGCCATCTGAATATCCCCCTTGCGTTTTTGGCATTGTATCACATCCACCCATTTGATTCAAGCATGACAAATATCTGGTAACATACAAAAATCTGTTGACATGTGCCAAACAATTTGATATAAGGGTTAGGTATTCACTACGAAGTCAGCGCAGGAGAAACAGATCATGAAAATTACTGACATCAAACCGTATCCTGTTTGGGTCGGACACAGAAATCAACTCATTGTTAAAGTGGAAACCGACGAAGGTATTTATGGGTGGGGTGAATCCGGACTTTCAAGTCGAGAATTAGCTGTGGCAGGTGCGGTTAAGCACTTCCGAGAATTCCTGATTGGGCGCGACCCGATGCGGATCGGTGCGTTATGGCAGGAGATGTACCGGAGCCAGTATTTTGAAGGCGGTCGTGCCTTGACAGGCGCGATCTCGGCAATCGACATCGCACTCCACGATATTGTGGGAAAAGCGTTGAACGTGCCGGTCTACCAATTGCTCGGTGGAAAACTACGGGATACGGTCCCGTGCTTTGCAACGACCGGTGCGGCTACGGTTGAAGAATTAATTGAGAACGCGAATTTATTGCTTGAGAAGGGGTGGAACGTCATCCGAACAAATGTGTTGCATCGAGCGAAATCGGGTGAAGAAAATATTTTTGAACCTCGCGAGTCCATCAGTCTTGCGGCAGAGTGGTTGACAGCACTTCGGGAAGCCATCGGATCTGAACCTGTCCTCGGTATCGACTACCATCATCGGCTCAGTATCGCCGAAGCGGCATCTTTCTGTCAACGTATGCCTTCCGGCACGCTCGATTTTTTAGAAGAACCGATCCGAGATGAGACCCCAGAGGCATACGAATCTCTGCGGACAATGGTAGATGTCCCGTTTGCGATTGGCGAGGAATTTTCCAGCAAATGGCAGTTTCTTCCCTATCTGGAACGCGGTATCACGAACTTCGCACGCCTTGACGTATGCAACGTCGGTGGGTTGACCGAATCCATGAAGGTTGCTGGTTTAGCCGAAGCACACTATATCGACTTGATGCCACATAATCCACTCGGTCCCATCTGCACGGCTGCGACGGTTCATCTGGCAGCTGCTGTGACTAACTTCGCTTGGTTGGAAATCCGCACCTCGCCGACAGAAAGTTCTGGACACTATGATGAGGACCTATTTCCTGTGCAACTTAAGCTCGAAGGTGCATCTATACCGGTGCCAGATGGACCTGGCTTGGGGGTTGAGGTTAACGAAGCACTGGTAACAACACAGACATTCAAATTCGCGGAACCTCCACATCTGCGCCGACGGGACGGATCCCATACGAACTGGTAGCACGCCGTAACTGTCGAAACTCACAACGCAAGGTGAATATCAGCATGCAAGACAATCCATTTGAAACGAGTCGTGATCTTCGTGGTAGATCGCTGGTAGTGAGGAGTATTCTCGCACTTGTTGTTACCACCATTACGAACGCTATCCTCTTTAGGTTCAGCGGTTCTCCGCTTTCAATGGCACTGTTCAGCGTATTTTTGTACGGGTTCTTCTTTCTGTTTAACTTTAGGGGACTCGCGCGCGCGGGTTTATCTTACGATCAACTGTTTGGAACATTCCCTGCGTGGCGTACGTTGGGACGGTATAGCCTATGGGTAGTACCGCTGGTCATTAGTGCCATCGCATCTACCTATGTTTTGTACCTTCCACTATCTTATGTTTTTCCCGGATTCGTCAAGTCGTGGTACCTTGAGAGTTCCTCAGTAATGATTTGGCAGCGCGGTGATAATTACATTCTTGCGAACGCTATCAATTACCTAACAATTGTGTTGATTGCCCCTGTGATAGAGGAGTTTTTCGTACGTGGCATTTTGCTAACGCGGTGGACTGCCAAGTGGGGTGTGACACGGGCTATTCTTGTTTCGTCAATCATCTTTGGACTGCTACACGCTAATATCATCGGCGGATTCTGTTTCGCCTGCGCAATGGCTATCTTCTATATCCGAACGAAGTCGCTTTTCATTCCGATTAGCCTCCATATTCTAAACAACCTATCTGCTTGGATCGTGGAATACCTAACAATGGACCTTGACACACCTGCTTCTTATGAAACAATCTCGAAATTCCAAGAATCTTGGTGGATAGGGCTGATGGCATGTGTTATTAGTATACCGTGTGTTTTCCTATTCTGCAGGCACTATCTTTCAAAGACCGATTGGCGCGTTCCGTATTTTACCGAAGTTCCTAACGGCGAAGATAACACAAATTTGTAGGACTTGATATTGTTTGACTTTCCGCGCCAAGTCTGATATATTTTTAAAATTATACGTGATCATATCATACATGATCAAAAGACATTTCAAATTTTACCTAATTTTCTTCTGGAGGTCCTGAGTGGTTGGTATATTTCATTGCCTGATAGAAATAGCGGGTTTTGTATTCTACAGATATTATCATAGGTACCGACGTATCTTTCATATTATCCATTTTTCAGTAATGTCTCAAATTTCTCTAAAATCTGCAAAGACGTGTTTCCCCTTTGTTTTTTTGCTTCTCACTATTTTCGCTAGCGGTTGTGCACAACTACACACGACACTCACTACACCACCCGTGTACAACTTTCGCGAGGTGCGTTGGGGTACCACAAAAGCATCAGTCATGCTAACGGAACAAGGAAAGCGGATACATTTCGATAAAGGCAACACACTTGTTTACAAACATCGCCATAAAGATGTTCCTCTCTTGTTAGTTTATTGCTTCCAGAAGAATCGTCTTCGAGCTGCCGGATACCTGACTGCCAATCCCGCGACGTTAATGCATCCTGACCGTCTTTTCCGTCAAGAGTTGCTTGAGACCCTCGGAGAACCAACCGAAATTCTTCCAGATGGTGGAATGCTGTGGGAAAATGACGAGACACTCACCTATACGAACACTTATGATGCTGCACATTCCAACATTGATTATTCACGCATCGGCGTAAGCCGTCCAAGTGGTAGTATTTTGCCCTCTGTACAAGTCCGAACCAGTCGACTCAAAAGATGGCATGGTGTGTGCGCTTATATCGATATGAACTTTTACCGTATGCTGGAAACAGAAGAACAGCCCCCCATTGCCTTAGCAGAATTATCCTATTACGAAGAAATCATGTTTGGGCTTTTCAAAAACGTGTCAGAAAAAAACTGATTTCTGTCGATTTATGGTAAAGAACTAATTACTTGGACGTTGTAGGGCGAGTTTCCGAACCTCGCCAGCAGAAGTAGGGGGCCACATTTCTCTAATGTATGCTATAATCTGGGAAGTCCCATTATCGTTCGCTATTGGACCGATGTAAGAAGGGTATATAAAAAAATGAAAACACAAACGATTAGGTATGGAGAGAACGGTGGGGTCGAGATTATTGATATTAATGTATCCGATCCGCAGGTGGGTGAAGTGCAAGTTCAGCATGCCGCATGTGGTGTCTGCGCATGGGATTTAGCGACCTTTCGTAACGGTGGTTACGCACCTCCGGGTCATGAAGGTGTTGGTTATGTCACAAAAGTTGGGAGCGGTGTCTCGGATATTGAGGAAGGAATGCGTGTTGCGAGTGTAGAATTAGGATTCGACGGTATCAAGAACTGTCCAACTGAAGACATATACGTGCTCCCAGAATCGGATCTTGCGGACGAATACTGGCTTGTTGAACCGGTTTCATGTGTTGTAACGGGACTCGACACCGCACCTTTGCGACCAGCCGACAATGTTGCAGTTATCGGATGCGGTTTTATGGGGCTTATGTTCGTTCAGGCATTGAGCCGATTCTACACGCATGACCTTATCGCCATTGATCTCGTTGAGAAACGTCTGAAACTGTCAAAATCGTTCGGTGCTAAACTCACCTATAATCCTAAAGAGATAGAAACCTCCGAGTTGATAGCGGAGTTAAAAGCGCGTTCAATTGACGTAGTGTTCGACTGTTCTGGCAAGGCTGCGGGGTTAAATCTCGCGACGAAAATTGTTCGCAGGGGTGGACATATCAATCTTTTCGGTTGTATCCGAGAAGAAGTGACATTCAACGGTGGCGAGTGGCACGGCGGCGCGTTTAACTTGGTGAGTTCGTCGCCAGGCGCGAAGATTCGGGATACTTTCCCGCCAGCAATCCGATTCCTTGAGCGTGGCCACATTGACCTCAGACCGCTTATAACACACATCGTGTCGCTTGAGGATTATCCGGCACTTCTCAAAGAAGCAACGGGTGGAGACGGAAGTTATATCAAAGGTGTCGTGAAAGCGATGTAACGGAGCCGCGTTTGAAAAGGAGCATTCAATGAAGCTTAGATCGCGTGAAAAGTTGAAATATATGTTTTTGGGTGGATTGCTCACCCTTGCTGGTTTTATGTTTGGTAACATGAACAGTAATACCACAGCACAATCTGGGTATGAAACGATTGATAAACTAACCGTCCGAGAGTTAATCGTGCGTAAGGATATAAGGATAATGCAGGATGGTATGGAGCCTCAAGTTCTTATTTCTTCGGACAGAAATGGTGGGCATGTAATCACTTATGGTCCAAAGGGTCCAAAGGGGATGAGTGCCGCTTCGCTTTTGGTCGCTGAGGGTAATGGCGTTGTGACAGCGCAAGGGTCAAAGGGAAAAACCGGTGCTTCTCTCATGGTTAATGAGGGCGGCGGGGTCGTATCACTTTTCGCACCTGATGGAAAAGCAAGAATTGTCTTAGGTATATCTGAGGGTGACGGTGTCGCTTACTTAGTCGATAAATTTGGTGATGCACGTGTATTGAAACCATAGTTATAGTGAAGCATAAAAATAAATAGACACATTCGTAGCATAAACTTCCAGTTTGTGCCAGTCTGAATGCCTGTTATAGGTATTCAGACTGTTTGAGAGTGCCCAACTAATTCTAAACTTTACTATAATAAACGGAAACACGAAATCGCTTACCCTCAAAGTAGTTCGTCGTCCGTGTTTCCTCAACGATGGACTTTCTATCCAAACAGATATTTTTGCACAACATCTTCTCGCACTGTAACCCCCAGTCCCGGAACATCGCGGATAGCAACATAGCCGTCCTCTTGCACCCACGGATCGCTGACCAATTCGTGCTGCATCGGGGATTCGTGGGGTTTGAAATCCGCACAATCGGCATGAGGCGAGATCGCTAACATGTGCAGACTCGCAGCCGTGTTTAAGGCACTACTCCATGAATGCGCACTGAACTGTAGGCTCTCTGCCTCAATGAGTTTGATGATATGTCGGCTGCCGGTGAGTCCGTGGCAACGTCCAGGATCAATTTGTACAATATCAACCCCGCCAGACTGAATGAGCCGTTTGTAACTCTCGACATTCCACTCATCCTCACCTGTACCGATAGGTGTCATAACCGCTGCTCGCAGCTGCGCGTACGCTTCAAAGTTATCGGGCGGTAGCGGTTGCTCAATCCATTTGAGACGATAAGGTTCGAGATCTCGGAAGCGTTGAATGGCTGTCGGGACATCCCAAACGCGACGGTGTCCAGGGGTATCAACGACCAATTCAAGCTCGTCTCCGATGACCTCACGCACGCGACGAATCATCTCAATATCCCGCTGGCGATCAAGACCAAATACCGCCTCCGGTCGCATCCCCCAACCGCCTTTCACAACGCGGTAGTTTTGCTCACGCAACCACCGAAATTCGTTGAGTGTCCAGTCCAAATCTTCCATATCGAAGATGAATGATGCCATTGCGACGATTTTGTCGTGTATTTGACCGCCAAGGAGTTGGCAAACAGGTAAACCGAGTGCCTTGCCTTTTAAGTCCCACAACGCCATATCCACAGCACTGACAGCGAATGCAGCGATACCTTCGGGACCATACCACCAGATGTGGTCGAGCATTTTTTGCCAGTGCCGTTCCACATCCAAACCGTCTTCACCGGTAAGCAAGGGCGCGAATCCCTGCTCAATGATTACCTTTGTTGCGAGTGTTGCTTCTCGAAATTGTGAGATACATTCTCCCCAACCCACAAGACCGTCATCGCTTTCCACACGAGCGAGCGTGATGTAACGTTCGATGCCTTTGTAGTGTGGCTCCGGGTAGGCGAGTGGAAACGCCTGAATTTTTTGAATTTTCATATTTTTAATGTTCCTTGCGGAGAAGTTAAGTCCTTCTAAATTATCAAGTGCGTTCTTTAAATCCGCACTCCACTACATTACGTGCTAACGTTTTTGATGTTACGAAGTTAACAATATTGCGTGCACAGTTCACTGTTACAGCGAGATTAATCGGTTTTGTAAGATAATACAACTACATTGTACTACGGCCAGATTCCGTACGTCGGTATATTAAACACCATGCCCAATATTGTCCACAAACTTCCGACGGTAAACTGCCCCAATATCAACCCCAGAAAAAACGGCATCGCCTTTCGATGAGCGTTTCTCCCACCGTATTTCAGCAGTACCAATTTCACCACCCAGACAATCCCCAGACTAAACCAGATGTAATTGACCGCCCAACTCCTACACACGGCGGCATACGCTGCCGGATGAAACGGGAACCAGAGAAACTTCATTCGCATCAACATAAGGAATAGCGCGAACAATACGCCAATTCCAGTAAATCCTACCGCCCAATAGTCCGGATTAAGCGGATGTGCTAACCAATTTTGCAAATTCCGCCACGGTTCAGATCCGTATATGATTGGTACGCGAGACATCTCGTGTAAAGCACCGAGTCGGTAAGGGATAGATATAAGTGCCCAAAATTGCGAGAGGATACCGACGAACAACGCGATAAGGATCGCAAATAGCATAAAACGGCTTCGGACGCCTGACGTTGAGGCGAGTTTGAAGCCTTCAAGTTGATGGGGCATCGGATGCGAATCGAAGGTGCGCGTAAAAAACCAGAAAAAAGAGAACATCGAAAGATTATTCGGTCCCAACCGACGGGTGCCTACAGCAGCAACCATGACCCGTTCGGGTCCCGTATAGTGCAAGTCGTGCATCGGCGATCCGAGTTCAGCGCGCATCCGGGAAACCGCCGTTGAAAAGGCAAAATAGAGTCCAAAGAAAACAAGAATCGCCGAGAGCGACATACCTGCTCTCAAACAAAAAAGTGTCAGAAACGCCACACCAGCAATAAGTGCGAGTACAATTGTCCGAGAGGACATCGGTTCATCTCGCGTGGACGTGGAATTGGCTTTTGCTCCCATTAAATTCTGAAGATATTTTCGGCTCCTCCATACGGCAATCAAAAAGATGCCCATATAGGCACCAAATCCCTGATAGTTGATATAGGGATAGCCTGTCCCTTCTAAGCCTACAACGCTCCCGAAGATCTGTTGTGCCTTCCATATCCAAAAGAAAAACCAAGTCGAAAACAACAGATCCAACGGAATCAGAAATCCGATGCCTAAAACGAAAGGGTAGATCCCCAATCTCAGCCACCCCATTGCGGAGAAGGGTTTCTCTGTGAATCTGAAACGGTATGCTTTCTCGTATACGGAGGGTATCGCAGGAAAGATATGGTGGAGACCGTTAACAATGTCGAAAGCCGCTACAAGCCCGAAAGCGATCCACATCAGCCGATTCGTGAAAAAGCCTTCGCTTGTCATTCGCGCCGGAAGTTGGATAATCGGATACGCCAGTTTCTCATCTTCCGTCCACGGTTTCCGAACGATGAGGTTGATGCAAACCATCACAAAAAGCATCGCAAAGAGAAAGGCAAACCAATTGATCACAGGCGTTAGCCAGCCCAACAGATGCTGCTGTGTGTAGAGCGTAGAATCTCCCTCATAGTAACCTGAGAGAACACCTTTGTCTGCCACGGCGAGCCAACTCGGAATATACCGCCAAAATAGGTCTCTCCAATCGTTTTCTGGCGTTGCGAACCAAAAAGCGTGCCCCAATGTGGAAACCAAAATCTCCATCATGCTGTGTCCCGCCGTGGCTGAAGCGACGGACAACATGACGTAAATGACCAAGAGTTCGCCTTGAGATAGAGCCATCCGAGGCAGGAATCGCTTGAGTATTCCGTTGAGTCCCGTTAACACCAGCACGTTGAAAACAACCGTGAAAATAAGCGAGACGATTGTGGGCTGCGCGGAATACTGTACAAGCTCAATATAAGTAATCCAATAACAATTGACAGGGATGAGAATAAGTCCAATTGCTATAGACCGCCAGCCGACTGGTGAGAACGGTTTTGATGGAGATACGGTCGGTATCGTGTGCGGCATTTCGGATCTGTTTTGAAAATCCTGACCCATAAATAAAACAGCCTTGATTGGAAAAGACTGATTTGCAGTAGTTAGGTGAATTACACTGAGATAAGTGGCTCCGTTTGTAGTAGGGCAATTCTGCGGTGTACTCGCTCCGGGGAATGCCATACGGCATTCATACCGTTGATTCATGCGAATGCATTATTGCCCTACAATTGAGACAAGTTGTTCCGGTAACTGTAATGGTTGGTTGAATACCGATACCGGGTTAGTGCACTCGGATGATCCGCCGTCCTGTGAAGGTTTGACCAAACATATCTGTCGTACGGACGTAAATAACATGCGTTCCTTTCGGAACACTTACTGGAAGTTTTGCTTGCCAGATGTGCGTTGACTTTGCAGTTCCGCTAATCCGGCTCCCTCTTTGTGGCAGTTCACTGTCTTCCTTCAACTGCGGCTTCATTGTTTCTCGAAGGGCGGCATGCAGTTTCCGCTCAAGATGATCCGTATCGTCGCGTGCCTTGAGTGCTTTATAGTATGGGTCTGCCTGAGGCATATAGGTCATCGGTTCCCATTCCCCTGCTTCACCGATCCGAATCTCAACCGTTGAGCGTTTGGTGCCTCCGAAAACGTTAACGATGACATCTGTTTCGCCAGTCTCTTCCGACGCAACTTCCCAAGGTGCCCATACATTCATCTGATAATCCGCTGGACGACGGGCAGCTTTGAACCGAATTGAATATTGGTTACCGCTGAATGTGAAGATGCCATAACCGTTTGGGGCACCATCTCGCATGGTCGTGTGCGGAATACCGATTTCATCAAGCGTGCCCTTCCACCAACTGCCTGATGTCGTGGCATGATTGTGGTGATGATGCGCGTCGTCACCATGCCAACCGTGCTCCGGTCCGACGAAGTCATCGCGTTGGATGTGTGTGTGCGCTGATAGCGATAACGTGTGCGGTCGGTTGCCGAGTAGATTCATCAATTCCTGCACATCACGCATTTCTGTCAACGGAATATGCATGGATACAACAATCAGCTGATCTGTCGGTACCAAAGCAAGGTCATTGCGGATGAACGTCAACTGCCGTTCTCCGATCTCACTTGAGTAGCGAGGTCGGTCCTCTTCATCGCGGTAAAAGAACACATTGTCGATGTTGATGAAATGGACAGGTCCCCAATCATAAGAATAGCATGTCGGACCGTAGACGCGTTCAAAGGTCTCATCGGCGTATTGGTCATCCGTAGCACGGAAGTTCATATCGTGGTTGCCGTAGACGTTGTACCACGGGATCCCAACAGTAGCCATCACTCCGTTCAGTGGATGGAATAAGTTTAAATCGTCACCTACCAAATCGCCAAGGCTGATTCCGAACACAGCATCCGTTCCAATAACTTCTTCAATCACATCATGTGCTAACCATTCAATCTCTTGCATATTATACGGCTGTGTATCACCGAAGACGAGTATCTTGAAGGTATCCGCTTCGGGTTGTTCAGTGAGCGGAAAATCAACCGACTCCGGTAATGGACCCGTTGGTGCGATACCGGCATACTTCAGTCCATCTGGTGAACCCTGTGGCTTGTGAACGTAATAAAATTTCGGGAGCCGATTTTCATCAATCGGTGTCATAAACCCACGGGGCTTAATCACAAAGAGAATGGTGTCATCACTGACTGTGAGCGAGTATTGCCCGTTGGCATCGGTTTGGACAATGTCTTGTCCATTAGAGACGCGAACCCCGGGCAGCCCTTTCTCATTGTCGTCCTTTACTTGGTTTCCATTTGTATCTAAAAATACGGTGCCAGTTGCGGTTGAATCTGCTGCAACATCGTTTCCAATCAAGTAAAAAATCAAGACAGCGATTAAAATTGTAGAACTCTGTTGTTTATAAACCATACGAATCCCCTTTTGACGCAAGCGCGTTGCGTGATATTTTTTGTCAATGATAACACATTTAGCAAAACATTAGGAAAAAAGATGTCTATAATGTTAAAATACCGTATTCAGACTGCTGACCATTAACTGCTAAAACGGAGTACCTACTGTCCTTGTTTCGCTTGAGAAAATATGTCAAATATGTTAATATCCTTGTAGCAACCTGATCATTCTTTTACTAAGAACAAACGTCAAATCCAGATATATTCCTGTAGGATCGAACTGTGCTCGCGATTCTCACTGATGGCTGACGACTGATAAAGACCGATAACTATTTCACAACTAAAGGAGCAAAAAATGTTTCTGTTTGTTATGAACGCAACAAAAAAAGCGGTCCTGAGTTTAGCGGTTGTCTTAATCGCTGGATTGGGAACAGGAATTCCTGTCATTGCCCAGACAGTCGTTATTGAAGATGGGTTAATTGGTTACTGGAGTTTCGATAAAGACACTGTAAAAGGCAATACGGTAATGGATATTTGGGGGAACCAAGATGCCGAGATGATAGGGAAACTTGAAATCGTCCCGGGTAAATTTGGAGAAGCAGTGCAATTGGGCGGGGGCGCGGGTGCCCGTGTCCGAATCACCGATGACATCAAAAAAGCCGAACTCCCGTCTAAGGAAATGACCGTAGAGTTATGGGCGTGGGACGAGCAGTTCATCGAATGGGGCGGGTACATCGTAGCAGTTCAGGACAACGGTGCTTTTGAAAAAGGTTGGCTGCTCGGAACAAGGTGGAAAGCGTTCAGTTTCGCACTCTCCTCGGAGGACGCTGATGACGGGGATGGACTCTTAACCTATCTCAGTTCCGCTAACTTATATTTACGTAAATGGGAAACTCGAGGGCACTTCGAGGGTCCAATCGGGAGCGGTCAACTATCCAGATCGCGTCTTCTTCTCCATCGGTGCGTATAAAGATGACAACGAGGATTTTGTGCACAAAGGCATGCTTGACGAAGTACGTCTCTATGATCGGGCACTCAGT